>NZ_CAJXTC010000020.1 GCF_913060805.1 uncultured Draconibacterium sp.
CTAATCTCATTTTTACTGGCATAATTCTATTTTTTAATTTTGAAAAATGTGGCGCAAAGATAGTATAAATTTCTGTTTCTGAAACTTTTACTCCTTTATTTATAAAAAAGGATGCCATCTCTTATAAAAGATGGCATCCTCATCACAATGAAAACGAAAAAAATACATTCATTTTCTCCGAATTTCTTATGCGAAATTAATTCTCGCCAGCCTCTGCTTTTGCAGCATTTACCATGTCTTCGTTAGCCGTGATGGTAAACTCTACGCGACGGTTTTGAGCTTTTCCTTCTTTGGTATCGTTTGTTGCCCGCGGCTGCGATTCACCCATTCCTACCGAATTTAAGCGCGATGCCATAATTCCGTTTGTTTTCAGGAAACTAACAACCGATGCTGCACGTCTTTCCGACAAGGATTGATTGTACGCTTCTGCACCATCGCTGTCGGTATGCCCGATTACCAAAATATCAGTATCCGGATATTTATTGAAAATCTCCACCAGTTTGCCAATATTTGCCTTTGAATCAGCGGTAAGATCTGAACTATCAAATCCAAAACGCACATCGGCATTTTCGTCCAGAATTAACTGAATTCCTTCTTCGCTACGAACAACTTCGGCACCGGGCATTGTTGTTTCAATTTCTTCAGCCTGCTTATCCATTTGTTTGCCAATGACAGCACCGGCACCACCACCAACGGCAGCACCAACCAAAGCACCTGCCGCACGGTTATCTTTTCCGCCAATTAACGCGCCTAATGCAGCTCCTGCCGCTACACCAATTCCTGCGCCTTTTTGCGAAGAGTTTGCATTTTGCAACGAGCTGCAACTATTTAAAAATATTCCTGCCACAAAAAGGACAAGAACCACTAATGTTGTATTCTTCATAACTATGATCTTAATTTTTTACGAATTGATAATAAATTGAAATGATGCTGCCCTCGAATGACGCATCCTGGGCCAAAACAAATTCGGTTTCCGATTCCGAAATTAACTTCAGCTTATAACCGGCAGTTACATCTTTTGGCTTCACTCCATCGGGAATAAACTTCCACAGGAAATAAATGTCCTGTCCATCTTCTTCCATAAACCATTTAATCGAATGAGTGGAGTTTATGCAGGCCACATCCATAAAAGAGTAGGTTCCTGAATTGTTATTGCTAACGAAGGTCCATTCGCTGCCCTCGAAACAATCGGGCGATGCCTGGTTAAACAGCTCTTTAATCTCCACTTTGTTTCCCTGATCGGTTGTGATCGACGACAATGTCCAGTTGCCTTTTAAACCTTTCTGCGAATTCCTCACTTGTTTTGTAGTGCTGCACGCCGCAAATAAAGCTACAAGCGCCAGCAAAAGAAATTTGTGTTTCATATTTGTGCTTTTAATTTTTGTATGTTTTGAGAACGGAATTTTGTGTTCGTACAAGTTACAACAATCCATTTTGCATTCAAAAACTAAAACAGAAAAGGAGACACAATGTTGTATCTCCTTTTCAAAAAATATTTTGGTAAAATTTATCTTTTCACATACTGCTGCTCGTAGTATTTCTGATAATCTCCCGATGTTAAATTTTCCAGCCACTCGGTATTTTCGAGGTACCAGTCGATGGTCTTTTCAATACCTTCTTCAAACTGCAGCGACGGTTCCCAGCCCAGTTCGTTTTTAATTTTTGTGGCATCGATAGCGTAACGTAAGTCATGGCCGGCGCGGTCTTTCACATAAGTGATCAGTTTTTCCGATTCACCTTCCGGGCGTCCAAGCTTTTCATCCATTTTGCGGCACATCACACGAATCAGGTCGATGTTCGTCCACTCATTAAAACCTCCAATATTATAGGTTTCGCCAATTTCTCCTTTATGGAAAATTACATCGATGGCACGGGCGTGATCAACCACCCACAACCAGTCGCGAACGTTTTCGCCTTTACCGTAAACCGGCAGCGGCTTGTTGTTTTTTATGTTGTGGATGAACAGTGGAATCAATTTCTCGGGAAACTGGAACGAACCATAATTATTCGAACAGTTTGAAATAACGGTTGGCACACCAAATGTATCGTTGTAAGCACGTACAAAATGATCGGAACTGGCTTTTGACGCCGAATACGGACTATGCGGATCGTAAGCAGTTTCTTCGGCAAACATTCCTTCGTCGCCCAGCGAACCATAAACCTCATCGGTTGAAATGTGATAGAAACGTTTGTCCTCAAAATTGTCCTTCCAGATGTGTTTTGCAGCGTTCAGCAAATTAACGGTACCAATTACGTTGGTAAAAACAAACTCTGTTGGGTTCGAAATCGAACGATCGACATGCGACTCGGCAGCCAAATGGATCACACCATCAAACTGACGCTCTTCAAACAGTTTTTGGATAAAATCGCTGTCAACAATATCGCCTTTTACAAATTCGTAATTGGGTTTGTCTTCAATATCTTTTAAATTATTGAGATTACCTGCGTAAGTTAGTTTATCGAGATTTACAATTTTGTAATCGGGGTAGTTATTTACAAATAAACGAACCACGTGAGATCCGATAAAACCGGCACCTCCGGTAATTAGTATTGTCTTCATAATGTGTCTGTTTTATGGCAAAAATACAGGAATTGATCAAAATAAAACTGACAAAGGTTTTATTTCGAAAATATTATTGAATTCCGCGAACTTTTTTCTCCCAGTTCCAGGCCGAAAGTAAGGTTTCTTCCGTTCCTTTTTCAGCTTTCCAACCCAGTTCTTCGTTGGCAAAAGTAGTATCGGCCCAAATTTTTTCAATATCTCCTGCACGACGACCAACAATTTTATAGTTCAGTTTTACGCCTGTTGCTTTCTCGAAACCGTTTACGATCTCCAGCACAGACAAACCATTTCCGGTTCCCAGGTTAAAAATTTCGTAGTTCTTTTTGTTTTTGCCTTCCAGCAGTCGCTCAATGGCAACTACGTGTGCTTTGGCCAAATCAACCACGTTAATGTAATCGCGAACGGCTGAACCATCCACAGTATCGTAATCGTCGCCAAAAACTTTCAACTCGTCGCGTAAACCGGCGGCGGTTTGTGTAATAAAAGGCACCAGGTTTTGTGGAACGCCCAATGGAAGTTCTCCAATTAACGCAGTTGGATGTGCTCCAATCGGGTTAAAATAGCGAAGTGCAATTCCTTTCAATTGTGGGAAAGCAGCAATGCTGTCGCTTAAAATATCTTCGTTAACACGTTTGGTATTTCCGTATGGCGACTCGGCGTCTTTACGTGGTGTTTCTTCGGTTACCGGCAAAACATCAGGCTGCCCGTAAACGGTACACGACGACGAGAAAACAATATTTGCCACATTATATTTCAACTGGCAATCCAGCAAGTTCATCAACGATACCAGGTTGTTGCGGTAGTACAACAATGGTTTTTCAACTGATTCGCCAACTGCTTTCGAAGCTGCAAAATGAATAATTGCCTCAATATCCGAATTCCTGCTAAAAAACTCATCGGTTTTTGCAGCATCCGCCAAATCAAACTGCTCGAATGCCGGTTTTTTACCTGAAATTTTTTCGATGTTATCAAGTACGTCAATACTTGAGTTTGAAAGGTCGTCGACAATTACAACATCGTAACCCGAATTCTGTAATTCAACAACGGTGTGCGAACCAATGTATCCGGTTCCGCCTGTAACTAAAATCTTTTTTGCCATTACTTTTATTGATTTGAGCCGTAAAAGTAGAAAAAAACGATGCAGAAATCCACAGTTTACCCACTTGTGTGGCAGGCTTTTGTAAAAACTTAATTTTTGGGCAGTTGCAGTTTACTTTATGTTTTGTAATTTTACCACCTAAATTCATTCAAGTGAGCTTCGGAAAAGAAATATACACACTTCTGTTACAACACGATATTGTAATCATTCCCGGGTTGGGTGCTTTTGTTTCGGAATACCGGCCGGCGGTGATTAGCGATGAGAGCGATGAAATAAAACCTCCGTCGAAAACAATTTCGTTTAACGGGCAACTAAAAAACAACGACGGATTATTGGTTGGCCATATTGCCGAAAAACTCCACATATCGCATTTTAACGCCTTGGTTCGAATTGAAAAAGAACGCGACGAAATGCTTTTTAAACTCGACAAAGGCGATGAAGTTTTTGTTGAAGGCGTGGGTACACTTTCGCACAACGAACAGGGTGAAATCGTTTTTGAAGCATCGGAAGAAGAGAATATGTTACTTGATTCGTTTGGCCTTGGCGCCATGTCGATCAGCGAACCGGAGCCTCCCAAACCGCCTGTTGAGGAAACACCTCCCGCAGCGAAAGAGGAGCAACAACCTGAAGTTGAGCCGGAGCCCGAAGTAACAGAACCGGAGCCTGAACCAGAACCACAGGAAGAAGAAACCGTTACCGAAGAGCCGGTGGTTGAAAAACCGGAACCAAAAGAAGAAAAACAAGAAGTTCGTTCGAAAGAAAAAGAGGAGAAAAAGCGGAAACCGTGGATGTTCCTGCTCATTATCATTCCATTGCTCGCTGTTTCTGTATTTATTTTTCTGAAAGGATTTAACAATAACGAAGGAGACGATAACGAAAAAATGCCACCGGTAAATATTACCGAAGAAGTTGCGACAGAACAGGAACCGGTTGTTATTGACTCGGCCGCAACCGACTCAGTATCAATTGCCCAAGAAGACACAACTTTGGCTGCCGATACCACACAAAACATACCAGAGCCTGTTAAAGAAATGCCTTTGGAACAGGACTCGATTAAGTACTATCTGGTAGGCGGAAGTTTTTCGGTAAAAGAAAATGCTGATAATTATTTGCTCGAATTGCAGAAAAAAGGGTACGAAGCTTTTCATGTTGGCAAAAAAGGTCGTTTCTTTATCGTAGGTATAGCTGGCTATAAAACCTTTAGCGAAGCCGATGCTGCTAAAGTGAAATATATGGAAGACAATCCGGGGTCGGAAGTTTGGGTTTACAAAAAATAAACTTACAGTTATCTCAAATAATTGTAAAAAGCTGGAAAAAGAGAGAGGATTGTTAGGTTAAAGCAACAATTTAATTAATATTGGGTTACTATTTAACAGTAAGCCCGTAAAATAATAAACAACTCAACGCTAATTAAAAACTGTTATTATGAATATAGCGCTCTGGATTATTCAAATTGTTATTGCTGCTCTCTTTCTTACAACAGGTTCGCTGAAACTTGTTTTGCCCAAAGACAACTTAAGAAAAGTATTCGAATGGATCGAAGATTTCACTGAACAACGACTACGATTAATCGGTGCGTTTGAAGTGTTGGGCGGACTGGGACTTTTCCTGCCGGGCGTTTATTCTGTATTCGAGATTTTAATTCCGATATCGGCTATCGGACTCACAATTATTATGGTTCTTGCCACTTTTGTTCATTCAAAAAGAAAAGAAACAAAAGACCTGGTATTTAATATAATTGTCCTGATTATGCTCTTGCTTGTTGTTGCCGGACGATTGTTCCTGGTTAAGCTGTAGCACACTTCCCCGATTATTACTTCCTCGTTTTTATTGATTATAGTGTACAGCTAAAATTAAAGCTGTGTGTATAACTATTTATGGTTACGCTGCGTAAAAGATGAAACCGTTTAAAATTTAGTAATAACCAAAAAACTGAAAGTTATGCCTAACAGCGTTTACAAAATTGTTGAGCTGGTTGGAAGCAGCCCGGTATCGTGGGAACAAGCCTCTCAAAATGCCATAAAAATGGCCTCAAAATCATTACGCGATTTACGAATTGCAGAAGTGTGCCAAATGGACATTCATATTTCCGAAGGCGAAATTGAATGTTACCGTGTAAAACTAAAAGTATCGTTTAAATACGAAGATTAATCGATTACGAATTACATGCCCCAAACTTTTCGATTGCAGAATTGATCGTAATTTCTGAAATATCTTTCAGGGAACAAGTTGTTTTGGCTGCTGCCAGCCGCTAATTACATTATAACTTTTCGATGGTAAAGATCTGATTTCGGTCGAATTCGCTCCAGTAACGGATGGCTAGTTTTTCAATATACAACCAGTATTGTTCGGTTAGCAGACCATGGGTTTGAACACCGTATTTTATCTCCTCCTGCATTTGTGCCGCAATTTCAGGCTTCACCGAGATCTTTATTTTTTGATTGTTGAAAGTAGCTGTAATTGTTGGAACCTCCAGAATTGTATCGGATACGGTAATTAATCCTTGCCCGATTGTGGCACCGCTACTAATCTGAATACCATCGTTAAAACAACTGAGCGGTGGTTTCTTCCCGGCAAAAGTGCTAATCGTAAGATTATTCACCCCAACGTTAAAATACTCCATGGCACGAATCCCCATTTTTGCGCCAATAATAGAATAAATGCCGGTGTGCCCGTGAATTTCGTTGGTCATACTAATGGCTTTCCATTCTATCAATCCGTAATTTTCGATGGTAGATTCCAACATTTTTGCATAGGCTGGTTTGTACAACTCAGCAGCTACAGGAAAGGAATTAAAAACGCGATTAGTTGTTTGGTTTCCCGACTCCAGAATGGCAGAAATGGCCTTGTTAACTACTTCGTCAGGTAGCTCGTTTTGCACAGTCACATAACTCACTTCGCCTTCTGCCTTTTCTGTTTGAAATAGAATCGGTACTGTTAGATAAAGCGCTACCAGATCGTCCCAAAGCTGCAGGTGTTCTGCTTTCTTTCGCGAAACAATCTCCGGGTGTTGGTGCACCCAGGCAATCTGCTTTGCATACTTTGAGTTGGTATTTTTAACCGTTTCCTGGTAGGCCTCATCTACATTGTAATGATCCGAGTTATTCCCCACCACTTCCAGCGGAATATTCTTATGCTTGAAATAAGTGTAACTCTCCGGCGACACCGATTCATTAAAATCGGTATCGATATACGGATTATTATACCACACAATTCGCTCGATTTTATCCACATATTCCGGGTACTTCTCCACTAATTCCGCATAAGTTTTAAGCGATCCCAAAGCCACCAAAGTAATTTTTTCGGGGTAGTCTTCAAATACCGATGATATCAATTCTACTGAGCTGACTTTAGTAGAAACAGGCAGTGTTCGTTTTGCTGATGCCCACTTGATTTTTTGTGTGTAAACAGCCCATGGCGGCAAATCTTTATCCAGTCTTTTATCCAATCCAACCGGAATTCCCTCGTGATGAAAGGCCGAAAGCAGATTATTTACTTTAACAAAAATTGAATCGGGCGCCAGTGTTCCCTGCGAACAGGTGATGGCCAAAACCCGTGTATCGTTCTGCGCCAGAAACATCGAAATCGCCCGCATGTCGTCAATCGCGCCATCGGTATCAATAATTACATGATACTTGGGTTTGCCGGAATGTGCCGACACAACCGCATTAAAAACAAGGCTTACAAACAATAGTGCTAAAATCTTTTTAAACATGGGCAAACGGTTATTTTGATTGGCTAAAGTATTTATTATTTTGAACATTATCTACTTTCAAAAACTCTGTCGAAAAAGATTTCCAATTGATTTAAAAACAATCGCGAATATTTCTATTCCATAAAAAACAAAGCCGGTAATCAATTTTACCGGCTTTATCTATTTATACTATTTTAATGGTTTCTCCCATAATTTCGAGCACATCGCCTTTCACCAGCTTCGCTCTTTTTCTGAACTCGGGTTCACCGTTCCGAACCACTTCACCATCCTCAATGATGATTTTTGCGTGGCCGCCCGTTTGTGCAATTCGCAAGAGCTTTAGAAGCTTTACCAGTTCAATATATTCGGTGCTCAGCTGAAATTCGCGCATTATATTCCGAGTTTTGATTTTACTGCATCAGGAATGGCATCTTTATGCAACATAATTCCGATGGTTTTCAAACGCACATAATCTTCAGTCATGTGCAGGTAACCGCCAAAGTCGTTGCTATCTGCACCCCACGAGTTCTTCGTGTAGAAGCAATCTTTTCCGTCGGCATCTTTCGATAAACCAACCAGGTGCATCAGGTGATCGTCGGTAGTTGTGCGGTCGTAGAACGTTTTCTGACGCTCTTCCTGATCAACTTTTCCCTGCAATTTTTTAGGCACATCGGCTTTCCCCTCTTTGTGTACAAAGGTTTCCTCGCTGGTATCGCCGTCCCAGGCAATACTAAAACCATTGTTCAGCGCATAATGCATTACTTCCAACAACTCATCGATTGGCAGGTTGTAATACGATGCATGCGCCCAGTTATCAGGCACTTCAACAACACATTGTCCGTAAAACGGGTGATGACTGAACGAGGTCAATTCCACATAATCATCAGGATTTATTTCAAATTTATCACGAAGTTCTGCCGCCGAATATTTTCCGTCTTCCAGTTCAGCTTCCGCCGGTAACTTGCCCAGCTCGTTCTTCAATGCAGACTTAAATCCTTTTAAATCAGAAACATCAATTTTGCCTCTTTTCTCGCTGTCAATTTTATCTGTTTCATCGCGCAGCTCTTTTATCAACGCCGAGTGGTTGTATTTTCCCTCCTTCTGAATTCCGGGAAATTCATCGTACAACATCACGCCCTGATCAGCCACAACTTTTAATACATCGTGCGACAGACTTCCTTCTCCGAAATTGTTTTTACCATGATAAAGCAAGTACTGAAACGCCTTGTTTTTATAGTTGTAATACACAAAAAACATTTCCGAAAGATTGGTTTCAGGAAATCCTTTGCGCATAATTTCCGATTCTAAAAAACTGGTGGTAGCAAAACTCCAGCAAGTTCCGGTGCGTCCCTGGCTAATAACCGGCGTGTGTTTCACTTCCTTAACAATGGTAAAATCCTCTTTATCTCCCTTGGCAGAAACCGCCGAAACTGACAGCAGCAATGCCGCAAACAACGTTAATAACTTCATAGTGCTTATAAATTTTTCAATTCTTCTTTTAACTTTTTTGTGAGGCTCGCAACGATTAAATCGTACGATTCATCGATCATTTCTGCCATCAGTTTTGCCGGAACTGTTCCATTCAATTCGATGGTATTCCACATTTGTTTGTGTAAATGATAGCCCTCGTAAATGGACGGAAACTGCGCCCGTAGCTCAATATTTTTATCCGGATCGTTTTTTAAACTCACACGGTGATTATCGAGACCCAGCAAACAAAACATTTTATTCATCACCTTAAAAACCAAAGTGGTTTCATCAAAAGGAAAACTTTCGGTAACTCCTTTTTTCTGCAGGCAATACTCGCGAATCTCTTCAATGTTCATGATGTCCAATTTGGAAAGTCTAAAAATAGTAGATTCGGGAAGAAATAAAAATGATGTGGTGGTTTAATGCTGAAAAAAGATTGATGCAGATTGAATGAGATTGTGAAACTGTTAAAATTACCAACCGAGACTGCAAACTGCGACTGGTCACTGAACTTTTGACTTTCTACTTTTGCCTTTTGCCTTGACGCTTTACATCGTTGGATAGAATGCATCCTTAAAATGCTCCAGCTCGTGACCTTGCTGAAAGAAAATAACTGTGATTACATCAAAGCGCGTGTCCAGTTCGCTATTGTGTTCAATGATGTAGGCATCGGCAGCTTCTACAATTCGTTTGATCTTTGAGTTGGTCACCGCTTCCGACGGATGCTCATAACGTAATCCCGACCGCGCTTTCACCTCCACAATCACCAGCTCGTCGCCATCCTGCGCAACAATATCCAGCTCCAAATGGCCATGGTACCAGTTGGTGGCTTTAATCTCATACCCCAGCTTTCGGAGATAATCCTGTGCCAGGCCCTCAGCCAAATCACCCAATTCGCGTGTTGATACCATTTTGTTAGAGTTTAAAGTTCAGTGTTCAAGGTAAAAGTAAAAAGGCAAAAGTACAAAGGAAAAGTTGAGCGTAGCGAAATCCCGGCCGTAGTGTCGGGAGCAAAAGTAAGAATGTAAAAACCAGAACTTGTTTCATTTCTCGCCAAGACGCGAAAACGCAAAGCAATTTTACAATTTATCAGTTTAACAATACTTGGGTTCTCTCACGGTCGCGTATTCAATCTGCATCAATCTTCTTTCAATCTCAAGCTCGTTCCGCTTTCAGCAACTTCCAACTCCCATTCGCGGCCAAAAGCCAGTGCCAGGTTCTTTTTATCGTGTCCTCCCGGAAATCCGTAACAAACAGGGTAATTAAAATCTTTTACTGCCTCCGCAAATATCTCATGAACCGTTTGCCCAAAAGGTGATTCATTGTCTTTCATGTCGGTAAAATCGCCAAGAATCAATCCGGCCAGCTTATCAAATTTCCCACTCATTTTTAGTTGATGCACCATCCGATCGGTGTGATACAAAAACTCATCAATGTCTTCCAGAAATAGTATTTTTCCATCAGTATCAATGTCATATTTTGTGCCGTGCAAACTGTTTACTATCGACAAATTTCCACCAACCAAATAACCGGAAGCTACACCTGGTCGATCAAATTCATTGGCATCTACCTCGTAACTGATCCCCTCTCCTTTTACCAGTTTCATCATCGAAGTTAAATCCTCGCACGGTTGGCCGGACTCATCAAAAAAGTAGCGTGGCATCACACCGTGAATAGTCGGAACTTCAAGATTATGCAATCGCGAATGCAAAATAGTAATGTCGCTAAAACCCACCAGCCACTTTGGGTTTTCCAAAAATTTCGAGAAATCAAGTCGCTCGATAATTCGCACTGTTCCATAACCGCCTCGCGAGCAGATTATGGCGTCGCAATCGGGATCGTCAAGCGCTTCCTGCACATCGGCAGCGCGTTGCTCGTCGGCACCTGCAAACTGGAAATGTTGTGCAAAAACATGTTCGCCAAGTAGTACGGTGTATCCTTGTTCTTCCAGCCATTTAACGGCGGGCATCACATGTTTTTCTTCTATTTTCCCGGCCGGAGAAACAATTCGTATTGTTGAGCCGGGTTGTATGGGTTGTAGTGTAATCATAAAATATGTCAGAAGTTTGAAGATCGAAGTCGGAAGTAATTTACGTCAACTCTCCGCTTCAATTAATTTCTATTTGTAAAAATACAAAGTAATTGGCAAACGACATTAAAGAGTTAATAGCTCAAACAACTCTTCCACATCCTCGGCAAAATAATCAGGATTGGCAGCACGCAGATCTTCTTCTTTTCCAAAACCGTAGCCCACTGCAATGGTAGAAATTTCGTTTTCGTTACCGCCTTCAATATCGTAAACCGTATCGCCAACCATCACAATTTCTTCCGAAGGAACCAATTGTTGCATCGTAAGCACATCTGCAATAATCTGGTTTTTAGTGGCTTTTTTCGCATGATAATCCGCGCCTTTTAACTGAATAATGTAGCGGTCCATTTCAAAATGCTCGATAATTTTATTGGCGTACTTTTCCAGTTTTGCGGTGGCCACATACATTCTTTTTCCCTGAGCATCCAACTCGGCCAGCAATTCCATAATTCCATCGTACGGATCGTTTTGGTGCCAGCCGTGCTCACCATAATATTCGCGAAAATAATCCACCGCCAGTTTTGTGTCGCGCTCGTTCATTCCAAACTGCGTGCTAAATCCCCACTGCAGCGGAGGCCCGATAAAAGTGTCCAGAATATTTTCGTGATAACCGTCAACCTGCATTTGCTCCAACGCATATTTCAGCGAGTTTTTAATGCCCTGCGTATTGTCGGTGAGCGTGCCGTCGAGGTCGAATATAATGTGTGAAAATTGTGCCATTCAACTAAAATTTTTGCGAAGGTAATAGTTTTAAAATAGCTCTCTGATTTTTGTTATCTTTGCAGCCCTAAAATTGATTTTCAAGAACGACAAAATATTTCGAAATGAGTAAGTTCAAACGTACGCTGATAACAACAGCACTGCCTTATGCCAACGGTCCGATTCACATCGGTCACCTTGCCGGAGTTTATGTTCCTGCCGATATTTATGCACGTTACCTTCGCCTGAAAAACGAGGATGTAATTATGATCGGTGGTTCTGACGAACACGGTGTTCCAATTACGCTGAAGGCTAAAAACGAAGGCATTACACCGCAGGATGTGGTTGACCGCTATCACGGAATTATTAAGGAATCGTTCGAGAAATTTGGTATCTCGTTTGACGTTTACTCACGTACCAGCTCGCCTGTTCATCACGAAACGGCTGCCGAGTTTTTTAAGAAATTGTACGACGAAGGTAAGTTTGTTGAAAAAACATCGGAGCAATATTACGACGAAGCCAACAACCAGTTTTTGGCCGACCGTTATATAATTGGAACCTGCCCGAAATGTAGTTTTGAAAAAGCTTACGGCGACCAGTGCGAAAGCTGTGGAACTTCCTTAAGCCCGACCGAACTTATCAATCCAACTTCGACAATTAGCGGAAACCAGCCAGTTTTGAAAGAAACCACACACTGGTACCTGCCACTCGATCAATACGAGCCATGGTTGAAAGAATGGATTTTGGAAGGCCACAAAGAGTGGAAAACCAACGTGTATGGCCAGTGCAAATCGTGGATCGATAGTGGTTTAATGCCACGCGCCGTAACCCGCGACCTCGACTGGGGCGTGCCGGTTCCGGTAGAAGGTGTTGAAGGCAAAGTGCTTTACGTTTGGTTCGATGCGCCTATCGGTTATATTTCGGCAACAAAAGAATTGACCGAAGACTGGGAAACTTACTGGAAAGATCCGGAAACACGGATGTTGCATTTCATCGGAAAAGACAATATTGTTTTCCACTGTATCATTTTCCCAAGTATGTTGAAGGCTGAAGGAACTTTCAATCTACCTGAAAACGTACCGGCTAACGAATTCCTGAATTTAGAAAACGATAAAATTTCAACTTCACGAAACTGGGCCGTTTGGCTACACGAATATTTGGATGATTTCCCGGGTAAAGAAGATGTGCTGAAATATGTATTGACTGCCAACGCGCCGGAAACAAAAGACAACGATTTTACCTGGAAAGATTTCCAGAACCGCAATAATAATGAGTTGGTAGCAGTGCTCGGAAACTTTGTAAACCGTGCATTGGTACTTACACAGAAATACTACGATGGCGAAGTTCCTGCCCGTGGCGAACTAACCGACCACGACAAGGAAACACTGGCTGAAATTGCAAAAATTAAAGGAGAAGTTGAAAAAAGTATCGACAGTTTCCGTATTCGCGAGTCACTGAAAAATGCCATGGACCTGGCACGTTTGGGTAACAAATATCTGGCCGACGAAGAGCCCTGGAAAGTAGTAAAAACAGATGCAGAGCGTGTAAAAACGATCATGAATATCTGTTTGCAAATTACCGCCAACCTTACCATTTGCCTGGAGCCGTTTTTGCCATTCAGCATGGATAAACTGCGCGGCTTCCTGAACCTGGAGAAAATGGATTGGGAAAAACTGGGTGAAACTGATTTGTTGCCTGTTGGACACAAAGTAAACAAGCCTGAATTGCTTTTCGAAAAAATTGAAGACAAAGTAATAGAAGCGCAACTGCAAAAACTGGCCGACACCAAAAAAGCCAACGAAATTGCGGAAGCTACTGCAGCGCCAGCAAAAGAAAATATTGAATTCGACGACTTTGTAAAAATGGATGTTCGTGCCGGAACCGTGATCGAATGTGAAAAAGTAGCCAAAACCAAAAAGCTGCTAAAATTGAAAATCGACACCGGAATCGACCAGCGAACTGTTGTTTCGGGAATTGCCGAGTATTATCAGCCGGAAGAACTGATTGGAAAACAGGTTTCAATTTTGGTAAACCTGGCACCAAAAAAATTGCGTGGTATTGAGTCGCAGGGAATGATTCTTTGTGCTGAAAATGCAGATGGAACTTTGTCAATCGTTTCGCCGGATAAGACGGTTAAAAACGGATCGGAGATACGATAGTAGCTGTCATTTCGACGACATAGGAGGAGAAATCTGCTTTTGTACAGATAGATTTCTCTCCGTCAGTTGACGGATCGAAATGATATGAACATTGATTAAGACTACAAGTGCCAACATAGCGTTGGCGCTTTTCCGTAAGGTTTCTTGCCGCACAAGCGGGTAGAAAACTTACTCAACATATATAACCGTTCTTGTACGCAGGAACGGTTTTTTTAATCTTCCAGCTCGAACAACTCTTCTACCGAAAGCTTAAAATACTTTGCCAAAAGCATGGCCGTTTGCACCGACGGAACAAACTTATTCTTCTCGATAGCATGAATCGTTTGTCGCGATACGCCTATCGCATCGGCTAATTCCTGCTGGGTTTTATCGAGCATTACCCGGTGAAATTTAAGTTTGTTCTTCATAATTTCCTCCCAAAATAGCTTTCCTCTTTATCAATCGGATAAACAAATAACCAAGCATCTCTAGAAAAAGAAAAATTCCTGGTTTTATCTCAAAATTCGGATTAACCATATTTACAAAAATCAGAATAAGAATTGTTATAACCAGAACAATAAATGCTGATTCGTAACGAATTTTTTGAGCCAACTCATCTTCTGTTTTATTCTTAGCCAAAATGTAGGCAAGTAGCCCTAACAAAAGTACATAATCCGAAATTTGTGTGAAGAATTCAGGAAATACAGGTGTAAAATCGTTATTATACTCTCGTCCTGAGATGCCATCCAAAAAACCGTGGATAAAGCCGTCAAGTCCCAGGATTATCGATACAAGCAATAAGCCAATTCCAATCTTTTTAAAGTAGTGTGGTAGTAATTTCATTGTGCAATAAGTTAGGATTACATGACAAATGTAAAGAATAATTTACAAAAGACAAACAAAATAGAAATTAAGGGAGTTTAAAATTAAAAATCAGTTGTTTTGAAATCAGACAATCACAAAGAACAACACCACCAAAATCAGCAGCACAAAAAGAATGAACTGGTTGCGGACAAACAATCCCAGGAGAATAAGAATCTCCACCTCTTCGTTCATGGGTGTTGCCAGTTCTATTGTTCCTTTGTCTTTTGAAAAGAATTCGTGCGAGGCAAACGTTACGATCTCAGCGCCGTTGTATTTCCAGCTCCAGCGCGATTGCCAAAAGTTTTTTATTTCCAGCTCAAAACGTTTGCCATTTATCAACACATCGCTGCGCGGATTAAACACATTTACCATTACCATGGCCAGCAACGATTTACTGTTGCCGTCGTATATTTCGAGTTTCGAAAGGAAAAACTCACGATTAAGCGTAAAATAGCGGCCATTAATTATAGCCTGCGCTTTTGAACCCACCATGCTTTCCCAATCAATATTACCAACCTTCTCATCGCCCTGCATGATCTCCAGCTTCGACCCAAATATTTGCTTACTCCATCTTAGCTCTTCCATTCAAAATATCCTCCTTTTCAAGAAACGCAATTTATAAAAATTAGCAGGAATAATTAAAAGGATTTGGGCAGCTTCATTTCATTTTTACAATCTTTAACGAAAAAACCGGCTCCTTTCGAAGCCGGTTCAAAGTCATGGAAATCTTTACTTAAGTGTCATAGCGTATTTTTGCACTCAAAATCTGTTCGCCTGATTTCTATTCAGGAATAAGCACTTTATCAATTACATGTATTACTCCGTTTTTCCCTTTAATGTCGGCTGCAATTACATTGCTATCGTTAATTTTTACTCCGTCTGACAAGTCGATTTGAATCTTCTCTCCATTCAGTGTTTTTACCGAAGTGTTCGACAGATCGCTCGACATAACATTTCCCGAAACTACGTGGTAAGTTAAAATCGGCGTAAGCTGTTCGGCTGTCAGATCCTCAACACCTTTCACTCCCAAAGTGGCAAACAATGATTTGAACGCGTCGTTTGTTGGTGCAAAAACGGTAAACGGACCGTCAGCACTTAAAGCACCTGCCAAATCGGCTTTTGTTACGGCTTCAACCAGGATTGAAAAATCAGGATTTGAAACCGCAATCTCTACTACTGTCGACGATGAAGTGTCGTCGCTTCCTTTTGCTGTTGAATTTAAAGTCAGACCAAAAGTCATTACTGCCACAAGGGCGATCGAAAAAATTTGTTTTACTGTTTTCATGGTTCTAGTATTTATATGTTTACTAATTCTTTTTTGAGAAGTCAGGATTTCACTCGAAGTGAAGTCCTGACTAAAATATATTGCATCAAATTATGGGATCAATACTTTATCGATTACATGCACCACACCGTTTGCTCCCTGAACATCGGCGGCTACTACATTACTTTCGTTTATCATCACTCCCGATGAAAGATCGACAGTAATGTTATTTCCTTCGTTTAAGGTTGGTACTTCGCCATCCATTAAACTGGTCGACAATACATTTCCTGAAACCACGTGGTACAATAGAATTGGAGTCAACTGCTCAGCAGTTAGGTCATCAATTCCTGAAACTCCCAGGTCAGCAAACAATGCATCGAAAGCAGCATTTGTTGGAGCAAACACGGTAAACGGTCCTTCAGCGCTCAACGCATCAACCAAACCGGCTTTTACAACTGCACTTACCAGCGTGCTGAAATTTTCGTTTGCAATGGCAATATCAACTACCGACGGCGGAAGAATAACTTTATCTACCACATGAATCACTCCATTATCGGCTTCAATATCGGCAGCAGTTACCATTGTGCTTCCGTTGATCGTTACACCCTCGCCAACTTCAATGTACATCGACAGGTTGTTGTCGCTGAATGTTGACAAAGTAGGGAAATAACCACTTGCTAAATCGGTTGACATGGCTTTGCTACCAATCACATGGTACAATAAGATATCGGTTAAAGTTTCTACCGGAATATCGTCGAGCGAAGTAGCTCCCAAGTCTGCTAGAAGCGCCGTAAAAGCATCGTTGGTTGGTGCAAAAACAGTCAACTCTGCCTCACTATCCGCAACAGCGCCAACCAAGTCAGCTTTCATAAGCGCTTCAACCAGAATCGAAAACTCCGAATTTGCCACAGCAATATCAGCTATGGTATTCGACATTTGCGTTTCAGGAACCAAAACAGCATCAATTACATGAATTACACCATTTGTTCCCTGTATATCGGTAGCAACCACTTTAATTGTTCCGTTAAGCGTCACATCTCCGTCAATGGCAACTTCAAATTCATCTCCCGAAATTGCAGCAACAGATCCGGTCGAAAGTTCGGTTGACAATACATTGTCGCCAACTACATGATAAGTTAATATTGATGTCAGATCTTCTACCGAAACATCATCCAAACCAGAAATCTCGAGTGCTGCAAAAAGTGCTGCAAAAGCATCGTTTGTTGGTGCAAACACGGTAAAAGGCCCGTCGGCACTTAATGCTCCTGCCAAATCGGCTTTCACAACGGCGCTTACCAACGATGAGAAATTATCTGAATAGGTAGCCAGATCAACTACGGTTGGTGGCAATAGCACTTTGTCGATTACATGGATTACCCCGTTCGAGGCCATTACATCGGCTGCGGTTACATTGGCATCGTTAATCATTACTCCGCCATCAACATTTACCAATAATGAAAGTGGAGTTTCGTCCGGTGAGTCGGTATTTAAAGTTGCCACTGCTCCCGACATAAGGTTGTTCGAATATGCCAAATCGCCAACAACATGATACTTTAAAACTGCTGCTAATGTAGCTGCATCCAAATCATCAAGACTACTTGCACCCAGGTCGGTCAATAAAGCTGCAAAAGCATCATCGGTTGGTGCAAAAACGGTAATGTTTTGCTCGGTACTTAAAAAATCAGCCAGACCGGCTTTTTGCGCTGCCTGAATTAACACGTTAAACGAACCTGCCTCGGCAGCCACGTCTACAATAGTTTGTTCCATCTCAGGATCCGGCATCGGATCATCATCGTCGTCATCGCACGAAGTAAAACCTATAGCCAAAACCAATAATAAAACCGGTAGTAAACTAAACCGGATTTTTGTCTTCTTAAAAAATTCAATCGTTTTCATAATTCTAGTTTAAAATGGATTAAAAAATGTTTCTGTTTTTGTTCTCTGAAATTGTTTTCTTGTTTTCATTTTGTTTAACTACCAATAAGACAATCTTAAACACTTTTTTGTTTATCTTTTTTTCTTACTCATTAAACACTTTGGTTTTTAATACGCGCATAACCCCTCATTTTCTGACACTTAAATAGTTTTGTTAATTTTTGTTAATTTTCAAATTCACGAAAATATAAAGGGAGAAAGCTCAATTAATATTCTGGGGTAAATGCTATTTTACTTGTTCGAAAATGAACAAGATTAAGAATGAAAACCTATCTTTTTGATAGACACTACAAACTCAATTACGATAAAGTTTTTCTGGCTTTTTTAGTTACAAATCATACCTTTACGGAACATAATAATAAACCTCTGGTACATCCCAGACATATCATTCAACTTAAAATATTTACTATGAAATCCGTTAAAACCTTTATCACATTAGCCTTTATTCTTTTTTCGTTGTCATGTTTTAGCCAGCTAAAAGTTACCAGCTACTCAATTTACGCCCTTGGAGTTTCCGCGCCTTTTAACGATCTGTTTGCCGGAGAAATAAAAGTATTTACCAATCAAGGTCAGCTTGAGAACACCAGCATCGAACTCAGCGGAAGCTATAAATTTGTGCCACAACCCTACCATCAGTTTTCTGTTGGCTTAGGATTTGGACTAATTCCCGAATCAGGAGAAGATGCCTTTATTTCCGCCCCTCTTTCCTTGGAAATTTTCCCGATACAATCGTTTAAACAACTTTCGCTTGTAATTGAACTTGCGCCGGAATACTATTTCGAATACGAAAATCTTAATCTGCGACATTTGTGGGGAATCAGGTATTCCTTTGAAAAAAGTGCCAAAAATCAGGCTTTTTGAACAATTTAAGCCCGGCAAAAACAAGACCTTTTTATCCCAATTTCTCCCAGTCTTACCTCAACATTAATTTGAGCCCATGATTAATATGATTTTTGTTAACATTAGTCAAAAAGCATAGTGATTCTGAGGTGCGTACATTTAAAACCCCTAATTTTGCCACTCGATTTTCAATAACAATTTTCAACATGGCAGATAAAGAGCAAAAACTGTTCACCGATTTTGCACCCATCACAACGGAAGAGTGGGAAGCAAAAATTAATGCCGATTTAAAAGGCAAAGACTACGAGCGCTCTCTCGTTTGGAAAACTTACGAGGGATTCAAAGTACGCCCGTATTACCGTCAGGAAAACCTTGCAGGAAAAGACTACCTGGAAAGCTTACCGGGAGAATTTCCATATGTGCGGGGAAACAATAAAACCAACAACGATTGGTTCATTCGTCAAAACATCTTTGTTACCGATTTTGAAGAAGCTAACAAAAAAGCTTTAGAAGTGCTTGGAAAAGGTATCACCTCTTTGGGATTCCTTTTCAGCGAGTGTGGTTCGGTTACCAAGGAAAGCCTGGGTGTGTTGTTAAAAGACATTTGTCTGGAAGCAGCCGAAATTAACCTGGTTTGCCCTTGCGATAACAACAACTGCGCAGAAGCTTTTGCAGCTTACGTAACAGAAGGCAAGTGGGATAACGATAAAGTGATCGCTTCGGCATCGCTCGATCCTATTGGTACTTTCGTGTTAAAAGGTAAAATTGAAGAAGATGCAGTAGCAAAACTGGTTCCGGCTGTTGAGGCGGCAAAAGCCGTTAAGAATTTCCGCGTAATTGGCGTTCACGGAAAATTCTTCGCAAACAGCGGATCATCTATCGCTCAGGAGTTGGCGTTCGCGCTGGCACAAGGAGCTGAGTACTTAACACAATTAACCGAAGCCGGTGTTAGTGTTGACGATGCAGCTAAAGCGATTAAATTCAACATGGGTATCAGCAACAACTATTTCATGGAAATAGCCAAGTTGCGTGCCGGCCGACTTTTATGGTCGAAAATTGTTGAAGCTTACGGACCGGAGTGCAAGTGTTCGGCAAAAATGATCGTTCACAGCGAAACCAACCGTTTCAACAAAACGGTTTACGATCCGTATGTAAACATGCTGCGTACTCAAACCGAAGCTATGTCAGCCACTTTAGGTGGTGCACACTCGGTTACTGTACTTCCTTTTAACGCTATTTACGAAGAAACTACTCCGTTCTCGGAGCGTATCGCTCGTAACCAGCAGATCCTGTTAAAAGAAGAATCGCATTTTGATAAGATTGCCGATCCTTCAGCAGGTTCGTACTACATTGAAACACTTACTGAAGCGTTGGCCGATCAAGCTTGGGAACTTTTCCTTGCTGTTCAGGAAAAAGGTGGTTTCATTGCTGCTTTCAAAGAAGGATTTGTTCAGGCAGAGGTTAAAGCAATGGCTGCTGATCGTGATAAAAAAATCGCTCAGCGTCGCGAAAACCTATTAGGAACCAACCAGTTCCCTAACTTCACTGAAAACATGAAAGCTGATTTCGACGGTTCGTTGTTCGAAGCAGTTGACCTGACTGAAGAAGGTGCTGAAGTGGAAACACTGAAACCTTACCGCGGTGCTCAACCATTTGAGACATTGCGTTACACAACCGATATGTACGCTCGTGAGAACAAACGCCCGCTGGCATTTATGCTTACCATTGGTAACCTTACTTTCCGTAAGGCACGTGCACAGTTCAGCTGTAATTTCTTTGCAGTTGCCGGTTTCGATGTGCAGGATAATAACGGATTCGCAACAGTTGAAGAAGGTGTTGCCGCAGCAAAAGCAGCAGGCGCCGACATTGTTGTAGTTTGTAGTTCGGATGATGAGTATGCTGAAATTGTTCCTGCAGTAGCAGAGCAATTGGATGAAGAAATTTTGGTTGTTGCCGGAGCTCCTGCCTGTGCAGACGAGTTGAAAGCAAAAGGAATTACCAACTTCGTTCATGTAAAAAGCAACATTCTTGAGGAACTTAAAGCGTATCAAACAAAGCTAGGTATCTAAATCAAGATCCTGGATGTTAGATCCTCGATTCTGGATATTCAGAATCAAGGATCCAGAATCAAGAATCCAGTATCTAAAATCAAGTTAAAATGAAACCGAATTTTAAAGATATAAATATCAAAGCAGCGGCGGCACAGAAAGACCTGGCTGACTGGACTGCAAAAAATAACATCAAAAAAGACTGGGTAACACCGGAGCAGATTCCTGTTAAACCGGTTTACACCAAAGAAGACCTTGAAGGAATGGAGCACCTGAACTATGCAGCAGGTTTGGCACCTTACCTTCGCGGACCTTACTCGGCAATGTACGCTATGCGTCCCTGGACCATCCGTCAGTACGCTGGTTTCTCAACTGCCGAAGAATCAAACGCATTCTACCGTCGTAACCTTGCGGCCGGTCAGAAAGGTTTGTCAGTGGCATTCGACCTGGCAACACACCGCGGATACGACTCAGATCACGAACGTGTGGTTGGAGACGTTGGTAAAGCAGGTGTTGCTATCGACTCAATCCTGGATATGAAGATCCTTTTCGATCAGATTCCTTTGGATAAGATGTCGGTATCGATGACCATGAACGGCGCGGTTCTTCCTGTATTGGCATTCTATATTGTTACAGGATTGGAACAAGGCGCTACTTTGGAGCAACTTTCAGGAACAATTCAGAACGATATTCTGAAAGAATTTATGGTGCGTAACACATACATTTACCCACCTGAGTTCTCGATGAAAATTATTGCCGACATTTTTGAATTCACTTCTCAAAATATGCCGAAGTTTAACTCGATCTCAATTTCGGGTTACCATATGCAGGAAGCCGGTGCAACTGCCGACATTGAAATGGCATACACACTTGCCGACGGTTTGGATTACTTACGTACAGGTGTTAAAGCCGGTTTAGATATCGATGCTTTTGCGCCACGTTTGTCGTTCTTCTGGGCAATTGGTATGAACCACTTTATGGAGATTGCAAAAATGCGTGCTGCACGTATGATTTGGGCAAAACTGGTTAAACAATTTAACCCGAAAAACCCAAAATCGATGGCATTGCGTACACACTCGCAAACTTCAGGTTGGTCGTTAACTGAGCAGGATCCGTTTAACAACGTTGGCCGTACTGCTATTGAAGCAATGGCTTCAACATTGGGTGGAACTCAAAGTTTGCACACTAACGCGCTTGATGAAGCGATTGCATTGCCAACCGACTTCTCGGCACGTATTGCACGTAACACTCAGTTGTACATCCAACAGGAAACTGAAATTTGTCGTTCAGCCGATCCATGGGCAGGTTCGTACTACGTTGAGGCGTTAACACACGAGCTGGCACAAAAAGCATGGGCACATATCGAAGAAGTTGAGAAACTTGGAGGTATGGCCAAAGCGATTGAAACCGGTGTACCAAAAATGCGTATTGAAGAAGCTGCAGCACGTGCACAAGGACGTATCGATGGTGGATCGCAAACAATTGTAGGTATCAACAAATACCGTTTAGAGAAAGAAGATCCGATCGACATTCTGGATATCGATAACACTGCAGTTCGTAAATCGCAAATCGAGCGTTTGGAAAAACTGCGTGCTGAGCGTAACGAAGAAGACGTACAAAAAGCGTTGGCAGCAATTACAAAAGCTGCCGAAACAGGCGAAGGCAACTTATTGGCCTTGTCGGTTGAAGCCGCTAAAAAACGTGCTTCGTTAGGTGAAATTTCAGATGCTTGCGAGAAAATTGCAGGACGTTACAAAGCAGTAATCAGAACTATTGAAGGCGTGTATAAAGCAGAAGCACAAGACAAGTCTGAGTTCCAGGAAGCTCAGGAGCTGGCTAAGAAATTTGCAGAAATGGAAGGTCGCCAGCCACGTATTATGATCGCTAAAATGGGTCAGGATGGTCACGACCGTGGTGCAAAAGTTGTTGCTACCGGTTATGCCGACCTTGGTTTCGACGTTGATATGGGACCATTATTCCAGACTCCGGAAGAAAGCGCTAAACAAGCCGTTGAAAACGACGTGCATGTTGTAGGTGTTTCTTCACTGGCAGCAGGTCATAAAACACTGGTTCCTGCGATTATCGAGGAGCTGAAAAAACTGGGTAGAGAAGACATCATGGTTATTTGCGGTGGTGTAATTCCTCACCAGGATTACCAATACTTGTACGATGCAGGTGCAGTTGCAATTTTTGGCCCTGGTACCAGCGTTGCAGGTGCAGGTAAAAAAATCCTTGAGATTTTGATCGAAGCTTATAAAGAAGACTAAGGGATTCGCGGTTTTCAACCGCGAGCACAGGAGGTTACAAACCTCCCAACCCGTTAAGATATAAAGCCGGTTCCGTTTGGGACCGGCTTTTATTTTGCCTGAAATATCCAACCCGCACCGGGTTGTGTTTGCAACATTTTACAATGTTGCTATTATAATCGAACGCATTCTGCGTTCTTTTCTTTCGTTAATTTAAACCAAATGATTAAACTCGGTACGAGTTTGATTTTAGTAGCAAGAATATCAATCAAAAAAAAGAATCCGGTACGGATTCGATTATAGTAACAATACCAAATATGTGAATAGGAAAACCAAAACCCGGTACGGGTTTGATAAACCACCGGCTAATCAAAAAATTCAAACAGGTAACTGGTATCAAAATCCACCTCAAATTTCTCCAGGAAATCAAGATATTCCTCCCGAAATGATTTCTTCCGGTGATGTTCCTTCTGATTCAGAATATAATTCACGACCCTGTCAATCTGCGATTTGCTGTACGAAAAACAACCATAACCCGCCTGCCATTGAAACTTGCCCGGAAACCAATTCTTTTCGTTTATAAAATTCGACGATGCACGTTTTATCTCTTTAATCGTTTCCGATGGTGAATGTTTCGGATTAAAGCTCATAAAAACATGAACATGGTCGGGCATTCCATTAACAGCGTAACTTTTGTGTCCCATCGAATCAATCAAGCCTGCAATAAACGGGAAGACTTCTTTCTGATGATTGGGTTGAATTAAAGCCTCGCGAAATTTGACTGCAAAAACAAATTGTAGATAGATTTGGGTGTAGGTGCCTGGTGACATTTTTCTTTTAAAGGTACAAAACTGTAGATAAAATATCCAACCCGTACCGGGTTGTATTTGCAACATCTTACAATGTTGCTATTAAAATCGAACGCTTACTGCGTTCTTTTTCTGCGTATTCTAATTCGTTCAAATAATTTAAAACTTGTTACGAGTTTGATTATAGTAACAACAACCGCAATCCAAAAAAAGAATCCCGTACGGATTCGATTATAGCAACAGTACACAAAATGTTGCAAAATGCAAATAATAGCAAACGTTTTATTACAAGGGAAAACATTGTATTGCAAATATGACATCAATCAGCTCACAAAAATGAAATTATGCTACTTTTACCAACACAATTAAGTCAAAAACTAAAATCATCAACATGAAGAAAAATCTCTCTTTTATTTTACTATTTCTATTCAGTGTTACCAGTGCAGTTGCACAATACACACCGTTTTACCAATACACTTTGCTGCCTCCTGAAGTGATGGATGAAATTATAGGAGAATCATCAGGCGAAACCGCAATAAACCATGTAATTGAAATGGTGGGTTATCAGCGTAACCGACCTGTAAGTGAATATGGTTCAGCCTACTTCCGTGAAGGCAAATACGTACTAGACAAACTAAATGAATACGGAATAGCCGGTGCCAAAATAGAACGTTTCGACGGCGGCGAAACCTGGGACGGAATAAAAGGAGAATTATGGGAAGTTGAGCCGGGCAGAATAAAACTGGCCGATTATAAAGATATTGCCCTTTCGCTAGCGGAAGGAAGCAAACCAACCGATGTAACTGCCGAATTAATTTGGGTGGAAGAAGGCCTGGAAAACGACTTTGAAGGATTGGATGTAAAAGACAAAATTGTAGTAACATCCGGAATGGTGAGCAGAGTTCACAACACAGCTATTGAAAAAGGTGCACTTGGTGTTGTTGCCTTTGGCTCGAGCCGCGAACTTACTGCTCCGCTTGCCATTCCCGCCAGTGGAATCAGAGGCGAAAACGCCACTTTTGGTTTTTACCTCACACCACGTGAAGGTTACAAATTACGCGACCGCCTGATTCGTGGCGAAAAAATTAAAGTGCATGCCGTTGTCGAGTCGCAAATGTTGCCTTACGATTTACAGGTGCCAACCTGTGTTATTCCGGGCAGCGATCCAGATGCCGGCGAAGTTATTCTTTCCGCACATATTTTCGAAGGATATACCAAACAGGGAGCCAACGACAACGTTTCGGGTGGTGCTGCCATTCTCGAAGTGGCGCGTATTATCAACCAGTTGGTTGCTGACGGCCGCGTTCCACAACCCAAAAGAAGTATTCGTTTTATCTGGGTGCCTGAATTCTCGGGAACAATTCCATGGGTGAGCGCCCATGCCGATATTATGGAACAAACGCTTTGTAACATTAACCTCGACATGGTTGGACTGCACCTGAAAAGCAACAATTCGTTTTTTAGTATGATGCGCACCACATTTGGGAATCCGCACTATATTAATGATGTGATGGAAAATTACTTTGTGTACATGGGCGAAGCAAACCGCGAAATTCTTGCCAACCGGAGAAACAAAAGAATTGCGAACCAGATTATCGCGCCGAGTGGAACCGATGATGCCTTTTATTACCAGATCGAGCAACATTACGGTTCATCCGACCACGAAGTATTTAATAACTGGACCACACATGTGCCGGGAGTTATGCTGATTACCTGGCCCGATATGTACTACCACACCTCGCAGGATACTCCGGATAAACTTGATGCTACACAAATGAGACGCGCTGCGGTTATTGCTGCAGCAGGCGCTTATAACATCGCCTCTGCCGACGAAGAAATGGCCGGGTCGATTGCAGAAACTTCATTTACTTACGGATCGAAAAGAATGGGTATTGAACTGGGTCGTGCTTTAGATGAATTAAGATATGCCGATGCGGAGTCGTTTGAAACCACCTGCAAAAAAGTTAAAGCTTATCTGGAAACAACTTCCAATAGCGAGCTAGCAACACTTCAATCGGTTACAGAACTGGCTCCGGATAGTAAAATGTTGGCATCGCAATTGGAAACACTGTCTGCATCAACAAAGCAGCTTTTTGATGCCAACTCGGTAATTCTGGATAATCAAATTGAACTGACAGCCTCAAAACTTGGCGTAAAATTTCCGTCGTACAAGCTTACAAAACTGGAAAAAGAAGCCAGCGAATTTATTCCTGTTCCTTCGGAGAAAATACAGGTTGGTGCTTTCCGTGTTGAAGGTGCGGTGCGTCAATTACCAAAAGATGTTCAGGAAAAATATCCTTACAAAAACATTGCATCCACTACCGAACTTTGTACTTTGATTAACGGAAAAAACAGCGCTTTAGATATTAAAAAGATGCTGGATACCCAACACAAAGAAGTTTCGGATTTGCAAGATGTTTTAAATTATTGCGAGTTACTGAAAGAAGCAGAACTTATTAAATAACACAACAATTCATCGTATGACTTTGAGTCATACGATGAATAAGAAAGTTGAAGCCGGTTCCGTTTGGGGCCGGCTTTTATTGTGCATAAAAAAGGCGGACTCCCGTGCAGGAATCCGCCTTCAACCTTTTCTCTTAAAACGCGCCTTAATCAATTACTACACTATGCTCGTAGATATTCATTTTGTTGGTTAAAACTACATCGTAAACACCGGAATTCAGATCCGACAAATCGATGGCTTTATGTATCTTAAAATCTTTACCTAAGGCAACTTCTTCTAATAATGTTCGATTCTCGTATACGTACAATTTAATGTCTTCATTTTCAAAGTTCAAATACGATAATTTAATTAGGTCGCCTTCCCTGTGAAAATAAGGATCAACCGTTTTTCGTACATCTTCTACTTCAACTTCGCCGTAATTAATTGACAACTGCTTACTAATTTCCTCATCACCTGTTCTCACATAATACCAGTATGTTCCATTGTCAAGATCCGAAAAGTCGTAACGTTTCTCCAGTTCAGCTCTTGGAATTTCTGTTTCCATCTGATAAATACTGTTTCCGTATTCATCGGTTAATTCAATTTCGAAATGTTGCATTTCGCCTGTTGAAATCTCCACCACTGTTGCGTCAGCTTCACCAGCCTCCATGTTTACTCTTAAGTTTCCTGTTGCCATTGCAACGCTTGCTACAAGCATTGCAAAAAGTCCTACAAATAATGTTTTCATGATTCTAATTTTTAATTTTCTGTTCTTTCTTGTTTTCTATAAGTGAAAGGAATCAAGACCTTGTTTTGTTTATTCTTTTCGGGCATATCTTAAACAAATGGCAAGTAAACAGATTCAAACATCAATAATAACAACCTTTTCCGAATGATGTTAATGTGTTGTTAAAACCTAAATATGACGAAGAAAGCATTGGATTGATGCCTGAGCAAACAAAAAGTAATTCAGAGGCTTGCAGTTAAGAAATTAGATTTGGTCAATGATAAAAGCAGCTCATTTCTGCAAAAAAATACAACAGAGACCATTTCTTTGGCTCATATTTTAGCACAAAAAAAAGCGAATCCGTGGATTCGCTTTACCAAAACTAACTAATTTAACTACCTAAACTTACGAAAAATATTAATTGAGAGTTATTTCATATTCATAAACACCATGCTTACTTACCAATACAGCTTCGTAGCTGCCATTGTCAAGTTTCGAAAGATCGATGGCGTGGTTAACTGCAAACTCCGATCCCAACACATCTTCGTGAACCAGACTGTTACTTTTTTCATCGTACACATATAATGTAACATCACCAGCACCATGATTCAGGTATGAGATATTCAATTGATCATTGTTCATTCCGAAATAAGGATCTACCTGTTTCATTTGGTCGATAACTTTTACATCGCCGTTTTTTACGGCCAACGTAGTTACATTTTTCTCGTTATCAAGTTTTACCGAGAAAGTGTATTCGCCGTTACTTAATTTCGAAAAATCATACGTATTCAAAACCAGCGTTAGCGGTTGCTGAATTTGTTTGTAATAAATAAGGTCGTTGCTACTGTTGCGGATTTCCATTTCAAATTGGCTTTCTACCGCGTTGGTAACACGAACGTGTGCTTCAGCACCTTCGCCTTCCGAAATGTTTACACTTAGATTTCCTGTCGCCATTACGGCTCCTGCACTTAGTGCAAGAGCAACTGTTAAAAGAATTTTGTTTAATCGTTTCATAACTTGCTATTATTTAATTGTTTTCAGTTCTATGACAGCAATATATGGATAAAGTTTAATTCGATCACGTTAACTAATTGTTAAAGACCTTTTTGTCTTTTATTATCAGGTAGTTATACCCGTGTTAATGTCATGTTAACTGCTAAAATCGTCGAAAACGGGCTCAAACCGGGCGATTCGAAAAGAGTAAAAATTACCGTTTATTCGCCAGAACCTACCGCTTATTTGCCAGAACCTACCGCTTATATAAAAACAAAATATTTTTTACAATTAATCCTATCTTTGTTAGTAATGACTAAATACAACGCCATAATTATCGACGACGAAAAGAATGTGCAGGAGGCTTTAAAGATCTTACTTCAGCGCAATTGTCCGAATATTAACATCTGCGACACGGCCGGTTCGGCCAGCCAGGGACGCGATTTGTTAAATCAGTGGGATGTGCAATTAATCTTCCTCGATATTTCGATGCCCGGAGAGAATGGATTCGATTTTTTGGCCAGTATTCCGAAAGAAGATTACGCTATTATTTTTACCACAGCCTACGAAGAATATGCCTTGCGAGCCATTAAAACAAACGCAATTGATTACCTGCTAAAACCCATCGATCCGGAGGAGTTGAAAGAAGCAGTAATCAAAGCAACATCGCACCTCGATCTTCGCAAGCAAAACCAGGACATTCAAAAAACATATGGCGAATCGTTGAACAATCTAACCGAGCAAGCGAACGACGGATTTGTTTATGCCCCCAAAATAACGGTAATCGAAAAATTTGGTTTTAAAATAATTGAAGTAGACAAGATCAGGTATATTGAAGCCGATGGCGCTTATTCCGTAATTCATTTATCGGATTTGGACAAAGTAGTGTCGAGTAAACCGGTAGGAGACATTGAAAAAATTCTCGATCCTTCCTACTTTGTGCGCATTCATAAATCCACGTTGATAAATCTAAATTACCTCCGTGGTTTTTCGAGTTTCGAAGGCAACTACGCCGTAATGGACGACCAAACAGAACTGGCCATTTCGCGCAGAAAATACACCGAGTTCAAGGAAGCTGTTTCAAAATATTCCAAATCAATTGAATAGTGAAAAAATTCCTGTTAATACCTGCACTTATTTTATTCATCACTCAGCTTGTTTGCGGACAAAATCCGTTTATAACAAACTATACAATTGCCGATGGATTGCCCACCAACAAGGTGTTTTGTGTATTGCAGGATAAGAATGATTTTATGTGGTTTGGTACTTCTGCCGGCGTTGTTCGTTTCGACGGGACAAGCTACGTTCGGTACACTACCAAAGACGGGATGAGCTACAATCGCGTCGTTCGTATGAAAGAAGATTTGGAGGGCCGGATTTGGTGCCTGAATATTGATGGTTCGGTTAACTATATTTATAAGAACAAGGTTTTTAATGAGAAAAATGCCCCCTTCCTGAGTGAAGTAAGAACCAATTTTTATTATCACGATCTGTATCAGGATAAAGACTCAACCATATACTTCTTTAATGGCACCGGAGAAGTTTCAGTTGTAAAAGGCAACACTTTTATCGATTATTTACCGTCGAGTTTAAACGGGGCTGTTATTTTTAATATCACCCGAAACACAAACGACAACCTCCTTTTTTGGGACAGTAACCGGATAGTTGAAAAACGTACTGTTGATGAAATAATAGAAACTCATCCGCTTGATTTTAACGTTACCCGTGTTACCACATCGCCCGAAGGAGTTACCTACGTGTGCGATATGGATGGAAATATTCATCTGTTTCAAGGCTCGCGACTGGTTTCGAGAAACTTTGTACACATTGATGCGCAGGTAGTAAACGACATGCTTATTAAGGATGAATTGTTGTGGGTGTCGACATTCGACAACGGACTGTATTGTTTTAAAAACGACAGCCTGATCTTTCATCATGCGATGAATAAAATTCAAAACCTGGTGCTCGATGCTCAAAACAATTTATGGACAAGCTCAACTACCTACGGTGTTTTAAAAATAAACGACGGCATACTAAAATACCAAACAATTGAGGCCGAACAGTTTGAAGAAAAGGGAGTAAGAGCAATTGCCCCATCGAACGATGATTTTTTGTGGCTGACCAATGGCGAGTCAATATATATTTTTAAAGATGGAAAACTCTTCGATAAGAAAATCGATGTTGGCGAATACATTCTCGACGAAATTACCCAAGTAAGCGATAACACATTGCTGATAAGCGGCATAAGTACGCCCTTATACATTTACAAGAACCTTAGAATAGATACGCGAAGCAACACCATAAAATACGATGATTTAAACAAGTCGAATATCCATGTGAGGAAACCGGTAGTCGATCCTTCCGAATCGAGGGTGAGTTTTTATTTAAACGACAATTTATTCTTTCGCGAGTTGAGAGACAACTACCCGCAATTTCGCATTCCCTATACCGACTGGGGCCGAATACGCAATATATTTCTGAATTACAAAAACGATTTAATTGTAAATGGAAACACAAACCATGTGGTTTCAGGTGGCCGTATTTCCGACGATTCAATTTACAGCGCATTCAACGGGAAATGGATCGCTTCGAACATTACAATCGACTCAAGCAGCGAGATTTTACAGATTGAAGAAGCCGATAAATCGGAACTCTTTTTAGTACATAACGATAGTACTTACCAACTTATCGACAATCTTGAAGATCATATCAGTCTAAAAATAAAGGATATGATTTACTACGACAAAACGCTTTTTCTGTTTAATCAGCAAACGGTTTATTTCATTACCAATCCTTCAGCAATAATCCATGGCGAACCTGCAGTGCTTAACCGCCTGAACATCGCTTTCAACAATATTAACGACCTGTATTGCCAAAACGAAGTTTTGTATGTTGCTTCCGACGACGGCCTAACATTAATTCCGGTAAGCGAATGTGTTAATGCCGTTTTGATACCTACAAAACCTTATTTTTCGAAAGTTACAGTCGACGAGAATGAGATCGATCTGGCCGAAAGAGAAATTGCATACAAAAGTAAAGACCGTTTAAATATTGAATTTTCGAGTCTTAATTTCTCCTCATCAGCATCAAACTACGCCTACATGCTCGAAGGTGTAAACAACGATTGGATTACCGGTTCCGAAAAACAGGTGGTGTATTTTAACCTAAAACCTGGCCACTACACGTTTAAGCTAAAATCGAGAAAAAATATGGAGCCTTACAGCGAAGTAATCGAACTTCCGATTACTGTCGTTCCTACTTTCTTTCAACGTTTAATTACAAAAATCGGGGCACTACTCATCCTGTTGTTTTTGGGATTTCTGATAGTTAGAGGCTACTACCGCCGACAACTTCGTGAGCGCGAAAAAGACAACCAGTTGGTTACCCTCGAAAACCGGGCTTTACAATCGATGATGAATCCTCATTTTATTTTCAATTCGCTGGGATCGATTCAGAAATTTCTTCTTCAAAATAAATCGGAAGAAGCCGGTGCTTATCTTTCACGTTTTGCGCGACTGATCAGGCAAACCATGAATTCGATTAAATCGAACTCTGTCTTGCTGGATGATGAAGTGGAACGTTTGAGAAACTACATTGAGCTGGAACAATTCAGAATGGAAAACCATTTTGATTTTAGCGTTCTTATAGACGAGCAGTTGGAACAAGACGATTATTTTATTCCGTCGATGATTGTTCAACCCTTTGTTGAAAACGCCATTTGGCACGGTGTTTCGCAACTTTCGGACAAAGGAAAAATTACCATCCGTTTTAACTACGTAAATGAAAAAAGTATCCGCATTGTAATTGAAGACAACGGCATTGGTTTCGAGAAATCAAAAGCATTCTCGAAAAACAAAAGCCACCTGAACATGGCATCGAACCTTACGCAAAAACGGATTCAGCTAATTGGCGAAAAATACCAGGTAAAAACGCAACTGAGTTACGAAGAACTCTCCCCCGGCGAGACAAATCCGGGTGCAAAAATTACACTTTTGGTTCCAATAGTTGAATAATGCCCAAAAAACCACTTATTCGCTAAAACCTACCGCTTATTCGCCAGAACCTACCGTTTATAAATTACCAAATTTTATTTCACATCATTTGCCTAATATTGTATCACAATTAAGAAATAGTTCTTTTCATACTTAATAAATAGAAACAAGAAGAATTTATCTCCTCACATTCGGTTCCTTGTTCAAGCTTGATTAAAGTTAAAGCACCGCGGTTTTAACTATAACAAACACAAACTGTCCTTCACTGTCCCTGAAAGCAAACTAATGGTTAGATCAAGAAAAAAACAAAACAAGGAATACAAAGCCAACCCACTCCTTTAGGGTTGGCTTTTTTTATGCCTCAATTCCAAACATTTCAGTTAATTATTGGTTTCTCCTCCAACAGCATCCATATTTACGCGCAAACAATTTGTTTTAATGCGAAATATGGTATTTTTAAAAGTTAAATATTAAACTGCTCGAAATGCGTGATCAAACATTAGCAAAACTATTTACTACTGCTTTTCATGAAAACTGGGAGGAACTGGCTTTTTCCGATTTTGAAGGCGGAGATTACACCTATAAAGACATTGCCGGAACCATAAAATCGCTGCACCTATTTTATCAACTTGCCGGCTTGCAACGCGGCGATAAAATTGCTGTTTTGGGCAGAAACTCATCGCATTGGGCAGCCACTTTTTTGTCGGCCATTTCTGCCGGACTGGTAATTGTTCCAATCCTGCCCGATTTTAATAAGAGCGATACAAACCACATTATCAACCACTCCGAATCGAAACTGATTATTGGAGCCAACGCACTTTTGGAAAAGGTTGATCTCGAATTCTCCGAAAAACTGCAGGCAATAATTAAACTCGAAGATTTTAGTTTATATGCCGCAAAAGATGAAAATATACAGTACAAACTCAACGACGGATTTCAGTATTACAAGGAAAATAAGTTAAGCAAAGAGGCTTTTGTTTTTGAAGAATGGGAGTCCGAAGAAATGTGTATTATCTCTTATACATCGGGCACTTCGGGCTTTACGAAAGGTGTAATGATACCCGAACGAAGCCTGCTTTCGAACGTAATTTTTGCACAGGAACACATGCCATTAACAGCCGGAAATAAAATTGTTTCGTTCCTTCCAATGGCACACGTTTACGGACTTCTTTTCGAATTTTTATTCCCGATAAGTAAAGGATGCCACATTACCTTTTTGAGCAAAATGCCATCGCCGGCAGTTATCACAAAAGCTTTTGGCGAAATAAAACCACACCTCATTTTATCGGTTCCGCTGGTAATTGAGAAAATCTACAAAAAACGTATTCTGCCTGCCATCGAAAAACCATCGGTAAAATTTATGCTGAAAGTGCCGATCATTTCGAATATCATTCTGAAAAAGATCAGAACAACAATGGTTGAAACATTTGGCGGACGATTCTTCGAAATCGTGATTGGCGGAGCACCGCTGAGTGCCGATGTTGAAGCATTCTTTAAACGCATAAATTTTCCGTTTACCATTGGCTACGGGATGACCGAATGTGGCCCGCTGATTAGTTACGAAGCGTGGGATAAAACAATGCCATCATCGGCCGGAACGCTTGTCGACCGCATGGAAGTTCGCATCGATTCGGAAGATCCGTACAACGTGGTTGGCGAAATTCAGGTAAAAGGAGAAAATGTAATGTTGGGTTATTACAAAAACGATAAGGAGACAAAAGCGGTGCTCACCGAAGATGGCTGGCTAAAAACCGGCGACCTTGGTGTAACCGACGAGAACAAGTTTATTTATATCCGTGGCCGCTCGAAAAATATGCTGCTTGGCCCGTCGGGGCAAAATATTTATCCCGAAGAAATTGAGGCAAAACTTTGCAATCAAAATTACATTGCCGAGTGCGTGGTTGTTGAGCGGGATCACAAACTGGTGGCACTGGTTTACCCTGATTTTGAAGCAATGAAAACCGATAATGTTGATGAAAAAGAGTTGCCGGCAATAATGGCCGAAAACCAAAAAAAGGCCAATGCAGAGTTACCGCGTTACGAACATGTTAGCCGCATTGAGTTGGTTGATGAAGAGTTTGAGAAAACGCCAAAACGAAATATAAAACGCTACAAATACGTATAAAAAAACTCCGGGAATTTTCCCGGAGTTTTTTTATCAATATATCGTCTGAATCTATTTTTCGAGCTTGTTTAAATGCACATCCATTTGTGGGAAAGGAATGGTAATTCCAGCCTCATCAAGTGCAACTTTACCAGCTTCGTACACATCAAAATATACAGCCCAGTAATCGGCAGGCAATGTATAAGGCCGAACAGCCAGATTCACTGAACTGTCGCCCAAGCCTTTTACGCCAACAAAAGGTGCCGGATCTTTCAACACTTTCGGGTGACTTTCGATGATTTTCAAAAGCACATCTTTGGCCTGTTTAATATTGGATCCATAAGAAATTCCAAAATCCATATCCACCCTTATCAAACCTTCAGTGGTATAATTTACAATGTCGTTGCTCGACACGGCGGCATTTGGCAAAATAACGGTCTTGTTTTCCGGTGTCAGAAGAATGGTAACAAAAATATGTATCTCCTTCACGGTTCCGAGATGCCCCTGCGAAACGATAAGGTCACCCACTTTAAAGGGCTTAAACACCAGTATCATCACACCTCCGGCAAAATTCGATAAAGTACCCTGCAAGGCCATACCAACAGCCAGTCCGGCAGCACCCAGCACCGCAATAAACGATGTGGTTTCGATACCTACCATTTTGGCGATACTGATCAAAAGCATCACCTTTAAAAGTATGTTTATCAAACTTTTTAAGAAACCACGAACCGAAACATTAACATCGCGTTTCTCCATAATTTTTGTAGTTCTCCGGGTAATAATTTTTATAACCCACAAACCCAGAATCAGAACCACGATGGCTGCAATTACTTTTAATCCGTAAGTAATCAGCAGGTCATAAGCCATTTCCAAATATTCATTCACTTGTTCATTCATTGTGTCAATTGTTAAATTTCTCATCAAGGTAGGCAAATTACACTTCTGAGTCAAGTGCTTGTAGAACACATGTTCATTCTGATCTCAAAATGGAAATATTGCTACATTTGTTCAAACTAACTAATACCTTAATGAACTTAAAGTCAAGTAAACGCTTTTCTGAAGATCGGCTTTTGTCGCTCGATTTTTTTCGTGGAATTACGATGTTTTTGTTAGTTGCCGAAGGCACACATTTGTGGTCGGTATTGGTTGAACCACCGGTTGACGGAACCATTTTCGAAAGTGTCTTTCTGCAATTTCATCATCACCCCTGGAACGGCTTACGGTTTTGGGATCTAATTCAGCCCTTTTTCATGTTTATCGTTGGTGTGGCAATGCCCTTTTCTTATGCCAAACGAAAAAAACGTGGCGACTCAACAGCTACAATCACACGGCATATTATAAAACGCTGCATTATTCTTTTGGCATTTGGTGTTGGGCTGCACTGTGTTTACAACCGAAAACTGGTTTGGGAGTTGTGGAACGTTTTATCGCAACTTTCGATAACCATTTTAATCGCTTACTTTTTAATGCGCTACAAATGGTCAACTCAAATTGTTGTTTCGATTGGATTATTACTGTTAACCGAAGTACTTTACAGAACTTTCCCGCTCGAGGGCTACAATCAACCTTTTGTAAAAGACCATAATTTTGGAAGTTGGGTAGACATGATGCTGATGGGAAAAATAAACAACGGTGGCGGCTGGGTGGCCATCAACTGCATACCTACAGCGGCACATACTATTTGGGGCGTTGTTGCCGGACAATTGTTGCAATCGGGAAAAAGCCAGACTGAAAAAGTAAAACGATTGGTAATTGGCGGTTCTATCATTTTAGTTTTAGGTTATTTGCTCGACTGGACTACGGTAACCCCAATTATAAAACGTATCTCCACCTCGTCGTTTGTTTTGGCGTCGGGTGGCTGGGCACTGCTGGTACTGGCTTTTAGCTACTGGCTCATCGACATAAAAAAGATCAACAGCTGGATTTTTCCTTTTGTGGTTGTTGGTACCAATTCCATTTTTATCTACCTTTTTTCGAATACAATTGGCGGACAATGGTTAAACGGATTCGTGGCCATTTTCACCAATGGTTTTCTGAGCTGGTTTAAAACTCCCGAATTTTTGATAAACCTCATAACCGCTTTAAGTGTTCTCACACTGGAATGGCTGCTTTGCTATTACCTGTTTATAAAACGAATATATTTTAGAGTTTAAAACTTACTTGATATCAACTAAATTTATAAAATGATGAAAACAAATCGTAGGAACTTTTTAAGAACTACAGCTGCTGCTACGGCAGGTACAATGCTTGTTTCGCCGGCATTTGCAATGAACGGTGCCAAATCGCGTTACCAGATTTCACTGGCTGAATGGTCATTCCATAAAGCTTTGTTTGCCGACGAAATGACAAATCTCGACTTTCCGAAAGTTACCCGTGAACTGGGAATTGACGGAGTGGAGTATGTAAACCAGTTTTTTAAAGACAAAGCAAAGGATGAAAAATACCTGGGCGAATTAAAGAAAATTGCAAAAAACGAAGGTGTTACCAACGTGCTGATTATGTGTGATGGCGAAGGAATGGTGGGACATCCGGAAAAAGCCGAACGTGAAAAAACCGTTGAAAATCATAAAAAGTGGATTGATGCTGCTGCCTTTTTAGGCTGTCATTCAATTCGTGTAAATGCCGGAAGTCGTGGTACTTTTGAAGAGCAACAAAAACTGGCTGCCGACGGTTTACGTATGCTTTGCGAATATGGCGACACCAAAAAAATCAATGTTATTGTTGAAAACCATGGCGGACTTTCGAGCAACGGCGAATGGCTTTCGGGAGTGATGAAAATGGTTGACCACAAACGCGTGGGAACATTGCCCGATTTCGGAAACTTCATGATTAACCGCGACACCGGCGAAGAATACGACCGCTACAAAGGTGTTGAACTTTTAATGCCTTATGCAAAAGGCGTGAGTGCCAAAACCAATGTGTTTAATGCTGCCGGCGATGAAGCCAACATGGATTATTACCGCCTGATGAAAATTGTTGACGATGCAGGATACAAAGGTTTTGTGGGTATCGAATTTGAAGGTACCGAGCTTTCGGAGCGTGATGGAGTAATTGCCACAAAAGCACTTCTTGAGAAAGTATTTAAAACATTATAGGCAAAATAACATCGGTATAATTACCTCAACTATTGTTATTTACCATTAATTTTTGTTAATCCTGCTTTATTTCGAAACAATAAAGTTTTGTGCCCGTAAGTTTAAACAACTTTGTATTCCTAAAAGGACTTAAAGGGGTTGATTGAAAAAATTAATACAAAGTTGAAAAGGTAATTAGTTGTTTGTCTTTCAAAAAAAGGAAGCGATGAAAATTCATCGCTTCCTTTACTTTTATATCAACCTTATCCTAATTTTTGTTTCGGTAGAATGGGAAATTCGGATCAACCCTTCCGCCGCTGCCTCGTCCTCTTCCGTCGCCAATTTCAAGCAAGTAAACCAAACCTGCACTAATCTGGGCAGTTAACGACAAACGGCGGTTATAGCGCAATAAATCAACGCCTTCGTTTTGCTCGTACGTAAAATTCGGAACACCGTCAAGTATCCCGGAATTCAACACTGTACATGTACCATCAATTTCAAACAACAAACGGTCGCTTATGGCATAATCAAAACCAAGTCCTCCGCCTACATGAAATGCCGGCCAGCTGTCTTGCTCGCTGTTTTTTGTTCCTCTCGAATACAGCACATCCCAATCCAAATCCGGATCAGGTAATTCGCGATAGGTCAAATCCGTTCGAACAAATGCCACAACACCGGTAAGTTTTACAAACGGCGAGAAGGTTTTGTCGGGCATAAAATAGTACTTGTAGTTAACTGCCAGGTTAAACAAACGCGTGTTGTATTCCAGCGGAGTAATAAAAAATTCATCCTGATAATACTGATAATAAGGCGTTAGAAAATAGTTGAAAACCGGCGGATCGTCATTAAAACCTTTCAGATGTGAATAATCCAACTCCACACCAAAGTAAGTTTTTTCGGTAACTTGGAACAGAATTTCACCCTCGAGACCTGCCGATAATTGTGGTGTAAATTTTTCGCTGCTGGTAGGTGGCGAAACGAGCAAAGCATCGGGATGTGGCACATCGGAAGTTCCAAACTCGGAAATTAACATGCCGGAATTGACTGCCACTCGAAATCCAATTAACTGAGCATTAACCGAAAAACTGGCCGCCACAAGTAAAACACCGATGAAAATCAATCTTCTCACATCCATCTCTTTGACTTACAGCCATTAATTTAAGCCGTTTTTGTCAAAAAAGGAAACAATGTAAAATAAATCTATCGTCTTTCTTTTACCTGCGAGGCATCAACCATCTTGTAAAGTTTGTCGGCGCGGCGTATCACTTCGTCGATAGGCACAGAGATTCGTTGCCCTTTTAAGCCTTCTTCAACGGGTTTTAAATCGAAACGAATTTCGCTTACAGTGTTTTGATAAACTCCTGTTGTTGGGCCGGTAACTACAATCTCATCGCCAACTTGCAGGTTGTTTGTTTCGAGCTTAAATTCGGCCACACCAATTTTTTTGAAGTAGTTGGTACATTTGCCAATATACAATTTGCGTTTGCTGGCCCTTGAACCGTAATTTTTGCTCCACTCGCCCAATCGCTGACCAAGGTAATAACCATCCCAAAATCCGCGATTGAAAACAGTAGTTAAACGGTTGTTCCAGTCTTCCACTTTCTCTTCGGTAAACTCTTCGTCGAAATAAGCGTCAACAGCCTCGCGGTAACACTGAGCAACAGTTTTTACGTATTCGGCTGAACGGGCGCGTCCTTCGATTTTAAGTACCGAAACTCCGGCATCGAGTATTTTATTCAGAAAATGAATGGTTTTCAAATCTTTGGGCGACATGATGTACTCATTGTCGATCTCCAGTTCAGCACCGGTTTGTTTATCGGTAACCGTGTAAGCCCGGCGGCAAGTTTGCAAACAAGCCCCGCGGTTAGCCGACGAGTTCATTTCGTGTAAACTCAGGTAACACTTTCCGCTGGTGGCCATACACAGCGCACCGTGCACAAACATTTCAATTTTCATCAACTCGCCGTTTGAGCCGGTAATATTTTGCTTTTTAATCTGGTCGCTTATTTCCCAAACGCGGCCAAGATTCATTTCGCGTGCCAGCACCACAACGTCGGCAAAATTTGAATAGAATTTTACGGCTTCAATGTTGGTAATATTTACCTGCGTTGAAATATGCACTTCAAGGTTAATGGAACGCGCGTACTGAATTACTGAAATATCGGCTGCAATAACTGCAGAAACTCCTGCTTCTTTGGCGGCATCGATAACTTCGTGCATTTTATCCAACTCGCCATCAAAAATTTCCACGTTCATGGTAAGGTAAGTTTTTACCTTATTTTCGGTGGCAATACGCACAATTTTACGCAGGTCGTCGAGATTAAAATTATTAGACGAGCGCGAACGCATGTTAAGGTTTTCAACACCAAAGTAAACCGATCCGGCTCCTCCCTGAATGGCTGCCATTAACGATTCGTACGATCCTACGGGCGCCATTATTTCCACATCTCTTCTTTCCATTGCTTATGCGTGAAGTTTTAAAAATTGCGGTGCAAAGTTAAGAGTTTTTGGGAATTACAGTTATGCTCTGGTAATTCCAAATCACTAATGTCAATACTATAGAAAAAGGTATTTGCTCTATCGAGCGGATTTTACTTTTTGTCTTGAGACAATAAGTAAACAAAAAACTCAAGGCTGCGCCCGCTTCACTCGGAAAAGCTACGTAGTGCCGGCTAAAATTCCTGAAACTCGTCGTACCTCCTCAAACAGCAGTAATTTTTTAACGCCGTCACCACTTGTTTTCCGGCTCACCGGCCGAGGCCGAAGCTTCGAAGCAGCTTTTATTATAGTACTAACGAGACATAAGTGGAACGGCCTCTTTTGGTCTTTGTCCGTAGTTGAAATAAAACCTTAATGAGAGCGGGAAGCTCCGAGTATGCGAGGAGATCACCCGTCCGAATTTGGGTTTTATGAAAATGGAGGATAAAGATTAAAAGTAGCCTTGAACTTTCTGCTTCGTCTTTGCTTTAAGGCAAAGATGAAGGCCTCCGGCAGGATAGTAATTAGAGTAAAATCTGATCAATTTATAATCTAAACGATCTATTAATGCAATAGAAACAACGATGCCCTCACTCATTCTCAGAGCAAGGGCATCACTTCTGTTCTATTGTTTAAACAAACTTTTCGCGTTTCTGTAAATTAAAAAGGCCGTACAAAACGAACACCAAAGTGGCGATCCCCATAAAAATCCGGTTCTTGCGGATAATTCCAATCCAAATTACCTCGTTCAGGTTATCCGGTATTTCGAACGGATTCAGAAAAATATCCCACTGTGTATTCCGCATTCCGGTATCCTGTAGAATAATTAATGCCACTCCAATTAACACCATTGCCACAGCTGTTCCGTTTCCGTTTTTAATGACAGTTGAGAACATAAACGACATCGATCCTAAAAATATGATCGGGTACATTAACTGGTACGACATTTCCAGCAGGTTAATTTTGTACAGCAGTACCGAAGCCAACGCTGAAAAAAGAACGATAATGACAAATACGAGCGTATAAATCATTACCAAACGCACCAGCCAAACTTTATAACGGTAGTTCGGAATTCCGAAAAGTATTTCAAGCATTCGCGAATCATCGTCGTTTTGTATGCCAAAAACCGACGGATAGAAAATGAGCAACACGCCCGGGAAAATCAGCAGTGTATAAACCACATCTTCCGACATGGAGCCGCCGTTATAAACCGTTTGAATGGCAAAAAACAAAAAGAATGCAAGTGCTGCTATTAAAAACCAAATAAACCGGTTGGCAAAGATGATTCTTAAGTTATACCGTATCATTTTAATTAAAATATACAGCCTGTTTTTTATATCGAATTGTCTTTCCATAATTCCTTAAACAAAGTCTTTTAACAAACACAAATAAGCATCCTCGAGATTTGGCAACACACTAACTGCGTCGGGTGCCGGCTTTTCTTTCGCCAAACAACGCATCTTAATATTTTCGCCATCGCGCATGTGGTGAACAATCATTTGTTTATTGGCCATATTATCGAATTCCTTAGCCGGAACCGAGAACTGCCACACAAAATTATTACCCATATTCACCATATCGTTTGGTGTTCCGAAATATTTCAGATTCCCTCGGTTAATTACCGCTACCTGGTTACACGAGCTCGAAATATCCTCGATAATGTGCGTCGAGAAAATTACGATACGTTCGCGACTCAGCTCTACCAACAAGTTACGGAAACGAATACGTTCGCGCGGGTCGAGACCTGCGGTAGGTTCGTCAACCACCAAAATACGTGGCAGATTCAGCAGAATTTGTGCAATACCAATACGTTGTTTCATACCGCCCGAGAATGCACCGATTTTATCTGTCCGGCGTTCCCACATATGAACACTTTTCAGTACATATTCCAAACGGTCTTCGCGCGTTTTGGTGTCTTTTATACCTTTTAGAATGGCCTGATAATCGAGGAATTCCCAGGCCGACATATTTTCGTAGGTACCAAAAGCCTGTGGCAAATAACCAATCAAACCTTGCAGCTCTTCGCGGTATTTTTGGGTGTCCATTCCGTTTATCCAGATCTTACCGTAACTCTGCTCGAGCACACCGGTGATAATCCGCATCATGGTTGATTTACCGGCGCCGTTTGGTCCAAGCAAACCAAACATACCCGTTTTAATTTCCAGCGAAACACCGTTTAACGCCCTGAATGGTTTCTTGCGTTTTCCGATAACCGGAATCTGGCGAACCATGTTAAAGTAACCACGGCGAAGTCCGCCAAAACGTCCTTCAATTCGCGCAATATTCACATCTTTATTATGGATGTATTCTGCCGTTGCATAGAACACCAGCAAAATGTACCAGATAATTGCAATGAAAATAACCATTCCAAGGTTATCCCAATCTTTGTAGAAATAGAGAAGGAAAACAAGTGGTACGATCCAGAATAGAATATTATAAATCCATTTATTCAGCTTCAGATAAAAAGCTTTTCCTGTTGCTTCGTGTTTATTGATAAGCACCTGATTTAGCGGCACTCTTAACAAGAACAGGAAGAAGAAAACGCCGTGCGACAACACCCACATCCACAAATGACTTTCGATGTAAAAGAAGGTGAAATAAGTCACAAAAATAAACAGCGGCACCTCCCAAATGAGATCTGAAAAATCGCGGAGATGTTTATAATCTTTTGTCAGGCCGGCACGTTCACGAATTTTTAATCCCGATTTCCACTCGCGCATAAAACGCGAATCGCGGTCGTAAATTTTCACCAGCCTGCGAACTGTAATTCTTATCGGTTCGTTTTCATCCACAACTTTTTCGCTGGCCTGGCGCAAACTGGTCATTGTAAAAGCTACAACTCCCGGCACCAAAACAATCAGGAGAATAAAATCGAGCAGTTGCCAAACAAAACTATCCACGCGCAGATAGATAAAAATGGCTCCGACAATAAACACCGTTAACATTCCCAATTTTAGGCCAAGATGTAAGGATTTAATCCAATCGAGCGCATTTTCCATTCCGGCGTATAATGTTGGAATGAAAACCAAAGTAAGGATTGTACTTAACGCCAAACCGCCAATTACAGTAATGGCAAACGGTGCGCCAATGGCACCAACATATTCAGCCTGTCCCATTGCCAGTGGGAATAACGCAACAATGGTTGTAATAGCTGTAATCAGAATCGGGCGAACACGCGAAAGACCGGCGGCCATTAAAGCACGAGATTTCCGGTAGCCCCGCTTTCGGAGAATGTTGGTGTAATCAATCAGAATAATTCCGTTGTTCACCACCACTCCAATCAGGATAATAAAGCCCATTAAAGTGTTGGCGTTAAACAGGCTGTTTCCTGTAAAGATCAGTGCCAGGAATGATCCGATGGCAGCCAACGGAATAGAGAAAATAAGTACAAACGGTGTTGATACTGATTCGAAAACCGACGCCAAAATCATTAAAATTAGAATGAATGCCGCGGCAATCAAGAACTTGAATTCGGCATACTGATCTTCTTCGTGAATTACCTCTACAGCAACTCCCGAAGGCAGTTTGTAAGCACCGATTATATCGTCAATTTCAAGACGATAAGCTTCAAGCAGATCATTCGATTCGCTGGCTTCGTCAACAAAACTATAGGTTAATTCAATCTGTTTTTCCTGGTTTACACGGGTAACGCTGGCCATTCCTTCGGCATACACCATATCGGCCAGCTCGTCCATATCGTAAGTAGCGCCCTGCGTATTGCTAACCTGCAAACGACGAAGATCTTCAATTCCCTTTTCATCTTCATCCTCTTCAACACCATCGGGCAATTTTTCTTTGATAACAATCTCGTACTCATCCGTGCCCTGCTTAAAATTCACACCGGAGGTAAACTCGCGGGTAAACGTTCCCAGCTCCGACATAATATTCTGAAGCGTAATTCCATATTCGGTAAGCAGCATCTGGTTGAAATACATATGTACTTCGGGCCGGTTGTTCGACACGCTGATGTTTGCGCGACGAATCGATTCCAGGTCTTCGATGTAGTAGAGTAAATCTTCGGCTACACCTTTCATTACCTCAAAGTTTTCGCCTTTTATAACTACCCGCTCTTGGTTCGAGCCGATCCCCATAAACTGCTGAAATCCCTGAGTTCCTGAACGACCACCGCCGCCACCACGGAAACTGGCACTCGATGTTGGTGCTTCAAGTCCAACTTCTCCCTGCGAAACGTTGCCAATGCGGTCTTCAACATCTTGTTTGATTTCTGCAATGGTACGGTCATCAATATCTTTATAATCTTCGCGGAGAATGAAAGTCAGAATTGCTTCTTCAGCCTCAATATTTGCTGACAAGTCTTGTTTTTCGGCAATGTCTTCCAGGCGGCTTTCCACATCGGCAACAACTTTGTCGGTTGCTTCCAGCGTTGTTCCGGTTGGCATGGTTACATAAATATTGAACTGCTCTTCTTCAACTTCCTGCAGGTTGGTAACACTAACTGCCAACACAATAAATACAGTTAAAAAGAAGAACACCAACGCACCAATTATGGTACGTGCCGGTACGCGCATACTGGCTTTCAGCAGCAGAATATAAATTTGGATTATGCGGTTATTGGTCGTAACCTTTTCGTAAAATACGTTGTGTTGCCGTTTTTTACGCAACAGTAAGTGAGCTGCCATTGGAATTAACAGCAAGGCCACAAATAACGAAACAATCAGCGTTGAAATAATGGAAACGCCAACGTGGTTACCCAGCAGTTTCACCATGTAATCGGTAGAGAAAACGAATGGTAAAAATACCGTAACGGTTGTAAGCGTTGCCGCTACAATTGAGCGCCAAACCTCTTTTGTTCCCTGCGTTACCGATTGCTCGGGACTCATTTTATTCCCCGAGAGCCGGTATATATTTTCGAGCACCACAATACTATTGTCGAGCAGCATACCAATGGCCAAAACAAGACCTACCAGTGTTAAACTGTTCAGCGAAATATTAAATGCATAAAACAGGTTAAAAGCAGTAAATACCGAAATTGGAATGGCCAGAGCAATAAATGAAACAATGCGCAGATTTTTCAGGAACATCCAAAGTACAAAAATGGCCAACAAACCTCCAACCAGTGCCAAATCAATAATCTGATCGATGTTTTTCTCCATGGTATCGGCCAGGTTGGTCTGCACCACAATTTGTACATCTTTGGCAGCCAGCTTTTTATTGAGTTCGGCAATCTCTTCCTGCACGTTATGCGACAATTCGATAAGGTTGGCCTGCGAATCGCTCACCAGGCTCATCGAAACCGCGTCCAATCCGTTTATACGACTTATCGATGTTTCTTCTTTAACCCCAAAAAATACGTCGGCTACATCTTTTAAGTAGATCGGGCCATCGGCCACAACAATATTTTCGATGTCAGAAACTTTATCGTATTCGGCCGTAACGTGCACAAAATATTGTTTTTGTGCATCATGCAGATAACCGGTAAATGTTCGGTTGGTAGAGTTGCTTGAAATAGCACTCTGAATTTGCGCCGGCGTAATTCCGTAAGCTTCGCAGGCACCTGCATCGTAAGTTACTTCAATCGAACGTTCTTTACCACCGTAAACCGACACAGAAGCTACCCCGTCGATGTTTTCCATCTGAGCGGTAATTTCCTGGTCAACGATATTACGCACACGATCAACTCCCCCGCTACCACGAATCTGCAGCTCCATAAACTGGTTGGTGAGCTGATCCATATCAACGCGGTTAACCGTTACAATGAAGTTATCGTCGAGTTCGCCTGCAATCAGGTCGATCTTTTCCTGCAATTTCAGGAAGGTGTATTTAAAGTTGACGTTCTGTTTAAAATTTACCTGTATGGATGCCGAGCGGTTGTTGATAAACGACTCCATATCTTCAATGCCTTCCATCGTCCCGATCGCTCCTTCAACCGGAATAACCGCCTGGTTTTCCAGGTAGCTCGGATCCACCTCAATCCGCGACTGAATCTGGACGAACAGCATCGGGAGCTCGGCATTTGGCATGAGTTCCACCGGCAACTGTTTGTATGAGATATAACCCAACATGGTTAATCCCAAAAACAGCATACTGATGAATATTTTTCTGTTGATAATGAATTTCATTTTTTTCTTTTTTGGAACGCTGATGACGCAGGTTTAGCTGATATTCACAGATTTTTTATTGGTAAATAATTTCCTCCGTATTTCTGGTTTCTTCCCAAAGTTTAGTAGCAAACCAACTTCTATATTCGTCGCTTTTAAGTAATTTATCAGTTGATACTCATGCGCTTCAGTCACAGTTTCGGTTGCTTTTAGCTCAAGCATTACAACATCCTCAACAATAATATCCGCATAATATTCTCCAACTACATCACCCTGATAACTTACTTTTATTGGTTTCTGCGATTCAACTTTCAACTCCTCATTTTGCAACTCTATTAAAAGCGCATTGTGATAGACTTTTTCAAGAAAACCATATCCCAATTCATTGTAAACCTTATAGAAGCATTTAATTATCGCTTCGGTTAAATCAGAATATTTATAATCCATTTTCATCTATCAGCGAGTTTCAGTTAAATCAACGTCATCTGTGTTCTAATTCTTCTTCACAAAAACACTCCTCACCCTATCCAAAACATCGTAAACACAAGGGATTACAATAAGTGTAAGTAAGGTTGAAGTTACCAAACCGCCAACCACTGCCAGTGCCATTGGCGAACGCAACGATGCACTTTCGCCAAAACCAACGGTAAGTGGTAACAGGGCTAATATGGTTGTTAAACTGGTCATAACAATTGGACGTATACGTTGCTGCCCGGCTTGCAGAATAGCTTGTTTTCGTTCTACTCCCTCGCGGATAAGCTGATTGATCCGGTCGACCAGAATAATCGAGTCGTTTACGGCAATACCCACCAACATAATCACCCCGATAATGGCCATAATGTTGAATGTTTTTCCGAGAATGAAGAAGACAAGAACACTACCCACCACAGCCAGCGGAATAGTTAAAAGAATAGTAAACGGATGAATAAGCGACTCGAACTGAGAAGCCAGCACCATGTATACCAACACAATAGAAAGCAACAGTGCAAAAGTCAGGTTCGTCAACGATTCCTGACGTTTTTCTTCTTCACCGGTTACCATAATACGATAATCGGGTAATAAGTCGATACTTCCTGTTTGCAAGCGAATATCGTTTGCCACATGATCCAACGGAATACCGTCTTCCAATTGGGCTGTAACTTTTCCTATGCGGTTTTGATTTCTTCTGAAAATTTCTTTTGGCGATACGCCATAACTGATATCGGCAATTTCGCTTAAGCGGAAAACCTGGTCGCCCGAAGTGATGATCAGCGAACCAATTTCATCGATACTTTTCTCCGGAACTTTAATGGTAATGTCCTGCATCTCGCCACTGCGTTCCAGTTCGCCGGCATCTTTACCCTGCAACTGATCCTGCATTTGCGTAATTACACTGCTGATATCAATATTGTACATTCCGGCGCGCATGCGGTCAACATGAATTTCAACCTCAGGAGCACCGTCTTCAATCGATGTTTGAATATTAAACAGGCCGTTAACCCCCTGCATTTTTTCTTTCACCTGGTTAACAACGCGCTCAATTTCGTCCAGCTCTTCGCCACGAACTTCAACAACGACAGGTGCTTCGTCGGTTCCAAGAATCGACTGCAGTGCACTTTCTTCCTGCGAAAAACTTACTTCCAGTCCCTCGATATTTGCGGTTAACTGATCGAGTGTTTTTACAATACTTTCGGTTGAAATGGTTGATTCAGGCTTCAGAATTACTTTTAACTCTGCTGTATTTTCACCTTCGAAAACAGCATTTTGATCGCCCGAAATACTTGACGATGGACCAGCCTGCGAATAAATTTTATCCAAATTTTCGCCCAGGTAATCCATTAAAATACCTTCCAGGTTTCTCACTGTCGACTCCGTGCGCTCCAACTCTGTTCCTTCCTGCAATTTCAGATTAACAGTAAGTTCGTGTGTTTGTGTTTTTGGCATAAATTCTGTACCGATGTGCGGAATCAACAATCCGGCTCCTCCAATGGCCAAAGTTGTAATAAGAATTACTACCCACTTGGCATCAATTACTTTTGACAAGAAACGACCGTAACCGCCAACTTTTACCGATTTTGATTTCATCGGAGCTTTCTTGTTTCGGTAGAAACGGTGGTACATCATCGGGATTAAAAAGATAGCCACAACCAACGACGATATCAGCGAAAATGCTACCGTCCAGGCCTGATCTTTAAACAACTCGCCCGAAGCACCGTGCAAATAAACAATTGGCAAGAAAACGATGATGGTGGTAAGCGTTGATGCGGTAATTGCCCCGCCAACCTCGGCGGTTCCGTTAATTGCTGCATCTTTTACACTCATGCCGTTTTCGTGGTTCCGGAAGATATTTTCGAGAACCACAATGGCATTATCAACCAACATACCCGCACCCAAGGCGAGCCCTCCCAAAGTCATAATATTTATGGTGAGATGGTTGAAATACATGAGGTTGAACGTGGCCACAATCGAAATTGGAATAGCAACACTTACAATCAGTGTAGTTCCGAAACGGCGCAGGAAAACAAATAAAACAACAATTGCCAGCAGAATACCCAGCAAAGCAGTTTCCTGCACTTCGCCAATGGCACTGCTGATAAAGCGGCCCTGGTTGGTTACGCCAATCAGTTCGTAGCCCGGAAGTGCCTTTTCAATATTTACCAATGCTTCGTTGATCTGATCAACCGCATTTACCGTATTGAATTTTGTCTCTTTATAAATGGAAAGCCCCAAACAACGTTCGCCGTTAATGTGAACAATGTTTGTTGGTTCTTTATTACCGATAGAAACCGCAGCCACATCTTTCAGATAAACCGGGGCCATTGAAACCCGGTTTTGATTGGTAGTAGTAGTTTCGGTGCTGCTAACAGCTTTATAACCAACAATCAGATTCTCAAAATCCTCAACGGTTTGCAACATCGATACACCTTTTACAATGTATTGTGTACCCATGTCGGTAATTTGTCCACCGGATACGTTACGGTTAAAATTCTGGATGCGCGATGCCACTTCGTCCATGGTAAGTCCCTGCGCATCGAGACGGTAAATATCGGTTTCAATTACTATTTCACTCTCTTCCTGACCCGAGATTTCAACCTCGGCAACACCTTCCAAACGTACCAACTCGTTTCTCACGTAGTTTTCAGCCACTTTTCGCAGCTCGTTCATATTGGTAATTTCGTTGTGCTTAAGCCCAATTATCATTACCGGGGTTGTGTTCGGATCGTGTTGAGTAATCTGTAGTTCGTCAATATCAGAATTCTGGGTAAGCGTATTCAAGGCCTTTTGCAGGTCGAGAAAAGCTTCATCCATATCTTTATTCCATGCGTATTCTACTGTTATTTGTGCCGATCCTACCCGCGATGAAGAAGTTACCTGAATTACGTCGGACTGGCGAATGGCAAGCGCTTCGATGTTTTCGACAAACTGCTGCTCCATTTCTTCCGGAGGCCGCTCGCCCGAAGTCACTTCCACAAAAATGCGTGGCGAATTCAGATCGGGAAACAGATCGACTCCCAGCTTATCGTACGAAATGTAGCCCAGCAACAAAACGCCAAGCACCACCATTAATACGGTAACCGGGTAATCGACAGAAAATTTCGTTAATTTTTTCATAATATATAGTTAGAAGCACGAAGCACGAAGCTGGAAGATTTTTACTTCCGGCTTGCAGCTTCCGACTTATTATAAAATCACTTTAACTTTTGAATTATCGCGGAGTGTTTCAAATCCTTTAATAATCAAACGGTCGTTTTGGCTGAGGCCTTCAGTAACCTCAATTTCATCCTGGTTTGAAATACCTGTTGTGATTCGACGATCGTTGGCAGCGCTGTTACGCCCAACAATAAATACATATTTTCCGCGCGAACCGGTCATAATCACGTCTTTCGGGATTACAATGGTACTGTCTTTTTGCGCTGTAATAATGTTCGCTTTTATAAACATTCCCGGGCGCAGTTTCAGCTCAGGGTTATCAATTTCGAGTTTACCAGCAAATGTGCGTGTTTCGTCGCTGATAATTGGCGACAACTCAGTTACATGTCCGGTAAGCGTATCTTCAGTAAGCGTATAATTTGTAATCATTACTTCCTGTCCGGTGGTTACTTCCGAAATGTTTTTTTCCGGTAAGTTGATCTCAACGTACATTTTGTTGTAGTTCATCAGGCTAACCATGCTTTCGCCGGCCGACACACGAACGCCTTCGGTGTAATATGGCAGCGCAACAATAATTCCCGAGAAAGGAGCCACAACCTGCATTTTTGCCAACTGAATTTCAGAGCTTTCGTAGTTGTTTTTGGCAGTAATCATCGACACTTCCGAGTTACGCATTTCGAGCAGTGTAACACCACCTTTTTCGTACAACGACTTCTGCTTTTCGTATTCCTGCTCCGAAATCTCAAGATTCAGTTTTGTCGACTCGATATTCAGTCCGTTCAGGTATTCTGCATTTTCCAGTTTCACAATAACCTGACCTTTTTCAACGCGGTCGCCCAATTGAAATTTGCGCCCCGTTCTCGGATTGGTTTGCAACAGGTAATTTCCTTCAATTTCAGAACTCAATTCGGTATCGTACACGGCTTTTGCAGTTCCGGTAGTACTTACAAATTGCTGAATACTTTTAAGTTTGATGTTTTCAACTGAAACAGGAACAGCTAACTCAGTTGACTCAGAACCGGTTTGGTTGTTACACGAAATGGCGGCAACAACAACACCTAACAGGATAAGTAATTTTATATGCTTCATTTTTGGTATAATTTTCTGGTTTATTCTTGATTGTCAATCATATACAATTCCTCAGGAATAATAGCTTCGTTTGTTTCGAAATCGTAAAGCGACTGTATTTTAAGGTTTAGTAATTCAATTTTATAATTTATAAGTGCCTGACTTAGGGCAACTTTTTGCGACGAAAGCTGGTTTTGATACAGGTTCAAATCCATACCTGTCAGGTCGCCGTTTTCGTAACGTTCCAGGTTGATTTCGTAAGTTAACTGGGCGTTACGCTCATTTTGTTTTGCCAAATCAATCTGGTTTAACTGGTTTTGAATGTTACGGTAAACCTGGCGAATATCAACCACAATTTGTTTACGCTCCTGATCGAGGTTCAACTCTTGCGACTGTATCGCTGCTTCGGCAGCGGCAATTCGGGCTTTACGCTCGCCCCAGTCGAAAATCGGGATATTGAAACTAATGCCTACCGACGGGCTTTTTGTAGGATTCTGGTAAATATTACCCAGGTCGCTATTATCGCCGGTAATACCAAAACGCAGGTTCACATCTCCACGGAACTCATTCTGAGCTTTGGTACGGATAAGATCGAACTGACTGGTTTCCACATCAATTTCGCGCTGGCGTAATTCCATTCTCGAAGCCAAACCGTTTTCAATGGCTTTGTCCAGATCAACAGGAACAGGATTTACGCTTACATCAGCCAAAATCATAATGTCTTCGAAAAGATCCATTCCCAGGTAAAGTTTCAACTGGTCTTTGGCATTTTCGAAAGTTACTTCGCTATTTTGCAAAGTAGATTTTGCCGATGCAAGGTTTAACTCAGCCTGGTACTCTTCTTCTTTTGCAGCCAAACCGGCTTCAACCTTGTTTTTAATTATATCGTAACTTTTCTGTGTATTTTCCAGCTCGTCTTTTGCAATCGACAAATTCATTTGCGCCATGTAAACATTGTAAAAGAACTCGGTAACACTTCTCTCCAAATTCAGGTACTGCATGGCGTAGCTGATGCGGGCATTTTCGAAATTCAGCTCCAATTCCTTTAACTCCAGTTTTAAAGTATTGTAGGTGAATAATGGCTGATTCAGGTTCAGATACAGGTTATTAAAAAAGACCTCACTTTCCGTGTTCGACGAAGTAGAATTATTACTCGACCAGCCAAATTCGTTGGTTAACGAGATAGTACCATCGGTTATTAAAATTGGCTGAGCCACTGTAAACAAGGCACTTGACTCAAAGTTTTCGTTGGTGTACCACTCCGACACACGGTTATCGAAACGTCGTTGATTACTGTAGTTTACCGGATCAACCTGCAACGAAAAGCGCGATTTCAGTGCGGCTCGCTGGGCTTCCAGGTTTTTCTGGTAGCGCTCAAGATTTAATAACGACAGCCTCAAATCCGGACTCCCCACTTCGGCAATACTCATTGCCCTGTCGAGGGTTAAGGCCTCTTGCGCCTGAACAGCAAAAGTTGCAGTCGCCAAAAAGAATAGGGCAATTGCCAGCTTTCGCATAAGTTTGATTTTTGTTTTCATACAATTAAAAATTTTTTCTTCAATGGTCCCGTTTCAAATTCGCTTCTGTTTTGCAAGAACTCCGTTCGAAACGTATGTTGATTTATTTTATAATTCCACGATTTTTACCGCGTCGGCGTATATCATTCGCAGATCGGTTTTATCCGTTAATTCAATAACTGCTTTATCACTTGAGAAATAAAATGAGCCCAAATGTACCCAACCGGTTTCGGCACTTTGCGAATCGAGGTAAGCTTCTTCCTCACCGTCGTCGGCATGAATAATAAAGTTCAAGCTTCCCTTTTCCTCTCCACGGTTACGGCCAAATCCACGGCCTTTATAAAAGTGGTAATACACATCGTAATAACCGGCTTCTTTCACCGGAACATTCCAGCGGGCAACCTGCTCGCCATTTCCACCTTTTATGTAATAAGCCGAACGAACGTACTCGCCATAAAACTCGTCGCTGGTAGTGGCGGTCCAGCTAATTGGAGGCCTCCACCAGTTTACTCTTGCATATTTTTGTTTTGTCTCTTCCTCTTTTACAATCAGTTTTTCGAGCAAACTCACCTGGTGATTTTCGGTCACTTCAAACCCCGGATCTTCGTTATCTACGATCTCTTCATTCGGTAATTTTGTTTGTACCGCTGTTGAACTGATACGTTCACCTTCCCAAACCCGCGCTTTCAGATCTTCTTCCACATCGCGGAACATTTCCATGTAAGTTTGCGGAACGTTTTTCGATGTCAACGAATTGAATACCACCATTCGCGGAGTTCCATCAAAAAGGTAGCTCATTTCTTTGGTTTGGTGAGCTGTTAACTCAATCAGTTTGTCAACCGTATCTTCCGAGCCCATTCCCGGAGGGCCAAAACCACGGCCTCCGCCACCACCTCCGCCGGCAAGACGGAAGGTCAATTTTATTAATCCATCAACATCCGAGAAGTTGGTAACTTTCAGCGAAATCATGGTTTTCATGGCATCGCCCGATTTTACTTTTACACCTTTTATTGGCGAAACCAGGTAACCCGGCAGCGCTTTGGCTTTAAACCAGCTGTTCATCATTGGTTCCAGCTCGATGCCAAATTTGGCTTTAATCTCTTCGTCGAATTCTTCGAACGAAATATTCTGGTACTTGTACTTTTCGAGTACACCACGCAGAAAATCTTCAAAATCTTCCTGTCCGGCTTCCAGTTTTATGGTTGAGAAAAGCACATCGCCTTTCAGTTTAATCACATCGTTTACAATATCGCTCTGATCGGGATCTGCGAGAATTTCTTCGAACGAATAATCCTGCAAAGCAATGTTGGCCATAATCTCGGGACTTTCGCCACTCATACTACTCATAAACAACGAGCGCATATCGGTTGACTGGCTTTTCAAATAAGCCTCGAAAACACGGTTGGTGATCGGCCATTTATCCGATTGAATATTGTTTTGGAAATTGTACAACCAAGGAAAAATAAAATACGGATTTGGCGACTGTGTCATGCTCATTTCTCCTCGCGACCATTGACGATCGGTCTCATTTTGTTCGGTAAATTTCTCTAAAAACTGCCCGATAACGCGCAACTCCTTATCTTCATCGGTCATTTCGGCACCGCCGCCACGGCCTCTCCAACGGCCCATTCGTTCTTTTTGCTGTTCAAAATCGGCTTCGCGGAACATGTAACCTTTTTCCTGAATCAAAACCTGTCCGGGCTGAATAACTTCCTGCACCGATGTCCACATGCGTTCGTAGGTTTTAAACTGCGCCGGAACCTCGACCAATGCCAGTTTATCGGAATTGTACTCGAGGTTATAACCACGTTTAAAATCTTCGAAACGTTCGTAAATTACCGAAGCCAGCGTGTCTTTCGATTCCGGGAAAGCCTGGCTGAAATGGTCGTGACCTTCGATGAGCCAAACGCCAAATTCAAAATCATTATGCTTCAGACTTTTATATTCGTATTTTCCAATTGCCAGCGAAAGTTGTGTTAGCGGTGTTTGCGGCTCAAAATGGAATTTACCAGCCGAAACTTCTGTCATAACACCTTCCGAAACCGGCTGTAATCCTGCTTTTGTGTTAACTGTTAACGAATAATCCACAAACTCAGGTTTATACCAACTCACATCATCCGAACTATAGGTAACCCCAACTTTCGGATACCAGTTGGCTTCGCGAGTAAGTAGCACGTAATCAGGCGTTACAAACGCGTAACGTTTATCAACATTCAGTACAAACTGTCCGTATTTCTCTTGTCGCAATTCTTCGTCAACATCCAGGTAACAATACGATTCGTCGATAGTTCCGTCGTAAGTAAATTCAACTTTTGTACTGTCGCCAGGTTGCAAATTCCTATCAGAAACGATCACCAAATGATCTTCGCGCGAAAATGGTGTTGTCTTTCCGTTTACTTTCAGATCGGTAATTTCCAGGCCGGCATTCAAACTAAAAATCAGTTTCGACAGTGGCTGTTGCAAATTATTTTTCAACATCATTGCCGACTGTACACTTAACGATTCGCCATTATGATCGAGCACAATATCGTGCGAAAGTACATCGGCCAACGGCTCGCTAACGTATTGATTATTCAGCTCGACAACATCAGCGCGTAAAGCTTCTGTTTTTTTGAAACTGTTTATATGATTGAAGGCCAGATATCCGGCACCAACAATAAATACCAAACTAAAAATAAGCGAAACATAAGTCATCGCTTCCGACTGTGGCAAACGTTTCAGCAAGAAAATGGTAAGGAAAATGAAGCCGGAACCCAATCCGAAATATATTCCGCGGTGAATGAGAATTACCCCAAGATTACCAAAGCCAACAATATCGGAACTTAGCATCGGGATGCTGAAAGCCATGTAATCGAAAATGTAATAATATTTTGCCTGCAACAAAAAGAGGGTGATACCAATATAACCAAGCACCAGCACAAAAGTAATGGCCTGGTTACGAATTACGCTCATCAGCAAAAACGACAAACCCATTATAAATACAAGGGTTGGGATGCTTATCAGCACCAGATAAACGCCGTACGAAACCCAATCGATGGGAGTACCTTTGGCCAGCGCATTAAATACAAGTGCCAGAATTACCACCGCAACGTTAAGGATCATAAACACCTGCATGTTACCCAGTGTTTTTCCAATAACGTATTCGCCATTGGTCATCGAGCGCATGTAAATTACTTCGGTGGTATCTAATTTTTTATCGCGTTTTAAAAAGTCGGAGGCCAAAAACACAGCAATTACAGCCTGGGCCACATTTAAAATCAGCAAGTTAAAATACGGGATAGCACTTGGAATTGCGCGAATGGCCCAGCTTTCGCCACCGCCGCCTTCAATCACCATTCCGAAGTTTAATCCGAACAATACCAGCAAAGAAAGGATACTGAATATGCGGAAAAACCAGCTGCGAAAAAGTGTTTTCCGCTCGTATTTTGCTATCGAAAATATGTTATGTAACGAAATCATTTTTCCGGGTTTAAGCGTTAGACCATTGGTTTAGTTTGTTTTCCATAAAATGCACATAAGCGTGCTCCAGATTCGGATCCATGGGTTTTCCCTGGTAACCGTCAATTTCATTGGCAACAACCTGCACTTCCCAACCTCCGTCAATCGGGATAGTAGAAATTACAGGGTATTTTTCATTTATCTCAAGGTATTCTTGTTCAGTTGCTTCAATCAGCCAAACATGGCCTTCGGCTTGTTTTACCAGCTGCTCGGGCGATCCGGCAAAAGCCAGTTTCCCCTGGTTTAACAGCGCCATATTATCGCAGGTACTCGAAATATCGCCAACAATGTGTGTCGACAGGATAATAATTACGTCGCGGGTACTAATGGTTGAAAGCAGGTTACGGAAACGGATACGTTCCTCGGGGTCGAGACCGGTAGTTGGCTCATCAACAATAATAATCTTCGGATCGTTTATCAGCGCCTGGGCAATTCCCAAACGGCGTTTCATACCTCCTGAAAGTTTATTTGCATTTCTGTCGCGCACTTCAAACAAACCTACTTCTTCAAGCATTTGGTCAACTGCGCTCCGGCGTGCTGCACCGCTTGTCATTCCTGCCAAACGGGCTGTATAATCAAGAAATTCAGAGGTTTTCAGTTTCGAGAAAAAACTAAAATCCTGGGGTAAATAACCCAACATGGAGCGAATTTCGCGCCGATGTTTCGAAAGTTCGTAATCGTTGTAATATACTTTGCCGCTTGTTGGTTTCATTAGAGTTACCAAAATGCGCATAAGGGTTGATTTTCCAGCCCCGTTTGGCCCTAAAAGGCCAAACATGCCATTCGGTATTTCAAGGTTGAGGTTATTTACAGCGTAACTGCCTCCCTTGTAGATTTTGTTTAGATTTTCTATTTTAATATGCACCTTGCAATAAAATTTTAAGAGAACACTGCCTTGGACTTACAAAGCATAAAATCGTTTAATAGTGTTGGTGCACTTTTATTATTAAAATTACATACTACAGCAGATTACTTTCGTTTTTTATGATCACCGGGAAGAAATTACAATCGACAATTGTTCATTAACTGTCAATCAGTCAAGAGTCAGGAAACAAAAAAAGCTCTGCAAAATATTGCAAAGCTGCTCCGGTTGTCTGTTTTTAAAAAGGGAGTCAGGGAGTTAACAATTACAGATTAAAAACACCATCGTTTATAGTTTTAGCGTAAATCTATGATCTTTTACATAGTCGGTTAACACAACTTCGTAGGTACCTCTTCTTAAATGACTAAAATCTAAGCGGGTTTGAATACTAACATCGCGGCCAAGATTCGATCCGTCAACATATTCTCCATCCTGATATATATTAATATATACCGGTTTATTCCAGGTATTTAAAAACGACACATTTACTTTTTTACCGCTTACCTTAAAATAAGGCTCGTAACAAAATGAAGGACTGCTTACGGTAATTTTCTTGTCCTTTACGTTTACTACCCGGTTAATACTCTGGTTGCCGTAGTTTACACTTACACAATACAGACCATCGCCTAATTCAGAAAAATCGAGCATTTTCTTAAACTCGGTCTGATGCTCGGTTTCGTTGTGATAAAGTAATTCGCCATCGGAATTTGTAAGACTCACCTGCAACGGTGCTTCGTGCGAGAAACTGTAGGCAAGCATTGCCGTGTTCTCTTCAACCTGGATAACATTCATTTTTGGTAATTCGGTGGCACATGCTGCTCCCGCAACAAAAAATGCCAGGACTATAACAGCCCAAACTTTTGTTTTCATGACTTTTCATTTAATTGTTTCTTATATAATAGACACAAAAACAGCACCTTTCGTTACGCTATTTGGCAACTTGTCGACCAACGACAACTCAGCGTCGACCAACACAAAAAAAACCGACTTCAACAACCGGCTCTTACAATTAAAATTTGGGGTAAATTAAAGTAACAGGCAGAAAAAAGGCCATCAGTTAATTTCTGACAGCCTTATCTAAACCAATAACATTTTCTGACTATTTTTCTAAACTAAACGTAAATTCATTATTTAAAGAACTCAAAATCACTTCGTATTTTCCACCTTTCAGTGCTGAAAGATCGTATCCTGAAGCTACATTAAAATCTTTACCCAAATCTGATTTGTAAACCAAACCTTTTTCGTCGTAAATATTCAAGCTCAGTTTTTCTTCATCGAAGTTCAAATAAGAAAGTTTCAATACATCATCGGCAAATGCGAAGTAAGGATCAATTCTTAGTTTCGACTCGCCAACATAAATACCTGTTGAAGCCACTTCGATATCTTTAATTAAACGAGTGTCGTTTACACGAAGATCCATTGTATAATTTCCGTTCTCAAGATTTTTGAAATCATAGATCTTTTGGTAAGAGCTTAATGGCTTTGTTGTTTGTTTGTAATAAACCAACTCACCATTTTCTGCATGAATGCTCAATTCGAACAACGATGCATTCTCATTCATAATTGTTACTACCGCTCTGTCGGCTGACAACGGAGTTACATTCATTTTCGGTTTCTCAACGGCTGTTGCAACTGCTACAATTGCTACTGCCAATACTGTAGATAATAATTTAATTGTTTTCATAACCATTCGTTTTTTAGTTTAACATTGAATGACAGTACAAACATACATGTTTTACAGCATATATGCCAAATAACATGTTTAAAAAATTAAATAACTCCGCAATATTTAACATTAGCCTTAACATTCGAACTATTAACAATGTCTTAACGTGCTGTTTTACAGGCTTTCTAGAATTGAATTTCGCACATTACAATTATCGTGCCATTCAATTTGGAATGATGTTAAATAAATTTTAGATTATCCTCAACAAACGGTTAAACCCTATATTTAAATACCTTATTGTCTTTATTTACAGACAAATAACACATCCGTGATTTTCATACAACAGGAGCTATTTTTGCCACCGATTCCACCGAAAAGACATAAAAAGTATTATCATTTGCATAAAACCCCAGTCCACAACATTCTACTTTCCCAAAAGCAAAAACTTTAAAACCCAAACCTCCCGAATTAACAAACAAAAAAAAATCCGGCTTACAACCGGATCATTAAAACAAAAAAAGGCTGTTGGAATACTCCAACAGCCTTTCTAAACCAATAACATTTTCTAATCTATTTTTCTAAACTAAATGAAAAATCGTTGTTCATTGAAGTCAGAACCACTTCGTATTGTCCGGCAGCTAAAGCTGAAAGATCAAATCCGGTTGCAATATTAAAGTCCTGACCTAATTTCGATTCGTAAACCAAACCGTTTTTGTCGTAAATATTCAAACTCAGGTTTTCCTGGTCGAAATTCAAATAAGTAAGTTTTAATACGTCGTTTGAAAATCCAAAGTAAGGATCGATTCTCATTTTCGACTCACCTACTGCGATACCTTTTGCAGAAACTGTAAGATTTTTAATCAATCGTGTATCGTTTACGCGAAGATCCATTGTGTAATCTCCGTCTTCAATATTTTTAAAATCAAAAATTTTCTGGTAAGTGTTTGATGGATTTGTTGCTTGTTTATAATATACCAACTCTCCATCTTCAGCACGAATGCTTAATTCGAATAAAGCCTCAGTACCATTAAGAATAGAAACAACTGCTCTATCTTCAGACAAAGGAACAATATCCATTTTCGGTTTCTCTACGGCTGTTGCAACTACTACAATTGCCAGCGCCATTACTGTTGTTAAAAATTTAATCGTTTTCATAACTATTTTCTTTAATTGTATTCATTTTTAAATCACTCTGCAAACATACATGTTTTTCAGCATGCATGCCAAATAACATACTAAAATAATTAAGTATGTTGAAATAATTTAACATTGAAGTTAACTTACTATTTTCTAATTTTGCAGAACACCCTTATTTACAGGCTTTATGTAAATGAGACACTAAGTATATCAAATATTGTGCCATTTTTAATTTTGGTGTGTTAAATAATTTTTAGATATTTCTGAATAAACAGTAAAATATGCATATAAATATCCTGCATCTCGCAGAAGGTGCTATAGAGGCAAAAGGAACGGCTGTGATAATTGATGTATTGCGGGCCTTTTCCACAGCCTGTTACGCTATAAACAAAGGCATTGAAACCATTATTCCGGTTGGCGATATCGATTTAGCTTATCGCTTAAAAAAGGAGAATCCCGATTATCTTTTAATTGGCGAACGACACGAGCGAAAACCCGAAGGTTTTGATTTTGGTAATTCGCCAACACATATTAACGATGCTGTTATTTCGGCCAAAACGATGGTTCAAACCACTAGTTCGGGCACGCAGGGAATTGCCAACGCCATAAATGCCGACGAAATAATTACAGGCAGTTTTGTTAATGCAGGCGCCATTATTAATTATATACGAAAAACCAATCCGAAAGAGGTATCGCTGGTTTGTATGGGTTTTGCCCTCCAGTACCCCACTGCCGAAGATACGCTGTGTGCCGAATACATAAAAAACGAATTGGAAGGACGGCCAAACGATTTTCCGGCGATGGTGAAGCAGATTAAAGAAACCGATGGCGCCCGTTTTTTCGATCCGGCTACCGAAAGCTGGTCACCCGAAAGCGATTTTCACCTGTGTATGGATTTAAACCGTTTTGATTTTATATTGAAAGTTGAAAAGGTTGGCGATTTAAATTATTTAAGAAAAATGACGGTTTGATCAGGACAATCTGCAATAGGATCTTTTGTCTTTATTTCTATATTACGCTATTTGTTCTATTTATTTGTACAAAAACATTAATATTGGGATTACAAACAAGTATGAACACAATTTACAGAAACTCGACCTAACATGCTGAAGTCAATACAAACCTATGCAATATTCCTCAGCTCACTACTATATATTATATGTAGCTCATCCCTGGTCTTTTCTCAGGAAAGTATCGATATTTCCTATATTAAAGGCTCCGTACTGGTTCACGCAAAAAAAATAGAACCGATATCCGATCCGCCTGTCGATGGCCTTTCAATTAGCTACACCTTTAATAACAAGGCAGGCGAACACTGGCGAAAATTCTATAACTACCCCAACTATGGTATTAATTATACGTTTAAAACGTTTAATAATCCCGATGTAGTTGGAAATTCGCATGCACTAACCACATTCTTGCAATTATCGTTTCTGAAACGGCATAATGTTTTCGACATTGGATTTAAAGGTTCTGCAGGCCTCGCCTATTTAACTGAAACGTACGACGAGCTCACCAATCCCGACAACCAGGCCATTAGCACCCACCTTAATATTGCAGGCGAACTTGAGTTTTATACCCGATTAACTTTTCACCCTATATATATTGGATTTTCCTACGGACTCAACCACTTTTCCAACGGGCTTGTTAAATCACCCAATCTCGGGCTGAATACATTAAACAATCACATAACTCTTGGCTGGGAGTTTGAAAAACAAGCGGAAAAAATAAAACCGACCGAAGAAGAACGCGGTCAACCGACAAAAAATGAATTCTGGGCTTATGCCTCCACCGGCATAAATACAGTGAGAGACTATGATCGACACTTTGTCTTTTTTGCCACATCTTTGAATTATTCCAAGCAAATTAATCCGATAAACAAAATCGGAATCGGGATTGATTTTATTAACGACGAGGCTTTAAATCAATATGCAATAAACAACTACAGCTATAACGGAGAATCTGATCTCAGTTTTCGTTTCGGGCCAAATCTCCAGGGTGAATTTATGTTTGGCAACTTCAGCTTTCTCGGAGCCTACGGTTTTTTCTTCGGCAACACTACTAACTACATTTCACGTGCCTATTATAAAGTAGGCGGAAAGTATTATGCCAAAAACATTATCGGAATTGCAATGATTAGAGCAGTACCTTTATTTAAGGCTCAGGTTATTGAATTCGGACTGGGATTTCGATTTCCGCGAATTAAGAATTGAGAAAAAAAAGAATTCAATTATCTTCGGCGAACGAAATTTCCCGGCAAATGTTTTTTGCCACATTAATTTAGATTTCTGCAGTCATGAAAACATACAATTTCGACGAAATAGTTCCGCGCAAAGGAACCAACTGTTTAAAACACGATGCCCTTGAACAATTTTTCAAATCGGCCGATGCCCTGCCACTTTGGGTGGCCGACATGGATTTAAAAACACCCGATTTTATTGTAGACGCCATAAAAAAGCGTGCCGAGCACGAGATTTATGGTTACACCTTCCGTTCCGATTCGTATTACGAGGCGGTTATTAACTGGATGAGCCGACGTCATCAGTGGGACATCAAAAAAGAATGGATATCGTTTAGCCCGGGCGTTGTAGCAGGACTGACTTACGCAATAGAAAGTTTTTCGAAACCGGGCGACGGCGTTATCGTTCAGCCACCGGTGTATTTCCCGTTTTTCGACAGTGTGAAAGGCACAAAGCGAAAAATGATCGAGAACCCGTTGAAAAAAGAAAACGGTCGTTATACTTTCGATTTGGAAGACCTGAAATCGAAAATCGATGAAAACACAAAACTGCTGCTGCTTTGTAATCCGCAAAATCCGGGCGGCATGGTTTGGACTCGCGAAGAACTGGTTGCACTGACAGATATTTGTCTGGAAAATAACATCATGATTATTTCGGATGAAATTCATTCCGACTTAATTTATAACGGTCATAAACATATTCCGCTTGCCAGCATATCAGAAGAGGTAGCACAAAACTGTATGGTTAGCATGGCACCAAGTAAAACCTTTAATGTTGCAGGGCTTACGTCTTCGTTGGTCATCATTCCGAATAAACGAAAACTGGCGGCTTACGAGCGCACCATTGGCGTTGGGCATTTACACATGGGAAATATTTTCGGAACAGTTGCTCTTGAAGCAGCTTACACACACGGCGACGAATGGCTGAGCCAACTTTTAGACTACCTCTGGGGAAATTATCAGTTACTCGAGACTTTTATTCAGGAAAAGCTGCCACGTGTAAAAGTAATGAAACCGGAAGCTACTTACCTGATCTGGATGGATTTTTCGGATTACGGCATGATAAACGAGGAGCTGGCAAAATACACCGTTGAAAAAGCAGGTGTAGCACTTAACGATGGCGGACGTTTCGGAACCGGCGGTGATGGTTTCCTTCGACTGAACATAGGCTGTCAACGCAGTGTTCTGCAGGAAGCGCTTGAGCGTTTGGAGAAAGCTTTTGCTTAATAATTTTTTGCACCGTCTTTCAAGGCGGTGATACGGAATTCGCCTTCTTAGAGAGATTTTTAAGGATTTTTGTAGTATTGAATTTACAAAAATCCTTAAAAATCAATTACTCTGTTACTGCCTTCAGACACCGCTCTAAAGAACGGTGCAAAAAATACAATTAACGGCGATCCTATTCTGAATCAAACTTATTTTACTTTCCCTGGATTCTTTTTAACAAAGTCGCCCCAGTTTTTATACTCCTTTGATTTTTGCGGCTTGTTCATTTGTATAAAATGACAAATGGCCACCGCCACGGCATCGGTTTCGTCGAGTACCTGATCCATGTCTTTCAGGTCGTATACTTTTTGCAGAAAATAAGCTACCTGCTCTTTCGAGGCACGCCCCATTCCGGTTATAGCTTGTTTTACCAGCAAGGGTGCATATTCGTGAATCGGCACGTCGAACATCAGTGCCGCCGCCATTAATACGCCCTGTCCGCGCCCCAGTTTTAACATCGACTGTACGTTTTTGCCGTAAAAGGGCGCTTCAATGGCCATCACATCCGGACGATATTCTTTTACCAGGTGCAATGCCCGCTCGTGCAAATACTTCAATCGCATGTAATGATCAGAGTATCGCTTGGGCGTAATGTTTCCCATGTGCAAAATCACCGGTTTTTTATCTCTCACCTCTACCAAACCATAGCCGGTTACCGTTGTTCCGGGGTCGATGCCCAATATACGAAGCGGTTTATCCATTCGATGAAAATAGTAATTTGTTGCTAACCTGCAGGCAAAAGTACTGATATTGTTTTCTTGAACCACAATAGACACATAGATCACGATAGTCTTTAACAAAGCTTGTAGTTTTTGTTGATTGCCTATTGCTATTTGCCAATTGCCAATTCAATCAGAATTCGCAGATCTAAACTTGCTTCCGTTTTCTCCGATCGAGTTGCTGCACCAAAACACCCGAGATAATAAATATCAAACCGACAAAGGTTGTGAAATAGATGGTTTCTTTTAAGATAAGGTGTATAAATACCAACGACAGGAATGGTGCAAAAAACACTAGGTTGCCTATTTTAGCGTTGCTGCTGGTCAGGTTCATGGCCTTTAACCACAACACATAGGTAATTCCCACCTCAAAAATTCCGGAGTAAATGGTGGCGATAAATGCTTCTCCCCAATATACTTTAAACGAAGAGAAAAGTGCCACAACCGGAGTAAGGTAGATAAGCCCGATAGCAAAGTTAAGAAAGAGTTTCACCACCTGGTCACGCGTGTCTTTTACATTAAATATCCAGTACAACGACCACAGTATTGAACTTCCAACCGCCAGCACAACACCCAGCGGATTGGTGTTACTAAATCCATCGAAACCACCCTGCGACGATATAAAAAACACGCCAACAAAACTAATCAGCAGCGCCACAAAACTTATCCAGCTGATCTTTTGCTTAAGCATGGGCACCGAAAGCAGCGCCAGCGTAATCGGCCAGATCATATTCAGTGGTTGAGCCACCTGCGCCGGAAGCAATGAATAGGCTTTAAACAAAACGAGGTAATAAAGCAGCGGATTAAAAGCTCCCATTAGCAAAGAATACAACCATTCGCGTTTTGTCTGCTTAAAAATTAAATGCGTTTTTCGTTGTGCTACCAAAACAAAAAACAACAGCACCACCGTTACTGCCGACACATAAAATATAAGCTGAATAAAATCGTAATCGCGCAACGCCAGTTTAAACGATGTGGCCACGGTTGACCAGAATAACACGGCCAATCCGGCGTATAAATATGTTTTTACGGTTCGCGACATAAGCTGGTAAAATCAAAACGCCAAAGTACGAAAAGAAATTGAATGGAATTTCTCCCATTATAACAAAGCTTGGACAAAAAATTCGGCTATATTTAATGCAATAAAAACCAAATACTGTTAAATTTACTCGCACATAAACCTATTCACAAGAAGCCATCCTGATCATGAAAAAGATCCTCTTAATTATACTTCTGTTTACTGTAAATTTCTGTTTAGCCCAAGAAACAGAGAAGGAGAAGCGTATAGCAGATTTTCAGAATAAATGGATGAAAATAGCCGAAGAGAGTTTGCAAAAAAGTGAAACACGGCAGGCTTTTAAAGCATTTGGCATTGTCTGCATGATGGATTCGTTGTCTGAAAAAGCACAAATTTCTATTCACAAAAGAGACTCTTTAAGATCTATTTTGCGAGCAGAGTTAATTCCAAAACTTGTAGGCACCTGGAAGTTGAAAAGTTCAGGTTCAAATTGGGACATGAGCGAAACGGATAAAGACAGTAAAAAAGATAATATTTTAGTTATTTCGGCTGAGACCTTATCCTTTTTCGAGGTTAAGAAAAGAACAAATAAAAGGCGCTTAGTTAAAAGTGAAAGTATAAAATTCAATAATGTCCAGGGTGATTTCCCTTCATATTCCGAATTAATTTATTCGGATAATCAAATTTGGGATTATTCATTAAATCAAGATGGTACAATTTTACACTTAACAAATACCGGCGAGTTAAATGCAAATAACTCTCGTACCTTAATCGTTTGTGGAAATTCAGAATTGATCTATGAACGGATAAAATAGGAATCAAAGAAAAATATGAAAAAAATTAAATTATACCGGCCCAGTGAAACGTTCAATAACAATAATGCTTACGAGATTTTGGTCGATGGGAAAAAAGTTGCTGAGTTAAAAAATGGAGAAGAAAAAACTATTGAATTAGCTGATGACAAATCGTGTTTAAAGGCAAAGACTCTATGGTGTGGAAGCAAGAAATTAATCATCTCTGATTCGGATAAAGTTGAAACCGTAAAAGTAAGCGGTAATAAATTTCTGAACAAACAAATGCCTCTTGTTGGAACTCTGTTTCCTTTAACCGGAATTGTATTTTTCAGTGGCAACAATGAATTATTAAAGAATATTGGTATTGGAATTCTAATTATCCTACTGTTGGGAATAATTGCAACATTGACGATTTGGAGGAACAAATGGCTAAATATTAACAAAGAATAAATTCGCATTCCATTAAGCAGGATGCCGAATTCAACGATAATTTATCGTTATCCCTAAAACTCCGAATTATCAATGGCCCGCATAAACAGCCCTTCTTTATCTTCCGGCTCTTTATCAGGATAAACCTTTCGAAGTTCCCTGTATTTCTCGCGCGATTCTTCAATAAACACACTTCCCGGATAGCTGGTCAGCATTTGTTTATACAGCTCTTTTGCTTTTTCTTCCTGCCCCAGGTGGTAGTTGTTAATTTCGGCCAGCAGATACAAGGCATCGTCGCCCAACAGGTCGTAACTAAAATCGGTTACAATAGTTTGCAGGTATTCGGCCGCCAACTCGTAGTTCTGGTTATCCATTTCAATTTTTGCCTTACGAAACAGGATATTATCTACCAGCGAATGATACGGATATAATTCCGCCAAACCATCGAGGATCGCCAGAGCCTCATCGCTTTTGTTTTGGAAAAAGCGCAAATCAGCTTTAGAAAACATGGTTAACGGAACCGCAGTAGTATCGAGGTTAAGGTTATTACCAATCAGCATCGACAGTTCCATGGCATCATTAGCAGTTAGTTTCGAAGTACTTGCTTTTAACACATCCAACTGTGCTTTTGCCCAGCTAAAGTTTCCCATGTAATATCCAAGTTTCGCCTTTTTCAGTTTTACCTCGTCGCCCAGCGAATTCTTTTTATTGGCGTCAATTACCTGCGAGTATATCAGCATCGCCTCCCACGGATCGTCGGCATACACATAAATATCCGCCATTTCCGCTTTCAGCTGCCCCAGCTCTTCGGGTTTTAGTTGCGGTACTTTCTCGCCCTCCTCCAAAACCGAAATCGCTTTCTCCGTATCGTTCAGGTAAAAGGCCAGCAAATGCGCATACTCGCGCACCAAGTTCAAGGTTGCCGGTCCTATGCTTAGGTAGATCAATCCGTTTTCAAAATCAGTAGCCAAAGCTTGTCCCTGCTCCAGATTGCCGTCTCCCTCGTTGGTATATTCCATGTATTTTGCATGAATATGCCGTGCAAAAGCCTGCGGGAAATAGGGCGTTTCTTCACCTTTATCCATTAAGTATTCGTAGGCTTTTTGCGCCTGTGTATATTCCTTGTTTCGCAATGCCAGGTCGCCCAGTTGCGCAATCTGTCCATCTTCAGCACCGGTTCGTTTATCCAATGCTATCGACTGACGCAGCGCACTCGAGAATTTCTTTTCCTGCAGAAAAAACCAGATCAGCAAACGATTGTAGCCAATTACGTTTGGCTCGGCCTGAATACGTTTTAACACCTGTCCACGAAACTGGTCGCGAAGGCCGTTGTCGATATCCAAACGCATGGCCGACGATAAACTACTTTGCACCCGCGCCAGATGTTGTTCCCCTTCGCGCAACAGGTTCAGGTATTCTTCCATCATATTGGTGTAGTCGCGCAAATACAGGTACGCCCGTGCAAGCTCGTAATTAAACGACTCTTCGGGCAAAGTTGCTCTTCCTTTTAAATAGGTATCGCGCGCCAAACCATACTCTCCCCAACCCAAAAACGAATTGGCGGTGGTTAAATAAGCTCCGCGGTTGGCCGGTATATCGTCAATCGCCTCACGAAACATCGCAGCGGCTTCTTCATCGCGGTTCTGCTTTTTATAAACCTGCCCCAAATGCACATAATATTCGGGTCGCGGTGTTTTTTGCTTTTTTATCTCGCGCTGAATTTCAGATTCGGCAACATCATATTGCTCCAACCCGATAAGGCTGTTGATATAATATCTAAAATACGTGCTGTTACGGGTTAAATCATGCACTTCTTTCAGTAAAGGCGCTGCTTTTTCAAAGTCTTTGGCGTTATAATAACGAATGGCCAGACTCGATTTGGTTTGAACCTCGGAGCGTTTTTGTTGCGCAAACCCGGTATTCAATCCCGTAATTAATATCAGTAGTATAATGAAGTGTCTCATTGTTTTCAGCTTGTTGTACAAAAATAACACAGTTGTTTAAACTATGCTTTTTTTAAGAACAATTTTGAGAGTTAGGAGTTTAATCAATTCAAGTTTGATTTTAAACTTTTACATTTGCAGAAATTTTTCAGGAACGGTCTAAATACAAATGCATTTAGAAATAGAACTGAAAAAGACGCAATACGGAACGATATAATAATTAGGATATGGCGCACGAGTTGAATGGCAGAGAGCGACTGCCGAAGTGGATGAAGATGAAAATGCCGAAGGGAGAAAGTTATTCGAAGGTGAAAAACCTGGTGAATAAGCATGGGTTGCACACCATTTGCACCAGCGGAAACTGCCCTAATATTGGCGAATGTTGGAACAGGGGAACAGCCACGTTTATGATTTTAGGAAACATCTGTACCCGTAAATGTAAATTTTGTGCCGTACCAAATGGAATGCCACTTGCTCCTGATTTGGAAGAGCCGAAAAAATTGGCAGAATCAGTTCGCATTATGGGCGTAAAACACTGCGTTATTACTTCGGTTGATCGTGATGACCTGGAAGATCAGGGTGCCGGAATCTGGGCAGAAACCATTCGCGAAGTAAAACGTGTGAATCCCGAAACAAAAATTGAAGTCCTGATTCCTGATTTCAGAGGGAAAACAGAATTGATTCAACAGGTGATCGATGCAGGACCGGATGTGATTTCGCATAACCTGGAAACCACCGAAGAGCGAACCCCGTTTATACGTTTTGCTGCAAAATACCGCCGTAGTCTGGAGGTAATTAAATACGTTGCCGACAATTTCGGACGGGCGAAATCGGGCATTATGCTTGGTTTGGGCGAAACGCACGAAGATGTGCTAAAAACAATGGACGACTTGCTGGAAGCCGGTTGTAAAGTAATGACAATCGGTCAATACCTGGCACCTACTACAAAACATATGCCTGTAGTTGAATACATTACACCGGAGAAATTTGTGGAATACCGCAACATCGGCATCCGCAAAGGTTTTAAGTTTGTTGAAAGTTCGCCGCTGGTGCGTAGTTCATACCGGGCAGAAGAACACGTAAAAGCGTAATCAATCAAATTCAATCTTTTTTCAATCTGATTCAATCTAATAAAAATGGCAGATTTTAATTTCGTCGATCTTGGATTAAAAGAATATAAAGCATGCTGGGATTACCAGGAGGAACGCCTAAATGAGCTGGTTACACAAAAACGCAGCTCGGGCAAACCTACGTCTGACAATCATTTTATTTTGGTTGAGCACCCACATGTTTACACGCTGGGGAAAAGCGGTGACGAAGCCAACATGATGGCCAACGCCGAATTTTTGAAAAAGATTGAGGCCACTTATTTCAAAATTAACCGCGGTGGCGACATTACCTACCACGGACCGGGCCAGCTGGTTGGGTACCCGATTATCGACCTGGAGCATTACAAAATTGGCGTGCGCGAATACATTGAAAGAATGGAGGATGCCATTATTGCAACGGTTGCCGAATACGGACTGGAAGCCGGAAGAAAAGAAGGTGCTACCGGTGTGTGGCTGCAACCCGACCACAAAGTGCGGGCTCGAAAAATCTGTGCCATCGGTGTGCGCGTGAGTCGCTATGTAACCATGCACGGTTTTGCGCTAAACGTAAACACCGACATGCGTTATTACAACTACATCAATCCGTGTGGTTTTGCGTCATCGGCGGTAACTTCCATTCAGCAAGAGCTGGGTAGAGAAATTTCGATGGACGAGGTAAAAGAAATTGCCAAGAAGAAATTCAACGAAGCTTATTAATTAATGCTGTTGGCAAAGATTCGAGCTACGAGCCACTAGCTTCCAGTTCATTCTTCTTTGTGTAACTCTGTGCCTTCTTCGTGCAACTTTCAGGTAGAAACCTTTAAACATGAAGACTTGAGCCACAATAGATACATAGGGCACAGTAGAATCGTTTACTACTGATAAATTGTTCTATTGCTAAATTGCTCAACTGAAAACTGCGACTGACAACTGTAAACTTTCTTACTTCTTCTGCAATCCAAAATCGTTAATCGCCATTCGTTATTCAATTCTGAGTTTCTGAATCAGCTGCTCCCTTAATCTTTTTAACAATTTCAGCCTCGGCATTATCGTAAACTTTCCGAATTAGCGGATCGTTAAAATTCATGGTGCGCTCTTCAAAAGCCATGTCGTTTATGCGCTCAAACAGGCGTTCTTTTGCGCTGCGAATATCTTTTCCGTAAATGTGGTACGAATCGGCCTGCCAGTTCATGCGGCCCAGTTTAACCGTCTTGCCCGTCTTTTGTGCAATTCCCGCAGCAACAACATCTTTACTGAATTGAATAAATCCGAACATATTCAGAAATCCGGCATTCCAGGCATCGTTACTTCGGTAGCGGATATTACTGTTTAACCACCAAATGCCATCTTCGTCTTCCAAAATCCGGTACCACAAGGATTGTAAACTTGGCGGATCGTCGCAGGTAAAATCAATGTTGGGCATCCACGTGATCATTTGTGCCTGTCGAGTAAAAGGTTGTTCTGCCAGCTTGTCAATCACATTTTTTATCTGATCAACCTTAAAAGTTCCTACCTCTTTCGATTCCCCATCCACCAATTCTTTCCAAACGCCATAATTCTGCAGGCGTCCGTGATAAGTATATTCCGGTAGCTTATCTTCAGGATCGTTCATATTTTTTACCAGGTGATCCTTCAAACCCTCCAGTTCCAGCACATATTCCCGCAAATCGTCAACACCTCCGGGAAAAGCCATGTGAATCATCGGATCGATCTCCGGCTCCAGAATCGTTAAATTCATGGTACAGTCGATACTCAGCGGATCACCTGGCCGGTCGTACTGCGTTTTAAAACGGGTTCCTTTCCCGTACAAATAAATAAGTGCTGTTTCGTAGGCCTCGGCCAATGATTTTCCTGTTACCGATATCACCGGAATGTTCTTCATTTTTGTAAGTTTAAGCTATTGAATTGATCGAACGGATTTAAAGATAGAAAAAAGGCCAGCGAATGAAACTTTGGCGGGAATAAAAAATGAATTGACATCATGAACAATCAATTTAGTTTTGCATTTTTTTAATAAGTCTTTAATTTCTTAGGAATTTATTTACAAAACTTTTATACTTTTATCCTACTAAATGAGTTTAAATTTTAATCTATAACCAATTAAACATGAGTAATAAACCTACTTCGAGAAGAAGTTTTTTGAAAGGTGCACTGGCTGCTGGAGCCGGCCTGGTTATCGTTCCGCGTCACGTGTTGGGCGGCAACGGATATCTCGCACCATCCGACCAATTAACAAAAGCAATTATCGGTGTCGGCTCAATGGGCCGCGGTCATATTCCTTACGAGGGCACGCGCGTTGTTGCCATTTGTGATGTTGACACCGAGCACCTTGAACTGGCCAAAAACCTGATCGATTACGACGTAAAACAGTTCACTGATTTCAGGGAAGTGTGCCAGCTGCCCGAAGTTGACATTGTGCACATTGCCACGCCGCCACACTGGCACGGAATTATGGCTGTTGAAGCTGCCAAAGCCGGAAAAGACATTTGGTGCGAAAAACCAATGACACGTACCATTGGCGAGGGGAAAAGAGTGGTTGAAGCTGTTAACGCACATGGCCGCATGTTCCGTCTGAACACCTGGTTCCGTTTTAAAGACCAGTTCTACGGGCTGGGAACTGATGTTAAACCGCTGAAAAAAGTAATTGACAGTGGCATTTTAGGATGGCCGCTAAAAGTTACGGTTAGCGGAATTACCGGCTACAACTGGAAATTCTACTGGCAGGGCAAACACAACCTTGCTCCACAACCGGTACCGAAAAATCTTAATTACGATATGTGGTTGGGGCCTGCGCCTTACAAACCATACAATGTTGAGCGCGTTCATGCCAATTTCCGTGGCTACTGGGATTACGATGGCGGCGGACTGGGCGACATGGGACAACATTACCTCGACCCTGTTCAATACATGCTGGGCAAAGACGATACCAGCCCGGTAAAAATTGAGGTTGATGCACCGCAACAGCATTACGATGCCGTGGGTACCTGGAGACGTGTAACTTACACTTATGCCGATGGTTGCCAGATTATTCTCGATGGCGAGAACCGCGACAAAGATGCGGCCTATATTGAAGGCCCGAATGGCAAGATTTACCAGGGATTCCGCTCGGATATTCCTAATCTGCAAAGCTTTATTAAAACCTTACCTGATCCTGAACCTCAGATCGGTATTTTCTCTGAATCGGTGAAAACCCGTAAGAAGTTTGCACTGAACGAGACCAACGGATTCCGGTCGGCAACGCTTGTAAACCTTGGTATTACAGCAGTTCGATTGGGACGCACATTGCATTTCGATCCTGAAAAACTGGAGTTTATTGATGATGAAGGTGCAAACCGTCTGATCAATCAGCCAATGCGTGCACCGTGGACGATTTAAAGGATGAAGGATTAAAATAAAGGATTAATGACAATTACAATGAAAAAATATATAGTTCAAATAACTACGATCTTGCTGCTGGCCTGCCTGAGTATGGCCGGAATGGCGCAGGATAACCGAACACTCGACACCAAAGTTGCCGATGTGCTGGCACAAATGCCAACGAAGAATCTCACGCATCGCGACAAAGCGATGAACGAAATCTATTTGATGGGCAACGAAGGTTATCAAAAACTGGCCGATCAACTTGTTCCGCTGGGTACCGGCGATGACACTTCCGTACGTTTTGCACTAAACAGTTTTTCGCGTTATGCCAGTCAGTTTGGTAAAAATGAAGAAAGTGCTTTTGCCGAAGAGAACCTTTTAAAAGCACTCAGCAATGCAAATGATGTTGAGGTGAAGACTTATCTTCTCAATCAACTGAACCTGGTTGCCGGCGAGAAGACCGTTGAGCAGGTCAAAAACTACTTAACTGATGACCAACTGGCAGAACCGGCAGCACAAACCATTCTGTCTACCGAAGATCCAAAAACAGCAGAAGTATTTTTGGCAGCGTTTCCAAAAACTGAAGGAGCAACACAAATAACTATCGTTCGGGCTTTGGGCCAGTTAAAATGCAAACGCGCCGTTCCGCTGATCACGCCGTTGTTAAGTACCGAAAGTGAATCGATGCAAAAAACAGCGTTGGCAGCACTGGCAAATATCGGATCGCTTGATTCTTACAAAACTTTGTTAAACGCGGCATCTGATGTAGATTTTAATTACGATGCCACCAATGCCGCCGAAGCATTTCTTACTTACACCAAACGATTGGGCGAGCAAAACGAACTGGAGTTAATGGAAAAAGCCTGCAAGGCTATTTTTAAAGCCAATTCTGCCAGCGGCCATTTGCACAATTATTCTACCGCGCTTCGCATTTATGCCAACAACCTAGGTTACGAAGCTACTCCTCTTCTTTTGGAGGCAGTTGATTCTCCTGACAAAGCGTTTCGCTACTCAGCATTAAATATTGCCGAAAATCTGGGCGGCGTTGCCGACACACGAAAATGGATAGCCAAAGCTGAAACAGCCAATGCAGAAATTAAAGCAGAGATCATTGACATGCTGGGAAGACGTGGTTGCGAACAGGCAAACGATTTTGTTTTGGCCAGCCTTAATTCCGGTGCTGAAGTTGTTCGAAGGGAAGCAGTAATTGCTTTGGCAAAACTTCAGGGAAGCAAAGCCATTCCAACATTAACTGCACATCTGGCACAAGGAAAAGATATTGAAGCAACATCCAAAGTATTGAACACCCTGCTTGATAAAGACCATTTATACCTGATTGCTGGAAATCTCGATCAATCAGCAGGAAAAACGAAAGCAGTTTTTATCAATCTCATCGGTGCCAAAGCCGGATCGCAATATTTTGATGAAATACTGGCCGCAACTTCTTCTTCCGATGCAGATGAAAAAGCTGCTGCTTTTGCGGCTCTGAAACAAGTTTCTTCTTACGAGAATACTGATGAATTACTAAAACTTTTACTTACTGTTTCCGAACCTTCAGAAATTACAGAAACACAGTTAGCATTGATCGCTGCTGTTGACGGTATTGCCGAAGAGCAGGAGTCAAACGGTAAAGTATTGAGCACATTGAAACAGTCCAGTAAAAAAGCACGACTTTTCCCAATTCTGCCAGCAATTGGCGGCGAAGCAGCACTGAAAACCGTTACCGGTTATTTCAACTCTTCAACAGGTGAGCAAAAAGAAGCTGCATTTACCGCCTTAACTAACTGGCAGGATTACGCCGCCTCGAAGCCATTATTCGAAATCTGCAAATCAGGTAACTCTACTTTCAGCCAACCTGCTTTCGAAAGTTTTGTTCGGATGGTTGCCGGTGCAAATTTGCCCGACGATCAGAAACTGCTGCAATACCGCAAGATTATGGAATATGCATCTTCAGCCGATGATCGAAAAAATGTGATTGCTGCAATCGGTCGTTTAAGAACATTCCTTTCGTTGGTTTATCTTGAGCAATATCTGGAAGAAGAAGCATTGACTGCAACAACTTCGCGTGCGATTATGAACATCGCCATGCCAAACAGTGAAGGAGAAGGTGGTTTAACGGGCGACATCGTTCGACGAATTTTGGGTAAAGCTGAGCAAACCTTATCGGGCGAAGACAGTGCTTACGACAAAATAAATATTCAGAACTACCTGAAAGCCATGCCTAAAGACAAAGGTTATGTTTCGATGTTTAACGGTAAAAACCTGGACGGATGGCAAGGAATGTTGCTGGATGGCAATCCAATAAAAATTGCCAAACTCAGCGATACAGAACGTGCGAAAGAGCAGGAAGCGGCCAACATTAAAATGATGGAAAACTGGAGCGTAAAAGATGGAATGATCATTTTTAACGGCAAAGGCGCCAACCTTGTTTCGAAGAAAATATACAAGGATTTTGATATGATCGTTGACTGGCGGATCAGCAAAAAAGGCGACAGCGGCATTTACCTGCGCGGTGCACCGCAAGTACAGGTTTGGGATACCTCGCGTGTTGAAGTGGGTGCCCAGGTTGGCTCTGGCGGTTTGTATAACAACAATGCAGACAATGTGCGCGATCCTTTACTGGTTGCCGACAATCCGATTGATGAATGGAATACTTTCCGCATAACCATGGTGGGTGAGAATGTAACGGTTTACCTGAATGGCGAACTGGTGGTTGACAACGTAAAAATGGATAATTATTGGGACCGCAGCATTCCGATTTTCAGCGAAGGAACGATTGAATTGCAGGCACACGGTAACGAACTGGCTTTCCGCGATGTATATGTTCGTGAGATTAATACTAAAGAAATTGGCCTTACACAGGAAGAGATCGACGAAGGTTTTGTTTCGTTGTTCAACGGTAAAAACCTTGATGGCTGGCAGGGGAATAAAACGGATTATTATGTAGAGAATGGTGAGTTGGTTGTGAATCCTAAAATGGGTGGCCACGGCAACCTTTTTACTGAAAATGAGTACAGTGATTTTAATTTCCGTTTTGAATTCAAGTTGACTCCGGGAGCCAACAACGGACTTGGAATTCGTGCGCCACTTGAAGGAGACGCGGCTTATGTGGGAATGGAATTGCAAATTCTGGATAACACCGCACCTATCTATGCCAACCTGCATGAGTATCAATATCACGGGTCGGTTTACGGTACTATTCCGGCTAAGCGCGGCTTTTTAAATCCTGTTGGTGATTGGAATACGCAGGAAGTTGTAGTAAAAGGAACAAAAATTAAGATCACCCTGAACGGTGAAGTGATACTGGATGGTGACATTGCCGATGCTCGCAAGAACGGCACAGTGGATGGCAAAGATCATCCGGGCTTACAAAACGAAAAAGGTTTTATCGGATTCCTGGGACATGGCTCCGAATTGTGGTTCCGAAATATCCGGATAAAAGATTTGAGCGAATAATCAATTCAAGGAAATAAGGTGATGGTCTCACTCAAAGTGAGGCTATCACTCTCCAAAAACAAAGATGCCATCTTTCCACATAACGTAAATAAAGATGGCATCTCTTCTTATTTAGAATAAATTCTTGCTAGTTCTTCTTCACATACTGTGTAAGAATAACGATCTGCTGGCCATTCACTTTTCCCTCAATATGTTCAGGGTTATCGTGTACCAGTGAAATATTACGAACGGCAGTTCCTCGTTTTGCTGTAAATCCACCACCTTTTACGTTCAGGTCTTTAATCAGAACAACAGTATCGCCGGCCTGTAAAACTGCACCGTTGCTATCGAGGTGTTTTACCACATCATCCGGATCAATTCCCTCGCCGGTTGCTTCTGCCCACTCCTGTGTTTCTTCGTCTAGGTAAAGCATATCAAGCAGGTCTTGTGGCCAACCTTCAGCTTTCAGTCGGTTTAACATTCTCCAGGCTACTACCTGAACAGCAGGAACGGTGCTCCACATGCTGTCATTCAAACAGCGCCAGTGGTTGGCATCCATTGTCTCCGGATCATTGATCTGACCAGAGCAGGTTGCACAAATATAAATGCTGTCTTTTTCGCTTTCCTGTGTTGCCGGCGGCACGGTAAATACTCCCAGGTTATCTTCCGATCCGCATAATTCACAAACCGAAGTGCGTTTTTGCAATTCTCTTTCTATACTCATTTTGATTGTAATGAATCGTCATGCTGAACTTGATTCAGTATCTGCTTTTAAAAAGATTCCGAAACAAGTTCGGAATGACGTTCTATGGTTTCTAAAATAACTTCTTAAATCCGATTACATCCTTCACTTCCTGCAAAGTTTTCGCAGCCGATTCCTGAGCTTTTTCAGCACCCATTTTAGCCACTTTTGCCAAGTAAGCGTCGTCTTTCAGAATTTCAATAATACGCTCGCGGATTGGCGATGTGTAGGCAATAATATCCTCTGCCAATTGTTTTTTCAGATCGCCGTAACGAATTTCGCACTTGTTGTACAATTCATCGAAATGCGCCACAGTATCTGGCGTAGAAACAATATCCATAAGCGTAAACAGGTTCTGAATAGCTTCCGGTTTCTCCTGATTCATTTCTGTTGGGCCCGAATCGGTAACAGCACGCATCACTTTCTTGCGAATCGATTTTGGATCTTCGTAAAGGTTAATGGCATTACCTTCCGATTTCCCCATTTTACCGCTGCCGTCCAATCCCGGAACTTTGATCATGTCGCCACCACCAAAAGTATACGGGCGTGGAATTGGAAATACTTCAGATTTGTACATGCGGTTAAAACGTTTGGCAAATTTACGCGCCATTTCAAGGTTTTGCTCCTGATCTTTTCCAACCGGTACAAAATGCGCTTTGTGAATAATAATATCCGAAGCCATTAAAACCGGGTAAGTCAACAATCCGGCATTTACGTTATCCGGATTCTGACGGGCTTTATCTTTAAACGACGTTGTACGTTCCAGCTCGCCCAAATAGGCATTCATATTCAATAAAGCATACAATTCCGAAACCTCCGGAACATCGCTCTGAATGAATATCGTTGATTTCTCAGGATCGATACCACAGGCCAAATATTCCGCAAGCACCTGGCGCACACCCGACTGCAAATTCTCAGGCGTTGGATGCGTAGTCAGCGAGTGAATATCAGCAATAAAAAAGTAGCAGTTAAAATCGTCCTGCATTTTTAAGAAATTCTGCACGGCTCCAAAGTAGTTTCCGAGGTGCAAATATCCTGTCGGTCGTATACCGCTTACAACTGTCGGTTTATTCATTATCTGTTTTTTATATGGTGTTGTGCGCAAAGCGCAAAGCCATCTGATTTTTAAGTGAGTGCAAAAATAGAGATTCGTGGGGAAAGTAAAAAAATAAAATTCGTTACGGTCTAAAAATTAATACTGAAGAAGCGGTATTGGCTTTGAATCATCGTTGTTTAGTAAAAAATTGGGGTAACTACATTGATTGACATGGTTATCTTTACCCCTTTGGCTGTCGCCATTTCCCCTTACAAGGGGAAACATTTGAAAGGAAAAGAAGGAAGCTTTGATGTCAAGCAGAAAGAATATTCATTGCTTGCTCCCCGCTTGAGGGGAGCTCCCACAGGGCGAGGGGTAGAAAAAGTAACTCTTCATTGAGAAAATCGCTAATCAATCAGGTCGGAAAGCTGTGCTCCGGTACAGGCAATCAGATCTTTTGGATTGATTTTTATCTGCATACCGCGTTTCCCGGCACTCACATAAATTGATTCGAAATTCAAACAGGTTTCGTGAATAAAGATCGGGTATGGTTTTTTCATTCCCATTGGCGAACAGGCACCACGAATGTATCCGGTGAGCGCCAGCAATTCTTTCATCAGCACCATTTCCACGCTTTTATTTCCTGATATTTTTGCCGCCTTCTTCAAGTTTAGCTCAGCAGCTCCGGGAATTACAGCTACAAAAACACCTGTTTTCTTTCCTCGTAAAACCAGGGTTTTAAAAACCTGCTCAACATTCTGCCCCAACGATTCGGCAACATGAGTAGCACTTAAATCCGCTTCATCAACGTGGTATTCAACCAACTCGTATGCTATCTTTTTGCTGTCAAGTAAACGGGCAGCATTTGTTTTCTTCATCGTGAAATTATTTGAGCACAAAAGTTGAAAATTTTGCCCGCCCGGGCAAATGAAATATCCAATAAAAATATCCCTTTTATGTCAAGTTTAGTAAGTAGCCCGTCAGTTGACGGATCAGCATCTTCACATCTAATTACAAGCTATTTGAGAAGAAGACCCTGAAACAAGTTCAGGGTGACGTATTGATTGTGATTATTGCAGACATTCAAATCCAATAAAATCCCAATCTCTATGCACTCAGCAAGCGTTAAAGAATCTGAAATATTTTTTCAAAAAGAAATATTAATTAGCTTTACGTACTGACAGATAAAGAGATGTACATAAATAATTTATACGGAAAAGAATGGCACTGGCGTAACGTGAAAATGGAAACACGGGATGCTGCATATTTTTCTGTTATAAACTGAAAAGGGATTTGTCGTATTCGTAGGGCAAGTCCCTTTTTGTGTTTTAAATTGATAATATAAAAGGAAAAGATTCCTCGCTTTACTCGGAATGACACTTTGTGTTGTGTTCTGGGAGTTTTGCAGGCGGTATTCCGCCTGCAAAACTCCTCGCTCCTAAATAAGCTTGTCATTCCGAACGTAGTGAGGAATCTCTTAACTGTATACATAAACCAATAAAATAACAAATCATGACTAGACAAAAGAAGATTTTTCTTGACGAATCGGAAATGCCAAAACAATGGTACAACCTGGCCCCCGATCTTCCATCGCCGTTGAATCCGCCACTTGGCCCTGACGGGAATCCTGTGGGGCCGGAAATGCTGGCTCCGGTTTTTCCAATGAACCTGATTGAGCAGGAAGTGAGCCAGGAACGCTGGATCGACATTCCTGAAGGAATTCGCGAAATTCTGGTGCAATGGCGGCCAAGTCCATTAATTCGTGCTTACGAACTGGAGGAAGCGCTTGGAACTCCGGCAAAAATATATTACAAAAACGAAGGTGTTTCGCCGGCCGGTAGTCATAAACCAAATACTGCCGTGGCGCAAGCCTGGTACAACAAAGAGTTTGGAATTAAAAAACTAACCACCGAAACCGGTGCCGGTCAGTGGGGATCTGCCCTTTCTTATGCCTGTGCACAAATTGGCGGAATCGAGTGTAAGGTTTTTATGGTGCGCGTAAGTTTCGATCAGAAACCTTTCCGCAAGATGATGATGGAAACCTGGGGCGGCAACTGTATTGCAAGTCCGAGTACCGAAACACAAGCCGGTCGCGATATTTTAGCTCAGTTTCCTGATACTCCAGGAAGTTTGGGAATTGCCATTTCGGAAGCTGTTGAAGCTGCAGTTACCGATCCTACCGGCGGTACCCGCTATTCATTGGGTTCTGTGCTGAACCACGTAATGTTGCACCAAACTATCATTGGTTTGGAGGCTAAGAAACAATTGGCTAAAGTGGGTATTAAGAATCCGGATGTAGTTATTGGCTGCTGTGGTGGCGGAAGTAACTTCGCCGGACTTTCGTTCCCGTTTATGTACGACAAAATTCATGGTGCCGACATCCAGATTATCGGAGCCGAACCATTTAGTTGTCCGACTTTAACAAAAGCTCCGTTTATTTACGATAACGGCGATGTGGCACAAATGACTCCGCTGTTAGCGATGAATAGCTTGGGACACAACTTTATCCCTGCACCAATTCACGCCGGTGGTTTGCGTTACCACGGAATGGCTCCGCTGGTAAGTGCTGCCTTAAAAGATGGTTTAATGGATGCAATTGCTGTTCACCAAAGCGAATGTTTCGAGGCCGGTTTGTTGTTTGCCAAAACTGAAGGTATTATTCCTGCTCCGGAAACAACACACGCCATTGCTGCTACTATCCGCGAGGCAAAAAAAGCCAAAGAAGAAGGAAAAGAGAAAACAATCCTTTTCAACTTCAGCGGACATGGATTGATGGACCTTGTTGGTTACAACAAATACTTAGGTGGCGAATTGCACGATTACGAATATCCGGAATCAGAAATTGCAGCGAACCTGAAAAAGCTGGACGGTTATCCTTTGCCAAAATAGGAATATTGGAAGATTAGAATAGTAGAATGAGCGCACTGCAAAACAGCAGTGCGCTTTTCATTTAAAAATTCCAAACCAAATTAATCTATAAAAACTATTTCTTATGTATTCTTATTCGGGTAGATGACTCCTTTGAAATGGGCAAACTCAAAACAGCATGTTCATTCAGATTCACTGTCTCCGACCAGTTTTCTCCGGCTTCAATAAGATAATCGCCCGTTAAACCATTTAATTCAAGCGAAAGCTCGTGCTCATCGCCGCTACGATTTTCTACAAAAAACTCGATACTAGATCCATCTTGATCAAATTGAACAGCTTGATCTTTCTGAAAACCATCCCGTTTCAGAATAACATCAAATTTTCGATCATTATCGCGGAAATACAGTTTCTGGCGCAAACCGTCTTTTGGGATTACGCTGTATTTATCGCCTTCTTTTTTCAGGTCGCCTCCGTAGGCCACTATCCCAAATATTTCATCGTTGGAAACGATTGTTGCTGCAGTTCGCAAAGCTCCGCAATAGCCGAGATCAATCTCGCCATCGTATGACCAGGGACCTCTGCCCTGTGTTTTCTGCATCCAGTTTTGAGCATATTTTTGTGGCTCAAATGCCCAGCCAGACGCTCCGTCATTTTCTTTTCCCGGAAACCAGAATCCGTAATTTGTTTCCGGTGTTCCTGAATTGATCAGGGCAAACGAACTTAAATACGACTGGTAACCCAAACGAATGTTGGCTGCGGGAGAATCGGAAAAATACAAGCCATAATCCAATATCGACCAGCCGCCCATTTGTGCCATATAATCAAGCACATATTTATCACTTCTTCCCCGGTAATCGCTTCCCAGATAGTAGTACATCGGCTCAATGCTTCCCCTCTGCGCAATGTTTGCTTCGTTTTGGCGCTCCATAAAATCGGCAGCATCTTCCTTTTTCACATCAGGATGCGAATACCAACGTTTGTAATTTTTATCGAACCACAAATTCGAATCAGGTTGCATTTCATTCAGCACGCCGTATTTTGCCAGCGCATAACTCGACTCAAAAGCAGTGGCATCCACCGCATATTCCGATCGAAACGGGTACTCATCATCATAAACAAAATACTTCACTTTCTTTTCCCACTCGCTTCGTAAAAACGAGGCGTCGTCTGTAAACCCTTTTTCATCCAACACTTCAATCAGCTCGGGAATAAGGAGCTCATTGTAGCATCCCCATTTGTAGGTTTCGTACCAGGGTAGAATTTCGTAAGGGTAAATAAAATAGGCTTTCGCCGTTTCCTTAGCCAGTTTCAGATAACCATCGGCATCGCGAAATTTTGTGAGCTGCGGATACATGGTCGCGATCTGGTACATGTGATAATACATCATCATAATGTGCGGATAATCGTAGGATCGCCACACATGCATTTTAAAGCGATTCTTGTCTTCGGTTTTTGCTTCGCGGGCTTTCTGGTCGCGGTTAACCAACCAGTTTGGCGTGCCATAAACACCATAAGGATAAGGTTCTTCCTCATCGGTTCGCTGCAGGCCTCCCCAAACAAAATTTTTGATGTAATATTCAATGGCTTCAATCTCCTTTTTGTTTGGATAAACTACATTTTTCGATGCAAGAAACGGAGCTTTACACAAACCCGGATCGTCGCAGGTAAGGATGTATTCTAAACGACTTGTGTCGAGGTAATCGGCATTATCAGGGCCACGCAATTCGGCATTTTTCATATCGTAAACGCCAAATAATCCGTCGTACCATTTTGTAGAATCGCGATGTTGCTGACGATTTACAAGAAAAGCAGCACGCTTTTTATACAAGGTCTCCAGCGGTTCGGTAACGAAAAACTCCAATTGCGTTCTCAGGTTATCGCCATAATTAATGACCAGTTTATTTTCACCCAGGTGATTAAACTTTATCTCGTAAATATTAGTTTCGTTATCCTTCTGATCTACCAGTTTTATATTGGTTTCGTCTCCTCCAAATTCGGGTTCAATGCTGTTAATCGCCTGTTTGGTGCGCAAAGAAATTTTTGCATTTAGGTTGGAAGGCACTGTCATTCCCGGCATTACTTGCACATCGATCAATCCCGCATCAACCAAAATATTGCGAATCTGTTCGTAATCATCAGCCCAGCGAAATTTAAATCCATAGGTCCGGGTTTTGTTGGGCTGAATTAATTCCGAAGTATGGTATTGTCTCCACGTTCCGCGTTCTTCCTTATTTCCGGTGTATGACGAATGGATAAATGCTTTAAAAATACCTCTTTCGGCACGAACTTGCGATGCGGTTGTCCAGTATTCGAGCGAGGTACCTTGTTGCGGAACCATAACCAGATAAGGCGCTGCTCCCGTTGGGCGCTCAAAATAAAAGAATGAATTATCGCCGGCAATATGATGGTGTTTGATGGCGCTCATCTCAAATATCTGCTTGGGATTTTCGCCATATGGACTTTGATAAGCAAGCGGAATTACCAAATCTTCAATTCGAATAGCCGACTCTGCAGTGTTCTCTAATTTTATCGTCCAGACCAACTGCCCGTCTTCCAGCACAAAATCCTGCTCTAGTTTCAGGACTTTTTGCGATTTATCACAATAGCTCCAGTAATAAACGGTTTCACCGTCTTTTTGAATTTTTGTACACCCATTTAACGACGCCCGGATTGAATCGAGTTTTGTGTTATGAATATACCGAACCGTGATATCTCCAAACTGCCCCCTTCTACTGATATAATTTGTGGGATAAATATCGCCCGTCTTTCTCAACTCGGATAAACCATACTTTTTGGCATGGATAATAAAATCGTTATTGCTGATTTTTAAGGTGTCGGAATCCTCCGCAGATACCGTTGAGCTTAAAAACGTAAAGAGAAAAAATATGCAGAAAAGACGAAAATATGAGCTAGCCATGACACGTGATTTTTGATAGCTCAAGATATTAAAATGCACGAGGTTGACCTTGTACTTATGTTTAAAAATGTTGCACTTCGATTAAACGGTCAAGTAATTTTCTATATCAAGAATTAAACTTCAGCCATTTTGCTATGAAAGTGGACATTTTAGAAGAATACGTAAATCAACTCTTCATTGTCTGTCTTTAAAACGTCGCGAATATCCTCGTAAAAGTGTTGTTTGCCAAGCAATAAAGCTGATAACTCGGTGGTGTAAGGTTCAACAAAATAATTGCCCTGCAGATTTGCATTTTCAATATGTCCCTTCTTTACTTCGAGATAGATTTCAAGTGTCCGGCCATCAATTTCAACCTTATTGGTAAACGAATATTTTGGCGAGTAACCCCAACGCCAGTTCCAGGTTGTAAATTTTTCGTCAACCAGCTTATTTATCGCGTCCTCATCTTCAGCAGTAATCGTATAACTTTTGGCTCCGTCTTTTTTCAATTGCACACCAATCATAAAATCGATAAATGTTTCGATGTCCATTTCATTTTTTAAGAATGGAGATATATTGGCCACTTTGCTTCGGTTCGATTGCACTGCTTTGCTGGTGTATTTTCCGGGAATAACTTTTATGCTATTTCCCAGATTCTCCAGATCGGAGTTGAACAACAAAGTACCATGGTGCAACACACGGTTTTTAAAAACGTGCTCGGCATTTCCCGATATCTTCAAACCTTCTATCAGCAAATCGTTTCTGCCCGATGTTGTGGCTTCAATATCCAGTTGGGCCAGTGCCTCCACAACCGGCTCGGTAAACTGTTTAAACGAAATCTCAGCCGGACTTTTTACATTTTTGATAAAGGCAAAATTTACATTTCCGGCATCGTGATAAACGGTTCCTCCACCTGAAATACGACGCGCAACAGTAATATCATTCTCGCGCACGTAGCGGTAATTTACCTCGCCCAGCGCGTTTTGGTGTTTACCAACCACAACAGTTTTATCGCTTTGCCAAAGCATAAAAATATCATCGTCGAAATTTTTTAGCAGGTACTCTTCAGTAGCCAGACAGAAAAAAGGATTGTTGTTTTTTAAATTAATGCAGATCATGGTTCAAATTTAAGCTTTGCGAGTTACAAAATGTAAGTTACAAAATGTAACATTCTTTTGTATAAAATATTATCATCGGTTGAAAAGTACAAGAATTTGAGGTTCCTCATCATTTTTTCCAACTTTCTTCGTTCTTATTTCAAACCAAAAAAATTTAACTGAATAACTTGCTTCCGGTAGATTTGTTTCGTCAAATCCATTAAAAATTAAATCATGAAAAAATCAATTCTAACCACTTTCACAATTACTTCTCTTTTCTTATTTCTTACAATTTTTGCCTCAGCCCAGGAAAGAACAAGTTTCGGTATTCACAGAAACATTGAATTAAAAGATGAATCACAAATCAGGGAGGTAAAAATTGAAATGAATGAAAAAGAATGCCGATTTAATCTCAGAATTAACAGTCTTGTCCGGGGTGGTGAAGTAACCATTGAAATTTATAATCCAAATGGGAAAAAGCAGGGGAATTTTTCTGTCGGCTGCGAGATACAATCAGACCACGCGCAAGAAACCGTCAATGGACAAATAACCAAACTTATTGACAATCCGGAATTAGGTGATTGGAAAATTAAAATAATACCTAAAAATGCTGTGGGAAAGGTTTCAATCGAATTTTCTCAAGATGTGATCAAAACTTCCAACAACTAGTCGACAATGCAATATTTTAATAGTCGATTATTATTTGTCAGTATTTGTTCTCTACTGATATCTAGCCAATTATTTGCCCAATCTCAAATATCAGGAGAACTTAGCTTAGATTCCACCTGGAGCCGGGTTATATATCTTTCGTTGATTCCCGGATTCGACCAATTAAATGCCATGTCGAACCAAATGATTATCGACCGGGCAGAAATTGATGAGAATGGTAATTTCTCGTTCACGACCAATTACCTTCCCGATGAATATTATTTATATCGCCTGCATATTTCGAAAAAAGGCGATCCTCCGGCATCGCTTATCATTGGCGGGAACGATGAAAATCATATGTTTCTGCTTGCAAATAAACAATCTGATATCTTCATTAAAAAGAATGATTCCGAAAGTATTTTCGGAAACGTTGAGATAAAAAATTCACCTCGAAGCCAAAAATTAGATGAAGTCGATAAAATGGTGTTTTTTATTGACACAACCAATTTTAACGGATCTCCTTTAAAACGAGAACTAATGGAAAACGCCTTAGACGAAAAGCTTCGCCAGTTTGCCGATTCCTGTTCTTACCCGCTGGTAGCATTATATGCCATTTATAAAAGCAATTTCGAATCACATCAAACAACTAATACTGATTTCTATGTTAGTTTCATTAAGAAATGGAAACAAGAAAAGTCTACTTATTTTGATGAATTCAGAAAAAAGATTCCGGTAAAAACCGATCGTAACCTTTCCTATGTTTCTATGATTTTTGGATTTATACTTGGAATCATTTTAATGTATTTTATTCAAAAACGAGTAATAACAAAATCACTAAATCCAATTCGCGATTTAACAGTCCAGGAAAGAAATATTTTCACCATGCTTCAAAAAGGCAAATCAAACAAAGAAATATCCGATGAGTTAAATATTAGCCTTAGTACAGTAAAATCTCATGTTAACAGTATATTTTCAAAACTGAAAGTGAAGTCAAGACGAGAAATCCTAAATCTCTAAAGGCAAAAAAAAACCACCCGTCAACCGACGGATGGTATATAGTTAGCATATTGCTAATTCACGGGCTTAACTTAACACTCTATTTCCGGTAAATATTAAAACGACAAAAACCGCCTCTGCTCTCAGAGGCGGATTCAATCTTAAGTTACCACAACCTTTAGTTAGAAGATTGCAGCTTTATTTTAATATTGTCTTTGTTAGCTTCTACATTTACAACTTCCGATTTTTTCTCGTAAGAAATGTAAGTTGTAACGATCTTATATTCTCCCGGCTTAACACCTGCAAACGAGAAATTTCCGTCGAAATCGGTGTAAGCTTTCATGTCGGTTCCTTCCAACTTTACTTCAACACCTACAAGCGACTCCCCTGATAATTCGTCGGCAATAGAACCTGAAACTACCATTGTTGCCTGGCTTTCGGTATCAGTACTTTTCGATTTGTTATCGTCTTCTTTTGCATTTACTGCTAAAACTGAAATAACAAGTAATGCTGCAATTAGTACCTTTTTCATAATATTCATTTTTTGTTTTGTCGAACTTGTAGTACAAAAATACAGGATGACAATTACGGCGCGGTTACACAAATATTACAGTTTAATTAAATCCGTTTTTTCTTTGTGCTGCAAACCGACTAATATTTTCGCTCGCTAATCAGGTTACCTTGCTCGTCGTATTTCTTCCAGACTCCGGTCTTTTCGCCATCATCATATTCTAGTTCGTACAACAAATGCCCGTAGTCGTTCCAAATTACCCATTTACCATTCTTTTTGCCGTTTTTGTAACGTGCAACCGACACTTTAATTCCGTGCTCGTTATACATCACCCATTTGCCATGCATCTGGTTGTGTTTGTACGAACGTATTTCGTTAACATGCCCGTTTTTAAAATAAATGGTTGCTTTTCCGTGTTTCTCACCATCTTTAACTTTTACCTCGCTTTGCAGCGTATTATCGTCGTAATAGCCGAGGTAAGTTCCGGTAAACTTTTTGGAATTCTTGTAATAAATTCCATCGATTTCTTCAATTTTTTGTGCTTTCGATGCAGTGGTTATCAAAGCCAAAAATCCAACTAAAACCAATAATTTCTTCATTCTAATTTGTGTGAACTCAATAAGAGGAAAGCCCCGGAATAAATCCGGAGCTTTTAAAATCGGTTTTTAGACCGACTTTAATAAACACTGCATTGTTAATGCTTTATAAACCTCTTTTTGATTGTCGTTTAAATACATTATCAAGATCTTATAATTCGCCGTTGATCCATGTCCATCCTGAGATGTCGATGGCATCAGCATCTTTACCTGAATTCAGTGTGTATTTGCTGGTTTCGCCATCCATTAAAGTTACATCAGGATCAGCACCATCAATTTGTACGTTCGATAAAGCACCACCGTCTTTCATATCCAGGTCGATTGCATAACCTTCCATATGCAAGTTGGTTATTGTAGCTCCCGATTCTTTTTTGAACTGCAATCCTGTTCCGTCAACAGTTGAAATAGCAGTTACATTGGTAAATACAGGATTATTGTTGTCTTTATCGCCTTCGAATACAGTTGAGAAACCTGCAATAGTGTGCGATACGTAGGTATTGGTAATTCCACCGCTCCAACCTTCAGTCCAGTCGATAGCGTCGTCTTCGCAGTTTTCTACATAAATATTAGTTACAGTTGCAGTACCACCAAAGAATTCGATACCATCATCCGATCCGTCGAAAATTGCAAGGTTTTCGAAAGTTGTTCCCGATCCAACAGAGTACAATGAAACACCGTTGTATTGTGATTCTTCGTTGATTTGAGCACCGGTTCCGCGAATTACAAGGTTAGTTACCGAACCTGAATTATCCGTATCGTCAGTTCCACCGTAGATAAATCCACCAACTTCAGCTTCTGCATTTTCGCCGGCAGTAGTTGTTGCTTTACCACAGATTGTTAAACCACCCCAGTCGCCCGGCTGGCTTAAGTCTGAAGCAATAACAACAGGATCAGTTTCAGTACCGTTGATAAAAATTTGTCCACCCATCAATACTGCGATGTAAACATCAGTACCACCATTGTCGGCGTGAATTTTTGTACCTGCGGGAATTGTCAATGAAGCACCATCCTGAACAATGTACGAACCGGTTAAACGGTAAGTTTTGCTTGCATCAAGAGTAACATCTGAATCAATGTTTCCATTCAGTTCTACAATTTCTGCCAATTCTGCATCAATCCATGTCCATTGTGTTGGATCAACAGTTGCAGGTGCATTGTATGATTTTGTTGGGTCAGCTTCTTCGCCATCGATAATTACGTTAGCCAACGGGCCATCGTCTTTCATATCGATAGTAGTTGCGTAACCGCTTAACGACAAACCTGTGATAGTCATTCCTGACTCTTTTTTGAACTGCAAAGCAGTACCACCAGTTGTTGAAACAGCTGTAAGGTTGTTGATTTTTGGGTTGTTGTTGTCTTTATCGCCTTCGATTACAGTTGAGAAACCTTCGATAGTATGCTCAACGTAAGCATTGTTTACTGTTCCGCTCCAACCTTCTGTCCAGTCGATAGCGTCGTCTTCGTTGTTTTGCAGGAACATGTTTGTTACTGAAACAGTTCCACCGAAGAACTCGATACCATCATCAGAACCATTGATTACAGCGATGTTATTCATAGTTGTTCCTGAACCCAGTGCATAGCAAGAAACACCATTGTATTGCGATTCTTCGTTAATTTGCGCACCGGTTCCTTTAATAACCAGGTAAGTAACTGTTCCTGAGTTATCAGCATCATCGTCGCCACCGTAGATAAAACCACCTACTTCAGCTTCTGAATTTGCTCCGGCAGTAGTTGTTGCTCTACCACAAATGGTCAAACCACCCCAGTCGCCAGGATTGGCATTTGGCGAAGACATAATAACAGGGCTGCTTGCAGTACCGTTGATTTCGATTTTACCACCCATTAATACAGCAAGGTAAACATCTGTACCACCCGCTTCGGCAACAATGTTAGTTCCGGCTGGAATAGTAAGTGTTGCACCGTCGGCAACAATAAACGAACCGCTAAGATCGTACGCCATGCTCGCGCTTAATGTGTAATCTTCTTCCAGGGTTCCGTTCATTACACCACTTTCAAGATTCGCGATCACCTCATCAACGTCAGGAGTTGGAGGAGTTACAGGATCATCATCGCTACAGCTTACAAAAACTGCTGTTGCTAATAAAGCAAGACCTAAAAATTTGATTGTTAATTTTTTCATTTTAAAATCGTTTAAATTATACGTTCCACTAATTTTTTTAATTCAGATTTATTTTGAGACTTAAACTTAGGTTGATACCTTTTTTGTAAGAGTTTACCACATCGGTAAACGCTTCGCCCGACAAAGGCTTAATCTCTTGTGTTTGTTTGATTTCAGGATTTAGCAGGTTTTTCGCCGAAAATTTCACCGAGAATGTTTTGTTTATCACTTTGCTCGCTACAAAATCCAGCGTAGTAAATCCTTTCTCTATAATTTCGTTATTGAACAGCGTTGCACTGTTTACAAAGTCTTCAGGTGCACCCAATGCCAGAATTTTATCCGAAGAATAGTTACCGGTTAAAGTGGCCTGAAACTCATTATCCGTATTGGTTGAATAACTTAAAGCACCGTTAAAAATAAATCCGGCAGCTCCCTGTAATTCAGTTTCGGTTTTACTGTTGTATTGAAAAATATCGTACAGATCCTGGTTGTGCCACATTTTAGTAGCGTTCAGTGTCATATTCAAATCAGGCGTTCCGGTAGTTTCGGCTTTAATAATATCGAAACGAGCTTCTGCTTCCACTCCGTAAACGTCGGCACGTTCACCGGTATTGGCAAAGTAAAAGTTACCCGACGATCCCCGTGTTTGTGCCATGTTGATCGGATCGTTGATCATTTTGTAGAAACCGGTAACCGAGAACAACTCGCCGCGATCAGGGAAAAATTCCCATTTCAGGTCGAAGTTATAGTTGTCGGATTTTATCAGGTCGGGATTACCTTTTGTTACACGGCCGGTTGGGGAAACATATTCAAAGGGCGCTAATTCTTTAAACTCAGGAAGTGTAATTGTTTTACTGGCTACTAAACGCAGCGAGTGTTTGTCGTTAGCCTGGTATTTTAGCACCAACGCAGGCAAAATATTATCGTACGATTCTTTAAGGCTACCAACTCTTCCTACATAGTTGGTTACATTCCAGTTCACCTCTAAATCATCGCGTTCGTAACGTACTCCAACATTACCGCTTAATTTATTTTTCCCGAAATCAACGTTTAAAAATCCAGCGTATACATTTAATGTTGCATCGTAATAATCAGGATCTACTTCGCGAATTCTTAAGTCTCCGCTGTCATACAAATCAAGATTCAGGAATGCCTCATCCATATTGTCGATCGACTGCACGGTTACGTTTTTAGCGCGAACTCCGTAAGGCAGCGAGTAGAAATCACGTCCTTTCATCCGGAAGTTACCACCGAAATTCAGTTTCAGTGTTTTATCATCTTCATCAATAAAAGTGATGTTGTCTTTCAGGTAACCGTTCAGTTCGTCGTCGCTAATGGTTTGCATCGACTTTTTTTGCTGGAAGTCGCCTACATAAGCAAAACCAACTGTATTTTCATCCAGCATATTCACTTCGTTATGAATGCGGTTTGGCTCGCCGGCGTCAACCAAATTGTAACCAACTGCCCATTCCAGGCGGTTGTTATCGGTAATTTCGTGTGTTCCGAGTAACTGGTTAATTATAATCTGCGTTTCTTTCAGGTTCTGGTCGCGGGTAAAAGCAGCCTCTTGTTGCGGCAACTGGTCGTATGCGTATCCTTCACCATTTCTACCTTGTTCGTACAACTCATCAACCGTTTTGAAAATCACCATACTGTTGAAATTCAAACTATGTTTTGTATTAATATCGTAAGCCAGGTTTAGCAAACCGGTAGTGTTGAATTCGGTTTGAAATGTTTCGGCATCGGTAAACGAGTTATCTAATACGTTCGAGCGGTATTTACGGTAAGTACCGGTGCGGTATTCAAAATCGTTTGAGTGCGAAAGTGTTGCAAATACTGAGAAATCGTTATCAAACAACTCGAACTTCTTACCACCCATTAACGACAAGCCACGGTTTAATGGAAATTTCTGATCCTCGGTGTTCCAGCTTTGGTATTTTAAAGCGTCGCCGGTGGCATAAGTGCGGCTGTAACCACCAAATAAGTTTACATCGTTGATGTTTTGCGTGGCTTTAAAATCGCCGAATGTTCCATCTTTAATAATATTGGTTGATGTTCCGGTTGATACTTCCAATTCAATATCTTCAGAATAGGTTTTCGAACCGATATTCACTGCTCCCGACGACTGGTCGCCGTAAGTGTCAACCGAAAAGGTTTTGTTGATTCCCACATTACCAATAATGTCTGTTGAGAACAGGTTCAGATTGATGTTTTTCTTTTCCACATCATCCGACGGAATTGGCAATCCGTTCATCGTTGTAGTTAAATAGCGGTCGCCCAAACCACGAATGTAAATATCGCCGCTACCTTCGTTTTTGGTAACACCGGTAATTTTTGATGTAGCCGTAGCCGCATCAGAAACACCAAGGCTCGACATCCGTTTCGATCCGATACTCTCTTTAATACCCGAGGCATTTTTCTGATCGATAAGCAACATGGCTTCCGATTCGCGCTTGGCTTTTGCTACCACCTGAACTCCTTCGATTTCGAGTGTTGCCGGCAATAACGCTACATTCAATTCAACGTTATTGTCTGGTTTTACTTCAACCTGGAATTCCTGTGTATCGTACGAAATAAAAGAAACAGCGATGGTATGGCTACCAACTGCTACATTTGGGATTACGTAATTTCCATCGAAATCGGTAATTGTTCCTTGTGTTGTTCCTTTGATTAAGACAGTGGTCCCGATTAGGGCCTCTTTTGTTTTGGCGTCGGTTACAGTCCCTTTAATTGTCCCGGTTTGGGCTGTGACCATTAATACGTGAATTAGCAAAAGTATGCTAATAAAAAATCGTTTCATATATTTTAAAAGTTGCAGTGTTTAACTATAAACTCATAGAATTTACAGAGGCAAAGCAACCCGATATATGTTACAGGCGAATTAAAGACTATTTAAACTTGTATTACATTGTTTTAATGGTTTTGTAATTATCGGAGAATTCGTGAAATCGTATTGCAATAAGTGATTTCGAATCTTAATCCTTGTACTAATTTACCCTCTCTACACAAGCTCTGGTTCATTTTCGTCCGGGAGTACGAACGATCTCTATCCCACTTTCTTCGCCGGACGAGATCTTTATCATTCTTTTTCCCGGCGCTTCCTGACTGCCGTCAGTCGCACCGGGTTATTGACTTTCGCCCCCTTGGGGCTCCTTATTTAAAGCGCTGAAAGTGCGTGATACTTTAGCCCGGGGCAGAGTAATTCTTTGAATTACGTCGCCCCGGGTTAAAGGTTGTTATGTACATCGTCCGGCGAAGAAAGTTGATCAACGCTGATGGTTGTTCCGGACGAAAATTAAAAGAACTCCAATTAAAAGCGGCACAGAAAAAATCAATTGTTTAAATTCAAAATAGCCTTCCACAAAAAAAGGCCTCCGGATACTACCGGAAGCCTTTTGTTTATCAATTTTGGCGTTTTACTATTCGCTCGGAATCTACTGTTTTGCCAGCGAGAACAGGAACTCGACACCTCCATCGGGTTTATTACGGGCCGAGATATTTCCTTTATGCAGCTGGATGGCGTTTCTAACAATCGACAGCCCCAGGCCTGTTCCGCCAAGTTCGCGGGTACGTCCGGAATCGATACGATAGAAACGTTCAAAAATACGGTTGAGGTGTTCTTCCGGAATTCCAACTCCGGTATCCGAATAACTGAAATAATGGAAGTTTGTATCCTCCAGGTAATTTCGAATCTCAATTTTTATATCCTCTCCGGCATAATTGATCGAGTTCTCCAACAAGTTTTGGAACACCGATGAAAGCAGCGAGTCGTTTCCGTTTACTACCACATCTTTGTCAATATCGAGTTTACACTTAATATTTTTGGCAGCCATTCTGCTCTCCAGGTTCTCCACCACATCCGATACAATACCTTTTATATGCACCGGTTTAATTTCGAATAATTCGCCGGCATCCTCAATGTTATTCAGTAAAGAAATGTCGTTCAGAAGCAGGTTCAGTCTTTCTGCCTGTCGGCTGGCTCGTTCAATAAAGTACTGCTGTTTTGCTTTGTCGATATCCGGATTCGACATCAGTGTTTCAATATATCCTTTAATTGATGCCAGCGGCGTTTTTAGCTCATGTGCAATGTTCGATGTTAACTGCTGTTTTAACAAGCGGCGTTTTTCCGGCCGGGTAATATCAGTAATCAGAATCTCGAAACTCTTATCGGCAAATACAATACACATCAGTTTAAAGTAACTATCGTCTTTATGAATCGTGAACTCGATTTGTGGCAACTCGTTACTTTGGAACACCGTGTCTTTGTGCAGATTTTTTTCCAAAAACTTATTGATCTTTTCAAACTCCGGAATAGTGAAAAAGTTCTCTGCCGAAATGGTCAGCGTATCGGAGATTATGCTTACAAACTGAATGAAGTTACTATTTACCAGCATCTTCTCCTTTTGTGGCGTAAAAAATCCTATCCCTTCATTCAGAATATTCATGTGATTGGCCAGGCGGTCTTTCTCAAGCGCAATCGAATTGTTGGCCTCGTGCAGGTTATTGTAAATTTTTACAATTTGCGAACCAATCTCTCCCAATTCATTATCAGGGAAGCGGCCTTCTTCTTCGTTTATCGGTTCGTTCTTCCCGGCCTTGATGGCAAAGTCCTTCAATTTGGTAATCGATATGGAAAGACGTTTGGTAAGCTCATTAATTACCAGCCAGATTATTAAGAAAATGGCGATGATAAAAAAGATGAACAAACGCTCGGCTTTCAGGAAATTCTCTACGTTTACATCGTACACCATTGCAGCGCGCACAAAATAATCGTCGTAATTCCGGGCGTAATAATAAAAGTCGGTTCCGGTAGTTGCCGAATGACGAATATTGGCCCCCTCGCCACCGAACAATGCTTTTTGCACTTCGGGACGCTCGAAATGGTTTTCCATTTTTTTGTATTCGTACACAAAACTGTCGTACAAAACAATACCCCGCTTGTCGATAATAGTCAAACGTATATTGTCTTGCGGTATCAGAACTTTTAGGGTATCTGCACTGCTAAAGTTTTGCGTTTTCATCAAGTTGTAATGTTCGATGTAGTTATGGGCTACCTCGGTAACATTACGCAATGTATTTTCCAGCTGCGAAGTTTTGTAATTTTTCTCGCGCTGCAACTGAAACAACAATATTGCTACTGTAAACGATAAAAATACCGCTATAAAGTAGTAAAAGATTTTCCGTCTGAATGTCTGCTGAATCGGCACCTTGTATTGTTTTAATTATTTATATTAAAATCTGTTTATTGGTGGTTTATGGCTGCTTAAATGCATAACCATAACCTGATTTTCCTTTTATGTATTGGCCGTATTTGCCAATCTTTTTCCTAAGTCTTGCAATGTTTACATCAACGTTTCGCTCGGTAACAATTACATCGTCGTTCCAAACGCGGTCGAGTATTTCATTTCGGCCAATGTATTGTCCCTGGTGTTTTAGCAAGAGTGTTATTATTTCAAATTCTTTCCGGGTCAAACTAATGGGTTCGTCATCAATCTGCACGGTTTTACTGTTGGCATCCACCTCAAGGCTTTCCACTTTGTAAACCTTGCTTTGTTTTATGTTTTGACGGCCTCGTTTCAGCACGGCTTTAATACGCGCTACCATTTCTTTAATCGAAAATGGTTTTGAAATGTAGTCGTCGCCACCAACGTTAAAACCGGTTAGGATATCGTTTTCGGCAGTTTTGGCGGTCATAAAAATAATGGGCAGTGTGAGCTGTAGTTCCCTTCTAATTTTATCGGCCATTTTGTACCCCGACATTTCCCCCATCATTACATCAAGCAAAATCAAGTCATATTCTTCAAGGGGCAGTTTTAAAGCCTGCTCGGCCGAATGCGCCACTGACGTTTCGAAACCTTCGCTTGTTAAATTGAACTCTAAAATTTCACATAAATCTTTCTCGTCGTCAACAACTAATATTTTTGGATTTGATCCCATGATAAATAATTTTCACTCTAACATTCAGGATACTAAAAATACATTATCCTTCATAAAAATAACCTTACTTCAGGTCTTTATGTCGTATATCTTTGCCTTCGATGGAATAAATAGCGGCCTCTGCAATATTAGTAGCCTGATCGGCAATGCGTTCGATGGTGTTAACCATACTGTTCATGTTAATAAAACTAATCAGTAGTTCTTTATCTTCGTTCGAGGACGTGCTCTTTTTGATGGCCTTTTTCAACATTTTTTTATTGAGCTCATCAACCACAGCATCGTTTTTTATCGTCCAGATTGCATAATCCTTATCGTCGTTGGTAAATGCCAGCAACGATTTGTTAACCATATTGGCACTTTGGATAAGCATGTTTGAAACCACCTCCGAAAGTTTGGTGTACACTTCGGGGGTTTTAATGCTTTCAACAAAGCTTAGCACATTAATAACCATATCGCCAACCCGCTCGAGGCTGATAATAATACGATAACAAGCCATAATTTTCCGGATATCGGAAGCTACCGGCTGGTATAAAGTAATGGTATTAATAATCTTGTCGCTAATTTTAACTTCAAGCTTATCCAGCGTTTTCTCGTTGTCGTACAACTCTTTGCTTTTCTCCTTCGGAAATTTTGTTTCGCCTGTTGAAATGAGCGTCTCCAACAAATCGAGCTGGTGAAGCACCAGGTTGGCAAACTCTTCAAAATCGCTCATTATCGCTTTTATGGCATCATCCTTTCTTAAAGTCATGATATTGGAATTTTAATGAAGTTAAAAAAATTAACCGAATTTTCCGGTCAGGTATTCTTCTGTACGACGGTCTTTCGGGTTGGTAAACATATCTTTTGTTTTACCGTATTCTACCAACTCGCCGAGGTACATAAACATTGAATAATCAGAGATTCGAGCTGCCTGCGACATATTGTGTGTCACCATCAGTATCGAATAATTCTCTTTTAACTTTACCAGCAAATCTTCAATTTTTGAAGTTGCCACAGGATCGAGTGCCGAGGTTGGTTCGTCGAGCAAAATTACTTCCGGATCGAACGCCAGCGCCCTTGCAATACAAAGTCGTTGTTGCTGACCACCGGAAAGGAATGTTCCTTTTTTATGCAATGTATCTTTTACCTCGTCCCAAAGGGTAACGTCGCGCAACGAGCGTTCTACCACTTCGTCGCGTTCTTTTTTCTTTAAACGAATGCCGTTTAGTTTGTAGCCGGCAATTACGTTGTCGTAAATGCTCAATGTCGGGAACGGATTCGGACGTTGAAACACCATACCGGCCATACGGCGTAATTGAATGGTTGGCATGTCGGTAATATCCTTGCCGTTTAAAATGAGCGATCCTTTTGTCTCGATGTTTTCGTACAACTCGTGCATGCGGTTAATGGCACGCAACATGGTACTTTTTCCACATCCCGACGGGCCCATAATTGCTGTTACCGAGTTTCGTTTAATATCGGCCGAAACATCCTTTACAGCGTAATTCCCTTTATCGTAGGCAACCGACAGATTGCGGATAGAAAGTACAGGATCTTTTATATTTACACTATCTTCTTTCATTATCTTCTTAACTATTTCGTTCGGGCAGCTATTCGTTTCGATACCAGGTTCAGGGTCAATACCATTCCCATCAGTAATAATGATGAGCTCCAGATCAGGTCAACCATATTCGGGTCGTTGTAAAACTCCCAGATCAGCAGTGGCACTGCACTTGTTGGTTTTGTTATGTCTAGATTAATTACTGAACTTCCCAGCGCTGTAAGCATTAATGGTGCTGTTTCTCCAAGAATACGCGAAATACCCAGTAGAATACCTGTTAGCAAACCGCTAAATCCGGTTGGAATGAGCACGCGCAAAATTACTTTGTAATACGGCACACCCAAAGCTACAGCTGCTTCTTTAATCGATTGCGGAATCATTTTCAGCGTTTCCTCGGTTGAGCGCACAATCATTGGCAACATCATTATCGATAAGGACACACTACCTGCCAGGGCCGAGAAACCACTTGTAATGGGTTTTACAATCCACATATAAGCAATAAGTCCCAGCACGATTGAAGGAACACCCTGCAAAATATCCGAAATATTTCGGGTAAGGTTTGCCAATGGTTTTCCCGGATTCTCATACAGGTAAATGCCAGTAATAACACCAACCGGAATGGCAATAACCGAAGCCAAAACCACCATTAACAAGGTTCCTGTAATTCCGTTTGCAATACCTCCGGGAATGAGCTCGCCATTGCTCAGTGCTGTCATTGCCTCGAAAGTGTTCGGAGGTGTTTTTATAATAAAATCCAGACTAATCTGACGATACCCCTTTTCTACCAATTTGTAAATAATCAATACAATCGGCGAAATGGTGATGAGCGACAAAAAGAGCACCAGCCCTTTGAAAAGCTTGTCTTTCAAGGTTCTTCGGCTGAGGTTTGCCGCTGTTATTTTTGCTGCAGAATTCATCTTATCCCATTCGTTTTATAATGTATTTACCAATGGCATTTATTATTCCGGTTATCAGGAACAACAATAAACCTATAGCAATCAAAGAGCTGAGTTTTAAACCATCGGCTTCGCCAAACTGGTTGGCAATTACCGAGGCCATAGTATTTCCGGTGCTGAAAAATCCATCGGGAACGATATTGGCGTTACCAATTAACATGGTTACTGCCATGGTTTCGCCCAATGCACGCCCGAAAGACAAAATGTAACCGGCAATAATTCCCGATCGTGCCGATGGCACAACCACATTAAAAATCACTTCCGAGCGGGTAGCTCCAAGCGAATATGCTGCTTCTTTCAGCTCGTTCGGTACCATGGTAATAATCTCGTTACTTAGCGAAGTGGCGTAAGGAATAATCATAATTGCCAGAATGATACTGGCGGTGAAAATTCCAAATCCCTGGTTAGGTAATCCCAAATCGATAAGCAACGGACGAAGCACATAAAATCCCCACAAACCGTATACAATCGAAGGAATTCCGGCCAGCAGATCAACCATTGTACCCAGTATTTTTGCAATTCGGGTTCCGCGGTAATATTCACCCAGAAACAATGAAACTGAAAAGGATAAGGGTAAGCTGATCAGCAGCGCAGCTACCGATGTAATGATGGTTCCTGCAATAAATGGAAGCGCTCCGTAGTTCTCTTTCCCTTCGGTTGGGTTCCAGTTGTTCGACCAAATAAAACTCAGCCCAAAACTTTTCAGTGCCGGAATGGCACCTTCAACCAACGAAAAGATCATTCCCCCGGCTACAAAAAGTATAACGAACGAAGAAAGCAGGAGAACGCCTTTTGTTATTTTATCGCTGTTCATTTGGTGGACTTTGAGAAGCTGAGAAAACTGCTTTTCCGGCAGCTTTCCCAGTTCCATTTATATCGATCTTCTATAACTAAACTTGCCTATTTCAACAATGGTTGCCCATCGAAAGTAACCGAACGTAAAATCGCTTTGGCTTTTTCGGCAGCTGCATCAGGAAGCGGTGCGTAGTGCACTTTTTCGGCCTGACCTTGTGCATCGGCACTTACCAACCAATCGAGGAAAGTAACTGTTGCCAACGCCTGATCTTTAGCGCGACCGTCGTAGTTTTGCTCTTTGTAAAGAATAATCCAGGTAAATCCGCTGATCGGGTATGATTCAGGATCGGCAGAATTGGTTAACATGATACGTGTATCGGCAGGAATCTCGCCTTTTGCAGCAGCACTAACCGAAGCAATTGATGGCTCGATATAGTTACCGGCGCTGTTTTGTACCAGTGCAGTTTGAATTTTCTGAGCAAAAGCATATTCCGATCCGATGTAACCAATGGCTCCTTCGGTTTGGCTAATGGTACCGGCTACTCCCGGATTTCCTTTAGCACCCATACCAACAGGCCATTGCAACGATTTTCCTGTTCCTACAGCATCAGCCCATTTTGTGCTGATCTTAGTCATGTAGTCGCTGAAAATGTAGGTTGTACCGCTACCATCCGAACGGTGAACGAAAGTGATTTCCATATCAGGAAGTGCCAAACCTTCGTTGTTGGCTTTAATTGCGGCATCGTTCCAGTTGGTAATTTCACCCATGAAAATTTTCTCCAGCAATTCGTTCGATAGTTTGAGGCCATCAACACCAGGAAGGTTGTATGCAATAACAACAGCACCCAATACCGTTGGAATATGAACCACTTCAGCAGGCATTTCTGCCAGTTTAGCATCGCTCAAATAAGCATCGGTTGCACCAAAGTCAACCACTTTGTCGGTTAAACTGCGGATACCTCCGCCTGAACCGATTCCGCCATAAGTAAGCAGTGTACCAAATTCTGATGTATAGTTCTTAAAAACCATATTGTAATAAGGCATCGGGAACGTTGCTCCCGCCGCTGTTAAAGTCACTTTTGAAGTTCCGGCTTTTTCTCCACCTTGTTTGTTTGACGAGTTAGAGCAAGCTCCCAGAATAAATACTGTTAAAATCAGTAGGGCTAAATTTTTCATCTTTATTTATTTAATATTTCAAGTTTTCTGTTTTCTGCGGCTGATTAAAATTTAAACTCAGCACTTAAATACAGGAAAGTAACATTCTCTGCATCCACCATATCAGGATTAAAAAAGCGTACGTTTGGCGTAAATTTCACCCCTTTAACAGGAGAATATTCAGCGCCGGCAATCATTAACTGACCATCTTTGTTAATGTTCCATGCTTCAGCTTCGCCTTCCACTTTATCCGAATTCAGATCATCGTAACGGGCAAACAGTTTCCACTTGTTGGTTGGTTTGTACCAGCTGTAAAACGATGTTCCGTAATGATTCTGACCGTCTACCATTTTGTAGTTCGACTGGTAGTTATACTCTCCGGCCAATGTGAATTTTCCGTTGGTGTAAGCCAACAAAGTAGCCAGCGATTTTTGTTTTACCTCATCGCCGGTTTGGTCAACGAATACTCTTGCCAGTACATTTTTAACCGGCTTAATAGTAGTACCCACACCGTAGCGCAACAAGTCGTCGCCCTGAATTTTCTTATAACCTTCGCCGTTGATCACCGAAAAATCGGCACTGATAAAATCGGCAAATTGGTAATCGATGTTAAAACCAAGGTCGGCGCTTGAGTTGAATTTGTACTCATCCTGGTACGATTTCATCATGTAACGGTTTCCCCATAGTTTTTCAGAAACTTTGAATTGAGTAGTTGAAATCATTCCGAAATAAGCCTTCAGGTTATCTTTTGAATATTGCACGTAAGCATTTTTAAGAAATGCCGACAACTGGTGGCCACCGCCATCGTTCGGATCGCCTACATCGAAAACAACTTTGGCGTAAAAATCTTCGCTAAAGTTGTACTCATAACCTAAATAAGCACGGGTGTTTTCGAACTCTGAGGCAGATTCGCCATCGGAAAAAGCAGTATGAAAATTGGTAAAAATCAACGCTAGTGGTTTCCCATTTGGTTTAAACTCTTCGGTTTTTTCCTGACTAAATCCTGTTACCGTGAATCCTAGAATCACCAATAACAGTAAAGACATTTTTTTCATTTATAACTTAAGATTGAATTTTGTCTGTTTTACGATGGCAAAAGTGTGGCAACACGATTACACCTGAATTACAAATTTATTACAAAACGATTAAATTATTCCGGGCAACACGCCGTAAACAGCTGTGTTACAGCAGCGATATTTTCGATATTGTGGTATTACAAAACTGTAACAAGCCTTTTTTACTGCAGGGAATAGAAATTTTTAGATGGGATATATTGTTGGGCAGAAGTCGAATGCGCTTAGCGCCTAAAACATTCAGCTAACTCCCCCTCATTCCCTCTCTTTAGGAAACGCCCCATTATACGTTGCCGTTAAATTTCGTCCGGAAGTACCAATTAGCTTCGATCATTTATTCTTCGCCGGACGATTGAAATCTAATTATCCTGCCCCAGGGCGACGTAATTCGTTGAATTACTTTGCCCTGGGCTATAACAAACCGCACTTTCAGCGCTTTTTTTAAACTACAATCCACCAGAATTATACAATAGGGCTGAAAGTCCGAATTAATTTAGCCCCGGGCAAACGAACCGCCGGATGGCGGAAAGTGTCGCCCGGGGTTAATGTTAAGCATTAAAAAAGGCGCAAATGCAAAAGCATATTGAAAATGAAACGTGCCATGCCTGCCTGACGGTAGGCAGGCGCCTCATATGGAGGCCCTTTTTCGAAAATTAAGCGGAAAATATTTGTGTATAAAGGGTAGCTTTCAGAAGAGAGGGACTTTTGCTATTCTCTAACAGAACACAATACAATTGTGCACCGCCAGCACGTCGATTATTTGGGATTATTCCATCCGGTTAAAATTTCGCCTAAGGCATAATCGGCTAATACAACTACAATAATTACTAGTGCAATAATCCCAATTACCTTTACTATTTTTTTATTCATTTTTAATTTATTTAGGTTGATGTTTTGGCTTGGTAACGGTCACTTGTAAGTTGTCGGGGCGGGATTTCCAACAGAAATCCTGTCAGACCGTAGGAGATTGGCAACACTGGTTTGACTTGTCAAACTGAGATGGAACCCGCCTGCCATATTACAATTTGTTAGCAACCATTTTTTATTGTATAAGTTTCTTTAGTACTAACTCTTGTGTCTAATCTTTTATGCAACGTATTGATGAACCTCCACTTTTTAAAGGGTCA
>NZ_CAJXTC010000021.1 GCF_913060805.1 uncultured Draconibacterium sp.
CGTTTAAAGCGCCGTTTTTATTTTAGCGCTGCAAAGGAAAGAAACATTTTTTAATCTGCAAACAAAAAAATAAAAAATTTGCAAAAAATGTATTTTAGCGCAATTCGAAGTTCTGACCAAGGTATACACGACGCACATCTTCGTCGGCTGCGAGCTCATCTGCACTACCTGCTTTTAATATATTTCCTTCGAAAAGGAGATACGAGCGGTCGGTAATTCGCAGCGTTTCATGTACGTTGTGGTCGGTTATCAGCACACCGATATTTTTTTCCTTCAGTTTCATTACAATTTGCTGGATGTCTTCAACCGCAATCGGGTCAACACCGGCAAACGGCTCATCAAGTAAAATAAATTTCGGATCGATGGCCAGTGCGCGTGCAATTTCTGTGCGGCGTCGCTCACCACCCGAAAGCTGAATACCTTTACTTTTTCGAATATGGTTTAAACTGAACTCGTCGAGTAGTGTTTCCAATTTTTCTTTTTGGTACTCTTTTGAATAATCGGTCATTTCCAAAACAGCACGAAGATTATCTTCAATACTTAGTTTGCGGAAAACCGATGCTTCCTGCGCCAGGTAGCCAATTCCATGCTGCGCACGTTTATACACCGGAAGTTTTGTAATGTCTTTGTCATCAAGAAAGATCTTTCCTGAAAACGGCTGAATCAACCCAACAATCATATAAAATGACGTGGTTTTTCCGGCTCCATTAGGACCTAATAAACCCACAATTTCGCCTTGCTCAACCTGAAAACTTACTCCTTTTACTACGGTTCTTTTTCGGTATTTTTTAACGATATTTTCTGCTCGAAGAATCATAATGGTTCAAATAACGTCAATTTTTGACGGAATTACATGGCTTCCATCTCTTTTTCACGATTTTTAACTACGCGCCTTGAGATTACAATTCCAATTTCGTAAAGGAAAACCAGCGGGAAACAAACCATTACCTGGCTAAAAATATCGGGTGGAGTAATAATTGCCGAAAGCAGCAACATTACAACATAGGCATGTCGTCGGTATGTTTTCATAAACTGTGGTGTGAGTATTCCTACCTTACTTAAGAAGTAAGAGAAGATTGGAATTAGGAAAACCACTCCGGCAGCTAGCGAAATTGATGTAACCGACCCGATATACGATCGGAGGTTAATCGTGTTTTCTACCTCGCTACTTACCTGGTAGGTTCCTAAAAAGTGAATGGATAACGGCACAATTAAATAGTAACCGAACAAAATACCCATTAAAAATAGTATTGATGTAAAGAACACAGCACCACCGGCATGTTTACGTTCGTTTTCGTATAAAGCAGGTTTTATAAAACGCCAGAATTCGTAGAAAACAACGGGCGAGGCCATAATAAAACCTGCAATAATCGACACCATAATATGAGTAGAAAACTGCCCTGCAATTTTTATACTCTGCATTTTTAATGGTACCTGATTAATTTTTACGGCTTCCGATCCTACAAGGTCGCCCAGCTTGGCGAACATACGGTTAGTCCAAAAGTCGGGCATCCGCGGACTGAGAATGACCACATCGAAAATAAACGATTTCATAACAAATGCAACGATGGCAAAAATAACAATGGCCGCAGACGACCTGATAATGTGCCAACGAAGTATCTCCAGGTGTTCAAGGAAGGACATTTCTCCCTTCGAACTTTCTTCCCCTTGTTTTTTGGTAGTACGTTCTTCGCTCATGAATTCTGGTTTTCAAAAAAACTTCACAAATGTACACGAATTTTTCGCATTTAAAATCTCAAATATTACTTATATATTGCACTGCTCAAACTTTTCACATAATGTTAGTCTCTATTAAATACATCAAATTTTAAAATATAAAATTTATTAAATTGTATTGCCATTTTGCTTACTTTTAATAATTTAGAATTTGCTTATGCTACAGAATTTGGGAGATTGAACATATGAGTAAAAAAGTTGTATTAGCAGAAGAGTTGCAGCGTTTTTTTGGATTTGACCGTTTTAAAGGGCAACAGGAAGAGGCGATTAAAAGTGTGATGGATGGAAAAGACACCTTTGTGTTAATGCCAACAGGAGGTGGAAAGTCGTTAATTTATCAGTTACCGGCTTTGATTTTGGAAGGCACGGCAATTGTAATTTCTCCGTTAATAGCCCTGATGAAAAATCAGGTAGATGCGATTCGTGGAACACATGCCGAAGACAGCGTTGCTCATTTTCTGAATTCTTCGCTATCGAAAGCAGCCATCACTCAGGTAAAAGAAGACGTGCTGGCCGGAAAAACAAAACTACTTTATGTTGCTCCCGAGTCGTTGACAAAAGAAGAGAACATTGAATTCCTAAAGCAAATAAAGATATCGTTTTACGCCATTGATGAGGCGCATTGTATTTCGGAGTGGGGACACGATTTCAGACCGGAGTACCGACGCATAAAACCAATTGTTGAAGAAATTGGCAAGTCGCCGATTGTTGCACTTACTGCTACCGCAACTGCAAAGGTTCAGCACGATATTCAAAAGAACCTGGGCATTTTGGATGCAAAGGTTTTTAAGGCGTCATTTAACCGCGAGAATCTTTACTACGAAGTGCGTCCGAAGGTGAAAACCGAAACGCAGATCATAAAATTCATAAAACAAAACGAAGGTAAATCGGGCATTATATATTGTCTGAGCCGGAAGAAAGTTGAGGAGCTGGCCGAAACCCTGCAGGTGAACGGTATAAAAGCTCTTGCTTATCATGCTGGTATGGATGCCGCCACCCGCTCGGGAAATCAGGATAAATTTCTGATGGAAGAAGTGGATGTAATTGTAGCTACTATTGCTTTTGGAATGGGAATCGATAAACCCGACGTGCGTTTTGTAATTCACTACGATATTCCAAAAAGTCTGGAAGGTTATTATCAGGAAACCGGGCGTGCCGGCCGCGATGGTGGCGAAGGTCAATGCATTACTTTTTACAGTTATAAAGACATTCAGAAGCTGGAGAAATTTATGCACGGAAAACCGGTTGCCGAGCAGGAAATAGGTAAACAACTTTTACTCGACACTGTTTCGTATGCCGAGTCGGCCATTTGTCGACGTATTATATTATTGCATTATTTTGGCGAACATTACAGAACTGATAATTGTGGGAATTGCGATAACTGTTTGAATCCGAAAGAGCAGATTGAAGCGAAAGATGAAATTGTTACCGCACTGAAAGCGATTCTTGAAGTAAATGAGAAATACAAAGGCGACCATATTGCCAACATCCTGATTGGAAACAGTACGGCTGCCATAAAATCGTTTAAGCACTACACGCTTAAATCGTTTGGTACAGGAAAAGAACACGACGAACGTTTCTGGAATGCCGTGTTCCGCCAGTCGATGGTTGCCGGGATTATCAATAAAGACATTGAAAATTACGGTTTGCTGAAAGTGACACCGAAAGGACACGAGTTCCTGGAAAAACCACATAGTTTTATGTTGGTGAAAAACCACGAATATGAAGAAGAGGATGACTCGGCAAGTTCAGGAGGTGCTCCATCGGGGGGTGCAAGTGGCGATCCACAGTTGTTTGCCATGTTAAAGGACTTGCGAAAAAAAATTGCCAAAAAGCACAATTTGCCGCCGTTCGTAATCTTCCAGGATCCGTCGTTGGCTGATATGTCGATTCAATATCCTGTAACTACTGAAGAGTTGCAAAATATTCAGGGAGTTGGGCAAGGAAAAGCCCGACGCTATGGTAAAGATTTTGCGAAGCTGATTAAAACGTATGTGGATGAAAATGAGATTGAACGCCCTGAAGATTTGGTGGTGCGCACCGTGGCCAACAAATCTAAAATGAAGGTGTTTATTATTCAGAGTATCGACCGCAAATTGTCGTTTGAAGATATTGCCGACTCAAAAGGAATTGAAGTAAGCGATGTGATCGGCGAGGTGGAAGCGATTGTTAATTCGGGCACAAAATTAAACATCGATTATTACATTGAAGATGTGATCGATGAAGATCATCAGGAAGATATTTTTGAATATTTCCGCGAGGCTGAAACCGACTCTATTCAGGACGCCCTGGATGAATTAGGCGAGGAAGAATACTCGGAAGATGACATTCGGTTGATGCGCGTTAAATTCTTCTCCGACCTTGGTAACTAATCCTTATCATTGATTTTCAACTTTTTTGTGGCAGAAATTGTTATTTTTGCACGCCTTTTTATTCGTAAAACTCAGATTTCAAAAACGTAGTGTATTGAAATATGTAAGTTGAACGAATCCCGATAGCGCAGCTCATCGGGATATTTGAATGCATTTGATGAATGTTTTTCATCATTATGAAAGTGAATTTGGTACCTCGCTAAGAGGTGTTTCATTTGAAAAAATTAAAGTAATAAGATATGACTGTGTCAGTTCAGGAAAAACTAGATTACAAAGTAGCCGATATTTCATTGGCCGATTTTGGAAGAAAAGAAATTGAGATCGCGGAGAAAGAAATGCCGGGATTAATGGCCATCAGAGAAAAGTTTGGCCCGCGCAAACCGCTCGACGGCGTGCGTGTAATGGGTAGTTTGCACATGACTGTTCAAACTGCAGTTTTAATCGAAACTTTGGTTGCCCTTGGAGCAGATGTTCGTTGGGCAAGCTGTAACATATTTTCAACACAGGATCATGCGGCGGCGGCGATTGCAAAAGCCGGAGTTCCTGTATTTGCCTGGAAAGGTGAAACATTGGAAGAATACTGGTGGTGTACCCGCGAAGCAATGAGTTTCCCTGATGGAAAAGGTCCGCAATTGATTGTTGACGACGGTGGCGATGCTACCTTGTTGATTCACAAAGGTTATGCTGCAGAAAAAGATGCCAGTGTTTTGGATGTTGAAGCGTCAAGCGAAGAAGAAGAAGTAATCCTTGAGTTGCTGAAAACAACATTAAAAGAAGATAATCAGAAATGGCACCGCACGGTAGCCGAATGGAAAGGGGTTTCGGAAGAAACTACAACCGGAGTACATCGTTTATATCAGATGGCTGAGAAAAACGAATTGCTGGTTCCTGCCATTAATGTTAACGATTCGGTAACCAAATCGAAATTCGATAACCTGTACGGATGTCGCGAATCGCTGGCCGATGGTATTAAACGTGCTACCGATGTAATGATTGCCGGGAAAGTGGTTGTTGTTGCCGGTTATGGCGATGTTGGTAAAGGTTGTGCACACTCGATGCGTAGTTATGGAGCGCGTGTAATCGTTACCGAAATTGATCCGATTTGTGCGTTGCAGGCGGCCATGGAAGGGTTCGAAGTAAAAACGATGGAAGATGCATTGGCTGAAGGAAACATTTATGTTACCACTACCGGAAACTGCGATGTAATCACTGCCGAGCACATGGCAAATATGAAAGATCAGTCGATCGTTTGTAATATTGGCCACTTCGACAATGAAATTCAGGTTGCCAAAATGGAAAAATGGCCGGGAATCGAAAAAGTAAACATCAAACCACAGGTTGATAAATATACTTACGAAGATGGACATTGCATTTATTTATTGGCCGAAGGTCGTTTGGTGAACCTCGGATGTGCTACCGGACACCCGTCGTTTGTAATGAGTAACTCGTTTACCAACCAGTCGCTGGCACAAATTGATTTGTGGGAGAACAACTACGAAGTTGGTGTTTACACTTTATCAAAAAAGCTGGATGAGGAAGTTGCCCGTTTGCATTTAGCACAAATTGGTGTAAAATTGACTGAGCTTACCGAAAAGCAAGCTTCTTACCTGGGCGTTTCGAAAGAAGGTCCGTTTAAGCCGGAGCACTACAGATATTAAAAAGAAATTTTATCAGATAGAAAATGGGTTTCACTTTTGTGGAGCCCATTTTTAATTGTATACGCGGAGCATATTTCCGCTAAGCGAAGTGTTGTACTGTTTTAACGGAGCAGCTGCCGGACCTTTTGTTGGTGTTCCTCCAATAAAAATAAATTCCGATTCGCAACACGAGCATTTTCCTACAGCGCCTTCGTTTGCTACCCTGCATGATGGACTAATTTCGTTGGTGCAAGCCGCATCAAAAGCATAATACGAGCCTTCTATTTCGCAATAAATAATAACGCCTCCAAATCCCTGGTTCGGGAAATAGGCCGAGTTGCCCGGCACGGTTAGTTCGTTAAAAAGGTTAAGGTCGATATTTAACCCTACCCAAACATCCGGAATTTCCGAATCGATCTCGTTGCACGACGAATACATAAAAAAAGTAAATGTAATAAGAAACAAATACTTCATCCCTGAATAAACCGACTTCCTGCTGTTGCTCTTATTTTGCATGATGCTAACTTTGTTTTATTATTCTTTAACGCGAAAGTTTTTATTTCCGTGCGCGTTTCGTACTTTTATAAACTGAACAGCCAAAAGTACAATTTATTGCTGATAGAAAATTATGGATGATATAGTTGTTATCATACTGACGCTTATAGTTGCCGTTTTTGGCATCCTAAATAAAACGCGTAAAAAGAATGCCGCGTCCGGACAACCAGCTCCTCCGGCCGACGATACGCAGAATTTTTGGGAGATGCTGATGGATGACAATGAAGATGTTCCTTACCAGCCGCAGCCGCAGGTTATTCAGGAGGAAGTAGTAAAACCTGAGCCGGTTCGGGAGGCTAAGCCAAAATTCGAATACAGTACCGAAGCAAAAAAATCGGCGCCGCTAAAACCAAAAATGAAACGGACAGAAAAATCGAAAAAGGGGGTGTTGATAATGGGCGAGAAGTTTTCGCTGAAGAAAGCCGTGATATATAGTGAGATTATCAATAGAAAATATGTCTAACTGCGTAAAAATCACCCATTTTCGATATTTTTTTGCTTAGAATATTTTAATATTCAAGAAATTATATAATTTTGCATTAGGAAGAGTTCCGGGCAAATCGGGGTTCTTTCTATTTTTTTATGCCTACTTAAAGGCGAAACAATTAAATAAAGGAGGATACAAAATGTCCGAAGTAACATATTTGACGAAAGACGGATTAGAAAAGCTGAAGAAAGAGCTGGAGCACTTGATGACTGTTGAGCGCCCAAAAATTTCGAAGCAGATTGGCGAGGCCATTGAAAAGGGTGATATCTCGGAAAATGCCGAGTACGATGCAGCAAAAGATGCCCAGGGTATGCTTGAAGCTAAAATTGCCCAGATAAAAAATAAAGTGGCCAATGCTCGTATTCTCGACGAGTCGAAAATTGACACATCACAAGTTCAGATTCTGAATAAAGTAACGATCAAGAACAAAAAGAATAATGCTACCATGCAGTATACTTTGGTTCCCGAAAGTGAAGCGAATCTGAAAGAGGGAAAGTTGTCGGTAGAAACGCCAATTGCCAAAGGTTTGATGGGCAAAAAAGTTGGCGATGTGGTTGAAATTAAAGTTCCGTCAGGAGTTATACCTTTTGAGATAGTAGAAATTTCACTTTAAAAAATAATGGCAAGCATTTTTACAAAAATTATCAATGGTGAGATCCCCTCTTACAAAGTAGCTGAGGACGAGAATTACTTTGCTTTTCTCGATATCTTCCCAACTGCAAAAGGACACACTTTGGTAATTCCGAAAAAAGAGGTAGACTACCTTTTTGATTTGGATGATGAAACCTACGCCGGGTTACAAATGTTTGCCAAAAAAGTATCCAAAGGATTGGAAAAAGCTGTTCCCTGCAAAAAAGTAGGAGTAATGGTTTTGGGTCTTGAGGTGCCACATGCACACATTCATTTGGTGCCCATGCAAAGCGAACACGATTTGCTGAACTTTGCCGACAAAACAAAATTCCCTCCAGAGGAAATGGAGCAACTGGCAAAGCTCATCGCCGAAAATATTGACTAGCGCCCTGATCGAACATCAGGGCTTTTTTTTGCTCCAAAAATTCCATCAAAAATTATTAACATCACCTGCATAAGGGGGAGAGAATTGGTATCTTTAAAAACTTTTTTAGCACAGTTTTTATGGTTCCATTTACGCATTTACACGTACACTCGCAATACTCAATTCTCGACGGAGCTGCCAGCATCAGCGACCTGGTAGGCAAAGCAAAATCGGATAATATGCCGGCTTTGGCTTTAACCGATCACGGATCAATGTTTGGTATCAAAGAGTTTCATGCCGCCTGTTCGAAGGCTGAGATTAAACCGATTTTAGGGTGTGAAACTTATGTGGCTTCCCGCACGATTAAAGATAAAAGCGATAAGGTCGACCGCTCGGGGCATCACCTTATTTTGCTGGCAAAAAACAGAACAGGATATATCAACCTGATCAAGCTAATATCGACTGCCAGCACAACCGGTTTTTATTATAAACCGCGTATTGATAAAGAGCTGCTCGAGAAACATCACGAAGGATTGATTGCATCGTCGGCCTGTTTGGGAGGCGAGATTCCGCAGCATATAATGGCCAATAACCTTAAAGCAGCCGAGGAGGCCGTCCTCTGGTATAAAAACCTGTTTGGCGAGGATTACTACCTGGAATTGATGCGACATCCGGCGCAATCGCAACGCGAACGCGAGGAGGTTTACGACTGGCAGGTAAAAGTAAATAAGCAACTGGTTCCGCTGGCAAAAAGGTTGGGTGTGAAACTAATTGCTACCAACGATATTCACTTCACAAACGAATCGGATGCAGAAGCGCATGATTTGTTGATCTGCCTAAATACCGGGAAAGATTTCGACGATCCGAACCGGATGCGTTACACCAAACAAGAGTGGTTTAAAACGCAGGCCGAAATGAATGAGCTTTTTAAAGACATTCCGGAGGCGCTGGCAAACACCAACGAAATTGCCGAAAAAATTGAGCCTTTTGAGTTGAATGCCTCGCCGATTATGCCGGTGTTCCCCATTCCTGAAGAAATTGGAACAGAAGAAGGTTTTAAGGAGAAATATTCAGAGGCTGATTTGCGCAAGGAATTTGGCGATTCGGCATTCGAACGCCTTGGCGGATACGATAAGGTAATTCGTGTGAAACTGGAATCGGCGTTTTTGGAGCACCTTACTTTCGAAGGGGCAAAAGAACGTTATGGAGACCCGCTTGAAAAAAGTGTGGAAGAACGCCTGATTTTTGAGCTGAATACCATTAAGACAATGGGTTATCCCGGTTACTTCCTTATCACACAGGATTTTATTAACTGGGCAAAAGATAACGGCGTGATCGTTGGTCCGGGACGTGGATCGGCTGCCGGTGCGGCAGTATCGTATTGCGCCGGAATTACCAACATCGACCCGATTAAATACGACCTGCTGTTCGAGCGTTTCCTGAACCCTGACCGTATATCGCTTCCCGATGTCGATATCGACTTTGATGATGACGGGCGACAACTGGTACTGGAATATGTTACCGACAAATACGGGCAGGACAAAGTGGCGCACATTTGTACATTCGGTACGATGGCTACCAAGTCGTCGATCCGTGATGTGGCGCGTGTGTTAAAACTGCCATTACCCGAAGCCGACCGTTTGGCAAAGTTGGTGCCCGAGGCTCCGAAAATGAGTTTCAAAAAGGCTTTTAAAGAAAGTCCCGATTTGGCACGGGAAAAAGATTCACCTATTCCATTGGTTGTTGATACGCTGACTTATGCTGAAAAGCTGGAAGGATCGGTGCGAAATACCGGGGTGCATGCCTGTGGAATCCTGATCAGTCGCGATCCGCTGACCGATCATATTCCGTTGATGCCTACCAAAGACGAAGAACATCTGCTAACAACGCAGTATGATGGTCGTTTTGTGGAAGACATCGGTTTGCTGAAAATGGACTTCCTGGGGTTGAAAACCTTGTCGATTATAAAAGAGTGTCTGGAAAACATCAAACTGTCGAAAGGAATTGAAGTGCCGATAAACGAAATTCCGCTCGATGATGAGAAGACATTCGAGCTTTTTAGTCATGGCGAAACCACGGCTATCTTCCAGTTTGAATCGGACGGAATGAAAAAACACCTGCGCGATTTGAAGCCAAACCGCTTTGAAGATTTGGTGGCCATGAACGCGCTCTATCGTCCGGGACCAATGGAATACATTCCGAATTACATTGCGCGTAAACACGGTCGGGAGAAAGTGGATTATGATGTGCCAATGATGGAAGAATACCTGAGCGACACCTATGGTATTACCGTTTTTCAGGAGCAAGTGATGTTACTCTCGCGTTTGCTGGCCGGCTTTACCCGAGGCGACTCGGATACGCTGCGTAAGGCGATGGGTAAAAAGATTATGTCGGTGATGGAAAAGCTTAAAGTTAAGTTTGTTGATGGTTGTAAAGCCAACCGGCAGTTTGTTGACGAATGCAAAAACAGAGGAAAAGATACTGAGGAAGTAATTAATAAAATATGGAAAGACTGGGAGGCGTTTGCTTCGTATGCATTCAACAAATCGCACTCGGTTTGTTATGCTTACATTGCCTACCAAACCGGTTTCCTGAAAGCACATTATCCGGCAGAGTTTATGGCTGCCAACCTTAGCCGAAACCTCAATAATATTGTCGATATCACCAAGTTGATGAACGAGTGCAAACGCATGAACTTAAATGTGTTTGGCCCGGATATTAACGAGAGTTTTATCAAATTTACGGCAAACAAAGAAGGCGATATTCGTTTTGGAATGGGGGCTATTAAAGGGGTTGGTTCCGGAGCGGTTCAGCACATTATTAACGTGCGTAACGAACGCGGTCATTTTAAAACCATTTACGAATTGGTGGAGCACGTAAACTTACAGGCCGTTAACAAAAAGAACCTCGAGGCGCTTGCAATGGCAGGTGCTTTCACAAATTTGGAAGGGGTAAACCGCAGTTGCTTTTTTGCCGGCGAAAATGAAAACGACGATACCAATTTTATCGAAAAACTGATTCGATATGGTAACCGCGTTCAGCTTGAAGCAAACAGTGCACAACAAAGTCTGTTTGGTGGAATGGGAGGCGGACAGGATATTCAAAAACCGCCAATTCCAAAAGTTGACGAGTGGGCAAAACTAATTCTGCTGGAGAAAGAGAAGAACCTGATCGGTATTTATTTAACTGCACATCCGCTCGACGATTACCGTTTGGAAATTACCAATTTCTGCTCGAGAGATGTGGCGCTGAAAGACCTGAACAACGATATCTCGAAATATCAGGGTAAGGATTTTACTTTTGGCGGAATGGTAACTGCAGCGCGCGAGGGGCAGTCGAAAAACGGAAATATGTATGCCGTTATGACGCTTACGGACTACACCGATTCAAAAGAACTTTTCTTCTTTGGGAATGACTATGTAAACTTTAGTAAGTTCTGCAAAGTGGGAATTTTTATTATGGTAAAAGGCTCGGTAAAACAGCGTTTTAACAGCGATTTTTACGAGTACAAAGTGAACAGCATTGAACTGCTCGACGATGTGCGCGAGAAATACATTAAAAGTTTAACTATTAACGTGCCGCTAAAAGCATTGACTGAAGACTTCGTAAAACGTGTCGATCAGATGGCCGGTGAATACAAGGGAAAGGCGCTGCTGAAGTTTAATGTTTTTGATCCCGAGAACAATATGTACATTGAAATGTTTTCAAGAACTACAAGGGTAAATCCTTTGGATAGTTTTCTGAACTTTTTTGATGAACAACCGGAAATGAGTTACAGAATTAATTAGTTTTGTAGAACTGAGAAACGATATACAATAATAAAAAATAGTGATATGGCTTTAGAAATTACAGATGCCAATTTTGAAGAATTGGTAATGAGTTCGGACAAACCGGTGATGATCGATTTTTGGGCAGTTTGGTGTGGCCCTTGCAGAATGATTGCACCGATTGTTGAAGAAATGTCTGCTGAGTACGAAGGCAAAGCAGTGATTGGCAAAGTTGATGTTGACAACAACCAGGATGTAGCAATGAAATACGGAATCAGAAACATTCCTACAGTATTGTTTGTGAAAAACGGCGAAGTGGTTGACAAACAAGTTGGTGCTGCTCCAAAACAAGCTTTTGTTGACAAGCTTAACGCGCTGCTGTAATAGCATTTTTATCTGAGCTGTCATTTCGACGACGCAGGAGGAGAAATCTTTTTCAATAAAAGATCCGGCTTTTCTTGCTACCCGAAATGACAGTTTTTATTTTGAATTACCAGACTTCGACTTCGCTCTGTCTGACTGTCACCCTGAGCCGAATCGAAGGGTGTTCAATAAAACGACATCGCTTTTCTTTTCATCATTTTGAAGAACCTGATCGACATAGAACAATTTCACCGTTTCGATAATCTGGGGCTGGTTGCTCACGAGGTTGTTGAAGGTTTTATTACCGGTTTGCACCGAAGTCCGTTTCATGGATTTTCGGTTGAATTTGCTGAACACCGGTTGTACAATCAAGGTGAATCGACCAAACACGTCGACTGGAAATTGTATGCTCGAACCGACAAACTTTTCGTAAAACAGTACGAAGAGGAAACCAACCTGCGTTGTCAGTTGGTTGTCGATACTTCTTCATCCATGTTGTTCCCTTATACAAAAGGGAAAAAGCATTTACACAATAAACTGGCTTTCTCGGTTTACACGGCTTCCGCACTTATTTACCTGATGCGCAAACAGCGCGATGCAGTTGGATTGACACTTTTTTCCGACGAAATTGAGTTTCATTCTTCGCCACGAATTTCATCGGTAAATGCCGAAGTGATGTACGGAAAACTTTCGGAGCTCATTCAGCCCGAAAATGCCAGTTTGAGAAAAACCACCAACACCACGCAGGTACTTCACCAAATTGCCGAGAATATTCATAAACGGTCGCTGGTAATTATTTTCAGCGACATGCTCGACAGCTCGAAAAACGACGAGTTGTTTTCGGCACTGCAACACTTGCGTTACAACAAACACGAGGTTATTCTTTTTCATGTAACCGATCATTCGTTAGAGCGTGAATTCGATTTTAGTAATCGTCCGCACAAGTTTGTTGATTTGGAGAGTGGGCAGGTTGTTAAGTTCAATCCATCGGAAGTAAAAGAGCATTACACCAATACGGTTAGCGATTATTTCGAAGACCTGAAAGTAAAGTGCGGGCAATACCAAATCGATTTGGCCGAAGCCGACATCAACAAAGATTTTAAAGAGGTTTTATTTTCTTATCTGGTAAAACGTAAGAAGTTATATTAGTCGAATTTAGCTTCTACCTCGCGAACTACGACGCTCTAATTCGTAGTCTCCTTCAATTTTTTTATCGTTTCTTTTCTACTGATCAACATGGGTATCGATACGCCAATAGCCAGCGAAATAAGTATGAAAATCATTTTTGCACCGTTGTTAACTGTATCGATAAGTGTTTGTATATAAACGTCTTTGTCCTCAAGATCAATAAGTGCGATAAATCCTAACATCATCCGGTAAGCAAAAGCTCCCGGTACCATTGGAATCACTCCCGGGATAGAAAAAATCAGTGGCGGGCTTTTTTTCATATGCGCCATTTGTATGCTGATAATTCCTATGAGTGATGCGCCGATAAACGATGCTAAAACAATTCCGATTCCCAAAAACATGCTGCCAAATTTTATAAATCCGCCGATGGCACCCATTGCTCCAATGGGGAAAAGTGTACGTTTGGGCACATTAAAAAGAATGGCGAAACCTACGGCTGCAATGCCCGACCAAAAAGCTTTTGTTAGTATTTCGAGTACTATCATGTCAGAAATTTAAGATCATTCTTGAAGTAAAAAGTCCGAATGCAATTGCAAAAGCAATCATTAATCCATTAATCGCCCGAACAACACCGTTTTGAATATTGCCGTCAATCATATCGGTTACCGAATTTATCAGTGGTATTCCGGGAACCAGGAAAAGCACCGACGTTGCAACGGCTTTCTCGGGATCGGCGCCAATTTCGAAATGTTCCGATAATCCCGCAAGAAACGATGCCACCAAAGCGGCAAAAAACACACAGAGATAGGGATTGAAATTTTTGCGTGCAGCTTCCTGCCGAACGAAAAGCCCGGCAACAGTTGCAATAAACGAAACGCCCATGTTTAATGCATCGCCACCAAAAAGATTACAGAAGCCGGCACCGGCAGCACCTACCATTACTAACAGTAACCAGCGTGGATATTTGGGTAGCGATTTTAAGCGTTGTAATTCGTCTTTTATCTGCTCAACTCCCCAGTTCTGTTCTTTTACATTCCAGCTTAAATGGCTGATTCCGCTTACCATTTTAAAATTTGGGTGAAGCGGAGAGATTCGTTTCATGCGGCTAAAGAAGTACTGCTGATCCTTTTCAATAATGGTCAGCATCAAAGCCCGTTGTGTAATAAGTAACTCTATTCCATACCCGAGGCTTTGGGCAATTCTTTTCATCGTAACGCGTGTGCGGTGTGTACTGGCTCCTGAACTCATTAATAATGCACCGATCTCAAGAAGAGTATTCCCGGCCGACTGTGCATCTGCTACTGAATCTTTCATGCTGCTCATTCAAAGTTTAATTGAATACCATTGCAAAAGTAGTGCATTCTGTTGCAACTTGCCGGTAAATCGCTTGGTGCGCGAAAGTAAAGTAATATTCAGTAAACAATACAATTTTTAATGTCGGGTAAAATCATTAATTTTAGCTGATTATCAATAATATCCCCGTTTATGTTAGTTAAAACCTTCGGAAGCGCAGTTTTTGGAATCGATGCCACTACTATTACCATTGAAGTTGATGTAACCACCGGAATTAAATTCCTGCTTGTTGGCCTGCCCGACAGTGCTGTGAAAGAAAGTCAGCAACGCATTGAATCTGCATTGCGCTTAAATGGTTACAAATGGCCTAAAAAGAAAATCATTATTAACATGGCTCCGGCCGATATTCGGAAAGAAGGATCGGCGTACGATTTGCCGCTGGCTGCCGCTGTTTTGGCCGCATCGGGGCAAATTAATCACGTAAATTATCGAAGTATGTTTTAATGGGCGAACTATCTCTCGATGGAACTTTACAGCCCATAAAAGGCGTTTTGCCCATCGCTATTAATGCGCGAAAAGAAGAGTTTGAAGGCCTGATTCTGCCCAAACAAAACGCACGCGAAGCTGCCGTTGTCGACCGCTTGAAAGTTTATGGAGCAGAGAATATCAGCGAAGTAATCGACTTTTTAAACGACGAAGGAAGTTTGGAACAAACGGTAATTGATACTCGCGCTGAGTTTTATGCACAGGTGAATAATAATCCGCTCGATTTTTCAGATGTAAAAGGTCAAGAGAATGTAAAACGTGCTTTGGAAATTGCAGCGGCGGGAAGTCACAATATAATTTTGGTCGGCCCTCCCGGATCAGGAAAAACGATGTTAGCGAAACGGATTCCTACGGTATTGCCTCCGTTTTCGTTAAAAGAAGCACTGGAAACCACTAAGATTCATTCGGTGGTTGGAAAGATTGATAAAGAAACATCATTGATGACACGGCGGCCGTTCCGGAGTCCGCACCACACCATTTCTGACGTGGCGCTTGTTGGCGGCGGAAATTATCCACAACCGGGAGAAATTTCGTTGGCACACAATGGCGTTTTGTTTTTGGATGAATTGCCCGAGTTTAAACGAACAGTGCTGGAAGTAATGCGCCAGCCTCTGGAAGACCGGAATATTACCATTTCGCGGGCTAAGTTTTCGGTGGAATACCCGGCAAGTTTTATGCTGGTGGCTTCCATGAATCCGTGTCCGTGTGGATATTACAATCACCCCACAAAAGAGTGTGTTTGTGCGCCGGGAGTGGTGCAGAAATACCTCAATAAAATTTCGGGGCCGCTACTCGATCGTATCGATATTCACCTGGAAGTAGTTCCCGTGCCGTTCAAAAAATTGTCGGAAATGGAATCGTCGGAGAATAGTGAGGCCGTTCGCGATCGGGTGTTAACTGCCCGGAAAATTCAGGAGAAACGTTTTGCTGAACATCAGGGAGTTTACGCCAATGCACAAATGACCTCGAAACTGATACGCGAATATGTAGTGCTCGACAATGAAAGTAATAACCTGATTAAAAATGCAATGGATCGCCTTGGTCTTTCGGCCCGTGCTTACGACCGTATTCTAAAAGTATCGCGTACCATTGCCGACCTCGAGGGTGCGGAGCATGTGCAGGCCGATCATCTTTCGGAAGCCATTCATTACCGCAGTCTGGATCGGGAGAACTGGGGTGGGTAACCGCACCCTGGTGATGGTCTCACTCGAAGTGAGGCTATCACTCGAAAATGTTTTGGAACACTGATAACACTGATTTTGCTGATATCCGCTGAGAAGAAATTGCTTGCAGATTTCGCTGATTAGCGCAGAATGATATTAGGGTTCAGCGGTTTGTAACCGCTGAACGTATAAAACGAGCCTGGTGCTGTATATGTTATATCTATAAAGCCCCGGACTATTATCATGCACTCTGTCTTTTAAACAATAAGCTAATTTTATATCTTAGTGGTCTAAATCAATAAAACCACAAAATGAAGAAGCCTGTTCTTTTGGTGCTCTTTTGCCTGAGCATTATTCCAACACTGTTCGCACAAAACATTCATTTAAACTCGCTGGGTTTTCTAACTGATGGCCCTAAAACGGCTGTTATTTCGCAATCCTGCACTGCGTTTAAAGTTATTTCTGTTTCTACCGGAGACATTGTTTTTGAAGGAGAAACTACCGGGCCAAGCTATCAGAAAGATGTAGATCAGGAAGTCTGGAAAGTTGATTTTTCAGCCGTTCAAAAATCGGGTAGTTATTACCTGGAGGTACCCGGAGTTGGGCGATCGGATGAATTTTCAATAGCAAACGATGCATTCAATTTTGCAGCAGTAACAAGTATGCGCGCTTTTTATTTATGGCGCTGCGGAATGGCCGTTGATGGCGAGTTCGCCGGCAATCATTATCATCAGGATGTTTGTCACCTGGATGATGCCTTTGAAGACTATATTGGAGAAAAAGGTTCGAAACGCGACGGAACAGGAGGTTGGCACGATGCCGGTGACCACGGAAAATATGTGGTAAATGCAGGGATCTCAATGGGAGTTTTGTTTTATGCGTGGGAACATTTTCAACCTCAGCTGGAAAAAATGGATTTGGATATTCCCGAAACAGCACCCGGGTTTCCCGATTTTCTGCAAGAGCTAAAATGGGAAACCGACTGGATTTTAAAAATGCAGTATCCTGATGGTTCGGGCAGGGTTTCACATAAACTTACACGCACCAATTTTTCAGGTTTTATAATGGCCAGCGATGATGATGCCAAGCGCTATTTTACGGAATGGAGTTCGGCGGCAACTGCCGATTTTGTGGGAATAATGGCTATGGCAGCCCGCTACTTTAAACCCTACGATGCGGTGTATGCACAAAAATGTTTGGATGCTGCCTGGGTGAGTTATCGTTTTCTGCAGGAAAGCCCGGAGTATAAACGTTTTGAGCAAGGTGATTTTGAAACCGGTGGTTACCAGTCGAAAGATGAGGATGATCGTTTGTGGGCAGCTGCCGAACTTTGGGCAACTACCGGCGATGAAGCTTGTCTTAAAGACTTTGAAAAACGTGCAGCCGCCATCGATTATGAAATAAAAGAAGACTGGGACTGGCAAAATGTATCGAACCTGGCGATGTATTCGTACGCACTTTCTTCGCGAGAGGGGAAAAATTCGGAGGTGGAAAAAAACATCAGAAAGAATATTGTTGCCAATGCTGATGCCATTGTTGAAAAAGGGAAAACGGATGTGTATTCGCGTGCGCTTGGTGGACGATATTACTGGGGATGCAACGGAACTGTTGCCCGCCAAACGTTAAACTTACAGGTGGCGAATCTGATTCAGCCAAACCCAAAATATAAACAAGCGGCCATTGGTATTGTCGATCATATTTTCGGGAAGAATTACTATAATCGATCGTACGTTACCGGTTTGGGAATCAATCCGCCGATGCATCCGCACGACCGCCGCTCAGGAGCCGATAATATTGAGGCGCCCTGGCCGGGATATCTCGTTGGCGGCGGCCACTCGGCAACCGATTGGGAGGATAAAGAAGCTTCGTACAGCAAAAACGAAATTGCAATTAACTGGCAGGCTGCATTGGTTTATGCGCTTGCCGGATTTGTGAGTTATTAGTGTCGTTCTGTTTTATGCTAACGTAGTTTTGGACCTGGATACAAATGTTAAGTCGGCTGTATAACTTTGACACGTCATGCTGAATTTATTTCAGCATCTTTTAAATAATATAGATTCCGAAACAAGTTCGGAATGACGTACCCGAAACTTAAGAATTGACTTAACGCTAGGTAGTTCAATTGATTTCCATTAATTTTATAGAAATCAAAATCAACTTGTCATGACTAAATCAAAAAAGTATCCAGTTTCCCGAAGAGATTTTATCAAAGTTTCGGCAGCAACAACCGCTGCGGTTTCTGCAATGTCGCTTGGCGCTTGCAATACCGAAAAATTACCGGAGCCAATGAAACGCCCTTTTGGCAAACTTGGCTTTGATGTAACCACACTTGGTCTTGGAGGGCAGGCCTCGATTCAATGGACTCCCGACGATGTTGAGCCTGAAAAAATTATCCTTAAAGCATTTGATTTGGGCGTTAACTATTTCGATACGTCAAACCTCTATGCAGATAGCCAACTCAATTACCATAAAGCTTTTAAACACCTGAACCTGATTCCCGGGGCAGATGGTTACAACGAAGCGCTGCGAAAGTCAATCTGGCTGACAAGTAAAACAGCTATGCGCTGGGGAAAACCGGGCTGGTCCGAGCGGGAAGGAGTTAACAACTGGTCGAACGGAGAAAATGTAAAGTGTGCGGTTGACGATGTAAAACGATCGTTAACGCAGTTGTTTGGCGATGGAGAAGGTTATTACCCGGATGGCGCTTATCTCGATATGGTTTTGTGCCACACTTTAAATAATGCCGCTGAAGTTGATGTGCTTTACGAAGGGCTGGAAACACCGCTCGATCCGGATGGAAATTTTGGGGCGCTTGTGGCACTTCGCGATTTACGCGACGGCACCAACCTGACAGGAATGAATCCGAAAAATGAAAAGCTGATCAAACATATAGGATTTTCCGGTCATGCTCATCCGCCGGCGATGATGGATATGATTCAGCGCGATGAATACGGCATTTTGGATGGAATGCTGGTATCGATAAATGCCAACGACAAAACCAAAATGAACATGCAGAATAACGTCATCCCGATTGCCGAAGCCAAAGGAATGGGAATAATCGGTATGAAAGTTTTTGCCGATGCTGCCATGTACCATAAAGAACCGCGCTGGTCGCAAACGCCTGCCGATGTTTTCCGTAAAGTGGGTACCGACGAGTTGCCGAGCAAACCACTTATCGAATATTCGCTAACAACGCCTGGAGTGCATACCTTGATTATCGGAATCGGGCAAATCGACGATGATCCGATGAAATGCCAGCTGGTACAAAACTTTTATGCTTCGCAGATAGAACCTGATGGAATGAGCGCTGCAGAGCGAAAACGAATTGAAGAGCACGCCAAAAGCGTGAAACCCGGAAGTAATTATTTTCAGGTGATTGAGAAAGAGAAACTTTCTCCTCCGCGTGATGTAAAATTTATGGATGGTAAATTAACCTGGAACACCGCGCTGGCAGATGAGGAGCCAATATCGCATTATGAAGTTTTACAGAATGGTGAGTTGTTGGGTAAGGTTGAGCACAAACCTCAGTTGTTAAAAAGCCAGCCGTTTAGTATTACACTTGATAAGCCGGACAATGTTACGCTGGTCACTGTTGATAAAGCTGGAAATAGAGCCGAAACAGTTGTGGCGTAACAAAAATTTAATGACCTTTGTGGCGATTAGTATGAACTAAAAGTCGTACTATTGGTTTGAAATAGTAAAACATAATTTAACTAAGATGGTAGACAGACTTTCCGATCCCATCGGACGATTGATGGGATTGCGTTATAAATCGCACCCCTGGCACGGCGTTTCAATTGGCCAAAATGCCCCCGAAGAATTAACCGCTTTTATCGAAGTGGTTTCAACTGATACGGTAAAATACGAAATTGACAAGGATAGTGGTTATCTGCGCGTTGACCGGCCACAAAAATTCTCAAATGTAGTTCCGGCTTTATACGGTTTTATTCCGCAAACTTTTTGCGGTACCAAAGTTGGCGAATACTGTTCGGAGAAAGTGAACCGAAAAGGAATAAAAGGAGATGGCGACCCGATTGATATTTGTGTGCTAACTGAAAAAGATCTGGCACATGGTGATTTGCTGGTAACTGCTCGTCCGATTGGTGGTTTCCGAATGATTGACGGCGACCAGGCTGATGATAAAATTATTGCAGTTTTGGATAACGACACAGTTTATGGTCATTTTACCGATGTGGCACAAGTACCTGAAATTGTAATCCAGCGTTTGGAGCATTATTTCCTTACGTACAAGGATATGCCGGGTGTTGATTCGAACACTGAAATTGCGGCAACTTACGGGCACGATGAAGCGCTCGAGGTGATCAAACTTTCGGTTGAAGATTACAACAACAAGTTTGCGAATTTAGGAAAACTGCTTTCATAATAAAAAAGGCTTGATTTATTAGAAATCAAGCCTTTTTTACTTTTAATAGATTTTTGCTACCGGGTAACGTTTGAAGGTTTTTTCGGCCCATTCGGTATTGTTATAAATGTAGCTTAATTGTGCTCGATGGTTCTTTGCAAATTCCGGATCAGCTTTGCGTTTTTCTTCCAGCTGCTTTTTGAATTCCGGATGCTCATTTAAATATTTTAGCGCGTTTTCTTCAAATCCATACGACGAGAAATATTCTCGCTGATCAAGAATTGAATCAAAAAAGTTCCAGCGGAAAAATGAGTCCATTGCTTTGGGCTCCAGCATTTCCAAAATATATTTCATTCTATTCTGGCGAACTGGAATCAGCAGGTCGCCGGCGTAATAGTTAATTTGCTGGACCTCGCTGCGGGTAGTCACTTCGTTATGGAAATAATGACCGTTAAAAGGATTTTTCGGACTCGAATATTCATCGATATAATCAACAGTCACTTCCATTATTGTATCATTTTTTAGCGGTGCCATTTCTATTCCGTTCAGCTGTAATCTTTCAATCACTTCGATCCAGCCTTGTGGAAGAACGTAGTACTCCGGAACGGTAATTTCTTCTACCGTGTTGTAGCTGTCGTAATAGCGAATTTCTTTCGAAAGTGGTTTCGAGCGGTCGTAGCCAAAGCGTGGCAGGCCGGTAACTTTATCAATAATTTCTTCGCTGGTTTCGTAACCGTCGAAAGTAAATGTGCTGTAACTACTGGTATCAACTTTATAGCTGATAGGATAAGTTTTCATTGCCAGCAATTCTTCCGTTCCTTGTTTGCGGCTTGAAATAATTTCTTCCGAATTTTCTGAGGTGAACTCGCTTAGTGCAACGATAAACTGGTAGCACGATTTTACGCGGTCGGCAAAGTCTTTATACACGTGATTTTCTGTCATCATTCCGTAACTGTTGAAAAGGCTCGCGTAACCCGACGAATACCTTGGCGAGTCTTGCCAAAGAAGGATTCCTGACAGCGGCTCGTAATTCAGCCAGTTAACGTATGGCGTGAGTTTGTATTCGCCTTCATCCATTTTCTCAAACATGTCGGGAATCATTTGGCTGCGTAGAAACTGCTCTTGTGCCGGTGGAAAATAATCAGGGAAAGGTGTGATCCAGGTGACGCTGTATTGGTGATCCGAGCCGTTGGTAGTGTGCGTATCCAGAAATACATCGGGATCCCACTGGTTGAAAATTTTATTGATCGACCGGGCATTCTCTGAATCGCATTTCGAGAAGTCGCGGTTCAGATCCAGGTTTTTTGCATTTCCACGAAAACCGGTTTCGTATGGTGTAGCCTGGTTGGCGCGGTTGTATTTCCCGCGGTTCAGATGTCCGGCAATATTGTACACCGGAATGATAACAATAACAGTATTGTCGAGCCACTTTTGCATCCCGTTTTTGTTACGGAGAATATCGTCGGCAAACTGCAGGCTGGCATCAATTCCCTCCGGTTCGCCCGGGTGAATACCGTTGTTAATGAGCAAAACTGATTTTCCCTGCGCTTTTATTGTTTCAGGATTGAACTCGGGCTCACTGTTTATAACGAAGGTGTGCAATGGTTTTCCAATGTCGGTAAAACCATTTTCAACGAATGTTGCATTTTCATACTTCGAATCGAGCAGTTGGAACATTTCAATTACTTCGTCGTAAGTGGGCGTGTAATTTTGCTCGTACCTCAGATTTATCAGTGGTTTTTGGGCAAACAAAAACAGGCTGACAGCGCATAGCGCCACAACCAAAGCAGTTTTTTTTCTCATGATGTTAAATTTGAGTAGCTCAATAAGCTACAAACGCAAAAATTATTTTCGTTCTAAATCAAGGTAAGAATAGTCAAATTTGTTCTTTTCGTCGTGCAGATCTTCGCGTTTTATTTCGTTCCACTCGGCATAATTAACCTCGGGGAAATATGTGTCGGCATCAAAAGATTGGTGTACCAGCGTAAGGTAAAGTTTGCCCGCCAGAGGGAAAAACTGTTTGTAAATCATTCCTCCGCCAATGATGAAAGCTTCCGTTTCATCTTTCACTTTTTCAATGGCTTCGTCGATGGAAAAAACCGTTTCACAACCGGGAAAAACATCGTCTTGTTTATCGGTAATTACAATGTGCCGGCGATTTGGCAACGGCCATTTTGGCAACGACAATAAAGTGTTACGCCCCATAATAATGGTGTGGCCGCTGGTAATTTCTTTAAAGCGTTTCAAATCGTTTGGTAAATGAAACAGCAGGTCGTTGTTTTTGCCAATGGCAAAGTTCTCGGCAATGGCAACGATTATCGAGATATTCTTTTGAATTTTATTTGTCATTTTAAATAGATTTTAAACGGCAACAGCTCCTTTAATATGTGGGTGCGACTGGTAACCAACCAGTTCAAAGTCTTCGAATTTAAAGTCGAAAATACTTTTTACATCCGGATTGATTTTCATTTCCGGCAGTTTGTAAGGCTCGCGTGTAAGTTGCAGTTTTACCTGCTCAACATGATTGGAATAAATGTGAACGTCGCCAAAAGTATGTACAAAATCGCCCGGTTCAAGATCACAAACCTGAGCCATCATCATCGTTAGTAATGCGTATGATGCAATGTTAAAAGGTACACCTAAAAATACATCGGCACTTCGTTGATACAACTGGCACGACAATTTCCCGTCGGCAACATAAAACTGGAAAAGAATGTGGCAGGGCGGCAAATTCATTTTGTCGAGCTCTCCAACATTCCAGGCGCTAACCAAATGGCGTCGCGAATCAGGATTATTTTTTATGGCATCAATTACCTGAGAGATTTGATCAACATGGCCGCCATCGGGTGTTGGCCAGCTTCGCCACTGGTAACCGTAAATGTGCCCGAGGTTGCCGTCGTCGTCGGCCCACTCGTTCCAAATGCGTACCCCGTTATCCTGCAAATATTTTATATTGGTGTCGCCTTTCAAAAACCAAAGTAGCTCGTAAATGATCGATTTCAGGTGCAGTTTTTTTGTTGTTACCATCGGAAAACCTTCGCTCAAATCAAAACGCATTTGGTGCCCAAAGCGACTGATTGTTCCTGTTCCCGTGCGGTCTTCTTTAACCGCTCCCTTTTCTAAAATGGTTTCCAATAGATCTAAATACTGCCTCATTTTTCAAATATTTCTCACAAAAATAATCGTTCAGAAAGAACTGCTTCCGATTTCCGGAATTTAAATATTCACAATTGCAATGAGGTTGTTAACGGAACATGGTTAGTGATACCCTCACTCCGAGTGAGGGTATCACTATTTTTATGTCATGGATTGATTCGTGTACCGCATTTCTTACAAAAAACAGCATCGTCGTCGTGCGATGGATGCAGGCACTGTGGGCAAACCTGTGTATTTTTTTCAGTGGTGGGATTGATGATCTCGGCAGTAACAATACCCGTTGGAACGGCAATTATGGCGTAACCCATAATCATAACAACGCTGGCCAGAAATTGTCCCAGCGGTGTTCCCGGACTGATGTCGCCATAGCCAACGGTAGTAAGTGTTACGATTGCCCAATATATTCCTTTTGGAATGCTGGTAAATCCATGTTCAGGGCCTTCAACAAGGTACATTACAGTTCCGATAATAATAACCAGCATGGATACAAAAAAGATGAAAACACTTATTTTTTCGCGACTGTGCCAAAGGGCTTTTGCCAGCGAACGGCCTGCCTCGGTGTAACGTGTAAGTTTTAAAATCCTGAAAACACGAAGTAATCGGAGTATTCGAATCACCACCAAACTGTGCGACCCAACAACGACCAGTCCAATGTAGGTAGGTAAAACCGATAATAGGTCGATAATGCCATAGAAACTAAAAATGTAACGCAATGGTTTTTTTACAATGGCAACACGCAGAATGTATTCGATGGAGAAAATAATGGTAATACACCATTCCAAAATACGCAATAATTGCTGATGATTATTGCGGATGGCAGGAACACTTTCCAGCAGCACCAGTGCAACGCTGACAATAATGATGAACAGGAGTGCCACGTCGAAAAGTTTGCCGCCCGGCGTGTCGGCCTCAAAAATAATCTCGTAAATTTTCTCTTTGGTTTTGTCCATGTTCAGCAATATTCTGCATTAAATATACAAATATGCTATAAATGCGAATCCCGGGTTGAATTATAATTTGGATAAAAATCCTTGATTTTACCTCAACTCCTGAAGGATGATCAAGGATTTTCTCGCTTTCTTCCTTCAGGATAGAGGTTAAAAAGGGAGAAAATCATATTGTCTCCGAGAAATTTTCAACCCTTGATTTGTATCGAGTGTAAAATAAAAAAGCCCTTCCCAAATAAAAGGGAAAGGCTTTTTGAAATTATTCTGTATTGGTTTTTAGAGAACAGTTTCAACACTTTCGAACGGCAGATCGAAAGCTTCAGCAACACCTTTGTAAACCACTTTTCCGTCAACAACATTAAGCCCTTTGCGTAATGGCTCGTTGTCGATACATGCTTGCTTCCATCCTTTGCCTGCAATCTCGATAGCATAAGGAAGAGTAGCGTTAGTTAACGCAATTGTTGAAGTACGTGGAACAGCACCCGGCATGTTGGCAACACAGTAATGCAATACATCGTCGATAACGAAAGTAGGATCGGCGTGTGTTGTTGCTTTAGTTGTCTCGAAACAACCGCCCTGGTCAACAGCAACGTCAACCAAAACAGTACCCGGTTTCATTGTGCTCAGCATATCGCGGGTAACCAAATGTGGCGCTTTTGCACCAGGAATAAGAACAGCACCGATAATAACGTCGTGCGATTTAACCATTTCGCGAATGTTGTATTCGTTGCTCATCATGGTTTTTACGTTGGCCGGCATAATATCGTCGAGGTAACGCAGGCGTTTCAACGATACATCCATAATCGTAACATCGGCACCCAGTCCTGCAGCCATTTTTGCTGATTCGGTACCAACAATACCACCACCAATTACCAAAACTTTGGCAGGAAGAACTCCGGCAACTCCACCAAGAAGTACACCGTAACCACCGTAAGTTTTTTCCAGGTATTTTGCACCTTCCTGAATTGACATACGACCGGCAACCTCGCTCATAGGAACAAGCAATGGAAGCGAACGATCGGGCAACTCAACAGTTTCGTAAGCCAAACAAATCGATTTGTTTGCAATCATGGCGTGAGTTAACGGCTCGCACGATGCAAAGTGGAAGTAAGTGTAAAGGATTTGTCCTTCTTTAATCAGCTTGTATTCCTCTTCGATCGGTTCTTTTACTTTGATGATCATTTCGGCAATGCCGTAAACATCTTCAATAGTTGGAAGCATTTTGGCTCCGGCTCCAATATAATCCTCATCCTGGAAACCGCTGCCCATACCACCGCCGGCCTGAACGTAAACGTCATGGCCGTGTTTAACCAACTCCGCAGCACCGGCAGGTGTTAGTGCAATACGGTTTTCGTTATTTTTAATTTCCTTTGGTACTCCAATTATCATTTTAGTAAATATTTGAGTTTTTTCTGAGTTCAAAAATAGACCACTATTTGTGACTAAAACATGATATATTCTCAGGATTTGCAACAATTTATTGTAAAAGTAACATGTATGACATCATATAATTATGATTTGCAAGTTAATTTTGCAATAAGATATTAATTTGTCTGAATTTTTAGATTATTGTTTTCAGATTGATAATCTTATCTTTGCCTGCCTGTAAAATATATTATATAACATGCCGACAGTATCAGACCGAGGAAGGATAATGCCTGATTCCCCAATCAGGAAATTAGCTCCGTTAGCTCATGAAGCTAAAGAGAAAGGGGTTAAAGTGTTCCATTTAAACATCGGACAGCCCGATTTGCCTACACCTCCTGAAGCACTGGCGGCCATCCGGTCGATCGACCGGGAAATTTTAGAATATACTCCGAGTGAAGGAATTTTATCGTTCCGTCAGAAACTGGCGAAATATTATCACAAATTTGATATTGATGTAACTGCCGATGATATCATTGTTACATCGGGAGGTAGCGAGGCGGTAACCTTTGCTTTTATGAGCTGTCTCGACCCGGGCGACGAAATTATTGTACCTGAACCGGCGTATGCCAACTACGAAGCTTTCGCAATTGTGGCCGGAGCTAAGATTAAATCGATTCCGGGCGACATTGAGGAAGGATTTGTATTACCTGATATCGAAGAATTCGAGAAGCTGATCACCCCAAAAACCAAGGGGATAATGATCTGCAACCCGAATAACCCAACCGGATATTTATATACGCAGCAGGAAATGAATGCCATTCGCGACCTGGTGAAAAAATACGACCTGTATTTGTTTTCCGATGAGGTTTACCGCGAGTTTTGTTACACTGGCGCTCCTTATATTTCTGCGTTTCACCTGGAAGGAATTGAGCAGAATGTTGTATTGGTCGACTCTGTATCGAAGCGTTACAGCGAATGTGGTTTGCGGATTGGTGCACTGATCACCAAAAATGCAGCCGTGAAGAAAAATGTGATGAAGTTTTGCCAGGCACGTTTGAGTCCGCCACTTATCGGGCAAATTGCTGCCGAAGCTTCGTTGGATGCCGATCCGGAATACATGCTGAATAATTACAACGAGTATGTTCAGCGACGAAAGTTTTTGATCGACGGGCTGAACCGAATTGATGGTGTGTATTCGCCAATTCCGATGGGAGCATTTTATACTGTGGCACGTTTACCGGTTGACAATGCTGATAAATTTTGTGCGTGGTTATTATCCGATTTTCAGTACGAAGGACAGACTGTGTTTCTGGCACCCGCTTCGGGCTTTTATACCGGCTCCGATAAAGGGCAGGATGAAGTACGAATTGCTTATGTGCTGAACAAAAAAGATTTGGCCGTTTGTTTGAAGATTTTAACTGAGGCGCTAAAAGTTTATCCGGGAAGAAAATCGCGTTAAGATTAAGAATAGAAGAACGATTAAAGCATAAAAAAACCGGACTGGGAACAGTCCGGTTTTTTCTTTATATGATCTATTGTTACGCTAAGTTCTTAACACGTTCCATCGCTTCCAGCACATTTTCCCTGTCGGCAAAAGCTGAAAAACGGAAATAACCTTCACCTGCAGGACCAAAACCGGATCCCGGAGTTCCAACCAAATTTGCTTCGTTTAGTACTTTATCGAAAAAGTCCCACGATGTCATGTCGTTTTTGGTTTTCACCCAAACGTAAGGCGCATTTACACCACCGTAAACTTCGTAGCCAATTTCTGCCAGACTTTCACGCATAATTTTGGCATTCTCCAGGTAGTAAGCAATTACTTCTTCCACCTCTTTTTTACCTTCTTCGGTATAGATGGCAGCTGCTGCTTTCTGAACAGGGTAAGAAACGCCGTTGAATTTGGTCGATTGACGACGGTTCCATAATGTTTTTACCTGGTGCGCTTTTCCTTCTGAATCGTAAGCTACCAACTCGTTTGGAATAACGGTAATGGCGCAACGTGTTCCGGTAAAACCTGCTGTTTTTGAGAAACTGCGGAATTCGATGGCAACTTTTTTGGCACCTTCAATTTCGTAAATCGAACGTGGAATTCCATCTTCGGTGATAAAAGCTTCATAGGCCGCATCGTAAAGGATGATCGCATTTTTTTCGATAGCATAATCAACCCACTTTTTCAATTCTTCTTTTGAAGCTACTGTTCCTGTTGGATTGTTTGGGTAGCAAAGGAAAATCAGATCAGGAGTTTCCGTTGGAAGCTCAGGAATAAAGCCATTCTCTTTTGTACAAGGCATGTAAATTATTCCTTCGTAATGACCGTTTGCCTGGCATGTGCCTGTTTTTCCGCTCATTACCGTTGTGTCGGCATAAACCGGGTAAACCGGGTCGCAAATTGCAATTTTATTGTCGTTGCCAAAAATTTCCTGAATATTTCCGGTGTCGCATTTCGAGCCGTCAGAAACAAAAATCTCATCAGCAGAAATATCGATACCTTTTTCCTGGTACGAGTGTTTTGCAATGGCTTCGCGCAGGAAAGCGTATCCTTGTTCCGGTCCGTAACCTTTAAAAGTTTCGCCTTTGGCCATTTCGTCAACGCCTTCGTGAAAAGCTTTTACAACACTGGGAACCAATGGTTGGGTAACATCGCCGATACCCATTTTAATTACTTTTTTATCGGGATTGGCATCGATAAATTCGCTCACTCTACGTCCAATTTCCGGGAAAAGATACCCCGCCTGAAGTTTCAGGTAATTCTCGTTAATTTTTGCCATATCTGTCTATTTTATAATGTTTTCCAAATTGGAGCGTAAAGATAAAAAAAACTATCGGCAAGTATTTTTACGGCGAATTCGTTTGTGGTTATTTAGATTAATTTAATGCATGGTTGTTTTAAGGTGACTTCGTAAAATTACGTGGCGTAAAATTACGAAATATGACTCCATACCGTTGGGCTGAATCTTGCCTTTTGTTTTTACTCCCGGCCACTAAAGGGGAGCAGGGCAAGTCCCCTTTAGGGGATTCAGGGGTAAATTGAAATACGAGTTTCGTTTCTAAACAGAGAGCTCAATTGTTTTGTATCGATGAAAAAAGTTTCGGATAATTCCAGAATTGCCTCGGGTTTGATACATTTGCCCAAACAATAACTCAATTATGCAAAACTTCTTTGTAAAGTCACACGGCCTGGGGAACGATTATATCGTTTTAAACCAGGATGAGATAACTTTTGAATTAACAGAAAAAGCTATAATTCGTATTTGCGATGTTCACTTTGGAATTGGCTCCGACGGTATTCTTTTAAAGGTGCCGAGCGAGAAAGCAGATTTTGGTTTGCGTATTCTGAATCCCGATGGTTCGGAAGCCGAAAAAAGCGGAAATGGCCTGCGGATTTTTGCCAAGTATTTGTACGATTATGGTTTTGCCCAATCAAAATCATTCAGCATAGAAACACCCGGCGGACTGGTGCGAGCTGAGGTAATTGAGGAGAAAAACAACAAAGCTTTTACCATAAAAGTGGACATGGGAAAAGCGATTTTCGAATCGAAAAAAATACCTGTTATTTGCGAAAAAGAGGAATGCATTGGTGAGACGCTGGAACTGGAATACCGCGGATACGAAATAAATTGTGTGTCGGTTGGCAATCCGCATTGTGTGGTTTTAAAAGATGAACTGGATGAAAAGGAAATAAAAACTTTCGGACCGCAGATTGAGACAAATCCGATGTTTCCGAACCGCATAAATGTACAGTTTGCAAAAGTGGTTTCGCCAAACGAAGTGGAAGTGATGATTTGGGAGCGCGGCGCCGGTTGGACACTGGCATCAGGAAGTTCGTCGTGTGCAGTGGCTTGCACGGTAGTAAAACGAGGATTGACAGAACGAAACCTCACCATAAAAATGCCGGGTGGAAATCTGGCCATTGAAATTGATGAAGACTGGGAAATCCGAATGACCGGCGAAGTTCGCGAAATTGGATCAGGAACATTGGGTGCTGAATTAATAGAAGATTTGGAACTATGAGAACACTTTTGATAGTATTGCTGACTGTTTTTGCACTCAGCTCAAGCGCACAGTTTAAATGGCCAAACGGTGCTAAAGCGGCTGTCGTTTTTACCTACGACGATGGATTGGATTGCCATTTGGATGTTGCCGTGCCGCAATTGGACGAGTTCGGTTTAAAAGGAACGTTTTTCTGCACCGGCAATTCTCCAAGTTTATATAACCGAACCGAAGAGTGGCGTGCCATTACAAAACGAGGCCACGAGTTGGGAAACCACACCTTGTTTCACCCCTGCGACGGAACCGGGCAGGATTGGGTAAAACCCGAGTACGATCTGAGAACATACACGCCCGACCAAATTGTTGCCGAGTTAAAAACTGCCAACACTTTATTAAAAGCAATCGATGGAAATACTGATCGATCATACGGCTACACCTGTAGTCATTTTGTGGCCAACGGAGTGGATTTTACCGATTCAGTAAAAAATATATTTGTAGCTGCGCGTTGCGATGGCTCAATCCCGGAGACGATGGATGGATATAAAACTTGGAAAACACCAAGTTTTATGTCAGTTGATCCGCAGGTTGACGACCTGATTGCAAAAATTGAGGAAGCCAAAGCGAATGGAACAATTGTGGTATTTATGTTTCACAGTGTGGGCGGTGGTTATTTAAATACCGCAGCAGATGTACACAAACAACTGCTGCAGTATGTAAGCGAAAACAGCGATGATCTTTACAGCGACTCTTTTATAAACGTAATGAAGTACGTGAAAGAAAATCAGTGATTAAATTTCCAGATTCGAAATTTCTTCGGTTACCTGGTAGTCGTATTCCGGGTATTCGTACATGGCCATCCGTGGTTCGGTGTGCCCAATGGTGTAGCCGTAAACGCCGTCGTAATCTTCGCGGTTTTCACCCATTTCTTCCAGCTGTTCCAGGTATTCGTCGAGCGATTTTGATTCGATGACAATTACTTTTCCCATTTTATGAATAATCGGACTGTGGACGCGCGTAGGGTCGTGGTCGAATTCCAAAATTCGTCGGCCATAGCGTGTAATTCCTATGGTCCTGAAAGTCATACTTTTTCCCACTCCCGGCAAATTCAGGATGCTTCGGTCGGTAGATAAAAAAGGCAGTTGCGTTTCTCTGTGCAGGAATTTGATATTCTCTACAATTTTTGAAGGATGAACCAAAAGATGTTGCGCAAAATCCATGTCTTTCTCAGGTATCGTCCCAAAGATCTTTTCTTCCATTCGTTCCTGCATCAGGCGCGAATTCGGAGTAAAGTTGCTTTTGTTTTCTTTAAACCCTTTTACGGTAAACGTGTAATACGAAAGCACTCCGATTTCATTCAGAACCTGGCGGAGTTTTACGCTGTGTCCGCGTCGTGAAGCTGCGGTGGTAAAAACTTCCTGGTTGGTAACTGCCCATCCCGATTCAAGTAGTATCTGAACGGCCTGTTTTGATTCTGAGGTTATTTCCATTGGCGACTGGAAGTGCGCCTGAATAACAAACTGTTTTATGCCTGCCGTTTTTGCTTTCTTTTTAAATGTAGAAAGAACTTTGCAAAGATCGGGAGTTATACGTTGTGGCAAATAAGCCGGCAACCGCGTTCCTATTCTGATTCGTACAATTTCTGCATATTTTTTTCCTTCTGCACGCGATTTATTGTCCTCGATTTTTGCCAAAGCCATGTTGTAAACGGCGTCGAGAATTTGTTTCAGGTTTTTATCGCTGCTCATTAAAGCGTCGCCTCCGGTTATCAGAATGTCGCGAAGTTGGGCGTCGTTTCTAAAATAATCGAGTAATTCGGGCAGGCGCTCTTTCCACGATTTTTCAGGTTTCAACTTGTCGAGATTAAAATTGTAACGCCCGCTCTGAAAATCATACATCCGTTGGCAGCTGGCACATAAACCACCACAGGCACGGCCAACCGTATCGGGAATAAAAATGGCAACTTTTGGGTAGCGCCGGTGAATATTGTGCGACGGCAGAAGCCAGCCCGCAGCATTTGGCTCGCCGGGTTTTACTTTGTCTTCCTTCTCCCAAGCAACAATTTTTCCAAACTCCTCAACCAGTTGTTTACTGTAAATCACATAACAGCGCATGGCCATGTCGGCACCAACAACATAATCTGGTATGTATGAATTTAACAGCGACAAATAATACGGATTTACAAAAAACGGAATGCCTTTTCTCCGGGCTTTTTTCAGCACTTTCATCGTTTCTTCGGTAAGCGTGTAGTCGAGCATTTCGTTTAGCAATTCCGGAGAACGAATGGCAAAACGCAGATGAAAATTACTATCCAGCCACCATTCATTCATCAGCTTTTCTTTTTCGGCAAAACTTAAACCCGATTCGAACGAATATCTTTTGCTTGAAATGTCGCCATTGTCGATTTTTTCGATCAAAATCCGGATGATCCGCTTTTTGTTTTCTTGCCGCAAATCTTCCACCACCGGATTAAGTCCCGAAGGATATTTTTGCATCCAATTTTCTACATGGTTTTTAGTTGGGTGTGTTCGAATTTGTGTATCATTTAACTGCCGAAACAGTTGCAGCATGTCTTCGAAAAAAGCCGGTTCTGCTCCGCTGATTCCTTTATGCGTTGCCAGCCAAAGCACTTTAAACGGATTTGTTTGTGCCAATTGCCCGCCAATATTCTGGTCGGGAAATTCTTTGCCGGCATTGTCGATATAATCCAGAATACGAATAGCCGCCAGATCTTGCCAGGAGAGTTTTTCCGCCAGTTCTTCATCAGCCGATGTACCCCGGTAATAACTTTCGGCAGCCGGATTGCGTTTTAAAATGGGCAAAACCCAGTTGCGCAAAGCTTCGTGAATTTCAACTACGTTGTTTGCATTTCGGACAATTTTTTCGAGCACCGGATTTTCGGCCAATAATTTTTGAAGAATTTTTCGTGCGCGTACGGAGATTCCAACCTTGTCCCAAAAAGCAATTGAATCCATGGCGTAAGTTTTTTTAGTAAAGTTGTCGGATCATTTAAGTTACGAAAAATCGGCCTGAAATCAAAGGAAAGGCGATTATGAATACGAATGCCTGTGTGAAACTTTTGCCTTGAAAATCAAAATATTATGCCGTTGTGAGCGCAATTTGTTGAATTCGATTATCTTTGTGCCGATTTTTTAGAAAATAACAGAGAATTCCCGCAAGGGAAGGAACACCTAATAGTTTGAAATAATGGCACATAAAGCAGGATTTGTGAACATTGTTGGCAACCCGAATGTGGGTAAATCAACAATTATGAATGCACTGGTAGGCGAAAAACTGTCTATCATCACCCAAAAGATGCAAACCACGCGCCACCGCATTAAAGGCATAGTAAGTGGCGAAGATTTCCAGATTGTTTATTCCGATACTCCCGGTATTCTGAAGCCCAGTTATAAACTTCAGGAATCGATGATGAAGTTTGTTGATACAGCTTTGATCGATGCCGACGTGATTCTTTTTGTTACCGATGTTAAAGAAAAGGTGGACAAAAATCCGGTGTACATCGAGAAAGTACGTAAGTCGAACATGCCGGTTATCGTGTTGCTGAATAAGATCGATCTGTCGAACCAGGAAGAAGTATTAAAACTTTACGATCACTGGTCGAACACTTTTCCGGGAGCGGATGTTTTCCCGATTTCGGCGCTGGAAAAATTCAATATCGAACCTATTTTCGATCGTATTTTGGATCACTTGCCCGAAGGTCCGGCCTTTTTCTCGAAAGACCAATTAACCGACCGTAACGAGCGCTTTTTTATGCAGGAAATTATTCGCGAGAAAATTCTTTTGCATTATCAAAAAGAAATTCCATACTCGGTTGAAGTGGAAGTTGAAGAGTTTAAAGAAGAGGAGAAAATTATCAATATCCGTACGGTAATTTATGTTTCGCGCGATAGCCAGAAGGGAATTATCATCGGTCATCAGGGAAAAAGTATAAAACGTGTGGGAACAGAAGCACGTGCTGATGCAGAAGAATTTTTCGACAAGAAAATTTTCCTCGAATTGTATGTGAAGGTAGCCAAAGACTGGCGCGAAAAAGACGGTCAGTTGAAACAATTTGGATACGATAAATTTTAAAAAGTCAGAAGACGGAAGACCGGAGTAGGATGTATTTTAAAAAGCTATCCTTAGCCCCGACTTTCAAGTCGGGGAGAAATTGAAGCCTCCGGTTAAAATGGGCTTTAGCCCTTAAAAAGATTAGAAAAAATGAGCAGCAGAATAGTAGCTATAGTAGGACGCCCGAATGTTGGGAAATCAACACTGTTTAACCGTTTGATAGAACAGCGAAAAGCCATTGTTGACGAAACGGCAGGGGTTACCCGCGACCGTAATTACGGAAAAGGTGAGTGGATTGGCGTTGAATATTCGGTGATTGACACCGGAGGTTATGTGGTTAACTCGGAGGATGTTTTTGAAGCCGAGATCAACAAACAAGTGCATTTGGCCATTGATGAGGCTGATGTAATTATGTTCGTGGTTGACGTGGAAGCCGGAATTACCGATCTGGATGATGCCATTGCGAATATTTTACGTCGCAGCAAAAAGGAGATCGTTCTGGTTGTAAACAAAGTTGATAACCACAATAGAATTCTGGACGCACAGGAATTTTACGGATTGGGATTGGGCGAAATTTATTGTGTTTCGTCGATGACCGGAAGTGGAACCGGCGATATGCTGGACGCCCTGGTTGCCAAATTCCCGAATCGTGATTCGTTGGAAGAAGAGCACGAATTGCCTCACCTATCGGTTGTGGGACGCCCAAATGTGGGTAAATCGTCGTTTATTAATGCTTTAATTGGCGAAGACCGCAACATTGTTACCGATGTTGCCGGAACAACACGCGATTCCATTCATACCCGATACAATAAGTTTGGCCACGATTTTATGATCGTTGACACTGCCGGACTCCGCAAAAAAGGTAAAGTAAGCGAAGACCTTGAGTTTTACTCGGTTTTGCGTTCGGTACGTACCATCGAAAATTCGGATGTTTGTTTGTTGCTGATCGATGCCACACGCGGCGTTGAAGCACAGGATATGAACATCCTGAACTTGATCATAAAAAACAAAAAGGGTGTAGTTATTTTGGTGAATAAGTGGGATTTGGTTGACAAAGATACCATGACCACCAAAAAAATGACGGAAGAAATTCACGACCGTTTGGCACCGTTTACCGATGTGCCGATCATCTTTATTTCGGCACTAACAAAACAACGTGTGCACAAAGCGTTGGAGGTTGCCATGGAGGTTCACGAAAACCGCAAGCAGCGTATTAAAACTTCGGAATTGAACCAGGTATTACTCGAAGCAATTGAAGAATACGGGCCTCCATCAGTAAAAGGTAAATACATAAAAATTAAGTATTGTACGCAGTTGCCATCGCCAACACCGGCGTTTGCATTATTTGCCAACTTGCCGCAATACATTAAAGAGCCGTATAAAAGGTATATCGAAAACCAGTTGCGCGATAACTTTAATCTTACCGGTGTACCGATTCAAATTTATTTCAGACAGAAATAAAGGGAGTCAGAAGTCGGGAGACCGAAGTCAGGAAATTCCATTTGAATTTATTTCAGGTGGAATTTTTTTTATCGTTTCGGTGGCGTATAATCTTCGGGTAGCGAGTTGGAAAAATTTGACACTTTCATAGCTCCGTCGATAACAAAATTAAGGTTCGGACTGGTGCCATTCGACCGAATAAGAAACGGAGCTTTTACAGGATAAAAGACTGAGTTTCGTTGAGAATATGTAAAGCGGTCATGTAAAAATTCTTCCGGAATAGGATAGTCATCTTCATCAAACCGGTAGTGAATTTCAAGCTTATCGGCTAGAATTATGTATTCTTTCGCCTGACTGCTTAATTCTTCATTTTCAATGAGGTAAAAGGCGGCTTTCTGTTCTTCCGGAAAAATCTTGATTTCATATCCTTGTTCTCCGGGATTATTGTCGAAAATCGATTTCAGAAAATGGCGGTACGAGCCATGATAACTAAGTCGGCGATTTTTTGCAAAATAGTCAGTTTTCGATGGTTGTTCCACTTCTAAAGGTTCGTAATAGTAATAACCTTTAAGCTGGATTACATCGCCTCCGTTTGGCGAATTTAACGCCAGTTGTTTCCCGTTTGGACCATCGCGCACAATTACCTTAAATTCATCGAGAATAACTTTTATGCGATAGCCGAGGTAGTTATTTTCTACCAGCAGTGGTTCGTTTGAAGTGGCTGAAAACTGCATTTTGTCGCGCTGAAAAACAAGCACACTGTCGTTGAGTACTTTGGTTTTTTCCGGCGACTCACCTAAAAAATGGTCGTAAAAATACCGCAGGTTTCTCCGGCGTTTGTCTTTTGCTGAAATGCTGACCTCATCAAGCGAAAAATTCGATGGAACAAGCTCAATATCCAGTTGTTGCTGGTTTTCGATGGCTTGAATATACGATTCGTAAGAAACATGATCCGCTACCAAGGTGCAAGGCATAAACGGAACTTTTATCGAGAAATTCCCCAGCGTGTCGGTAATTACACCCACTGTTGTTCCCGAAACAAAAACCTCGGCATGCCGAATCGGAAGGTTGGTTTCTGCATCCGTAATACGTCCGCTAATCGTCTGTTGCGAAAAAACGCTGGTCGTGAGGATGCAAAAGAACAGCAGCGAAAGAGAAAACTTGGCAGGTATCATAGGTTTTGTTTTTTCAAATTAAAACAAAATTTGTACCACTTAAAAACATAATATGTACACCCAAAAGCTTTTATCGTTCGGGCGGCGTATAATCTTCAGGTAACGAATTTACAATACTTTTAATGGTCATTAATCCTTCGATAATAAAAGGAAGTCTTGGACTTGTCCCGTTTTCCCGGATCAAAAACGATTCATTTGTTGAGTGAATCACCGATATTTTTTGCGAATACACCTTCCCTGACGAAAGCTCTTCCTCCGGAACCGGGAATCCTTTTTTATCAAAGCGATAGCACACTTTTAATGAATCGGCAGAAATAACATATTCTTTTGTGTGGTCGTCGTACTCTCCAATTTCGTAAAATGCAGTTTCGGATTCGGGGCTTAGAGTTTCAATTTTAAAACCTTGCATTTCAAGGTCGTTATCGTAAATCGATTTTAAAAAGTGGCGGCACGAGCCATAATAGGCGTCGTGCCGGTTAACGCGGTAATTCTCAGCTTTTTCGCTGGAATAATTTTCAAGCGGCTCGAAATAATAGTAGCCGGTAAATTCAGTAACTTCCCGGCCATTCATCGAATTTAATGGCAGTTGCTTTCCATTTGGACCATCAAACGCAATCACACTAAACTCTTCAAGGATAATTTTGATTTTATAACCCAGAATATGGTTTAGGACAATCAGTGGTTCGTTTGTTTTTGCCACAAATTTCATTTCATCGCGATTGAAAATAAGCACGCTGTCGTTCAGTATCTCTATTTTGTTGCGATCCTCCTCGATAAAATGCGAATAGAAAAAACGAAGGTTCTTTTTGCGTTTATTCCGGGCCGAAACATTTATCTCTCCGATAGTAATAGTTGCAGGATTCAATTTAAGATTCACGTTTTCTTCACCAGTAATTGGTACGACGGCTGATTCGTACGCTACATGGTCGGCAATTAGCACAAAAGGCCGCATCGGAGGCTGCAAACTAAATTTTCCCTGGCTGTCAGTGATACATCCTACTGTAGTTCCCGAAACAAAAACCTCGGCGTGCCGAATCGGAAGGTCGGTTTCTGCATCCGTTATTTGTCCGTTAATCGTCTGTTGCGCAAAAACACTTATCGAGAGGATGCAAAAGAACAGCAGCGAAAGAGAAAATCTGGCAGGTATCATAGCTTTTGTTTTTACAAATATGAGCAAAAATTGTTCCATATAAAAAACATAATATGTCCTCAGGAAGTTATGTGTGTAAGCGAATTTAATTTATTAAATTGGCTAAAATTCTTTGGGATTTGTTAGCTGTAAATATTTGAATCCCGAAGCATAAACTAAAAAGTATGGCACGTTTTTTAAAAGATCGTTCAAAAGCAACTGGAGCTGTTCCGGGTTCGCTGGTTTTAATCGGCCGGCAAAAAATGGAACAGTCGGAGATTCAGTTTATTACTTTCGATAAAGATGAATTGACGGAGGAAACGGTGGATTCGATTGAGATGGCACAGCAGAAATTTCGAGAGGGGAAAGTAAACTGGATAAATATTTACGGACTGCACGATTTAGAGATGATTAAAAAGCTTGGCGAAGAGTTTAAATTGCCGACACTTTTGCTCGAGGATATCCTGAATACCGACCAGTCGCCTAAATACGAGAATGGCGAGGATTACGATGCTTTTATTATGAAAATCCTGTATCAGGACAAGGAAGCTTACCGGATTCATGCCGAACAGGTTACGTTGATATTGGGTGAAAATTATGTGTTGACCTTGCAAGAGCAAAGAGCCCATATTTTTGAAGTGGTTCGCGAGCGGATTCGCAAAAGTAAAGGCCGGATTCGCATCAGTGGAAACGATTACCTGGCCTATGCTTTAATGGATGCGCTGGTTGATAATTATTCGATTCTGATTGAGAATATTGGCCGGCAGGTGGAAGATATTGAAGACCGGCTTTTTAAAACCATGGACTCGAAAATTGTGGAAGAGATCTATCGTTTTAAAACAGAGCTGAACTACATCCGCAAGGCAGTGCGCCCAATGCGGGAATTTATTGCAGCCCTGCTTCGTACGGAAGATTCGTTTTTTCAGAAAAAGAATTTCGCCTTTCTGAAAGACTTAAGCGACCTGGCCGTTCAGTGTGCCGAAGCGGTTGAAATGTACAATAGTATGACATCGGATCAGCTGAATATTTACAATTCGAACATGAGTAACCGGATGAACGAGGTGATGAAAACGCTTACCATTTTCGCATCAATATTTATTCCCCTAACTTTTGTTGCCGGCATTTACGGAATGAACTTTGAATATATTCCCGAGCTCAAATTCAAATATGGTTATTTGGTATTCTGGATTTTTATTTTAATTCTGGGAGGCGGATTGCTGATTTATTTTAAACGAAAAAAGTGGTTGTAAAATTTAACCAAAACAAATATGCAAGACATTGACAATATAGAACTGGAGTATTTAAAATTCGACGATTACCAGGAACTGAAACAGGCCATGATTGAGGTGTACTCGAGCATGCCCGATGCGTACTGGAAAGAACATCATATAAAATCGCTGATTAAACGTTTCCCTGAAGGGCAGGTGGTGCTGAAAGTAAACGGGCAGATTGCCGGTTGTGCGCTTGCCATTGTGGTTGATTACGATAAGTTTGAAGACAACCATACCTACAAAGAAATTACCGGGAATTATAAGTTTGACACGCACTCGCCTGATGGCGACATGTTGTACGGAATTGATGTATTTATTAAACCCGAATTTCGTGGATTGCGACTGGGGCGCCGCTTGTACGATTACCGCAAAGAGTTGTGCGAGCGACTCAATTTAAAAGGAATTGCCTTTGGCGGACGGATTCCCAATTACCACCTTTACCAGAATGAACTGTCGCCAAAAGAGTACATTCAGAAAGTACGTACAAAAGAGATTCACGATCCGGTGCTGAATTTCCAGATATCGAACGATTTTCACCCGGCAAAAATTATAAAAGGTTATTTGGAAGGCGACACCGACTCGAATGAATATGCGGTGCTGCTGGAGTGGGACAATATCTATTATGAAAAGCCGCGAAAAAAACCGGAGATCACAAAAACGGTGGTTCGTTTGGGATTGGTGCAGTGGCAAATGCGACCTTATAAAACGCTCGAAGACCTGATGTTGCAAGCCGAGTTTTTCGTTGATGCCGTTTCTGGTTACCGCTGCGATTTTGCCCTGTTTCCCGAGTTTTTTAATGCGCCGCTTATGGCCGAAAATAACCACTTAACCGAGCCCGAAGCCATTCGCGACCTAGCAAAACACACCGAAGCGATTACTTCAAAGTTTTCGGAGCTGGCAATTAGCTACAACATTAATATAATTACCGGTAGTATGCCCGAGTTGGTGGACGACACCTTGTATAACGTGGGCTACTTGTGCCGACGCGACGGAAGCACCGAGCGCTACGAAAAACTGCACGTTACACCCGACGAAGTGAAAGTTTGGGGGATGCAGGGAGGTCATGCCTTAAAAGCGCTGGACACCGATTGTGGTAAAATTGGTGTGTTGATTTGTTACGACTCGGAGTTTCCGGAACTAAGCCGTTTGCTGGCCGACGAAGGCGTGGATATTTTGTTCGTACCTTTTTTAACCGACACGCAAAACGGTTTTTCGCGGGTACGAAATTGCTCACAGGCACGCGCCATCGAAAACGAGTGTTATGTGGCCATTGCCGGTAGTGTGGGCAACTTGCCGAAAGTGCATAATATGGATATTCAGTATGCGCAGTCGATGGTGTTTACGCCTTGTGATTTTGCCTTCCCGGTAAATGGGGTAAAGGCCGAAGCCACGCCGAATACCGAAATGATTTTGATTGCCGATGTGGATATCGGTTTGTTGCGCGAACTGAATCAGTTTGGTAGCGTAAGAAACCTGAAAGACCGTCGTCAGGATTTATTCCAGCTGAAAAAGAAGATTTAGAACTCATTATGACATAAAAATTGGGAGAGGAAACTGCTGAGTTTTTGTTCCCGGCTAAATAAAAAACTATGTTTATCGTTCACGTTTTTGTTCACGTAAAGGAAGATTGTATCGATGCGTTTAAAGCGGCCACCATCGAGAATGCAAAAAACAGTATTAACGAACCGGGAATTGCCCGTTTTGATTTTGTAGAACAACAAGACGATCCTACACGTTTTGTATTAGTGGAGGTGTATCGCACGGCCGACGATCCGGCAAAACACAAGGAAACAGCGCACTACCAAAAGTGGCGCGACACCGTTGCCGATATGATGGCTGAACCTCGATCGGCACTAAAATTTTATAATGTACATCCCGACGAAGAAGGTTGGGATTAAGAAAGAATATATGACAGTTAATTTTTCATTTGCAACCGCGGGGCAAATAATTTTTGGAAATCATTCGTTGGAGAAAGTCCCCGATCTTGTTGCCGGTTTTGGGAAGAAAGTAGTTTTAGTAACGGGGAAAAGTTCGTCGCGGGCTGAAGAGTTGATGGCGAAATTCAGCCCGGGAACCGACACCGTAATTTTTAATGTGCCCGGCGAACCGACCACCGATTTAATTGAGGCCGGAGTACGACTGGCACGCGAGCATGCAAGTGATGTGGTTGTTGGCTTTGGCGGAGGAAGTGTTGTAGACAGTGCAAAAGCAATTGCTGCCATGGTAACCAATAAGGGCGAGTTGCTCGATTACCTGGAAGTGATTGGGCGCGGAAAACCGCTGACTGAAAAACCGTTGCCGTGTATTGCCATCCCGACAACGGCCGGGACCGGTGCCGAGGTAACCAAAAACTCGGTAATTAAATCGCCTGAAAATAACGTGAAAGTAAGTTTGCGAAGTAACCAGATGTACCCCGATGTTGCGGTGGTTGATCCGGTACTTACCTGGTCGATGCCACCGGCATTAACCGCCAGCACCGGCGTTGATGCATTAACCCATTTGCTCGAGACATTTGTGTCGAACCAGGCCAACCCCTTTATCGATATGGTTTGCCGCGAAGGTCTGACACGAATCTCAAGGTCCTTACGAAAAGCATACAAAGACGCCAGCGATAAACAGGCGCGCGAAGATATGGCCATGGCCAGCCTTTTGGGCGGAATGGCATTGGCCAACGTAAAGCTGGGAGCGGTGCATGGTTTTGCCGGACCGATGGGAGGGATGTTCCCTATTCCGCACGGTGCCGTTTGTGCTTGTCTGATGTCGGCAGTGATTGAAGAAAATATTGAGGCTGTGCGGGAAAGTAAACTCGATAGCTCGAAATTTGATGAGCTGGCAAAAATCCTTACCGGGAACGAAAAAGCCATGTCGAACGATGCAGCTATTTGGGCAGCCGAGTTGGTGGCTGATTTACAAATACCGCCACTGTCTGAATTTGGATTGACAAAAGACGATTTTCGTGTACTGGTTGAAAAAGCAAAAGTATCGAGCAGCATGAAAGGGAATCCGGTAGAACTGACAGATGAGCAGTTGTTTCGCATTTTGGAGCGGTCGTTGTAAATGACAATCCGGTATCGGAACAATTTTTGTAGAATAAAACTATCTTTGTACAATAAACAGAACGCGATGATTGGCAATTTTTTTCATACACCGGGAACAAAAAAGTTTAGAATAACGCCACGTTTTTGGGATCCTGACAAGGACGAGAGAGACGAGCGGGAACGCCGAATTAAGGAGGAGTTGGGGATTGTAGATGAGAAAAAAGACAGCAATCGTCCGTATCGTCCGAACATTAAAGGTCAGTTTCGTTCGGGAGATAACTGGGCCCGGTCATCCGAATCGGCCCGGAGAGCACAAAATCGCAGGCTTGTTTGGATTGTTATAGTCCTTGCTTTGGTGCTTTATCTTTTCTTCTTTTCCGACTTTTTTGCCTAGAAAGCGAACCTCATAGTACAAATTTCTAAAGATTTAATCTTGAGCGATATTATTCAGTTATTACCCGATGCAGTAGCCAATCAGATTGCTGCCGGAGAAGTTATTCAGCGACCGGCATCGGTTGTGAAAGAGCTTGTGGAGAATGCTCTTGATGCGGGCGCAACTGAAATTACCATCAATATAAAAGACGCAGGAAAGACCCTTATTCAGATTTCGGACAACGGGAGCGGAATGTCGCCAACCGACGCGAGGATGGCTTTTGAGCGTCATGCCACATCAAAAATACGCTCGGCCAACGATTTGTTTGCCATTCGTACCATGGGTTTTCGTGGTGAGGCACTGGCATCGATAGCCGCCATTGCCGATGTTGAGCTGCGCACCAAAAAAGCCGACGATGAGGTGGGTACTTTTATTCATATAATCGGTTCCGAGGTAAAAACACAGGAGCCCGCCGGGTGCAATAACGGCACCAATTTTATGATTAAAAACCTGTTTTTTAATGTGCCGGCACGTCGCAAATTTCTGAAAGCAAATTCTACCGAATTAAAACATATTATCTGGGAAATTCAGCGGGTAGCATTACCCAATCCCGACATCAAATTATCCTTGATTCACAACGGATCACCTGTTTATGATCTGCCACCTGCCAACTACCGCAAACGTTTGGTTGATGTGTTTGGCAAGTCGCTGAACCATAGTCTGATAAATGTAGATGAGGATACCAGCATTGTAAAGGTTTTCGGATACATCGGGCAGCCAAAATATGCCCGCAAAACGCTGGGCGAACAGTTCTTTTTTGTGAACGGACGATTTATGCGCCACCCGTATTTTCATAAGGCGATTACACAGGCTTACGAACAGTTGTTGCCACCCGATACGTATCCGTCATATTTCCTGTTTTTGGAGCTCGATCCGGAAGCGATCGACATTAATGTGCATCCAACAAAAACTGAGATAAAATTTGAGAACGAGCGCGATATCTGGCCGATAATTCATGCGTCGATACGCGAATCGTTAGGCAAACACAATGTGGTGCCGTCGATCGATTTCGACCAAAGTGGAAGTATTGATATTCCCGTTCCGAGAAAAGATGGAGAGGGAGTTCGTTTCCCGGAGATTCAGATCAACCCGGACTACAATCCGTTTAACAACGAAAAGCAGTTTGCCGAACGTGGTTACTCGCCGTTTGAGAATGATTCGGCAGGCCAGGGACGAAGCAGTTCTCCCGATTCAGGAAGAGAAAAGAAAAACCTCGAAAACTGGGAAGACCTGTACCAGGGAGCACAATTGAAATTAAAACCCGAGCCGGAATACCGCGAAAGTGCCATTCAGGCTGATGATTTGTATGCTAACGCACCGGGTCAGTTCAGCGGTAAAAAGGTTTTGCAGCTGAAACAACGTTATGTGTTAACGCCGGTAAAGTCGGGATTAATGGTAATCGACCAGAAGCGGGCACACGAACGAATTTTGTACGAGAAATTTATGGAGGTGCTGAAAACGGATTCGGTGGCCAGCCAGCAACAATTATTTCCGCAAACCGTTGAACTCAATCCTGCTGATTCGGCTCTGCTAAAATCGATTTTGGAAGACCTGTTGTCGCTGGGATTTGATATTCGCGAATTTGGAAAAGACACTTTTATTATAAACGGAACACCGGGAGTTTTAGATATTTCGTCGCCCGAGTTGATTCTGGAAAAATTGCTGGAAGAGTACAAAACATCGCCGGTTGATGCACGATCGAAAGCAAAGGAACAAATTGCGGCGTCGCTGGCAAAAGCATCAGCAATGGATTATGGCACCGACCTGAAACAGGAAGAAGTGGATCACCTGATCGATAATTTGTTTGCCTGTGCAACACCCAACTTTTCGCCCGACGGAAAAAAGGTGTTGACCATCATTTCGACAGATGATATCGAAAAAAGTTTTTCAAAATGACAGATTGTCGTTAATTTGAACACTTAAAATTTTGGCGTGGTCATTGTATCTTGCCTGATCGTTAAAACAATAAGCAACTGAAGATCGTTGATTCTGGAAAGAAAGATTCTTTAGGTCTTACAACTTTATAAATATGAATTATCGTCCCACATTAAACATGCCTCCTGTGGTAAAGAATCTGATTCTTGCCAACGTGTTGTTTTTTATTGCCACCATTGTGTTAAAACAAACCGGAACTGATTTATATTCCATTCTGGGTTTGTATTTCCCGCTTTCTGAAAAATTCAGGTTATACCAGATTTTTACCTACATGTTTATGCACAGCACACCGGGATTTGGGCATATTTTCTTTAATATGTTTGCCTTGTACATGTTTGGGCGCGTGCTGGAAGGCGTTTGGGGACCGAAGCGTTTTCTTACTTTTTATTTGGTTACAGGAGTAGGAGCAGCGCTTATACAGTTGCTGGTTACCTTCATTGAGTATAAAGTTGCAGTTGCAAATGTTGCGCCCGATCAGCTTGCATATTTCAGAGAGATTGCAGCGCAGGGAAAATATATTCCGGGAACTGTTTCGGAAAAGATTACACTATTTATGAATACGCCAACAGTTGGTGCTTCGGGTGCGGTTTTCGGCATTTTATTAGGTTTCGGAATGCTGTTCCCGAATACGGAGTTGATGCTGCTTTTTCCGCCAATACCAATTAAAGCCAAGTATTTTGTGATTGGTTACGGTGCTTTGGAGTTGTTCTTTGGTGTATCCGGAATTCAGGGAAGTGTAGCACACTTTGCGCACCTGGGCGGAATGTTGTTTGGGTATTTTATGATCAAATACTGGAATAAACATTCCAACCGTTTTTATTAAAGTTCATACAGATTTTAAAAAACCTGGGAAGTGGATATTGCTGGCGACATAAAACGAACATTTAAAGAGGGATCGGTTTTAACCCGGTTGATCTACATAAACATTGGTGTTTTTCTTTTGCTGAAAATCATTGGTGTATTCTTTTACCTCAGCGGACAAAGTTTACCTGTGTATGAGTGGTTGTCGGTTCCTTCGGTTGTCGATGTTTTGGTACAACGCCCGTGGACACCAATAACCTACATGTTTTTACACGAGCGATTTTTGCATCTCTTGTTTAATATGCTTGGCCTGTATTGGTTTGGGCAGCTGTTTCTTTATCATTTTGAAGGGGACAAAATGTTGGGTGTTTACCTGATGGGAGGCCTTTGGGGAGCATTTTTATACATCATTGCCTATAATTTTATTCCCGTATTCGATTCTGCTAACGCAATATTGCTGGGGGCTTCCGCATCAATTTTTGCTATTTTGGTAGCCGTAGCATTTTACGATCCCAACCGCGAGATACACCTGTTTTTTATCGGTCGTTTCCCGCTGAAATATGTAGCTGCTTTTTACGTTTTATTATCGGTGATCGGTATTTCTTCAACAAATGCCGGTGGTAATATTGCGCATTTGGGCGGTGCCTTTTGGGGATGGTTTTATATTTATCAATTGCGAAAAGGAAAAGATATGGGAGCCGGATTGGTAAACCTTGTAAATAAAATCGGTAAGTTTTTCGAGGGGCTTTTTAAGCATAAAAGTAAAATGAAAGTTACTTACCGAAAACCTCCGCGCGACGATCACGAATACAACCGTCAGAAACATCATCAGCAAGACGAGATCAATCGTATTCTGGATAAAATTGCAAAATCGGGTTACGAGAGTTTAACCAAAAAAGAAAAGGAATTGCTTTTTAAACAAGGGAAGAAATAGTCTGCAGTCGCAGTTTTCAGTTTTCAGATTGAAAAGGTGTTTGGTATTTTCAGATAAAACGCCACCTAAGAACCATAATTAATCCTTCAACCTTAATCAATAATCCTTCTTTAGTCCTCTTCCTGATAAGTGTGTGCCTGGTAAATACTGGCATTCAGTTCAAAGCCGATCAGCAAAATCAACGACATTACATACATCAGAAAAAGGATGGCCAGTAACGTCCCGATGGAACCGTAAAGTTTGTTGTACTGGCTAAAGTTATTCAGGTAATACGACATGGCTGCAAAACCGATAATACTCAGTACGGTTGCCAGTGTTCCTCCAGCCGAGATAAACCGCCACTTTGTTTTTTTTGCCGGCGCCATATAATACAGAAACGAGAAAGCAAAAAAGAAGATTGTGATGGTTATTATCCATTTTCCGGCAATCAGCAAATACACCAGAAACTTGTCTTGAATAATGTCAATCCGGTCGAGGTAATTGATTAACATTTGCCCACCTGTTAACAAGGCAATTGCAACGGTAAGTGCCAGGGTAAAAACCACCAGCATTAGAGCTGCTGCCATATATTGGCTCCACCATTTTCGGCGGTTGATATTGTGCACCGTAGCATCAAAAGCACTCATCATCGATACAAAACCGTTAGTAGCAAAAATTAGGGCCATAACAAAGTTCAGCGACAATAAATCACCACGTGGTCGCATCACAATTTCGGTGATGGTTTCTTCTATTGTGGGCCACACACTTACAGGAACTATTTCCTGAATAATTACAAAAAGTTCATCCTGGAATCCACTGAGCGGAATCAGCGTGAAAAGGAAAATAATACCGGGAAATAAGGCAATAAAAAAGGAAAAAGCAATTCCTGATGCACGGGTTGTTATCGATCCGTCGACGATACTTCTCCAGAAAAACAACAAAACATCGTACAGGGGAACACCATCAAAAAGCGGGAGCGAAATACGTTTGGCGTGTTCAACGGCTCTTTCGCTCAACTTTTTAATTCGCTTAAAAGTGATTTTTTCCGCTGCCATATCGGCCATTACTGTTGTTCAATTCGTAGTTGGTGAATGTATTGTTTGCCATCGTTTTGTTTCAGCAAAAAGTAAACCCTGAAATCGCCTTTTTCTGTTTTTAATTTCCCGATTACGTATTGCGCGTTCTCTTTTCCACTGTCGTGAATAATGCTAAAAGAATTTTCTTCCAGCGGGGGAAATTTATTGAAAAAGTTGGCCACAATTTGTTGGGCCTGGGCTTTGCTGTATACATTGTCGTTATCAAGTACTACCAGTTCTACGTTTTGGTTAAAATAAGAGGAAAGTGCTTTCGCATCTCCGGTTGCCAAACCAACATTAATTTCGTTCGGAACCTTTTTATCCTGAGGCGATTCAGCAGCGCCTGCCAGCAAACTGCAAAATATCAGGATAATTGAAAATATATGTTTAAAATTTTTCATTCGTTTATAATTATATTTTTCAGCGGTAACTCATGTAACTCGCATAATCATACTTCTGTGTATTTCGCAACTTTTTATTATGCTCGTTTCATCATATTTTAATTCAGCATATGTGCTGCATAATAAGCAAAAACTATGCAAAAACACTTTTATACGCTTATTTTTACTGTAAATTTATAAAATTAAAAATCAATTGGGCGATTGTTGTAGAAACATAATTATATTTAATTCGCCTTCAGAGGATTATGTGTTGATGCCTTTTTGTCATCCGAAAAGTGTGAGAATTGGATAAAACCCCGGCGGTTTATGCATGATTTCTGTACAAAAACGATTTTAGCGAAATGAAGATTACATTACTGGTTGTTGGTAAAACTGATGCGGCTTACATACGCGATGGGATAAATGAATATTTAAAACGCCTGAAACACTACATCAGTTTCGATATGGAAGTTATCCCCGATATTAAAAAGGGAAAAAATACCAACCCGGAAATGCAGAAAAATAAGGAAGGCGAAATTATTCTTTCAAAACTGGCGCCGGGCAAAGAATTGCATTTGTTCGATGAGAAAGGGAAAATGTTCTCGTCGGTAGAGTTTTCGCGGTTTCTGGAGAAAAAAATGGTAAGCGGACCCAAAGAGCTGATTCTGGTGGTTGGTGGTCCTTACGGTTTTTCGGAAGAGGTGTATAAACGAGCCAGCTCGAAAATTTCGCTATCGCGGTTAACATTTTCGCATCAAATGGTGCGATTGTTGTGTGTTGAGCAAGTATACAGAGCAATGACAATTTTAAAAGGCGAACCGTATCATCATGAATAGCTAATGTTGGTTAAACTAAATAAATATACATACCTCATTTTGGCCATCGGTATTTTGGTTGTGGCTGCCATTATCGAAAATGGTTTGCTCCGGCGAAATCCGGAAACCAAACTTATCGACGATTTTCAAACGCAGTTGCTGGCAAACGAAACCGAACTTCAGAATAAGCTGCAGGAAATTAAACAGGTACTGCTTGAAGATGAACTGGATGAGGATATCAGCGAATTTTTTAGCCGCGATGAAACACTGATCCGCGAAACCGGATTTGGTGCGATGGTTTTTAAAAATAAGGAGCTGTTTTTTTGGTCCGACCGCGGAATTACTTTCTACGACAGGCTGGAAGATTTGCCAAAAACCAGTGGTCTGGTGCAATTGCCAAACGGCTATTACCTGGTCGACACACTGAATGTAGGCGAGTATACAGCTGCCGTTTTTCATTTAATAAAACGCAATTACACCTACGAAAACAAGTACCTGCAAAATAATTTCTTTAAAAGTTACAGGCTCCCCAGCGATTATATTATTCGAACCAAAAAGTACACCCGGGGTTACGACATTGTCGATTTGAAAGGCGATTACCTTTTCACTCTTTTGCCCTACGGAAATTATTTGTGTACCACTAATCAGCTGTATTTTCCCGGTGCCATTTATTTTATCGGGCTTATTTTACTGCTGTTTTATTTCCGAAAAGAATTTGTAGAGAGCGATGCGGCCTTCTTTCTGAAACTGGTTTCGCTGGGTGTGGCGCTGTTTGTGGTGTATTGGATTCACCTAATTTTTCAGGTGCCCAAAGTGTTCTTCCATCTCAAATTTTTTAGTCCCGATTATTTTGCCATAAACGACTGGTTGCCATCGCTGGGCGATTATTTTTTGTTGGCCATATTTTTCCTGTTCTGGATTTACAATTTCGCTATCGATTTGAATATTCCGGATTTGCAGAAAAACTCGGGTTTGCCGCGAAAAATTATCATTACCCTGCTTTTGATTTTTAACGCCAGCCTGTATTTGATGGTCGATAATTTGGTAAAAGAACTCATCTATAATTCAACTGTTTCGTTTGCGCTGAACAAGATTATCGACATCTCTCCACAAAGTATTTTGGGGATTTTTGCAGTAAGTTTGCTATTGTTGGGTGTCGTTTTTTTTACCATCAGGGTAAACGAAAAAACGCTGAAGAATTTTAAACTCCACCAACTGGTTTTATTAACGCTGGCAATTAGTTTATTTTTTGCCGGAGTACAATACCTTGCCGTACAAAATGTATCTATTTACGCCTTGTTGCTCTTTATTATTTGCGTTATACTTTCTTCGCTGGTAACGCGGCACTACCTGCAAACCTTTACTTTAAGTTATCTGATTATTTATGTGGCGGTGGTTTCGGTTTATTCGTTGGTTGTTATTAACCGCACCATCAGCAAAAAGGATAAAGAACAACAGAAATTGTTGGCTGTAACTCTGGTTGCTGAGCGCGATCCGGCTGCCGAAGTTTTTATGACCGAGATACAATACCAGCTTACAGAAGATGGGGCCATAAAAAGTTTGTTAAACCAGAACCGTGATGAAGATGCAGTTGAATATATCCGGCAATCGTATTTCAATACCTATTTCAGAAAATACCTGCTGAATATTTATGTGTGCCACAGTAACGATAATTTGATTATTCAGCCCGATGATCGTGAAGTTTCGTGCAGGCCGTTTATGGATGATCAGATTGAGGCGCAGGGTTTACAAATTCCGGGTACCAATTTTTATTTTATGGATAATATGAACGGACGGATTTCGTACACCGGTCGTTGGGATTATCCTAAGGTTGACGGAGGAAGAGGCGTTACCATTTATATCGATCTGGATTCGGATTTGTTGTTTGAAGGAATTGGTTTCCCGGAGTTGCTGATCGACAAATCGATGGCTCGGTCTGATATTTACCGCAAATTCAATTATGCCAAATATTATGCCGGCGAGCTTACCGATAAATACGGTGATTACAACTACAACTACAACGGGCATGTTTACCTGAAATCTGATGACGAGTTTTCATTTCTTCGTCAGGATAAATACGAGCACCTGGTTTACCACACCAGCCAGCAGAATTATGTAGTGGTTTCCAGAGAGTTGCTTACGCCGATCGATTACCTGATTTCTTTCCCGTATTTATTTGTGTTCTATTTTCTTACGCTGCTGGTTGTGCTTATAATAATCAATCAGTCGATTCGGGAGAAAAGGGTATTTTTCGATCTGAAATTTAAGATTCAGGCGGCTATCATTTCCATCGTTTTTATTTCGTTAATGGTTGTTGCCGGGGTAACGCTTTTTTATAATATTAAAGAATACCGGCAGAAACACCAGGACGATTTGAACGAGAAAATGAAATCGATTTCAGAAGAAATTGATATGCGCCTGACCGATAAACGAGAAATTACACCGGATCTGGAAGAGTGGATGCGCGAGGAGCTGGCGAAGCTCTCGAACATTTTCCGAACAGATATTAATATTTACGGAACCGATGGGCGGCTTATTGCTTCATCGCGTTCCGAGATTTATGCGCGGGGACTTGTATCGTCGCGAATAAATGCACGTGCCAATTACGAAGTTTATCAGAATTACTCCATCAGCTATTTTCAGCCCGAAAATATTGGCCGGCTTTCGTATTTGTCAGCATACCGTCCAATTATCAATAATTACGGCGATTATCTGGGTGTGATTAATCTGCCATATTTTATCCGGCAGGATAACTACAGCCAGGAGATTTCCACCTTTATTGTGGCTTTCATCAACCTCTACGTTCTGCTGTTTTTGGCCAGTATTATTGCGGCCGTTTTTATTGCTAACCAGATTACACGTCCGCTGGTTGTTATTCAGGAGAACCTGCAAAAAATGCAGCTGGGTAAACGCAACGAGCCCATTCAGTACAATCGGAAAGACGAAATTGGTAGCCTGGTTCGGGAATACAATAAAAAGGTTGATGAACTGGCGGTGAGTGCCGATTTGCTGGCACGTTCGGAACGGGAATCGGCGTGGCGCGAAATGGCCAAACAAATTGCACACGAGATTAAAAATCCTCTTACACCAATGAAACTGAACATTCAGTATTTGCAGCGTGCCAAGGGGAAAAACGAAGAATACAACGAGTTTTTAGATCGGGTGACCTCAACGCTTATCGAGCAGATCGACAACCTTTCGAATATTGCTACCGAGTTCTCGAACTTTGCCAAAATTCCAACGGCCCGTAACCAGGTATTCTGTTTGGCCGAGCAGCTGAAAAAATCGATTGATCTGTATGAAACGCACAGTGAAATCGACATTAAATTTGATTCGAACGGCTACGAAAATCTTGAAGTAAATGCCGACAGAGAGCAGTTGTCGCGGGCAATTATAAATCTGATCCGAAATGCCATTCAGGCCATTCCCGAAGGGCGGAAAGGAAGGATTAAAATCAGGCTCGACCGACGCCAGCACATGGCTGTAATTTCGGTGCAAGACAACGGTTCGGGTATTGATGCCGAGTTGCGCGATAAATTGTTTAGCCCAAGTTTTACCACTAAAACAAGTGGTATGGGATTGGGACTTTCGATTGTAAAGAATATCGTTGAAAATTTTGCCGGCAAAATCTGGTTCGAAACCGAGATGGGAAAAGGCACCACTTTTTACCTCGAAATTCCGGTGTACGAGGAAACATAGAAAAATTAAAAACAAGAAAAACATGGTTCCATTATCGTTTAAAGAAATAACCGAACGACTAAGAATAATTGAATTCCCCAAAATCGATGTGGTAATTGGCATTGGCACCGGCGGCGTTCCGGCAGCAACAATGGTGGCTTATCATCTTGATGCCGAGCTTTTGGTGATGACCCTGAATTATCGCGATGAAGAAAATAATCCGCGCTTCAACGAACCTAAAGTGCTGGAAAAAGCCAACTGGGATTTGGAAGGGAAGCGCATTTTGCTGGTCGACGATGTATCGGTATCGGGAAAAACCATGGAGGCTGCACTTCAGCAGCTAAAAGGTTTGCATGTAAAAACCTGCGCCATGAAAGGAAGAGCCGATTATGTGCTGTTTCCCGAAATTAAAGATTGTGTAAAATGGCCATGGAAACCTTAATCTGGCTGAAATTGAAACTTGAAATGAAGTACTCAAAATATTTGATTGTGTGTTGTTTGGTGTGGATGGTTGCGTGTACAACTCCATCATCAAAAGAAGATTACCTCAATCGGTTTGAACGTTTTGTTAAGCGGGTAGACAATAATCATGATAAATACGGTAGGAAAGACTGGGAGTGGGCCGATGAAAAATTTGAAAGGTACAATTCGGAGTGGTACCTCGAATATCGCGACGATTTTACGGTTGAAGATCAGATAAAAATTAAAGGGCTGATTATTAAATATCACGCGCTAAAAAATAAAGAAAGTATTGGCGATATGCTTCGCGATCTGTTTAAAGATGACGTAAATAAGATTGGTGATAAAATACAGAAATACATTGATGAAGATTTTGAAGAGGATCGGGATAAAATAATTGATGGCGCTTTTGAAATTGGCGATTCGGCCGTGAAGGTTATGGAAGATGCTGTGCGGAAGCTGGATGAGTCTTTTTAGTCTCTAATGTTTATTCAATACAACGATCCATTAAATCTCGGGGAACCGACAGGAATAAAGCAACGCTGGCATAAGGAGCGCCTGAAACAGTAGACTTGATCAGGTAGTCGGTATCCGGGCGGGGCAATGTGCTCCCCGGTTTAAAGTTCGATTCGGTAACGTTGAAATTGATATTGTTTGAGTAGCCAAATTTCGCCTCAAAACCAACCCATTTATTTATTTGTGTAATAATTCCAACCGTAGCATCAATGGTAGATTGACGCAGCTGAATACTTTCGGTTTCATTTAAAATAGTATCGTCAACACGCACCGTGTAACTGGTTCCCGAAATCTCGGCATCGCAAACTACATAAAATCTTTTGTTGATTTGTTTCCAGGCCTTAAAACCTTGCGGCAAAAGTAAATCCAAACCAATACCGTTTGCAAAACGTTTTGAGTAGTTAAAAACCGGGTAAATGGCCGGATCGCCAAAAGTATAGCCAAAATAAGCGCCGAAAGCATAATAGGTGTTCAGGTCTTTTCGGGTGGCATAACCAATCGCAAGCGATGATTTTAGCAAGTCGCCAAAAGAAAAGTATTTGTTGTTGTGAATATGAAAATCGCCTGCCAGACTCCAGTCGGTTTGCACAACCAGCGAGTGATTATCGTACAAATGAAACATCCCTTTCAGGTCAAAACCCAAACGCCGCAAGCCTCTGTCATTCAGTCCAACGTACATGGGGTAGTCGCCGGGTTTTATGTCCTCAAAGTAAAACTGCTCGTTTACGTAGCGAAATCCACCGGTTAGTTTTACCCGCTGTTTATTCAAAATCGGGAATTTTAAACGTGCAGTAACGGTTCTGTTTCCTGTAATTTCTGCCGAGCCGTCGCCAATTTGCGGAATCTCCGAAGTGGATGAAATATTGTACTGAAAAGGGCCTTCCATTTTTAGGTACAGAAAACGTGTAGGCAAATTGTTTTCAAAATAAGGCGTCCAGTCTTCGCGCGAAAGGGTGTCCTGCGCAAATCCTGCCATCGAAATAAAAACGAGTATGAGTCCTAAAAAATATTTCACAAGCCTATTAACGTACAATTGATACAATTATTTTCTTAAAACGGTGGCGCCCAGGTTTTTTTTGCCATTATTTTGGATCACCTGCCAGCCGCGCTTTTCCAGTTCTTTAGAAATGTTTCGGTTTATAAATCCATGTGTTACCAAAATAACCTGTTTGTTTTGCTCCGCTTTTCGTTCAATAAACGAACAAACATCGTCAACACGCTCACGTGCTTCCTGAAACGATTCCGTCCCCGGTTTTTCGAGCCCCATTAACCACGTTGTTCTCGATATGGAAGTCCAGGCTTTAAAAGGCAAATACAGGGGGAGCCAAACCATGTGCATCTCAAATTCGTTGAGTTCCTGCAATGAGACGATTGTTGCCGAATCGCCAAAAAGTTTTAACCCGGTTGCAATCGAACGCGACAAACCACTAACATAAACCGTGTCGGTTATACGTTCCGGAACTTTGCTCAGTACCGTATCCGGATCGAACTGACTGATCGGAGCAGTGTCGTAAGCATCGCGCATTTTTGAAGCTTTTTTGGCACCCATCCAGCCATGGCGCTCCAGTTTTACCGAGGCATGCCGAATCAAAATCACTTCCTGTGCCACCGATTTTTGCACGCATAAAATGATTCCGAGAAAAAATATGAGTTGGGTAAGTATCTTCAAAACAAAAAGCTAAAGTTAAATTGAACTAACGTTTCTTCACGGCTTTTGTTTAGGGTGGCAGTTACGATGGCCATTTTAAACGGCGACATCCAAATGCCTGCCCCATAACCGTTATGCCACTTCGATGATTCTTCGCCATCCATCCAAACGCGGCCAACATCGTCGAATAGAAGTACACCCAGTTCGCCGGTGAGCAGATAGTTTTTAAAATCGATGACTTTAAAACGCAGTTCAGAGTTAAAATAGGCGCTGGCATCGCCGTAAAAACGCGTTTTCCGGTAACCGCGAAGATTTGTTTTTCCATCTAAAATTGCTGCGTCGTGAAAAAAGTAATCGCCAAATATTTTTTCACCACCAACCCGGAACGCAAAAACAGTGCGTGGATATTTGGTAAAACTCAGCAGCGCCGCAGCCGACCCGCTAATCTTTGTAAAATCGGGCTCTTCACCTTGCAAATTCAGGTACCGGTTAGCCGAAGCATCCACCACAAAACCACGTGTTGGCCTGAAATCTTTGTTCAGATTCTGATAACTGTAATAGCCGCCCAAAACAGCATAATGTATCTGTGCTAAGTTTTCCGGACTAAGACCGTTCTCATCAAAGTCACCAATAAATTTGTCCTCTTCTTCTTTCGTGTCGTTTAATTTGTATTGTGCGCTTAAGCCAATTTTATGCTCGTTTATCGGGTGGTCTTTATTTTCTTCATCTTCGTCGTAGCGTGCCCAAACCGACTCGCCAAATCGTTTTTGTACAGCGAACTGAGCAACCATTCTTCGCTGTTTTACTTTGTAATAATCAGCGTCGAAACCGCTGTTTGTGTACGATGAATTGTTTCCAAAACCAAAAAAGTTGGTGGTATAATTTTCGGTACTTGCATCCACGCCAAAAATGGCATCCAAACCATTGTTTGTCGACAATGACTCGTACTGTGCATTGATATTAAATGATGTATTTTCGAAAGAATACTCGCCCAGCAACGATGTTTTGGTATCGCGACGGAAACGTTGTTTATACCACGAGCGGCCATAGCCTATATAAATGCCGTCGTCGGAATTATAACCGCCACTGGCAAGCGGCATGCCCACATCGCGTTTAAAGTATTTTCGGTCGTATTCGTGAATAATTTTGTTGTTGGTGAGTTTGGCATTTGTTGGCCCATCACCCTCAATTTCGGTACTTTTTAGCAGGTCGTAAACCAGCGTTTTCGTTTTCATCCCGCTTACTTTCGAATTGTTTACCACCACATCTTTATCCTGACCACCAACAATCCTGATGATTGGGCCTTTCCGTACTTCGCCACTAATCTCGAAACGATCTTCGTCGTCAAGTCCGTAGCAAACCACCTCTTTCGTTTCATCGGTTTTAATGGTGCGCTGATAAATGAGTTTTCCTTTGCTGTCGTCTTTTTTAATGTGATAAACGCTTATTTCCGTTTCATCATCATTTTTCCGGTTGATCTCGAAAAGATCTTTACGATCCGTTCCCGGAATATTTATTCTTTTGGCCAGGTAAAGATACAACTCGCGCGCCATCTCTTCCATGTATTGTTTTCTGGCCAGCAGAATTTTTGCCGTGGAGTCGGCAACCATTGGCTGAACTTCTTTTGGAAAAGTGGCCATGGCTTCATTTATCGCCTCGGGCGTCATTCGGTTCATCAGTTCGGTGTTGGCTTTTTGCCAGTCTTCCCACTCCATCTGGTTCAGGAAAGTCCGGTCGAAATAACGAGCATTAAATCCCAATCCAATTACATTTTTTGTGCGCGGTTGAAAATTCTGAAGCTTTGGCAAAATAAACGGCATCGATGCAATTCCGGGTAAAATTCCCTGGTTTACAAAAAACGTTTGATCGCGGTCGCGCGGAATCGGTTGATAGATGGTTTTACTACCTTCTTCAAACGAAGCCCAGCGCCACTGGTCGTCGTGGCGGTCCCAGTCGTTAATAAAAATATCGAGTAGCCGGGCGCGCAAAACGGCCTGTTGATCTACCTGATGGTCTTCACTTTCTATAATTTTCTCAAGCACATCGTCGGTGCCAACAATGTCTTCGGAATAGCCAAAACTTTTCAGGTCGCTTCTGTCTTTTGCCGGTCGTTCTTCAAACAAAAACAAGCCACTTTGCATGTCTTCTTTGTACTGTTTCAGAAGTGGATCCTGCGGCACGTAAACCACCTCGGGGTTAGTGTGAAAAACGCCTGCGTGTTCAGCTAAAACAGCTGCGGGCATTGCCGAGTACGGGTTCGACGCCGAGATCTGATCCTGAACAATATCTTTGGCAAAGGTTGGTTTCATTTCATTCGGAAGTGCACCTTCTGCAAATTTCTCGAGTGAGCGCAGTACGTATTGATGGCCCTCATCGGTTTCCACACGAAGCGATTTGGTTTGTTGTCCGCCTCCCCGTTTTAACACGGTAAGTCCGCCTTTCTCTTTGCTGATATCGAAAACGCGGGCCTCAACAGGTGTTTCCCATACCTGGCGATAGTTGGTACCCATCCATTTTTCGTAGCTTTTTGTAGCCTGATACTGTAGGCTGGCGTAGGTAGTGTGTGTTGAGTCTTTAAAAAGTTCCTGTCGTTTTGCCGTCAGGTCTTCCTCTGTTTCTGTTGTTAAGGAGTACAAAAGGCGGCTAAAAACCGGTGTTTGTGTACCATTTTCAACGGTAAAAAAGTTAAGTGTAACATCGCCGTTTTCATGAATATCGATGCGTGAGATGCCGGCGCTGCTGCTTGCAAAATCCGCTTTGTTACTGTTAACGTACGATTGTTTAACCATCGATCCGCTGATGACCTGATGGATATTGTCGGTTTTAATGTATTGCAGACTGTTTTCGAGTGCCGACGCGTAAATTACATTCGGAAATCCGTGAAAAACAGCATGCATTTGCTGGCGCAGGTTCCGGTAATCGGGGTGAACGAGGTCGCTTCTTCCGCCCAGTGTGTTTTTATAAATGGCATACGGAAATCCCAAAACACTTGCGGCTGTCGAGAAATTACCTCCGTGCGGGCCAACTGATTCTATCGGGTGAAATCCGGCCACAATAACTGTTTTATTTTTGTTTCGTCGAAGCGCATCCTGTAGCCAGATAAAAACATCCTCGTCATCTTCAATACCGCACTTTGCAGAGCGGGTGTCGAGTGCGGTGAGCCACCAATAGGTATCAATGAGAATTACTGTCAGTTGATCGTTTAGCTCCACTTCGGTAGGGCCGGGGCAGCCCCAGTCGTTGGTGTAAACTTCGTTATCCGGAAAATATTTGCGAACGGCTTTTCGTACCCTTTTTGTTTGTTTTTTGCCGTTGTGCCATTCGTTAATTCCGTTGGCAAAAAGTAAGGGTGTATCTTCATTTTTTATTTGCGGGGAAAAACTGAATTCCATTTCATCGTCGTGAATGCTGTAATCCGAGTAATTCCCAAGGTAAACAAAAGCATGTGGTTGTGGAATGTCTGTTAATTCATCAATAAAATCATCAGATTCGGTTGCTTCTTCAGGAGCTGTATTTCCGGCTAAAAACACACTGTAACTTATATTGTCTTGCGCAAAAACAGGAGAATAACAGCCTGCAATAAGTGCAAAAAAAACGATGTTAATTTTAATCAGGTATTTTGTCATCAGAACAAAGTTGTTAGTGTTTTGCATAATGCAGATTTGTCGATAGTTGCAATATCGAACATTTATCCCGGCTTAGAAACATCTTAAAAAATAAAAGTTCCGTGAATATTGTTGTTTACTTTGAATCAAAAGTAGTTATTTTTAACTTCAGTAAAATTAAATTAGCGCTACTGTTTGCCACGGAAAATTAAAATTTTGAACGAATGAAAATTGTTGAAGAGGTTAAGGAATTTGCAACCAAATATTACGAAGAGAAAGTTTCGGCTCTGTTGAATTACCATTCTATTGAGCATACGCGGTTGGTTGCAAAAGTGTCGGAAACCATTGCCGAAGCCGAAGACTTGAGCGAAAGAGACAAAGACATTGTGGTAGTGGCAGCCTGGTTTCACGATATTGGCCATGCGGTTTCGTTAAAAGACCACGAGGAGGAAGGTTGTAAAATTGCCCGTCAGTTTCTTGCTGAAAAGGGGATGGATGAGGCGTTCATCATCGAGGTGGAGAAGTGCATTAAGGCAACAAAAATGGGAGCGCCCAAAAATTCATTGCTCGAAGAGATTATTGGCGACGCCGATCATGCGCACGCCGGGATGGATAATTTTATGGAAATCTCGAATTTGCTGCGAAAGGAGATGTGCAATTTTGTTGAACGAAAATGCTCGAAACTGGAGTACTGGAAGCAAACACTTGATTTTATTCTGGGCATTAATTATCATACCGACTACGCCCAGGATACATTTGAACCGGTTCGTCTGAAGAACATCAAAAAAGTAGAAAAGCGTATCAATAAATTGTCGGCCGACAAAACTCCCGATTTGCCGCAACACTCGCAGAAAAGTACAGCGCGCGGTATCGAAACTATGTTCCGGCTTACGGCGCGTAACCAGATCAATTTAAGTTCGATAGCCGATAATAAGGCCAATATTATGCTTACCATTAACGCAGTTCTGGTGTCGGTACTTATGAGTACGAGCGCACTCACTTTGCGTACCAGCGAACACAATTTCCTCATTCCCGGAATTATACTAATTATCGGCTGTTTAATATCGCTGGTGTTTGCCATCTTGTCGGTAATTCCAAAATACGGATCGGGGCAGTATAGCGATGATGACCTGAAAAAGCGAAAACTTAACCTGTTGTTTTTTGGCAACTTTGTAAATATGCCGTACGAGAAATATCAAAAGGGCATAAAAGAAATGATGACCGATTACGATTATTTGTACGGTACACTTACCAAGGATCAATACAACCTGGGAAAAGTGCTGGCTAAAAAATATAAGCTGCTGCGGTACTCCTACCATGTTTTTATGGCCAGTTTTGTGGTGGCAGTGCTTACTTTTTTAGTGCAGTATCTCTCAAAAATCATGTAACGTTGTTTAATGCCAAAACTTGAAAGAACATATAAAGGCTCGGTACGGCGACATCAGTTCCAATTGTTGATTTACACTTTAATTTACTGGAATGTAGTAATTCGCTTTGCCCTGTTTATGCGCATGCTTGGGGCTCGCGACGACCACATGGGCGATATGTTATCAAAAGGAATGAGCTTTTTGGTTGATGAGGTTTTATGGTCGTCGGTGGTGATTTCGCTGTTTGCCACTTTAAGCTGGTTTACGCTTAATATGGTTTACCCTAACCTGGTGCGCAATTTTAAAATGCGTAAGCTGGCGGTGGGTGTTGTTTTCCTCGATATCCTGATCTTTTTGATAATCAGTATTCTTCTGGGAATTGTACATTACAGCGTGTCAGAAGATTTGAGTTTTATCGAATCCGTCTCGCACTTGCCTCACTTTTTATTTAACTCAACTATCCTGTTTTTCCTTATCGTATTATTTGTTGGAGGCTATGTTTACCAGTTGATTAACACGCTTTTGCAGCAGGTTGGTTATGCTCCGCTCGGGAAAATAATGATGGGGTACTACCAGAAGCCACGAGAAGAGGAGCTGATATTTATGTTTCTCGATTTGCAGTCGTCGACTGCTGTGGCCGAAAAACTGGGGCACAAAAAATACAGCTACTTTATTCAGGATTGTTTTAAATGTGTTTCCAATTCGTTGCTGGCTACCCGCGGGCGTGTGTATCAGTTTGTTGGCGACGAGGTGGTGATTTCGTGGACGACCAAACGGGAATCGTCGTATAAAAGTGCGGTTGATTTTTATTACCTGTACGAAAAAGCGCTGAGTAAACGCCGTGATTATTTTGAGAAAGAATATGGAATGATGCCCGTTTTTACCGCATCGTTAAACGTAGGGAAAGTAATGGCCGCCGAAGTGGGCGAAATCAAACGCGAACTGGCGTTTCACGGCGATGTGTTAAACACTGCTGCGCGTATTCAAAAACAGTGTAAACGCTACAAAAAGAAGATTCTGGTAACCAGCGAATTTGCGGTGAAACTGATAAAAAGCTCCAAAGATTATAAAATTGAATACGTTGACCTGATCAAATTTTTTGGCAAGAAAAATTCAATAAAAATTTACGAAGTACATAAAGCTAAAAGCTAAGTCGTTTTCATTCCATGAGTTAGTTTTAGCATTTCACGAATTTCCTTTCGCATAAGCCCAACAATCCTGTTTACATTCGTTTCTGAAAACAGAAAACAATGAAACGAACATGAATTTTAACATTCTAAACTGAACAAAAGAGAATGATTAAAATTCATAGAGAGTTACATCTGTTACGAAAATAAATAAACACTATTAAACAGATGAAAACAAGCATTATTGTTTGCACCTACAACGAAGAGGAAACCATTTTTAATGTGGTTGCTTCCTGTTGCAAACACAACCCTGAAGCCGAGGTAATTGTAGTTGACGACGGGTCGACCGACGGAACCGAAGATGTTCTGAAAACACTGGCCTCTCATTATCATTTCGAGTATTTAAAGCTGCCTGAAAACCATGGAAAGAGTTATGCAATGGCCTGTGGCGTTGAGTTTGCCAGCAACGAAATTGTGCTGTTCATCAACGCCAATCTGGTTCATTTGCGAAAAGAACATTTCGTAGCCATGTTATCCCCGATTCAAAATCATCAGGCTGATATGGTTATTGGAAATCCCGCCAGTTTTACCATAAATTATGGTGCCGACCCGTATGACACGGCGATGGGCGAAAAAGCCATGCTGAGAGCTGACTTGCTACCCATTTTAAAAGATGTGAAAGAGATACTTTTTGGAGTTGAAGTATTATTCACCATTTATTACCAGGCTTTGGGAAAACGTGTTAGCTACCAGGCGCTAAACGATTTGGAGCGGGTGGCGCGCAAATCAGACAGCAAAAAAGTGAAGGTGCCGCACGAGGGAGATAAGGAAATTGTCCATGCACTGATCTCCAATTTCGAACTGATGATGAAGCGCGTGCAGAACAACATCCAAAATTCACAGAACTACACCCAATCAACCATTTCAAGTGTTCAGCTGCAGTTGAACAAGTATATGAAGCACCTGAGAGAACGCATTACAAGTGTTGAAACAGTTTAAGCGCATTTCAGGGCGACATTTTATCATTCGGTGCAAAAATCTAATTCTTTAGTAATCAGCGCGATTAATTTTGCGGCGTGATTGGATTATAAATCAAAAAACATCATATGCAATTTAAGAACATTTTATTCGTATTAGCAGCTGCTTTGGTTGCTTTTACCGGTTGCCAAAGCAGCACCGGAGAAGAGTCGGTGGCCGAAACAATTAAAAATGTAAAGATCGAAACAGTTAGCGATGGCGTAACTCAGAATTCGATTACATTGAACGGAAAGATAAAGGAGAAAAGCCTTACCTCGCTTTCTTTTCGTGTTGGCGGTCCCTTATTAAAACTCAATGTAAAACAAGGCGACTACGTAAAACAAGGCGAAGTTATTGCCGAGATCGACAAGCGCGATTACAAACTTCAGGTGGAAACCACAAAAGCTCAGTTCGAGCAGACCGAAAGTGAGTACATGCGTTACAAACAGTTGATTGAGCAAAATAAAATTCCTGAAAATACTTTTGAAAAGATCAAGTCGGGTTACCTGATGACAAAAACAGCTTACGAAAACGCACAAAACCAATTGCGCGACACCGAGCTGAAAGCACCATTTTCAGGTTATATCTACGAAAAATTTGTAGAGAATTTTCAAACTGTTGGAGCAGGAACACCAATCGTTTCAATTATCGATAATTCGCATCTTGAAGCGGTTGTTTCAGTTTCCGAAAGTCAGCTTCAGCGGGTAAAAAACGATAAAGAAAGTTACCTGAACGTTGCCAATGCAGGCATTAGCAACTTGCCGGTAAAACTGTTTAGCGTTAGCGAAAAAGCGATGCACGATGGTTTGTACGAAGTGAAATTTTCGTTCGAGAATAAAAATAATTTGAACGTAGCACCGGGAATGACTGCGGAAGTTACCGTTTATAATACAGCCGAGCAGAATAAGTTGTCTGTAGCAGCTTCGGCAGTTTTCCACGAAAAAACAAGCACTTACGTTTGGGTATTCAATCCTTCAACAAGTAAAGTTGAGAAGCGCGAAGTTAAAATTTCGCTCGACGGAACACAGGGACGTGTAAATATTGCGTCGGGTGTTCGCAACGGCGAACAGGTTGTTACGGCCGGAGTGCATTACCTGGTGGAAGGCCAAAAAGTTCAACCCATTAAAACACCATCGGTAACTAACATTGGAGGATTGTTGTAATGCTGGAAAAGTTACTGAATCAAAAAGCAATGATCTCCACAATACTGGTTGCGGTGTTGCTTGGAGGTATAATTGCTTACAATAATATTGGAAAACTGGAGGATGCCGAAATTCCGATTAAGGCAGCCACAGTAATTACCGTTTACCAGGGAGCCACAGCGCACGAAGTTGAGCTGGAGGTAACCGATCCGCTGGAAAAGGCCATTCAGAAACTGGAAAATATCGATGAGATTGAATCAGTTTCGCGCCCCGGTTTGTCGATCATTACCATCTACATTCAGCCAACGGTAAAAACACCGCAGTTGCCACAGCTTTGGGACCACCTGAGGCGGAAGGTTAACGATGCAAAAGGTTCGTTGCCGGCAGGAGCTATGGCGCCAATTGTAAACGACGATTTTGCCGATGTTTACGGGATTTTGTACGCCATTACTGCTGATGGATATTCCCATCACGAGTTGGCAAAATATGCGGAATACATCGAACGCGAACTTTTAAGCGTGAATGGTGTTCGCCGCTCGCAGATTTTTGGTGAGCAAACCGAAACTATCGACATTGTTTTCTCGCCAGAAAAGCTGGCCGGACTGAGTGTAAACCCACTTTATATTGCCGCGGCTATTCAAAACGAAACGGCTATCATCAACCCGGGATCGATTGTTACCGGCGATGAATCGATTCGTGTAGGAGTGGGGCAGAAAATTACGTCGATTGAAGAAATTGAAAATCTGTTGATTCAGGTTCCCGGCGGAGGTAACTTCCGTTTGGGCGATATTGCAACGATTGAAAGATCGTACCTCGAACCAAAAAACGAAGCACTTTTTTACAACGACAAAGCCGGTTTAACACTTGGCTTGTCGAATGAGAGTGGTATTAACGTGGTAAAACTGGGTGAACGACTGGATGAAAAACTGGCCGAATTACAAAAGGAATTGCCGGTTGGTATCGAAATCAACCAGGTGTATTACCAGCCCGACCGTGTTGATGATGCGGTAAAAGATTTTATGCTCAACCTTGCCATGTCGGTAGGTATTGTAATTGTGGTGCTGATGTTTGCCATGGGATACCGATCGGGACTGCTTATCTCAAGCGGTTTGATTTTTACCATCATGGGAACTCTGATTGTGATGTTGGCCATTGGCTTACCATTGCATCGTGTTACGCTGGCAGCCATTATTTTGGCCATGGGTATGTTGGTTGACAACGCCATTGTTGTTGCCGACGGAATTCTTGTCGACCTGAAATCGGGGATGGACCGAAGCAAAGCATTTGTAAATACCGCGCAAAAAACCGCGCTGCCGTTGCTGGGTGCTACGGCGGTTGCAATTCTGGCGTTCCTGCCATTGCGCATGTCGCCAAACGAGGCCGGTGAGTTCCTTTCTTCGCTGTTTACCGTGTTGATTATCTCGCTTACTTTAAGCTGGGTTTTTGCAATGATTCAGACACCATTTAACGCTAAATATTTCTACCGCAAAGAACGTCCGAAAGGCGAACATGCCGAAACTTACGACAAAGGTTTGTACAAGATTTTCGGGAAATTCCTGAAATGGGCCGTTCGCAATAAATACATGTTTGCACTAAGTTCTTTTGCTATTCTGATCTTCGCATTCTGGTCGTTCCGTTTTGTAAAAGTCGACTTTATGTCGAAAATTGAATACGATCAGTTTTTTATCGAATACTTCCTTCCTCAGGGAGCCGATATTGATGCTGTTGAAGCTGATGTAAAACAAATTCAGGAAGATATTTTGGCCATGGATGGCGTGCATGCTGTTACCGGTTCTGTTGGCCGTCCGCCGGCTCGTTACCTGTTAATGCGCCACATGCCAACAGGTGGAGCAAACTATGCCGATTTTATTATTGAAACAGACAATACCGACCGGGTTGAAACTTTGATTCCTGAGATTGAAGACTACCTGAACAGAAATTATCCGAATGCATTTGCCCGGGTGATGGAGTACGGTGCCGCTTTTGCCGATGCCGATATTGAGGCCCAGTTTATTGGTCCCGATCCTGCCGTGTTAAAGGATTTGGCCAATCAGGCAAAACATATCTTTTTAGAAGAGCCAACGGCAATAAACGTTACCGACGACTGGAAAAATCAAACCAAAAAAATTGTTCCGGTTTATTCGGTTGAACGTGCACAACCGCTTGGATTGTCGCGCTCTGATATGGGTAACTCCATTTTGGTAGCCACAAACGGACGTCCGATTGGTGCCATTTACGAAGGCGATAAAATGCTGCCGATCGTTTTGCGTACCGACAACAAAGTGGCTGAAAATATCGAGCAACTGCTGAACATCCCGGTTTGGGGACAGCAAAGCAGGGCAAGTGTGCCGCTGTCGCAAATTGTTGATACCATGAAAGTAACATGGGATTACGAACTGATTCACCGTTTAGATAATAGGCGGGCAATTAAAGCACAATGCGACGCTGCCGACGGATACACAGCAGCCGAAGTTCAGGCGAAGTTTCAGCAGAAAGTTGAAGCGATTGATTTACCCGAAGGATACGAATTACATTGGGAAGGAGCAACAGCTCGTTCCGGCGAAGCCAACACAGCGCTGTTTATGTTCCTGCCGCTGGCAATCGGGTTGATGGCGATCATTATCATCGGTTTATTTAATAACCTGAAACAACCAATAATCATTTTCCTTGTGGTGCCATTTGCATTTGTAGGTATCGTTCTTGGTCTGGCAACAACGGGAGTTTACCTCACCTTTGCCGGAATTATCGGAGCTTTAGGATTGATTGGTATGATGATTAAAAATGCCGTGGTTCTGCTCGATGAGATTAACCAGAATATCAAGGGTGGAAAAGACCGGTTGAAAGCTACGATCGACGCTGCGTTATCGCGTTTGCGTCCGGTAATGATGGCCTCGCTGACAACAATTTTGGGTATGGCGCCGCTTATCACCGACTCGATGTTTAATTCAACTGCCATCGTAATCATGTTTGGTTTGGCCGTTGGATCGATAATTACACTTGTAGTTGTTCCGGTACTTTACACCGTTTTGTACCGTGTTGATGGAAGTAAATTAAACACAAAAGCATAATTGTGATTGTGCAATGTAGATAGAGAGTAGAAAAAGTTGCCCCGTTTTTTATTTGTCGATGGGGGACGACAGTTGCTAATCCTTGCGGTTAGGTAAAAATCGGGGTCAACTTTTCTAAAAAAGACAAATGAATGAATTCAATAAAAGTAAAATTCAATGAATCAATCAATTAAATATATAGCCGGCACAGTTATCGTTTTGCTTACTGTGTTTGGCAACACTTTCGCGCAGAAAGTAATGACACTGGAAGAGTGCCGCGAGCAGGCTGTTGCTTTCAATAAAGAATTGAAAAATGCAGCCCTGCAAAACCGCGAAGCGCAGGTAAACCAGGAAGTGGCAAGAACGGCTTATTTACCATCAGTGGGCTTTTCGTCATCGTTGATGCACCGCCCGGGAATGGATGCCATTAACATGCCGGGGTATTTTTTACCAACTGCCGACAGTGAAGAGGCTGCTTTGAATGGTGACTTTTCAGGAACCAGCGATGTTTGGAGCCCGGGAATTAATATCGATTTGGGAAGTTTAACACTTATAAACAGTGGTTTTGAAGTTAACCAGGCGGTTTATGCCGGCGGGAAAATCCGCTACTCTAACCAACAGGCCGATGCCGGAGTTTCAATTGCTGATATGGCTTTGAATATGAAATATTCGGAAGTGATTGAGCAAACCGACCAGGCATTCTGGCAGGTGGCAACCGTTGAAGAGAATATCATTATTGCCGAAGAATACATAAAGATGCTTACCGAGCTGGAAGACCAAATGACGGCGATGTACGAAGTTGGATTGCAACCGGCAAGTGAAAAACTGCGCGTAACCGTTCAGAAAAACGAAGCTGATTTAAACCTGATAAAAGCCCGAAACGGTTTAAAAGTGGCCAAAATGTATCTGAACCAGATTTTGGGTCAGCCACTGGATACTGAGATTCAAATTAGCCATGAAGCCAGTCCCGAAGTAAAATTGTTTAACCTCGAAGACGGTTTGGTACAAGCCGGCAGTAAACGAAACGAGCTTAAAATTCTGGAAAAGCAAAAGGAGATTTCGGAGTTGGACGCTAAAATTACACGTGCTGATTATTTGCCAACTGTTGGCGTTAGCGCACAATACACCAGTTATTGGGTAAAAGATTTGTACGAGGAAATCGATTTTCAGCCGATGTTGGCAGCGCAGGTTTCTATTCCTATTTTCCAGTGGGGACAAGGGAAAAAGAAACAGCGCGCGGCACAATTAAAAGTGCAACAGGCCGAAACCGATTTGCAACATACAAATGATTTGATTAATCTTGAAGTAATGCAGGTAAAGGTGCAGGTTGAAGAAGCATACGAATCCATTCTGTTGGCACAAAAAAGTGTTGCCGAGGCCGAGGAAAGTATGAACGAAACCGAGGCCAGTTTTGAGGTAGGTTTAAATACAACCACCGATATGCTGAATGCTCAGGCACAATGGGTGCAGGCTAAAGCGCAGTTAACGCAAACCATTGCCAATTTCGAGGTGCTAAAAACCAAGTGGCAAAGCGTAACCGGAAATCTGTATATTCCTGAAGAGGAAAATTAAAACGTCGCTTAAATAAGGAATGAAGTGTATTGAACTACATAGCAAAAAGAAGCAAAAACTTGCAACGAGGTTGCCCAGTTACGAGCCTGTTAGTGTGCTTGGGCGCTTTGTTATTATCAGCATTTTTGCGGTGTTTGTGTTGCATTTTATTTCGTATGTTACGCATATTCCTGCCGATGGAGATATTCATATTCCGTTTGTAATTTATGTAGTGGTAATTGTGGGTTTTAATTCTGCTGCCGAGGTTCAGATTATTCTCGATAATATTCTGGAACGTTTTCTACCGGTTCCGAAGAAGATAAAACTGCGACTTTTTCTGCAGATCAGTGTTGGAATATTGTTCCTTGTTTTTGCTCATCGGGTGATCATGCACTTTATCGATCCGAAACTCGGTATTGGAGAGTCGAGATCGGGTGTGATTATGGGAATGATCACCGGTTTGGTTTTCGTGCAAATGGTGGCCAATTCGCTTACCATCGCCCGCTTTGCACAAAAGTGGTTCGATTCGCAGGAGCAGATTGCCGAAATGAAACGCGAAAAGTTGCGTATGGACTACAACTCGTTACAAGATCAGCTGAATCCACACTTTCTATTCAATAACCTTAGTGTGTTAAAATCGCTGATTATTTACGATCCGGATGTGGCCGTGGAGTTTACCGAAAACTTTACCGATGTGTACCGGTACGTACTGCAGAGCAAAGAAAAACGGCTGGTGAAGTTGGGCGAGGAACTCGATTTTATGAAAGCCTATTGTGCCTTGCATAAAGAGCGATTAGGAGAGGGAATTAATGTCGATTCACTAGTGCCCATTAATGTTCTAGACAGAGATATCGCTCCTTTAACCGGGCAGTTACTCATCGAAAATGCCATTAAGCACAATATAACAAGCCGTGAAACACCGCTTCAGATTACGGTTTATGTTGAGGATGATTATTTGGTGGTCTCCAACAGTTTAAATCGCAGAGAGGCCTCGTATTCAACTAAAACAGGATTAAAAAACCTGGTGAAGCGTTACGAGATATTAACCGAAAAAGAAATTGTGGTTCAGTACGACGAGAACCATTTTGAAGTGAAAGTGCCGTTATTGTGAATGCGATTTGAGTTACAGAAAAATTGAAATTTAACTCGGATATTGCGCCGCAAAATCATATAAACGGAGAAAAGAATAATTAAAACGCAGAGTGTGAGAGTTATTATTGTTGAAGATGAGTTACACAACTATCGTTTGCTGCGGGGAATGGTTGAAAAACTACGGCCCGACTGGCAAATTGTTGAATGGTTTGAAAGTGTAAAGAGCACGGTTGCCTGGCTGGAAAGTAATCCGGCACCCGACCTGATCTTTATGGACATTCAACTAACCGACGGCATCAGTTTCTCTGTTTTCGACCAGGTAAATGTAACCAGCATGGTAATTTTTACCACCGCTTACGACGAATATGCTTTGCGCGCTTTCCAGGTAAACAGCATCGATTATTTGCTAAAACCGATTAAACAAGACAAGCTGCAGTTATCTATCGAAAAATTCGAGCACATGGTTTCGGCGTCAAACGAAAAGCCCGAATCTGCTACTGATTATAAAGAGTTGCTGCAGGCAATAACATCGGGCGAAAAGAAATACCGGAAGCGTTTTCTCATTAGCGGGGCAACCTCGTATTTTAAACTCGATGTGGAAGATGTGGCCTGGTTTTACACCGAAAACCGCGTAACAACAGCCGTCACTTTTCAGGGAAAAGAGCATGTAATTGATTTAACCATTGAAAAGCTGGAAGAACAACTCGATCCAGATCTTTTCTTTCGCACTAACCGAAGCTCGATTGTGCACATAAATGCCATCCGGAAATTCGAAAATCATTTTGGCGGGAAGTTGATTTTGAGACTCATTCCGCCTCTTGATGAACCCATTACAATTAGCCGTTTAAAGGCAACCGAGTTTAAGGAATGGGTGGGGAAATAAGTAAAATACCCGTGCTATCTATAAGATTATAATATATTTGTCAGTTAAACACGAAGAAGAATGAAGTACAGAGACCAGTTATACCAGGAAGCGATTGCAATGATTGAAGATGCTACTCCTCACAAAGAGAGTATCTTATATCATAATATTTACTCACTGCAAACCATGGGTGGTTATCCATTTTCGTCGAAAAAAGATGTGCACGAATTGGTTAATTTCTTAAATTCATGCGATTAAAATAAATCTGGTCCGGATTTTATTGAACTGTTTTCGGGGCCTGAATTTATTTAAGCACAGAAAACAAGGAAATTAACTAAGCCATTCGGGCATGAAAAATTCGATCCTCACAACTTATCATTTAGTAGCCATTGTATTTTTTCTACTGGCTGTATTTCCTGTTTATTCACAAGAAGAAAATCAAACTGAAAAACCAAAAATAGCCTTGGTTTTAAGCGGTGGCGGAGCAAAAGGTCTGGCGCATATTGGTGTGCTTAAAGTGCTTGAAGAAGCCGGAATTCGTCCCGATATTATTACCGGAACCAGCATGGGCAGTATTATGGGCAGTTTATACGCTGTTGGTTATACGGCCGACGAACTTTCCGATATTAATAAAAACGCCAACTGGGATTTGTTGTTAACCGACAATGAAAGGCTGCGCAGTGTGGCTATGGACGAAAAGCTGGAAACGAAAAAGTACCTTTTTGAAATTCCGATAAGAGAAAAACGAGTAAATCTGCCTGCCGGTGTTATCGATGGGCAACACCTTGAAGCATATTTTTCGGAACTGCTTTGGCCACTTACCGAAGAAGAGGATTTTAACGAACTGCCGGTTCCGTTTCATTGTATGTCGGTTGATATGATTTCGGGAGAAACCGTTGAACACAGCTCCGGCGATTTGGTGAAATCGATTCGTGCCAGCATGTCTATTCCAACTGTTTTTTCGCCGGTTCAAATGGACTCGATGCTTTTGGTTGATGGAGGAGTTACGCGAAATTTTCCGGTGCAGGAAGCCATAAATATGGGGGCCGATATAATTATTGGTGTTTACGTAGGTTTTCAGGAAGATATAACTGCTGACGATATTCAATCGATGACCGATATTCTGCAACGCTCGATCGCATTGGGTGGAATTGTTGACGCCAAAGAGCAGTTCCCAAAATGCGATGTGTTGATTATTCCCGACCTGCACGATTATTCCGCAGCCGATTTTGTGAAAGGACAGGAAATAGAGCAGATTGGAGAAGATGCGGCCCGTGAAAAATGGAGCGAAATAGAAACACTTGCCAAAAAATACGATTTTAAATATGAGGCTGTTGATCGAATTCCGCAACCTGAAAAGATTAGGATTACCGGATTAGAGGTAACCGGACTGAATTATTTAAGCGAGAATTTTGTTTTGTCGAAATCGGGAATCGAAGTTGGCGATATGATTAGCGCTGATGATATTAAAGAAGCCATCGATTTTATGTATGGTTCCATGCATTTTGCAAAACTGACTTATTCGTTAAAAAGAGATTGGAACAGCGAAGGTTACACCCTGATTTTCCATGTAAAAGAAACACCAAGGGCCATGGTAAAGCTGGCTCCGCGCTACGACGATGATCTGGGAGTTGGGATTACCACCAATTTTACTTTGCGGAATATGATTGCGCCGGCAACACGCATGTTACTCTCGATAAATATTGCCGAAAATCCGGGCATGGAAATCAAATTGAATAAGTTTGTTGGCAAGAAACAACGCCTGTCCGACTATTTCTTTATGGATACCTACAGCTATAAACTTCCGTACTACGATGCCGGAAAACGTTTGGGCAGTTACAAGCGAGCGTATTTTGGTGGAGGTTACGGGCTGGAGTATTTGTTTGGTCTGAATCATCAATTGGGGGGCAACGCATTTTATAAATATAACCGTTTAACACCGCGTGCCGATCTGCAGACGATTTATCCGGAAACGGATTTCGATTACCTGAAATCGCACGACTGGGGCTATCAGGTGTACTACAAGGTAAATACCACCGACGATCTGTATTTCCCCAAAAAGGGAATAAAACTGAATATTGGATTCCAGCATATTTTGTCGGCCAACAGCGACATGCAACTCAATAACAGCGAGCCAAGAGATTATTTAATCGGCGAGATTAATGATCCGTATGCAACTTTAACTATCGACCATAACTGGTACAAAACATTTGCCCGCAAGCTAACCTATAATTTCGAGGTGGGAGCCGGTTTTAGTACAGAAGATTCCGGTGCCAACGGGCTTTATATGCTGGGCGGATCGCAATTTGGCCCCGGTAAAATGCAGTTCAAAGACTTGTCGGGATTTAATTTTGCCGAAATTTACACCTACAATTATGCGGTTGCAAAATCATCGTTAAGCTGGGAAATTGCATCGGGGCTGTACGTAACTACAAAAGTGAATGTGGCTGCCACTGCTGATACTTACGAGGATTTATTCGATCATCTCACCACGCAGCCATTTGGCGACAATATCTGGGGGTATAGTTTCGGATTTAAGTACGATTCGTTACTGGGGCCAATGCAATTGTTGTTTTCGGGAAATAACCAGGATAATGAGTCGCGTTTTCATTTTAGCATCGGATTTCCGTTTTAATTCATCAACAACTTTTTCTGAAGAATAAGTGCAAATCGGGCACACAAGTCAGTATTAATTGTTTTTGTGTTAAAGCGACATATTCAACCGTTTTTGGTATTTTCTGCAAAATCTTTATAATTTTAGTCCCTCTCAAAAAAATATCTCATTATTTTTAGAGTTTTTAAGTTAAATAAATTTTATACAGTATAACTAACTAAAGCAAGGATCATGAAGAATAGAAGAGAATTTCTGAGAATTTCAACAGCAGGTACAGTAGGTGTTTTAGCATTGGGAACCTACGCTTGTGGCTCGGGTGGTAAAAAACCTGTTGAGCAAGCGACAGAGGTAGTTAAGGCAGCAACCGGAATGGGTCTTGGCCTGCAACTTTATAGTATTCGCGATGCAATGGCAGCGGATGCGGCTGGTTCGTTAAAGAAAATTGCCGACATGGGCTATAAATTTGTTGAGATGGCTTCGTATGCCGATGGCAAATTTTATGGTGTTGAGCCAAAAGAATTCCAAAAAATGGTGGAAGACAATGGTATGAAAGTGGTAAGCAGCCACACCAGTGTTGAAGCTGAAGGAATTACAACTGCAAGCGCTCAGAAAATGGCCGATGCACACGCCGAAATTGGTGTTGAATATTGCGTTCAGCCTTGGATTGAAGAAAAAGACCGTAATATTGAAACTTACAAAAAGATGATTGCCGAGTGGAATAAAGTTGGTGAGATCATGAAAAATGTAGGTATTCAGTTTGGTTACCATAACCATAACTTCGAGTTTAAACCAACCGACGGAATGGTACCTTATTACGATGTATTCCTGAAAGAAATGGATGCAGACCTCATCACCATGGAACTGGATTGTTACTGGGCAATGAAAGCAGGTCAGGATCCTGTTGAAATGTTCAACAAATATCCTGGACGCTTCCAACTGTTGCACTTTAAAGGTATGGGTAAAGAGGTTGTTGAGCCATTTTACACGGTTGACAAAGACGATATTGTTTCTGTTGGAGCCGGTGTTGCCGATTACAAACGTATTTACGATGCACGCGAAACTGCTGGTTTGAAATACTTATTTGTTGAAGACGACAACCAGGGTAACGGAAAACCTTTTGAAGGTGTGAAAGCAAGTATCGATAATATTAATGCAAAGCTTTTTGTTTAAGCAAACGATATTTTAACTAAAAACCGGATTCATTTGAATCCGGTTTTTTTTGTCCCTAAATGTTATTTCATCCTGAAATTTAATCATTTCAGTAAAAACACCACCCGTAATTTCTAAAAAGCAACTACATTTGCATAAATGAATGAACGTTCATTTATTAATTCAGAGATATGGCACGGATTACAGATCAGACAAAAATTGAGCGATTAAAACAGTCGACCATGAAACTGGTGGTTGATAACGGTTTTGGCGGAGCTTCAGTGGCTCTAATTTCGAAAGATGCACAAGTGGCTTCGGGCTATTTCTATATGCATTACAAAGGTAAATACGAACTGGTAAATGCCATTTTACAAGAGGTTTACGGTGAAGTGTTCGGCTTTTTTGAAACTTTAATCGTACCGGAAAAACCGGTTTTGGAGACCATTGAAAACCTGATCCGTCATTTTGTGCAGTACGCCAATGAAGAACCGATCAGAGTGAAGTTTTTATACGTGCTCACCAACGATTATACATTTATAATCGATCAGGAAATCCATGAAAACACTTTAAAGTTAATCGACAAGTTGCTGCAAATTGGCCGGTCAAACGGTACGTTTGATGACGAGCTTACAGTTAGCGATTTGTATTTGGTTTTAGTTCTGCTAACCATTCAGTTTATCAATCAAAAATATAAGCACGGTCAGCAAGAGACAATTACCGAATCGGACATTCAGCATTTGCTAAAGATGATTTTTAAGTTCTTAAAATAAGAAAACAACAAAATACAGCTTACAATACTAGAAATGAAAACAATTAAACAACAGAAAACAGTCTTGTTATTCCTGCTGCTTTTGGCAGTGGGAATTACGGTTAACGGGCAATCACAGAGCCAATTGTTGTCATTCGATCAGGCGATGCAAATAATGCTGGGACAAAACCCGGCACTGTTGCGCCAGAAGGAAGAAATAAGGCAGAAAGAATTCGAGATCAAGTCGAAGAAAGGAATGCGTTTGCCGCAGGTTTCGTTAAATGCAACGGCGGTCGCAATGTCCGATCCCTTGCACCTCGATTTGACTCCGGTTGGTGAAGCCATCAGTCCGCTGTACGAAACACTGGGTAATTACGGTGTTTTTAACGGCGTTCCAAATCCCGATCCGGCAACCAATGCGCTTTACCCATATTTAAGCGACGACATGAGCACCGAAATTGTACGTCAGCAATTACTTGAAGGAGGCGAAGCAATTGCAGCCCACGACTGGGATGAGATTATTCAGGAGAAGAATTTTGCGTTACTGACAGCCAGTTTTGCGCTGCCAATTTATGCCGGAAGCAAAATTAACGGAGCGAACCAGGCTGCCGAAGTCAATCTGGATATTAGCGAGCAGGAATTGCGTCATGCGGAAGGTGTTCTACTAACCGAATTGGTTACGCGTTATTATGGTCTGGCTCTCGGATTGCAAGTGGAAAAACTTCGCAAAGAAATGCTGATAAGTATGGAGAACCATTACAACGATGCAAAAAAATTATTCGATAACGGAATGATTGCAAAAGTTGAATTGCTTCATGCGGAGGTCGCGAAAAACGAGGCCGAACGAGAAGTGAAGCAGGCGGTGCGGAATGTTGAAATATTACGAACCGGCCTAAAAGCGACATTGGCAACTGATTCGATGGGCCTCGTGATCCCTGCTAACAATTTGTTCATCAATAACGAATTGACAGGTTTGGCTGCGTGGTTAGATCGTGCCAAAGAATTAAACCCTCAATTGAAACAAATTCAGGGTAAAAAGGAGCTTGTTGAGATAAAACACAAGGTAGAGAAAAACGAATATTTACCAACGATTGCGGCAATGGGTAATTACAACATTGCCGACAAAAACTTCTCGCCATACATGCCCGAATGGGAACTTGGAATTGGAATGACATGGAATTTGTTTCAGGGAATGAGCCGCAAGAACAATATACTGGCCAGCGAAACTTTGCACAACCAGGTTGAATATGCAGAACAAAAAGCCAACAACGATTTGGAAGCGTATTTGGTAAAACTCTATAACGAATTGCAAATGCAAATGGAGCAAAAAACCGAACTGGAAACAACGTTGGAGTTGGCAAACGAATACCGCCAAAGTACAGAGACAGCCTTTAATGAAGGATTTGCAACGTCTACCGACGTGGTTGAGGCCAACACAAAAGTAATGCAGGTAAAAACATTACGCTTGAGTGTTTTATATAATTACGATGTTGGTTTGGCGAATTTCCTGCAAACAGCGGGTGTTCCGGAACAATACATCGATTTCTCGAGTGGAGATAATACCGTAACCGAATCACTTTAAAAACAAAAGCAAAAAACATAGATCATGAATAAGAAGACGTTAAGCTCAATAATTGTACTTGTGGCTATCGTAGCATTTATAGTATACACATTTATTGTTGTTACAAAACCCGAGCCTGTAATTCTGCAGGGAGAGGTTGAAGCTCAGCAATACAATATTGCTTCAAAAGTTCCCGGCAGAATACAGAAGGTTGCTGTGGATAGGGGACAAAAAGTTAAAAAAGGCGACTTTATTTTTTCCATAGATAGTCCTGAGATCAATGCAAAACTGGCCAATGCAAATGCCGCCCGCACTGCCGCAAGCGCTCAAAGCCGAAAAGCACAAAACGGAGCGCAACAGGAAGATATTACTGCAGCCTACAGTACCTATGTAAAAGCCGAAGCTGCCGCCCAGTTTGCTGAAAAGACATTTGCACGCATTCAGAATTTATATGACGAAGGAGTGGTGCCTGCACAAAAACGCGACGAGGTTGAAACACAAATGAAGGCCGCCCGCGAAACTGCAAATGCAGCCAAGGCCATTTGGCAGAAAGCAGAAAAAGGCGCCCGCGAAGAAGATAAAGAAGCTGCTGCAGCAATGGTAAAACGTGCTGAGGCAGCCATTGCCGAGGTGGAAGCTTACCTGGAAGAAACATCAATTAATGCTATCGCCGACGGCGAAGTGTCGGGAGTAAATGTGGAAGAAGGAGAATTGGTTTCAACAGGTTTTCCGGTAGTAACCCTACTCGATCTGAACGATATTTGGGTGACTCTTTACATCCGCGAAGATTACATGACTCATTTTAAAATGGGAAGTGTGTTTAAGGCTGTAATCCCCGGTCTTGACGGGCAGGAGTTCGAATTCAAAGTAAAATACATTAGCCCGTCGGCTGATTTTGCCCGATGGAATGCAACAAAAACTTCGGGAGAATTCGACTTAAAATCGTTTGAAGTTGAGGCGCGCCCGGTGAATAAAATCGATGGTCTGCGACCCGGAATGACAGCTGTTGTTACCTTACCCGAAATGAAATAAAATGGACGGGAAACAGAGACATCCTATTTTTGAAGTAATGATTCGTGAGGCCAGGCGGATTCAGCAAAATCCTGCCTATCGGTTTCTGCTTTTAATCGGGCCGATCACGGGTATTCTGCTGCTCTTTTTTATCTTTCAGCAAGGAGCGGCAAAACGATTACCCATTGCTTTGGTGGATCAGGATAATTCATCACTTTCCGTAAAAGTTGGAAATGCTTTAAATGCCTCGCCCGATGTGGAGATTGTAGCCGGAGCACCTGATATGTTCCAGGCGCAGGAGTGGTTAAAACAGGGTCTTGTTCAGGCAATTGTTGTATTGCCCAATGAGCTGGAGAAAAAAGTATTCCAGGGAATGGAAGCACCTGTTCCGGTTTACATCAACGGTACAAACGTAACGGTTGCAGGAGTTGTCCAACGTTCGGTTTTAACTACGCTTAATACCTTGTCGGCCGGAATTCAGATTAAAAAACTGGCCCTTGAAGGCAACAATGCTCAAAAAGCGATGGCGCGGGTTGTTCCTGTGCAAATTCAAAAGCATGTCTTGTTCAATCCGTATACAAATTATGCCTACTTCCTTAACTCGGCAATGCTTTACTTTACTTTGTTTTTGTTTGCCTTTATGAGCTCGGTTTACACTTTCGGGAATGAGTTGAAACGAGGCACAGGACAAAGTCTTTTAGAAGCTGGAAACAACAGTGTGCGTATGGCAATTGTTGGGAAACTTTTTCCGTACACCGTAATTTATTCGGGTTTCGCAATGCTGATTGCCTACCTGCTCTATGAGGTTGAAGGAATGCCGTTAAATGGCAGCTTTGTTGTCATTTTTTGCGGTCAGTTTATTACGATTATCGCTTACCAGATGCTGGGATTGATATTCGTTTCATTAACCAAAAACCTGCGTTTGTCGCTGTCGGTTGGGAGTGCTTATATAATGATGGGAATTACATTCTCGGGACTTACTTTCCCGATAGAAGGAATGATGCCTTTTGTAAAAATGCTTACGGCGATCTTCCCTTTTACCTGGTGGGAGAAACTTTTTATTTCGCAATCGTTACGCGGAGCACCAATAAAAGAAGCGCTGCCGTATTTGTGTTACATCCTCCTATTTATGCTATCGGGAATGGCTGTATTTAAAATGTATAAGAAGAGCCTGAGCGATCCGAAACACTGGGGAAAACAATAGGAATTATGACGAAAGACAAGAATAAAATAAACAGCTTCGAATTAATGGCTTTTCATTTTAAGAATGAATTGAAAGCTATTTTTACGGATAGCGGGGCTGTGTTGATTTTGGTCGGTGCGCTGCTAATTTATCCATTGTTGTATTCTTTCGGATACTTTAACGAAGTGCTTACCGATTTGCCGATTGGTGTTGTCGATTTGGATCAAACAGCCACTAGCCGGAAATACACAAATATGTTGGATGCATCGCGCGATGTTGAGGTTTCATATAATCCGCAAAGTTTGAAAGAGGCCGAAGAACTTTTTATGGCCAATAAAATTGATGGTGTTTTACTTATCCCGAAGGGATTTCAGAAAAACGTACTGTCGACCAAACAGGCCAATGTTGCTGTTTACGCCGATGGTAGTTACCTGTTAAAATACAAAACATTCTACACGGCGGCACAAACCGTTAATGCTTATTTTGGGGCAGGAGTAGGAGTGCAGCATTACCTGGCCGAAGGGAAATCGTTGCGACAGGCAAAAGTTTCGGCTAGTCCGCTGAGTATTCAAACGCATATGCTTTACATTCCTGCTGGTTCGTACGGTAGTTTTATCATGCCGGGATTGATCATCATCATCATTCAGCAAACATTACTGATTGGTATCGGAATTATGGGAGGTACTTTTTCCGAGTCAAAAGGATCGCCGTTCAGGTTGCCGGAAAACAAACGCAGACGCGAAATCATTCCACTGGTTTTGGGTCGGGTTGGGGCTTATTTACTAATCTCAGCATTTAATATTTGTCTGGCACTGATCATTATTCACGATTGGTTCAACTATCCCGACAAAGGCAATATGTTTGATGTGCTAATGTTATTATTCCCGTTTTTATTGGCAGTAATCTTCTTCGGAATTGGACTGTCGACTTTCTTTAAACATCGTGAGTCGGCCATTGTATTTATGATGTTTTTGTCGCCGATAGCCTTATTTTTAAGCGGTATTTCGTGGCCTGTTTCTGCCATGCCCGATTGGTTAGTAGGTCTTTCCAAAATTCTGCCCGGCACAACTACTGTTCCTGCCTACTTGCGTTTGCGCACAATGGGCGTGGGAATTACAGAGGTTAAATCAGAAGTGCTAAAGTTGTATTTGCAGGCCGGGAGTTACGCCATTCTGACGATTGCATATTTCTACATTCGGTTGTATGTAGGGAAAATTAGAAAGTGACAACTGAAGTAATAGAAAAAAAAAGCTTTGATCCGATGGTCAAAGCTTTTTATTTAATTCAAAATTACTTTCAGTTTCAATTTTCGGGCTTTTTTGTAAAGCCTGATGGAATCTTTAGAAACGGCAGTTGGAATGTCAACTTTTACGTTCCACACCGCACCTGTTTCTTGTAATTCCGGTTTTCCGTTTTTAAAATTGTCTTTCATTGTTTCTATGGCTTTTATGCAATGTACGGAATTTTACAAATATTATGCCGAAAAACGAGGTGATTTATCACCAGAACATTGTGAGCAGTAGTAATTTAACTGCCGGCAACGCCTATTTTACAGCTTTTATAGTATATCCGCGCTTTTCAATGCTTTTTTCAATATCATCGATCGACACTGCCGATGCGTTGTATGTAACAATGGCAGTGGAGTCAGCGAGTGTCACTTTTACCGATTCAATCCCACTCAGGGAATTTACTCCCTTTTCTACCGAAGTCACGCAGGCGTCGCAATGCAATCCGCCAATATCAATAGTTGATTCTACAATCTGCTCCGGTTGAGCAACTTCAGTGGTTTTTTGTGTTCCTGAGTTACAGGCTACAAATCCCATCAGGATGAATAAATACAATAGTTTTTTCATGGTAGTTTTTATTGTTTTTAGTTTTAATTACTTGATAACGGGAGCCAGTATCTGTTTATTTTCTTCGCTGGCCGCTCCCATAACGGTTTTAACTTTGTTCCCCATAAATTTCGAGAAGAGGCCGGAGTTCAGCATCGATACATAGGTTTTTCCATTTCGTTCGTAAACTGCAACGCGGCATGGCATTAGTGCCGAAACAACACGTTCCTGGTCGCTGCTTAAAATCTGGTAAGCATGATCGGGTTTGCACAGCGAAAAAACTTTAACAGGTTTTACTTCAAAACCGTGCTTTTTCATGGTAGCCTGCAAATCGTATAAATGCGGCATGCTCCAGTTGTTGTTTTTTGCTGATTGTTCAATGGCGGCAACAGTTTCGTCAAATCCCAGTTTGCTTTCGTTTACCACAAACATCTGTTTGGGCATGATTACAATCAAAAGAACCACTGTTAAAATTATTCCTGCAATAAGTCCGGTGAAAAACATAGTTAATCCTTTCATTCTTAGTTTTTAATAAGATACGAAGAAAGAACAAACAATTGGAAACTTTTGTTTGATAGATTTGCTTGATGGTGCTTAGAAACCTATAAAAAAAAAGGGAACCACTCATCCGAATGATCCCCTTCCTGTATATTGAAGTTAGTTTTAATATAAACCTTCAATTGATAAATAGCGCTCGCCGTGGTCGTACGAGAAAGTAAGAATTCTCGATCCCTTTGGAAGTTCTTTTATCTTTTTGGCAACCGCTGCCAACGATGCTCCCGATGAAATACCGACAAACAAACCTTCTTCTCGTGCTGCTTTTTGTGCATATTCAAAAGCTTCGTCTTTGCTGATTTCAACCGTTCCGTCAAGCAGATCGGTATTCAGGTTGTTAGGAATAAAGCCTGCTCCAATTCCCTGAATTCCGTGTGGACCGGGATCTTTTCCGCCAATTACTGGGCTTGAATCCGGTTCAACTGCAAAAACTTTCAGGTTCGGAAATTTCTCTTTTAAAACCTCAGCAACACCGGTAATGTGTCCTCCGGTTCCAACACCGGTAATCAGGTAATCAAAACCTTCAGGGAAGTCTTTCAGAATTTCCTGTGCTGTAAAGTTATGGTGTACCGCTACGTTTGCCGGGTTGTTAAACTGTTGTGGAATCCAGGCATTGTCCAGTTCACTGGCCAGTTCTTCAGCTTTGGCAATGGCACCTTTCATCCCTTTTTCTTTAGGTGTTAATTCCAGCTCGGCACCAAATACTTTCAATGCTCTTCTTCTCTCCAACGACATTGACTCTGGCATGGTAAGAATTAAACGGTAACCTTTTACGGCTGCTACCAGTGCTAACCCGATTCCGGTATTTCCTGATGTAGGTTCAATAATCACCGAACCTTCTTTTAATATCCCTTTCTTTTCCGCATCCTCTACCATCGCCAGTGCAATACGGTCTTTTATACTACCTCCGGGATTTGTTTTTTCAACTTTCACCCAAACTTCGTAATCCTCAGGGTAGAGGCGGTTAATTTTTACATGTGGCGTGTTGCCAATGGTCTCTAAAATGTTCTTTGCTTTCATCTGTTTTTAATTATTGAGTTATCTCGGTAAATATTCATTAAACAAAAAAAAGGCCTTTCCGTTCACGGAAAGGCCTCGTATAATCTTGCAATTAAGCTCAAGTTAAAACACTATAACACCTTTCCCTTTTTGAAGGAAACAACAACACATCATCATATTGTTACCGGTGTTTTTCATATCGTGTGCAATATATGTAATTTTTATTTATTCTAAATAAAAATCATGAAAAAAATCATGTTTTTCACTTCTTTGTTAAGAAATCGGACTTTTAGTGATACCCTAAGTCTGAGTGAGGGTATCACTAATTTTAAGCATTAGCCTTTATAGCGAAGCCACTTAATCAGCTCTTTAATATTTACCTTTTTACCGTACATGAGCAAGCCGATACGGTAAATTTTGGCCGCCGCCATAATACAGACGATTGTTGTAAGTACGAGCAGTCCCATAGAAAGTAACAGCTCCCAGATTGGCAGATCGTAAGGTACACGTGCCATCATGGCTACCGGCGAAGTGAACGGAATTATAGAACACCAAAATGCGAGCGGACCTTCAGGATTTTTCGCAATGGGGAAGAGTAGCATAATTGAAAGGATCAACGGGAAAGTTACCGGGAAAACCATTTGCTGCGAATCTTCGTCGTTATCAACAGCGGCACCAACAGCACCCAATAAAGCACTGTATAATAAATAACCTGCAAGGAAATAGAACACGAAAGAGAATAAAATAAGTGGCAGATTCAGGTTGCCGATCATTTCCATAACTTCCATAACCTGGTTCGACTGCGCTGCCTGCATGGCTGCCGGGTTCATTTGTCCCTGCGATTCCATAATGCTTTGTCCCATTTGCTGTGCCGACTCAGGCGTGAAAAAGAAACTCTGCACCACTACCAGCCCAATTCCTCCTAAAATAAGCCAGATGGCAACCTGTGTGAGGCCAACCAAAGCAGTTCCAATAATTTTACCGGCCATTAACTGGCTTGGTTTCACCGACGAAATAATTACCTCGATGATGCGGCTTTTCTTTTCTTCCATTACGCTGCGCATAACCATGGCGCCGTACATAAATACGAAGAAATAAATGATTAGCCCCATCGCGTAACTGGCAATAAAAGCCACTACCGACGAGCTTTTTTTGGTTTCGCCCGACTGCGATATTTTTAATGTACTCAGGTTTACACTGGTGCGTGTTTTGCTCAGTCGATCTTCTAAATCAGGAATGCCCGATTCTTCAATTACTTTTTGTCGCTTGTCATTCTCGATAAAACGACTCAGTTTGCGCTCAATCTGTTCGGTCAATTCAAACGGCAACTGTTTCTCGGAGAAAAGCTGCGCCTGGTTGTTCGAATAAATATCTGATGGAATAAAGAGGACGCCGTAATAACCACTTCCTTTCAGGTTGGTTTTCAACGTTGCATATTCTTCTTTCGGAATAAAATGATAGCTGGTCGTTCCTTCTTCGCTGAATTCGCCAAGAAATAAATTGGTGGCATCGTACACGGCTATCTTGCGCTCTTCGGTATCGTCTTTTATCGAAAAATAGATGACCAAACCGTAAACGCCGGCAATTAAAAACGGCATCAGGATGGTTAATATGATGAACGATTTCTTTTTTACCCGTTTCAGGTATTCTTGTTTTAATATCAGTAATGTGTTGCTCATGTTGGCTGGTTTAGTTTTTGTTCGACTCTTCAACGGCTTTAATAAATACGTCATTCATGCTCGGAATCAGCTCCTCGAACGACATGATCTCGGCGGCCGGCATAATCGCCGATAACAGCTCGTTATTCGATTTTCCGTTCATGTACTGCACTTTCAGGGTGTTCGCTTTTTCCGACTCATCGTGGCTGATGATTTTGTAATCGGTTCCCAAAGCCAGGTCAATATCTTTGAATTCGCCCCGGTATTTTATGTCGAAAGTGTTGGATTTGTATTTCATCCGGATCTCGTCGGTTGGCCCGTCTTCAATCTTTTTCGATTTGTTGATGAGTGCAATGTGGTCGCACAATTCTTCAACCGATCCCATATTGTGGGTAGAGAAAATAATGGTTGCACCTTCTGCTTTCAGGTTCAGAATTTCCTTTTTCAGCAGGTTGGCATTTATCGGGTCGAAACCGCTAAAAGGCTCATCAAAAATCAACAGTTTAGGTTGATGAACAACAGTGGTTATAAACTGTACTTTTTGCTGCATCCCTTTCGACAGCTCTTCCACTTTTTTGTTCCACCAGGGCATAATGTCGAATTTCTCGAACCATTGTTTCAGGTTTTTTGCTGCATCGCGTTGCGACATGCCTTTCAACTGAGCGAGGTAAATCGCCTGCTCGCCAATCTTCATTTTTTTGTATAGTCCGCGTTCTTCGGGCAGGTAGCCAATTTGCGAAATGTCTGCCCGGGTCATTTTTTCACCGTTCAGAAAAATTTCGCCACTGTCGGGGGCGGTAATCTGGTTAATAATGCGGATGAGGGTGGTTTTGCCCGCCCCATTGGGACCAAGCAAGCCAAAAATGCTTTGTTCTTTCACCGAAATGCTAACATCGGTTAAAGCCTGAGTGCTGGCAAAAACCTTGTTTACATTGCGCGCTTCGAATAACTCCATATTGTTTTTATTGAATAGTAAGATTTAACCTGTGCAAATTACAGGTTTGGTTTTAAATAATCATAAAGTAAGTCCGAAAATACTGCCTTTTGAAAGAAATATCGGCGAATGGGGACTTTTAGGGGATGAATTGGAATCAGGATTATCCTTTGAGGCTTCGAGAGTACTCCTAAAGCAAGAAATCTGCATCAGTGAAGCTTTGGGAGTTCTCCCAAAAGGAGAAAAACGCGTTGGGGAGCCTTTGGGCATACTCCCAAAAGGGAAAAAACGAGAATGGAAAGCTTTGGGAGTAATCCCGAAACAAGAAAACCGGGGATGTGAGTATACTCCCAAAAACTAATATTTTGAAATATGGATGATTCGCTGGAATTATATTGTAATTAATTTCCTGCCGGAAGCCATCATTTTTGCCTTAATGCAAAAACGATGCAAAAAAATCAAGGCGGCTGTTAATCTTTATCCTCCGTTTTTATAAAACCCAAATTCGGACGGGTGATCTCCTCAATATTTCGGAGCTTCCCGCTCTCATTAAGGTTTTATTTCAACTCCGGCTAAAAATCAACAGAGGCCGTTCCACTTATGACAGGCATGTACATTTGTAAAGCAACTTCGAAGCTTCGGCCTCGGCCAGTGAACCGGAAAACAAGTGATGGCAGCGTTAAAAAATTACTGCTGTCTGAGGAGGAACGACGAGTTCAGGAATTTTAGCTGACATCGCGTAGTTTTTCCGAGTGAAGTGGGCGCAGCCTTGGGTTTTGTGTTTACTATTTGGGCTAAGCCAAATAGTAAAATCCGCCTGATAAGGCTTGAGATATGATTAAACTAATGGTGGTTTAAATTTATATTCATCTTCCTAGAAAATGCAATGTATGCTAAAGAATAATTCCTTAGAAATGGTGCTGAATACTTTCTTCCAGGTAAGGATGATTTTTCGGAACCAGACTGGCTTTTGTAAGCGTTGTGCCAACTACCCAAGAGAATAATCCGGCATAACCCAGGAAAGTCCCGATTTCGAGTAAGCCAAACTTTGCTTCATGTACCGTTGCCGGCCAGATAATGTAGTACAGTTCGGTGTATTGTCCTATCATCAACAGAATGATCACAGGTATCATAAATAGTTTGCTTCTCGAGCTTTTTCGTGGCATCAGTACCAAAAACGGGATGCCCCAGTTGATAACGATATTGGCAAAAAACAGGATTTTGTAAACCCCGTGCCAGCGATGTACAAAATACGAAGTTTCTTCAGGAATGTTACCGTACCAGATTAACATGAATTCGGCAAAATTGAAGTAGCCCCAAACGATGCTCGACATAAAAATATAACGAGTAAAATCGTGCAGGTGACTGTGGTTTAGTAGTGGAAATTTCCCTTGCTTCGATAGAATAATTACAATCAGCGCAATTATTGATGAGGCGTGCAGAACTCCGGCCATAAAACTTCTTCCTGCAAACATGGTACTGAACCAGTGTGGCTCGAGCGACATCAACATATCAACCGAAAACAGGCTGAATGAAAGTGCCAGCACAAAAATGAAGATCTTGGAATAGAACTCCGATTTTTCGAAATATAGCATGCCGCCAACCTCGTCTTCTTTTAACGAGAATTTGCGCAAAACTTTCGATAGAATGATCCAAGCAGCAAAGAATACAACTACCCGTGCAAAGAAGAAAGGCACATTCAAATAAGGCGATTTGTGCTGCAAAATATGGTCGTGCGAAACAACCTCATGGTGTGTCCACTCGAAAACCGAATGCATACCAAAATACAGGATCAGGAAGAAAACCGCAGCAAACGGAAGATAAGCTACCATGGCTTCGGGCACACGTTTAAACATGGCCGACCAGCCCGATTGAGTAATGTACTGGATGGCGGCAAAAAAGGCGGCGCCAATGGCCAGCGACACAAAATAGTAGTTGTTTAAAAGGTAGTTTGCCCAGGTGCGCTCGGCATCGAAAACAAAACCCAGTGCAAACGAAACCACACCAACACCCATCAGCGCGTAGGTGAGCATTTTAAACTTATTGGAAAGTGTTAATCGGTCTTCCATATCTGTTCCTTTTAATTCTTCATCTGTTCTTTATTCCGTCATTCCGAACTTGTTTCGGAATCTTACGAAGATGCTGAAACAAGTTCAGCATGACGTACTTAATTTTGTAATACCTCTTTTACGTACATCGAGATTTTCCAGCGGTCGTCCGGTTTTATCATCGAACCATGCTCGCCCATAATCCCAAACCCCACTGTAATCACGTGGTAAATATCCGCTTCCGGATTCGCCATCATTTTTTCACTCAGCAAACTTGCCGGCGGATACGTGTATTTTTTGCTCACATACAACGATCCTTGTCCATCGCCTTTTTCGCCATGGCATTGCATACAATAAATGCCATACATTTTTTCACCGCGTTGCAGGTTTTCTTTGCTTGGTTCCAAATTATTTACCAGTGTGGCAGCTGCCAGTGCCCGGTCTTCATCGCTTTTCTCATAAGCATATGGAACTGTTCCTCGTGGAATGGTTCCGGCAACAGGAGGCTGCATGGTTTTTCCGTCGGCAAAATTTGGGTTGGGTGTGTAACTCTCGTAAGCCGGGGAGGTAACCATATCATCGAAATATTGCCAGCCCGTTGTTCGGCGATTATAATCACAAGAAGAAAAGGCAAAAAGCAATACTCCAAACAGTGTTATATATTTTAATTTCTTCATACCGATACAGTTATTCAATTTTACCATGTTCTGTGAGGATCGATTTTACTGACTCGCTATCGTTTGCAATTCCGGCTTCGTCGAAAACCATAACAAACTTATCGTCGGTGGCTTGTTCGTGAAAGATCTCTGCTTTTTTGCCGGGGAATATTTTTGCCCGTGCCGAAAAAGTAAAAAGCGTAAGCAGCGTTATGGCTAGAATAGTTGCTACAATCGTAACCACAATAAACGACGGGAATGCATTAAACGGTTTTCCTCCGTAGTGCAAAGGCCAGCTGATCGAGGCAGCATAAGTCAGGAATCCAAGAATACCCAGCGCTGCAAACAATCCGTAAAAGAAAGCGGCATGTGTAATGCGTGTTTTTATGGGCATTCCTTCCAATATTTCGTGCACGGGATATGGCGTGTAAACCTCCACCGGCATTACTCCTTTGTCTTTTAGTTTTTCAAAGGCATCAACTAAAGTTGCTTCGTCGTCAAAAACGCCAAGGATATATTTTTTACTCATGACTCTTTGCTTTTAGTTGTCCGTTATTTGGTTTGTCGAATTTTGCCACACTTTTTAATTCAGAAATGGCAATCATTGGAATGTAGCGGAAGAATAATAGCACTCCGGCCAAAAACATTCCAAGTGTACCGACAAAGAATCCTATTTCAACATAGGTAGGTGAGTAATTTGCCCATGCGGCAGGAAGATAGTCGCGGCTAAGCGTGGTAACCACAATGTTAAAACGCTCGAACCACATACCGATATTGATAATGATGGAAATAATGAATACGATCCACATGCGTTTGCGCACCGCTTTAAACCAGAACAACTGCGGAATCACAGCGTTGGCTGTAAACATAGCCCAAAACTGGAAAGCATAATCACCAAACAAACGGTTTTTAAAGAACATATACGTTTCGTATTCCGAAGCCGAATACCACGCGATAAAGATTTCGGTCATGTAGGCAGTTCCCATAATCAGCGAAATAAATATCAGAATCCGGCAAACCGCATCAACGTGTCGGTCGGTAATAAAGTCGTTCATCTTATATAATCCGCGCATCGTGATAACCAGGGTAAGCACCATGGCAAATCCTGAGAAAATAGCTCCGATAACAAAATAAGGAGGGAAGATGGTGGTGTGCCATCCGGCTTGTACTGAAACAGCAAAGTCGGTAGATACAATCGAGTGTACCGAAACAACTAACACAGCCGCAATTCCACCAAGAACAAAACTCAGGCCTTCAAAACGTAACCACTCGCGGCTCGAACCTGTCCAGCCAAAGGCAAAAAATCCATAAACGGCCTTTTTAATTTTTGATTTTGCTGTGTCGCGAATGGTTGCAAAATCAGGCACCATCCCGAAATACCAGAAACTTGCTGAAATAAGCAGGTAAGCAGAAATGGCCACAAAGTCCCAGAAAAGTGGTGAGTTAAAATTCACCCAAAGCGGACCACGCGTATTCGGATACGGGAAAATGAAGAAAAACAACCACGGACGCCCCATGTGCAACAGCGGGAAAAGGCTGGCACAGAAAACGGCAACCACGGTCATCGCTTCTGCTGCACGGTTAATGGCAGTTCTCCATTTCTGCCGTAAAATGAGCAGGAAAATGGAAAATGCTGTTCCGGCATGTCCGATACCGATCCACCAAACAAAGTTGATGATGGCCCAACCCCAGGCTACCGAGTTATTTACTCCCCAGGTACCAATTCCGGTTGAAACGGTGATGTATTTGCAATACAAACCAAATCCGAACATGCCCAAACTCACCAGCATGGCTGCATACCACCACAGCGGCGTTTTGGCGTGGATGGGTGCTAATATATCCTTAGAGATCTGGCTGAACGACTTGTCGCCATCAATTAGCTTTCCCCTTACGGCTGAATTATACATAGGCGTTTATGCTTTTTTGTTTCTTACTTTAGTTAAATATCCTACCGATGGCAGGGTGTGCAATTCTTCCAGCAAATGGTAATTGCGCTCGTTTTTAAACAGCTTGTTGATTTTGCTGTTCTCATCGTTCAGATCGCCAAATACCAGAGCATCGGCCGGGCACGACTGAACGCATGCCGGTTGAACTTCACCATCCTTTAACATTCTGCCGGCAACTTTAGCCTCCGCTTTTTTCTCCTGAATACGCTGCACACAGAACGAGCATTTTTCAACCACACCTCGCGAACGAACGGTAACATCAGGGTTAAGAACCATACGTCCCAGATCGCTGTTTGATGCAAAATCGAACTCCGGATTTTGAACGTACTGGAACCAGTTAAAACGACGCACTTTGTACGGGCAGTTGTTCACGCAATATTTGGTTCCTACGCAACGGTTGTAAGCCATTTGGTTCAATCCCTCCTCGCTGTGTGGCGTGGCCGAAACCGGACAAACATTTTCGCACGGTGCATTATCGCAATGCTGACACATTACCGGTTGATGATACACATCCGGATTTTCTGCATCGTTCGAGAAATAGCGGTCAACACGAATCCAGTGCATGATTCGGCGGTTGCGCACTTGTTCTTTTCCGATTACCTGCACGTTGTTTTCGGCCTGGCACGAGATGGAACAGTTTCCACATCCCACACAACTTCCCAGATCGACTGCCATTGCCCAATGGTGACCTTTAAATTCCTGTTCGGGATACATCGAAACGTGGTGTTCCAGATGCTCCTTGCGGATTTCATTGCCCGAAGCCGGATCAAGTTGCCATTTATCGAAATTGGTTTCACGGACTATTGGCCGGCCTTCCATTGAATGGTGTGTTTGCGACAGCGCCAGTTCGAAAGTTTTTGTTGTGGTCTGCACATCGGCACCACTAAGCCAAAGTTGTTTGGCATTGTTTTGTATCGATGCCAGTGCATACATATTTTTACCAACACCGTCGCCAACTTTTCCAGCAACTTCGCGGCCATAACCTAATGCAACAGAAATGGTGTCAGGTGCTTGTCCGGGCTGGACAAAAACCGGCATTTCAATTCCGTTTATGGTGATCACCGATTCATTCTGAACGCCATTTTCTTCAGCCCATTTTACCGGAACCGCAGCAAAATTATCCCAGCTGATCTTTGCAACGGGATCGGGCAATTCCTGCAGCCACGGGTTGTTGGCAGAACTTCCGTCTTTCAAAGCCACACTCTGATAGAAAACAATTTCCCATCCCTGTGATTCAGCACCGCCGAGTTGTAAGGCATCTTCTAATCCATTTTCACTATACACCGGTGCTTCGGCAGTTATCTCTGTTTCGAAAACACCTTTTTGCAAGGCATCGTTCCAGAATAATCGGGAATCAGAATATTTTGATTGCAAGCCGGTGAAGCTCTCTTCCCAGTTTGTTTTTAAAAATTCGTAATAGTTGGGCTGCTCTTCGCCCGCCCATTTTAGCAGGGTTTCCTGCCCCTGCCGACTATCAAAAAGTTTTGATATCGTAGGTTGCGACAAGCTGTAAAGTCCTGTTTTTGGCTCGGCGTCGTTCCACGCTTCAAGGTAGTGTGGGGTAGGGCACACCCAATGACAAGCGGCTGTTGTTTCGTCTTTTCTGTCGGAAAACGAAACTGAAAGCTCGGCTCCTGAAATCAGCTCTTTTAGTTCTTGACCTTTTGGATGATTGTAAACCGGATTAACTCCCCAGCAAAGCACTCCGGCAATTTCTTTATTTTTTAATCCGGCAATTACTTTTTCAAAATTGGCATCAATTGCCTGATGAGTATTTAATGGCCGGTCGAACAAAATCGTTGAACCGTAATTTCCCAAAAGATTATTGATGGCGTTTACGATCAATTGGATATTTAAATCGTTGCTCCCCGAAATTACCAGCGATTTTCCTTCGTTTGCCAGCAGATCTTCAGCCAATCCTGTTACATCAACCGGGCTGCCTGGAGCTGCAATGGTCATAAAACCTTTTGCCTGCATTAACTGGTAATACAGCGCTGTTAAAATCGTCTTTTCTTCCGATGGTTTTATGGGGACTCGCACGTCGGCATTTGAACCTGTCAAAGTCATTCCCGACTCGAACTGGTAATGACGGCTCATTTCATCGCCTTTATCCAGTACTTTTCTGCCAGCTGCATAACCTTTTGTATATTCTGTTGACGAAAGCCAGGTGCCTAAAAAGTCGGCTCCAAAACTGGCAATTACTTGTGCACGTTCGAAACGGTAGTCAGGAATCAATGCCGTACCAAAGCTCTGTTGGTTGGCCTCCAAAATTCCACTTGCCGAAACCGCATCGTATTTTACCCACTCAACATTGGGGTATTTTTCCTGAAAGCTTGCAATTACTTTTTTTGTTGTTGGCGAAATTATACTTGATGTGAGCAAGACAACTTTTTGATTGTCAGTATTTAACTGCTCTAACTTTTTTGTGATGTAGCTGTCAACTTCTTCCCAGTTGGTTGCTTCGCCTCTTTTTAGTGGTGTTTTAAAACGGGCATCATCATACAAATCAAGAACCGATGCCTGAACGCGTGCAGAAGTTCCTTTTTGCGAAACAGGTGACAGATCGTTGCCTTCAATTTTAATGGGGCGGCCGTCGCGCACTTTCACCAAAACACTGCAATATTCGTTGGCTTCAAAATAACTTGAGGCGTAATAATTGGCCATTCCGGGTGTAACTTCTTCCGGTTTTACCAGGTATGGAATCGCTTTATCGACCGGCCGTTTACAGCTGGCAACAACCGCTGCGGTTGCAACGCTAAATCCAAAAACCTTCAGAAAATCGCGACGCGATGAGCCGGAAGCCTTTTTTATTACGGCACGTTTGGCGTCCAGCTCCAGTTTAATCTCGTTTTGCTTAAACTCTGCCGGATTATTTAACTCGTCTAAACTTCTCCAATATTTTGTCATAGTTTGTTTGATTCTGCTTTAAACTTGAAAAATTAATAGTGGCAGCGCATACAATCATTGGCGCCAATATCAACTGCTTTTACCGAGTCGATCGCACCGGATTTCATCTCTTCGTGCAATTTCACGTAATGTTCGTAATAGCCATTATTGCCAAAATCCACTTCGGTATCGCGGTGGCAGTTAACGCACCAGCCCATCGACAGGTCGCTGTGTTGCTCCATAATATCCATTTCTTCAACCGGACCGTGACATTGCATACAGTCGAGTTTTCCGGAGCCAACGTGCACCGCATGACTAAAATAAACATGATCAGGCAGGTTGTGAATCCGTTTCCATTCGATTGAATGACCATTTTCTGCGGCATCAACTACTTTGGCAATCTCAAATTTGCCGCTGTTTGTTCCTTCGCGAATCAGAATGTGGCAGTTCATACAAAGGTTTGTGGCAGGAATCCCCGCCGATTTACTTTGTTCTACCGTTGTATGGCAATACATACAATCGATTCCGTTTTCGCCGACATGAACTTTATGCGAAAATTTTATGGGTTGATCGGGCGCATAATTTTCCTGGCGGCCCAATTTAATAGCATCGGTAACAATCATTTTTACCTGCCAGCCAAAAGCGCCAAGCAATATTATCAGAGGAATGAATTTCAGTTTAATTTTTCGGATGAAGATCAACTCAACAACTGCCCAGGTGATTAACAATCCTAAAAACAGGAACAGAATGAGGTTGTAGTGCGTTGGTTTTGCCGGAGGAACCCCGGTGTGCGCCAAATTGTCGAGATAAATTTTTACTGTTTGCAGATCTTCTTCTGAAATATCGAAATTAACATGCGAAGCTTCCATTTTTACACCAACCGGATTCATTACCGAGGCTTGAAACGATTCAAAATCCTTGTCTACGAATTTTACTGCAATATCCATTGCCGAAGGATTCCAGTTCAGCGTGTCGACCCGGTTCAAATTATGACAGGAAACACACGACGAATACTCACGATCGAAGGGCAATAAACCTTTGAAAAAACGTTCGCCGCGTTTTACATCTTCGTGCGAATGTCCATCGGTTACAACTGATTCGGAAGAATCGGCATACAAATTAGTGGATAGCAAAATACAGGTAACAAAAGCGAACAGGGATATGAAAATTTGCGTTTTTTTCATGAAACCTCCCCAAAAGAAGTGTTCTCTCATTCTGTTAAGTTTAGTATTAAAATAAAGGCCTTTTTATCTAGACTTAACCTATTAACAATAAAAAGACCTTAAGGTTCTAAAAGAATTAGATTTTTTACGTTAAATAGCTGAGAATGTTTGGGAAATGCGATTGGTTACATTTATGGAAAATGATTTTTCCATTTCTAATATCGATAAGGTGCGGGATTTTTCAGCCTTTCGATTTCTCTTTTTCGAGGTGTTCGGTAAGCTTTTTCACCAGTTTCATGTTCTCGAAAAATTCGGCTGCAATTACCCTAAGAATCGTGTAAACAGGAATAGCCAGGATCATTCCGATAATTCCGGCCATACTTCCGGCGGCCATAATTACAAGGAAAATTTCGAGCGGGTGTGCTTTTACGCTGCTGGAATAAATAAGTGGCTGAAAAAGAACATTGTCGATTACCTGAACGGAAAGAAAAACTACGGTCATCCATCCTAAAGTTGGCAAAACTTCGTTCATAAAATCGAGATTAATATGTAAAGCTGCCCCAATTAGTAAGCCGAGTGCTGCACCCATCCACGGGCCGAGATAGGGAATAACGTTGAACATTCCGCAGAACAAACCGATTACAACCGCGTGGTTAAACTCGATGCCAACAATGGTGAGGCCAATGGTATCGAGCAGCATTACCATAAAAACTTCGAAAAGTAAGCCGATAAAATAGCGTCGTAATAAGTAAGAAATGGAATCGAGAATATGGGCAACTTTTTCTTCCAAATGGGTAGGCACCAGTAGTATGATGAAAGTGCGGAACATCGTTTCTTCTTTCAAAAAGAAAAAGGTGATAAACGAAACGGAAAAGAAACCGATTAGCAGCTCACCAACTGTTCCGGCAACCAGCCCAAACCAATTCGATACCTGCGAAAAATCAATTTCAGCGCCCAGGCTTTCTGTTACAATATCCATAAAGTTTTTCGATTCGATGCTCACCGTGTCTTTGCCAAAAAAGTGAATGAGATTCAGCAAAGGATCTTCAATGGAATCGAGAACGAGGGTGAAATCAATTTGCGAAAGGGTTTCTACTTCGCTGAGCAAGAGTGGAATAATGAACCTGAAAAAAGAAATAAAAACGATCCATAAACTGACGAGCGTTGCAAAAGCAGCCAGCCCTTTGGGGATTTTAAAACGTTTGTATTTTATTTTTGTCAGCCAGCGGGTGAGTGGGCGGCCAATAAACGATAGCACCACCGAAATAAGAATGTAGGTGACAATGGCACTAAAATACCACAACAGAAAAATGATAAAAAGAAGTCCGACAATAAAAAGTGTATTGCGTGTCCAGCCTTTAAGTTGAATCATTTTTGATCGTTTTTAACAAATATAACCAAATTTAGGATGAACGAAATAGTTTGTCATTTAGATTGAGAAGCCAGAAAATGCAAATACCATTGAACGATGTACGCATTAAACGAATGTGGTTTAAGCGGATGTTTCATTTTTATGTTTTGCCGCAATTGATCGGTTATTTCGCGGTAAAAAATTCCGTCGTTCATGGGGTAATACAAGGTTTTTAAGTGATGTGGTGCTGCTTTAATAATCCCGTTTTTTAGCCTCTGGAGTTTTGAGTTTTCCTGATCTGCAATTTGCTTTAAATCAAAATCAACTCCGTGTTTTTTGAAAAAATGATCTTCGAGCGTTTGGTTGTAAAGTTGCTCACGGTTTTTGTTTCGGGCATTTATACCGGCAAAAAACTGAGGGCTTTCTTTATCAAACAGTGGCATTAAAACATCAACTCCGAAAAAGGAATAAACCTGGTTGGAGTTGCTGATAAACTTACACTGCCGCTCCTGTAAATCCCAAAATTCGTAGGCTTCAGCCGGAGAGATATTTTTCTGTTTTAAAAGATTTTCTTCGAGGATTTCCTGCAGGGTTGCTTTAAATTCAGGTTTTGCCGGAAGTGAAGTTCCCAATGTTTTTATCAAGGCAGTTCCCAGTTCCGATACTTCCAGATTGAGGATTGAATTATTAAGGTGGGCGCCTCGTAAAAAATCGCCGGGATGACCGGGCAGCGCCACCGTATTTTCGTCGATGAGCTTTTGTTCTTTCAGCAATTTTATGGAAAAGTAATCCTGCAAATACGGCATCGACGAGTAGTGCCCCGCGTAATTTGCATAGTTGGTAAATGTCGGGTCGCTTTTAAAATTATTAATCAACTCTTCGTTGTACTCAATAAACCGGTACTTAAATCCAAGCTTTTCGGCCACCTTTTGGGCAGTCTGTTTTTCGCTATTATTTTTTCTTCCCCATGTGGCACATAGCACATTTTTGTGACCGAACTCTGCCAGTAGACAAGCCAGTAAACGCGAGTCGTAGCCACGTGTAAGCGGCAGTAATATTTGTTTGTTTTTTATTTGCTTGTAGTACTTTTCAAAAACGGTTCGGAAATGAGTTGCAATATATTTTGTAGTGCGTTCTGCAATTGGTTTTTGTTGAAGTTGAAATGCAAAATCAGAATTTATTTCCTCCGAATTATTTTTGAACCTAATAATTTCGCCAGGTTGAATTTGTGCGATGGTTTTGTGCAGTGTCTGTTGAAAAGGCGTTACGCCAAATTGCAAAAAATAAGAGGATGCAAATGCATCAATTTCTTCGTCAGCCTTTATTTGCTGTAATTTTTCGGGTTGGTCGCTGATGAAAAAATTATCCTTGTCTATTTTATAGAATAACGGAAAACTCCAGGTGTGACAACACGTGCCCCAGGTTTCATTTTCGTTGTTTACAACGATAGAGAATTGTCCGTTCAATCGGGAAATAAAATCTTTAAATTGCCTAAAATTAGCGGTGTGTTTTTGTGTTTGTGCTGCAAAATCCTGTCCATCAAAATATTCTTCGCCCAGCCAGGCAAAGCCGGTAACACTGACATTTTTTTCTGTCGTCCAACTATATTTTTTGAGATACAACATTCTTACAACCAGATTTTAAGCAGTGCAATTGGAATGATCAAAAGTACCATTTTTAAAAAGTAAACTCCCGCCTGTTTCAAATTTACGCCTGCCAAAAACAAGGAGTAAATCGTTAAAAACGCGAAAAATACCACCCCCGACAAACTATACAAAATTAGGGTGGAAACAACATCTTTTAAGATCAATCCTCCAACCAGTAAACTGGCAATGCGGGCAATGAGCAAAAATATGTTGTACCACATCGATACGTTTTGTTTTTCCTTAACGATCAGGATTGCCGAAAGCGGCGAACCCAGCATTACAAAATAAAGCCAGGGCGCAATAAACTGGGCCAGGTAACCAGAGAATGCCCATTCTTCTCCAAAAAATATGATGAAAAGTTGTTGCCCCCAAAAACCAAGTATGGCAAATGGAATGATGCCAAGCAAAACTTGTTTTCGGAAAAGGGAGTAGGTAAGTTCTTTTAATTTGGCAGGTGTTTGTTCGAGCGTTTTTGCATTTTGGATATAAACGCTGGAAATGGAAATGCTTAGCAACTGAACCGGCACACTGATGTAGCGGTGCGAAAAAGAATATAGCCCCAGCATTTTATCGCCAAAAAACGGTTTAAAAAGAAAGACCGGTAGTTGACTGCTTACAAAATTCATCACCTCTGAAAGGATCGAAAATTTCGGAAATTTAATGTAGCGTTGTGCCAGTGCCTTTTCTTCCATATTAAATTTTCCGAGGCGAAACAAACTTGCTTCCTCAACCCGAAACGAGAATACAAAAAAGGTGAAAAGCTGAGCGATTACAGCTCCTAAAAATAACCCGGTTGACGGGAAGAGAAAAAATGAGCATTGCAAAACGCCCGTTAAAATCGCTCTCGTTATTTCTAAAACCGATAGCCGGTTAAACTGCTTTTTGCTGATGTAAATATTCCGGATCAGTTGAATGGCACTAAAAAAGTAAGCGTAAAACGGAACAAGTAACAAATGTATTTTTTCGCTTTCTTCTGGCTGCCAAACCAGGATAGATAAGCCAACTACAGCAAGTGCAATTAAGTTTACGGCAGCATTTATTTTCTGGGCAAAACTCCCGATTAATTTCCGTTCGTTTGAGGTCTCAACCAGGATAATTGCTTTTTCGTATTTGCCGGTGGATATGATGGAAAGCACCGAGGCTATTGTAAGGTAAAGTACAAAATCGCCAAACTGTTCGGGTGCATACAAACGTGCAATTGCCAGCGCGAATAAAAATGGAACAGCACGGGCCAGCACCATTCCGGTAAACAGCGAAGCAATGTTTTTATAAAACTCACTTTGGTTAAACCGGCGGATAATATTTCTGAAATAGCTGGAAAGGCTCATGCACTTAAAACGCGGTGTTTTATTTTATGTAAATATCATAAAAATAATTGCTTTGATTAAGCTTTTTCGCGAAAACAAAGAAATACAGGTGCTTTTTATATTTTTGTTCGTTGAACAGTAAAACGCAAAGTAGCAATAATGGATTTTATTCTCGATAATCACGAAACAGAAAAGAAATTTCAGCAGCTGATAAAAGTGATCCGTCTGCGTCAAAGCGGAGAAGTTGCGACAGCGATGAACGAACGCGGGATTTCCTACAAAATGAATTGGGGAGTTTCCTTGCTCGATTTGCGCGAAATTGCCGAAGCGTACGATGCTGATCATTTGCTGGCGCTAAAACTTTGGAACAAACAGTGGCGCGAAACCATGATTCTGGCTACCTTAATTGATAACCCGGAAGAGGTAACCGAAGAACAGATGGATTTCTGGACAAAAAGTTTCGAGAATATCGAGATTGCCGAACAAGCCTCAACAAATTTGTGGGTGAAAAGCAAATTTGCTTTTGTAAAAGCGCTGGAGTGGTGCCGCGGCAAAAAACACCTGGTGCGTTTTACCGGAGTTCACCTGATTGGGCGATTGGCAATAGCTGACAAAAAAGCTATCGACGAAATGTTCGAGCCTTTTTTCGACGAGCTGATTACACTGGCGAAAGACAAAAAATTGTATACGCCAATCTATCGTTCGGTTGTTGGAATGGGAAGCCGCTCGAAAATGCTGAATGAACAGTGTATTGAGTTGGCAAAAGAGTTTCAGTTGAGCGAATCGGAAAATGCAGTGAAGCTTGGCGAGAGTTTATTTGAAGAGTTAACCAGTGAGTATTTTCAGGAGCAATTTAAGGAATAGCTCACTGGATACTGGATCCTTGATACTCGCAACTTGTGTCTTGCAATTTTGACTAATTAACTTTCTTTAACTGCAAAGCTGTCATGCCGAAACTTCATGGCAGGTTCTTTGTTATCATTGTCACGACTCAGTAAAACAATAAACTGAGCACTGAACGTTTAATTGAATAAAATGATGAATCTATCAAAATCTTCAAATCCTGTTTTAAAAGAAAAAGTTTTTAGCAGAGATTATACAATGCAGTCGGATGTAATGACTGTAAACGGAACCATTAATAAAACAGCATTAATGTTGCTGTTGGTAATTGCCGGTGCAGTATTTACCTGGAATAAGTTTTTTGAAGCTGTTGCCACAAATCCTGAAGCCGGTTTAGCTGCTGTTGGACCGTGGTTGGCAATTGGCGGAATAGGTGGATTTATTACCGTTTTGGTAACGGTATTTCGCCCGCAGAGTTCGGGTATTTCGGCGCCAATTTATGCTATTTTCGAAGGGCTGTTCCTTGGCGGAATCTCAGCCATATTCGAGATGCAATATTCAGGAGTTGTAATGCGTGCCGTAATGCTTACGCTGGCCGTTTTTATGGTGATGCTGTTTTTGTATCGCTCGGGAATTATTAAGGTGACACAAAAATTTATGATGGGCGTTTTTGCTGCTACAGCCGGTATTGCACTGGTATATTTTGTCAGCTTTATTGCCGGAATGTTTGGTGCCGAAATGTCGTTTTTGTACGGCAATTCAAACCTCAGCATCGGAATTAGCCTGGTTGTTGTTGCTGTTGCAGCACTGAACCTAGTACTCGACTTTTCGTTTATCGAGCGGGCTGCAGAGTCTGGCGCTCCAAAATATATGGAATGGTACGGGGCTTTCGGATTAATGGTAACACTAATTTGGTTGTACCTCGAAATCTTGCGTCTGCTGTCAAAACTGGCGAGCCGAGATTAAGATAGCTCAATTCAATTTTAAAAGAGGACTTATTCTGAATGAAAGGGTAAGTCCTTTTTTCATTTTTAACGGCGAAGTATTATTTTCGAATATTGTTCAACCATAAACCAGAAAGGTATGGAGGTTATTCAGGTTACCGGTAAAAACCTGGTTGATGATTTTCATAAAGTACCGGAAATAATTTACAAGAAGGATCGGAATTGGATCCCCCAACTTCGGATGATGGTCGAAAATACTTTTGATCCGGAAAAGAACGGGCGTTTCAAAAAAGGCGATGCACGGCGTTGGGTATTAAAAAACAATGGGAAATTAGTAGGTCGGATTGCCGCCTTTTACGACGATGATTATTCTTCGGGCTACGATCAGCCCACCGGATGTTGTGGTTTTTTTGAGTGTGTAAACGACGAAGAAGCGGCATTTAAACTTTTCGACACTGCACGCGATTGGCTGAAAGAAAAAGGTATGGAAGCCATGGATGGCCCGGTAAATTTCGATGAGAACTTCTTTTTCTGGGGAATGCTAAAAGACGGGTTTAAACCACAAACTTTTGGTATGAACTACAACCCACCGTATTACAACGATTTATTTGCAGCTTACGGTTTTAAAACTTACTACGAGCAATACAGTTACTCGCTTGATATAACAAATCCCGACTTGCCCGATCGGTTCTGGAAAATTGCAGAATGGGTGGCGAAAAAACCGGGTTATTCGTTCGAGCATTTTTCGTTTAAAAATCAAGATAAATGTATTCGTGATTTTCTTGAGATACATGAAAAGGCCTGGGGAAATCATGGCAATTACAAGCCGATTAAATTTCAGTTGTTGAAAGATATGTTGTCGAGTGCAAAAATTATTCTCGATGAGGAATTTATTTGGTACGCCTACCACAACGGAAAGCCCATTGCTTTTTTTATGCAGATACTTGATTTGAACCAGATTCTGCAAAAATTAAAAACCGGCAAACTGAGTTTATGGCAAGGATTAAAACTGCTGTATCTAAAAAAACGAAAAACTATTACTCGTTGTCGGGTAATTGTTTTGGGTGTGGTTCCGGGTTACCAGGGCAAGGGAATTGAATCGGCAATTTTCCATCATCTCAAAAAAGTAATGCTACGAAAAAAGTGGTACGACGATATGGAAATGAGCTGGATCGGAGATTTTAATCCGAAGATGAATGCCATGTTTAAATCGTTTGGCGCCGACCGCACACAAACCCACTGCACAATGCGCTATTTATTCGATCGGGACAAAGAATTTGTACGGGCACCGATTATTGAATAAAATTGGCACAGATTGTATTTTTTAAACTATTATTGCGACAAATTTGACAGATGCAGTTACTAGAGGTCGTTGACAAAAAGACGAAGAAACAATTTCATAAAGTACCACACATCATTTATAAGAATGATCCAAACTGGGCCGCTCCTTTGCAGGGGATGGTTGAGGGAATTTTTGATCCGAAAAAGAACAAAACCTTTCGGAATGGAAAAGCTATTCGTTGGATTTTAGTTGACGATAAAGGGAATTTAATCGGTCGGATTGCTGCATTTATAAATTTCAACCTGGCAAAAACTTACGAGCAACCAACAGGTGGCTGTGGTTTTTTTGAGTGCATCGACGACCAGGAAGCAGCAAATACACTTTTTAAAGCGGCTGCCGATTGGAACAAAGAAAATGGCATGGAAGCCATGGACGGCCCGATAAATTTTGGCGAGAACTACGTAAACTGGGGGTTACTGGTTGATGGTTTTATGCCGCAGGGTTTTGGAATGCCTTACAATCCTAAGTATTACGAAAAGCTGTTTCGCAACTTTGGTTTCGAAGTGTATTTCGAGCAGTATTGTTTCCACCTCGATTACACTGTCCCGTTTCCCGAGCGTTTCTGGAAAATTGCCGGCTGGGTGGCTAAAAAACCGCAATACCAGTTCAAACATTTCGATTTTAAACAAACCGATAAGTTCGTAAAAGATTTTTGTACCATTTACGATGCGGCCTGGTCAGATCATGAACATTACAAACCGCTTGATCCGGACGATCTGTATGATTTTCTTACCGAATCGAAAGCGATTCTTGATCCTGAAATGATCTGGTTTGCGTACGCAGAAGATAAGCCGATTGCTATGTTTGTGATGATTCCGGACATTAATCAGCTATTGATAAAACTTAACGGCAAACTGAATTTACCCGGTATTTTAAAGTTCTTTTATTACAAAAAGAAAAAGGTGATGAATCGCACCAGGATCTTTTTGATGGGGGTTGATCCAAAATACCAGCGTGCCGGTATCGAATCAGGAATTTTCTGGCACCAGGAACAGATAATGAAACAGAAATCGCACAAACATTACACCGAAGTTGAGTTGTCGTGGGCAGGTGATTTCAACCCGAAAATTATTGCAATTTACGAGGCAACAGGCGCTAAAAAGGCCAAAACGCATTACACCATGCG
>NZ_CAJXTC010000022.1 GCF_913060805.1 uncultured Draconibacterium sp.
TTCTTTTTAATATCTTGGTTTATACTCAAAATTAATCCTTTCCATTCCATCAAAAAATATCTTCGCAAATCTAAGGTTCATGAAGAGAGGGACGATTGTGTCGAAGGCACAATCAGGGTGAGTCCATAAATTTTGAAGTAGATTTTCGCTATTTATTTTATTGGACTTTCAAAAAAAAGCCGGCTAAGAAACTCTTAGCCGGCTTTTCAATATTTAATCGTTGATTATTTTCTTTTTGGTGCTTGCACCCCGCGTTGTTTAGCCATTTCTTCCAAACGCTTCTGGAAGTTCGACTGCTTTTTCGCTGGTTTCTTTTTATTGGCTTGCAGCTGTGCTCTAATCTTTTCGTCGTCAACAAACGAGCGGATCAGGTAAGTCTGGCCAATAGTAATCAAGTTGGCAAGGAAATAGTAGTAACTCAAACCTGATGGATAGCTGTTCAACAGGAAGAAGAACATTAATGGCATAATATACATCATGGTTTTCATTCCCGGCATTCCCTGGCTGGTAGTAGCCGACTGGCTTAGCTTCGTAGAAATGATCGTTGTAATGGTCATTAATATCGTAAATAAGCTCAGGTGGTTACCCATAAAGTTTCCGATCAGCGGAATGGTAAAATCCCAGCTCAGAATCGAATCATAGGTTGATAAATCGTGTGCCCACAAGAAACTCTGCCCTCTTAACTCGATTGATGTTGGGAAGAAAAAGAACATTGCAAACAGGATTGGCATCTGTAATACCATCGGCAAACAACCTCCCATCGGATTCACGCCGGCCTTTCGGTACAGCGCCATTGTTGCCTGTTGTTTTTCCATGGCTTTCTCCTGCCCCGGAAATTTGGCATTTATCTCATCAACCTCAGGCTTTAATGCACGCATTTTGGCCTGCGACATGTATGATTTGTAAGTAAACGGGAACAGTACCACTTTAATCATCAGCGTAAGCAGCAGGATGATGATACCAAAGTTGTCGATAGAACGACGTAACCAGTTAAATACCGGAATAATGACGTAACGGTTAACCGGACGTACAATGGCGTATCCCAGATCAATCTGGCGCTCCATATCAAGACCGTATTGTTTTAGGGTTTGATAGTGGTTAGGGCCAAAATAAAACTGCAAACCAATCTTTTCATTTTGTGTTCCGTTGAAAGGAATGGCAATATCAGCTCTGAAATTTCCTAAATAATTATGGTTGTCTTCGTAATCGTACTTTTCCTGACGTACCATCGCATTCGGGAATGCTTCGTCGCCAATTATAGTAGAGTTAAAGAATAACTGCTTAAAACCGATCCATTTAACGCTTGTTGAAAGGTTTTCTTCGTCCGATTTGTTTTTATCCAGGTTATCAACCTCGTCTTCAAAAAACTTATAGGTCATATAAGTATAGCGGTCTTCACCAAAACGAGAATAGTGTTCCTGACGCGGAACATCGAAAGCCCAGCTAAAATTGAGGTACGATTGATTTCGCGAAATATAGCTGTCCATACCCTGCATGTTCACGTCAAAGTCAACCATAAACGAGTTATAAGCTAAGGTATAAGTGTACGCTATAAATTTACCCGGTGCTACTTCTAAACGGAAAGTTACCGATTCTGCTCCACCCGGATTTTCATTATTAAACTTAATCTTTCCTTCGTCGCCTTTTGGAACTTGTGGTCCGCTGATGCTTACATTTTTAGCACCACCAACTTGCTCAAAGTACAGGTTATCAGTGCTGATACTTCTGTTTTGTGCAAAGAAATTCAGACCAAACAGAGTTTCAGGACCATCAAAAAGAACTAATTGTGTTGAATCGTATCTTTTATAGTCTTTCAGCTCAACCGAGTAAATACGTCCCCCTTTGTTCGAGAAGGTAATTTTTATCTGGTTATTTTCGAGGGTGGTAAACTCTTCGGTACCAACTGATGCGGCACCAAAAACACCAAGTTCCTCTGCTTTTTGTTGCATTATTTGATTTTGAACAGCAGTGTCGGCTTCCATAGCCGCATTTTGCTGTTCTTGCTGTTGCTGCATTTTCTGCAGCTCCAGCGCTTGCTGTGCTTCAACTTGTGCTATGGAATCGCGTCGTTGCTTCGCAGCTTCAACTTCTTCTTTCGATGGCTGGTTGATCAATGAAAATACAACCAGGATCACAAAGATTAAAACGATTCCAATAATCGATTTTTTATCCATTTTCTATTATTCAGGTAATGAGTTCTTAATAAAATCAATAAACAACGGATGGGGATTTAATACCGTACTTCTGTATTCCGGGTGGAATTGAACACCCACAAACCACTTATGTTCAGGAATTTCTACAATCTCCACCAAATCAGTATCCGGGTTGATTCCGGTTGGAACCATTCCTGCATCGATATATTGCTGACGGTATGTTTCGTTAAATTCGTAACGATGACGGTGTCTTTCGTGAACCGTTAATTTATTGTATGCCTTGCTGACGTTTGAGCTCTCGTCGATAATACGACATTCGTAGGCTCCCAAACGCATTGTTCCACCATAATTGGTAATGCCTTTTTGTTGTTCCATAAGGTCGATTACCGGATGTGGAGTTTTTGGATTCATTTCTGATGAGTCTGCATTTTCCAGATTAATTACATTTCGTGCAAACTCGATAACTGCAACCTGCATACCTAAACAAATACCAAGGAAAGTGATGTTGTTTTCGCGGGCATATTGTGCTGCCAGAATTTTTCCTTTCATTCCACGATGACCAAATCCCGGAGCAACGATAATTCCGTTCATGTCTTTCAGTTGCTCATCAATATTCTCAGGGCTCAGTTCTTCTGAGTGAATCCAGTTAATATTTACTTTGCATCTGTTTTCAGCTCCGGCGTGTACCAGCGCTTCAGCAATTGATTTGTAAGCGTCGTGTAATTCCACATATTTTCCAACCAAACCAATTTCAACGGTTTGCGTTGGGTTTTTATGACGTGCAAGGAAATCGTTCCATGCCGAAAGATCAATTTCTTCGTTAATAGTTAAGCCAAGCTTTTTCAATACAGTGATATCCAGCTTTTCTTCCAACATTTTTAACGGAACATCGTAAATTGTTGGCACGTTAACCGATTGAATTACAGATTCTAATCCAACGTTACAGAACAATGCAACTTTTTGGCGAACCGATAATTCAATATCGTGCTCGGTACGAAGTACCAGAATATCGGGTTGAACTCCGGTTTCGAGCAACATTTTTACCGAGTGCTGTGTAGGCTTGGTTTTTAACTCGCCTGTTGCCGACAGGTAAGGAACCAGCGTTAAGTGAATAACCATAGCGCGGCTTCCCAATTCCCATTTCAACTGACGAACTGCCTCAATATAAGGTAACGATTCAATGTCGCCTACCGTACCGCCAATCTCAGTGATCACGATATCGTATTTACCTTTTGATCCGAGAATTTTAATTCTCCGTTTAATTTCGTCGGTAATATGAGGAATAATCTGAACGGTTTTTCCGAGGTAATCACCCCGGCGTTCTTTATCGATAACCGATTGGTAAATTCTTCCGGTTGTTACGTTGTTCGCCTGCGATGTTGCAGTATTTAAGAAACGCTCGTAATGTCCCAGATCGAGGTCGGTTTCGGCTCCGTCTTCGGTAACAAAACACTCTCCGTGTTCATACGGATTTAGCGTTCCGGGATCAACGTTAATATACGGATCCAATTTTTGAATGGTAACATTATAACCACGAGATTGTAGCAACTTGGCTAGCGACGAGGCTAAAATACCTTTTCCCAACGACGAAGTAACTCCACCGGTAACAAATATGTATCTAGTTTCAGGCACGGTAAATTTATTTATAATTCGAAGCCACAAAATTAATCAATTAATACGAACCGTAAACTAATGAACCGGCAATTTAACCGATATAGCAAATAGTTAATAACAATGAGCTTTTAAAAACCCTATCCTGTTTAACAATAATTAAATCGATTTCCTGAGTCTATTTAAAATTAACTGATCAGTAACTCAAAATATCAAAAAACTTTTAGTAGCGCTAAATGGTAATTACTTAGTTTACAAAAGTGAATACATTTGTAAATCATTGTGTAGCACATTTGTAATTTACAAAAATATCAATCACTGCAACTATTCATAAACTCGCATTGTTACAGGCTTTTCGCATATTACACATTTGTATACTTAACGCAAAAAAGGCCATTGGTCAACACCAACGGCCTTTATGCAAATAGAAAAACCTTATATAGCAAGAGTTTTTCTCTAATCGATTTTCATCTATTTAAACTCTTTTTTGAGTTGTTCTACCCAGTCTTCTACCCGTTGTTTTGTTTTACGAGCCTGGTTTTCCTGGTCAATCGGCAATCCGATAAAATTATCGCCTCGTTGAGCACGCGATGCTTCGAAGGTATAACCTTCAACCGAAGTCTGTCCAACGATAGTTGCTCCACACTCTTCAAGTATTTCGGCCAATAAACCAATTGCATCACAGAAATTCTCTGTATATCCTTTCTGGTCGCCTAATCCGAAGATTGCAAACTTCTTCTTTTTAAGGTCCATTTCTTCCAGATCAGGTACAAACTCATCCCAGTAGTTGGGTAATTCGCCGTCGAACCAGGTTGGTGCGCTAAGAATAAAATTGTTGTATTTATTCAACACATCTTTGCTAAGCTCTTCAGCATTAACTGCTTCAATCTCTTTCTCACCAAAAGCAGCAATCACTTTCTCTGCTACCTTTTTCGATTTTTGAGTATTGTAACTGTATATAATTGCGGTTTTACTCATTTTTCCGATTTTTAGTATTCAATTAATTCTTTTGCTGCTGTGTAAATACGCTCTGTATTTGGTAAGATCGCTTTCTCCAAAATACGGTTGAAACCAACCGGCGTAAATGGCGAACCTACACGTTTAATAGGTGCATCAAGGTATTCAAAACCTTTTTCGTTGATAAGCGCGCTTAACTCGCCACCAAAACCACCAAACACTTTGTCTTCGTGAACAACCAATACTTTGTTGGTTTTCTTGATCGAGTTCAAAATGGTTTCTTCATCCAGCGGAATCAGTGAACGCAAATCGATAACTTCAACATTAGCCACACCTTCTTCTGCCAGTTTATTAGCAGCGTCAAGACTTAAGTGAGTTGTGTTTCCATAAGTAATAATGGTAAGATCACTACCCTCACGGCGAACACGAGCTTTTCCGAACGGCACCTCAAAATCATCAGGTACTACAGTTGCAGCTTTCGGATCCTGGTAAAGTGCTTTTGGCTCCATAAACATGGTTAAACCTTCCGAGCGTAATGATGTACGCAACAATCCGGCTGCATCATCAGCAAACGACGGATAAACAATACGTACTCCCGGAATGGCAGCCAGCGAACCTTCAATGTTTTGCGAGTGGTACATTCCACCGCCGATATAACCACCTGACGCCAGGCGAATGGTTACATTTGGCGAAAATTTACCGTTCGATCGCCACAGATCGTGACTGGTATCAACGTACTGTTCCATTGCCGGCCAGAAATAATCGGCAAACTCAGCACCTTCAACAACTACACGAATTTTCTCGTGGTAGCGCGACATTCCGTTAGCCGTTCCAAGGATAAAATCCTCAGCAATCGGACCGTTAAATACACGCTTATCGCCAAACTCGGCCTGCATACCTTTCGATACGTTGAAAATACCGCCTTTATCTTTGTTGGCCATATCCTGCCCCCAGATAAAAGTATCAGGGTTATGACGGAATTCTGCCTTTAAAGTCTCGTTAAGTGCTGTGATAAATTTTGTCTTATCACCTTCTTTCTGGTTATGTAATCCTTCCGGATATTTCTCCGATACAAACGGATCAGAAAATACATGATCGTAAATCGAAGCAGGATCCGGATCCGGAGCAGCCATAGCGGCTTTGTGAGAAGCTTTAATTTCAGCTTTTACTTCAGCATCAATCTTATCCAGCTCTTCTTCAGTGAATCGCTCGTAACGCAATAACAACCTTCTGTATTTTGCCAGCGGATCGTATTCCACTACATAATTTCTTTCCGCATCTGAACGATAAAGCAAATGATCATCAGAGTTGGAGTGCGATCCCATACGTACACAGTTGGCCTGCAGCAATACAGGTTTGCTCTCCTCGATGGCATAACGTTTGGCTTCTGCCATGGCGTTCATCGAATCGAAAACATCTTTACCGTTACAATGAATGATGCGCAGGTTTTTAAATCCTGTGAAGTTATTGGCCACTTTTCGTTGTGCTGTCTGGTCTTTTTTAGGTACCGAAATACCATAACCATTATCCTGAACCACAAAAATTACAGGCAATTCTTCTTTATCGGCACCGGTAATGGCCTCGTAAACGTAACCTTCACTAACCGACGATTCGCCCTGGCTACTGATAGAAACCGCTTTCTCGCCATAGTATTTAATAGCGCGTCCGGTTCCAACAGCGTGCAAAGTGTGGTTTCCGGTTGCCGACGACACACTGTGCATGTTCCACTCAGGTTTTGCCAGGTGATTCGACATGTGGCGACCACCACTCGATGGATCGGTTGCCTTTGAAATACCGTTTAATATGATCTCTTCCGATGTCATTCCGCCCGCAAGAGCAGTCAACATATCGCGATAATACATATATAAATGGTCTTTCTTTTGCTCAAAATTCTGTCCGATAGCCAGCTGAATTCCATCATGACCGGCATAAGGAGCATGGTAAGACCAGCCAATGGCTTGTTTCAGGTAGTTGGGCGCTTTTTCGTCGAGTGCACGGCCAACTTTCATTAACCGGTACCAACTCTCTAAAGTCTCCTTCGGAGTTTTCTTAATTGTATATTGCTTTGGTACTTTTAAATCCTTCATAATAAATTATATTGCGCGGTTTATATCAAATTGTTCCAGATGATCAGCAATGCGACGCAGGAAAGCTCCTCCCAGTGCACCATCGATAATACGGTGATCGTAGGATAACGACAGGTACATTTTGTAACGAATTGCAATTACATCGCCGCTTGGAGTTTCCAGAACGGCTGGTTTTTTCTCGATAATTCCTGTTGCCAGAATAGCAACTTGCGGTTGGTTGATAATTGGTGTTCCGATAATATTTCCGAACGACCCGAAATTGGTTATAGTAAATGTTCCACCCTGAATTTCTGATGGATCAAGTTTATTGTTACGTGCTGCATCAGCCAGTCGGTTCAACTCTTTTGTTAAACCAACCAGGTTACGTTGTTCTGCATTTCTAATTACAGGAACGATCAGGTTTCCATCGGGTTTAGCAACAGCGATTCCCACGTTTACATCTTTTTTCATAACGATCTGATCACCGTTTACAGATGAGTTCACCATTGGAAATTCAGCTAAAGCAGCAGCAACTGCCTCCGTGAAAATTGGCATGAACGTAATTTTGTCGCCATATTTTTTCTGGAAAGCATCTTTGTTTTTGTTTCTCCAGATTACAAGATCGGTAACATCGGCTTCAACCACTGAAGTAACGTGTGGCGAAACTTGTTTCGACATCACCATGTGATCTGCAATCAGTTTACGAACACGATCCATTTCAACAACAGTATCGTTGGCTCCCACTGAAACCGGAGGTGCGGCTTTCTTCTCAACAGCCGGTGCGGCTGGAGCTGCTGGTTTGCTTTCTTTCTGGGCTGCAGAACTGTCTCTGCTTTCCAGGTAGGCCATAATATCTTTCTTCTGAACGCGGCCTCCAACGCCCGATCCTTCAATGCTTTCCAACTCGTCAAACGAAACATTTTCTTCTTTGGCAATGGTTTTTACCAAAGGAGAATAGAAACGGTTTGAAAGTTTTCTACTGTCATCAACCGAAGCATCGGTTGTTTCTGCTTTTGCAGGTGCCTCGTCTGTTTTTGCAGTTTCCTCTTTGCTATCAGTCGCTTCCGGTTCAGTTTCTTCAACCTCACCATCAAGACTTACAACAGCCAGAACTTCGCCAACTGCAACCAGACTATCTTCCTCATAATTAATTTTTGTGATTACGCCATCTACTGGCGACGGGATCTCTGAATCTACTTTGTCAGTAGCAACTTCGAAGAGCATGTCATCCTCTTCAATAGTATCTCCCTCTTTTACGAACCATTTAGTAATGGTGCCTTCCTGGATACTTTCGCCCAGTTTAGGCATAACGATATTAAAACTTGCCATAATAAATACTTTAAATCTATGTTTTGCTATTTGCACTTATAACAACAGAACTAAAATTGAAATGTTCAGATTGCAATTTTAATTTTGTGCAAAAATAGAGTTAAATGTATTTTAACAGCTAAAATCGGGGAAAATCGTACTAAATAGTATTTATCTCAGATAGATTTTATCGAATGACAAAAGTTATATACAGAAGTGTAATGTGACAAATGTATACTACACTTGTAAACCACCAATTAATTCATTGACAGACTGCATATTGTGGCGTTTCAGATAATCTTCGATGCCTTCAACAATCTTCACCGGAATCATCGGATCTTTAAATATTGCCGTACCAACCTGTACAACCGAAGCTCCTGCCAGCATAAACTCTATGGCATCGGCAGCATTCATTATACCACCAATTCCTACAACCGGAATTTTTACGGCATTGGCAACCTGCCAAACCATACGTAATGCAATTGGTTTTATAGCCGGACCTGATAATCCGCCGGTTATTGTAGATAAAAGCGGCGTTCTTTTTTCGGCGTCAATGGCCATTCCCAGGAAAGTGTTTACTAACGACACAGCATCAGCCCCCTGTCCTTCTACGGCCTTGGCTATTTCTGTAATGTCGGTAACATTTGGCGATAGTTTTACTATCATTGTTTTATCGTAAACTTTGCGCACTTCGCGGGTAACCATCTCTGCTCCCGGACAGCTAACACCAAAGGCCATTCCGCCTTCTTTAACGTTAGGGCAAGAGATATTCAACTCAATGGCATTAATTTTATCCAGCTCGTTAACTTTCTCGGTTAAAGCAATGTAATCTTCAACGGTAGATCCGTTTACATTTATAATCAATTGTGTATCATAGTCAACAATATCAGGATAAATGTTTTCAATAAAGTAATCGATGCCTTTATTTTGTAAACCCACCGCATTTAACATGCCCGATGGCGTTTCGGCCATTCGCGGATAGTTATTACCATCGCGGTTTTTAAGCGTTGTTCCTTTCAGAAAATAACCTCCAAGCAAGCCTGGTTCAAAGAATTCAGCTGTTTCGCGTGCAAATCCGCAGGTTCCCGATGCCAGTGTTACCGGATTTTTAAATTCTATATCGTGTAATTTTACTTTTAAATCTACCATTTCAAATCATTAATGTTAAACACCGGACCATCAGTACACACACATTGATTTCCTTTGTTTGTGGGCTCAATGCAGCACAAACACACCCCAAAACCGCAAGCCATAAGGTTCTCGAGCGATACTTCGCAAAATACATTGGCAGCTTTTGCCTCTTTTGCAATGGCTCGCATCATTCCATCCGGGCCACAAGCATATATTTTAGTGTATGAATTTAAGTTATCGGTAAATACCGAATGCTGCGTTACAAATCCCTTTTCACCAAGCGAACCGTCTTCTGATGCATAATGTAAACTCGCATACTTTTTATAGTCATCTACATTTATATGGTCTTCTTTTGAGCGAGCTCCCAATAAAATGTCGACATTTTCTACCGGCAAACCCGATTCTTTGGCTAAGAAAAGCATTGGCGCAACTCCGCTACCACCACCAATCAGCAAGATTTTATCGTCTGCTGACGGATACGTAAACGTTTTTCCCAGTGGATAAACCATACTAAGCTTACTTCCCGCTTTAATCTCCGTTAATTTACGCGATCCTCTCCCCAGTATTTTAACAATCATCGAGATTACATCATTCTCGTAATCCACTTCAAATACTGAGAAAGGCCGGCGAAGAAAGATCTCTTCCGCTTCCTTAATTTCAATATTTACAAATTGTCCTGGTTTTATCTCCGGAAGTTCGGTATCCGACTGTACTTTGATAAGAAAGTTTGTAGCGTTTAGCGCACTATTTTCAATTACGTTGAATTCTTTAACAAACTTTTTTGGCATGTATTCTGATTTTGCCGCAAAGATAATAGAATAATCGTTGAATTTCGCGCTTAGAATTGATACAAAAAGAAAAGACCGTTGAATAACGGCCTTCTATGTAATATTTAAATTAGGTAAAAAATAAGGGTCTTTGTTTATATGTGTACAAATGTATTAATAAAATTTACATTTCCAAAACAATATTTTACTTTTTTACTATTAAATCCATTTCGCAATAACATACTTCTACAAACCAGAAATGGCCACTATTACTAGTGGCCAAGCGACTTCTGGATTTATCAACTTAAATTGGGTTTGTAAATTGAATCTATATTGTTTTAATCATCCTGTCGTATTGTTGTTTACTTTTGTTGTTACAAATATGAAGACAATAATTCACATATGCAAACGTTTTTGAAATTATTTTTGTAAAAAGTTTACTTTTGTTTCTAATCGCATTAAATATTAACGATTTAGGCATGTTACATTTGTAAGCACCAACTATACTAAATTGTGAATTTACATATAAACAAAAGAGGACCGTAATACTACAGCCCTCTTTGTTACTCTGGTTTAATCACCGTTTGGAGATCAAATACCTTTTAGTAAAAACGATTACAATTCTCTACAACATATAATATACAAATGTTTTTATTCTATTTATTATTAAAACCACCGGGTCTAATTCTTTCGATTATCACTGTGGTTATGCAAAACTTCATTGTAGGTAAGTTATATTATATAGTAATATGTTACTACTTGCTTTATACATTACCTGTCTAATTTCCTAGCGTTGTTTATATATATTAAATGTACCATCACGGTATATAATAACCATTTTGTCTATTTCGCTATCTGAAGCCGTCATTGATGCTTTACTATTCTCCTCCGTAATAATGTTCTTCGCCACTGGCTTTTCAGCTAAAGGCTGCTGTTTTCTTACTTCCTCAACTATAGGAAGCTTTTGTTGCGGACTATTATCTGTTGATACTTGTCCACTAAACATGTCTCCCTCACCGGTAAGCAGCCAGCGAGCGTTTAAATCAGGGAATTCCAGTAATAACTTCTCAATGAATGAAGCACCTGGTTTATTCCTGCCATTAAGAATATGTGAGATATTAGATCGTTGCACGTCAAGAACTGCAGCCAGTTCGCCGGCGGAGATTCCTTTTGCATCGATAAAATTTTTAATTCGGTCTTTCATTTTTTAAGGTGTGTTGTGAAGATACATTTGTCATGCGTCCAACAGACTTCGTGTATACTTCAACAACAAATGTAAATATTCTTTTCGAATTTAACAACTACTTTTTACTAAATGTAAATGCCACACAAACTTGAAAACCTCTAACAATACTACATATACAACTTCATATGAATACTATAATACATTAGAATACAATACTTAAAAGTGTATTTATAGCAGAAAAAGACATTATTTGGGCAAACAATGGGGTGTGTCACTAATTGTACTTTACTTAAACATTGCAAACACTTAATATAGAGCTACATAAACCTATTTACAATACTTGTATATTTATACATAGTGAATAATGACCGTAATTTTCTACTTTGTATAATTTTGCTTTATTTATTTAAACACTACCCTCTTTAACTGTTACATATATATAAATTGATGCCCGTTACAATTTAAAAAGTTGAACTTTTATCTGATGCAGCATTTTTACACCTAATACATTTGTGACATATTTCGAATCGTAGGTTGACAACATATGTGTACGATTCATATTGACATGATTCGTTATCCCTTTATACTTTTGTAAATACATATGTGAATTTTACAAGTGTACTTGAAAGTGCTGTTACATTAACATGCCGATTTATGTCGCATTTGTTGAGAAGTATTTTTTCAAACGTTCGCCCGGATAAAATCTAATTTTCTATCCTGATCAATTGAAAAGACTCCTGTCCTTTCATCTTTTATGATTTTATTTAAAATGCTGAAAATATTAACGCGCAATTACACGTAAAAAGAAATCTGTCGAATTCTCAATGGCTTAAAAAATGACATTTTATGACATAAACCACACTATTTCATCTACTTACCGTAAAAATGCATGAATTAGACAATTTTGTCAATTAGAGAAAATAGCGCTGAATTCCGAATTTTGAGCACAATTTGCTTAAAAGGCTAATCTTTGGATGATTGTTTTTTTTGAATTTGCCTACAACGAATTAAAATCAACAGAAAGCAAGAAATCGAAACCAACGTCTTCCAGTTCTTTAAGGTACGAAGCTCTGACTCCTATTTTTACCGGAGCATAAAACCGAAAGAAATTAACATCTCCCAACAACTCGACACCATAAGAAGAAATGTCGACGTTATATTTAGTTGGGACTTCACCGCCATGGTAGCTTCCCTGCAAATTTGCGTAATCAGCAAACAAGGTTGCACTTATCCTGCGTATATAGGTAAGTCCGCCAATGCTTAGATCAGGATTAATAAGTGGCAGCGCATAATTAAGCGATAAAGATTGCAATTGTTCAGTTTCCACTTTTGTCCATCCCCGCGGGAAACGGATCGCATCAGAAAATCCAAAGAGATTTCCGGAACTCTTATCTTGCAAACCTCCATATAAACGAATGCCGTGATTTTTCAAAAGGCCGGGAAGATATATTGTTGCTGCACCCGCTGCCAATTGCCCCATTTCGTATGATTGCCAGGGCGAGTGTCGAAAATTACCTTCCAAAGCAAATCCAAAATTCGGATATATATCCTGGCGACTTCTGCGGAGAATCTGGTAATAGTACAAACGGTATGACAACGATTGATAATTACCGGCGCTAAAATCATCCGGTGTCGACTGCTCTTTTCCGTAATGTGCCAACTGGTAATCCACTTCGGGTTGCAAAAGGCGTGAAAATGCTCCTCGTGATAAATTCAAAGGAATACGCATATTGGCACTTAAAGTCGTTTCATTCCATTTAAAATCCTGAAGCGTGGTATCTCTGTCAACCACTTGTCCATTCTGATCCTGGTATTCCCGAATTAACCAATATTGCGACGCGCGTTTACCTCCTGTTACTTCAAAATCGAATACCGGAAACCAACCTTTATATGTGTACCGTCCATAAAAATGGCCTGTTTTTTCGCTGGTATCCCATTTATAACCCAGAGTTGTAAATGCGGTTCCCAACTTATTTTGCGACATTAAACTAACGCCGGGCAAAAACTCATAATTATCGGGATCGACAAAAACAGGTGCCCAACTATGAAAGTTCAACAAATGTTTTGCTTTACTATAACCCTCTGATGCAAAAAACTTTGTGCTATCGACACGCGTAAAATCTACAACACCGGGTTCTTGCTGTTGCATTGAATTTGCAAGTGGCCAGCTGCCGGGAGTAAGGTCTGCCAACGGCACATTATTTTCAGGATGAATTTCGATAATCCGAAAACCATCTCCGGTGTAGTCGCTAAGTGCAATTGTTCCGTTATTACTAATGGCCGGATAAGCAACATCAAATCGAGGTTCGTATACTTGCTCAATTTCAGAATTGCTTAAGTCGTACTTATAAAGCGCATTTTTACCCGAATAGCTGCTGATAAAATACAAATTGTTGTCAGAAACCTGCAACTGTTTTATCTCTCCCAGTTCAGTGCCCGGGAGAAATGTCTGCTTATTATTTTGCAGATCAACTTTAGCAATTCGTTTACCTTTCTCATCCAGCAACACAACTATTAATTCGTACTGGTTGAGCCAAACCGGTGAAAAGAAAAAATTGTTATTCGCCGTTTGGTAGCGGTATTTCATTTTTCCGCTCGAGATATCATAAACCGTTAAATAATTAGCACTTGAGAAATCGGTTTCAACAACTGCCACCTCTTTTAAATCGGGTGAAAGAACCGGGGCGAAAGCCTTAAATTCTGGCGCAACAGAATACATCTTTTTTGTATCTGCATTGAATATCCGAATTCGCGAAAGCCCACTGTGCGTCCAACGAACATCGGGGACTTTTTCGGCCCACACAATCCATTCTCCTCTGAAATTAACCGACTCCTCAAAAATTAATCCCGGTGTAATCAATTTTGTTTCGGCTCCGGTTTTTGTGTTGATCTTAACAAATGAAGCAACCACATCCAGACCCGTTTTGTAGGCAATCAGTTCATCATTGTTAAGCCAGTTTTTGTACAAATAATTGGTGTACGTTTTATTTTTTTTCGAGAGTTGAGTTGATGGAATTTCCTCAAATTGTGCGTTGGAATTTTTCCACTCAGTTGCTAAACTATCGAATATAGATTCGTAAAGCTGCACTTTGCCCAAACCGGTCTCCAGCTTTAAAGCTTTATTAAAAGGAGTTACCGAAAAAGGTTTGGTCCCTACTCTTTTTAAGGCCTTTTCCCAGATTTCACTTCCGTATCGTTCTCTTGAATTGGCCACCAAATAATACCCCAATTGATAATGATTGGGAACGTAATCTTTGAATGATCCGAGGTAAGCTTTATCGTACGAAAATGTTTTGTTGTCGACCACCTGCGCCTGATGTTCCACCAGGAATGAGGGGAAACGACCGCGCCCGTAATTGCCTAATGCCGTTTCTGTTACCACAGCATCACCTTCGATAAACCACCACGGAAGATAAGCTCCAAATAACAAAGCAGTTCCTTGTTCGCCCAATATAATTTTGATGATTTTGGGTAATTCGGAATTCAATTTATCGATCTGTACCACATGGCGGAATTCGTGTAAAGCTAGCTGTTCCAGCCAGTCTTGCGGATATATTGATTGATGTGGTGTCGTATAAAACTCCGAACGTTTTGGAGCATAAGCCACCAACCCGTTCGATTGCACCGTTTGTGTATGAAGAATAACCGATATTTTTCCCGGTTTGTATTTTAACGAATAGCTCCCGAAATCGTAAACCATCTCCAGTTTTTGAGCCAAAACCTGCGCCTGGTGTTCGTAATAATCGGGATATATCAATTGGAAATTTGTAGTGTTGATTTGCCGCCATTTCAGCGAAGCCGGATCCTGCCCTGTATCGAAATACTGAGCTTGTGCAACAGAGGTTGCTAGTACAAGAAATAGTAGATATAGTTTCTTCATTTTATCGATGGAAATGAATAGCCAAAATACACAAACGATACCATATAAAAACAAAAAGCCCGGAAAAATCCGGGCTCCTAAACTTGAACATGTTTTGTTTTTTATTCTTCTACTTCGTTAACTCCTAAAATCGGGATTGGATTCTCATCTTCTTTCTCTCCGTCAACCGATGCATAAAGTGTTGCAAATGCAGCACTAATCCACATCGATGAAAAGAAAACTCCTACAATACAAACGATCAATCCGGCAATAATAATAAAGAAAGATAAGATAGCCATTCCGAAAATGGTCCAACCGTAACCGCGTGTCATTTGCCAGCTTTTTTCAACTGCTTTCATGGCGTCCAGTTCTTTGTCCATAACCAGGTAAGGAACAAAAGCTAATCTACATGCCACAATAATACCGGGTATTATCAGCATAAAAAATCCGACAGTTACCAATGCCAATACGATTAAATTCGCTAAAATGATATTTAAATATTGCGTTTTAAAGCCTTCGAACATTACTTTCAAATCAACTTCTTCATCTCTCATGGCATTTAAGAACAGCTTCTTTTTGCCGTATTTAATTACTGGTATAAATAAAAAAGCATATGCGAGTGCAAATAATGCGAGAGGTAAAAGCAGTAAGCCGAAGCCATTAATATCATCGCCGTTCCATTCGCCTCTAAATCCATATCCCGGACCATTTAATAGTCCGACAATTATTACGGCTACAAGAAGTGGCAGGAATGATTTTTCAAACATTTTTCTCCAACCGTAACTAAAACTTCCACCTGCCGATGGTCTCAATTCAAAATACTTTAAGCTTTCCATTGTTTTTGTTTTTAATGTTTTTGTTTTCTGTTTTCCGAGTGGCACCTTTCGGCGCCTGAACATTGTTTTTTGTAATTGTTATTCAAATCTACTGTATATCTCAAAAAAATCCTTCCTACTAAAGTTGGATTTAGTAATTTCACTACTTTCGTAGTTAGCGCTGCACGGGCAAAGTGCGTAAAATTGCAATACACTACTTAAGTAGTCTTTATGTGGATTAAAATTTTAGCATACATTATTACATTTGTTATTTCTGCCGGAATTTCGGCTGTGGGAATACTGCTTGCTTACCAGCAATATCAGCAAAACAAGAAGCCAATTTTCACCACTTTACTGTATCAGCAAATATTTCTTTTCTCCTTTCTTTTTTATGGAGTTTGGGGAAATATAAGTCTGCGGATGGTTATTGCCGATTTAAATATTGGCGATGCTTTAAGTGCCAAGTTAGCCGTTTTTATACCCATAATTGGTATTCCGTTTATGGTGGTAAGTTGGTTTATGCTTTTAAAGTTTGCCAATAATTGCAACGGGCGCCGACTAACAAAAACATTCATTTTTTCCTTCTTTCCTACTTTTGTAGTGTTGGCTTTTGCCCTGGTTTTTCTTATTCAGAAAGAACACATTTATGTTCCCGACAACGCAGATCTTTTTGTGGTACGTATTTTAGTGCTGTTGAATCTGGTGGTTTATTTGTTTTTCATGTTACCCTTTTTCAGAAAAACAAAAGATGCCGGCCTACTAAAAGAAAGCGGACTCGACAAAAATCGGGTACTCATTGTTTTTGCGGGCACGGTACTTTATTCCGCCGTAATGTTCTTTTTCAATCGGTTCGGGTATATTTCAACCTGTATTGCTTTAATTATTTTGTTTGCGTGCAATCTGTTTCTTCCGGCAATTATTCGCTTTAAAAATCAAACAACGCCCGAGAATGAGAACATGGATTTTCAATCGTTTTGTAATTTTTACGAAATATCGAAACGGGAAGCAGAGATTATTCAGGAAATTTGCAGCGGAAAATCAAATAAAGCAATTGCCGATAAATTGTTTATCACCTTACAAACGGTAAAAGATCATAATCACCGGATTTACACCAAAACCGGTGTGAAAAGCAGGGTTCAACTGGCTAATCTGGTTCGCGAAAAAACCGGCGAAAACTAGTTTCTTCTCCCCCGGCTATTCATCAAAAAACAGATCCTCTTTTAACTTTTCAATACGTTCGAGCGCATAAATGGCATTTTTTGCACCTTCACCTGATTCTGTTAAATAAATCCGATAGTAGTTCATCGCCAGCGTTTTGTTCGAGTTATATTCCTCGTAGGTAGTTGCAATTTCAAACAGCACTTCTGTTTTGCCTGGATTCAACTCGTAGGATTTCTCCAGGGCTTCTATCGATTCTTTAAACATTCGTTGCTGACCGTACATTTGCCCGAGGTGATGATACATTTCCGACACATAATCCGGCACCGTTGCATCAATGGCAAAAGTCATCAGTTCAATGGCATCGTCGTAATTTTTGAGTTTCCGGTTACACAAACTTTGGTAGTACATCACCAGCGGATCGTTCGGGCTAAGCAATTTTAAGTCGCCAAAAATGTCCAGTGCCTTTTCTTCCTGCTCGGCAAAATAAGTGCTTATCCCATAATTCATCATGGTTTCGAAAGCCGGTTGTTTTTCCTGTTCCAGGTATTTCTCAAACTGCAACATCGCCGGGCCGTAACGTTTGGTTTTATAAAAAAACATCGCCTTTTCAAACAACAAGTCCTTGTCAGCCGGAAACTGCACCAAACCTGAATCGATGGTAGCCATTATTTCATTGGCTTCCTTTTTCCAGTTGTAACAATGTATCAGATTTATGTAAGTTCCATGATCGCGGGGATTGGCCACCAGCACTTTTTCATACAAATCGCGTGCTTTCTCACGCTGAAAAACACGGTATGAACAATAGGCCAACTGTTTGTTCCAATACACATTGGTGGAGTCCTTTTCATAAATTCCGGAGAAAACTTTGAAGGCTGTTTTATAGTCATCCATATTAATGTGAACCCGACCGAGTTTTCCGGCTAATGGCAGGTTATTCGGCTCAACCTGCAGCGCTCTATCGTAAAAAGCAATGGCATCGCGGTTGTTGCCCAAAATGGAAAAACATTCTGCTGTTTCTTCCAGCATTGTAATATTATTGGCTTCGTATTGAAGTCCGTTCATAAAAGCCTCCAATGCCTGTTGGTAATCCTGCAGGTTTTTGTAAACCACTCCCTTTTTATAAAACAATTCAGCCGAAGGATTGGCAGCCAATTCTTTTTCAATCTCTTGTAAAGCTTTATCGTAGCTCTTTTCAATTAAAAGCAAATCTATTTTGCGCTGTGCCAACGTGGTAGTTGCAACACAGAACATTATCAATAGCAGGGTTAATAATTTTAATCGCATAAATATTTATTTATTCAATCGTGTTATCGTTTGCAGAGGTGTTTCAATTCATTAAATTTTATTGAAGAACAAAATTAATTGGCACGGTGTAACTCACATTAACCGGCTCGCCACGCTGATATCCAGGTTTCCATTTAGGTAAGGAATTAACAACCCGCAGTGCCTCTTTATCAATTGAAGGATCAACTCCACGAGCAATTTTTGCATTGGCAATTTTACCACTACCCGTAACTACAAAAGTTACGTACACTTTTCCCTGAATACCATTCTGAATAGCAATTTCCGGATATTTGATCGAGTTAGCAATGTATTTACGCAAGGCAACATCGCCGCCCGGAAATTCCGGCATTTTTTCTACAATAAAAAATACCTGATCTTTTTCCTCCAACTGGATCGTTTCAGGCTCTTTACTTTTTACGAGAAAAACTTCACCAGTACTATCAGTATCAAATTCGTATTTATTTTTGCCATTAAGCATGGCATGTAAATATTCCAGATCTTCCTGGCTACCTTCTAGTTTCGCGCCGTCATCTGCCAGCCGAATGGTGATTTTCCGTTCGTTACTATCCTCAATTTTAGTTACCTGAAGTGCTTCTTTTTGTTCACATGCAAAAATTACAACCAAAGCCAGTAACGAAACAAATCCTAAAATATATTTCAGGTTCGCCAACTTCGATGACCTGATTTTTGAAATCATATGAATCCGCTTTTTAATCAGCGACGAATTGAAATTATTGGCGATATCCAACTGCATACCAACCGCCTGACTTAAAAGCAACTGTTTATACTGGGCAGAACTTATTCCTGAATTCAGAACAGCATGGTCGGCGAGGTATTCGTGATTTTCTCGAATGGCACGTTTTAGCATCCACATAAACGGATTGAACCACTGAAAAACAGTAAGGATTTCAAGAATCAGCACATCGAAAGTATGTCCTTGTTTGATGTGTTCCATTTCGTGGGTTACCATTTTCTCGTACCCCGAATCCTTTTTCATTTTCGGATTGATAAAAATGTAGCCCAAAAACGAAAATGGACTGAAGTCTTTATCAACCATCACAAATCGATAATTATCGACGTGTTGAACTTCATTTTTTGCAATTATCAGCCAAATCTGAACGATCCTAAAAATCATTCGTCCGAGGAAAAACATCAATCCTAATAAATAGATAAGAATGATGATTTTACTTGAACTGATTGATTGTACCATTGCGCCGGAAAGATCCTGTCCGTAAATGGTAACCGCCTCTAAAACATTACGGTATGGTGTTACGGTAACTTCGGCCAGCATGTTTGTTTGCGGTGCGTAAACCCGGAAATGCAGAAACGGTAGAATGACGGAAAACAAAATGGAAAAAAGCAGGAAAAGCCGGTTTAAACGGAAGAATGTTTCTTTCCGTAAAAACAGTACGTAAATAAGCGACAGCAGCGACAGGCTTATTCCCGATTCAATAATAAAATTCACTAAATTATTCATCGGTATCCCGGTTTTCGTTTTCTATATCGCGTTTCACATCCTCCATCAGTTCATCCAGTTCCGATAAACTCATGTTGTCTTCCTTGGCAAAAAACGAAACCATTTCCTGGAACGAGCCACTAAAATAGTTTCGCATAAAATTCTTCATAAACGAACGGGTGTACTCTTTTCGCGAAATCAGCGGAAAATACTCGTGTGTTTTTCCGTAGGCATTGTGACCCACAAAACCTTTCTTTTCCAAAATGCGGATAATCGTAGAAACCGTATTATAAGCGGGTTTCGGAACAGGCATTTCTTCAATAATGTCTTTTACAAATGCTTTTTCAAGTTTCCAGAGTAATTGCATCACCTGCTCTTCGGCTTTGGTAAGTTCCTTCATTATGTTCGTTTGTTTTTGATTTCTGCTAAACTACAAAAACTGTACCTAAAAATTTAGTTAGAAAACTATTCTTTTAGGTACAGTGTGAGAATATTACGATTAGTTTAAAGCAAAATTAATCGGAACTGTGTACTGAACACGAACAGTTTTGCCTCGCTGTTTACCGGGTTTCCACATCGGAAGTGCTTTTACCACACGAAGTGCCTCTTTGTCTAATGAAGGATCTACGCCTCGTTCTATTTTTGCATCACCAATAGAACCATCTTTTTCTACCACAAACGAAACATACACTTTGCCTTGTATACCATTCTTTTGTGCCACTTCAGGATAATTAAGGGCGTTGGCAATATATTTTCTTAAGGCCTCGTCGCCACCCGGAAATTCCGGCATATCTTCTACAATAAAAAACACCGCGTCAGCTCCTTCTCCACTTTTAATATTTTTCTCTTCGGCCGCTCCTTCATTTAAAGCAAACATTATCGGCACCGTGTAACTCACCTTTACAGGAACACCTTTTTGTTTTCCGGGGGTCCAGGTTTTATCAAGTGCATTAATAACCCGTAGCGCCTCTTTATCGAGCGACGGATCAACACCGCGTGCTATTTTCGCATCTTCAATTTTCCCCTCTTCGTTTAATACAAAAGTCACGTACACTTTACCCTGAATTCCATTCTCTTTGGCTGCAACCGGGTATTTTACCAAAGATGCAATATCATTGCGCAAAGCCTCCTCGCCTCCCGGATATTCCGGCATATCTTCAACAATAACAAATACTTGTTCTTTCTTACTGCTGTCCTGTGCGAATACATTCATTGTCAGGATTACACCCAAAATGATTAATACATAATTCCTCATAATTCTTTTTATTAGTGGTTATTTTAAAATTGTTTACTGCAGCTTAAATGTTATTTGTGCATTGTAGTACACTTTTACCGGTTTGCCACGTTGTTTACCGGGTTTAAACCGTGGAAGGCTGTTTATTACCCGCAGTGCTTCCTTGTCTAACGACGGATCAATGGGTCTTAGCACCTGAGCATCACTTACATCCCCCGTTTCATTAACTACAAATTTCACATATACTCTCCCCTGTATCCCGTTTTCCTGGGCAATTACCGGGTAACGAACATTGGAATTGATGTACTGATACAAAGCCCGTATACCACCCGGGAATTCGGGTACTTCTTCTACTACTACAAAAATTTCATCAACTGCCTCTTCTTCTTCATTCGTGCTTTCAATTATAGGCTGCACGTCAATTACAGTCTCATCATCGGCCTCGGTGTCTTCAATCAACAGTTCATCTTCAATTTCAATATCGTCGTCAACGATATTTAGCACCTCAATTACTTTTGGTGGCGGCGGCGGTGGCGGAGGTTTTACTTCCGCTTCCCGGGTAATAGGAATTATTTCCTCCTCAACCTCGAGCGATTGAATTACTCCAAGTGAGTCGGCTTTTGCCGGAGTTGTTGTCCACTCAAAAGCCGCAAGCGTAGTTCCCAGCGCTACTACTAACCCAATTAAAAAGAAGGTGTTTCGCTTTCTTTCCAGGTCGGCCTTTTGTTCTTTTTTTACTTCCATAATCGTCAAAATTTTGTTATTACTTTAAAAATTCACCGTTCATTTTTAGTAAAAACAACATCCTCTTTCTGACTATAGCTTTTCAGTTATCCTTTACATGAGCAAACATATAACTAATAAATTAGTTTTCAAACTAAATATTTAGTTATTTATTTTCACAAAATTGCAATTAGCTGGTTTAATGATCTTTAAAACAACTATATTTTTAGTTTAAAAGTCTGAGATTTGGTTTGAAAAGAGAATTTTACAGAATTGAGAAGGTATCACGATCGTTGAGCAGAGGGAATTTTTGTCGGAAATTGTGTAATTCGGAGTAAGAAATTTCAAAAGTTTTAATCGTTTCTTTCTCCCCCATAAACTCAGCTATACCTTTTGGAGAAATACATGCAGAGTCGCCCAAATAACTTAAACCTGTACCATCGGTTCCAACACGGTTAACGCCAAAACAATACGATTGATTTTCAATGGCACGCGAAATAAGCAGGTTTTTCCAGACATGATGACGAGGCGATGGCCAGTTTGCCATATAAAAGACAACGTCGTAATCTTCCAGGTTTCGGGCAAACGCAGGAAAACGGAGATCGTAACAGATTTGTGGACAGAATTTCCAGCCTTTGTATTCGACGATTAATTTGTCTTTACCGGGTTCGTAGTGTAAATGCTCCTGCCCCATACTGTATAAATGGCGTTTATCGTACGATTCAATTTTACCATCGGAAAATACCCAAAGTGCACGGTTGTATACCTTCCCTTCATCTTCAATAATAAGGCTTCCAACCACTACCGCGTTTTTATCAGCAGCTACTTGCTGCATCCATTTTACTGACGCTCCATTCAATGGTTCCTTTAACTTCTCAGGATGCATCGAAAAGCCGGTTGTAAACATTTCCGGGAGAATGATCACATCTGTTTCTTCAATAGTTTCCAACCAATTGGAATACTTTTCCAGGTTTGCTTTTGGATCTTCCCAGATGATATCGGGTTGTATGATGGTAATTTTTAGGTTTTTCATGTTGTTTCTCGCAGATTACGCAGATAAACGCAGATTAGAATTTATTGATAACAGTAACTCCCAGATTTGCAAAGTTGTTCATGTTGACTAATGCTTCCGGTGCTTCTTCCAGAGAAATGGTTTTGCCTAACATCAATTCCGGATGTACTTTACCGGCTTTTATCATTTCAAAAACAGCATCGTAACGAAAGGCTTGCATCCCGTGGCTTCCAAGGATTTCAATCTCATGCGCAACAACTTTATCCATAGGTACTTTCGGGTGTTTATGATCGGCAGTTGTTAAACCAACCTGCACATGTTTTCCCCGTTTTCTCAAACAGGAAATGGAATTAAAACAGGTTTCCTGGCTGCCCAATGCATCGATGGAAAGATGTGCTCCGCGGCCCGTAACTTTTATAATTTCTGCAGGAACGTTTGGTATTTCTTTTGCGTTGATGAGAACGTTTGCGCCTAACTTTTTGGCCAGTTGCAATTTTGCATCATCAATATCAATTGCAACTACATTTGCTCCTGCACCCGATGCAATATTTATGGCCGACAATCCAACTCCTCCACATCCATGCACGGCCACCCATTGTCCGGCCGTAACTTTCCCCTGGTCGATTACCGCACGAAACGAGGTGATAAACCGGCATCCCAGACTGGCGGCTGTGACAAAATCAATTTCATCGGGCAAATGTACCAGGTTGATATCGGCATATTTTATTTCCACTAACTCGGCAAACGATCCCCAGGCTGTAAATCCCGGTTGAAACTGATTATCACAAACTTGCTGATTACCGGTCTGGCATTCGGGACAGCAGCCACAGCCGCTTACAAACGGAACCGTAACGCGGTCGCCAACGTTAAAGTTTTTGATTTCCGATCCAACTTCGGCTATGGTTCCTGCCAGTTCGTGACCGGGAACATGTGGTAAAACAATATCCGGGTCGTGCCCCATCCACCCATGCCAGTCGCTTCGACAAAGCCCGGTGGCTTCAACTTTTACAATCACACTATCGGGTGAAACAGTTGGATTGGGGACTTCTTTGATTTCAACTTTCCCTTTAAATTCTTCGTAATAAACAGCCTTCATTGAACATACTTTTGTTAAACTCAAATGTAGTTAGAAGTAATTTGAAAAGGAAATATTTGGGAACAAGTTCAGCGCTTAATTACCGAAGTTCTATATGCTTTATTATTTTATTTCAACAAACAATTTTAGTCTGTCATTACTCATTTTTCTGGATTATAAATTTTTGAGGTAACGGTTCCGTCATTCTTAAACTCAAACAGAACAACTATTGACACATCTACTTTTTGCTCGCTTTTAATTCCCGGGCGCCATGTTTTTTCCAACTTATTAATAACCCTCAAAGCTTCTCTGTCAAAGTCAGGACCAATCCCCCTTGCAATTTTAGCATCTGCAATTTTTCCTTCTTTATTCACAACAAAATTCACATATACTTTCCCCTCAGTTCCATTAAAAGATGCTCCTTCAGGATATTTAATAAGGTAAGCGATTTCTTGTACTAATGCTATTTCGCCTCCCGGATATTCCGGCATTTCATCTACGACATCATAAACTTTAGAATCTCTTTCTTGCGCTTTACTTTGAGAGATGCTTACAAAAAATACGATTGTAAGCATCAATAAGAAATTTAATGCTTTTGTTTTCATGGTTGTTGAATTTTGGTACAATATTTAATTACGAAGCAACAGTCAAATAGTTATTTTTAATTTGAAAACTTTGTCGTTTAAATCATCTTCCCTTCTTCGATATAATTAGCTCCCATTAACCGACTTTTATCCGGTGCCTTCAACCGTGTTGACGGCTCTTCCATATTCTCATTAGGTAAGCGATAAATTTCAGTCGCTTCAATACTGAGAAAGCCAAATTCTTCCACCACTTTCCCTTTTATCAGGTAGCAACCACCACCTGAAAAAGGGTAACGCGCGGCAATTTCCGGAAACTGTACCGTGTCGATCCAATGCCCTTTAAAATCGATGAATACACCAAAACTCATGGTTTTACCATCGTTGGTGCGGGTGCGTTTTACATGTACCAAACTTCCTACAATAGCCACATTTTGGTTAATCAAAAAAGGAAGATCACCGGCAGTGGTTAGCGGCAACTGCATAGCTTCCAGCAAATGAAAAGGCGAGCAGGTAACCGGAAATCCCAGCAACTCAATTTCGTCGTAAGCATTTTCCAGCGGATGATAATACAACTCCGGAATTTTAAACTCCTTCACTTCCTGCTTAAACAAAGTGCGCTCGGGTGCCGTTTTTTTCGATTTCGACAGAATAAAATGTGCATTCCACAACAGCTCCTTTTTCGATTTGCGGGTAAAATTAAAGGCGCCAATCCGGATTAAAATACTCAGCTGCTCCAGCGAAATGGGCACACGCTCCAGAAAATCCTGCAGATTGTGGTAATAACCGCCGCGGTAACGTTCTTTCAAAACAGCATTTATCGTATTTGTTTCCAGGCTTTTTAAAAATCCCAGGCCGAGATGAATGACTTTTCCGTCGATTACGGTCTGCATTTCGCTGCGGTTAACACAAGGCGGAAAAATAGTTGCCCCGTGCATGCGTGCCTCGTGCACATACAATTCGGTGCGGTAAAAACCACCGCCGTTGTTTATGGTTGCCACAATGTACTCCAGCGGATAATAGGCCTTTATAAACAGCGCCTGAAAACTCTCTACCGCATACGACGCCGAATGTCCTTTGGAAAAAGCATAGTTGGCAAAACTCTCAATCTGCTCCCACACACGTTTTACCAAATCGAGGACGTAACCGCGTTCGGCACAATTGGAGAAAAATTTATCCTTGATCTTTCCAAACTCGTTGCGCTGCTTAAATTTCCACGACATACCACGCCGCAAAATATCCGATTCGGCCAGTGTAAGACCGGCAAAAAGGTGGGCAACTTTTATCACATCTTCCTGATAAACCATTACACCGTAGGTTTCTTCCAGCAGTTGGTAAAGTTCCGGAGCCTCGGCTTTTGCTGCCACACAACGACTACGATCGCGGTAACGCAGAATGTACTCGCGCATCATTCCACTTTGCGCCACCCCCGGACGAATAATGGAGCTGGCCGCCACCAAACGCAGGTAATCGTCGGCCTCCAGTTTGGTAAGCAACATGCGCATGGCCGGCGACTCCACATAAAAACACCCGATGGTATTTCCGCGTTTTAGCAACTCCTTTATTTGCGGGTCTTCCTTAAAAGTTTTCAGGTCGTGAATATCAATTTCGGCGCCGGCATTTTCGTGTGCCAGTTGAATAGCATCCTGGATTTTACTCAGTCCGCGCTGTCCCAGAATATCGAACTTGGCAAAACCAATGTCTTCGGCTTCGAGCATACTGAAATGAATGGTTGGGAAACCTTTTGGCGGCATGATGGTTGCTGAATACACACTGATAGGCTCTTCGGAAATAAGAATACCGCTGGAGTGTACGCTCAAATGGCTCGGAAAACCATGAATCAGTTTACTGTACTGCAACACCAGCCGACTGATATCATCAAGACTACCAAAATCTTTTACTTTTTGCAATTTCTCAATTTCATGCGCAGGCAAACCAAAAACCTTTCCCAACTCGCGAACCACCGATTTATACTGAAATGTAATATAGGTTCCCACCAGTGCCGTGTGATCCCAACCATGCCGGTCGAAAATGTAGCGGGTAATATGATCGCGGTCACGCGAGGCAAAATCAATGTCAAAATCAGGCGGACTTTGCCGCGAGGGATTGATAAAACGCTCGAAATACAGGTCCAATTCAATGGGATCGACATCGGTAATACGTAGCAAATAAGCCACCATACTGTTGGCGCCACTTCCCCGCCCCACATAGTAACAACCTTCGCGTCGGGCATACTCCACCAGGTCCCAATTGATGAGAAAATACGAGGCAAAATCCATTTGTCGGATCACTGCCAGTTCTTTCTCCATTCGTGCAATTACAGCCTCCGAAGGATTGCTAAAACGATATTTTAATCCTTCATTCGCTAATTTTCTTAGCAACTCAAAATCCTCTTCGGGCGAGTTGGTAAAACACTTTTTGTTTTTGGCCTTTTTGAACGTAAAATGAATGGAGCAATTGTTAATCAGGCGCTGTGTATTCTCAATAATATCCGGGAAATCGCGAAATATTTCCCTAATTTTTTCTTGCGGAAACATAATTTCATCCGGACTGGCTTCTTCGCTTTTGGGCAGACGACTTAACAGCGTATTATTATCCATCGTACGCAAAAGCCGGTGGATATTAAAGTCGCGTTTATTGCGAAAAGTAACTGGCTGCAACACAAGCAGTTTTTCCCGGTAGTTTCTCAGATCGCCAAATATTTTGCTGATCTGCGTTGGTTTTACACCGATAAATTCATTCTTGCGCAACAGTTTTGGATGCACTTTCCCAACCGGATAAATAAAATATACGTCCTCCATTTCCGGAGCTCGTTCCGCAAAATCAGCCTCTTCGTGCAAATGCATCGTCAGGTGCTCGTTCAGCTTCTGAAAACCACTGTTATTTCGTGCAATGCCAATGTATTGTTGCTGTGCGCCATTTCTGAAATCGATGCCCACAACCGGACGCAGGTCTTTTCCTTCGCAACGGCGGATAAAATCGATGGTAGCCGAAGTATTGTTGATATCGGTCAGCACCAGCGAATTGTAGCCTTTTCCGGTCGCTTCATCAATCAACTCGTCGATGGAAAGCGTACCGAATTTGTAGCTGTAGTATGTATGGCAATTTAGTAACATAACCAATGCGTTAATGCAAGAATGCTTAAATCAGTTTCGAGTCACTGGTCATTGGTTCTGAACACTGCGACTGCTCACTTTTTCCTTCATTATTCTTAAATCGTTAATCATCATTCATCACTCAATTTATATCCTCCTGTGTGCCGGAATTACAGGCGGCTGACCGTTAAACGGATTACTCATTTGTCCGATTCCACGGGTTCCCATGGTTGAGGCGCGCTGCACGGCATTTTGCCCAAAACGGTTCCGAATCTTATCCATGCGCTGGTACAGGTTTATCAGTTTGGTATCGTCTTCAAACAGTTTCATCTGGTAGCTTCCGCCCACCAAATGACTAAAACGCACGCCCACCAGCCGCACCAAAACCCGACGCGTGTACAACTGATCAAAAAGCTCCATGGTAGTTTGAATTAGCGTATGATCAAGCGAGGTGTACGGAATTCGCTTTTGGCGGGTGCGGGTATCAAAATCCGAATAACGCACGGTTACCGTAACACACGATGTTAATTTGTTTCCGTTGCGCAGGTAAAAAGCCAGTTTTTCGGCCATGGCCAGCAACAAGTTTTTCAGCGCCTGCACATCAATGGTATCTTTCTCGAAAGTCAGCGACGACGAAATAGATTTCCGCTCGTGATAGGGTTCCACCAGCGAATTATCGATGCCCTGCGCCTTTTTCCACAACACAATGCCATTTTTACCCATCACTTTGTCCATCAACTCGATTGGCATTTCCTGAATGGTTTTCACATAACGGATTCCCATACTCAGCAGCATTTTGTAAGTCTGATCGCCCACCATCGGGATTTTTTTCACCGGCAGCGGCGCCAGAAACTCTTTTTCATGCCCGAATTCAATCTGCTGAAAACCATTGGGTTTTATCTCGCCAGTTGCCACTTTCGACACCGTTTTATTGGTCGATAGTCCGAACGAAATAGGCAAATGCGTTTGATCGATAATTCGCTCGCGCAATTCCTGCGCCCATTTGTAGCAGCCGTAAAACTTATCCATTCCGCTTACATCGATATAAAACTCGTCGATGGATGATTTTTCGTAAAGCGGTGCCTCCTCTTTAATAATATCGGTTATCTCGTCGGAGAATTTGCTGTAAATAGAGCTGTTTCCTTTTACCACAATGGCCTCGGGACAAAGTCGGCGTGCCATTTGCATAGGCATGGCCGAATGTATGCCGTATTGCCGCGCTTCGTAACTGCAGGCCGCCACCACTCCCCGTCCACTGGTACCTCCAACCAACACCGGTTTGCCGATCAACTCACGGTTCATCAGCCTTTCACACGACACAAAAAAGGTGTCCAGATCAATATGTACAATATTTCGATTCAAAATGTCGATATTTTCGTCAATTTTACGACTATAATTTAGTCAATTATTATTACATTTGGTAGGAAAAAAGAGAAAGACAGAAGTTTGAAAAGAGAACTTTTTTGCACCGCGGCTTTAGCCCGGTGATTATGAGACACAATAGAGAAACGGCTTTAGCCTTTAATTTTAAGTTATGTCGTACGTTAAGATTTGGATTCATGCTGTCTGGGCAGTAAAAAACCGGGAGCCTATAATTTCGGAAGAGAATAGAAAGATTCTTTTTGAGCATATCCATAAAAATGCTTTGGAAAAAGAGATCCTAATAGAAGCAGTTGGAGGATATAACAACCATGTACATTGTCTTTTTCGATTGAAGAATGATCAAACCATTGAGAAAGCTATGCAATTAATAAAAGGGGAATCATCCTTCTGGTTTAACAAGAATATAACTAATCACGTAAAGCTAAGCTGGCAAAAAGAATACTTCGCTGTAAGTGTGAGTGAATCACAAATAGAGAGAGTTATAAACTATATTCAGACACAGGAAAGCCACCATAAAAAGAAAACATGGGAAGAAGAATACCAGGAGTTCATTAAGAATTATGGTTTTAACGTTTTTAAAGGCTAAAGCCTGTTTTTATCATCAATTATTATCGCCAAGCTAAAGCATGGCGCAAAACAAAAAAATATGCACTTTGCTCAAAACCTGAAATTCCTAAGAAAACGCCGCAAAAGATCGCAAATGGATCTGGCAACAGAGCTGGGACTGACGCGCACAACCCTTTCCGGCTACGAGAAAAATGTACAGCCACCTTTTCCGGTGCTGATAAAAATGTCGGAGTATTTTAATGTGTCGCTCGACGCATTGATTAAATACCGGCTGGATGTTTTATCGGAACAGCAACTTTCGCAAATAGAAAAAGGATTTGATGTGGATGTTACCGGTCGAAAACTACGACTACTGACAATCTCGGTGGACAAAGAGGGAAAAGAAAACATTGAAATGGTTCCGGTAAAAGCACAGGCCGGCTATACCAACAGCTACGGCGATTTGGATTTTATTGCTTCGTTGCCCAAATTCAAACTACCATTTCTGCCGGAAGACAAAACATACCGTACTTTCCAGATTCAGGGAGATTCGATGTTGCCAATAAAAGAAGGCTCGTGGGTAACGTGTTCGTTTACAGAAGACTGGACCAACGTAAAAGATGGCAAAGCCTGCATTGTTGTAACAAAAGATGAAGGCGTAGTTTTCAAGCTGGTTTACAAACGTTTAGAAGACAAAAACTTCTTACTGGTTTCGTTAAACAGAAATTATTCGCCATATGAAATTCCGGTTTCGCAAGTGGTTGAAATATGGCAATTTGAAACCGTAAACAGTTTTGAGGTAGAAAGCGATTAAAACTTTAAACCTAAAAGGAGATTGGTAGTCCAACTTCAAATAAACCAAAAACTTTTACCATGAAATCTCAAATCTTTCTATTTTCTCTTCTTTTTCTTTTTGCTGTTTCAACGAGCAAAGCACAACCCAAAGCCGAAGACAATTGGATGCAATGGCGCGGTCCGCTGGGTAACGGCGTAGCTGTAAAAGCGAATCCCCCGGTTGATTTCAGCGAAACCAAAAACCTGAAATGGAAAATCGCAATACCGGGTAGAGGAAACGCCACGCCAATTATTTACGAAGACAAGATTGTAATTTTGACTGCTGTTCCAACAGATCCGTCTGTTGATCCGCAAGTATCGCCCAATGTAGACCACGATTTTAAAGTAATTCTGGTAAACAGAAACGATGGCAGTGTTATCTGGGAGAAAACTGTAGCCACCGATCTTCCTCAAGGCAAAATTCATGAATTAAGCAGCTGGGCCTCGAATTCTCCCTGCACCGACGGCGAAATGATTTATGCCTATTTCGGATCTTTTGGCCTGTACGGCCTCGATTTTGACGGGAACGTCATTTGGAAACGCGATTTTGGAACAATGGAAAAACGCATGAACTTTGGTGATGGTGCGTCGCCTTACCTATACAAAGACCGGCTTTTTATACAATGGGACCACGAAGGTGATTCGTACATCTATGCGTTGGACAAAAAAACAGGAGAAGATGTTTGGAAGCTCGAAAGAGATGAGCCAACCTCTTGGTCCACTCCTTTTGTAGTGGAGGCCAACGGAAAAACACAGGTAATTACCAGCGGAACCAACCAAATCATTAGTTATGATTACGAAACCGGCGAAACTATTTGGTCCGGAAAAGGACTAACACAAAATGTAATTCCGGTTCCGGTTTACGAAAATGGTATTGTTTACCTAATGAGTGGATTTAGGGGCTCGTTTTTAAAAGCTGTCGATCTGTCGAAAGCCAGTGGCGATATTACCGATTCTGATGCAATTATTTGGAGTTATGACCAGGATACACCTTATACCCCAACTCCTCTTTTAATGGACGGAAAGCTTTATTTCTTACGTGTAAATAATGGAGTTATGACTTGCCTTGATGCAAAAAACGGCAGCGTACATTATTCTAAAGAAAGACTGGAAGGTATAAGCACTATTTTTTCATCACCTTCGGGAGCCGACGGCAAAATTTATATTGCAGCAAAAGGAATTTGTTTAGTTGTAAAAGCCGGTGAAAATTTTGAAATTCTGGCTTCAAACGAACTGGATGACGATTTTCATGCATCACCAGTATTCGTTGATAACCAACTTTTTTTAAGAGGATTTGAAAATTTGTATTGTTTTGAAGAAGAATAATAAATAATCATCACACAAAAAAATGGCGGAAACTTTACTAGTTCCCGCCATTTTTGTTTGAATGTTTTAATATCTATTGAACCGACTCCAAAACGGCAGCATAACCACCACCGGCAACCATTTCAATTTCTATTACATCTCCTTTTTTTACCACTTTTTCTATCTCCGCTACAGCTTCACCATGAACCGGTGTTTCATCAGTATCTGAATATATTGTCATTTTATATTCTCCTTCCGACAGAAAATCAAGAGCCACTTCCAGTTTTCGGTCTTCACTGTTGGTCATTGCACCAATAAACCAGTCACTTTCGCTGCGGCGAGCCATTGTAATGTATTCTCCAATTTTACCGTTTAAAACATGCGTATCGTCCCAAACTGTTTTTACTTTCTTCAGGAATTCAACACCGGTTTGTCCTCTGTAATTATCAGGATGATCGCAGGCCACCTGGTAAGGACTATCGTAAATAACAAACTGCGCTAACGTGTTTGCACGGCTTCCCATAACATTGGCGGGCGTACCGTTTCTGAATTTATCGGGCATACGGTTTAAAAATCCACCGGGTGTGTAATCCATCGGACCGGCCAGCATTCGCGTAAATGGCAATGTACACAGATGCTCAGGCGTCATACACAACGACCATTTATTGTACTCATTCCCCATCACGCCTTCGCGAGTCATTAAATTCGGATAAGTCCGGCGCCATCCTGTTGGTTTATACGCTCCATGAAAATCAACCATTAACTGGTGTTTTGCCGCAGTGGTAACAATACGGTGATACCAGTTTACCATTTTCTGGTCGCTGCGGTCCATAAAATCAATTTTAATACCGGCAGCTCCCCATTTGTGATACAACGCGCAAGCGGCATCAAAAACCGAGCGATCAACGTCTGTCCAGTACATCCACAGCCAACATTTTACATTTTTGCTTTTTGCATATTTAAAAATGGCTGGCATATCAAGTTGCTCGGCAGGAGTTGTAATATCTGCTTTGGGCTGATTATACATTCCGTACCACTGCCAGTCTATCAGCATATAATCCCAGCCCATTTCCGAGGCCAGATCAATGTATTGCAGAATCACATCCTGCTCCATTTTTACTTCACCGCTCCACCAATGATCCCAGGCACTAATTCCCGGTTTAATCCACGACGGATCTTCAATTTCGCAAGGATCATTCAGGTTCTGAACGATTTCCGACTCCACCAAATCACCGGGAGTTTCACCAAGCATAAGAACACGCCATGGCGTAAAATGCGGAAATTTGAATACCACTTTATTTCCATTTTTAGGTTGTCCGGGCAGCGGTGCTAAATCGGAACGTAAAGCAAATTTTCCCGCTTTTGAATATGGTTTCACAAACATTCCGGCATAATCCGTCAGGTCAGCCTCTGTAAGCGCGGCATAACAATTATCAGCCACTTCAATGGTCATCGGCAGCCCGGTTACCATTTTATCCGTAATATCCGATATTTTCTTTTTCCAGAATTCCGTTTCCTGAGAGCTTACATAGTTTTTATAATCCGCCGACCAGCATGTAAAATCATCAGCAAAATTGAACACAGATAGTTCGTCGGTCATTGTATTCTCTCTGCCAGCAAACTGTTCCGGAAATTCAACACGGTAAGCAACACCATCGTTGTAGGCCCGGAATTCAACATTCACCAGACGTTTTGGGAAACGACTTTCCTGCGTATACAAAACCAGGCTGTTATAATTATTTCGAATTTCGTCGTACCGTTTTAATACCGGTTTCCAGGTTTCATCAACAGTACTTTGCTTTGAATCGAGCACAGTAAATTCTTTTCCAATCGGAGCAGCTTCAACAAACTCGAAAGCGATCGTTGAAAAATCCAATACCTCATTGTTGTTGTAGGCCACTGTGTAACCCAGCTGTTCACCAACGGAAATGGCAACAACTACTTTCCCATCGGGAGATTTTAACTGATATTCACTTGCAGAAAGGCTGAGCACAGAAAAGGTCAGCAGTATTGTACAAAAAACGGCTCGAAACATGTTTTACTTTTTTAGTTATTGTAGGTTGTACAAATATAATATTTGAACCTTACAACTTGCCACATGAAGAGCCGAAAATCAATACCATAAAAAAGCCTGCTTTCGTATTTCTACTAAAACAGGCTCGTACTTTATAACCTTTTCTCTAAAACCAATTATGACACTTTAATTTCAAGAGGCTCTTTTTCAAGCGCTTCTTCCTTTTTCGGAAGTTCGATATTCAGAATTCCATTTTCGAATTTCGCGCTAATCTTTTCAGCATCAACCGATTTTGGCAAACGATATTTCTTTTCGAAATTTTTTGGGCCAAACTCGCGGTGTGCATATTTATAAACCTCGTTGTTTTCTTTTTCTTCTTTCTCAACCTTTACAGTCAATACATTTTTGTGAACATTCAACTGAAGATCTTCCTTCACAAATCCTGGCAACAATACTTCAATTTTAAATTCCTTTTCTGTTTCAAAAACGTTAGTTGCCGGCGATGCAGCACTATTATTTACATAGTTTTCGTGGTAATCGTTCTTCAGGAAATTGTTGAATAATTCATCAACTAAAGTTCTGTTTACGTTGTAACGTGGGTTTTCAAATCTTACTAAATTCATGACTTTTCCTCCTAATATTTTAAATTCTGTTGTTAAAATTTTGTTTTCAAATTCTGCATGCCATAAATCAATTCCTGTTCCAATAAACTTTTCCTCCTGATTTTGTCGTTTTCGCTCCTTAAAACTATGCCATATTGGCCGTTTTGCGGTTTTCTCCCTGCATATATGTCACACCTCGTGGTTTAATGGAGATATAACCAAAAACAATCAAAGCTGAAAATATTGTTACCTTTGGCGCAAAATTTTTCCAGAAATGAGGATCGATATCATAACAGTTTTGCCGGAAATTATTGAAAGTCCGTTCAGTCATTCAATCATTAAACGGGCGCAGGATAAAGGACTGGCAGAAATCCATATTCATAATCTACGCGATTTTTCGGAAGACAAACACCGACGTGTTGACGACTATTCGTTTGGCAAGGGTGCCGGCATGGTAATGGCCATTCAACCCATTGAAAAAGCCATTGAAACCTTAAAAGCCGAACGCGATTATGATGAGATAATTTTCACTACACCCGACGGAGGAGTTTTTGATCAGCAGGAAGCCAATAAACTCTCGTTAAAGAAAAATTTGATCATTCTTTGCGGACATTATAAAGGAATCGATCAGCGAATTCGGGATACATATATTACAAAAGAAATATCGGTTGGCGATTTTGTGCTAACCGGCGGCGAACTTGCTGCGGCGATTATAACCGATGCCGTTGTTCGCCTATTGCCAGGGGTGCTTTCCGACGAAACCTCTGCCCTCACCGATTCGTTCCAGGATCACCTGTTAAGTCCGCCGGTTTATACCCGTCCGGCTGAGTACAAAGGAATGAAAGTGCCCGAAGTTTTGCTTAGCGGTAACGATAAACTGGTTGATGACTGGAAACATGAACAGGCCATTGAAAGAACAAAAACATTGCGTCCCGACTTGTACAAAAAGTATTTAGGAGAAGATTAATTTATGCCAAACACAACACCATTCAACACGATTGAAGTTATTAAAAGAGCCTCGAACCATACTGAAGCTAAAAACATTCTGATAATTGGCGTTTTTCATGGGGAGGAACCTCAGGGAGAATATGTAATCAACAGATATCTTGAAAACGGGATTCTTTCTGACACTAAGAATCATTTGTTTTTTATTCCCTGTTTAAATCACTGGGGAAAAGAGCGCGGCGTTCGTGTAAATCAAAATGGTGTGGATTTAAACCGAAACTACCCAACAAAAAATTGGATCGAAACAGATAAAGACGAAAACTATTCGGGGCAAAACCCTGCTTCGGAAATCGTAACCCAGCAAATGATCGATTTACTGGAAGAAGTAAAACCTGATATAATACTTACGCTTCATGCACCATTAAAATGTGTGAATTATGATGGTCCGGCAAAAGATCTGGCGGAGAAAATCTCTGAATTTTGTGACTATCCTGTAATCGCTGATTTAGGTTACCCTACTCCGGGATCGTTTGGCACTTACTGCGGAGTTGAGCGCAATATTCCAACCATTACATTGGAGTATGACGACAAAGAAGATTACGAAAGCATTTACAATAAAACGGAAAAGATTTTTGACTGGCTGGCCTCTTTTTAGTTAGCAGTCTCAGTAGACAGTTATCAGTTTAGGTTACTTCCAACTTCGAGACTTTAAAACCTCCTGCAGATACCACGATAGGCGCAGTACTCGCACTTTTTATCGTGTTCGGTTTGTGCAAATTCATTGTCTTCTGAAAAGATTTCGGAAACCAAACCGGCCAACTCGCCTTCAAATTCTTCAGCAACTTCGTCAAAGAAAAAGTCTTTGTAATTCATTTTCACTGCCGCGGTAAAATTCTCGGAAAACAAACTGCGCAACGGGTAAATAGCCGCCTGAATTTCTGCTGCATTGGTTTCTGTTGCCAATCCCCACGAATAAATCAAAGCCTGCAAAATCTCCTTTTTGGGCTCTTTTGCGTCTCTTTCAAACAACTCATCAACCGTTTTAAACCGGGTCGTTTTCACATTTCCAGTTTTATAGTCGAGCACCCGGGTTACGCCTTCAGTCCGATCAACCCTGTCGATCATACCTCCAACACATATCTTTTTATCACCGGCATTTATCCAACGTTTGTAGCGCTGCTCCAGGCTAACTACCGTAAAAGGTGCCAGATCCTTATCAATTTTTAAAAGCTGTCGTAAATAGGTTATGGCATTCTCGAAAATCAGCAAAGTTTTGCCTTCCAGCTTTATTTCGCCTTTTAACGGAAGTTTCTTTTTCAAATAGTGTACAGCAATTTGTTTGGTCACCTCGTTCTCCAGCCACACACGGTCTTTCTGGATTTTTTCGATATTTTCTTTTTCTACCACACGACCAACAAACGGTTTGTACAGCTCCTCGAGTGTATCGTGAAAAATATTACCGAAAACAACACCGTCAATTTCTTCTTTCACTTCCTCCGGCTCCGGTAAGCGCACAACATACTGATAGTAAAATTTCAACCTGCAATTCAGGTAAGTATTAATAGCACTTGGCGAAAGCGGGTGATCTTCCGAATTATTGGCCAGCAATTTCGCCACAATTTCTTTCGAACTTTTTATACGAATTTCCTCAACAGGATCATTCGAAAACGAAAAATCGAGGTTCAACATCGAAGGTTTATGCACCGAATCGTATTGCAACTGATAACCATAACGACTTAACTCACCTGTTCCGATGCCTTCTTTCACCACACTATAGGTGGCTGTAATATTTTTTGCGCGCTGAATTAGTCGATAGAAATAATAGGCATACATGGCATCCTGCTCGTCAATTCCCGGCAACCCAAATCCCAAACGGATATTAAAAGGAATAAATGACGGTGCTGTGAATTTTCGCGGCCATTTATTTTCGTTCAATCCTAAAATGATCAGGTTTTCAAAATCAAGACAGCGGGTTTCCAGAATTCCCATTACCTGCATTCCACTCAGCGGTTCGCCTTCAAAAGCTACTGAAACCTGTCCTAAATACTGCGAAAACAGCCTAAAATAAACGGCTTCGCTTATTTCGCGTTGCTGCTCACTAAGTACATCATCAACAACAGCCTTTAGCTTTTCAATGGCTTGATAAATGGAATAGATCAGCTCCAAAAGCATCGCATTGTCAATTTCCGCATCTTTTAAATGACCATAAAATGCAGCAAGCACATTTAAGAAGTACGAACTGTAATCCGCAGTTTTTTCCGGCAGCGTAAATATTTGTTTGTGCAACGGCGAGAAGTCAATTTCGGCAAGTGGCACAGTAATTCGGTTGTAATTTTTTAAATGGTTAATGTACGCTTTACAAGCTTCATTCGCAGTGTCGCCCAATAATTGATGATTCAACACATCAGTTACATACCGATAATAAGCCACAAAATTATCACCTTCTTTTCGTTTGTTTTTCAGCAGCGTTACCAGCAACATTAAAAAGCCGTAAACCACCGAATTTCGCACCGAATATCCCATAGTAACATTTACCTTGTCGATATTCGCCGGCACCGCCCCCATTGCTGAAAACAGTAAACTTTCGTCGGCCAACACAATTGCCGTATTGTCGAACTCTTTTTTGTATGACTTTTTCGTTTCATCCAGAAAATTAGGTACCTGCTGCGCCTGGCCAAAAACCGAAGAAACAGCAACCATCTTCATGTTTTTCCGATGGTTAAATTGCGTAGTATCCAAATCAAAACCGTCAGGCTGCGGAAATTCCAGGAGGTTTGTTCGCAGAAAATGGCCGGCTTCATTTTGCTGATCGTTCAAATATGATTCATCGTAATCCCATAAAAACTCAGCCTTTCCCAAACGTTGTAAGTGCTTAAAAAAACGTTTCTCGCAGGCATTCAAGGCATTCAAACCTACGATATAATATTTTTTGTACGGAAAACTCTTATTTTCATCATCCAGATTTTCTGCCACTTCCCGGTCTTGCATTCCCGGATAAGCCAGTTGTTTTTCAGCCAGCTGCTTTTTAAAATCCTGATAAACGGGATACAACTTATCCCATATCGATATGTATTTTTCCTTGAATCCCTTTTTGTCTACAACGGCCATACTTCCCCAAAACTGCTCCAGCGCTTTTTTCTGCTCGTCGGTGAGGTAGTCAAACACTGATTCAATTTCTTTCAGATCAGAAACATTGGTGAACAGATCTTTGGCATTTACCAGGTAACGATCAATATCGTTAAAATCAGCCAGCAGAATTTCACCCCAAAAGTAGAACTCATCAAAGGTTTCAGTGGTTTTGGTGTGCTTCAGAAACACATCGTAGAGCAACGAAATCAGCTGCAGCTTCTCGCCTTTTTGCATGGACGAATACGACGCCATTAACTCATTTATCGTCGTTGTATTGGGGCCAATTGCCGCACCATCAACCGTTTTCTGCAGATAATGCGTAAAAAATACACCGGCTCTGCGGTTAGGAAAAACCACACACAGATCTTTTAACTCGTTTTGATGTTTTTGATAAATAAATTTAGCGCATTGCGAGAGAAATCGTTCCATACTTCATTTCAAAGTTCAGGGTTTAAAGTTCATAGTTTAGCCTGAATAAACAAGAATTTGATGCAATAAAATTTTCTTAAATTAGAGCTTTCGTAGTAACCTTATAGTATAAATCATTCTTTCACAATATGAAAAAAATTGCACTGTCACTTTTCTCAATCGTTTTAGCCTTCCAAGTCTTTGCACAAGATCGTATAACAGGCCTTACTTTTGCCACACGCAGCGAGGTAATCGCACAAAACGGAATGGCATGTACCAGCCAGCCATTGGCCACACAAGCAGCGCTTGACATACTAAAAGCCGGCGGAAATGCCATTGATGCAGCCATCGCTGCCAACGCTGTTCTGGGGTTAGTAGAACCCACGGGAAATGGCATGGGCGGCGACTTGTTCGCCATAGTTTGGGATGCCAAAACAAAAAAGTTGTATGGCTTAAATGCAAGCGGACGCTCGCCTTACGAGTTGACTCTTGACTATTTTAAAGAAAACGGCTATGAAAAAATTCCGTCGCATGGGCCGCTTCCGGTTTCAGTTCCGGGTTGTGTTGACGGCTGGTTTGAACTCCATAATAAATTTGGCAGCCTGCCAATGAAAGAAGTGTTGTGTCCGGCCATTTCTTATGCTGAAAACGGATTTCCACTAACCGAACTTATTGCATATTACTGGGGACGCAGTGCCTTTTTAAAACAATATCCGGGATTCGAAGAAATATTTATGCCCGATGGCAAAGCGCCTAAAAAAGGTGAAGTTTTTAAAAATCCTTATTTGGCAAACACATTTAAACTGATTGCAGAACAAGGCCGCGATGTTTTTTACGAAGGTGAAATCGCCGAAAAAATTGTAGAATATATACGCGAACAAGGTGGATTTTTAAGCATGAAAGACTTTGAAGACCATCATTCGGAATGGGTGGAGCCAATTTCTACCAACTACCGGGGATACGATGTTTGGGAGCTTCCACCAAACGGGCAAGGAACGGCAGTGTTACAGATGTTGAACATCCTGGAGAATTACGATATTGCAAGCATGGGATTTGGTTCACCAGAGTACATGCATCATTTTATTGAAGCGAAAAAACTGGCCTACGAAGACCGTGCGAAATACTATTCCGACATGGATTTCAATGATCTGCCCATTGAAGAACTGATCTCAAAAGAATACGGAAAAGAACGAGCAGCATTAATAAATGAAAATCGTGCAGCCCGCTCCTATCCTGCCGGAGAACTGGAACAAGGGAACACAATCTATCTGACTACTGCTGATAAAGACGGCAACATGGTTTCGCTAATTCAAAGTAATTACCGCGGCATGGGTTCGGGAATGACTCCTGGAAAACTGGGATTTATTCTGCAAGACCGTGGAGAATTGTTTGCTTTGGAAGAAGGCCACATGAATGTTTACGAACCTCACAAACGCCCGTTTCATACAATTATTCCGGCGTTTATAACAAAAGATGACGAACCATACATCAGTTTTGGATTAATGGGCGGCGCTATGCAACCACAAGGCCATGTTCAAATTGTTTGCAACCTGATCGACTTTGGAATGAACCTGCAGGAAGCGGGTGATGCACCGCGTATAAGCCACGATGGATCGAGCCAGCCAACAGGAGAAAAAATGAATGACGGTGGCCGTGTTTCGTTGGAGAGCGGTTTTGAATACCAAACCATTCGCGAGCTAATGGGCAAAGGACACCGAATTGGATATGCACTTGGCCCGTACGGTGGCTACCAGGCCATTATGTGGGATAAAGAGAATAAAGTGTACTACGGCGCATCTGAATCGAGAAAAGACGGGCAGGCAGCCGGCTATTAAAACAGCACAACACTGATAAGAAGATTGTAGTCGGAAAAACGCTACTTCAACAACTTCATAAAAAGCTAATTAGTGAGTACACTAACTAGCTTTTTATATTTTATGGGAAATATGTATTACATATTTAATTTTCATATAAATTATTTATGAAATTAAAATTCACCACATTAATATTCCTCTAACATTTGTTTTACATTTAACTAACATAGTAACCGAATACCTCTACAACCCTCTACTAGCAGTATGTTTCTGATTTTTAGGGCAAAATATAAATACCTGAACATTCAAAATTAAAGCCTCACTACTTTAGACGTCCTGTATTTTATCATATTTATTATTCAATTAAAATTAGTATTTTTATTAACACTTATAATATATAATACAATATGATGTCATTTCTCAATATATTTCACAATATTGCATCATATTATCAATTTTTCAATCTCAGAGCTTGAATATTGACATTATTCAAAACCAAAAGCTATTAAAACAAGAAATCAATAAACAATTAGTTAATCAACAATTTCTAAAAATTCAGAAAGATCAATTCGAAAACACAGGAAATCCAACAGAAAATCAATTTACTTTTTATAACACAAATAATTCTCTATGAAAAGATTCTTATTCACAATCTTCTTGATGAGCGCGGTTACAATATTTGCAACGGCGCAGAAACGCACCATAAATGGTGTCGTGCGAGAACAATCTACCAATGATTTACTCCCCGGAGTAACAGTACTGGAAAAAGGGACTTCAAATGGAACGGTGACGAATGTCGACGGTGAATTTTCCCTTTCTGTGGAACAAGGGGCAACTCTTGTGGTATCTTACATCGGACTTGAATCGAAAGATGTCGTTGTGGGCACCTCTTCTACTCTTGAAGTTTTCCTTGCTCCATCTTCTGAACAGGTTGATGAAGTAGTGGTAACTGCAATGGGTATTCGTAAAGAAACCAAGGCCCTGGGTTATGCCGTTCAGGCAATTGAAGGCGATGAGCTTGTAAAAGTTAAGCAGCCCAACCTGGTAAACTCGTTAAACGGTAAAATTGCCGGTGTTAACGTTACCAACTCAGGTGGTGGTGCAGGTACATCGTCGCAAATTATTATTCGTGGTAGCACCTCACTTTCGGGTGATAACCAACCACTGTTTATTGTAGACGGAATTCCAATCGACAACAGTACAGTAAGTGCTGACTACGGCGCCGGGTTGAGTGCAACTTCAACCTACAGTGGAAACCGTGGTATGGATATCAACTCGGATGATATTGAGTCGATTTCGGTACTTAAAGGCCCTGCTGCTGCTGCATTATACGGTTTGAAAGCAGCTGCCGGAGCGATTGTAATTACCACTAAAAAAGGTGAAGCCGGAACAATGCAGGTAAATGTTAGCTCGAAATTTAAAGTTGACACCTACAACAAATTGCCTGAACAACAAGCCATGTACGGACAAGGTAACGACGGTGCTTTTGATGATGGAACAACATCATCGTGGGGAGCTCCACTTACCGGAACAGTTTACAACAACCTGGAAGATTTCTTTGAGCCAGCATTCTCATACGATGTAACCGGTAGTATTTCGGGTGGTACTGAAAACGGAAGCTACTTTATGTCGGTTCACCGTTTGGATCAGAACGGTATTGTGCCAACTACTGAATATGCAACCAACTCTATTCGTTTTAACGGCGAGCATAAAAAAGGCTGGTTTACAATCGGAATGAATACCAACTATATTTATTCGCAAACTACCAAAACACTTACCGGTTCGGGATTATACGGCTCGGGAGGAACAGGTGCAATGCTTAGTTTGCTGAGATGGCCACGATCGAACGACATGAGCCATTGGATTGAAGGTGGACAACGTGTTCCGCTTCTGCCAAATGTTGATCCGGAAGACGATGTTGACAACCCTTACTGGACAGCACACAAAAATCCGGTAACCGACGATGTACACCGTTTTATCGGATCGGGGTATGTTACTATGCAACCAACAGAATGGTTGAGCGCCACTTACCGTGCGGGTATCGACCATTACAATACCTTCTCACGCAACCTTGTAACTCCTGGTTCTGCAGTGGCTCCTCCATACGACGAAGGTGCTGTAACCGAGTCGCAAAGAGAGAACAACATCCTTACATCAAACTTAACGGTTTCGGCCAACAAAAAAGTTGATGATTTTGATTTAGGTCTGATGTTGGGACACAACTACGAGCAAACAACTTATTTCAGCCAACGCCAAAGTGCAATTGGTTTGCTTTCTGATTTTATGAGCGTAAACAACGCTGACCGCGAAAATAAATCATTCAGCAACTACCAATCGAAAAAGAGATTGTACAGTGCTTTTGGTGAATTTAGTGCCAGCTACAAAAACACAATATTTATGAGTGTTACCGGCCGTAACGACTGGTCGTCAACACTGGCTGAAGAGAACCGTTCGTTCTTCTACCCTTCTGTTAGCGGTAGTTTTGTTTTCTCTGAATTATTCGGCGAAGACCTGAAAGAAACCTTCTCGTTTGGTAAAATTCGCGCTTCGTGGTCGCAAGTTGGTAAAGATGCTCCTGTGTACCAAACAGCAACTTACATCGAAACAGTTAACACAATCGGTGGAGGTTATAACAACAGCTACACCGGCGGTAACCCATACCTGGCTCCTGAAACTACTGAGTCGACTGAACTTGGTTTAGACCTTCGTTTCTTTAACGGCCGCTTGGGTGCCGACTTTACATACTACGATACCCGAAGTAAAGACCAAATCATTTCGCCAAGGGTAAGTATGGCAACCGGTTATATTTTCCAGTATACCAACTTCGGAACCGTTACCAACAAAGGTTTTGAGTTTACCTTAACCGGAAAACCAATCCAGAACCGCAACTGGAACTGGGAAACAACATTAAACATTTCGCATAACAACGGAACTGTATCTGATCTTCCTGAAGGTGTTCAGTTGCTTTACGTAACCGACGTTCAGGTTGGACCTGCAACACCGGCCTCAATTGGCGACGATATTTTCCTTGGTTTAATTGGTACGCGTTGGGAAAGAACCGACGATGGTGAATTGATCCTGGATTCTGACACCGGACGCCCGATTACTTCAACTGATGCAACAAACGTTGTTGGCGACCGTGAACCAGACATGCTTTTTGGTTGGAACAACAGCATTACACATAAAAACTGGAACCTTTCCTTCTTGGTTGATGTAAGAGTTGGTGGCGATGTTTATAACGCTACTGAATATGCGATGACTTACTCAGGAATGAGCAAAATCACCGAAAACCGTGGTGGGACTCAAACCTTTGAAGGAGTGATGATCAACAGCGAAACAGGTGAATACGAACCGGCAACAAGCACTATCACACTTGATCAGGATTACTACCAAAACTACTACACCCGAGAAGCTGAGCCATTTATTACCAGTGTAAACTGGTTCCGTTTGCGTTCTGCATCGTTGAGCTACACTGTGCCTGCAGAGTTTTGCAATCGCATTGGTTTTGTAAAAGGAATTGATCTTTCGTTAACAGGAACCAACTTGCTTCTGTTCACCAACTACGACGGAATGGATCCTGAAGTTAGTGCCGGTGGTTCTGGTGTATTAGGAGCCGGATCATCAGGTATTGATTATGCCGGAGTACCTGCTACTACAAGTGTTTCATTCGGCTTAAATGTTAAGTTTTAAAAAGGATTAGATATGAAGAAGATAACATTAATAATATTGCTTTTTACAGGAGTATTTTTCACCTCTTGCGAATACGACCTCGACATAAACAACTCTCCCAACGCGCCTCAAGAGGCAGGTCCGGAACAGCGCCTTCCATACGTACTGGCCGAAACGGTTGACTTTTACGGTAGCCACGGAACACGTACTGCAAACCTTACTCAGCAGTTAGGTTACGCTTATCGTCCCGGCTACCGCTATTATATGTTTCAGAACTGGCAGTTTGCCAACAATGCTGACGCATGGGTATGGCAGTGTTGGTACGGTTATGCATGGGTAAACATTGAAGAAATGTTGAAAGATGCCGAAGATATTGAAGCATGGCATTATACCGGTGTTGGAAAAATCCTAAAGGCATTTGGAAACGGCTCGTTGGTTGATGCTTATGGTTATATTGCCTACCAGGATGGTATTGCCGGAAACATTCAGCCCGATTACGACGATGCTGAATACGTTTACAGCCAAATTCTTCCGTTAATCGACGAAGGTATTGCTGATCTTCAAAAAGCACAAGGCGAAAATGCCCCTGACCTATCGGTTGGCGATGTAATGTATAATGGCGATGTTGACAAGTGGATTAAGTTTGCCTACGGTGTAAAAGCCCGTTTTATGAGCCACCTGTCGAAAAAAGCTGAAGGAACCGACCTGTTGGCTTACAATCCTGCAGGAATCCTTTCAAATATCTCACAGTCTTTCAGTTCTAATAACGACGATGCAGAATATATTGGTGAAGATGGCGACATTTCAGCAAGATGGTGTATTCAGCGTCAGAATATTGGCAGCTCGAATAAACCCGGTAAATTATGGAAAGACTACCTGATGAATACTGTTGATACTATTAACGGTGCCGGCGAAAGTTGGAACAGCGGCGTGGTTGACCCACGTACGGAAGTGCTGATCCCAAGAATTCTGGAAGGTGAGAATGCAGGCGAATTCTCGTTTGCTGTTGATTTGGGCGAAACAGATCATGCACCCACCACCGACGATGTAAACTATGTTGGAATGCGTTCTTCGGAAGAGAATCCATTGTTTTACACTGAAAAGAATTCACCTTATTTCTTACTTTCTTATTCTGAGTTGAAATTTATTGAAGCAGAGGTTTATTTCCGCCAGGGAAATACTTCAAGCGCTTTGTCATCATATCAAGATGCTATTCAGGCGAACATGGATAAACTGGGAATTCCGGCTGAAGAAAGTGCTGCATTTATGGCAAGCGAAGCTGTTGCTCAAACCGCATCGGAATTGACATTGAGCCACATTATGATGCAAAAATACATTGCATGTACATACAGTCCTGAAGTTTGGACCGATATGCGTCGTTGCGATTACTGTATCGGTCCTGATGGAACATACGACTATGCAGCCGGTGTTTACAAAGGGTTTGATCGTCCGCCGTTTGTATACGAAACTGCATTTCCACAGGATGACGACTACATTCGTCGTTACCAAATGGCTTATTACGAGCGTTATTACAATGCTTCGAAAGTAGAAGCACTGGGCGTTTTTGAAAATGAATATATGACTACACCAGTTTGGTGGGACATTGAAGAATAGTTATTTTAAGTCTAGAGTTAAGCTGTAACGGCTTGCCCGATTCCATTTCGGGCAGGCCGTTTTTTTTATGCCTAAAAAAAATTCCGGAAAGGTAATAATGATAATTACCGAGGTAAGAAGATATATACCCAAGGGTAGAATGATTTTTACCAAGGTAAGAAGAGCTATACCCAAGGGTAACAAGGTTATTACCAAGGGTAGAAAGCTTTTACCCAAGGGTAGAATAATTATTACCAAGGTTCGAAGCCTCCTAACCAAGGTAAGGATGATAATTACCGAAGTAATATTTAAAATTCCCTACTACTGCTCAATCTCCCTGACCAGATCAAGAATCTTATCGCGCAAGGGTTTGTATTTGAAATACCAGATCACAAGCCCAATTATCACTCCAAAGAGTATTGCCCCGAGAAAAAAGACCTGCGAATCGAGCACCGATTTGCCTTCCCTAATCCAGTCGAAAGTTAATCCCACATCCATTAATAGAAGGCCCGGAATAATCCACACTCCCCTTTTCTGAAATGGCTGGTAACGATAGGTGGCTTTTTTCAGCATTTCGAGTGTGGGCAACGAATAATCAACATACTGGTAGTCCTTATAATATTTACGAAAAGTGAGCGCAATGATCAGAAATCCCAATATAAGCGCAACACCGCCAATTAAATCGTTAATGCTCTGCGAATCGGAGTATTGTCGGGCAGTTTTTACAATAAACACAGGTATAAAAATCCAGTAAAATATCTGAATTGCTTTTACAATTGTGGCATACTGTCTGTCTTCCTTTTTCAGTTTCCCGGTTAATTTACTCAGGTTGGTATCGAATTCGTGTGCGGTCATAATTGTTCTCCTTTCAGCTTTTCTTTTAATTGCGATTTAATACGATGAATCTTCACCTTTACATTGGCCTCGGTAATACCAATAACCTCGGCAATCTCTTTCATCGACAGCCCTTCGAGCATCAACGAGATCAATGCTTTATCGATTACCGACAGCTGATTTAGCTCAAGTTGCATTCGATCAAACAGCTTTTCCTCAGCCAGTTTTTGTTTCAGGTTTTCATCATCCAATATCGAATTCAGGTTTGTTGTGTCGCTGTTTACCATCAGTTTCATGTGTCTGAAAGCCTTTCCGGTAAATGTTAATGACGTATTTACAGCCACCCGGTACACCCAGGTACTCATGGCCGAATCGCCCCTGAAACTGTCGAGACTTTTCCAGATATTTACCAGCACTTCCTGGTACATATCTTTCTGGTCTTCGACGTTAGAATTGTAGTACCTGCAAATGTTGCGGATCCGCTCGCCATTGTCAGATACAATCGTTTTAAATTTCTCTTCTTTCGTCACTTTTCAGTGTTTTTTCCTATTTAGTAAAGCTGAAAAAGGATAGTTACATTTTTTCCTGAAAATATTTAAAAAAGATTCAATGAAATAGATTTTCGAGGTTTCAAATCAGAAAGTTAACGCATTAAAAAAGTTGGGTAATAAATTGGTTAATGAGGGAAATAGTGATTGGGTTAATGAGTAATTGTGGGATGATTAAAGAGGCAGCTTCAATATTTTCGTTCTCTACCACAGAGATACACAAAGAAAGCACAGAGTTTCACAGAGAAAAGATTAACGATTTAGAATTACAATTTACCAATTTTGCAATCTAATTCAATCTTTCTCAATCTTAAAATCAATCTAGTTCTATTTCTCCTTTCCGCCTTTAACAAGCAACCAAACCGTAAACGCCATTTCACCAAAAATACTTGGTACAGCAACCAGAGCAAGAAATATTCCGGCAAATTCGGCATAGTTGGGCAAAAGGAAATGTGCAGCAGTATCAACCATATACATTACACCTGCAGCGGTTAGAAATGCTGCGATCCACTTTGGTTTTTTAATAATATTGGAGAGTAAAATTAAGTGTGCGCCAAAAAAGAATAAACCAATCAGCCAGATAATTTCAAATACATTTACCTGGTACAAAATCTCATCTGCCGAATCCAGATTCAAAATAAGAACCAAAGCAAAAACAGCAACTCCCATTATTGCAGCATGCATTAATCGAAAATATGTACTTAATCGTGTAAGCTTATTTTTCCGGTATAACCCAAAAAGTCCCCACGCAACAACTACATCGAACAGTACGGTGATTAAAAAAGCTAAAATGCCAAACCGCACAGACATATGATTGAGTCTGATCGTTCCGAGCGGATTTTGCTTGATCGACTCAAGCATAACAAAATTGGCAAAAATGGCCGCAAAAAATATGATCAGGTAGCTAATTCCGGTAATGATCGAGAGTTTTCTTTTATCCATATCAATTGTTTGTTCCGCAAACGGAGTTTAAATACGGAATAATAACCACAACCGTCTGTCAAATGTTTACAAGCAGCCATAAAAAAAGGTTCCGTTCGTATCAACAAACGGAACCTTCTATATTTTGTACAGAGAATCTATCTCCTACTTACACAGCGGATCAACCCCAATTGTGCCAACCAACTCTTTTAGATATTGTTTCGATTCAACGTTTTTCAAACGTTCTTTTGCCAGTGCCAAACGGCCATTGATATCCATTTCGGCAACCAACGCAGCATTGTTTTCGTTGTCAATAAAATCCTCCAGATAACCAATCTGCTCCACAAGGAAAGCAATATCCTTTTCTTGCTTCAGTTTCAGGCGGGCTTTATACCAGTCGCTTTTTAGCACCTCTTCCCTGTCGAAAAGTTTACGCAGCTCCGGATCGCTGATATCCTTGCCTTCGTAATGGCCGTAAGCCATAACATGCAGCAGCACTTTCAGCGGCGGAATGGCAGATTCAACACTTCCATCCTCGAAAAATGGTTGAGCAGCGCGCTGCATGGCTTCTGTAATATTATTTATACCATCAACATAATCATCCATGTTTTGCAGTTCCGGCTTCAGCATGCGCTCGTTAAACACTGCCAGCGGCTCATCAAATAAGCGGTTCATACAACGGAACGCAAAGTTTTTGGTTATTCGGTAGCCCAAACGGCTGGCCAGTACTTTTTGTCCTTTGTATTCAAAGTCCTCCAGTTTTTCCAAACAGCCATTTTCAATCAGCTTCTTCGGATCGCGATCTTCAGGAACCAAACGTGCCCAAATTTCAGGAATAAGAATACTGATATCGTGGTCGAAACGGTTTTCCGACCCAATGTATCCGGCAGCCGAACTAAATCCCTGGTATTCTGTCAGAATGTACGACAGCAAGGCATTATTCAAATCGGTAGTTGGCACCAACATGTTAAAAGGCCCTTTGGTAAGCGCACCTTCCAGTCCGGCACCGGTTGTTGATGGAGACTTTCCGGTGATACTTGCCACAAAATCCATGAACAACTCAGGTAACTCCTGATAGTGAATTGGATTGTAAACCGCTAATGGGCGAATTCCGGCTTCTTTGTCGGCAGGATTGTTTCTTCGTCCGGGCAGGACGGCATTTACAGGCCAAACCACTGGATCTTTGTCTTTTATCTTGCGGAACAAACGCACACCAATTTCTCCGAGGTATGAGTCTTGTGTTTCGTCCTTAAATATATTGCACTGCAGGTAACGCGGGTTCTTTGTTGGCTCACCGTCAACAATACGTGGATGCGACGGTGTAACAAAGTAATTATCGCTATCGCCTTCAGCCACTTCCTTAATAAAGTTTTTTACCGGCTTGGTATATTTCTCAAAGCTAATGGCGTCTTCAATCAGTTCAACTGCATTCTCGCGCGTTAACGGCTCGTAATTCGTCAGGAATGTGTTATTGTCCACAATTTCCTTTTCAGCTTCTTTATCGTAGCCTCTGATTACGGCTTCATCAGGGCGTTGGAACAGGTAACTTTCGCAGTTAGCAACCAGTTTTACACTCGGATTATCGTACTCCCTATTCAGATCCTTCAGGCGATTTGACGGAACTGTAATCGTAGCCGAAATATCATCCTCTGTTTGGATTTTCATCGACGGAACAAAATCCGAACGTAGTTTATGCAAATACCAACGTCCTTCTTCGTTAAATCCAATACGCACATAACTTGCAGCAATCGGGTTGTGTTTGTAGCGCAACACATTTCCGGGGCGGCCATTTACAATTTCAACATTGAATAACTCGCGCCATTTCAATCCTTTTTCTTCGTTGCCACGGTAGTGACGTTTTACGAAAAAGGCCAGTGTGCGAACATTGTCTGGCAGGTCTTTCAGGAATTTATTATACTCGTCGCTGTATTGATCCGACGGTGTTAACAATTTTACAGCCGAACCTAAAGTACGTTCTTTACTCAGGAATGAACGTGACGGATCAGCATCGGGACGCACTTCTTTCCATCGGTCAGAATAATCTTTATTAATGATTTCATCCACCATATTCTCCACCAACTCCAGGTTTTCGATGTAGAAAGACCCGAATTTAATGGCGTTTTGCATCGATTTTGAGATCTCTGATTTTCCACCACCGGAAACGGTACTTGGTTTATGGCAGAACATTCCTTCCGGAGCCGTGTCGATAATACGCCACATAGCTTGTGTTGGGTGTTTTACCAACTGAAATTTATGTCCGGTAGGATGAACGTATACTTTGTTTGGCGAAAGTTTCAGGCTGTAATCTTTGTTTTTGTATTTCCAGCTAACCGAACTTTTCTCCACATCAATATCAGCGTTTTCAGGAATGTAAACTACCTCCGGAAATTTCTTATCGATTGCGTAATTTCCTTCCTGCACCTCAATGCGGTTGCCCAGCAACTTTTTCACTTCATCGAAAGAGTACGGCTGGTCGAACTTTTTAGTAAAATTGGTTCCAAAAACGCTGTCGCTCATGTTTCCACGTGGGAAAGCAATGGCGCCACCGGCATGTTCTTCTTCAACCAAACCAAAAAGGTTAGCCGAATAGCTGATTTGAGTTTTTATCTCTTTTTTGGAATAACCGTAATAATTATCGGCAATAATGGTAACCACTACCCCGCGTTCATCGCGACAGGTAAGTTTAAAAGCAGAACCATCATTGTAAAGCTCATTTTCGTCTTTCCAACACATGCCGTCGCGTTTCTGTCGCTCCGATGCATCATCGTAATGTGGCAAGCCAACATCTTTCTTTTTGAGTTGAGTTAAGTGTGGTGCCAGAATAATACATCCGGTGTGGCCGGTCCAGTGCTCCACATCCAATGCGGCATCGTTAACAGCCAGGTTCGGATCGCCGGCATTACCAAAAATGGTTTCCACAAAGTCGAGGTTACTAACCAGACTTCCCGGTGCAAAAAAGCGTACTTCCATACTCTTTTGACTAACAATACCGGGCACTTCAGGACAAACCACAGGGCGCAGCAACAGCGATACCATTACTTTTGCTTTTTCATCCTGTGCCGATGTAAATGGCAATGTCATTAATTCATCGGTTGGTTTTAAGGCTGCGCTCAACAGATGCGCGAAAGTAATTTTCGGCACTTCTTTTTTGTCGGCAGGTACCGGAAGTCCGCCACGTACAATATGGAAAGTTCCTTTTGTTGTTCGCTTATCTTTGGCCGGATTGTTCAGAATACCCTGCTTTAAGCGGTAAGAACTTAACAAATCGCTTTTAAACTCGTTGCCATTTGGTGGCAAACTCAGCTCACGCGCCATTTTTTTCTGGTTCAAAACCAACGTATTATTTGGCAAACGATAAGGCTTTTTGAATTCCAGCTCTTTTAAATAGTCATCGATAAAATGCTGAATTCGCGCATCGGCTGGAGACATGTGCTCGCTAAGCAAGCGCGATTTCTCCTGGAAGCTTTTTACCAGACCTTCGGTTAGTTCCTGAAATTTTGAATTGGCGTATTTTGTGCCCGAATCCGAATCGTCATTAAACGTAGGCTGACCTAAGGAAGCCAACTGCAGGTTAATGTATTGAATCATATCGCGGCGATCTCGTCTCGTCTGTTTTGAGGGAGTGGATTTTTTACTCATAATAATTATATTTCTAGTCCATAAACAAAAATACAGAATTGAAGTTTTACCAATCTCATGAAATTTCTTAATTAACCATAAAACAGCAATTCTTTATTGTTTTGTTAACCCTAAGGGGACTTATGGTATCAAAATGTAAATGATTTAGTCTTTCATCCGATATACGTGACTTTCTCGTCAATGTTACCCATATGATAAGTATCATAAGCGCTTATTAATTGTAAAATAATTTCAGGAATATCTTTGGGCTTTTATTGTATTAAATTAAATAGGTAAAGCCGAATCATTCATAAACATATGATCATCTGAACTATAATTGATTGTTACTAACAACCTGATTCTGTTATGCCGAAACCAAAAAATTATTACAAATGAAACACTTAAAACTAAAGGCTTTGCTGGTCTTAATGGCTGGTCTTTTTATTTCTTCACAAACATTCGCAACCGATGGTTATTTTAGCGTTGGCTATGGTACAGTAAACAAAGGTTTAGCGGGTGCCGGAATTGCATTTTACCAGGGATCGTTGATAAACGGAAACCCTGCTGGAAATGTGTTCCTTGGAACAAAATATCAACTGGGAGTTAACTTTTTTAATCCGAACAGAAAGTACACTGTAACAGGAAATCCATCAGGTATGGAAGGTACATTTGGTTTAATGCCGGGTACAATTGAAAGCGACAGCAAAATGTTTTTGATGCCATCGGCAGGTGCAAACTGGATGGTTAGCGACAACTCAAGTATTTCTGCTGCCCTATTCGGAAACGGCGGAATGAACACTGATTATCCTACTGCAACATTCTACGATCCGATGTCGGAAACTACAGGTGTTAATCTTGCCCAGATGTACGGTAACATTACCTACTCACAGAAATTGGGTGAAAAACACAGTGTTGGTGTAACAGGTGTGTTGGCTTACCAATATTTCGAAGCAAAAGGTTTAACTGCTTTTGGCGCGTTCTCTTCTGATCCAACAGCAATTTCAGGAAACGGAACCGACAGTGGTTTTGGATACGGTTTTAAAATTGGTTACCTGGGACAATTAACAGATAACTTTTCAATTGGTGTTACATACCAGTCGAAAGTTTGGATGAGTGAATTTGATGATTACGCAGGATTGTTTGCCGAGCAGGGTGATTTTGATATCCCATCAAGCTGGACAGCTGGTATTGCCTGGGAAGTTGCCAGCGATTTCACAGTAATGGCCGATGTAAAACAAATAATGTACAACGATGTAAAATCAATTGGCAACCCAATGCTACCTAACCTGATGACTTCGCCTCTTGGAACTGACGAAGGTGCCGGTTTCGGTTGGGATAATATTATGGTTTACAAACTTGGTTTTAACTATGCAGGTGTTGACACTTGGGAATTCCGTGCCGGACTTTCAATTGGCGACAACCCAATTCCTTCATCAGAAGTAATGTTTAACATTCTTGCTCCTGGTGTAATCGAAAACCAAATTGCGCTAGGTTTCTCAAAAGAAGTTGGAAATTCCGGAAATCAATTCCACGTTGCATTTAATTATGCAATGAACAGTAGCGTAGAAGGTGTAAATCCAATGGATCCTCCATCAGGACAAACCATTGAAATTGAAATGAATCAGTTCGAACTGGAACTGGGATTCTCGTTCTAAAATACAATTTAGCATACTCCAAAAAATAAGAAATAGTATAATTTCTGACCCGGGCTTTCGTCCGGGTTTTTTATTGGTTTTTATTTTGAACTCTTCCTCGATTTAACTGTAATTATTATTTTAACCGCTTATATTAATTTGAAAGAATAAAAATGAAACTTATATCGTGGAATGTAAACGGAATACGTGCCGTTGCCAAAAAGAACTTTTTTGAAGATTTTAAACAGTTGGATGCCGACATCCTTTGCTTGCAGGAAACCAAAGCGCAAGATGACCAGGTTACTGAAACACTGGCTCCAATAAACAGTTATCACATTTATTCCAATTCGGCCGAAAAGAAAGGTTACTCGGGAACAGCCATCCTTTCAAAAACAGAACCGGTAAGCGTTTCGCGCGATATGGGAATTGAGGTCCATGATACTGAAGGCCGTGTTTTGTGCCTCGAATACGAAAAGTTTTATTTGGTAAATGTTTATGTACCGAACTCGGGAAGCGAATTAAAACGCCTTGATTACCGTCAGGAATGGGATCGCGCATTTTTCAACTACCTGAAAGAAATGGAAAAAACGAAGCCGGTTGTGGTGTGTGGCGATTTTAATGTAGCCCACCGCCCTATCGATTTGGCACGACCAAAGCCAAACTACAATAAATCGGCCGGATTTATGCAGGAAGAGATTGACGGAATGGACCGCTTTACACAAGGTGGATTGGTTGATACTTTCCGCCATTTTTACCCCGATGCCACCGATAAATACTCCTGGTGGAGCTACCGGGCCGGAGCGCGCGGCAAGAACGTAGGCTGGAGAATCGATTATTTTCTTGTTTCTGAAAGTTTTATTCCACAGGTAGAAAAAGCCTATATTTTAAACGAAGTTATGGGTTCCGACCATTGCCCGGTGGGAATTGATATAGCTAATTAATTAGTAATACATAAAATATTTTCAGCGGGTGAATTAAGTTTTTCCCGCTGTTTTTATATAAAATCGATCTACTTTTGCATTTTAAACAGAATATATTGAGTTTCGATCCACATACAACCAATTTACCCATCGTTGACGTAATCAACGAGGTAAAACATCACCTGCAAAAGGAAAATACATTAATCGTACATGCGCCTCCGGGAGCCGGTAAAAGTACCGTAATCCCACTTGTTCTTCTTGAAGAAAATTGGTTGAATGGGCAAAAGATTATCATGCTGGAGCCGCGTCGTCTTGCAGCTAAAAGTATTGCCACTCGTCTGGCAGAACTTTTGGGGGAACCGGTTGGAAAACGTGTTGGGTATCGCATTCGTTTTGACAATTGTGTAAGTGAATCTACACAACTTGAAGTGGTTACCGAAGGAATCCTGACCCGCATGCTACAAAGCGACAATGCGTTGGAAGGCATCGGAATGGTAATTTTTGATGAGTTTCACGAACGCAGTCTTTTTGCCGATGTGGCTTTGGCTTTGTCGCGCGAAGCACAGCAGATTTTGCGTCCTGATTTGCGAATCATGATTATGTCGGCCACGCTGAATATGCCCCAACTTACGCAGCTCCTTAATGCTCCGTCGGTGGTTAGCGAAGGTCGTCAGTATCCCGTTGAAATTCATTACGAAGGAGACAACGATCTCAAGCTTCTTCCGGAATTAACAAGCCGTGTAATTACAAAAGCGGTTCAAAATCATGATGGCGACATTTTGGTGTTTTTGCCTGGTGAAGCAGAAATCAAAAATACAGAGGCCATTATTCGAAGCAAACACAAAGGAATTGCCATTCATCCGCTTTACGGCCAGCTGTCGCCACAAAAACAGTTTGCTGCTATTATGCCCGGCCGCGAAGGACAGCGTAAAATTATACTTGCTACATCCATTGCCGAAACCAGCTTAACGATTGAAGGCGTTAAAGTTGTGGTTGACTGCGGTTTTAGCCGGACACTTAAATTTAATCCAAACACAGGCTTGTCGCGCCTCGAAACAGTTGAAATAACTTTAGATTCAGCCGATCAAAGAGCCGGACGTGCTGGTCGACTTGGCCCCGGCGCCTGTTACCGCATGTGGACAAAAGCCACACATCATCGTTTAATTAAACACCGCACTCCCGAAATTGAAGAAGCTGATCTCGCGTCACTGGCTCTGGAAATGGCCAAATGGGGTGTCGACGATATCAATAAACTGACCTGGCTAACTCCACCACCAAAAGGACATGTTTTGCAAGCCAACGAACTGCTGGAGCAACTGGATGCCATTGACGATGGAAAAATTACTGAACACGGAAAAGCGATTCATCGTCTCCCTTGTCATCCGCGATTGGCGCACATGTTGCTGTTGGCGCAAAACGAGGATGTTACAGCACTGGCATGCGATATTGCAGCTATTTTGGAAGAACGCGATCCCTTAAACCGCGATGCCGGAATCGATATTAATTTACGCATTGAAGCTTTGCGCCGTTATCGTACCGGAACATTAAAAAACAAGCGATTAAAACATATTGCAAAGATTTCGGGGCAATACCAGAAAATGCTCAATATTGATGAAGACAATTCATCTGTTGATCCATTTGAAACCGGTTTATTGCTGGCCTATGCTTACCCGGAACGTATTGCTCATGCTACTCCGGGCAACAATGCCCAATTTAAACTGGCAAACGGGAATATCGCGGCTGCCGGGCACGAAGACGACCTTGCACATGAAGATTGGCTGTCGATCGCAAGTGTAAATGCCCGGGATGGTGTTGGCCGAATATTTTTGGCATCGCCACTAAATCCTCGCGACCTTGCACCGATGGTTAAAAATGTTGAATCCATCAGTTGGGATACAAAAAGAGGTGGTTTTTCTGCTTTTTCAGAGTTAAGAATTGGCAGCATTATTCTTCAACAAAAACCATTACAGGAGTATAACATCGACCAGAAAATTAAGGCAATTTCAGATGCCATAAAAAAGGAAGGTGCCTGGCTGCTTGATTTTAATGCGGAAGTTGAACAATGGCAAAACCGGATAATCAGTTTGAGACAATGGGATGCAACTAATGACTGGCCTGATGTGAGTACCAGCCACTTGTTGGCAACTAACCATGAATGGCTTTCACCTTATCTTTCCGATGTAAAAAAGCCCGAAGACCTGAAGAAAATCAAACTAAAAGAAGTACTTCAACACTACTTGAATTACGACCTTCAACAATTATTGGATAAGCTGGCACCTGAGCGTTTGCAAGTGCCCAGCGACTCGAACATTAAACTTAAATATGGTTCAGGCGGCGAAGCACCGATTTTGGCTGTGCGTTTGCAGGAAGTATTTGGGATGCTCGACACGCCAACCGTTAATAATGGAAGTGTAAAAGTTTTACTGCACCTTTTATCGCCGGGATTTAAGCCCGTGCAAGTAACCGATGATTTGAACAGCTTTTGGGCCACTACCTATTTCGAGGTAAAAAAGGAATTAAAAGCACGCTATCCGAAACATCACTGGCCTGACAATCCGTTGGAGGCTGAGCCATTGAGAGGAGTTAAACGGAAAAAGAATTAGCCGAAACGAATATTGCTTATCGTTTGCGTCTGTATTTAACCTGTGTGATGGCATTTAGAAATACTTCTGATGAAATCAATTCGAATTCGAATACTTGAGAAAGATCTCCAAACAATGGAATACCTCCTCCCAAAATAACAGGGATTGTGGAAATTATTAGCTCGTCGATTCTGTCTTCTTTTAGATATCGCTGAATTGTAGTTCCTCCGTCAACGTATATATTGGCAAATCCTTTTTCGTTTAATTCTTGAGTAATTTCTGACGGAGTTCCATTTACAATGTCCACCTTGCCAATCAAATTATCAGGAACTGATTTCAAGGTTGAACTAACCACAAATACAGGCACCTGGTAAGGCCACGGAATGTTGAAGCCCAGCACCGTTTCGAAAGTCCCCCGCCCCATAACAATAGCATCAATCTTATCAATAAAAGTATTGTATCCAAGATCTTTATGCTCCGGATTGGGCACACTGTTCAAAAATTCGAGTCCACCATTTTTGTCAGCAATAAAACCGTCTAAACTTGTGGCTATAAATACGTGATTTTTTGTTTTCATATTCCTTTCAAAATAAATGTTGTGGGAAATAATAAATATGAATACTATAATGTTTCTTTCGTCATGCTGAACTTGTTTTAGCATCTATCACTAGATTGATTAAATCAATTAAAAATGATCCTGAAACAAGTTCAGGATGACGTTCTACTATTTATGTAAGAAATCTACAAAACTCAATACTACCATCAATTATGGAAAAATACAAAAGAAAAGAGGCTGCTCCTCTGAGCTAGCCTCTCATCTTACTTTTAGTAGAACCTCCCGAAATCAATTACTGTTTTTCAGTAAAGTTGTAATTTATTGATTCTGAAAAAGTATTTTATTTATTTCGGTATATAAGTTTTCCAATACGGATGTCTCCGTCAATATCCAGTTTGTAGAGGTACATTCCTGAAATTTCTGTTTCAGGTCTGAATTCTACGCGCTGCAATTCACCTGCTTCAACCGGTTTGTCGAGTAAACGAACAATCCGTTGTCCAAGCATATTATGAATTTCAAGAACAGCATGACCACTAACTGCAGGTACAAACTCGAAGTTCACTACCTCGTCGAATGGGTTCGGGAAGGCTTTGAATTCGCTCTCCAGCAAGTCAAGATCTTCTGTTTCAACTTTCTTCTTACCATTGCCTTTACCTTTATCCTGAGCAATCATTACGCTTCCGGATAATGATGCTTGCTGATTGAAGTAGTCTATATCACAAACACATTGAGGAATACAGGTTACGGCATGAATAATGATGAAAACAGATTTCGGTGCTCCCGTTAATTCCAGATCAAAGCCATCTAATGGTTGAGCTCCTTCATAAACTATATTATATTGTCCCGGAGCAACCGTTGGTTTACCATTTTTCATGCTTGGATACATATCTTCACCCGCATAGATATGAGCTTCTGATAAGATCCAGCCATCAAATAAGTCATAGTATACAGTGATAACTCCTTCGCTCTCAAAGTTAACAACAGCAGTGCCAACATGCGTGCCTTTGCTCTCATCACATTGAGCTGCACCGGCATATATAGGCATATAGTAAGTTTTACCTTCTTGAATTAAGTTCGTCCAACCCCATCGGCTATATCCATCTTCAAGGAAACACCTTGCACCTAAGGTATCATTTGTTTCTGATAATTCTTCATCCAGTCGGGCAAATGCAGTTTCGCAACCACCATATTGATTGATCATCCATGTAATGGTCTGTTCGCATGTCTCTCTGTTGCCGCAATAGTCAACTGCCCAGTGTGTATGAACAACTTCGTAGTAACAACCGTCGTCTGATACTGTTGGAGTACCTTCGATAACACCTTTATCCGCCACACCGCAATTATCACTCCAAGTAACAGTATCCATAGGCATCCAGTCTACATATTCCGGATCACATCCTATATCAACAGGTTCTGGACAATTATCTGCTGTTGGTTTTTCAGTATCAGCGGCTACTCCAAACGTTGCACTAGCGGTCGTTTCATCACACAGATCCTCGATAGTCCATGTTACTGTGATCGTATCGCCTTCACAAAGTACCGGGTAAACTTCATCCCAGTCATTCTCTGTTACCTGAGGATCACAACCCTGACCTACAAGCTCTGTTTGTATTGCGGTCAACGATGCTGACATCCACGCATCAAATGCTGCACTCAGCTGTTCCTGACTATCATAGTCACATGAGCTGTTGTCATCATCATCGCTCGGATCAGTCACTACAAGATCATCTACGCCGGCTACTCCAAACGTTGCACTAGCGGTCGTTTCATCACACAGATCCTCGATAGTCCATGTTACTGTGATCGTATCGCCTTCACAAAGTACCGGGTAAACTTCATCCCAGTCATTCTCTGTTACCTGAGGATCACAACCCTGACCTACAAGCTCTGTTTGTATTGCGGTCAACGATGCTGACATCCACGCATCAAATGCTGCACTCAGCTGTTCCTGACTATCATAGTCACATGAGCTGTTGTCATCATCATCGCTCGGATCAGTCACTACAAGATCAGCTGGTGCTGGCAACCTAAATGTTGCTGAACAAGTATTCGGATTAGCACATTCATCATGTAATGTCCACGTTACAGTTACAGTATCACCACAAGCATCAGGATAAGTTACACTATCCCAATCAGTAGTAAGTATAGAGTCACTTCCAATTACTGTTACTCTTGCCATCCATTCATCAAATGCTGTTTCAATTTCAGCAGAGGTCAAACAAGTTGTAACAGTAGTGTCATTTGGACAAGTCAAAATCACTGGATCGCGGTCACCAACAGTTCCTGTACAATTCACTGATTGCGGCACAGTTAAGGACGTATCAGTAATTACAAGTTTATAATCACCTGAATCTAATCCGGTAATCATAGTGTCGTTACTAATTACTGTCACATCATCTGGTAAGGCATACCATTCAAACAAATAGTTAGTATAATTTGTAGGTACGGTTGCTATTTTAGCCCAACCATCTGAAGCCCCGTCGCATGTTGCATCCTCTGTATCAACTGTACATGGTGGTGTTGTATAGGTCGGTGCTGAAATTCTTACCATACAAGTTACCTCACATCCATTTACATCCACTAAATCAACATAATATGCTATACCTCCTACACTACCTTCTATTCCCCATATGGAGTCTGTACCTTGCCCGCCACCAATAGTACCATCAGTGGTATACCAGTAATAGGACACTATATCCGGAGTATTTACTTTAGCAGAACCATCATATAGAAACTGATTGGATGCTGCATGAGCCGTTGTATTACAAATTGGGTTTGGATATACAGTTACTAGTACATCTGCAATATCCTCACAATTGTTGTGATTTATTGTTTTTATCCAGAATGTGGAATCGCCTACAGAAACAGTTACTGAAGGGCTTATTGAATTTGTTCCTGCTAATGCATCTGCCTCACTGGCAAAGTAACTTACAGTACCTCCACCATCGTCAGTTATAGCGGTAGACAAATCAAAAGATTTTGCTCCTGTTTCTCCATTTTCACAACTGTCAAGATTCGTTACTTCCAACACAGGGTTCGGATATACAGTCAACTGTACTTCTGCAATATCCTCACAATAATTAGCATTTATCGTCTTAATCCAGAATGTGGAATCTCCTACGGACACAATTACTGAAGGGCTTATTGAATTTGTTCCAGTTATTGCATCTGCCTCACTGGCAAAGTAACTTAGAGTACCTCCACCATCGTCAGTCACAGCGGTAAACAGATCAAAAGACTTTGCTCCTGTTTCGCCATTTCCACAGCTGTCAAGATTCATAACTTCCAACACAGGATTCGGATATACAGTAACTAGTACATCTGCAATACTGTCGCAGCCGTTAGTACTAACTGTTTTAACCCAAAAAGTTGAATCGCCAACAGAAACAGTAACCAGTGGAGAAATAGTTGGAGAACCATTATTCGCGTTCGCATAACTCGAATAATAAGTTGGACTACTTCCACCATAAGATACTACAGCTGTTGAAAGATCGAAAAGTTTTTCACCTGTTTCGCCATTTTCACAACTATCCAAATTCATAACTTCCAAATCAGGATTCGGATAAAATCCAATGATAAAACTGTCTACAACGTAACATTCAACATCCTGCGGATTAGAAGCCCTGACATATATTGTTTTAGGCATTTCATTAGCAGGAATATTGTGCGATAAAGAATCGTCTATTACTCCTAAGAATTTATCAGCATCTTCAAAAGTATTATGATATGTTATAATATTGCCAAATGTAGTATCAACATTAGCTGTTAAATCAATATCATAAGACACTTCATCCTGGCATTCTTCCGAATTATGAACAGCCACATCTGTAGTTAATTCATAACCGAAAAGAAATGGCCCTGCAAAGTCTTTTAACTCAGCAGTAAACGAAGCAGAAGCACGTGTTTTAACCATCAAACTACCTAAAGTTTTATTACATGCATCATCGCCTCCAAAACTACCGAGACCAATTTCCGTTAAATTAATTGCAAATTCGGCATATTGAAGTGCCTGAATTTCCTCATACCAAGCTTTTGCTTCCAAACTTCCCCATGGTGCGCCCAACACAGCATCATTTACATTTACAATAGCCCAAGCTACTGCAAACGATCCTGTGGCTTCAATTCCGGCATAACCAAAACCGTCAGCATCTTCACCACTATCGAATTCACCGGTTAAAGTAAAGTCAACAGAATCTGGCATTGCTATGGAAAGCGCAGCAAAGGTGGCGTCAGACATCCATAATCTAACTGAAGCTGCAGGATCTGTACCTCCATTTTCAAAATCTATACTCACAATCAAATCTCCTGCCTGCGTAACGTCCTTAGGTCCAAACTCCCATGCCGTATGACCTGCATCATCATCGAGATTTGTTAATGCAGTACCACTAAAATCAAGCTGGTTTCTAAAAAATTCAAAATCGGCATGTGAATTACCATCTGATGAAATGGTAGTAAAAGCACCTATTCCATAAATATCACCATTGGTATCTTCCCTCATATGACCCATTACATCAACTAGATCATTTTTCTGAGGCGTACCTCCTGTTCCTAAACTCCAGGTAGCGGGATTACCTCCGTTTTTATCCTGACCACCAGTAAATACACTTTCGTCATTAAAACCACCCTGAGAGTTCCAGTCACGAAAATAAACACCATCAATCCACAGATAACCACCATTTAGAGTATTTCTTGGCACACTCATTCTTAATTCAAAAGAAGTATTGTAGTCGGCAAGAACATCTTGGAGTAATGCAGCGGCATTTGTTTGGTCAATAACCCCTGATCCAGACCCTGAATACAGAGTTGTATCAAACCAATCGTCTGTATTATATACATAACTCCCTTCATATACTGTAAGAGTATCAGCATAAATATCAGAATCAATACCAAAATTTGCCTTGACAGTGGCTCCCTCTGTTACAATTTGTCCATAACTAACAGGAGCCGTAAAAATGGCTAAAAGAAGTAATGTTACACCACTGCACCAACATCGAAATAGCCATTTTTTCATTTCAGACAACGAGAAATCTGTTCTCGAAGGTTCTACGTAATTTTGTTTCATACATGTAATTTTGAAGAGTTAAAATAATTTTGTAAACCAAGTTTGTTTTAGTCTCTGTTTTACTCAATTACCTTCATCTTCAAAAGGAGAAGTTTCCTTCTAGGCGTCCGGATGTATTCGTCATGATTTTTTGAAATTACATCTGGGGCAAGATGCAATTTCCACCCTTATTTATCATTTCATGACAACCTTTTCAGAATTGCAGATACAAGTTACCATAAGATAAAATTCGATTCAATCGGGAATTTTCCTGAATTTTTTTGTGCTTATTGGGTATGAAATTAAGGTATTAATGTAGGTTATTTTGATAGGCAAATTCGATCATTTCTGCAGTAGACCTTACACTTAATTTTGTTTGTATATTTTTTTTGTGCGACTCTACTGTTCGTGGGCTTATATTCAATTTAACACCTATCTCTTTATAAGTGTAGCCTTTACAGAAAAGTTTCAGAATAGAGAGTTCTCTGTTGGTTAGAATCCTTTTATCCTCGAAGGTTACAGAAACCTTCTTACTTCTTAAATATTTTTTAAGTAATTGCCATACTCGTGGAGGGAAATGATCATCTCCGTTTTTCACAGTTTTAATAGCATTTACCAACATATCGTTTCCGGCATCGTTAAAGATAAAACCATTAACTCCCAGGCTAATATACTCCTCGAAAAAGTCAGAATAATCGGTACTTAATACCAGTAAAACCGGAGTTCGCGAAGTTTTTCGTCTGATTTTTTTTATACTACTGATTCCTTCATCCAAACAATGAATGATATCAATTAGAATTACATCGGGCTTTTGGACCTTCAGTTTGCTTATAAACTCGTTGATAGTTTTCGATTCAAAAACTATTTTACACTCTCCTGAATCTTCCAGTACCGACTTTATGCCGGAACAAAAAAGTGAATAGTTTTCCAATATGGCAACATTGCACATAATCCCCCCATTTTTTATCATTATACACTTACAAAGTCGGAATAAATCCAACTGCGCAAGGGATTCCACTATTGCTAATTTAAGGGTGGGGCTTGGAATTACGTGAATTCAAGATACAATATACCACTTTTTACGTAGCCAGTCAATCCGTAATTTTCCGTAAAATATTTCCGTAAAATTACGCAATAAAATACCTATTAGTATTCTATATGTTTTCCATTTAAAACTCATATTTCATTTAAATGCACAATTAAATTGTAGTAAAATAGCTATTAAATAAGAAATTGAAGGTTCTTAATTTTTATAAGGGAATCTTCGGCCATGCCAATGATCGCACTCTGCAGCTCTTTTTCTTAAATATTCAAGTCCTTTATTCTGGGTGAGCGAATTGCATATAAATTAACTCAGACGATATTATTTTTGACAGCATAACCAATAAGTTCTTTCAACGAACCGATTCCAAGTTTAACAAGAATATTATTCTTATGCGACTCCACTGTTCGTGGACTAATGGAAAGCTCCTCACCAATTTGTTTGTACGAATAACCTTTGGCGAACAATTTCAACACGGTTAATTCTCTCGTCGAAATCTTATCTAGATATTCTTTATTGGTCTTTAGCTTAGCGGTATCCGATTTTAAGTCCCTTTCATTAATTCTCAGATATCGATCGCCATTTAAGATTTTATTACAGGCATAAAGTAACTCTCCTGTTGAATCCGATTTCCAGATAATCCCTTTAATACCATTCATTATACCTTGCAAAACCACGTTATCAGCTTTGCCAACGTTTATTAAAATGGCAGGAATATCCGTGTATCTTTTCTTCAACCAATCGGCAACTGGTATCAAGTCTTCAAAAGGCAATGTATAACTCAATAAAAAAAGTTCGCCTGAATCTAAATCCTCGGCATTTTTTATCTCATCTAATGAAGTATAACACGCCACAACCTGAAAACCACTGGCCTCGTTGAAAAGTAATTTTAAGGCCTCACGACAAATGGTATTATCATCAACCAATATTATTTTTTTTCTTTCCGACTGATTCATCACAACTTTTAAAACGAAAAGAAAACATAAAAGTTCCAGGTCTCTGAAGATTAGCTAGTTAAAAAAGAAGACATTTTGTATTAATTACTGATAAATGAATAGGATATAAACTGACTGAGAGTGTTTGTTATACTGGTTAATTTAGGCAAAAAAACTTTACATAACAATCCGAATGTTCACAATATCAAACACTTACAATTCCTTCGATAAATTTTTTATCTATTTTTTGTAGTACCTACAAAAAGCTGAACATATAGAAAACACTGGTACTTTGATATGAAATTAACATCCAAGAATTTTTCTAAATAGCGTGCTGTTAAGAAAATCTATTGCATGTTAATAATCAGTGATTTAGATTTACATCGCAAACCTTTTTAAAGAGAACTGATTAAAGACGCTTTTGTTCCCATGTATTTCTAATTTCAGAAAGGATCAAAAAAAGTCTAGCTATGTGAAATAAAGTTGTAATAATGATTCTATCCATTAGAATTTTTATAACACGTTGAGAGATTTATCAATGTTAATCATTGATACAGGAGAAGTATGGACCACTAGATTAAAACAAAAATGAGAAAACCAGAGTTAGTGTTGCTAATGCTATTTATAGCATTTATTGGGAAAAGTACGTTTGCCCAAAACCCACATTTCAAGTTGGAAAGTAAAGATCATCAATCAATTACCATTGATGAAACCTATTCAAAAACAGTAGAGATCAACCCTTTTAAAGGACAGGGCAAAAAGATCTATGGACTTGCGGCCAGCGCGGATATTGAATTTTCATCGGCAGATGGCTGGGTACGTTTGGTATTACTCGATCAGGATTTTAACGAACACCTTTTATTAGAGAGCTCCCCAATCTTAAACGGAACAAATCATGTTTCGCTAATTGATTATGCCGAAGAAACTGCTTTATTGGACGGCGTTGTTCCTTATGCCATAAGCGTGGAGGTGAATAACGCTTCAGTTGCAATAAAAAACTTCTCCTACTCATCGAAAGGAGATGTAATTTCAGATTACAACAAGCAGAAAAAGGAAAAACGTTCGGCTCAGAATAAAGACAAAATTGAGAAGCTGAACAAGAACCTAAAAGCCAGAGGACAGCATTGGGTAGCAGGTGAAACTGGTGTTTCGCAAATGAGCTATGGAGAACGCAAAAAGCTCTTTGGACAAAGCACCTTCCCTGCAGGATTTGAGTTTTATGTGGGGGGAGTATTTTCTGCAAGCTCTTCACAAGATGACGGTTCAACAATTTTAAAATCAGCCACTTCAACAAGCCCATATATTGATAATTGGGATTGGCGTGATCGACATGGGAAAAACTGGATTTCCCCCATTACGAATCAAGAATTTTGTGGGTCTTGTTGGGCTTTTGCTAGCGTTGGTGCCACAGAAGCAATAACCAACTTATATTTCAATCAACTTTTAAACTTAGACTTGTCTGAACAAGATTTGATTTCATGCAGTAATGCGGGAGGATGTGATGGAGGTTATCCTTATTATGCTGTCGATTATATTACAAAAACAGGTGTCGTAGATGAAGTTACATTTCCTTATAGTGCTTCTAATGAATCCTGTGCTAATAAATCCAGCAATCCTAACGAATTTATTAAAATCAGTGGATTTGAAGAATTTGGATGGTCTGATAAATATGCTGCTCATAATGAGGATGTATTGAAATCAATGCTTATAGAGTTGGGGCCATTAAGTGGAGCTGTAGTAGATTGGAGTCACTCAATGGTTTTAGTTGGATACAAGATTGTAAAAGAAGGAGATGTATTTTTTTACAGAGACTTAAACCTAGATAGATATTGGAAAACCGTAGAGAGTAGTGATCCACTGATCGGAAAAACAGTGTGGATATTTAAAAACAGCTGGGGAGATAGTTTTGGGGATCAAGGATATGTGTACATTGAAACTCCTATCGATAATATTCAAGCAACTTTTGGACTTAAAACTCCTGTGGTAAGTTCGGTTAAAAATTATAATATTGTATGTGAAGATCGCGACGGCGACGGATACTACTGGTGGGGACTGGGTGAAAAACCAGCCAACTGTCCTCCATGTCCTGATCTCGCAGACGGTGATGATTCTGATCCAACTAAAGGGCCACTGGATGAATATGGTTACTGTATGCCACTAAATGGAGCTCCAACTCCGGTTGCGAACTTTACTTCAACCAACACTGCAATTAATAAAGGACAGAGTGTGAGTTTTACCGACCTTACTACAAATACACCAACATCGTGGAACTGGACTTTTAACGGCGGTACTCCATCAACATCTACCGAGCAAAACCCAACTGTAACGTATAATACAACTGGCACATTTAGTGTTAGTTTAGAAGTCAGCAATGCTGACGGAACTGATACCAAAACTGAAACAGCTTATATTAACGTAACAGAACCGGTTTATGCCCCTGTTGCAAGCTTTTCGGCTACACCAGCCTCTATTAACGAAGGTTCTGAAGTTTCGTTTACCGATTTAACCACTAACGAACCAACTGCATGGAGCTGGACTTTTGAAGGTGGTACTCCGTCAACATCAAATGTTCAAAATCCAAAAGTAGTTTATGCTACTCCCGGAACATATGATGTTACGCTTACGGTTACCAATTCCGGCGGTACAAATACAAAAACAATAACAAACTGTGTTCAGGTAATTGATACGATTGAGGCTCCTGTTGCTGCTTTTACAGCTGACAACACAGTAATTTCAGAAGGTCAATCTGTCTCGTTTACCGACCAGTCTGTCAATACTCCAACCGCATGGAACTGGACATTTGAAGGCGGATCACCAGCGTCGTCTACCAATCAAAACCCAACGGTTGTTTATGCCACTCCTGGTGTATATACCGTTACACTTTCTGCCACAAATGACGGAGGTTCGAATACAGTAACAAAAAGTACTTACATTACCGTTCAGGATACACTGGAAGCTCCTGTAGCAGATTTTATTGCTGATAACACAGCAGTAATAGAAGGTGCAGAAATTACTTTCACTGATAAGTCGAAAAATACACCGGCATCTTGGAAATGGGTATTCGAAGGTGGTAATCCATCGACATCTAACGAAAAGAATCCAAAAGTAACTTATAGTTCGCCAAACAGTTATAAAGTTTCGCTGACTGTTACCAACGCAGCCGGAAACAATACTAAAACCGTTGAAAATTACATTACAGTTGAAAAAGCTCCTGATCCGGAGTATTGTATTCCTGCACCTGACGCAACAGATGAATGGATCGCTGAAGTGCACATGGGAGACAACAGCTACACTTCAGGTTCAGAAGGATATGCTGACAACACAACAACGAGTTTCAACCTTACTGCTAACAGCAACAACAGTTTTACACTGGTTCCTGGTTTTAACGGAAAAAGCAGTTTTGAATATTGGGGCATTTGGATTGATTTTAATTCTGACAAAGAATTTACGGAAGATGAAAAGGTCTTTACATCATCAAAATCCAAGTCAGCAGTTAACGGAACAATTTATATCCCGCAAACCAATATTACCACTCGCATGAGGGTTGCAATGGGAAGCAGCAACCCAACGGCTTGCGATTTCGCAGGCTCAGGAGAGGTGGAAGATTACACCATTACAATTGCAGAACCGGCTCCTGTGCCACCAGTAGCGGCATTTAGTGCCAATTCAACAACTATTGATGCCGGACAAACTGTTCAGTTCTCGAATTTATCGGAGAACGAACCAACCAGTTATCAATGGTATTTCCCCGGTGGAACGCCATCGGCAAGTACTGAACCAAATCCAACGGTTAGTTATGCAACCGGAGGCACATACGATGTTACGCTGATCGCCTACAAAACAGGTTTCACAGCATCGGAACTAACTTTAACAAGTTACATTGATGTTACTGATAACGAAGCTACACCAACACCTACTCCATCAACTTATTGCGAACCTGCTTTAATCAGCAGTGCCAATTATTACATTCAAAGCGTGAATATTGGAAATGAGTTGACTGTTAACAGTTATGGCGATGGTTACTCGCTTGATACAAATCCATTTACGCTGAATGCAGGTGGCTCGTATTCCGTTAATTTGGAGCCAAATAATTCTTCAAGCCGTAATTTCTGGAGAATTTGGATTGACTTTAACAACGATGGTGATTTTGATGATGCCGACGAAACAGTGCTGGCCTTGAACAACAAAAAAGGTTCAGTTGCTGAAACGATTGCCATTCCTTCGTATGTTACGGGGACAACACGTGTTCGTATTTCAATGAAAGTTGGAAAAGCACCGGCATCGTGCGATGATGATTTTGAAGGAGAAGTTGAAGATTACCTGGTTTCGTTTGATCCACCTATGATGAAAGCGTCAGCACCAGAAACGGATGCACAGTCACTTTACAAGATGGATTTAAATTTATATCCAAATCCGACAACTGACCAGCTGAATCTGAAACTGTCACACTTTTCAGCAGAAGCTTCTTATTCAATATATAATACAGTTGGTAAAAAAGTTACGGAACAGCCAATCATTGCACCTTTAACAACAATTGATATGAGCGATAAAGCTCCCGGCATTTACCTGGTGGTTGTAAAAACCGATGCGCATACATTTAATGAGAAAGTGATAAAAAGATAAGTACTAGCAACACGTACAACTCTGAGAAGGCGGGATACTATGGAGACAGAAGTTAGCCCGCCTTTCTTTTTAACCGCCTTGCCAACGCGTGAATTCGCCGGATTCCCTCGAGTACTTCCGATTCAAAACGATAGATCTCAATGCGGTTTTCATCGGTTACAGAGAGTCGGTCGATAAGGTACAAACGAACGTCCTGAAGTGTTTGTTTAAAACGTTCTTTGGCCAGTGAATCATCAACCGAAGTGTCATCTACAAGATACGATTGTACCGCTTTATCAAAAGCATCCAGGGCCATATTATGGGCAACAGCAATTTGCCGTACCGTATCAATGCTTACATCAAAACCCTTTTCAATCCGGTGTTCGGCGGCTTCAACCAAAGCTGTTGTAACAACATCGGCTGCCGACTCAAGCACATTCACTGCTTCTATTTGCCGCTCCAAAATATGGGTTTGTTCCTTGCTTATCGATTGACTTTGTATGTTCTGCAGGAACGTTAAAATTTCGGCATGTCCCCTATCGATTATGGCATCCTTATTCCTCAGCGCAACCAATTCATTTTCTTTGCCGGTTAAAGCCATCGGAATGCCTGCTTTTAAAATCTCAAACACCTTTTCGCCCAGTTTAGCGATGGAATTCTGCGACAAATCCAAAGCAAGACTAACATCTTCCAAGTAGAAATCGTGCAACTCCGGAAATAATCTTTCCTCTTTCTTTTTCTTCTCGGGAACCAACCAAACCACCAGTTTTGAAATCGGATTAACCAACCAAATAAACAAGAAAGTATTAGCTACATTAAATAGTGTATGCGCATTTGCCACTTGTCGTGATTCACTTCCGGGTGAAATATCTTCCACAAGATGGGCCAGCTGTGCAATAAAACCATACCAAATTACTACACCCAAAACATTAAAAAGAATATGCGAAACGGCTACTCTCATCGCAGCTTTTGGTTTTCCCAATGCCGACAAAATTGCCGTAACACAAGTTCCCACATTGGCTCCCATAATAATGGCAATGGCCGGCTCAATATCAATTAATCCCTGCGAAGCCATAATAATTACAATTCCGGTAGTGGCCGAAGAACTTTGCACCAACGCCGTAAATAATGCCCCGATCAAAATCCCATAAACGTAATTATCGAGGCCCTCCATTAACGCTAAAAATGGTTCATAGCTTTTTAATGGTGCTGTTGCTTCGCTCATAACACTCATTCCCAGGAAAACCAAGCCTAAACCTAAAATTATTGTGCCTACATTTTTAACGATCTTTTTTTTGAATAGAAATCCGGCGAGAAATCCCACGGCAATCATTATCCACGAGGCTTTCGTAATTTTAAAAGCAATAATTTGCGCCGTAATTGTGGTACCAATATTGGCGCCGAGAATAATTCCCAACGTACTTTGAAAAGAGATCAGACCTGCCGAAACAAATCCTACAGCCAAAACCGTGGTTACCGACGACGATTGTATAACTGCTGTGATTCCGGTTCCGGCCACCAGCGAAGTCCAGCGGTTGCGGGTCATTCCTTGCAAGAAGGCCTTCATTTTACTTCCGGCAGCGGCTTTTAAACCGTCAGTCATTACATTCATTCCATGCAGGAACAATGCCAGTCCGCCCAATAGAAGTATTATTTGCGCAGTGAAATTCATTCAAAAACTTTCTACTAATTTAAAAAACTTAGCCAACTCTTCGAACTGTCATTTTGCTACTTTCAATTTAATGCTATTTTAGCCGATATTAAATTTTATAATAATGAACTTACAGCAACTTTTTTGCCTGGCCGTTTTGGCTCTGTTTCTAAATTCGTGTTCCAACAATTCTCAGGAAACCAAACAACCCAACGTTGTAATTATTTTTCTCGACGACTCGGGATACTCTGATTTCTCCCCTTTTGGGCAAACCCGTATTGAAACGCCCAACGTAACAAAGCTGGCAGAAGAAGGTATAATGTTCAAGAATTTTTATGTACCACAGGCAGTTTGTTCGGCATCGCGCTCGGCACTTATTTCGGGCTGTTACCCTGGGAGAACAAAGGTTTTTGGGGCACACGGTCCTAACGGTCGCGGGCTGGAAACCACTTTTCCAACCATTGGCGAAGTATTTAAAAATGCAGGATATAAAACAGCACTTTTCGGGAAGTGGCATTGTGGCGACCAACCGGAAACGCGTCCACAAAGCCGTGGTTTTGACGAAACCTGCGGACTGATGTATTCGAACGACATGTGGAGACACCATCCTGAAAGCCCGGACTACTGGGGACAGTGGCCACTAAAATTCTGGGAGAATGGTGAAGTTACAATCGAAGATGTGGATTCGACCGACCAAAAAATGCTGACTAAATGGTACACCGAACACGCCGTTGATTTTATTTCGAAACACAAAGATGAACCGTTTTTATTGTACGTTCCACACGCTATGTCGCACGTTCCGTTGTTTTGCAGCCCCGAGTTTGAAGGAATCACCGGCAAAGGATTATATGCTGATGTTTTAACGGAGTTAGACTGGTCGGTTGGGCAAATAAACCAGGCGCTAAAAGATAATGGAATTGAGGACAACACTATTGTAATATTTTCATCGGATAACGGCCCGTGGATTGCCTATGGCAACCACGCCGGTACAACACCGTTTCGTGAGGCCAAAGGAACAACATTTGATGGCGGAACCCGCTCGGCAACTATTATCAAATTTCCTGCAAAATTAAAAGGGAACCAGCAGTCAACTCAGGCTTTAATGACAATCGACTTGCTGCCAACACTTTGCGAGGTGGCAAATATTCCGCTTCCAGAAACAGAAATTGATGGGAAAAACGTTTGGGACATTATTTCCGGCAAACCGGATGCCACAAACCCACACGATTATTATGCTTTTACCAACGACAAACAATTTCAGGCAGTACTATCGGGCGACGGAAAATGGAAGTTACACCTTCCGCATAATTACCGCACGATGACGGATATAAAAGGAAAAGACGGAATGCCCGGAAAGTATGATTATTCGGCGAAAATTGAGCTTTCATTGTTTGATATGGAAAATGATCCGTACGAAACCACAAACGTAATTCTTGAGCATCCTGAAATTGCCGAGAAATTAATGGGGTATGCAGAAATGCATAAGAAAAAGTTCTTTAGCGAAAACTAAAGAACTATACTATTCGATTGCGATTAACGATGCCCTGATTAATGTTTAAAGCTTAAGAAACGGTCGGGATTCGAGATGTCAATTTGATTATTTAGAATTTCAGGACTGATTTCGCCTTTAACGTAAATCAGGGCATTGTCGTCGCCACCAACCAAAATCACCATTTCTTTAATCACCGATTCATCCATTCGTCCGAAAATAGTCACATTCTGGTCTTCCTCGCGAACAACCATTAACTGTTCATAATCCTTTTTCTCACTGATTTTCTTGTAAAATTCTTCGTGCAGATCAATTCGGGCATTCAAATTATCGTCATCAACGGCAATAACTTTAACTCCATCGATGCTCTCCAGCAAATCCTTTTCACTCTCTTCCAAATCACCAATCCCGGCTGCAAGATGAATTACCCAACCCGGCACTGATACCGTGGTTACACCGTCTTTAAAACGATACTTGGAATAAGCTTCTGATACTCCCGATTCGTAAACACAAGAGGTCATTAGAAAAAGACCTACCGATAAAATTAAAGCTATACGTTTCATGTCTCTGTTTTTGAATAAGACGTACTCCTTTAAATATCGTTACACTAAAACTTACAACTAATCAGAAAAACTTTGTAATATGAAATAATCTAGGAATCATAAAAGTTAAGCAACCGATCAAATTCTTCGGGAACAGGTGATTCAAAAGAAACCAGTTCTCCTGTTACAGGATGTTTAAATTCCAGTTTACCGGCATGTAGGAAAAGTCGCCGGATATCGGTATCAGCAAGAATTATTTTATTCAAGGTAAAATCTCCGTGATGCGTGTCGCCAATTATATCAAACCTGTTTTTGGCAAAATGTTGGCGCAACTGGTGCCAGCGTCCTGTTTCCGGGTTAATCTCCACCAAACTCAGTTCAATATCAGTTTTGTCTTTTGAAGTCAACTTGGTTTGAACGGTGCGCAATGTTTTATAATGTGTTACAGCCGGCTTTTTAAACTTCGATTTCTTTTTCACCAACACTTTCGAGTCAAAAGTCCCCTCGCCCGGATTGCCCTGCACAATGGCGAAGTAGGTTTTCTTCACTTCCTTTTGCTCAAACTGTTTGGTTAAAACATTGGCCACTTCCGACGAGAATGCCAAAACCATCACTCCCGAAGTTTTCGAGTCTAAACGATGCACATTGTAAATCCACTTCCCCGTTTCATCGCCAATTAACTTGGTTAAATACGGCGCATCGTTGGGCATAAAATCGTTTTTATGAACCGGAAGCTCAATTGGTTTCTCCACAACAATGATCGCTTCGTCTTGATATAATACTGGAATATTCATGTTCTAATTAAATGCCCAAAGGTAGCATTATTCATATTTGTTCTTTACATTTCTTAACGAGTGGCAGTAAACCACCACGATTTCCGGTTGTTATAAGTGGTATGAAAACAATTGTATTATTATTTATTCTTGGTTTGAGTTTTGGTAGTTACGCCCAAAATGTAAACCAAGAAAAAGACACTAAAAAAATGGAATACAACAAATTAAATGAATTTGAGCGATACGTAATTTTAGAAAAAGGAACAGAACGGCCGTTTACCGGAAAGTATACTGATTATAAAGAAAGTGGCACTTATGTGTGTAAACAGTGTGGCGCTGCTTTGTATAAATCGACCGATAAATTTGATTCGCATTGCGGTTGGCCAAGTTTTGATGATGAAATTGACGGTGCAGTTAATCGTACAGTAGATGCCGATGGACGACGTACCGAAATTACCTGTGCCAATTGTGGCGGTCATCTGGGCCATGTGTTTTTTGGTGAAGGATTTACAGATAAAAACACCAGGCACTGCGTTAATTCTGTTTCGCTCGATTTTATTCCGGCAAATGAAGACACAAAAAAAGGAAAACAGTAACTGTTTTCCTTTTTTTGTATTTAGTAGAACCTGACTACTCTGTCATTTCTTTCACCTTCATTCCTTCAATAAAAAACACACGCTCTGCTGCTGCTTGATTGTCAGCTAGAACTTCATGCGCTGCGGCTGTTTCGGCGTCTTCAACTTCGCCTTCTTCTTCACCATGTTCTTTACCTGGATTGTGTGCATCTGCTTCAGTTAAAACTTCCTTCAGAATACCTGTAATTTCCAATTCGCTTCCCATTTGCTCCTGGGTAAAAGCACCCAATTTTTCACCGGCTTCAACGCGTATTGAGATATCTTCGGTGCTTCCCATAAGAAAACAGCGCTCGCCACCTTGTTGACACACGTGAAATACGGTTCCTTTTACAACCACTTCATTATCGGCTAATTCAGGTGCCTTTTGTAGCAAGTCGTCAACGCTTAATACTTCAGCCGATTTTTCAGCTTCAACTGTAGTCTCCTGCGTTTTTGGTTGTTGACCACAGGCAAACAGAATTACCGCTAACAAACTAATTAATGCAATTTTTTTCATTTTTTTGATGTTTTGGATTTTTATTCTGGTTAAAGATATAAAATTACAAATATTAAAGGAACAATAAAACCGGCAACCGTCAGCCACCAGCCCCAACGTTTAAATCCTCTTTTTCCTTTTAAAATAAAAAGGCCAGAAACGGCTACAAACAAGAGAATTACAGCCATTGCATCACTCACCCACTTCCACGCGGTTCCCAGCGTTGCACGGTGTAGTTTGTTCATACTAAACACCAATGGCCGACGCTGTAGATAACGCATTCTTCCCTCACCTGAACCGGGAAAGAGAATTACCTCTCCGTTCGCAATAAACACCTTTATATCGCCATCATTATCAACGTAGTGCTTCTTATATACCACATCGGGCTGAACAGACTCCACAATTTCCTGAATTTCATCATCGGGATACGATTGTTGAGGTTGTAAATTGTGGGTAAAATCCGTGATTATTATTTTGTAATCAGGGTTGAAATCGTGACGATGGTTCAAATAGATTCCCGACACGGCATAAACGATTGTCATGGCCACAATAAAGTATCCAAAATCGCGGTGTAAAATGCGTAGAAGTTTCCGAATTTTCATCTTATTAAAATTGTTTATTTAATTGGTATAAGATGTAACTCCCGATGAATTTTAAAATGTTAAAATTCAAGGTCGTTTCATAGATAAATTCTTTTGAGGGTAAATATATGATAAATGGCTTGATTAGCAGTTTAACAAAAAATATTAAATATTAACATTATTGGAAAATGTTGATAATCAATATAAACCGCATGAGGTTTACGATTTGAGCGTTTAATTCGGGTATTTTTGTCTTTATAAGAGAAATCAAGTATTGACACGAAAAACATATAGTTGTATATTGCAGTCATCCTAGTGTACTAGGGCTCTGGTTTTATCACAACTTAATTGGGTACCTCCGGCTATTGAGCCGGAGGTTTTTTCATGTCTTTTTTATAGTAAATGCTTACTAAAAAGCTCTTATTTATCCATATAAAAATCGTTTAGCGAAACCAGGTCTTCGGAGTTACAAACCGGGCATTTCTCTTTGTTTTCAGAATAATCGCTAAAACTTGCTTTACAACTGTTACATCTGAACCAGTTTTTATCGAAATAAACGTCACCACCTCTGAAAATTAGGTCTCTTCCCTCAACAAACGCCGTAGCTACTTTATTTCGTGCTTCTTCGTAAATACGGGTTAATGTTGGGCGCGAAACATCCATGTAAACAGCTGCTTCTTCCTGGGTAAGATTTTGGTAATCTAACAAGCGGATCGCTTCATATTCTTCGAGGTGCAAAACAACTTCATTTGTTTTCCGTCCACGAACACCATAAACCGACATACCTTTAATTACCGGAGGTACCTGAATCCTTCTGTTTCTTTTTCTTCTTGGCATATTAAATCGTGTTAAGTTTATTTAGTAAAAAGTGGTCAACTAAAACCAATGCAGCCATTGCCTCAACGATGGGAACAGCACGTGGAAGCACGCAAGGATCGTGTCTTCCTTTCGGATGAATTTTTATACTTTTCTCATCCTTGTCGAGTGTTTGTTGCTCTTTTAATAAGGTAGCGATGGGCTTAAATGCAACATTAAAATAAATGTCTTCGCCATTGGAAATACCTCCCTGAATGCCACCTGAGTTATTCGTTTTTGTACGAACGCCTTCGTCTGTTTTTATGAAAATGTCGTTGTGCTCCGAGCCGCTGAGTTTAGTTCCTTCGAAACCCGAACCGTATTCAAATCCTTTTACGGCATTAATTCCGAGCATTGCAAAACCCATGTCGGCATGCAGTTTATTAAAAACGGGTTCTCCCCATCCTGCCGGCACACCTGTAGCAACACCGGTAATTACACCACCAACTGTATCGTGTTCGCGTCCGGCTTTTTCAATCCGCGCGATCATATGGTCGGCTACTTCCTGATCGGGGCAACGTACAATGTTATCCTCGGTTGCAGCAAGATCGAGTTCTTTGTAGCTTTTCTGCAATTTAATTTCGCCCACCTGCGATACAAAAGCCTGAATAGAAACACCGGCTTTTGCCAGTATTTGTTTGGCAATTGCACCGGCTACAACACGCGCAATGGTTTCGCGTGCCGATGATCTGCCGCCTCCGCGATGATCGCGCGTACCGTATTTTTTAGTGTAAGTAAAATCGGCATGCGACGGACGATATACATCTTTGAGGTCGTTGTAATCGTTTGAGTGTTGGTCTTTGTTCCAAATAGCAAAAGCTATCGGAGTTCCCTGTGTTTTTCCTTCAAATACTCCGGACAGAAACTCCACCTGATCGGGCTCTTTACGTTGTGTAGTAATTTTCGACTGTCCTGGTTTTCTGCGGGCCAGGTCTTTTTGAATTAAATCTATATCGAGCTCAACCCCGGCAGGACAACCATCGATAATACCTCCGATTCCTCGTCCGTGAGATTCGCCAAATGAGGTTAAGCGAAATATCTTTCCAAAAGTGTTCATCTGTAAAATATTGTTTGTTACTTTTTGTAACAATTAGATCTCGTGTAAATGGTAGCTACAATGAAGTAGTTGATTTTCACACAATCAGTTCTATAATGTGAGAAACCCCGTTTCCATTACCAAATGAAAACAGGGTTAAAATAATTAAATTGAACTTATTATCAAAATTTATTAGCAGCCGCAGCCACAGCCACCACCGCTTTCAGTTCCGCAAGAACCATCATTGCATCCACCATCGTTACAACCACCGTCGCTGCTTCCACAGCCACAGCCGCCGCCACCTCCTGAAAGGATCTGTGCAACTTCTTCGTCTGATGCTTCGCGAACGTCAACAACTTTACCTGCAAAAAATAAATCTTCGCCCGCCAGTGGGTGGTTGAAGTCCATTTTTACAATTTCGTCGTTAACCTCTAATACCAATCCGTTTAAACGCTGGCCGTTACTGCTCATCATTGGTACAGTATTGCCAACTTTAATCAATTCTGCGTCGAATTCACCATTCACCAAAAACACATTTTTTGGCAACTCAACAACTGCTTCGTTGTTTACTGCGCCATATGCATCGGTGCTGGCAATTTTAATTGTGAAAGGATCGTCTTGTTTCAAACCGATCAATTCAGATTCGAACTTTGGTAGCATCATTCCTGCTCCGTAAAGGAACTCTAAAGGTTGTTCAGTTGTTGCCTGTTCAACCAATTCTCCTTGCTCGTTGTCGATACGAAGATCGTACGTCAACTTCACCATTTTATATTTTCCAATCTCTAACATATTCTTTAATTCTTGATAATCCGCAAAATAAGTTATTTTCAAATCTCTAACAAAATACTTGCAGATCCTCTATTCAGTTTTAACATTAATTTTTACTATTCTTAAAAACCACCTCGGGTTTCTTTATGGCTCTGTAAACCAATAATGCGCCAATAAGTACAAATGGAACACTTAACCACTGCCCCATGTTCAATGCCATACCGGCTTCAAAAGCTTCCTGGTCTTCTTTTATAAACTCGATAAAGAAACGAGCTGTGAAGATGAAAACGAAGAAGGCGCCCAGCAATAAGCCCGGACGATTTTTAGCACTTGTTTTCCAATATAAATACGTTAACACACCAAACGAAACCAGGTATGATAACGCTTCATATATCTGTGTAGGATGTTTTGCTACCGTTTCGCCGTTTCTTTCGAAAATTACGCCCCAAGGCAATGCTGTTTGAATTCCGTAGATTTCAGAGTTCATCAGGTTTCCGGTGCGAATAAACGCTGCAACCAAAGCCGTGGGAACTACAATTCGGTCGAGTGTCCAAAGCATGGTACGTTTGGTTACCCATTTTGAATGCAGGTACATGGCAATTAAAATACCCAATGCCCCGCCATGACTGGCCAGTCCGCCGTGCCAAACCTTTATAATTTCGCCCGGGTTTTGCGAGTAATAATCCCAGCCATAAAAGAAAACGTGGCCAAGACGAGCACCAACAACAGTTGCTATTATAATGTAAAAGAACAGGCTGTCGATCCATTTCTGATCTACATTCTCCGACTTTAGCATTTTCTCGCCAATGTAGTAGCCAATTAAAAATCCTGAGGCAAACAATAAACCATACCATCGAATTGACAGTGGCCCAAGGCTAAATATTTCAGGATCGACATTCCAGTGAATGAAGCTCAGTAAACTGATCATATTCATCATGTAGTTTGATTATAAATCACCACCTCTTCCGTGGCATTGTTTGTATTTTTTGCCGCTTCCGCAAGGACAAGGATCGTTACGTCCAACACGTTTTTCAACTTTAACCGGTTGTGGTTTCGCCTTTTCAGCCGTATTTGTATTGGCACCTTCCATAGCATTTTCAGCCGATGGCAGTTCCGATTTTTGCGTTTTATAACGACTCATATCGGTTCTGCGTCGTGCTTCTGCTTCACGCACCTGTTCCGGGCTCTGAATAGGAATCTGACCTTTCATTAAGGTTGAAACAACGTCCTTATTCACCTTGGCAACCATTACCTTAAACAGGTTAAACGACTCGAACTTGTAAATCAATAACGGGTCCTTTTGCTCGTAAGTAGCATTTTGTACCGATTGTTTTAAGTCGTCCATCTCGCGAAGTTGCTCTTTCCACGATTCATCGATGGTGTTCAGAACAATTTGTTTCTGGTACGATTTTACCAATTCCTTACCTTTATTATCGTAGGCCTTTTCAAGGTTACAGATAATCTGGAAAACACGTTTTCCATCGGTAATCGGAACAACAATATTTTTGTAAACCTCTTTTTTGGTTTCGTATACATTTTTAATAACCGGATAAGCTTGCTGTGCAATGGTTTCAACTTTGCGGTTATAGTTGTTGATCATTTTTTCGTAAATGCGCTGGGTTACCTCCGCGGCATTCAAACTTTTGAATTCGTCCTGATTTACAGGTGTTTCTAACGAAAGTAAACGCATCAGTTCCATGTTGAAATCTTCAAACATATCAGAACCGTGGTATTCATTAACCAACTCTTCAACCGAGTCGTACATCATGTTCAGCACATCAACTTCCAAACGTTCGCCGTATAAAGCGTGACGACGTTTTTTGTAGATCACTTCACGCTGCGAGTTCATCACATCATCGTATTCCAGCAAACGCTTACGAATACCGAAGTTGTTCTCCTCAACTTTTTTCTGTGCACGTTCAATCGATTTAGAGATCATTGAGTGTTGAATCACCTCTCCGTCTTCCAAACCGAGTTTGTCCATCACTCCGGAAATACGATCGGAGCCGAACAAACGCATCAGGTTGTCTTCCAACGACACATAGAACTGCGAAGAACCCGGGTCTCCCTGACGTCCTGCACGTCCTCGCAGCTGTCTGTCAACACGTCTCGAGTCGTGACGCTCGGTACCAATAATTGCCAAACCGCCGGCTTTTTTCACCTCGTCAGTAAGCTTAATATCGGTACCACGACCTGCCATGTTGGTTGCAATTGTTACTGCTCCCGGCTGACCGGCTTCGGCAACAATGTCGGCCTCACGAGCGTGTAACTTCGCATTCAAAACGTTGTGCTTAATACCTTTTATTTTCAGCATTCGGCTGAGTAATTCCGATATTTCAACCGATGTAGTACCCACCAATACCGGACGACCTTTTTTGTTGAGTTCAACAATTTCGTCGCTAACTGCATTGTATTTTTCGCGCTTGGTTTTGAAAACCAGGTCTTCCCTATCGTCGCGAACAATCGGACGGTTGGTAGGAATTACCACAACTTCCAATTCGTAGATATCCCAGAATTCGCCTGCTTCTGTTTCCGCAGTACCGGTCATACCGGAAAGTTTGTGGTACATTCTGAAATAGTTCTGAAGCGTAATAGTTGCAAAAGTTTGCGTTGCCGCTTCAACTTTCACCTGTTCTTTGGCTTCAATTGCCTGGTGTAAACCATCAGAATAACGACGACCTTCCATAATACGTCCGGTCTGCTCGTCAACAATTTTCACCTTGTTGTCGATAACCACATATTCCACATCTTTTTCGAACATGGCGTATGCTTTTAACAACTGGTTTATAGTATGAACACGCTCTGATTTAACAGCGTAGTCCTGCAATAACTTGTCTTTTTCAACCTGAATGTCTTCCGGTGCTTTTTCGCTGTTTTCCAGCTCAGCCATTTTTCCACCCATATCAGGCAGAACGAAGAATTCAGCATCTTCAAAACCGGCAGAAATCAAATCGATACCTTTATCGGTAAGCTCAACCGAGTTTTGCTTCTCTTCGATAACAAAAAACAATGGGTCGGTTACAATATGCATGTTTTTGCTGTTCTCCTGCATGTACAGATTTTCTGTTTTCTGCATAACAGCTTTCATACCTTCCTCACTCAAAAACTTAATGATGGATTTGTTTTTAGGCATCCCTTTGTGGGCACGCAATAAAAGCAAACCACCTTCTTTTTTCTCTTCTGAAGTTGCATCGGGTTTGGTAAGCAGGCGTTTGGCATCGATAAATACTTTATTTACCAGTTCGCGCTGCGCACGGTATAATTTTTCTACGTAAACTTTCAGTTCTTCAAACTGCTGATTATCGCCTTTTGGCACCGGACCGGAAATAATAAGTGGTGTACGGGCATCATCAACCAATACCGAGTCAACCTCGTCGACGATGGCGTAGTGATGTTTGCGCTGCACCAAATCCTCAGGATTAATGGCCATGTTATCGCGCAGATAATCGAAACCAAATTCGTTGTTGGTACCAAAAGTAATATCCGAGTTGTATGCTTTTCTTCGGGCTTCAGAGTTTGGCTGGTGTTTGTCGATACAATCAACCGATAATCCGTGGAACTCGTAAATTGGCCCCATCCACTCGGCATCACGTTTCGACAGGTAGTCGTTAACCGTTACGATGTGCACCCCTTTTCCGGTAAGTGCATTCAAAAATACAGGCAATGTTGCCACAAGCGTTTTACCTTCACCGGTTGCCATCTCGGCAATGTTACCCTGATGAAGTACCACACCACCAATCAGCTGCACATCGTAGTGAACCATGTTCCAGGTTACCCGGTTTCCGCCGGCCAACCAGCTGTTCTCCCAAATGGCTTTGTCTCCGCTAATTTTAATGCTGTCGCGGGTTGCCGACAAATCGCGGTCGAAATCGTTGGCAGTAACTTCAACGCTTTCGTTTTCGAAAAACCGTCGTGCTGTATCTTTTACTACCGCAAATGCTGTTGGAAGAATTTCGTTGAGAACTTCTTCTATTTTCTCATCAATTTTTTCTTCCAGCTTGTCGATACGTTCGTATATCTTTTCGCTTTCCTGAATTTCAACTTCTTCAACTTCTACTTTTAAAGCAGCAATTTCGTCCTCTTCAGGTTTAATACGATCGGCAATAATTTGCTTTAATTTCGCCGATTCGGCCCTAAGACCATCATGAGATAATTTGGAGATTCTTTCGTATTCCTCTTTTATTTTATTGACGATAGGAGTTATTTCTTTAATATCCCGCTCCGATTTGTTTCCCAGAAGTTTTCCCAGGATCTTATTTACAAATGCCATCTGTGCAACTTATATTTAAATTATATAAAACCTGTGCAAATGTAATTAATTGTACAGGCTAAAAAAACAATCGTTTTACTTATTACTAATAATTATGCCAAATAGTTTTGAGCACTTTTTCCCGACACATTTACAGTCTCGGGAACAATTATCTGCCACCACAACTGCCATATGCGCATAAGTTTATTCAACTTTCAAAAAGGCGACGCTGCGGTAATCGGCCAATTTTAATACTTTTGACGCAAATATTTCGAATGGGAGATTTAAAAAATACCTGTTTTGTTTGTAAGAAACCTGTCACTTCTGAGAACTCGGAAATGAATACAACGGTTAATTTGCCGGTCTGTGCAGATTGTAAAGGAACCGATGCAGAGAAAAAGGCAGAAAAAGAAGCCCTCGACAGCTTGGCCGACGGTTTTGTTTGCGGCTGTATATAAAAAAACCGCGATCGCTCGCGGTTCCTTCAAAATTGCTTTCTATGAAATAAATTTGTGGTTTAATTTAAAAGGTGTGTGTAACCATCGTTAATCAGGTCGGGCAAATAACTTGCAATTAATCCCAGTGCTGTTTCATCATCAACTTTATTAGGAGTGATAATGCGCTGGCGTTCCATTTCTTCCTGACTAATAACGGCTCTTGAAATTCTTTTCGGAACATCGCTCCATGCTTTTCTGGTTTCTTTAACACCAAATCCTTCGCTGGTTGCAGCGTAACTTACCTGGAAATGTTTTGAATGTACAACATACTCAACACCTTCAAGTGTTTTACGTTTTACAACTGTAACAGGATCTTCTTCTGCGCTGTAACTTACCGTCCAAAGTGCTTTTACCGATTTTCCCATGTAAAGATTATCGACTTCTTCGATTTCGAACGATTTAAACTGAGTGCGTACGCCTGTTGCCGATGCACTTACTGAAACTAATACGAATGCTAAAACCAATACGGATAATAAATTTAATTTTTTCATGACTCTAAATTTTTGTTTTCTGACTGTAATTGTTTTCGTAATTATTTGTATTGGAGAGACGCACGAATTACATTTTGGTGACATCCAAAAGCCTTGCTGTAAAACAGATTCCGTTCACAGAAAAAGATTGCTTTTTACATATTTAAAGATTTTACCCTATTTTATTTTCAATTTAAAATTAAAAGACACATTTGTATTTTAAATTTAAATCACTTTCCCCAAAAAGCGATTACCCCTACTCTTTCAGCAAAAATATTTCTGTAGACGAACGACAGATTTTATCGACAAAATTTTTGTGCTTTTTTTAGTTATTTTTCATCCGAACCAACAAAAACAAAAAAAGCCATCCGTCATTTGACGGATGGCTTCGAATTAAAATTACTTCTATTCTAATTATTGCGATTAATTGAGTAAGTGCGTGTATCCGTCGTTTAATAAGTCAGGAAGATAGCAGGCAATTAGTCCTAAAGCCATTTTATCATCCACCTTATTTGGCGAGATAATCTCCTGATTTTTCAATTGGTTCTGATTGATAACTGCATGGTTGATTTTGTTATCAACGTTACACCATGATTTACGAACTTGTTTTGCACCAAAACCTGCTGCAGAAGCTACGTAACGAACAGAAAAGAACTCTGAGCTCACTACATATTCAGTTCCTTCAATAGTGTTTCGTTTAACTACTGTAACCGGTTTTTCCGAGTTGTCGTAGCTCAAGGTCCAAATTGCATCAACCTTTTTGCCCATGTACAAATCATCAACCAGGGTAAATTCAAATTCATTAAATTCGGTACGTATTCCGGTAGCATTGGCAACAGATGTGGCCATTACAAAAAATGTAACAATTGCGATTATAAAATTTACTTTTCTCATGACATTAAAATTTAAGGTTCAACTCTAAACTTTGTTATTGTTTAATTTCCGTGCAAATGAAAGACAAATTTTAATGCTGCAACAAGAAAAACTAATGCTCTAAAACACATTTCAATTGCGATTAAATCGTTGAAAATAAAAGACTTTAAGCGCAAATCATTTTCCGCTTACACTCTGATCTTTTAAAATTGAAAAACGGATTAAAAATTGACAGAAAACCATATTTTTGCTTACACTTTAAAAACTTAAAAAAGTTTATATTTACATATTAAAAGTGCAGATTTTATCAAAAATCCCCGTGAAACACCTGCTATACGGCAGAAATGATAAAATGAAAGTTGCACACGCCGGTTGGCGAACAGTTAAAAACAAACAAGAAATGGCCTATGAATTTGTCAGATATTATAAAAAACCGTTATTCTGTTAGAAGTTACAAAGACACCGCGGTAGAAAAGGAACAACTTTTAGAAATATTGGAGGCCGGCAGGCTGGCTCCGTCGGCGGTTAATTTTCAGCCCTGGCACTTTATAGTTGTACAAGACAAAGAAATCCTGACACAATTATATAATTGTTACGACCGAAGTTGGTTTCGTTCAGCGCCGGTAATTATTGTGGCTTGTGCCGATCATTTACAATCGTGGAAACGGGCTTCGGACGGAAAAGATTCGGCCGATATCGACCTGGCAATTGCCATCGACCATATCACATTAAAAGCTACCGAATTGGGATTGGGAACTTGCTGGGTGTGTAATTTTGATGTTAACGCTTGCTCCGAAGTATTACAACTTCCGCACAATATCGAGCCTGTTGCAATGATTCCAGTGGGCTACCCCAGCAGCAAGAGACCCGACAAAAAGCGCAAACCTATTGACGAGATCGTTCATTTCGACCGCTTTAATCCCTAGTTAAATTGTGATATTTCGCCAGGTAGTTCTGCAAGCGATTCATGCCTTCCTCGATATTCTCGATGGAGTTGGCATACGAAAAACGCAGAAAGCCTTCGCCGTTATCGCCAAAATCAATTCCGGGAGTTACTCCAACATGTGCTTTTTCCAGTATATCAAAAGCCAGCTTGTAACTGTCGTTCGAAAGATGTTTGGCATTCACCAATACATAAAAAGCTCCTGTAGGTTTTACTTTAATATCGAAACCAAGCCTAGTTAAACGATCGATTAAATACCGGCGTCTTTTATCGTAGGTTAAGCGCATCTCTTCCACTTCTTCACCTGCATTTTTTAAAGCTTCAATTCCGGCGCGCTGCGTAGTCGATCCTGCACAAATGAATAGGTTCTGCTGCATTTTCTGCATACACCTTACATATTCCTGCGGGGCAATTACATAACCCAAACGAAGCCCGGTCATGGCATAACGTTTCGAAAAGCCGTTTAAAACAAAGGCTTTGTCGCTTACTTCCAAAATGGAATGTGCACGATCTTCGTAAACCAAACCGTGGTAGATTTCGTCAGAAACAATGGGGATATCAAATGTCGTCAGATCTTTCATCAATTCAACCGACAAAAGGTTTCCGGTTGGATTCATGGGGCTGTTTATCATTATTGCACGCGTTCTGTCGGTGATGCGTTTTTTGATTTCCTCGTAACGATACTGAAAACCATCTTCCTCGTAAACCGGCACTTTTATTGCTTTTGCACCAATAAAACGTATAAAATTCTCGTAACAGGCATAGCCCGGATCGGAAATGATCACTTCATCTCCGGCATCGCACAATACGCCCAGCGTTAGTAAAATGGCCGGCGAACTCCCCGACGTAACAATAATCTGTTCCGGAGAAACCGAAACATTATATTCTTCTTTGTACTTTTCAGCAATTTGTTTGCGGAGTTCTGGGTCGCCAAGGCTGTGCGTATAATGCGTTCGGCCTTCGTCAAATGCTTTTTGTTCGGCAACCGAAACACATTTTGGAACATCAAAGTCAGGTTCCCCTACTTCGAGGTGAATCACATTAATCCCCCGCTGCTCCATTTCGGCAGCCTTTTCAAGAACTTCCATTACAATAAACGGGGTAATTTCCTTAGCCTTTTGTGCGATCATTAAAATCGGATTTGGTTTTGGGGCTAATTTAATCAATAACCAAACCGGCAACAATGGCTTTACTCATAATTTTTATCGATGGTAACTTTGCTTACCACTTTGTCGCCCACCTCGAAAAGTGTTTTTACTTTTAGTTTTTGCGACAAATATTCGGCAGCAAAATAAAATGGAATGGGCAAAGTTATCGGACTAAAAATGCTTTCCACATATTTATTCGATAATTCATAGGTTTCGGCACCAGCGATATTTACCTTTTTAAGCAGCCTTTTGGTACGGTTATGTTCACGCCCTTCGTGGTTTATAGCAATAACCATCGAGTCCTTGGCCGTTTCAATAAAACCATGTTCATACTGCGAAACCGACATACTTAAAACCGGCATTCGCATCACCTGACTAAGCACAAGAGCAGCAACATTTGCAGTAGCAACATTTGGTCCGTTACCAAGAATGTACAAACAACAGCGTTTTTTTCGCTGCGTTTTCGTGTATATTCTTGCGCCAATATCGGTGCCTAACGTTTCAAATTCTGTCTGATGTTTTTTTAGTGCTTCAACAGCTTCAACCGGATCAAAACCAAATCCCAGGTACAATACCAATAAAGTATTAATGTATGTTTTTGTGGCAATATGATCTTCAACGCCTGAATACAACAACACTTTCTTAGTGCAGTTCTGATGGTTTCCCAACGGACTGTTCTCGTCGTTTACAATTGCGGTGAACGACTTAAAATAGTCGGCACACCAAATCGTTTCCGAACTTTGTCCCGATTGCGAAATAAGCACTCCTTTATCAGGCTCTTTATATTTTAGCAGGTAATTAAAATATTCGGCTGCTTTCTCCGGGAAAAAGTTTATTCCCATAAAACGAAAAGCTTCTGTTGCGATATGCGAAGCTCCCATACCAATATAAGGCACCTCCTCCGGCAATATCAACCCCTTATTCTTTTTGTAACACAGCTCTGCCCTGTACGGTATTTCAAAAACTTCATCTTTCATCGCTGTAACCTTTTGTATTATAACTATAAGTTACAAAAACAAAACGTACAAATACAAGTAATTGCGCGAAAGAAATTTATAAATAGCGTTTCGCGATGGATACTGCTTGTTGCAGATATCCGCCTCCAAATAAATAATAATGATTAAGCACATGATACAACTGATAAAGCTGATTTCTGTCGCGCCATCCTGCATCGAGCGGAAATTCTTCGTTGTAAGCAGCAAAAAATCGCGAAGAGAAACCTCCGAACATGGTAACAATCCCAAATTCCATTTCGCGGTGCGAATAGCTGGCTGCCGGATCGATCAACGCCGGACCATTTTTCGTTAACATGTAATTTCCCGACCATAAATCGCCATGAATCAATGAAGCCTTTTCTTCATTCGGAATCAACAACTCCAAGCGGTCGAGTAACTTTTCAAACAAACGCAAATAAGAACTGTCCAGTCCCCTGCTTTCACGAATCATGTTTATTAAAAAGGATAATCTTTTATCACGATAAAACGAAATCCAGCTTTTTCCCCAGTTATTATTTTGCGTTGTTGCGCCACAATAATTATCCGAATAGAATCCAAAATCATCTTGCTGATATTTATGAATTTTTGCCAATCCTCTCCCCAATCGCTCCGACTGATCGGTACCTCCCGGCTCCAGGTATTCCATCATCAGAAAAGCGGGCGTTTCGTCAACTTCTTTTGCATACAATACTTTTGGTATACAAACTGTTCCGTCGGACGCCTTGCTGAGTTCTTTTAAACTCTCGGCCTCGCGGGTAAAAATGTCGCTTTCGCAATTCGAATTCCACTTCAGAAAAAAACTGCCACAATTGGTATCTATTTTTGATGCATGGTTTATACACCCGCCAGACAAAGCACTGGATGACGCCACTTTTACCAGTTCTCCAAACACTTCAGATAACCGCTCTTCAACCACTTGTAAAATACGATCTTGACTGTTTATAATCATTTTATTTGCCTATTTTCTTAATTCAAGAATATGTTTAAATTTAGCAGGAATTTAATTTCAAAAAAACTTTTTAGATTTGTTTTAAAATAACCCGGTATGCGAATTTTCTTAATTTGCGTAATAGTACTTACTAATTGCTATTACCTAAATGCTCAATATAAAATTAAGGCAAGTAATGATTACCCTCCGTTTAATTACACCGATGAGAATGGTAATCTTGTTGGCTTTAATATCGATCTGGTAAAAGCCATAAACAGGCTTTACAATAATCAGATTGAAATTTCGGGAGCAGACTGGCAAACTATTAATAAGATGCTGGAAAACGGCCAGATTGACGGGATTGCCGGAGCCCACTACCCCGGCTACCCCGACAATGAACACCTGTATACCCGGTCGGTGATAAACACTTCGCATTGTTTTTTTTACAATAAAAATTTCCACAAAAACATTACGCCCGAATTGTTGCGTACCATTAAAAAACCGGTAGTTGCTTTATGGAAGAACGATGTGTTGGTGCGCTACGTTTTAAGTATAAATCCGGCTGCAAAATTTGTTTATGCAACCGATTACGATCAGTTAATTGAACTTCTGGAAGACGAGCAGGTAACTTGTGCTATTGCCCAACGAATTGGGGGGATGTATTATGTAACAAAACATCAAAAAGATTACATAAAAACAACCAACCACCGCATACTGGAGCGAAATATGGGTTTTATGCTTTCGCCAAATTCGGTTGAATTGGCAGCAATTATTAATAATGCCACCGAAGTTTTATTATCCAATGGAGAATACCAGCGCATATACAACAAGTGGCTTGCCGAGTACGATAAAGAATCGAACGGCTTACGAGATTATTTGCGATACATTATTCTTATTAGCGCAATTGTTGGCCTTATAATTCTGCTGCTAATTGTTATCAACCGCATACTTCAGGCAAAAGTGAGAAACAAAACGCAGGATCTTCAGCATCAACTCGATCTGAATTCGGAGATTATGAAAGAACTGTCGCGCCAGAAAAACAAGGCAGAACAAAGTGACAAAATGAAGTCTGCTTTTTTGGCGAACATGAGCCACGAAATACGAACTCCGATGAATGGTATTTTGGGCTTTGCCGAACTTCTAAAAACCCAGGCCTATTCAAAAGAGGAAGAATTGCAGTTTATAAATATCATTCAGCAGAGCGGCGACCGAATGCTGAATACCATTAACAACATTATTGATATTTCGAAAATTGAATCAGGAAACGAAGAGGCGCAGATAAAAAAAGTGGACATTGCCAAAATCGTATCCGAGCTGAAAGACTTTTTTGTGGTTGAAGCCAATGAAAAGGGAATTGATTTGATTGTTGAGCCAGAAGTTACAGCGCCGTCGCCAAACTTTTACAGCGACACCTATAAACTAACTTCCATTTTAACCAACCTCATAAAAAATGCTATAAAATTCACCAACGAGGGCTATGTAAAAGTTCATTATTCGCTTAGCGCTACAGAGTTAAAAATTACGATTTGTGACACGGGTATTGGAATTGCTCCCGAAAAACAAAAAGCAATATTCGATTACTTTGTTCAGGCCGATCATTCGCATTCGAGCGGATACGAAGGATCGGGACTTGGACTTTCAATTACGCGAGGTTATATAAAACTATTAAATGGCGAGATCAGTGTTTCGTCAACTCCGGGAAAAGGCACATCATTTACTTTTGTTCTGCCAACTTTAAAGGTTGAAAGCACGCAATCAGATTTGCCTTCAACAGAAACTATAACGGAACAAGTTGATGATATCCGTAATGACGATTTAAATATTATCATCGCTGAAGATGACGAAATATCTTATAACTTTTTAAGCCATATTCTATCGGATATGCCGGGTACTTTAAAGCGGGTTAAAAACGGAGCCGACGTGATTAAACTTGTGAAAAAACATCCGGACACTGATGTTATTTTAATGGACATAAAACTGCCAAAAGTAAATGGATTTGAAGCAACTAAGCGAATCAGGGCATTTAACAAAGACGTGTATATTATTGCACAAACGGCGTATGCACAAGAAAACTACAAACAAGAAGCAATGGCCGCAGGATGTAACAATTTCATTGTAAAGCCGATTGATAAAAACCAGCTGAAAAAGATCCTCTCGAACCTAAAACAACCAGCCTGATCTGAATCTTTTTAACGAGAACAATTTATACAGGTACGCGCTTGAGGCATAATTAAAACACGCCCCAGGGGAATTGGCTTTTTACATTTTATACAAAGGCCAAAATCATCGTCATCAACTTTCGACAGGGCCAATTTCAACTTCTCCAGTTTGTCTTTTGATTTGCGTAAAGCGGCCTCGGTAACACTTTTGTTATTAATGGCATCCATCCGTGAAATCCGGCCAATAGCATTTTCAGGCGCTACAGGTTTTGTAAGCTCCTTATATTCCTGAATAAGCTTCTCCGTTTTTTCAATTTCGGAAGTAATTTGAACTTTTATTTCAGCCTTATTCAGTTCAGCCATAATAACAAAATAGGATTATGAGAACAGCGAATCGACAAACTCACGGCGACGGAAAATTTGCAAATGCTCCATTTTCTCGCCAATACCAATGTATTTTACCGGAATTTTAAACTGGTCGGAAATACCAATTACAACACCACCTTTAGCAGTACCATCGAGTTTGGTAAGTGCCAGCGCAGTTACTTCGGTAGCTTTTGTAAATTGTTTTGCTTGCTCGAATGCATTTTGCCCGGTTGAACCGTCAAGGATAAGCAAAACCTCGTTTGGTGCGTCGGGAACAATCTTCTGCATAACTTTTTTAATCTTGCTCAGCTCGTTCATTAAACCAACTTTGTTATGCAGTCGGCCGGCAGTATCAATAATTACCACATCGGCATTGGTTGCTTTTGCCGATGCCAAAGTATCGTAAGCTACCGATGCCGGGTCTGATCCCATTTTTTGTTTTACAATAGGAACGTCTACCCTTTCGGCCCAAACCTCGAGTTGCTCAATTGCAGCAGCCCGGAATGTGTCGGCAGCTCCCAATACAACCGATTTTCCGGCTTGTTTAAAATTGTAAGCCAATTTACCGATGGTAGTGGTTTTCCCCACTCCATTTACACCAACAACCATAATTACGTAAGGCCCGTCTTTTTCCGGAAGATCAAAGTCAGATACATCGGTAGTGTTATTCTCCTCCAACAAATCAGATATCTCATCTTTAAGAATGTTGTTCAGTTCGCTAACACCCATGTATTTGTCGCGGGAAACACGTTCTTCGATACGCTCAATAATTTTTAGCGTTGTGTCAACACCAACGTCCGATGTGATGAGTACCTCTTCCAGGTTGTCTAAAACTTCGTCGTCAACTTTCGATTTTCCGACTACCGCACGACTCAGTTTTTTAAAAACACTCTCTTTGGTTTTCGACAATCCTTCGTCAAGACTTTCTTTCTTCTTTCTGCTAAAACTTCCGAATATGGCCATATAAATACGATTTGCAGGTCCTAAAATAGTACAAAATTTGGTTACAGTAAATATGTGGTACAAAAAATACCAAATCGTTCATATAAACAAAAAAAGCTTTCATCTTACATGAAAGCTTTTCCTGTTATAC
>NZ_CAJXTC010000023.1 GCF_913060805.1 uncultured Draconibacterium sp.
AAAGAATTTGATCTTGCTATTCCAGACGACGAGGCAGAAAAAATTTCTACAGTAGGTGAAGCAGTAGCTCACATCGAGGCTGCTCTCTAATTTTACCAAAAGAAGTTATATTCATAGAATTCATTTATGGAATTTAAACGGGTAGTAATAACCGGTGTTGGAACCGTTAATCCTTTAGGGAATTCCGTTGAAGAGTACTGGGAGAATCTTAAAAACGGTGTAAGCGGAGCTGGGCCTATAACTCACTTCGATGCATCGTTGCATACCACCAAGTTCGCTTGCGAGGTAAAAGATTTTGATCCTCTTAAGTACATGGAGAAAAAGGAACTCCGCAAATACGACATGTATACGCAGTATGCATTTGCATCGTCAGAACAAGCCGTTGTTGACAGTGGCATTGATCTGGAAAAAGTTGACGGTGACCGAGTAGGCGTTATTTGGGGTGCAGGAATTGGAGGCTTGGAAACTTTCCACCAGGAAGTTAGAGCTTACAAAGAGGAGCGTCCTCGTTTTTCTCCGTTTTTTATCCCTAAAATGATTGCAAACATTGCGGGTGGTTTGGTATCGATGAAATATGGTTTCAGAGGACCAAACTATACAACAGTGAGTGCATGTGCTTCAGCTTCTCATGCCATGATCGATGCGATGAATACCATTCGTATGGGAAAAGCCGACATGATCTTGACAGGAGGTTCAGAGGCCGGAGTTAATGAATGCGGTGTTGCCGGATTCAACTCTATGCGCGCACTTTCAACTCGCAATGATGATCCAAAAACTGCTTCGCGCCCATTCGACAAAGACCGTGATGGTTTTGTTATGGGAGAAGGTTCTGCAGCGTTCATATTCGAAGATTATGAACATGCCTTAGCTCGTGGAGCAAAAATTTATGCAGAAATTGTAGGTGGTGGCATGTCGGCCGATGCTTATCACATGACTGCTCCCGATCCGGAAGGAAGAGGTGCTAATCTTGTGATGAAATGGGCATTGGAAGATGCTGGGTTAAAACCTGAAGACGTTGATTATATTAACGTTCACGGAACTTCAACTCCGCTCGGCGACATTGCAGAACCAAAGGCTATTCTAAAAACATTTGGCGAACATGCTTACAACTTAAGCATCAGTTCAACCAAATCAATGACCGGTCACCTTCTTGGTGCTGCCGGAGCCATTGAAGGCCTTGCCAGCGTTCTTGCCATTATCAATGGTATTGTTCCGCCAACAATCAACCACGTTACACCAGATCCTGAAATTGACGAAAAGTTGGATTTCACATTCAACAAAGCCAAAGAGAAGGAAATCAATGTTGCGATTAGCAATACATTTGGTTTTGGTGGACATAATGCAACAGTAGTTTTCAAAAAACTATAGTAAACTGTGGTTAGAAAAATAGTACAACGAGTAAAACTCTTTTCGTCTGATCGAAAAGAGTTTTATTTGTTTTTAAAAGATCTTTTAGGATTTTACCCCCAGAATTTACGTTTGTACGATCTTGCCTTTATTCATAAGTCGGCCTCGATGGTCGATTCGCAGGGCAATTTTGTAAACAACGAACGTTTAGAGTATCTCGGCGACGCCATTCTTGGTGCTATTATTGCCGATTTTCTGTACAACCGTTTCCCGCAGGAAGACGAAGGTTTTTTAACCAAAACCCGATCGAAACTGGTAAACCGTGCCATTCTTACGCAGTTAACGCACGAAATGGGATTGCATGTTTTTATCGATTCGAATACGACAAAAAACATCGATAAAAGCCACATTTACGGCGATGCGCTCGAAGCACTTATCGGTGCCATTTATCTCGATAAAGACTATAAGGCGGCAAAATTTTTCGTTACAAAAAAGATTCTTCCTCAATTTGTTGATCTGAACGAAATTGAACAGGAAGACTCGAATTTTAAAAGCCAGTTGATTGAGTGGAGCCAGAAAAACAAACGCGAAATAGAGTTTGAAACCACTGAAGAGACCGACGAAAAAATTAAGCAGCCCCGATTTAAAGCGGTTGTTAAAATCGACAATAAAAAGGCCGGCGAGGGTGTTGGAACTTCTAAAAAAGAAGCCCACCAAAAAGCAGCTCACGAAACATTAAAAAAGCTCGACCAGCTTTAATATTTCCGATGCTCACACAGCTTATTCGTTACGTTTATTAAATTTGCCCCGCAATAACAATACATGGAAGGTATTTTAATTATAGGACTTGGTTTTTTTGCCCAGGGATTATTCTTTATCCGCACCATTGCGCAATGGTTTAAATCGGAGAAGGAAGGAGAAGTAATTTCGCCGGTAATTTACTGGCAGATTAGCCTGGTAGCGTCGATTATGATGCTGACCTACGGAATCCTGCGCCACGATTTTGCCATTGTTATGGGGCAATCGCTGGTTTACGGAATTTACATCCGTAACCTGCAGCTAAAAAATGTATGGACCAAAATGCACTGGGCCTTAAAATTTCTGGCATTGGCCATTCCGGTTGCTTACTGGGTTTGGCTGCTTACATCAGGCAGTTTTGCCAACATACTGCACAATGAAGATGTGTCACTTTTCTGGATGATTTGGGGAACCACCGCGCAAGTGGTATTTATCTCGCGCTTTTTTTACCAGTGGATACATTCCGAAAATAAAAAGGAATCATACTTCCCATTGGGATTCTGGATTATCAGTACTTGTGGTTCGTTGATGATTTTTACCTATTCGATCATTCGTCTCGATCCGGTGCTTTTTGCAGCGCATAGTTTGGGGCTCTTTACCTACATGCGAAATATTGCGCTACATTATGGAAAAAGCAGCTTATTCGAAAGGCTCAGCAAAATTCCGGTACTGAATAAAGTAATTGGTAAAGTTTCGGAAAAGATTAAGTAAACAGTTTCAGGCTGCTCTTCCAGAATAAAAAAGCAGGCCTCCCGAAGAAAACCCGCTTTGACACATAAAAGGATTACTTTGTTTAATTGTTTCCATGCATTTTCTGCTTAATAACTTCTTTTAGTACAAAGTAGATTAGTAATGATACGAGTAATACTGTAAGCCCCCAAATAGTACTGTAAAAGCTAACAATTGCCCCGCCCATAACAATTTCGGGCGAAATGTCGGCAGCTGCCCGAATGGCTTCCAAAGCCTGAACAATACCAATAATTTGCGAAAGTACACCCAGTGCAGCGGCAAATAGTCCGGCCATCCGAATCAAGCCCATAAGTTTCAAATCATAATGCTTTAGCACAGCCATTTTATAAATTTTAATTCCGGCCACTACCAGCATTAACAAGCCCATTACAGTAATTACTCCCATAAACGGGCCACCTGCTCTATGAAAATCAAAAAAGTTCATGATCGTTATTTTTAAAGTTTACACCGCAAGCTACTGCTGATTGTTCGATTAGTGCGAATTTAATCGTTTAACAACCAGAAATCAACGCTCAGTAACATTTTACAGGAAGAAATACATACCGAGCGAGTTTTGAGTCATTCATCCTTGTTTCGATGAATTTAGACGATAAAAATAGGTTAATCCAAAAATCCTCGATAATTTCCTGTTTTAATTGTGTTATGACCGATAAGATCCAACATATAATTACCCGGATTGAGAGCTCGAAATACATCCGACCTGTCTACCACGCAGCATTTTGGATAATGGTTGCCTGCTTCTACTTTTTCATGTTTAGCTGGAACAGTGCTTTTCGCGAGGCTACAATTATTTTCTCGGCCGGGTTATTGCCGGTGGCCATTTTGCTTACCTACTTTTTCAACCATTTTTTAGTGCCGCGCTACCTATGGAAAAAACGTTATGGCCTATTCCTTTTGTACAGTTTTTACACCTTGCTCGCCGGTGTTTGGCTTTCGTTACTAATCGTATTTTATGCGCTAATTTATATTCTTAAAGACAAAGCAGCCATCGATCCGTCGGTGCTTCATCCCGAGTTACAAGTGATTTCGCTGAATTTTATCGTGTTTTTTGCCATAGCCGTAAAGCAGATAAAACGTGCCTTTTTTATTCAGCAGGAAAAGAATGAATTGGAGCGCAAAAAACTGAATACCGAACTGAAGCTGAAAGAAGCCGAATTAAAACTGCTAAAAGCCCAAATTCATCCGCACTTTCTGTTTAACACGCTGAATAACCTTTACGGGCTTACAATGGAAAAATCGGACGAAGCGCCCAGTCTGGTGCTGCGCCTTTCCGATATTCTGGATTATATTCTTTACCGCTGCAATGAAAAAAAGGTGTTGCTTATCGACGAGATCATGAATCTGCAAAACTATATCGAGATTGAAAAGCTGCGCTACTCAGAGAAACTGAGCATAACAACTGATTTCCCGGAAGAAACCAATAACCTGCAAATTGCGCCGCTGCTTTTGCTGCCTTTTGTCGAGAATGCATTTAAACACGGTGTGAGCCACAATCCCGGCCGGGCGCAGATTACAACAAGTTTAAAAACACGGCACACCACCTTGGAGTTTAAAATCGAAAACTCAAAGAATCCGGTAAAACCGCAAATAGAAAGTCTCTCGAAAGGAATTGGCTTGAGTAATGTAAAAAAACGGCTCGAGTTACTTTATCCGCAAAAATACAAGTTGGAGATCGACGATAAAGAAGCGACTTTTTCAGTAACTTTATCCTTAGAATTAGCTGAATAATGTACCGCTGTATCATCATAGACGACGAACCGATTGCCATTCGGGTTATCCGGAATCACCTGTCGGTTTTTACCGATTTCGAAGTTGTTGCCGAATGCAGCAATGCGTTGGAAGCGATGCCAATTCTGCAAAAAGAAAATATTGATCTGCTGTTTTGCGATATTCAGATGCCACAAATTACGGGAGTTGATTTTATTCGTTCGATGCTGCATCCACCCAAAGTAATTTTTACAACGGCCTATCGCGATTATGCCATCGATGCATTTGAGCTAAACGTGGTAGATTACCTGTTAAAACCCATTTCGTTCGAGCGTTTTACAAAGGCGATTAACCATTTTCTCGAATTACAAACAGCTACTCCCCCGTCGATATCTGAAACGCAAGAAACCCGTGATTTTATCTTTCTTAAGGCCGATAAAAAGCATCATAAAATAAATCTTTCCGATATCCTGTATTTCGAGAGTCTCGGCGATTACGTTATTGCTTATACCTCCGACCAGAAAATTGTAACCAAGGAACGTATCAGTCATCTTTCGGATTTACTTCCGCCCAAACGCTTTCTGCAAATTCATCGCGGCTATATTGTTTCTATTGATAAAATCGAATCGATTGGTGCAGGTTTTGTCGAAATTAAGGGCAAGAAATTACCTGTTGGCAGAAATTACAAACCTGATCTTCAGAAACTGTTGTCGTAATAAACCTTTCCGTTTTTAATCTGTTTTACCTACTTTTAAACCCATAAAATTGCAAATGGAAGATAGCAGGAAATATACTGTACGTACCGGATGGTTCTCCATTATTGGGAATATTTTGCTTTCGTCTTTAAAATACTGGGCAGGAGTTTCAACCGGCTCTTTAGCTTTGGTTGCTGATGCCTGGCATTCGATTTCAGATGTTGTTACCTCTGCAATTGTATTAATCGGAGGAAAGATTTCGCGAAAACCGGCTGATGACGATCACCCGTTTGGACATGGAAGAGCCGAACATATTGCAGCCATTATTATAGGTGTTGTTTTGGCAATCGTGGCATTCGATTTTATTCTGAATGGCATTGAAAAGTTTGGAAACCGGGAACATACTTATTACAGTACCTTTGCATGGATTGCGATTATAATATCCGTTATCGTGAATGAATTGATGACCCAATATTCCTTTTGGGCAGGAAAAAAGATCAATTCCAGCATGCTTATCGCCGATGGGTGGCACCACCGAACCGATGCACTTTCATCGGTAATTGTGCTGATTGGTATAGCGCTGGGACGATCATTTTGGTGGACTGATGCCGTGTTAAGCATTATTGTTGCTATTTTAATTGGCTACGCCAGTTTCGAGATTTTGTCAAAAGAGATCAAATCGCTGCTTGGCGAAAGTCCTTCTGATGAGTTATTGGAAAAGATTCATAAAACAGTTAGCCTTAATTGCACAATCCGGGTGAACCTGCATCATATTCATTTGCACAATTACGGCCACCATACCGAAATGAGCTGCCACATCAAACTTCCTCCGGAAATGACACTCTACGAAACGCACGAAATCTGCACCAAAATTGAGAAGGCTATTAAAGAGGAATTTGGTTTTTTCACCACCATTCACCCTGAGCCGCTGAGCGATAAACTCAAATCATTTGAACGCTATTAAGGCAGAATTTCACTAAAAAATATATTGGGCAGAAACCAATTCTTTTAATCGTGCAAAAACGCAACGAGTTAGCTTGAAAATTAAATTTTTTCCATATTTTTAGCATCTATTTAAATTTTTTAAAAACTAACTAAATGAGAAAGATATCAGTTTTGTCAATTTTAGTAATCCTCATGTCTATGTTTCAGTCCTGCTCCGAAAAAGTTGAAACCGACCTCACTAAAACGGCTTTTATACCGAAACCAACCAGCGTAACAGCTACAGGCGATGGTTTCAACCTGAATAAAGCCAGTGTAATTTATGTACAAGAAGGTAGCGAAGGCGTGCTCCGCTCTGCTGAAATGCTTGCTGAAAAAATCAATCAGCTTACCGGTGGTTCTGTTACGGTTAAACCAACCGCTACTCCCCCGTCGAGGGAAATTTATATTTCTGATTTCGACAATGAAGAGCTAAATGAACAAGGTTACGAGTTGGAAATTGAAAAACACCTGATCACAATTAAAGGTGCAGATGCAGCCGGATGTTTCTTTGGCGTTCAAACGCTGTTGCAAACACTGCCTGTTTTAGCAGATAATTCGCAAACTTTATATGTGCCAACCGGAATAATTACTGATTCACCGGAATACACCTACCGTGGTGCTATGCTTGATGTTTCGCGCCACTTTTTCAATGTTGAGGAAGTAAAACAATACATCGATTTTCTGGCCATGTACAAAATGAATGTACTTCACCTGCACTTGTCGGATGACCAGGGCTGGAGAATTGAAATCAAGTCGTGGCCAAAACTTACTGAAATTGGTGGCCAGACTGAAGTTGGTGGCGGCGAAGGTGGTTTTTACACACAAGAGCAATACAAAGAATTGGTTCAATACGCAGCTGATCGCCAGATTATGATCGTTCCTGAAATTGATATGCCGGGACACACCAACGCAGCGCTTGCATCGTACGCCGAGCTGAATTGCGACGGTAAAGCCCGCGAACTATACACCGGCACCGAAGTTGGATTCAGCACACTGTGCACCGACAAAGAAATAACTTACCAGTTTATCGACGATGTAATCCGCGAGTTGGCAGAGATAACTCCTGGTCCGTACATCCACATTGGTGGCGACGAATCGCATGTTACAGCGCACGACGATTATGTGTATTTTGTAAATAAAGTTCAGGATATCGTAAAAAAATACGATAAGAAAATTATTGGCTGGGATGAAATTGCCAATGCCAAATTGATCGATGATGTAACTGTACAATTCTGGGCCGATGTTGAAAACACAACAATGGGCGTTGAAAAAGGTGCACAGGTATTAATGTCGCCTGCAGCGCGCGCTTATCTTGATATGCAGTACGATTCAACAACTCACCTTGGTTTGCACTGGGCCGGTTATATTGAAGTGGATCACGGTTACGACTGGGATCCTGCGACATTGGTTGAAGGAATTACAAAAGAGAATATTTTGGGAATTGAAGCGCCACTTTGGTCGGAAACTGTTACCAATATCGACGAAGTGGAATATATGGTTTTCCCTCGTCTGCCGGGATATGCAGAAATTGGCTGGACAGCACCAGGCGAAAGAAGCTGGGACGAATACAAAACACGTTTAGCAAAACATGGCAAACGTTTCGAAGCACTGGGTATCGATTATTACAAATCGGCCCTCGTTCCGTGGGAAGAATAGAAAAAATTGATAGTATTAAAATATTGAAGACGGGTTGCAAAATTGCAGCCCGTTTTTTTTATTATTCAAATTCTACTTTTGCAATACGGCCACCGCTTCCGGCAGCAAAGCCTGCCAACCGATTCGGAATTGCTCTAAACGTGAAATAACCTTCATCTGAAAGAAAATTCCAATTGATTCCGCCGTCTGTTGAAATATCGCAACCGGTTTTTCCGATCGCAAATACAAATGAATCGTTGCCTGCTTTTACCTCCTGAACACACGAACGGTATTCTTTTGGCATTGTTACAGCCGGCTGCCAGGTATCTCCGCCATCAAAAGTATACGAAGCAATATTGGTATTCAGTTCCGGCTGATCGTATATTCCACCTACAATTATTCCTTCTTTGTCATTTTTAAAAGCCACAGAAAATATTCCTGATGATGCCAATCCGCGAATCATTGGTGTTTTCGAAACTTGCCACGATTTTCCAAAATCTTCAGAATAAAACACACGAGCCGCTTTCCCGCCACTGGCGATCCATGCTTTCCCTGACGGCAAATATTCGATACAAGTATTCGAGGCTGCAAAGTTGGCCTCCCCTTCTTCTACCGGAGGAAGATCTGTAACCTGAGTCCATGTGTTTCCGGCATCTTTTGTACGCAACACAAAAAACTTTCCGTCAATCGGATCACTCACGGCCAAACCATTCTTTGCATCCGCGAATTTTACCGAGTTAAAAAACAAGCCGCTTGTAGTGTCACTGAAAACGACATTCCAGGTTGCTCCGCCATCAACGGTTTTGTAGCCAAACTCAGGACCGGCCACACCAAAAACGAGGGCCGTATTTTCGTCCCAGGCATGAATACTGCGGAAGTCGTTTTGCTCAGTGTCCGGAACCGTAACATCTTTCCAACTGTTACCGCTGTTGGTCGATACCAACACTGTTCCTCCCGATCCACTCGCCCAAACAACGTTTTCATCAACTACATGCAGTCCGCGAAAACTGGCGTCAGTAGAAGTATTAAGTTCTGTAAAAACAACTCCCTCTACCGTCTTTTTCTGATTAGCACACGCCACAATCATAATGCAGCCGATAAAAAACAATAATCCCGATCGTATTCTTTTGATTTTTCTCATGGCATTAAAAATAGAAATAACTTTTGTCCCGCACCTCAAATTGACACTTTACGCACAAAAAAATCATACAAAAAACGCCCAATTTCTTTATCTTGTGCATCCGTAAAAAATAATCTAAACCATAAATTTAATAGCATTATGACCAAAGCAACTGAATTTCTGAAAAGCCACATAATGACGGCTGAAGACATTAAAATGAAGGAGGTGGTGAACGCCTTTTTAGACGAAATGGCAAAAGGATTGGCCGGGCAGGAAAGTTCTCTACTGATGTTACCAACGTATATTGAAGCCGATGGAGAAGTGAAAGCCAACGAACCTGTTGTTGCCATCGATGCCGGCGGAACCAATTTTAGAGCTGCCAAAGTTTATTTCGACGACAACCTGAAATTGGTAACAGAAAATATTAAAAAAGCTAAAATGCCGGGTGTTGAAAAAGAACTGACAAAAGCTGAGTTCTTCGATACTTTTGCATCGTACCTGGCAGATTACAAAACCACATCAGACAAACTGGGATTTTGCTTTTCGTATGCTGCAGAGATTTTCCCGAACAAAGACGGTAAACTGATCGAATGGAGCAAAGAAGTGAAAGCGCCCGATGTAATTGGAGAAATGATCGGCGAAGGACTTCTGAACGCCATGCAAACACCCGACAAACAACTGGTGCTGATGAACGACACCGTGTCGACCCTACTTGCCGGGAAGGCAGCACGCGCCGTAAAAGCCTACGACACTTACATTGGTTTTATTTTGGGCACAGGAACCAACACCAGCTACATCGAAGCCAATAAAAACATTACCAAAACCGACGGGCTAAACATGGAAGGCAGCCAGATCATCAATATCGAATCGGGCGCATTTACACTGGCTCCACGCACTGATATTGATATTGCTTTTGATAACACTACCGAGAATCCGGGCCGTTATGCTTTTGAAAAAATGTTCTCGGGTGGGTACTTTGGCGGATTGTGTACAAAGGCGTTAAAAACTGCAGCGGCGGAAGGCGTTTTTACCAACCCTGAAGTTTTTGAGAATCTGCAGGAATTAACATCGGAAGAAGTAAATAATTATGTGCACGGCATTGAAAGTGCCCACAATGTATTACCCGGAGTATTCACCAGCGATTCAGATAAAATGTTGGTTGCCGAAATTATCGACAAACTAATTGAGCGCGCAGCAAAACTGGTAGCTGCTAACCTGGCGGCTGTAATTCTGCAAACCGGAAAAGGTAAACACCACGAAAAACCGGTTTTAATGACCATTGAAGGAACAACGTTTTATAAACTTCATAATTTCCGGCAACTATTTGAAAAATACCTGCAGGATTTCCTTTCGGGAGATAATCAACGGTATTACGAAATTGTGGAAGTGGAAAACTCAAGCTTACTAGGTGCAGCTATTGCAGCCATTGTAAACTAATTGATTTGGTGAGGATTTCTTAAAGGAAAAGATGTTTTAAAAGGACGTCACCCTGAACTCGTTTCAGGGTCTGTTTCCCGCCAAACAAGATTCTGAATCAAGTTCAGAATGACGGAGTAAGCAGCCAGCAAGAAAACCTCATCATTTTAATTTTCAACAAGTGGAAAAACGCGTGCACGCATCAAGTCGAGCACAAATACCTGTTGAAACCGCGACTGAAATTCTTCATGACTGATCTTATTCAACAGATTGATATTCTTATCCGCCCGCAAACAATCAGTAGTAATTAAAAGCCAGTATTGTTGCAATTGTTGTTTTTGATAGATCCGCAGTTTCTCATCCTTTTTGGCAATCGCTAAACGAATATCTTCAACCACATTATTCGAAATGCCGAGATTATTCGAACGCTCCCAAACCGACTCTTTTAACTCGGGATGATGAGCGATCAATACTTGCTCCAGCCCGTCAGGCAGATCGGAATTCGTGAGGATTTTATGAAAAAAGGCTCCATCGGTTTTGCCTTCGATAGCAGATTTTATTGTTGCCACTGTTTTCGATCGTACCATTAATTCGCGTTCAGGCGAGATCAGGTGTTTCTCGAAAAACATAAATTTCACAAAAAGTTTTGCATCTGATCCGTCTTCAAAAAGCTCCTTCATATCCTCAACCAATTCATCTCTAAAGTTAATTTGGGCTTGTACCTCTTCTGTTTTTGTTACAGCGTTGGCGGGGTTTAGCCGTGTAAGTTCAATTCCCAGTTTGTGTGCGTTTTTCATTTTCACCACAAAATCGGGCGACTCCGATGCCACAACTTTCCCATTCGGAAAACCGGGGTAGCAATCTCTAAAATAGTTCACCAGTAAAACTTCCAGCTGTTTCTTTACTTCCTGCATTTTCGCTAATTTGTGTTTTGAGTCCTCATTCTCAAGAGTTTGTTATTGGAACAACTAAAGATAAGAAAATACGGCATTGAAAAAACTGATCGGATTATCATAAAAACAATCAATGTTTTTGTATAAATTTTCAACCAAAAACAAAATCTGGTGTTACATTTCAATAAAATCATAATTTATGTATCAAGGACTATTACACGCACATAACGGATTTCGCTGGTTGGTTTTAATCGCACTTTTATTTGCAGTTTTGCTTGCAGTAAGCGGCTGGGCAAGTAAACGAAAATGGGGACGGGCCGATAACCTTTCCGGACTAATTTTGGTAATGATAATGGATATTCAGTTTCTGCTGGGAATTGTATTATACGCCTTTGTTAGCCCGATTACCAAAGCTGCATTTAACGATTTTGGAGCAGCTATGAAAAACAGCGATCTGCGTTTCTACGCCGTAGAACATATTCTGTTAATGATTATTGCACTTGCATTGGTGCACATTGGACGGGCAAAATCGAAAAAAGATGTGGCACCGTTAAAGAAATACAAGGCATCGGCAATATTTTACGGAGTTGCTTTAATACTAGTTTTGGCAGCCATTCCGTGGGACAGAGCTTTGTTTTAGCCATAGTCGATTAAAAAAAGGAGTATCGTACTGAGTACGATTAAAGAAAAACGCGTGATTGGTGTATCGTACTGACTACGTTTGACGAAAACCGCGTGGGTGAAGTATCGTACTGAATACGATTGAAGAAAACTGTGTTGGGAAAGCATCGTACTGAGTACGTTTGAAAAAAACTGCGTTGGGGAAGCATCGTACTGAGTACGTTTGAGGAAGATTAACGATACGTAGAATAAAGTGTGTTAATATAAAAGACTCCCTGTTCAATTGACATTTCCAAATTTTGAAATGTTTCGCGAATAAAAAAGGCTGCAAGAGATAAACTCCTGCAACCTTTTAAGCTTGGTTCAGCTTGTGCTTTCGCACCTGTTTCTTAAATGCTATACCGATTTAATATCGAAATGAGCCTTTAGTTCGCGAGCTCCTAAAGTCTTTTTCGTTTATTATCGGCATTAACCATTGTAATCTCAACGTATCGCTTAAAGCTCACGTTGAAATACAACTGGTTTTACTTCTTTGCCCCTACGGCATATATATCATCAATTAAGTGCTGGTATTTTACTGCTACCGCATTTCGTCTCAGTTTTAATGTTGGCGACAGTTCGCCCGATGTTGGAGTCCACTCTTCGTGTACCAACCGAATACGACTAATCTGTTCGTGCGATCCCAAAGTCTTATTAATCTTAGCAACTTCTTTTTGTAATTTCTGAATGACTTCCGGAAGTTGAATCAGCTCCTCATTATTCTCGTAATGCACTTTGTGTTCGCCGGCCCAGTCATGCAGTATTGGGAAACACGGTGAAATAATGGCACTTGCAAATTTTTCGTTGGCACCAATTACCATTACCTGCTCAATCAGCTCCGATGTTTTCAACTTGTTCTCAATCATTTGCGGAGCAATATATTTTCCGCCCGACAGTTTAAATATCTCTTTCTTACGGTCGGTAATTTTCAGGTATTTATCATCTACCAAAACACCAATATCACCGGTATGAAACCATCCGTTCTCATCGATCACTTCTTCGGTTAATTCCGGCGCTTTGTAATAGCCCATCATTATTCCGGGGCCTTTGCACAAAATCTCGCCGTCGGGTGCAAATTTCACATCGTAACCTTTCAGAATAGGGCCAACTGTTCCAACCATCATTTCCATTGTAGTTGGATTATTTACCCCAATTACCGGCGAAGTTTCTGTTAAGCCATACCCTTCGAGCGTAGTAAGTTTTGCCATACCAAACAGGCGGGCAATTCGCGGCTGAAGGGCAGCGCCACCCGAAACAATGTATGTGATATTTCCACCAAGAGCTTCTCTCCATTTGGAATAAATCAACTTGTCTGCCACCGAAATTTTCAGTTGCATTAACGGGCCAAACTTTTTATTGTATTCAAAATGACGAGTCAGATTCAGTGCCCAGAAATATAATTTCCGCTTAATTCCTGAAAGTTCTTTTCCTTTCGCTACAAATCCGTCGTAAACTTTTTCGAGCAAACGTGGCACCGAGTTAAACATGTGCGGTTTCACTTCTTTAATCGACGAAACAATCTGCGCCAGGTTTCCAACATAATAAACACCCATTCCACGGTACTGAAAGTGATAATTTACACTTCGCTCGTAAACATGGCAAAGCGGCAGAAAACTCAAGGCCCTGTGCTCTATTCCCAGATCGTGAAGTTTTGCGTGTTCTGTAAAATTCGATACCAAATTGTTGTGACTCAACATCACTCCTTTTGGCACACCTGTTGTTCCCGAGGTATAAATAATCGTTGCCAGGTCCTCAGGCTTAATATCCTTTTTAGTGGCTTCCAGCACTTCTGCAAATTCTTCTTTTTTCTCTTCACCCAAATCAAGAATTTGCTCATAGTTTTTGGCTCCTTCTACCTCCTCAAAAGTGTAAACAGCATCAACACCGTCAATCATATTGGCCAGCGGGCACATGCTTTGGAAAAGCTTTTTATCGCCTGCCAGAATAATTTTCACTTCGGCATGCTTCAGAATATATTTATATTCATCGTCGCCCAAGGTGGGGTAAATTGGCACGTGAACAAAACCGCCCATTGCCAATCCCATATCGGCAATATTCCACTCGGGACGATTGGTGGTAACCGTAGCAACTTTATCGCCACGTTTTAACCCCAAAGCCATAAGTCCCATGGCAAACTGGTGCGATTTTTCGTAATATTCTTTGGTTGAATAAGTATACCATTTTCCATCTTTTTTTCCGGCAATGGCATCTGTACGGGGGAATTCGTTTAATGCGCGTTCGAGAACATCAAAAGTACGTGTAACTGTCTGTCCCATATTTCAATTTTAAAAACTTCGAAATATAAGGCTTTTGTTGTTGGTTGATTTACAAAGCGTTTATGCTATTTTTCAGCTTTTATTATTTATATGCATTCTAAATAATTTTAATTATCTGTATTACAAAAAGTTAAAACAGACACTGTCGACTTTCAGAGCCTATTGTTCTAAAATTTTACTTAGAAAACGATTAATCCTCAGCCTCAGCTTCAGCGAGTTGCTGCTGATATTTATTGTCTTTTATGTACGCCCAAATTATTAATCCGGCCAACACTAAAATCGATGCCGGAACTGCCGGATCTACCCCATCGGCAACACCTTTTCCGTACGAATGTAACCCTGACAGGTAATAGTTCACGCCGAAGTAGGTCATCAGTACCGAGGCAAAACCAAGTATCGACGCAAAATTATAATTGAAAATTCCTTTCAACGAAGGAATCAGCCGCATGTGTACAATAAACGAGTAGATCACTACGGTAATCAATGCCCAGGTTTCTTTCGGATCCCAGCCCCAGTATCGGCCCCAGCTTTCGTTGGCCCAAATGCCGCCAAGAAATGTTCCGATGGTAAGAAAATACAGACCAACCGTTGCCGACATTTCGTTGATGGTTGTCAGTTGTTCGATAAATCCATTTACTTTTGATTCGTTCACACCTCTTCGCAGAACGATCAGAATCATAACCAAAACTCCCAGGAACATACTCAAACCAAGAAATCCATAGCTTGCCGTAATAATGGCCACGTGAATAGCCAACCAGTATGATTTTAGTACCGGAACCAGATTGGTTACTTCCGGATTCATCCAACTCAGATGAGCCACAAACAGTGCAATTCCGGTTAAGAATGCAGCAGTACCCACTACCATCGGGTATTTTCGGCCAAATATAATTCCGGCCAACATGGTTGCCCACGCAACATAAACCACCGATTCGTATCCGTTACTCCACGGTGCGTGGCCTGAAATGTACCAGCGCACAATCAAACCAACCGTGTGCACCAAAAACAGTATTAAAATGAATCCGAAGAAAGAAATCCGTAGAAATGATGGCAATTGTTTTTGTCTGAAAATATTTATAAAAAGTACCGTTAACAGCAAGAAACCAAACAAGAGGTAAAACGGAAAGATGCGTTTAAACGGATTTACTTTATTGAATAGAATTTCAACGTTTTTCTTTTTCTCGCCGGGCAAAAGATCGGCTCCGTATTTCACCTGGAAATTATCGACTGCCTGCAACACCTGCACAGCATTTGCACTTTGGTTTTCGGTAATCGACTGTAGCAACAGCTGAAAACCACTTTGTATAAAAATAGAATCGCCGTCGGTGTATTCAGTTGGAGTACTTCCGGGAGCATACCAGGTATCCTCCACTCGTTCGCGCGGGAACAAATGGAAAATTGAACCCTGAAATACCATAAAACAGATATTTACGCGCTCGTCAACGTTAATGTATTCCTTATCCATGCGGTTGCGCATTCCGGGAGCTTTAGCGTAAGCCGCCCGCACCGCATCCGCAATTTTATAATTGCCGTTGGCATCAAAAAGCGATTCAACCGTAATAAATTTATTTTGTGCGCCGAGCGCCCCTTCCAGCGATTTATCGGCAACCTTTATAATAGGCATCGATTGCCAGATTTCGGGATATGCCATCATACTCAGCACTACTCCATCGGCTGACAATCCATACAAACCTGATTTACGGCTTATCTTTCGAACAATCTCTCCCGACAACGTTGACACCGGTTCAATTCGTCCGTCGACACCCTGCACCCATAATTCGCTGAATTCTTTTACCACTTCCTTGTCAATCGACGGGATTCCTGCTCCAACGCCACTTTGTGCCGATGCTGAAAAAGCTACACTTCCCAACACCGCAATAAGCGCAATTACTTTTACCGAACTGGCTTTTAACTTCTTCGCCAAATACTGGAAATAGGAATTTGGATTTATCAGCGACATGATACAACCAACAATAAGCAGGAAATAACCGAGGTACGAAATCCACGTTCCCCAAAAGTCGTAATTAACCGAAAGAATCGTGCCTTGTTCGTCCACATCGTACGACGATTGGAAGAACTTGTATCCCCGGTGATTCAGTGTGTTATTCATGAAAATGCGAATATCTTCGTTAATGCCTTTTTCCTGGTCTACCAAAACAACTTCCGAAGCAAACGACGACGGCGAGTTGGAGCCCGGATAATGTTCCAACTGAAAATCTTTTAAATGAATACTAAACGGAACCTGCAGCGGCAATGCGCCATAAGCCAGTTTTAGCGTACCGTTGCCAAGCGGAACACGCACAGTATCGGGGCGTTGCCCGGAATGACCAAACACCGGTACATTTTGCTGGCGTATACCATCCGAAACCTGAATCATTACAGCATCTTCTCGTGTTTCGGTCTGACTTTTTACTGCTGTAAATGTGGCACTTGGCAAGAATTTTCGAACTAAAAAGCGAAAATTGTCATAACCGTATAAGAACATCGGTTTTACCGCAATTGTGTCACCGGGATGAATATCGACCGTTTCCTGAGTGGCCATGGTCGTTTCTTCAAGTTGTGCAAAAGAGGTCATATAAAGTGTGCCGTCCTGCGTAAAAAAGTTGATCACCTTTTCTTCATCCACCTCAAAACCGGCAGTAAAACCGGGGTAATCGAGCACATCTCCTTCTTTAAAAGAAAACGACTGCATTCCCTGTGCTCCGGGTGCCGAAAAAACAAAATCGATAACCGGCTCTCCCGAATCGGAAGCGATGGCTTTTTGTTCCGCATTTTCGATAAAACCAACGGCTTTTACTTTTACCGCTTTTCCGTTAACATCAAATTTTGCAGAATACTGCTTCGGTGTAATCTCCGAAAACCGCACCTGCTTCACCTTTTCCTGACCGTCAAATCCGGCATAAAAATAATCGTTGGTAGAGAGAATCGAATTGGCTCTCTCACCTTCGCGAATGTGCATTACTCCCTCGAAACTGATAAAGCGCGTAACGGCACCTCCCAGTATCATCACCAAAAAAGACACGTGAAAAATGCCGAGTGTGTATCGCCTGTTGGTGAAAAAACGGTAGCGAAACATGTTATTAATAAGGTTTAGCGCAAACAGCCCCCAAAGTACCTCGAACCAATGCGTGTTATACACCAATGCGCGGGCGGTTGGCGTGCCATAACTGCTTTCGATAAATGTGGCCACAGCCATTGAAAAAGCAAGCCCAAGAAAAATAAATGCCGCGAACGGCATGGATGTTATAAAGGAATAGAATTTCTTCATCTCTGTTTTATCAATTTAATTCCAAGTCTTTTGTATAACCATTTTCTCTCAAAATAGTTGCTGAAAATAATCCTTATTTAGAACAAATCAAAAAAAGAGATAAAACAAAAACCTCTTTGGTATTTTTTTAAACGAAACATAAGGTGCGAACGAGGCAGCAACTTTTTATCTCATTTCTTTTGCTGAGAAATTGAGAATCAATTAGCAAATTGTCAATTTTTTAACAATTTTAGACTCCCTTGGTTACAAATGTCTCGTCCTACACATGTAGGGCAAGACAAATGTAACATAAGAGATAGTTTTACCAATCTAGGATGCTGTTCTTTCAGTGTAGGGAGACTTTTTTTGATGTAGGAGCGCTTCTTTTCTGTGTAGGACGACTACTTTTCAACGTAGGAGACCATTTCATCAATGTAGGACGACTTTTTTTTGCATTACGGACAAGCAAAGGGGCACTTTAAAACAAAAAGACCTTCAAGGTTTTGGAAACCTTGAAGGTCTATTAAGCAGCGGTTAAAAACCGCTAATCCCTTCTGTGGGAATCTGCGAAACCCGCGTTATCAGCGTTCTGATTTCATCTTACTGCAAAAACGACAGTGCTTTTTCGATAGCCGCCTGCAGGCCGTCAACATCTTTACCACCGGCAGTAGCATAAAATGGCTGGCCACCGCCACCACCTTTAATTTCTTTTCCGGCTTCGCGAACAATCTGTCCGGCGTTTAAACCTTTATCGGCAACAATATTATCCGAGATCATTACTGTCAGGTTTGGTTTGCCGTTTACTTCGGCACCAATTACCAAAAACAAATCTTCAATCTCGCCTTTTAGCTGGAAAGCCAAATCTTTTACTAATCCGGCATTGTCGATTATAATTTTATCGGCGATGATATTTACACCGTTTTCGTTTAATACTTTACTCTTCAGATTGGCTTTGGTCATTTTCAAACTCTCTTGCTGGAAAGCATCGATTTGTTTGCTCAACTCCGAATTTTGCTGAAGCAGCGTTGTTACACTACCCAGAACATCTTTCGAACCTTTCAGCGTTTCTTTGATGTTGTTGATCAGCGCCAATTGATCGTTAATGTATTTCTCGGCACGATCAGCAGTAATTGCTTCAATTCGGCGCACACCTGCAGCGATTGCACTTTCCGATACAATTTTCAACATACCGATCTGGCCGGTTGCAGCAACGTGCGTTCCTCCACACAATTCAACCGATTCTCCAAACTTAATTACACGAACTGCCTCGCCGTATTTCTCACCAAACAACATCATTGCACCTGTTGCTTTGGCTTCTTCAATCGGCATTTCTCGGTTTTCTTCTTTAACTGAATTGGCGCGGATCTTTTCGTTCACCCGTTTTTCAACCTCGGCAATTTCCTCATCGCTCATTTTCTGGAAGTGCGAAAAGTCGAAACGCAAATGATCGGCATTTACCAATGATCCTTTTTGCTCAACGTGCGATCCCAAAACTTCACGAAGCGCGGCATGCAACAAGTGAGTTGCAGTGTGGTTATTGGCAATGTTTGTTCTGCGTTTGGCATTCACCACCGCATTAAATGTTTCTTCCGGATTTTGTGGAAGCTGATTTACCAAATGAACGATAAGGTTATTTTCTTTTTGCGTATCAACAATCGATGTTTTTACACCATCGAACTCAATGTAACCGGCGTCGCCAACCTGACCACCCGATTCGCCATAAAATGGTGTTTGATCGAATACCAGCTGGTAAAATGATTTTTTCTTCTGCGTTACTTTGCGGTAACGGGCTATTTTAATTTCGGCTTCCAGTTTGTCGTAGCCTAAAAATTCTGTCTTTTCAATTTTGCGCAGTTCCACCCAATCATCGGTTTCCTGTGCTGCGGCATTTCTCGAGCGATCTTTTTGTGCCTGCATTTCCACAGCAAAACCTTTTTCGTCAACTCCCAAACCATTTTCGCGGGTGATCAACTCGGTCAGGTCAAGCGGGAAACCAAAAGTATCGTACAATACAAAAGCATCCTTCCCTGCAATTTCTTTGGCACCGTCGTTTTTCGCTTTCGAAATAATATCGTCGAGCAATTTTATACCGGTTGAAAGTGTGCGCAGGAACGACTCTTCCTCCTCCTTAATAACCTTTTCGATAAGCGTTTGTTGGCTTACCAACTCAGGGAAAGCTTCGCCCATTGTATCTTTTAATACGGCAATTAAACGGTAAATAAAGGCATCTTTTAAATCGAGGAAAGTATAACCGTAACGAACAGCACGGCGCAAAATACGGCGGATTACATAACCGGCTTTATTATTCGATGGCAACTGACCATCGGCAATGGCAAAAGCCACGGCACGAAGGTGGTCGGCAATAACGCGCATGGCGATATCCACCTTTTCGTTTTCGCCATATTTTTTGTTACACAGCTTTCCTATTTCGGCAATTGTATTCTGGAAAACATCAGTATCGTAATTCGATTGAACGCCTTGTAAAACCATACACAAACGCTCGAAACCCATTCCGGTGTCAACGTGTTTGGCCGGCAAACTTTCCAAAGCTCCATTTGCTTTTCGGTTAAACTGGATAAATACCAGGTTCCAGATTTCGATAACCTGCGGGTGATCCATATTCACCAAGTCGCGTCCGGGAACTTTTGCACGTTCTTCTTCCGAACGAATATCAACGTGCACCTCCGAGCAAGGTCCGCAAGGTCCGGTTTCGCCCATTTCCCAAAAGTTATCTTTTTTGTTACCGTTCAGGATGCGGTCTTTTGGCAGGTACTGTTCCCAGTATCCGGCAGCTTCGTTGTCGCGCTCCTGGTTATCATCGGCACTTCCTTCAAAAACGGTGGCATACAAACGGCCGGCGTCAATTCCCATACGATCTACCAAAAACTCCCACGCCCAATCGATGGCTTCCTTCTTAAAGTAGTCGCCAAACGACCAGTTTCCCAGCATTTCGAACATGGTATGGTGGTATGTATCCAAACCAACTTCTTCCAAATCGTTGTGTTTTCCTGAAACACGCAGACACTTTTGCGTATCGGCCACCCGCGGATATTTTACCGGTTCGTTACCTAAAAACTGGTCTTTAAACTGGTTCATCCCCGCATTGGTAAACATCAGCGTGGGGTCGCCTTTCACAACCATCGGTGCTGAGTTTACAATCTGATGTTCTTTCTCGGTAAAAAAGTCGAGAAAAGCCTTACGTATCTCTTTAGAAGTCTTCATTTTCCGTCTGTATGATTTATGAATTCGTTAAAAATATTTAATGCAAAGAAAACAAATTCATTAATTATGAGTTATTTACTTACCTTTGCCGCGTGAAAAATCACGTTTTATTAAATCCATGCAAAGTTATAGGATTTAATGAATAGACATTAAAAAAGAGATAAAACCGGCCTTTTATATGGCAAAAAAGAAATATAAATTTAACCCGGATACCCTCAGTTACGAGAGCGTAGGATTAAGTTGGAAAGCCAAAGCAACAAAATTACTTACCTATTTTGCTAGTAGTTTAGCATTGGCAATTCTCATTTCGCTGATTTTCGTAAACTTTTACGACACGCCACGATCAAAACGATTGATGCGTGAAAACAAGCGTTTGATTTCCCAGTACGAATTGCTTTCGAAGGATCTGGATAAAGTAGAAAATGTATTGTCGGAACTGCAGCAGCGCGACGATAATATTTATCGTGTAATTTTTGAAGCCGAGCCAATTCCTTCGACAGTTAGGAATGCAGGTTTTGGTGGTGCGAATAAATATTCGGAGTTGGAAGATATGGACAATGCCGAATTGGTAATTGCAACAGCGCATAAGCTGGATGTAATTTCGAAACAGGCGTATATTCAGTCGAAATCGTACGACGAAGTATTAGAACTGGCGCTGAACAAAGAAAAAATGCTGGCTTCGTTGCCGGCAATTATGCCTATTACCAACACCGATCTGAAACGAACTTCGAGTGGTTGGGGATACCGTGTACACCCGATTTACAAAGTGCGAAAAATGCACTGGGGACAAGACTTTACAGCTCCTGTAGGAACTCCTATTTATGCCACCGGCGACGGTAAAGTTACCGACGTATCAGGTTCGAAAAGAAGTAAAGTGGGACTCGGCTTGCACATTAAACTCGATCACGGATTTGGTTACGAAACTGTTTATGGCCACATGAACGAATTTAATGTAAAACGCGGCCAGCAGGTAAAACGTGGAGACATTATCGGTTATGTTGGAAACACCGGAGGCTCAACTGCACCGCACCTGCACTACGAAGTGCACAAAGACGGGCGCAAAGTGAATCCGGCCTACTACATGTTTAAAGATCTTACTCCACAGGAATACGACAAAATGATTGCAATTTCGTCGAATATCGGCCAATCATTGGATTAACGATTTCGCGATTTCTAAAAATATTGAGGCTTCCATCGGTTTATTCCGGTGGAAGTTTTTATTTGGCAAAACGTCTGCACATCAAAAAATCAATCACTCTTTTGTAACAGCTTCAAATTCTTTTATCTTGCATCTAAATTATTAGCGCGTGCCATACAAAAAGCCCAAAATAGAAAAGATGCTGTATTCCATTGGCGAAGTTGCCGATATGTTTGGCGTAAACGTGTCGCATATTCGTTATTGGGAAAACCAGTTTGAGGCGCTAAAACCGGTGAAAAACAAAAAGGGCAACCGGCAATTTACGCCAAAGGATTTGGATACGATCCGGATGATAAACCATTTGGTAAAAGAACGCGGACTAACCATTGACGGCGCCCGGAAGAAACTGAAAGAAAATCCGGAAGACACATTAAACAATTTCGAGGTGGTTAAACGTTTACAAGATATTAAACAAGAACTAATCGCGATAAAACACGGACTTGGGGAAAATGAAAATTAAAGATATTACCAATTTTTTAGAAGATCTTGCACCGTTAAAATTGCAGGAATCGTACGACAATGCCGGGCTAATTCTTGGCGATAAAAATGCTAAGGTTTCGGCAGCTTTGATTACGCTCGATGTTACCGAAGCCATTGTTGATGAAGCCATAAAAAGAAAAGCCGGATTAATAATTGCCCATCACCCCATCCTTTTTTCGGGATTGAAAAAAATTACGGGCAAAAATTACGTAGAGCGCACACTGATAAAAGCCATAAAACACGATGTGGCTATTTATGCAGCACACACCAATCTCGACAGTGTTACAGGCGGAGTAAATGGAAAAATCTGCGAAAAGCTCGGATTGGAGAACTGCAAAATTCTTCAACCTGCCGGCGGGATGCTGAAAAAGCTGGTAACTTATGTTCCGGTCGATCAGGCCAACCAGGTTCGCGAAGCTGTTTTTGCTGCCGGTGCCGGGCAAATCGGGAATTACGACTCGTGCAGTTTTAATGCCCACGGGCAAGGTACATTCCGTGGAAGTGACACCACCAACCCTTTTGTGGGAAAAAAAGGCGAGCAACATTACGAAAACGAGATCCGTATTGAAACCATTTTCCCCGATTATCTTCAGGGAAAAGTTATAAATGCCCTCGTTCAGGCTCATCCGTACGAAGAAGTTGCCTACGATATATATTTGCTCGATAATAAATTTGATCAGATTGGAGCTGGAATGATCGGTTCGTTACCCAAAGAAAAAAACGAAACAACTTTTCTTCGCCAGTTAAAGAAAACGTTTAATGTAAAAATGATCAGGCACACCGCTTTACAAGATAAAAAAGTGAAGAAAATTGCGGTTTGCGGAGGATCGGGTTCGTTCCTTTTAAACCAGGCAATTGCAGCCGGAGCCGACGTTTTTGTGACCGGCGATTTTAAATATCATCAATTTTTTGATGCCGAAAATAAAATAGTTATCGCCGATATCGGACATTTTGAGAGTGAACAGTTCACTAAAGAACTTTTTTATGAGATACTTACAAAAAAATTCCCTAAATTTGCAGTCCATTTATCAGAGGTGAATACCAACCCGGTTTTTTACTTCTGATTTTTATGTATAAAAAAATATTACGAGCATGAATGCACCATATTCAAGGCAAGAAGACAAAGACATTTCAGTAGAAGAGAAATTACGCGCATTGCATGAGTTGCAGAGTGTTGTATCTGAAGTTGATAAAATAAAAACCCTAAGGGGTGAGCTTCCTTTAGAAGTTCAAGACTTGGAAGACGAAATTGCCGGTTTGAAAACCAGGTTGGTAAACCTTGATGACGAGGTTAAAAATCTGGATACTTCAATCAACAACAAAAAAATTGCGATTAAAGATTCGCAAGCGTTGATTGTAAAATATACCGAGCAGCAAAACAACGTTCGTAACAACCGCGAATTCGACTCGCTTTCGAAAGAAATTGAGTTCCAAAACCTGGAAATCGAACTCTCGGAAAAACGAATTAAAGAGTTCACTGCAGAAATGGCTCAGAAAAAAGAAACCATTACTGCATCGAAAGAACAGTTGAAAGAGCGTGAAGAAGATCTTGACAGAAAGAAAAACGAACTTTCGGAAATTACTGAAGAAACCAAGATCGAAGAAGAAAAGCTGAGAGCTAAATCAGAAAAGATCGAGTCGTTTATCGAACCTCGTCTGTTGGGAGCTTTTAAGCGTATTCGCAAAAATGCACGCAACGGTTTGGCCGTAGTTACTATTCAGCGTGATGCTTGCGGTGGTTGTTTTAACAAAATCCCACCTCAGCGCCAGTTGGATATTGCCAGCCGCAAAAAAATTATTGTTTGCGAATATTGCGGTCGTATTTTGGTTGACCAGAATATTAACGTAGTTGAAGATATTGCTGAATAAGCATTAAGATATTGATCAAACAAAAGCCGGTTCAAAAAATTTTGAACCGGCTTTTTTGTTGACGGATGTTTTAAAAGGTAATACTTAAAAATTTCGTGCATAAAAAAATCCCGGCGTCCACTCCGGGATTTTTTCTTCATTGCATCTATGCTTCTTTTGATTGACTCTGTTGTAAAGAGTTTGTACTGGGTTTGTACACTGCAAATATAGATTCCCAGTAGCAAATAAAACCTTATTTTTTGCCTAATCGGGCTAGACAAAAGCAGTATTTATCGATGTTAGTTTTCGACATTGGCGACACAATCGTGCTTAAAACCAAGGTTATAAAACCTTAGCGTCGATCACCAAAATCCTTAAAAAGAAAAAAGCCGCTCCTCCAGAAACGACTTCCTCAAATTTGAACATTGTTTTTATGTAACGAATAATGAACTTCTTTTTACCAGCTTCCACCGGCGCCTCCACCGCCAAAGCTTCCGCCACCAAATCCACCGAAGCCTCCGCCACCGAAACTTCCGCTTCCCGACGAAAAGTTTCCGAACGAGCCTGATGAACGATGACTTCCCGACATCATTCCCATAGCCATCCAGAATGGCAAACTTCTGCCCGGTGAGTAAAAACGGCCACGTCGGCGTCTTCCGAATAAGGTTATAATTAAAACAAAAAAGATAATACCAAAAGGAATTCCGGCACTGCCGCCGGCGTTAACCTTTTCCTGGTAATTCGCCGCGGTATATTCGCCGCGGGTGATATCCATAATTACGTTTAAGCCTGCCGCCAGACCGCCGTAATAATCGTTTTGCTTAAAGCGCGGAATCATCTCCTCGTTAACGATTGTAGTATTTACAATGGCATCGGGTAAAACACCTTCCAGTCCGTAACCCGTGGCAATAAACACTTGCCCGCGACTGTTACCAACTTTTGGTTTTACCAAAACCACCAAACCATTATCGTTGCCCTTTTGGCCAACTCCCCAGTTTTCGCCCAGTCGCTGTGCATAGTCAGCACGGTCGTATCCTTCAAGATCAGGAACCGTTACCACCACAATTTGTGTTGATGTTTTTCGTGCAAACTGCACCAGGGCACTCTCCATATTTTGCTTTTCGCCATCGCTTAAAATATTGGCGAGATCGTTTACCAAACGTGCCGGTTGAGGACGTTCGGGGATTTGTGCCAAAACGCTTGTGGCGGTTACGATCAGTGCAAATAGTACTATTATTGTTCGTTTCATATTTTTTTTATTTAACCCCTCTGCCATCCACCCGCTTTCCTTACGCGGGCATCTCCCCTTATAAGGGGAGAACAAGCGGAACAGTGATTTTTATTTTCCAAACGAAATTTCGTCCGATAATTCATTCACATCATCACTCTGGTATGGGAAATGCGTTTTTAACTGTTCGCCGGCCATTATAATTCCATCGGCCAAAGCTTCGGCGTACTTACTCTCTTTTAATTTGGCAATCACCACTTCTTTGGTACTTTCCCAGAAATCGTCAGCCACCTTTTGGTTAATTCCTCCATCGCCCAAAATGGCAAACTTTTTATCCTCAACTGCCAGGTAAAAAAGCACACCGTTGCGCAATTCCGTTTTGTGCATTTCCAGTTTCTCGAAAATATACGCTGCACGATCTAACACATCGCCGGCGCAATGTTTTTCAATGTGCACCCGAATCTCTCCCGAGGTATTAGTTTCGGCCACACGAATGGCGTTGGTAATTTGCAGTTTCCCTGCTTCGCTAAAATATTTTTGAACTCCCATAATCTCCTTTAATTTGTTATTACTGCAATCCATTTGGATGCTTCTCCCCTTCATTTTCAGATGCTGAATCCGTCAGTTGACGGACAGCATCACCTCCTTCGCAAAACGATTAAAACTGTACTTCAGGAGCTTGTTCTGCACCTTGTTGAGCTTCGAAATATGTTTTCTTTTCGAAACCAAACCAACCGGCATAAATTACCCGCGGAAATTTTCGGATATAGGCATTGTACGATTGTGTGGTCTGATTGAATTTACGTCGTTCCACAGCAATTCGGTTTTCAGTACCTTCAAGCTGCGCCTGCAATTCCATAAAATTCTGGTTGGCTTTTAAATCGGGATAACGTTCAACAACCACCATCAATTTACTTAACGCTGAAGAAAGTCCTTCCTGGGCCTGGTTAAATTGCTGAATAGTCTGAGGATTCAGGTTTGCAGGATCGATATTTACCGAAGTAGCTTTCGAGCGCGCTTCAATAACGCCGGTTAGCGTTTCCTGCTCGTGCTCGGCATAACCTTTTACGGTATTCACCAGATTTGGAATCAAATCAGCACGACGCTGATAAACGTTTTCAACTTGTGCCCATGATGCAGTTACCTGCTCATCCATTTCCACCATTTTGTTGTAACCACAACTCGAAAATAAAACTACACTTACTAATGCTATTAATACAATTCTTAATCTTTTCATCTTCTATTTATTTAACTATTTCTTGTTTCGTTTTCTTCAATAACACCGTCCTTTAGGGCGGTGATTTCAAATATCGTAACACTAACCGTTTTTTGAGAAATTTTGTAAGATATTAGTTTACAAAATTTCTCAAAAACCTTCGATATCTCACTTTCTAAGTCGCCGCCCTAAAGGACGGCGTTATTTATATTTTTTGTGCACTATATACAAAACTTTACTTCTATTCTTACAAATATTTTTAAAAGGTGTGAAATATCAGAAGTAAATTCGGGGAAAGGCGATAATTTGCCGCTGTATTTCGAAATATTTAAGATTAAAGCAGAGGAACCATGAATTTAGCAGCATTCAAAACAGCCCTATTACAAGGTATTCCGGAAGAACTTCCATTGCCGAAACCATACGAAACCAACATTAACCACGCCCCCAAAAGAAAGGACATATTATCGGCGAAAGAAAAAAAACTGGCTTTAAAAAATGCCTTACGCTATTTCCCTGCTAAATTTCATGAAGTACTCGCTCCTGAATTTTTAAACGAACTGGAAACTTTTGGGCGTATTTATATGTACCGTTTCCGTCCGGATTACAAAATGTATGCGCGCCCTATTGATGAATACCCTGCAAAATCGAAACAGGCAGCATCTATTATGCTGATGATACAGAACAACCTGGATTACGCTGTGGCACAACACCCGCACGAACTGATCACATACGGCGGAAATGGCGCGGTTTTTCAAAACTGGGCACAATACCTGCTTACTATGAAATACCTGGCCGAAATGACCGACGAACAAACGCTCGTGATGTATTCCGGGCACCCGATGGGCTTATTCCCTTCGCATAAAAATGCACCGCGCGTGGTAGTTACCAACGGTATGGTAATTCCGAATTATTCGGGCCGCGACGATTACGAACGCATGAACGCATTGGGCGTTTCGCAATACGGACAAATGACTGCCGGATCGTACATGTACATTGGCCCACAGGGAATTGTACACGGCACTACAATTACAGTTATGAATGCTGCCCGCCTGCACTCGCCCGGCGATTTTGGAGGAAAGATATTTGTTACAAGTGGCCTCGGTGGAATGTCGGGAGCTCAACCAAAAGCAACGGTAATTGCCGGAATGGTTTGTATTGTTGCCGAAGTAAATCCTAAAGCCGTGGAAGTTCGCCACAATCAGGGTTGGGTGGATGAAGTTTATACTGACCTCGATGAATTGATGACCCGCGCATTAAAAGCCCGCGAAAACAAAGAAGCTGTTTCGCTGGCCTATCAGGGTAACATTGTTGATTTGTGGGAAAAACTGGCTGAGGAAAATATTCCGGTTGAACTTGGATCAGATCAAACATCATTGCACAATCCGTTTGCGGGAGGTTACTACCCGGCCGGATTGAGTTTTGAGGAGTCGAATAAAATGATGGCCGAAAATCCGGAACAGTTTAAGGAAGACGTATATAAAACATTACGCCGACATGTAGCGGCAGTAAATAAAATGACTCAAAACGGCATGTATTTCTGGGATTATGGAAATGCCTTTTTGCTGGAAGCGAGCAGAGCCGGTGCCGACATAACCAAAGCTGACGGTGAATTTAAATATCCTTCGTACGTTCAGGATATTATGGGACCGTTGTTTTTCGATTATGGTTTTGGTCCTTTCCGTTGGGTGTGTACCTCGGGAAAAGCCGAAGATTTGGAAACTACTGATAAAATTGCTGCCGATGTATTGTCTGAAATAGCCGCTTCTGCTCCGGAAGAAATTACCGGTCAGATGGAAGACAATATCCACTGGATAAAAGAAGCCGGAAAAAACAAACTGGTGGTAGGTTCACAGGCGCGTATTTTATATGCCGACTGCACCGGTCGCACAAAAATTGCCAAAGCATTTAACGACGCCATTGCCGACGGAAGAATCTCGGCTCCTATTGTTTTAGGCCGCGATCATCACGACGTTTCAGGAACTGACTCGCCTTACCGCGAGACTTCAAATATTTACGATGGCTCATCGTTTACAGCCGATATGGCCGTGCAGAATTTTGTCGGCGACGGTTTCCGTGGCGCCACCTGGATTTCCTTGCATAACGGTGGCGGCGTTGGTTGGGGCGAAGTAATTAACGGTGGTTTTGGAATGACCATCGACGGATCGCCCGAAGCCGAAGAACGCCTGAAAATGATGTTGCACTGGGATGTAAACAACGGTATTTCGCGCCGAAGCTGGGCACGCAACAAACCGGCACGTTTTGCCATCGAGCAGGCTATGAAAGAAAATCCGGAGCTTAAAGTTACGTTGCCAAATGAGGCGGATGACAATTTCCTGGAAACATTATTTAAACCATAAAAAGGCTGTATGAAGCCTGGCCATAAAAAATGAGAGCACGTCCTTTTTCGTAATGTCATTATTATGCATAATCTGTCTAAATTTGATCTTTATGACTTTCTAGAGGGTAATTGGTAAGATATTTTTCAGACATTTATCGACCAAAAATTCTAAAAGTCAATCAACATGAGCGACAAAACCACCGTTTTACTGGTTTGTTTTGCCTATTTTTCCATCATCATTATTGCAGGTATCATCATGATGTCGCGCAATAAAAAGGCCTCCGATTTTCTGGTGGCCGGACGCAAACTGAGCCTTCCATTAACCATCGGAACACTTACAGCTGTACAAATTGGAGCGGGCATAATTCTTGGCGGTTCTGAAACCGGAAACCAAATGGGCATATGGCCGGGCATGTGGTACGCGCTTGGTTGTGGTGGCGGTTTGATTGTAGCCGGTTTACTGGTTGCTGCCAAACTCAAAAAGAAAGACAGTTTTGTTCCGCTCGATTTTTACGAAGCCCGTTACGGCAAAAACAAATGGGTGCGTATTTGGGCGTGGATGAGCAATGTGCCAAGTTTACTGGGTATTTTTATTGCACAACTTCTGGCCTGCGGAAGCCTCCTCTCGGGATTTGGAATTCCGTTTTACCAGGGAGTAATTATTTGCGCTGCCATCATTTTAATTTATAGTACACTTAGTGGAATGTGGGGAGTTGTTCTCACCGATGCAATTCAGTCGTCAGTAATTCTAATCGGAATTCCGGTAGTTGCCATTGCGTCACTTTTGCTCCTTAATAAACAGGGCATCAGTATGGCCGAAGTTTACCATCAACCGTTTATTCCAAAAGGCACTTTCACCAAATTCATTTACCTGGTGGTTCCGTTCCTGATTGCCATTTCGGTTTCTTACGATGCTTACCTGCGTTTTCAATCGGCAAAAGATGCAAAAACCGCCAGAAATGGTGCAGTCATTGCCGGAGTTCTCGTCATTTTTATCGGCATATTGAGTTCAACAGTTGGCGTGGCCAGTCATCTTCTTTTTCCGGAAATTAAAGAAGGAGTTTTTTCGCACATGGTAATTACATCGTTACCTCCTGTTTTAGCCGGAATAACCATTGCCGCAGTTTTGGGAGCTGCCATGTCGAGTGGTGCAGGATTATTGATGGCACTGGGAGCAACCTTTTCGCGAGATTTACTGAACTGTTTCTTTTATCGCGAATATCAACTTGACGAGATGCCACATTCGAAACTGATCTCAAGATTGGCAGTAGGTTTGTCTGTTATTGCAGGCGTTTTATTGTCATTTAAAGTAAGTAACATACTCGACGCAATTATAATTTTCAACTATCCTTACATGGGTAGTCTGCTCATTCCCCTGCTGGCGGGCGTTCTGTGGAAAGGAGCCACAAAAAGAGGTGCCGTTGCCGCAATTTTTACCGGCGGAATTATCGGAGTTGGCGCATTTCTTTCGGGAGTCTATCCCCCATTCAGTAAAATTATCAGTTCCGAACTGGGGCTATTTATCGCCTATTCGGTTTCGCTGGGCGTATTGATTATTGTTAGTAAACTTGAAACAAAAAAATTATGAACGAAAATAGCTGGCCTTACCCGTTGGAATACGATAAGGAAGAAACCATCTCTTGCGAGGTTTTGGTTTTGGGAGGAGGAATTGCCGGATGCATGGCGGCCATAGCTGCAGCCCGCGACGGCAAAGAAGTGGTTTTGGTTGAAAAAGGAGCCACCAAAATGAGTGGTGCCGGAGGTTCAGGCTGCGACCATTGGGAATCGGCTGCTACCAATCCATGTTCGAAAGTTACGCCCGAAGAACTGACCCAGTCCATGATGGATGACAACGACGGTTACAACAACGGCATTTCGCATTATATCGAATGCCGCGAAGGCTGGGATTGCATGCTCGACATTGAAAAGATGGGCGGTAAAATACGCGACACCGGCGATGAATTTAAAGGTGCTGAATTTCGCGACGACGACTCGAAACTGATGTTTGCCTACGACTACGAAAACCGATTTACGCTGCGTATCTGGGGAAGCACTTTCAAACCGGCCATGTACAAAGAATTGAAACGTTTAGGTGTAAAAATATACGATCGCATAATGGTCACTTCCTTGCTGACCGCAAAAAACGGCGACGAGATTCAGTGCATCGGTGCTACCGGGATGCACACCCGCACCGGGAAATTTTTCGTTTTTAAAAGCAAGTCGAGCATTATGTGCATGTCGCGACCTGCAAGGATTTGGCTGTTTTCTGCAGAACTTCCCGGCCTGGCAGAATTCCGTCCAACACAGTGTATTGGCGACGGTCATGCCATGGGTTGGCGCGCCGGAGCCGAATTTACCATGATGGAAAAATCGGTGGGTGCCGAATTCTCCGCTGCCGGAAGAAGTTATCCGCCTTACGGAGCCGGCAACAACCACAACACCTGGTATGCGGCATCGATGATCGATGCTACTGGAAAAGAAATTCCTTATGCCGACCGCGACGGGAATATTCTGAAGACTGTTTCGGAACGATTTAAACCCGCTAAAGGACAAAAATATTTTATGAAGGGCGGCAACATCGACGATGCCAACTACGAAATCGACGGCCCGGAAACCTTGTCGCTGGATAAATTTGAACATGGAACTTATAAAATACCTCTCTATGCTGATCTTTCCACTTTGCCAGAAGCTGAGCGAAAAGTGATCTGGGGAATGATGATCGGTGAAGAAGGGAAAACCAAAGTACCGATTTACCAGAATTACACCCGCGCCGGTTTTGATCCGGAAAAACATGTGTTGCAATGTTATGGCACCGGCTGGCGATCGGGGCAGTTTCTGCCACAGGAAAGGCAACTCTTCGGTTTGCCGGGTGGTTTTATGAACGACTGGCAATTACAATCGAACATCAAAGGATTGTTTGTGGCCGGCGACGCATTGTACGCATCAAATTGCTACGGACACGCCGCTGCAACCGGATACTACGCCGGTCGTCATGCAGCAAAATATGCAGCCGATGCAGAAATGAAGGAACCGTCAATCTCACAAATCGAAAACGAGAAAAAACGGATTTTTGCTCCGCTAAAAAATAATCCGGCAAAAAGTATTGGCTGGAAAGAGCTGAACATGGGAATTGCCAAAACCATGCAAAACTATTGTGGCGATGTAAAACACGACGAGTTGCTCGACATCGGCCTCACGGTTCTGAAAGAGTACGAAGAAGACATTCTTTCGCAAACCTTCGCCTACAATCCGCACGAACTAACACGACTGCTTGAGGTTTTCGATATTCTTACGAATGCACAAATTATCCTTCTTGCCAGCAAGGCCCGTAAAAACAATTCCAAATCGCTTTGTTTTACGAAAGCCGGAAGTGCTGATGAAAAGACCTCAGAGAAAAAACTGATCATTCTGAAAAATGAAGAGGGCGAGATCAAACAACGCGAATTGCCTGTCGATTTCTTTGGAGATCTGCAGGAAAACTATGAAAAGCACAACACTGATTACCTAAAAACAAACAGCCATGTCGAATAAATTACGAGCCTTAAAAGCTGAAATGCCGGCAGCCAATCCGATCATTATCGATGACGAAAAATGTATTGCCTGCAATAAATGTGTAGAAATATGCCAGGTCGATCTGTTTGTTCCCGGCGCTGAAAAAGGAGAATCACCATTGGTTTTATACCCCGGCGAATGCTGGTATTGCGGAAACTGCGTGGTTGTTTGTCCGGTTGAAGGAGCCATTACGCTGCGACACCCGCTGATGAACCAGGCCCGCTGGGTTGCAAAAAGCGATTTATTGAAGAAGAACAAATAAGCTCAGTTTCGATAATCAAAGGATCTAAAGATTACATCGAATATTTATAACTCATTGTAATGTTTACTTTTAAGCATTTTCCTAAATTAGAGGAACATTTAATAGTAAAAGTTATAAATGTCTGATCTGCCAAAACTCATACAATGTCCAAACTGTAGTTCTGCTGCAATTGATAATTACTGCAGCAATTGCGGGCAAAAAATCTATCAAAAACATTTTACGTTAAAAGGCTTTTTAGCAGTGGTTGGCAATGCGCTCAACATGGAGCGTGGATTTATTTACACGCTGGTTTGGCTATTCCGAAACCCGGGAAAAGTTGTCGACGACTACTTGCGGGGAAAAACAAAACCATATATTAATCCTCTGAATTATATCCTTGTTATTTGCGGAGCTTATGCGTTTTTAATGCTTTCATTAAACATCTACGATACGGGAGTTGAAACGACAAGCCACTTTATTGGCACTGATCAACAGACATCCAGTCCTGAAGCAATGGAATTTCAAGAAAAATTGACGGGAATCATCAAAGGCTATATGAATCTTTTACCCGTTTTAATGCTCCCATTTGCCAGTTTAATTTCTAAATGGTGCTTCAGAAGAAAGAAGCTGTATTATGGCGAACATTTGATTTTGAATACCTACATTTTTGCACAGAGCATTCTGATTACGGTAATTTTAGCCCCTTTTATTTTTATTATTCCCGCGCTGCTTCCCAGTTTTACGTCGGTAAGTTTTTGTATTACACTCTTTTATTTCACCTACGCTTTTCACTCTTATTTTAAGCGCTCAATTTTTAGTGCCGTAGCTGGAACGCTTGCGGTTTATATCGGCGGAATTATCTCTTTCGTCCTATTGGTTTCGATAATCCTTACGATTATAGTCCTGATCACCAAATGGCCTTTGTGAGAGGCCTTTAAAGTTTCAAGCCAATTCAACAGAACATTTATTCGTCAAGCGAAAACTAATCAAACAACATAGAATAATACCGCTCAATCTCGTGCTCCAATTCTTCTACGCCAAAAGCACGGCTTTTACGAATGGTTTCGCGGCCATCGAAAAATACCACAACAGTGGGTGCTGTAAATACACTGTTTTGTGCAGCCACATCGGGCAACACATCCGATTTAACGTAAACCAATTGCATTTTAGGAAATTTGGCTGTCGCCATTTCATCCACCTTAGGCTTTAACACTTTACAAACCGAACATGCATCGGTAGAAAAATAGGCCAGCATTGCTGCCTGTTCTTCTTTTAGTATTAAAAATTCGTCGAGTGATTTTATTTCTTTGAACATGATCAAAATATGTATTTTACAATTATCATAGTTCGACTCCGCTCACTATGACTTCAGGCTGGGCGCAGTCGTAACCTAGTAATTTCCGATACTTAACAATACCAAAGTACAAGCTTCTTCAGCCTGAATACCATTGGCCTCCAGTTTTTCGGCAAATTCCGGATTTTCGGTACCCGGATTAAAAATAACACGTTGTGGTTTCATGCCGATAATATCCTCATAATACTCAGGCTGATGTTGTGGCCCCACATAAAGTGTTACGGTATGAATATCGTCGTTTCCCGGGAAATCTGTTTCAATGGCAACATCGTCAACCAAACCTTTACGTTTGGCCAGTGCTACCACTTCGTGTTCATTTCGTCGAAGTGCAAGAATTGCTTTGTTGGAGTATCGGGCCGGGTTTTCGCTGGCACCAATAACAAGAGTGCGTTTGCTCATTACACGTGTTTTAAAAGTACCACCGCATTTACCGACATACCTTCTTCGCGGCCTTCGAAACCAAGCGTTTCGGTAGTTGTTGCCTTTACCGAAACACGATCGACATCAATTTCCAAAACATCGGCCATACATTGTTCCATTGCAGGAATATGTGGTTTTAATTTTGGCTGTTGCGCCTGCACGGTTGAGTCGATATTTACAATTTCGTAGCCTTTTTCTTTTACCAGCTCGTACGACTTTTTCAGCAAAATTTTACTGTCGATATTTTTGAATTCGGCAGCCGTATCCGGAAAATGTGTACCAATGTCGCGCAGTTTCAGTGCGCCCAGCATGGCATCGCAAATGGCATGTATCAGCACATCGCCATCAGAATGTGCCACGGTTCCCTTACTGTGGGGAATAAGAACACCGCCTAACCACAAGGTTTCTCCTTCGGCTAAGCGGTGTACATCATATCCTTGTCCAATTCTGAAATCCATCAGCGTTGGTTACTAAATGCGTCAATATCAAACGCCAGCGAGAAACGCAGCGTATTTTCAAGTGGGTGGTTACGTTGTGTTGGCAACAGGTATGAGAAGTCGAGTGCAAATACATTCATTTTTAAACCGGCACCTGCAGTAATAAACTGGCGGTTACCTTTGTTTTCGTTCTCGTAGAAATAACCGGCGCGCAAAGCAAACTGCTTGTTGTACCAGTACTCAACACCTACTGACCAGGTAATCTCCTGCATCTCTTCTTTAAATCCGCCCGGCGCATCGCCAAACGATTTAAAAATACCTTCGATAACACCAATGTTCGAGTTAATACCACCCGACCAAATTACATCGCCATCGCCGTAACCGGTTGAATCGGCAGGAGGTGTTGGCACCAACAGTTTGTTCGCCTCAGCGGCAAAACTGAATGAGTTGTAATCATCGAGTTCCATGGTGTACGAAGCACCTAATTTCAAAGTAGTTGGTATGAAGTCTTTTACATCGCCATCGGTATACGAAATTTTCGAACCAATATTCTGAATATTAATACCGGCTGCGAAGATATTGTCTTGTCTTCCTGCTCTGAATTCGTTGTAATAATAGAAAGCCACATCCGCAGCAAACGAAGTACCGGCATTGGTTTCAACACCGTTTACCAGCTGTCCACCAGTAAGGTCGGAACGAATGTAACGTACGGCAACTGCTCCTGAGAACTGTTCACTTAACAGACGAGAGTATCCAAAATCGATGGCAAATTCGTTCGGGCTTTGTTGCCCCATAAACTCACCCTGATCGGAAGTAAAAACGATATCGCCCAATGCAAAATAGCGCAACGAAGCACTAAGTGCCTGCACATCGTCTAATTTTTTGTATCCCGACAGGTAAGCCAGGTTAATATCGTCAACCAGGTTACGCAACCATGGCGAGTACGATAAACCAACTCCCATCTCACTCTCCATAAAAACATATTTTGCAGGGTTCCAGTGCTGCGAGTTCACATCGGCTGTGGTACCTACACCGGCATCACCCATACCTCCTGCGCGCGAATCGGGCGTAATTGCCAAAAACGGAACAGCAGTTGTAATTGTATTGGCACCCGACAAGGTTCCCTGTGCCATTACATTCTCAGTTATCATGGCTGCAAGAGCCACCACAAATAAAATTCGTATTAATTTGATCATACTATCTAAAAATTGAGCCTGCAAAGATATAACATTTGTCTTTGCAACAATAGGTTAAATCTGTACCCTGAATATTTTTTTCATTCCGAGTGTTTCTTTTTCTTCCGTGTAGCCCGTAGGCATACAAGAATGAAAACGCAGCTTTTTCTGAAAAATTTTACAGAATGGGAAAAATTATTGGGCCACCAACAATTTCCCTGATTTAGAAGCAATTACTCCATTATTATTTTTAAGGAAAACCTGGTAAACATAAACTCCCTGAGTAAGCGGAATTTTTGATTCTGATAGATCCCAGCGCACCGGGTTACTGGTACTTCCGCTTGAGCTGATCTCGGTTTCAAACTGATCGACCAATTTGCCGTTGATATTATATATATCGAAAACTGCCGAAAAACTTTCGCCGGCCTGATTGTGCTCGATTACAAAATAGGTGTAATCCGTAATCGGATTCGGATAATTGCTTATTCCGTTGATGATAAAATCGCCGGTAACTTCAAACTCAATTTCCACTTCCGATGAGTTATTGGCCACGTCCCATGCTTTTAACGACAGCGTGTGCTTTCCAACCGAAAGATTACTTAACGGATATTGCAACGAACCGCTTGTGTAATCATCCTTTTCGGCCTGGTAATAATTATTTAGCACGTAAACTTTCGAATAATCGTTGTCGATCACCGCAGTAATATCGTGCCCGATTCCGGTTCCAACGGTGTTAATACCGTTTTCGTCCGACAAATACGCCAGTAAAGTCGGGTTCTTTCCGGTTTCGTCGCCCGATTGGAAATCTTCTGAATCAAGGAAAAGCTGAATTTCAGGTCCGTTGTTATCGGCAATGCTCGATCCTTCGCCACCAATACTAAAATTAGTGAACGCACCGTGCGCATCTTCTTCGCCATTTTGGGCATAGTACATTATTTTACCGGAGCCAATTTTATACGAAATATCTTTTGGCACAACAAAACTAAAGCTGAAATTTCCGTTGGTAACGCTTGTTGTTCCCGAGTAAATAATATTATTCTGCACCTGGAAAGTCTGCGGTCTGTTGTCGTCGCCATTTCCAAGTGTTTGCATATCCATTTCTTTGTCGTAAACCGTGTGCGTTATCTCGCCGTTAAAATCGTCGATCCTGTTATCGAAATAATCGGCCACATAACCTTCGATTGTAATTTTTTCGAGTGTACCAATTGTATCGGGGCTGCTTGTTGCATCCGCACCATTTATCGACGTGGTTACCACTTGATATTTCGGGTAAGAAAGTTTTAACGCCGGATCGGCCAGTAACGAAAAGTTTCGCTTATTGATCCCGCTAGAGACGTTGTTTTTGGCAAGACGCATTACATCTCCCATTCGGTAGTGCTCACCGTTTTCGTCTTTGGCAAAAATATAGCGGTAAAAACTTTTGCTTAGCTTAAAATTCTCTCCCGAGAAAACTACTCGTGTGGTTGAAAACAACCCGATACTTCCACCGTTTGGATTCATGAGTACCTCCTCGCCTGCCGAAGTCTCATCTGCATCAAAGCGACTGAACTCGCAGGTTGCCGTCACAAAAATAGGCAGCTGATTACGGTTCGACCACGAATTAATATCACCTTTCTCCAACACATGCTCATGCGCCAGGAAACTGTTATTGGCATGCCCGATATAATTCAATATCAGCACCCCATCTTCTACCCTTTCGTTAATTGCCGCATTTACATCGGGGTATCGCTCGCCCGCCGGCGTAACATCTTCGGCGTAAGCATCAAAATATATTTTGTCGGTAATAAATTCTCCGTAATTATTATTGAGCGTATCGGCAATTTCCTCCGACTGCCGCATGTGAACTCCGGTATCGCCATCGTCGCCGATCATACAAACTACATTTCGCCAAGCGCCCAAAGCTTCCGGTTCGTAGTAACGTTTTACTTTGTCAACCACCAACTGTGCCTGGTAAGCTGTTGATGCCGGAATTCGTCCAATCCCCAAATCAATAGAGCCATTCGATAACGTTTCTGCAGAATCGAGCATTACAAAATAGTCGTCGCTTACAAATGATCTTAACGGATCGAGAGAATTTGAAGATTGATAAGTTGGAATAAAATTCAGTCCACTGCCGTTTATGTTTCGGTTATCGTAACTACCATCGCCAAAAAGCAATACATATTTTAATGTATTCCCCCGGTCGTAAATCATTTTTATGAAGTTCCGGATTCCAGTGGCGCTTTTACTTCCCGAGCTGAATTCGTTATAAACATTATTTACATCCACCACTTCCACACTCATTCCATCCTGCGTGCGGTGAAAATCGGCCAACTCTTCGGCAGCACTCATAAAATTACTGTGTGAAATGACCAGAAATTCCGGTGTATTCATGGCGTGTAAATTTTGGTTCTCAACATCCTCAACAAATGCCGGTTCCGGAAAAGTTCCCGTAGTATTAAAAACGACGTATTCTCTCAACTCCGAGGCATCTTGTGCGAAAACCATATCCGAGCCACTCAGAACGGCATTAATTTCTTTTGCATTGTTAATATCCGAAACATCAAGAACTTTTGTTTCGCCTCCTGCATTGGCAACCTGAAACTCGACTATATTACCGTCACCCACCGATTTTGAATCGCGGAAAAACAAGGGAGCATCTCCGACTACGATATTTCTTCTGTAATTCAGCTCAATGTAATCGAGCCACGCTTCGGCACTGCTGTTCGATGCATTGTAGGTAACGCGAATTCCCTGCTCGCCTTCAGCCAGATTAACATCCATTGTTGTTGTTTCAGGGTCGGCAAAAATACCATAGGTTTCATCGGTATCAACACTTTTGAACGGTACTGTTCCTGCTTCGGTTCCTTCGGCGGCAACTCCAAAATTTGATGAGCGAAACGACCGCGCAGCGCCGCTTACCGTTACTTTTGCTTCAGTTTCATCTGCCGGATCAACAATATTAAATGTGTATGTTTTTGCCCCACCATTGGTATATCGGTCGCTATACCAGCTTTTTCCCGAACCTAATTCTAACAAATTATATCTTTCGTTTTCTATCAGATCAAAACAATCAAACGTTGAGACTGAATGAGTAGTTTCATCGGAAACATTCTCCAGCATCTCAAGCTGTTTAGGCGTTGATGTGTTTCCCACGAAAAAATACCCTTGGGCAGTATATTCATTCAAACGATGTGTAAAAACTCCCGAATCGTTTACATCCCATTCATTAACTCCCGGCGCATAAAAGAATAAACACTCTTCGCCGTTATTGGTCGCTGTCCACACGGCACATTCTTCAAGATCATCGTAATCAATCTTTCCGGGATCTTCCGATTGTATTTTTCCACCGCTTCCAAACACCCCAACTTGAGTGGGGTCTGAAAATCCCCAACCATTCAAACTCGAAAATGGTATTTTGTAAATTCCTTTTCCTGAAGTACGGATTTTCACCCAGTCTCCCGATGCCAGAACCGATTCAGATTTCCAATTTATGGCTTCTGCCGATTTTTTATAAACATCGGGAGCAGACCGCAAACCAAAACTTTTTAACCAGTAAATCTTACCATTTTCTTGCTTCAACGGAATGATCTGAAGTTCGATCTTTTTATCGTTCCCCGACTGCAAAACGGTAGTTTTTACTTCTATTTCCGAAGGAATTTCAACAGCTAATATTTTCTTAATACTGTCGCTCACTTCTTCAAAAACGGGATTCTCGATACTAAAACGAAGTATTTTTTTTGGATTGTCGAGTTCGTATAAACGGGTATAAACAGGTAAAGCCAAATGCTCCATATCGCCCAATATATCGACGTTTTCGAAGAATTCCAACACGTCTCCATCGCGGCTACCCGAATTTTCCTGCCAGTTAAGCACAATTATCTCGTTGTGCACATCGCTAACAGCAAAGCCTACCAAAACAACAAATAACAGGAGTATATATTTATTCATAAATACAGTCAATAATATATGCTTGTAAACGGCTATCGGGTTCAAATATTGCTAACTAAGCGGCAAACGAACCACGGTTTTTCGCCGAATGCTGGCAAAGATATTAACATCCTTATTAAATCAAGAATAAAATAATTGAAAAGACTGAACAATAAGAATTGAACAAATTAGTTATATTTGTGTCGATGAGAAAATTTATACAAACAATGAATTTTAAAAGATTAAAACCATTCGTTTTTATTGCCTTGGCCGCATTCGTATCCGGATGTGGATTATTCGGAAAAGGTGGTAGAGGAGAATCATCACGAACCACTGGTTGGGAATACAATGCTGAAGAGACCGGAAATATTCCGAATGTTTCGGGTTACGAGCAGGAAGCCGGACCGGGTTTAGTTTTTGTTCAGGGTGGTACGTTCACCATGGGTCGTGTAGAACAGGACGTAATGTACCGCAACGACAATTATCCTCGAAGAGTTACTGTAGCTTCATTCTACATGGACGAAACAGAAGTTTCAAACCAGGACTATCGCGAATTTACCCACTGGACCAGTCGCGTATACCCCGGCGATGTTGCGAAAATTAAAGCTATTACGCCCGACTCAACAGTTTGGCGCAAAAAACTGGCTTACAACGAACCTTACGTAAATAACTATTTCCGTCACCCGGCATATTCTGAATATCCGGTGGTTGGTGTAACATGGGAACAAGCCGAGGCTTATTGTGCATGGCGTACCGACAGGGTAAACGAGCAGATATTAGTTGACAAAGGAATTATTACGCATGATAATACTCAGGCGGGAGAAAACGTTTATACAACAGACACCTACTTAGCTGGTATATACCAGGGAACTGAAGGTGACGATCCTGTTGAAAATCCTGATGGAACAACTCGTCGCCCAAAATGGGAAGATGGAATTATGCTACCAAATTACCGCCTGCCAACTGAAGCAGAGTGGGAATATGCCGCTTACGGTTTAATTGGTAACACCGATGGTGAATTACTAACCGACCGTAAATTGTATCCATGGAACGGTGCCTACCTGCGTGACGATAAGAAAAAAGACAAAGGCCAAATGAAAGCCAACTTTGTTCGTGGACGTGGTGATATGATGGGTATGGCCGGAGCATTGAATGATAATGCAGACATTGCTGCACCTGTTTTCTCGTACGAACCTAACGATTACAATTTATATTGTATGTCGGGTAACGTTAACGAATGGGTGGCCGATGTTTATCGTCCAATGTCGCTAAACGATGTTGAAGAATTCAACCCTTTCCGTGGTAATGTTATTACCGAATATCGTCGCGACCAAAACGGACAATTAATGAGAAACCAGTATGGTGAGCTTGTTAAAGATACAATTGCCGGAATGGACTACCGTAATACTTTAGACGGTGATCCGAACTCACAGGTTGTTGAAGGTGATACATGGATTGGTAACGAAAAAGAAACCGATGGCATGTACATTCAGGATGACAGACCTGGCGCATTCTCATCATTGATTGATGATGAAGTACGTGTATACAAAGGTGGTTCATGGCAAGATCGCCCTTATTGGTTGGTACCCGGAACACGTCGTTACCTGGAGCAAACAAAAGGACAGAACGACCTTGGTTTCCGTTGTGCAATGACTAGAGTTGGAAGCCCTGAAGGTTTCTAGATCAGAAAAATATTTTCAGAAAAGCTTCGTAATCTGCGGAGCTTTTTTTATGCCAAATTGAATCGTATTTTTGCTTTATGACAAGTATTGAAACTATCTACGGTTGTTTTCTAAAATCAACAAAAGTATCTACCGATAGCCGCAAAATTGACACTGGCTGCATTTTCTTCGCTCTTAAAGGTGCCAACTTTAATGGCAATAAATATGCTCACGATGCCCTGAAAAAAGGAGCTGCTTATGCCATTGTTGACGAAGAAGAATATGCCACCGAAGATAAAATATTACCGGTTGACGATGTTCTCGCTTCGTTACAGCAACTGGCCCATTATCACCGAAAACAACTGGGACTACCTATACTTTCCATTACCGGCACCAACGGTAAAACAACCACAAAAGAGTTGATCTCAACTGTACTTGCAAAGAAATTCAAAGTAAGTTTCACTCAGGGGAATTTGAACAACCATATCGGAGTTCCGTTAACGCTACTTGCAATGGATAAAAACACTGAATTTGGCGTAGTAGAAATGGGTGCCAATCATCCCGGTGAAATTGCCGATCTGTGCGAAATTGCCGATCCTGATTTTGGAATAATCACCAACATTGGCCGCGCCCACCTCGAAGGTTTTGGATCGTTTGAAGGCGTAATAAAAACCAAGGGAGAATTATACGATTACATCGGAAAAAAGAATGGAGTAATTTTTTACAACGCCGACAATAGGCTACTTGAAGAAATTGGCGAAGCACTTCCAAAACGTATTTCTTACGGAAAAAAGAATGCATCGTTCACCGGCGAAACCATTCAAAGTCCTCCGTTTATTCATGTAAAAGCCAATTTTAAAAAGGGCGTACTGTACTTGAACAGCAACCTGATTGGCGATTTCAATTTTGAAAATATCCTCGCTGCAGCCTGCATCGGAAATCATTTTGATGTTGATCCGCTAAAAATCCAGCAAGCTATTAAAGAATATCAGCCAACCAACAATCGCTCGCAACTAATAAACAAAGGCGAAATAAAGATTATAATGGACGCCTATAATGCGAACCCAACAAGTATGGCGGCGTCAATCGAAAGTTTTCTGGAGAACCTGAAAGGTGATAAATACCTTATTCTTGGAGATATGCTTGAGCTGGGAGAATATTCGGAAGACGAACATACAAAGATCGTTGATCTGATTCCGGATGAATTAAAAAGCAGCACCTTTCTGGTAGGTAAAGAATTCTCGAAAGCCAACAATCAGGAAAGCATAAAATCCTTTCTTCATGTTGACGAATTATGTGCTTACCTTAAAAATGAGCCCATAAAAAACGGGAACATTTTAATAAAAGGTTCCCGCGGTATTCAGCTTGAAAAAGTACTCGATCTTCTTAATTAGCCTGAGGTTTTTCAACTTTCAGCACGTCTGAAATTGCTTTCTCGAAAGTTTGTTTCGGAAGTGCTCCCATTGCCATTTGTGGTTGTCCATCTTGCGGTACAAACAATAATGAAGGGATGCTTTGCACACCAAACATTCCGGCTAATTCCTGTTGTTCTTCAGTGTTTACTTTGTAGATTACGATACTGTCGCCGTACTCCGATTGCAACTCTTCCAACACCGGGGCTACCATTTTACATGGTCCACACCAATCGGCGTAAAAGTCGATCAAACATGGCTTCTCACCTTCGTATTTCCACTCTTTATTTGTTTCAAAATTGAAAACTTTCTCTTTAAATGTTTCTTTCGTTAAATGTTCCAGCATGATTTTTATTTTTTCAATATTTATATATCTATTTATTTCGATATTTATATATCAAAGATAATACCAAATTTTGAATTCCCAAGTTACTACTTAATTTCAACTAAATAATTGTAATTTTGTCACGATTTTTATCAAAGTGGCAGAACAGTCCATTTTGAAATACGATTTTTGTCAGATGAACAGCAAGCTAAAAGAGAAGATTTTCAAAGATATACAGGCAGTTGCCGACCGCGTTGAAACAGAAACTTATGTGATTGGAGGATATGTTCGCGATCTGTACCTCGACCGCCCCTCAAAAGATATCGACATTGTAACCATTGGCAGTGGTATTGATTTCGCAACAGAAGTTGCCAAGAGTCTTAAGCCGCGCCCAAGAGTTAATGTATTTAAAAACTTTGGCACCGCCATGTTAAAATACAAGGATCTTGAAATTGAATTTGTAGGTGCCCGCAAAGAATCGTACCAACGCAATTCGAGAAAACCGATTGTGGAAGACGGAACGCTGGAAGACGATCAAAACCGTCGCGATTTTACCATCAACGCAATGGCTTTCAGTTTAAACGGCGATCGTTTTGGCGAGCTTGTCGATCCGTTTAACGGGATGGATGACTTGAATAACAAGATCATCCGCACGCCACTCGATCCGGATGTTACGTTCTCTGATGATCCCTTGCGAATTATGCGTGCCATTCGTTTTGCAACTCAGCTTGATTTTGAAATTGAGGATAAAACTTTAAAGGCGATTGCCAGAAATAAGGACCGCATTAAAATTGTTTCTGCCGAGCGAATTATCGAAGAGCTGAATAAAATTATTATGGCACCGAAACCCTCGAAAGGTTTTAGGCTACTGGAAGAAACAGGTTTGCTGGCGATAATATTCCCCGAACTGCAAAGAATGAAAGGAGTTGACAAAGTAAACGGCATCGGTCATAAAGACAATTTTTATCACACTATTGAAGTGCTCGATCGCCTGGTACCCAACTCCGATAATTTGTGGTTACGTTGGTCGGCCTTGTTGCACGACATTGCCAAACCCAAAACAAAACGTTTTGTAGAAGACCTGGGCTGGACTTTTCACGCGCATAATTTCGTTGGAGTTAAAATGATTCCCAAGATTTTTAAACGCATGAAACTGCCGCTGAATGAAAAGATGAAATACGTTCAGAAGATGGTAGGCTTGCACATGCGCCCAATTGTGCTTTCGGAAGATATTGTTACCGACTCGGCAGTGCGTCGCTTGCTTTTCGAGGCCGGAGATGATATTGATGATTTAATGACACTTTGCGAGGCCGACATTACATCGAAGAATCCGGAGAAGGTGAAACGTTACATGAAAAACTTCAAGGTGGTTCGGCAAAAACTGAAAGAGATTGAAGAGAAAGATGCGATTCGTAATTTCCAACCTCCGGTTGATGGCGACCTTATTATGGAGACTTTTAACTTGTCGCCATGCCGTGAAGTTGGTCTGCTAAAAGATGCCATAAAAGAAGCCATTCTGGATGGCGAAATTCATAACAATTACGAGGAAGCTTTTGCTTTTATGATGAAAAAGGCAGAAGAAATGGGATTAAAAGCAAAAGGTTAATCAACCTGTAACTTTAACAAAACCGGCAAATGGTCGCTAAAACCACCATTGTAACGGTAGCCCGTGTAAGTGCGATGTAGTTTTCGGCCTCCGCGCGTTTCGTCAGGCTCGAATAAAAAGGGCAATTTACAGATTGTTGCATTTTCTGGTTTTGTACCCAATCCACTTCCTGCGGCCAATAAGTTTGGTGATACAATTATCTGATCGAAAACAAACCACTGTCCCTGGTATTTTAAAGTCCCCTCCTCCTGATCCATCCAGGGCAAAGATAAGTTGTACAAATCGGCAGATTCGTTATTTAGAGGATCAGCAGCACCAAGATCTTGCGATATACTTTCATCTGTTGGCTGATCGTTAAAATCACCTACGATAACCACTTTCGCCTTTTCATTCTCTTGAATGATCTCTTCGTATTTCGACAAAAGCAAACGCGCAGCCTGCTGCCTTGCAGGGCGTGTTTCCAGCAAACCCGAATACCGCGACGGCCAGTGATTTACAAACACGTGAATAGAATCTCCACCAGTTACCGTTCCCAGAACATAAAGTATTTCGCGACTTTTACGAACGCCTCCATTTTTATCTTCCAGCGGGTAATATGCGTAATCAAGCGGATAAAAGGTTTCTGAATTATAAATCAGCGCCACATCGATTCCACGGGGATCCGGCGACTCTTTATGAATTATTTTGTATGGCGTAGATTTTAGTGGTGTATCGTCGGTAAGTTGTTCCAACACATAACGATTCTCGATTTCTGCCAACGCAATTAAATCAGGCATTTGCCAACCGCCGGCACTCAGTATTACTTTCGAGATATTGTTGATTTTGTTATCGAAACGTTTCCTTGTCCAGTGGCGTTCTCCTGCAGGCGTAAACTCGTCATCGGCAGTTAACGAATCGTTTCGTACATCAAACAAGTTTTCAACATTATAAAAGAGTATTGAAAATTCGGCATCAGCATTTTGAGCATTGCCTTTTGCAATGAGCAGAATTAGGGATAAACAAAAAAGAAAGTGTTTCATTTTACTTTTCAATGCGTTCGTACGCTCCCAGGTCGGGGCCATCTTCGCCGGTTCGGCTTCTGTTCAGCAAATCAAGCGGAAACTGCTCAGAATACCTCGTTGTTCCCACATCTTTTGCAGCCGATAAAGTATCTAACTCGAAGTTATAATCATCGTACGGATCAACAAAACGCGGGTCAAATTCCATTCCAACCATCGCATTAATGAAGTGATCTGTATTGCTCGTATTTAAGGTATCGGGCGCCTGAATTATACAGTGATCGAACAGGTAATTAAAGGTGTTCTCTTCGTTGTCTCCCAATTCCAGTTCGTTTCCGATATTACCGTAAATAATACTGTTTCCGAAAGTTGCCTTGGTCAAATCGCCGTTGTACGAAATTTGTTCGCCATTCGAGTTTTCAACAACCAGCACATTCGAAACAACCAACGACGGTGTAGTTCTCACAGCCTGTCCGTAGTTGCCCCAATAATTGGCAATGGTTGAGTGGTAAAACTCGTATTCGCCACCAACAAGTAAAGCGGCAGCATAATACCCACAGTTGCTGATCAGCGCATTGTAAGCATAAATCTTCGATTTCATGGCAAACACTCCGGCGTAAGCCATATTTTCAATTTTGGAGTTGGTAAGTGCCACCGAAGCATAACCTTCGTTTTCAATGGTACCAACCTGCAAACCAATATTTGCATTTTTTATGGTGGTAAAATTGAATATGTTATTATGACTTCCGGAATACAAAACAATACCATTCCACTGATCGGGAATATTTTCGTATGACGGTTCCAAACGGTCGGCCCGGAATATGATCGGCGATTCGAAAGTACCATCAGCAACCACGTTTCCACGAACATACATTCCGGCACCTTTGTGGAAGTACACTTTTGTTCCCGGCTCAATTGTCAATGTCGACGTACTGTCAACATAAGCATAATCGTACACGAGATATGGTTTCTCAGCAGTCCATGTTGTAGTTTTGATCCGCTCGCTTTTTATCAGCTTAAAATCCTGCCCGTAGGCTTCCAACATTATGCTCTGAAAATTTGTGTTGGTTGTAAACTCAATAGAATCCTGCACAACCATAGGCAAATTCTGTCCGTTCGGATCGATAGTAACCTCAACAAAAATATAGATACTGTCTTTTGCAGGCAATGTAATTTCGTACAATTCACTACTCTCGTAACCGTTGATATTCAATCTGAAATTAGAGGCATCGCCTCCTGCCAAACGAATGCGTGAAATCAAAACATCCTCGTTGTAAGGATTACTCACCGTAAATCGTCGGGTTGTTGAGCCAATGGTAGTAAAAATGGTATCGAAAGTTACTGTATCAGCGGAAAACTGTAACTGTGCATCAGTAGACGTCATATACCCCTCGTCCTCACAAGAGAAGAGCATAACAAGCACAAGAGCTGCAGCCAGTATTTGAAGTAAATTTTTAACCAATTCGAATTAATTTATATCCTTATAACGTCCACTTTTCGCCGTTATTTTACAAATATAAAAAATCAATTCACAATTTTTAACATTTCTTTACAATCCTTAGCTATTAACAGCACTTTTTTCAGAAATGAGAAACAAACCAAGCATTGTAATCACCCCGTTGAGGATAAGCAATTCGAATCCAAACTGATAGCCATTAAATAACACCTCGGAATAGCTCGAAATAAAATAGCACAAAACGGGTGCAAAAATTCCGATATACGGAACCCACTTATCGTTCACTTTTCGTTTAGAATACATGCCAAAAAGGAATAACCCTAAAATAGGACCGTAAGTATACCCTGCAACCGTAAATACTGCCACCACAATACTCTGATTATTAATGGCATCGAAAACTAGAATTACCGCAATTAACAGCACTGAAAACATTAAATGCGACAACATTTTCATACGGCGTTTTTTCTCTTCCGGGTATTTATGGATTTTCAGAAAATCGACAGTAAATGATGTTGTTAATGCGGTTAATGCCGAATCGGCACTTGAATAGGCGGCGGCTGTGATCCCCAGTAAGAAGGCAATTCCCACAGGCAAACCGAAATATTTTAAAGCCAACATCGGGTAAAGATCATCGGTATTTTCAGGTAAGCTAATTCCATGCTCGCGGGCAAAAATGTATAACATTACACCCAGGCTCAGAAACAACACCACCGTAAAAAGAAACGACATACTAAACACCAGCATGTTTTTCTGTGCCTCCCATTTGTTTTTACAGGTCAGGTTTTTTTGCATCATATCCTGATCCATACCAACCATAACAACGGTGATAAACATTCCGGAAATAAACTGCTTGAAGAAGTTATTTCCTGAGCGCCAGTCCCAAAAGAAAAGTTGCGAGTTACTGTCATCAGCAATGGTTTTCACCAGCCCCGACAAATTCAAATCAAGGCTTCGCGAGATGGCTACGATGGTAAAAATAACCGCACTTACCAAAAAGAGTGTTTGCAGCGTATCGGTCCAAACAATGGTCTTTATTCCGCCCTTAAAAGTGTACACCCAAATAAGCGCGATGGTAACAATTACGGTTAGCGAAAACGGTATATTAAACGCATCGAAAAAGGCGATTTGCAAAACTCCGGCAACCAAAAACAAGCGGAATGCCGCCCCGATCAGTTTCGAGATCAAAAAGAAAAACGAGCCGGTTTTATAGGATCGTGGTCCAAAACGATCGTCAAGAAACGAATAGATGGAAACCAGGTTAAGGCGATAATACAAAGGCAATAAAATACCCGCTACCAGCCAGTATCCAACAAGGTTTCCGAGAACAAACTGCAGGTACGAAAAGGCAGAATTACCAACTTCTCCCGGCACCGAAATAAAAGTAACTCCCGAGAGGGTGGCTCCAACCATTCCAAAGGCCACTAAATACCATGGCGATTTTCGGTTAGCAGTAAAAAATGCCTGCGTGTCGGCTTTTCGCGAGGTTAACCACGAAATAAAAATCAGTACTAAAAAGTAACCAAGTACAATTCCTAGAACAAGATATGGGCTCATAATTTAAGTTTATTCGAAGTCGGGGTAAAGTAGATATTTTTTTCTCATTTGTTTGAATTCCTCCAGCTCGGGCTGCCAGCTTTCAATAATTTCAGCCTCGCTTTTCCCTTCTCTGATTTGTTTCAGCATCGAGTCGGTTCCGGCAAGCAGATTCAGCCAGCGCTCGCGTGTAAGGAAATCAGCTTCATTCTCGTATTTGTTATAAAAGTCGAGGAAGTATTTCAAAGTAAATTTTGGCGATTCATCCAGTGTTCGTAAATCAACGCCATAACATTTTTTGTCTTTGTTCAGCGGGTTTATCGCCACTCCGGGAATACTGCGGGGAGTAAATTCGAAAGTGCCGATATTTTCGTTTAAACCACCTAAAACCTGGAACGGGAAATCGGTTCCGCGCCCAACACTTACGCTGGTTGCTTCAAAAAAGCACAACGATGGATATAAGCGCACTGAAAGATCGTTGGGTAAATTTGGCGACGGACGCACCGGCAAAGAATACGCCATTTTATGATCGTAATTTTTTACAGGAATAACTGTAATATCACATTTTTTACCAGCAGTGTGCCAGCCTTCTTCATTGATCATATTTGCAAGTTCGCCAACTGTACATCCGTGAACGATTGGAATGGGATCGAGACTTACAAACGATTCAAAACCTTCTTTACGAATTGGGCCGGCAACATAATCGCCATTCGGATTTGGTCGGTCGAAAACAATTAGCGGAATATCATATTCAGCACACGCTTCAATAACGTAATGCATGGTTGAAATGTAGGTGTAAAACCGGCATCCTACATCCTGAATATCGAAGATTACGGCATCGAGTCCGGAAAAATGTTCTTCAGTTGGCTTTTTGTTTTTTCCGTAGAGCGAAAATACCGGCAAACCCGTGCTTTTGTCCAGCCCGTCTTCCACTTCTCCTCCGGCCGAAACATCGCCTCTAAAGCCGTGTTCAGGTGCAAATATCTTTTTTACATCAACGTTTTGGTTCAGTAAAAAATCGACCAGATGCTCGTCTTCTGCAATGGAAGTGTTGTTTACAACTAACCCCACATTTTTGCCTTTCAGCGCATCCAAATATAGCGAAGTACGTTCCGCTCCTACAATAATTTCATTATCTTGCAGTGCCATGCAACCGCTGGCCGAGATCCATAAAACTAACACTAAAAAAATCCTGAACATAGGCTTTTAAATATTACATTTGCGCAAGCGAAGATAGTTTTTAAATTTTTTAAAAAGCAATCATTTAGTTAAAAAAGTGAAACGAAAACGAAATATAATTAGGATCCGATTTTTGTACTATTTTATTTCGATGAACGTTTAACGTGTAGCATTAATTTTTAGCGAATTTACAACGATGAAACCAACACCTATAATATTTCTACTTTTTACCCTATTAGTACTGTCACTGGCCAACTGTTCTTCGGCACAGGAACCACCTTTTCAGCAATACAAAAACGATGAGTGGGTAAACCAGCAACTCGAAAAAATGAGTCTGGATGAGCGAATTGCCCAGTTGATGATGATTACCGTTTACCCGAAACAGAACGAAGCCGCCAAAGCCATTTTTAAGCGGAGAATACAGGAGTGGAAACCCGGTGGAATTCTGGTAATGCAAGGTTCACCTGCAAAAAATGCCGATTGGATCAATCAATTTCAGGAAGCTTCCGAGACGCCGCTTTTGGTCGCTATCGACGGCGAATGGGGACCGGCCATGCGTACCGACAGTACCATTGTTTATCCGTATGCGCAATCGTTGGGCGCCGTGCAAGACACTTCCCTTCTCTACCAAATGGGACAGGATTTTGCCAGCCAGTTAAAACGCATGGGAATTCAGATGAATTTTGCGCCGGTTGCCGACATTAACACCAATCCGTTTAATCCGGTTATCGGTTATCGCTCGTATGGAGAAGAAAAGCATAATGTGGCTGAAAAGTCGTGGATGGTGGCAAAAGGAATGCAGGACAACAATGTTATTCCGGTGGCAAAACATTTTCCCGGTCATGGCGACACCAAAACCGACTCGCACAAAACATTGCCGCTTATTCCACATTCAAAAAGCCGCATCGACAGTATTGAAAGCTACCCGTTCAGGTATTTATCCGATAAAGGAATTGCTGGAATTATGTCGGGGCATTTAAATGTTCCGTCGCTCGATGATTCCGGAATCACCTCTTCGCTTTCGAAAAAAGTAATTACCGATTACCTGAAGGACGAAATTGGCTACAAAGGTTTTGTGGTTACCGATGCCATTACCATGAAAGGCGTGCAAACCACTGCAGGAAGAGCCGAACTGGAAGCCCTGATTGCCGGAAACGATATGATCGAATTTGTTGACGATGTTAGCAAAGCTGTTGCAACTATAAAAGAAGCAATTATCTACGGCGAAATTACCGAAGATGAAATCAACGAAAAGTGCAGAACTGTTTTGGCACTTAAACGCTGGGTTGGTTTAAACAACTACCAACCGGTGGATTTAAAAAATATTACCGCCGATCTTAACGCTCCCGAATACCAGGTTACCAACCGAAAACTGATTAAAAAATCGATGACAGTTGTTGTTAACAACGACAGTACTCTTCCGGTGCAGGATTTGGAGAAACGCAACATTGCAACGATAATGATTGGTGGCGACCAAAAATCAGATTATCAGAATACGCTGGCAAAATATACCGGCATGGATCATTTTTGGTTACCAAAAGATGCCTCTGAAAAAACATGGGCAAATCTTCGCCAGGAGCTAAGTAATTACAACTTTGTTATTGCCGGAATTACCGGAATTAACAAATACTCATCAAACGAATACGGTATTTCCGAAATACAAAAACAAGCGGTTACGGATTTGGTAAACGAACAAAATGTGGTGTTTACGCTTTTCGGAAACGCTTATTCACTAAAATACTTTGCCAATATTCATCATGCCGATGCCTTGATTGTGGCTCATCAGGATAATGAACTGACTCAGGAATTAGCAGCGCAGCTTATTTTTGGTGCATTTAAAGCTAATGGCAAACTTCCGGTTACTTCCGACAGACGATTTAAAGCCGGCGATGATTTGGTTGTTGAACCCAACAAAACTTTTTCGTATACCATTCCTGAGGAGGCCGGGATGAGTTCAGTTATTCTGAACCGGAAAATCGACTCGCTGGCAAATCTTGGAATTTCGGAAGGTGCATTTCCCGGCTGCCAGGTTTTGGTGGCCAAAGATGGGCAAGTGGTTTTTCACAAGTGTTACGGTTTTCAAACCTACGACAGCATTTACCCCGTAAACCAGAATAATATTTACGACTGGGCATCGGTTACCAAAGTTACCGGGCCGCTGCCGGCAATTATGCGATTGGTCGACGAGGGCAAAATGAACGTTGATGATAAGTTTAGCAAGTACTGGCCCGATTTTATTGGCAGCAACAAAGAAAACCTGAGCTTTCGTGAGATTTTGGCGCACCAGTCGCGTTTGGCTTCGTGGATTGCTTTCTGGACCATGACCGTGCAAAAAGACGGAACACTCGATAAAAAAGTATTTAAAGATCACCCCTCGACACTATACGATGTTCGCGTATCGGAACGGTTGTGCATGAATCACAATTTCAGAAAAATAATGTTCGATACCATCCGCACTTCGGATCTGCTACCCAGAAAAAAGTACCTGTACTCAGGACTGAGTTTTTACCTCTATCCGGATATTATTGAAAACCTGACCGGCACTCCGTACGAATCGTATGTAAAAAACACTTTCTACCGACCTTTAGGAGCGCAAACAATAACGTTCAATGCATACAAACACTTTCCGCTTAACCAGATTATTCCAACCGAAACGGATGACTTTTTCCGAATGGAGAAACTTCGTGGTTACGTGCACGACGAAGGAGCAGCAATGATGGGCGGCGTATCGGGAAATGCTGGTTTATTCGGTTCAACAAACGACCTCGCCAAGGTATTTCAAATGTATTTGCAAAAAGGATATTTTGGTGGCCGACGTTATATTTCGGACTTAACGCTTAACGAATTTACGCGTATTCAGTATCCTGAAAATAAAAACCGACGAGGGCTTGGTTTCGACAAACCCATGATCGACAACGATGAAAATGATCTTGAAGATGCCTACCCCGCCGTGTCGAGCAGCAAAAGCAGTTTTGGGCACAGCGGCTACACCGGAACTTTTGCATGGGCCGACCCTGAAAAAGGGGTGTTATACATTTTTATGTCGAACCGTGTTTACCCAACCCGCAACAACAGCAAACTCTACGAATTAAACATTCGTACGGCCATGCATCAGGCCATTTACGACAGCATTATCAAAAAATAAAAACGCTCCAACATCTTCCCTTAAAAAATGTTAACACCTGTCTGTTAGTGACCTGTTTTACAACATATCAACAAAATCCATAACCCTTATATTTCAGCTACTTACATTTTATCACACCCCCTGTAATACACATAATTTTGCTCATGTGTTATAACATTTAACAATACCTGTTCGTGATGCTTTCATTATTAAATTATTAATTATAATTTTAAAGCACGTTCTTTATAAATACAATAATTATTAATTAATACCACAGCGATATGGAAAAAAAGATAACATTTAACGAGCTGCGAAAAATTAAAGACAGCTTGCCTGACGGTTCAATTGCACAAATAGCGCAAGAATTTGAATTAAGAGAAGAAACCGTCAGGAATTATTTCGGAGGCGCTAATTACACAGATGGAAGAGCAGTGGGTATACACATGGAGCCGGGACCAAATGGAGGAATCGTTCTCTTAGATGATACGGCAATTTTGGAACGAGCGCAGCAATTAGCTGGCGCAGCGGTTTAAAAGAGAAAAAAATAAAAATATTTAAGAAACTGTCCTATATTTATGGGGCAGTTTTTTTATGTCAATTATATCTAAACCATTACCTCATGAAGAAATTCACATTTTTTATTTCCCTTGCTTTTATCAGCATTTTATTTACCTCGTGCGAAGCGCCATGGCAACCTTTATTTAACGGCGAAAACCTCGATGGCTGGGAAACCTACATCGGCACTCCGCTTACCGGCTTCGAACACATTCACGAACAGGCCAAACCCGAGAACGTTTTTAAAGTTGTTGATGTAGATGGCGAAAAGCTCATTCACATTACCGGAGAAGTAAACGGTTCGTTGGCCACTGTCGACACTTTTGCCAACTACCACCTTGAATTGGTATTTAAGTGGGGCGACCAGGTTTACACTACCCGAAACAGCGGATTGCTGTATCATAGTTTTGGAGATTTTGGCGAAGCATTGGGCACCTGGATGACTAACATCGAGTGCCAGCTGATGCACGGAAACATGGGCGATACTTACCTGATGAACAATACGTGCTGCGAAACCGAAACCACGCAAACCGACGATGGTTTTGTTTTCACTAAAGGAGGAGAACTTACCCAGTTTGGAAAAGACTTTAACGGCCCGGGCATAAAAAAGGCTGTTGATGCCGAAAATCCAACAGGCGAATGGAACACTGTTGAACTGTACTCCTACGGACGTACTACCGTTCATCTGGTTAACGGACAAGTTACCATGGTAAATACAAACACGGGAGTTGACGAAGAAGATGGCATCCGTCCGCTGAGCTCTGGGAAAATCCAAATCCAGTCGGAAGGCGGCGATTTATTTATTAAATCAATTCGGGTAAAACCGATTAAGGAAATTCCTGCCGAAATCCTTCAATAAAAAAATACATTTTACCCGTTTCTTTCGCAAACGGGTATATTTTTGCGCAAATTTTAAACGAATACAAAAAATATGAGTGGTAAATCTTTACGTGAACAGTTAACCTTTAAAAACACCGTTCTGGGTGTACAGTTCTTATTTGTGGCTTTTGGTGCTACCGTTTTGGTGCCGCTGCTTGTTGGCATCGATCCGGCCGTTGCACTTTTTACCGCCGGAATTGGCACGCTGCTTTTTCACCTCATTACAAAAGGAAAAGTTCCGGTGTTTCTCGGAAGTAGCTTTGCTTTTGTTGCTCCTATTATCGAAGCCACCCGACTTTATGGCTGGCCCGGTACACTTTCAGGAATTATTGCCGTAGGTATCGTTTACGGCGTTGTTTCAGCACTGGTAAAATTACGTGGAATCACCTTTGTTGAACGCCTGTTTCCATCGGTAGTAGTTGGCCCAATTATTTTGCTGATCGGTTTATCGCTGGCATCAACTGCTGTTGATATGGCAAAAACAGACTGGGCACTTGCAATAATCACATTGGCAACAGCAGTTTCAGTGGTAATTTTTGGTAAAAAAATGCTGAAACTGATCCCGATTTTCATCGCCATTGCAGTGGGTTATATTGCAGCGCTTATCTGGGGAAAAGTTGATTACTCAATAGTACAGGAAGCGAGCTGGATAAGCATTCCGGAATTTACCGCTCCAAAATTTAGCTGGCAAGCCATTTTATACATGGTTCCGGTGGCAATTGCTCCAATTATCGAGCACGTTGGCGACATGTACACCATTGGCGGTGTTTGTAATAAAAACTTTATTGAGAAACCGGGATTGCACCGCACCTTACTTGGGGACGGTATTGCCACTGCTTTGGCCGGTTTTTTTGGCGGAGTACCTAACACTACCTATTCGGAAGTAACCGGAGCGATTACGCTTACCAAAGTTACTAATCCGTTTATCCTGCGCATTTCTGCTATTACTGCATTGGTGTTTGCGTTTGTGGGCAAAATTAGTGGCTTCCTGGAAACCATCCCGCAAGCAGTGCTCGGTGGTATAATGTTGTTACTTTTCGGAATGATCGCATCTATTGGTATCAAAACACTGGTTGACTCGAAAACCAACATGGGCGAAACCCGTAACCAGGTAATCGTTTCGCTGGTACTTACCGTTGGAATTGGTGGTGCTGTAATTCAATACGGAACTTTCTCGCTGGCAGGAATTGGTTTGGCTGCAGCAGTTGGTATTATTTTGAATTTGCTTCTCCCCGCAACTAAAAAAGAAGATTTATAAAAGCTTCGAGTATCGAGTTGCTCGCTTCGAGATAAAAAAAGGATGGCATCTGTATGAGTAGAATCATAAACCGATGCCATCCTTCTTTTTTTGGATCATTTGTCACTGGCCTTCACCAGAACGTTGTGACATTCACTTAACCTTGTATGCCATCAAGGCTTCTCCGTGGCGGATATAAAGTACTCCATCGGCAACCACCGGATGCGAAAAATGTTCCTGGCTTCCCATGGTAACTTTAAACAAACCACCCTGCGCCAGCTTTCCGTTTTCGTAATTGAAAAGGCGAACATCACCATTTGTGCCATACACAATAAACTTATTGTCGGCGAAAATAGTGCCTCCAAACGATGATCTGACTTTATCCAAAACGCTTCCTGTTTCCGGATCAAGGACATTCAGGTATTTATTCTCGGTGGTAACAAACAACTTGTTATCGTTTAGAATATAACCGCCCATATCATTCTTCACATTTTCGTTGGTCCATACTTCTTTCACACTGCTTCCATCAGCTGCAAGTTCCAGTTTTATGGCACCTTTTCCGTTATCGTCGTTGGTAATAACATACAAATACGGGGCCTGATAAACGGGGGTGTTTGCATGGTCTCCGTCGTGGCGGATAGCAATGTCGTATTTCCAAAGTAACTCTCCGGTTTCGCAATCAACACCAAAAACATGGTGCCTCGATGTGGAAACAAAAACCTTTCGCGAAGGCAGGTTTACAAGAATTGGCGAAACAAAATGAGTGGTATCTCCAGTTGCTTCCGATGTCCAGATGGTTTTTCCGGTTAATCGATCGAGTTTAGCCACACTGATTTCTTTTCCTCCGGGGAAACAATAAACTGCATTCTCATCGGTAACCACCGATTCCGCGTAACTAAACTCATTCATATAACCATTCAGGTCGTTCAGCATATCAACCGCCCACAGTTCTTTCCCGGTATTCAGGTCAAAACAGGCCAGTCGTCCAAGTCCCGAGGTTGCATAAACCATATCGCCCACAACGGTTGGCGTTGATCTTGATCCCGGAAAACGGGCAGAGAATCCATCTCCCACAAACGATTTTCCGTTTGTCGATTTCCATAATAAGTTACCCTCCAGGTCGTAAGCAAATAACGTGCTGATACCGTCTTCTACCCCGATGATAAGTAATTTATCTGAAGTTATTACCGGAGCGGCGTAGCCGGGGCCAATAGTTTCGGTCGACCACAAGAGTTGAGGACCATCTTCAGGCCATTCCGACAGCAGTCCGGATTCGTTGTACTTTCCATCGCGATCAATGCCGCGCCACTGATAAACGGTTTGTGAAATTGCAATTTGACTGACAAACAATAAGGCAATCAGACAGAATAAAGAATTGATTTTTTTCATTTTCGGTTATTTAATTTTTCGGTTTGTTGACAGAGTGCTGACTCATGCGAATATAAATAAAAATCACGACAGACCATGTTAACGCGTTCTTAATCACTTCATCAGAAAAGGGTTCCGAAAATAAATCTACAATGCCACTCCTTTCAATTCGCCTCTTGCTTTTCAGGTAGATAACGCCAAAATCGCCTCGGCATATGCTGGCGTTGCAGTTTTAGATTTTTGCGTTCTTCAATATTGATGTGTTTAAAATACGAGCGCCACAACTTTTGATAAAAATCTTCGCCCTCATGCAGCAACTCCTCTTTCACCTGTCCGTTGTAGGCATTAAACTGCTTTTTTGTGAGCACCACTTCCTCCACCTTTTCGTTGCCGTACAGAATGCCATAGTTGCGCTTCAAATCGTAGATCAGCCAGCGCTGATCGGTAAATCGTTTTTGGTAATGATTAATGATCAGTGGAATGACATCGTATCTGGGTTCGATACCGCAAAAATACATCCGGTCTTTGGTGCGCTGAAACCGAACAAACTGCATCATTCGCATGGCTTCCTTTTTCACCTTTTGCGAGGCTTGCGTAAGGTGCAACACATCAGGATCGCCGTAATCGGTTTCCAAATTTAAATGCCCGCTGAACATTCGCCGTAAAAAACGGTAAATTTTCATTTCAATGCCCAGCTCTTCCGACAGGTAAGCGTAAAAAAGCAGCTGCTTATTTTTTCCCGACAAATGTTTCTGAATACCTTTCCAAACCCGTTCGGCCTTTTTCGGATTGGTGGGAACATCAATGCTTTCTACAAAAAGGTAGCGCTGCTCGCCATAACGCGAACAAATATCAACCGGAAAATCTTTCCGGCTGTAACAATCGAAAACGCAGGTTAAAAAACCCTCAAATGTATTATCGTAGGTATATATTTTCATGACTGGATTCTGGATCTTTGGATTCTGGATTCTGGATTCTGGATACTGTGACTGCAAACTGAGACTAATGCAACGTTGGCAGCACCGGCTTATAATCGGCAAACAACGACAACTGCGTATTAAGCGAATTTTTGTACTTCGAATTCATCTCACATAGCAATTTATGTCTTAGGCGTTTGGGCTCCCACCCCATCCCGGGAGCCGGAAGTTCGTTACAAGTGATAAAATATTTGGCTCGTTTCATCACTATTCCCAGTTTTTTAAGGTGCAATGAATTTAGCCGGCGGTGCTTTCGCGCCAGAATAATCTTTTGTGCCGACTGCACTCCAACTCCGGGAATCCGAAGTATCATTTCGTAATCCGCACGGTTAATATCCACCGGAAACAAGTGCATATTTCGCAAGGCAAAACCTAGTTTCGGATCGACATCAAGATCAAGAAAAGGCTGATCATCGCTTAAAATCTCTTCGGCTTTAAAGTGATAAAAACGCATTAACCAATCGCTTTGATACAGGCGGTTTTCGCGAACCAGCGGCGGCCGGTTCACCGCGGGCAGTCGAGCATCGTAACTGTTCACCGGCAGGTAACCCGAAAAATAAACGCGTTTAAGGTTTTGCTTTTTGTACAAACCCGACGACAGCAAAATAATCTGCCGGTCGGTTTCGGGAGTGGCACCAACAATCAATTGTGTACTTTGTCCGGCCGGAGCAAAACGCGGTGCTTTTCGGTACTTTTTTCGTTCTTCCTTTGCCACCAAAATCGAATCGCGGATTTGCCCCATAGGCGTAACAATATCGGGGTAGTTCTTTTCCGGCGCCAGCTTTTTCAGGTTCGGTTCCGTCGGAATTTCCATGTTCACACTTAGTCGGTCGGCCCAAATTCCGGCCTCGTGGATCAGCTCACTGCTTGCTCCGGGAATCGCTTTCAGATGAATATAACCGTTGTAGTTTTCTTCTTGCCGAAGCTTTTTAGCCACCAACACCATTCGCTCCATAGTGTAATCAGGATTTTTAATCACACCCGAACTCAAAAACAATCCTTCAATGTAGTTTCGGCGGTAAAAACCAATGGTCAGGTCGACAATTTCCTGTGCCGTAAAAGTTGCCCGCGGGCGGTCGTTCGTGCGCCGATTTATACAGTAAGCACAATCGTAAATACAATTGTTGGTCATCAGTATTTTAAACAGGCTCACACAGCGCCCGTCTTCGGTAAAACTGTGGCAAATGCCGCACGCCACACCACTGCCAATTCCTTTGCTGGTGTTTGCCCGGTTGCTTCCGCTCGATGCACACGACACATCGTATTTTGCAGCGTCGGATAATATTTTCAATTTTTCATGTACGGAGTCATTCATGGCACTCATCTCATATTGCAGTTTGTAGTCAAAAAAATCCCCGGCGATTATGCCAGGGATTACGAACCTCAGTTCATTTTGGGTTTAAACATTTAGGAACATTAAGGAAATATGTTGATGTAAAACAAATACTCTTTTTGATAATTATATTATCATTTCTGACGATAATAAATTAATCATTTCTTTTTAAACTGCAAGAATATTTTTTACTTTTGAAGAAATAAATTTTCCCACATGAACTATTTTGGCAAGAATATCAAGCTGTTACGAAAAAGAAAAAAACGCACACAAAACGAGGTGGCTGTTGCGCTGGAGTTAAAACGAACTTCTGTAAATGCACTCGAAAATGAGATCAGCCAACCTACGGTTTCGCACCTTCAGGCTTTTTCAAAATATTTTGGCATCGCTATAGACACGCTGATAAATGTGGATTTGCAACAATTATCAGAGAGTCAGTTTGCCGATCTGCAAAATGGTTTTGATGTGTTTATACGCGGCTCGAAATTGCGGGTAATTGCCACAACGGTTGATTCGGACAACAACGACAATATTGAGTTTGTAAACGAAAAAGCCAAAGCCGGCTATGTAAATTGTTTTGCTGATCCGGAGTACATCGGGAAACTGCCGGTTTTTCAGTTGCCGTTTTTGTCGAAAGAAAAGAAATACAGAGCTTTTACCATCGAAGGCGACTCGATGTTGCCCATCCCCGCCGGATCGATCGTAATTGGCGAATTCATTCAGGATTTCTTCAACATAAAAAGCAACGATGCCTACATTATTGTTACGCGCGACGAAGGTATTGTTTTTAAAGTGGCGCATAATAATATTGAAACCACCCGCTCGCTGCACCTGGTTTCGCTGAACAAAGCATTTGAACCGTATGATTTGCCAATTGCCGAGGTTACTGAAGTTTGGAAATTTGTGTGTTACCTGAACACCAGCATCCCCGAACCGGAGTCGGACATGAGTGTATTGATGAAACAAATGGACGACATGCAACAGGCCATTAAAAAGCTCGGATCGAAAATTGGATAAGGCTAAGTTAAACATATCTCCTCTATACGTCATGCTGAATTTATTTCAGCATCTTTTAAATAGGAAAGATTCCGAAACAAGTTCGGAATGACGTGCTTCTAATTTAAAAAATTGACCTAAAGCTAATTCTAAAGAAACCACTCTCGTATTCCTTTCGTAACTTTAAAAAAGTTTGACAACAGGAAATGCAAGAAGCTCTATTCTATAGCAAAACCACAAACGGACAAGTTCAGTGTGAACTTTGCCCGTGGAACTGTATTTTATCCGATGGACAAACGGGCAATTGCAAAGTAAGGTCAAACCAAAATGGCGTTTTGCTCACCGAAGTTTATAACAAAGTAGCTGCGCTTGGTTCAGATCCCATTGAAAAGAAACCACTCTATCATTTTTATCCCGGCAAAAACATTTTATCGGTCGGCGAAGTGGGTTGTAACCTGCATTGCAGCTTTTGCCAGAACCACAGGATTTCACAATGCAAAGCCTCTGAATTTATCGGATTCCATAACATCAGCGCTAAAAAAATTGTAAAAGAAGCACTGAAAACCTGGAACAACATTGGCATCGCCTACACCTACAACGAACCTTTTACTTTTTACGAGTTTTTATTGGAGACTGCACAACTGGCTCATTCAAAAGGATTAAAAAATGTAGTGGTTTCCAACGGTTATATCAACGAAAAACCCTTACAAAAACTTCTTCCTGTTATTGATGCTTTTAACATCGATTTGAAAGCTTTCTCGAACGACTTTTATAAAAAATACACCAAAGGGAAACTGCAACCGGTTTTAGATACACTCCAGCAAATTGCAAAAAGTCCGGCTCATCTTGAAATTACAACGTTGGTTATTCCCGGATTAAATGATGATACCTCCGAATTTAAAAGTATGGTAAACTGGATTGCAAGCGAATTGGGTGAATCAGTTCCGCTTCATCTTTCTCGCTACTACCCTCAATACAAACTAAATGCCCCCGCCACGCCAATAGACACACTAATTGAGTTGTACAACCTGGCAAAAACTCAATTACAACATGTTTACCTGGGAAATGTAAGTGATGCGCAACGGTCAGCCACCTATTGTGCCAACTGCAATGCTGAGCTAATTTCCAGAAACCACTACAACACTGAAATTTCAGCACTTGATACCGAAGGAAAATGCAAAAAATGCGGAACTTTTGCCTCTGTAATTATGTAGCCAGCATTTCGTAAAGCACACCTTCACGCAGCGCAAAATCGGTTTGAACGATCTGTTTTATTCCAATTTTAGAAATCAGCGTTTCAATCAGGATTACTGCCGGCACAATCAAATCTACGCGCACATAGTCCATTCCTTTCATTTGCAAACGTTCGTCGCGGGTAGATTGCAGCAATTTTTCGTAAACCTCATAAAACTCTTCCAGCGTAACGACCTGTGTCACCCGTTGTTTCACGCCCGGATTTACCTCATCGATCATATCGGCAATCGTATCAAAAGCACCGGAGCAACCAATTAAAGTTGCAACTTTCTTTTCTTTACAATTCTGAATGGCAGTGTGATGTTCTGTTGCAAAAAACTTCTGAAGTTCGCGAACCTGCTCATCCGTTACCGGATCGGAAAGATCAAACGAATTAATGATCCGCGACATTCCTGTTGGCCGGCTTTCTTTCCAAAGAATTTCGTCTTTTTGGGTTAATATCAACTCATTGCTGCCACCGCCAATATCAAGAATTACAGAAGGGAATTCAATTTTTTGAAAAGCCAGCAACACTCCTTTAAAGATGAGTTCAGCTTCGCGCTCTCCCGAAATAACTTCAATTGTACAATTGCAAATCTTTTCAATTGCCGCTACAAATTCGGCCTTATTATCGGCAGTGCGCACCGCCGACGTCGCAAAAACTTTTATTTCATCAACACCAAAAGTGTCCATCACCTTTTTATGCGAAACAAATGCAGCTTTCGTCCGAAAAGTCGCTTTATCACTTATCTGGTTATCCCTGATTTTTCCGTCGCCCAGTTTCACCATTTCCTTGCTTTGGTGCAGGATTTTAAAATCGGCATTAAGCATTTCGGCAATAAGCAGGTTGCAGGTGTTGGTTCCTAAATCGATAACAGCAATGCGCATAAAATAATTTTGAGATGTTGAATGGCGACAAATTAAGACACCTTTGCTATAATATCCAAAGGTTTTCAGTTGAAAACATATTCCACAATTTTAAGTTTCTCGCAGATGGCGCAGAAAATCGCAGATTTAGACCATTTACAGATTGCCCTCTGCGTAAATCAGCGTTATCAGCGAGCAATTAATTTTAGAAATTATGCCGATTGTGCTATTTTGCAACCTAAATGCAACAGCAGTTTAAACAAAAAATACAATCGCTCGGATTTCTCGATCATGCCATTCTTCCTGTTTCATTTCTGGAAGAAGAAGAACCGCACCTAAAAGAGTGGCTGGCAAACGATATGCACGGTGAAATGGGCTACATGAACCGTAATATCGACAAGCGTTTAAATCCGTCGTTGCTGGTTGAAAATGCCAAAACAATTATTGTTGTGCTGCTGAATTATTTCCCCGAAACAACACAAGTAGATCAAACGGCGCCAGTACTCTCGAAATATGCTTACGGTACCGACTACCACTTTGTAATGAAAGACAAATTGAAGGAGTTGCTTCAATTTATTCAGGAAGAAATAGCGCCTTGCTCGGGACGACCATTTGTTGATTCGGCACCAGTTTTAGAGCGTACCTGGGCCCGAAAAGCAGGTCTTGGCTGGATAGGAAAAAACAGCAACGTAATATCCCCGGAACACGGCAGTTTCTTTTTTATCGGAGAACTGATCATCGACATTGAACTACCTTATGATGAGCCCAAACTGGTGCGCGACCATTGCGGGCGATGCACAAAATGTATTGATGCCTGCCCGACAAAAGCCATTGTTGCCGACCGCGTGGTTGATGCCCGGAAGTGCATCTCGTACCAAACCATTGAGGTGCGTGGTGAAATGGATGCCAATTTAAAAGGCCAGTTTGAAAACCGGGTATTTGGCTGCGACATCTGCCAGGATGTGTGCCCATGGAATTTAAAATCGGAACCACACAACGAAGCCAGTTTCAAGCCTCATCCCAAACTTTTATCACTGCAAAAACAGGATTGGGAAAATATGGAGCGCCCGCTGTTTAACGAGCTTTTTAAAAACTCGGCAGTTAAACGAACCGGTTATAATGGATTGCAACGCAATCTGCGGTTTCTTAATGATGAAGGAAACGCATCGGATACCTAACTAAAACGGCTTAATCGTTATCGTATACTTTTTCACATCGGGGAGCACGCGGTATTTTCTTAACTGACGGATTGCCGTACCACCGACACCTGTCACTTCGTAATCCACATTCAGAATGGTATTTGGCGCCTCCTCCAGCTGATAAGTGTACATAGCACGCGATAAATTATCAGTGGTGTATTTATGCAGGCTGAAATTCAGCAGCTCATTCCCTTCAATTAATAAACCATGCTCGTCGTTGTTATGCACTTTTAGCCAGCGCACATCGCTGCAGTTACCGTATTCCTGTGGAATAATGTATGGCACGTACATTGAATCGGCGGTTGAATGATACAGTCCCACTTTTGCCCCGGTTTTACGGTCTGGGTAGTTTTCAAACGGTCCGCGACCATACCACTGAACGTTGCTAAAACTTTTTGGCAACTGAAACTGCAGCCCCACTTTTTGTAGCATATCAGGCATTGGTCCGTGCGGAATAACTTCCTGCTCCAACTGAATGCTTCCGTCAGCGGAAAATGTCCAGGTTTGTTTTTGCTCGAATGCCGAATAATAAAACCACTGGTCTTTTCGCCTTGCCGGATCGAGACTGGAGTTCGCAAATACATCCATCTTCAAGATCACCTCGTTATTTTTTACCTGCAGCAACTCATAGTCGTCTAATTCTGACTTCAAATCGCGCATTCCAAGGGTGCGCAACTGGTTATCAATACTTCGGCCGAACCCCGTGGTAAGTCGATCCCAACCAACCATGTTACTTCCCCACGGATCGATATCGTTGGCCGTTGGTGCGCGCCAAACCATAAATTCAGGGCCACCTTCCAAATACTCAATTCCCTTGTATTTTAACGATACAAAACTTCCTGTTTTTTTATCGATCGTATAATTAAAATCGTTGCCCCTAATCCGGATATAATTTTCATCCTCGGTGGCAGTCACTTTTGGGTCGTTCGCCTCCTCATCAACAAAATAAAAATCGGTTGGCACGTCAAACTGCTCCCACGCAATTTCGTGACCTTTTGGCGCCCAGTTCAGGTCTTCTTTTAACAGGAAAGAAACTTCAAGCAGGCACTCTGTTGTCGACTCAATTCGAGGCCTGCGGTAATCAATGGTAACTTCCCCGGTTTCGCCTGCAGGAATATCACAATTGAAAAAACCACGCTGACTGGTTTCTCCATCCACCGTTATTTGCCAAAATCCTTCCAGCTCATTTAAATTCTTAAAATGATGACGGTTGGTTACTTTCAGCACACCATTTTCAACATCTACAGCTTCAATTTTTATTGGCTGCCCCGATCGTTTTATTTGATTGATTTCCGGCTGAACGGTTCTGTCAGGCCAGATAATTCCGTAAGTTCTTCCGCCCAAACCAACAGCATAAAAATCACCGTCCTTTTTGTCCTCTTCAAAATTCAGATGCAATACCATCCCGTCTTTTTCCTTCTCAATATTATTGACATTTACAGCCCTGTTAAACACCCGCACATCATCGATCACCATTTTTGACAGGCGTCCGGAATGCTCGCCTTGATCCTGATTTTCTGCTTCGCGACCGATACAAAGCGGAAAAGGTGTAGTACTAATATTTCCGGAGAATGAAGTAGTGGCTACCCGTTTATTATCGATATAAAGTTGCAGTTGGCTACCATTGTAAATTCCGGAAATGCGATGCCAGTTTTCATAAAAATTTTTGTCCACTTTTGCATTGGCCGAAATACGTTCTTTTCCAAATACATAAAATTCCAGCGTTTCCGAATCCGCCATTTGAATGCCATAACCGCATGATCCTTTGGCGATAAAAACATTGGGCTGCGGAATATCTGATGGTTTTACCCAAAAATCAAGTGTCAGCTGATTTCCGGTAATGTCTAGACTCGGATCGCGGTAAAACTCCACCCAATCATCGTGCCCGGAGAATTCCAGTCCCCATCCATAAACACCTTGCTGAAACATGGGCCGTCCCATTATTTGCCCGTCATTTTTTTGTGGTGAAAGATCAGGCAAAATCCAGCGTGGTGTTTTTATTCCCGGACTAATCCAGTCCCAAATAGCACCGCCCGTCAAACGCGGATATTTCCAAATGTATTCCCAGTATTCGTCCATTCCGCCAAGGCCATTTCCGGTTGCAGCCAGATACTCATCCATAAACGAAGCACGCATATCGTTAGGAGGCAACACTTTTCCCTGTGCCAGATTTTTATAATCCACCGGCACCCAATAACGCGGCCCCACCAAATCCTCGAAAGGAATATAAAAGGTGTTCCCACCGTACATCCAAGCGGGGCGACTTGGATCGATCGCCTTACCGGTTTTTATCACTTCGTTGATATTTTTTCCGCTGCCCGATTCGTTTCCGGCACTCCAAACAATCACCGCCGGATGATTTCGGTCGCGATACACCAGTTTGCGCGAACGGTCGCGGTACATCTCTGTCCACTCCGGCTTTTCCGACAACCAAATATTGTTGTGCGCCTCATCACCCACTTCATCAAAAATGTAAATCCCCAGTTCATCGGCCATCTCAATATACTCGGGCGTTGGCGGATAATGACTGGTACGCACACAATTAATGTTGTACTGTTTCATCAGCAGCAAATCCTGTTTCAAAGTTTCAAGAGGTACCGCCTGTCCGTTTTCCGGGTGGTGCATGTGGCTGTTCACGCCATTCAGTTTTACCGGAACGCCGTTCACCGTTAAAATATAATCATTGTATTCCACCTCGCGGAAACCGATTTTCTGAGTGAAAGCTTCAGTAACTTTTCCGTTGGCATTTTTTAGTTGCACCAAAAGAATAAAAAGATTGGGAAACTCGGCCGACCACTGCGGCGGATCAACCACTAAAGTTGACAATTGTACCTTTACATTTCCCATTGAATCAACCTCAAAATTCTGCTTAAGCGATCCGTCTTTTAAAATTGAACGGCCTTCAAGATCATAAACATCAACGGTGATCTCACCCGATTCTGCTTCCGGCAATTGATTCTGAATATGGGTTTCTACCGTCAAGGTTGCATCCTCATAGTTTTCATCAAAATCGGTCACCACATAATGGTCGTGGATAAATGTTTTAGGCTGGGCATATAATTTTACATCGCGAAAGATGCCCGACAAGCGCCACATATCCTGATTCTCGAGATACGAACCATCGGAAAAACGAATTACCTGAACCGACAGGTCGTTTTCGCCCTTTTCGATAAAAGGCGTGAGATTAAATTCAGCCGGCTCAAATCCGCCCTGATTGTAACCAACCTGCTGTCCGTTCACCCATATGTAGGAGGCCGATTTTATGCCTTCGAAGCGCAACATCACCTCTTTGTTTTCCCAGCTTTCGGGGACAGTAAATTTTGTTTTGTAGCATCCGGTCGGGTTGTAATAATCAGGAATATTCGGCGGATCATTCTCAAACGATATGGCCACATTCCGGAATTTTGGATGCCCGTATCCTTCCATTTGCCAGTTCGAAGGAACTTTTATTTCATCCCAAGCTGTCGCGTCAAAATCGGGCTGCCAAAAATCTACAGGTACCTGTTTCGGCGTTTCCACCCACTTAAACTTCCATTGCCCGTTTAGCAATTGGTAGTTCTCGCATTTCCGCGGCATATCCTGAATGGCATCATCAGCTGATGCGTACGGAATATGAAAAGCATGCGGCGCATTTTGTCCCTTTTCAAAAACGGCCGGATTTCGCCAGTCGTTTGGAAGGAATTCAACCTGCTGCGAAAAAGAAGCTAAATAAAATGTGAGAATAAAGAACAAGATGGTCGCTCGTTTCATCATAATTGTTGTTTGTCCGATTGTTACCGTTAAAAATACTTCTACTTCGCGAAAAATACCAGAAACATCAAATCTTTAACAGAAAAAATAGAAAATTTGATAATCCTGAATCGAAGCTAAAAAGTTCGATTTCGTAACTTTGACTCCCAAAATATTTATCATGAAACTGAATTATCTGCTACCTATTCTATTTATCGTTATTCTATTTGGCTGCACCTCTTCCCAGCAAAAAACGGCCGACAAAACACCTGTCGTGAAAACCTTAAATGAAGACGGTGCATGGTGCTGGTTTTCTGATCCGCGCGCCATTTACACCGCCGACGGGCAAATTGTTACCGGCTGGGTGAAAAAAGATGGATCGATAGAAGTGGCCTCCTTAAATCCGGAAACCGATGAAGCAAAATTCAATAACATTTATCCGCAGTTTGAATTCGACGATCACGATAATCCTGCGTTTACGATACTTCCAAATGGAAATCTATTTACCATGTACGCCTGGCACTCGACAGGTAAAGGCGTTTTGAGTAACACAACAACAAACGGCACTGATATTGAAAGTTTTGGCGAGAACGTAGTTTTCAAACCAACAACAGAAGAGCTGCTGAAAAAATTTCCGAGGGAAACTTTTACTTATGCCAATCCATTTGTATTAAGCGAAGAGGATAATAAACTGTTTGTTTTTGGGCGCTGGATAGGTTTTAAACCCAACATGATTATTTCGGAAGACAACGGCGAAACATGGAACGAACAGTACGTGATAATGAGCGACGATCCGTTTACGCCCAACAACCGGCCTTACGTAAAATATTATTCCGATGGAAAATCAAAAATCCACATGATATTTACCGACGGGCATCCGCGTGTTGAACCAACCAACTCGGTTTACTATTGCTACTACGAAAATGGTGCATTCTGGAAAGCTGACGGCACAAAAATATGCGATCTCGACGGGCTGCCATTTCAGGTTAAGGACGCAACGGTGGTTTACAAAGCTGATGAAGAACACGGTCGGGCATGGATTTGTGATGTTGTTGAAAAAGACGGAACTCCTTATATTTTGTATACCCGTCACCCACAAGAAACCGATCATCGTTATTTCTACGCCTGGTACAATGCCGACACAAAAACATGGGAAGACCACGAAATTTGCAAAGCCGGAAAATGGTTTCCGCAAACACCCGAAGGCGAAACGGAGCGCGAACCGCACTACATGGGCAACATGACTTTCAATCCGAATAAACCCAACGAAATATACTTGTCGCGAGAAATAAATGGTGTTTTCGAAATTGAAAAACGTACCACAAACGATGGTGGAAATTCATGGGAAATTGAGCCGGTTACACAAAATTCAACCCTCGATAATGTGCGGCCTTTCATTCCTCGTTATCAACCAAAGGATTCGAAAACGGTGGTTTTATGGATGGAAAACAACAAATACATCCATTACACCGATTACGATTGCAGCATAAAATACTATGTTGAACCGTAGTATTTGGCAAACATCTTTTTTCCTATTCCCTTTTCAAACAGAATTAAAAGTATAATTTTGCGTGTACGCCAACGGAAATCTAAATACTAATAAAATTATTTCATGAAACATCTATCAACTGCGGCCGTGGCACTTGCAATTCTGTTTTCAGCGTGCACGGGTGGCAGTCAAAAATCAACTGACTCTGAGAAAGAAAAGAATATGTTTACCGGAGCAAAAGGAGAAGTAAAAATTATGACCCTCGACCCGGGACATTTTCATGCAGCTTTGGTGCAAAAATCGATGTACGACCAGGTTGATCCGCTTGTAAATGTTTATGCGCCTGACGGTGTAGACGTAGTGGATCATCTGAAACGAATTGAAGGATACAATACGCGCGCAGAAAATCCAACATCGTGGGTAGAAAAGGTTTATAAAGGTAACGATTACCTTGAAAAAATGCTGAGAGAAAAACCCGGCAACGTAATGGTAACTGCCGGAAACAACGGAAAAAAAACCGATTATATCTTAAAAACGGTTGAGGCGGGAATCAATGTGCTGGCCGACAAACCAATGGTAATTTCGCCCGAGGAGTTTCCGAAACTGGAAAAAGCTTTTCAGGTAGCTGAAGAAAACGGCGTTTTGCTGTATGATATCATGACCGAGCGTCATGAAATTACTACCATGTTGCAGCGTGAATTGTCGCAACTGCCTGAGGTTTTTGGAACCTTGCAAAAAGGAACTGCGGAAAATCCGGCCATCACCAAAGAAAGTGTACACCACTTTTTTAAATATGTTTCGGGAAATCCGCTAAAACGTCCGGCGTGGTATTTCGACACCAAACAACAGGGCGAAGGAATTGTGGATGTAAACACGCACCTTGTTGATTTGATCCAGTGGGAAGCTTTCCCCGAGGTCGTTCTTTCGAAAGAAGATGTTGAAATTGTTTCGGCAAAACACTGGACTACGGATATTACACCGGAAATGTTTAAAAAATCGACTTCGCTTGATGAATATCCCGAATTCCTGAAAAAAGATGTTGACGGAGATATTCTGAAAGTGTACTGCAACGGAGAGATCAATTACACACTGAAAGGCATTCACGCCAAAGCATCGGTAATCTGGAATTTCGAAGCTCCTGAAGGAGGCGGTGACACTCATTACTCGATTATGCGCGGGACAAAATGTAATCTGGAAATTATTCAGGGCGAAGAGGAAGGTTACAAACCACAATTGTACATTGAAGCAACTGATGTTGATCCCATGGAATTTGCCGGAAGTCTGAACAACGCAGTAACAGGTTTGGCAGAAACTTATCCAGGCATCTCCGTGAAAAAGATTGGCGATAAAAAGTGGGTAATGAATATTCCAGAGAAATATAAAGTTGGTCACGAAGCACATTTCGGTCAGGTAACTGAGAAATACCTGCAATACCTTATTGACGGCAAACTTCCGGAATGGGAAGTACCAAATATGATCGTAAAATATTACACTACAACTGAAGGTTTGAAAGCTGCCAGACAATAGTTCAAATAAAAATATTACAATGAAAGCTGCTCGGTTTGGGCAGCTTTTTTATATCCAAAAAATTGAGGGTTTCACTATTAGTGAAACCCTCAATTATATTATCAGCGCAAATCTTCTAAACCTGCGTTATCTGCGTTCTAATCTTTTATATGAATAAATTCAAATTCGACTGGTCAGCTTCTTCCAAATAAGTAGCCACACCGCCAATTTCAACGCCTTCCATCAGTTCTTCTTTGTCAACGCCCATCACATCCATCGACATTTGGCAGGCAATCATTTGCACACCATTTTCCATGGCTGTCTGAAGCATGTCTTCCAGCGAATCTACTTTTTTAGCCAGCATTCGCTTTTTCATCATTTTCGCGCCCACTCCCATCATATTCATTTTCGAGAGTTTCAAATCTCCGGCATCTTTAGCCATCATCGAACCAAACATCTTACTCATCACGTCTTTATCAACATGCGGCTTGTCCGATTTTTTGATCACATTCAATCCCCAGAAAGTGAAGAACAAGGTTACTTTGCTTCCCATGGCTGCAGCTCCATTGGCAATTACCAGCGATGCGAGAGCACGATCCATATCGTCGCTAAAAACCACCATGGTTTTATTTTTTGCCGGTGCCACGCTCGTCTTCGCACTGCTTTCCTCTTGCTTTTTGCCTTTTTCGATCAACGCTTTTACTTTGCCCTTATCAGCAGAAACAGAAACCAACTTGTTGCCGGTCATGTTACACCACGATTTCACATCTTTCATAAAACCCATGTCGGTAGCAATTTGCTCCAAACGCTCGCCGGGTTCGATGTTTTCAATTTGCTGTTTCAGCTTTAAAATTGGCCCCGGGCATTGCAAACCACAAGCATCAACCTGAATGGTTTTTACCGGCGCTCCTTCAATTACTGCCTGTCCGTTATTCGCTTTTCCGCGATAAATGTGATCGTTTTTGGTAATATAGTTGGCCTCGAAAATATCTTCGTTACTTTGTTTACAGATGGAGTGCTCGTAAGTTTTGTAACCACCACTCAGGTTATAAACTTCACTGAAACCCGATTGTGAAAGAATCCGGCAGGCAATGTAACCACGAAGTCCAACACCACAATAAACGATTATCTTTTTGTCTTTTGGAAGTTCGTTCAATCTTTCGCGTATATCGTCAACCGGAATATTCACCGAACCTTCAATGTGACCCAATTCGTTTTCTGCAGCTGTACGAACATCGAGCAACACAATGTTTTCCGAATGAAAGTTATGAATCTCATCCCAGCTTACGATTTTCAGTTTGCCGCTTACGATATTTTCTGCCGCAAAACCAGCCTGGTTCACCGGATCTTTTGCCGATGAAAACGGAGGTGCATATGCGTGCTCAATATCCTGAAGATCGTAAATGCTACCACCTTGTTTCAGCACGGTTGCGATTAGGTCGATACGTTTGTCAACTCCTTCGTAACCGATCATTTGCGCACCATACAATTTACCATTTTCAGGATGGAAAAGAATTTTCAGCGTGTATGGCAAAGCATCGGGATAATAACCAGCATGCGAGGCACCGTGAATAATATTTGCCGTGTAAGGCATCATTTCATTCTTCAGCGTTTTTTCAGGAATACCAGTTGATGCCACAGTAATATCGAACACTTTAGCGATAGCGGTTGCGATGGCTCCTTTGTATTTACGTGTATTTCCGCTAACAATATTGTCGGCTACAATACGGCCTTGTTTGTTAGCCGGACCAGCCAAATAGATATTGCTTAGTTTTCCGGTAATCGGATGTGGAAAAGCCATAGCATCTCCCAATACGTAGATATTTTCGTCGTTGCTCAGCAAATATTCGTTGGCAATAATTCCGCCATTTGGAGCCAGATTCAATCCGGCTTCGCGAGCCAGTTTATTTTCCGGTTTTACACCAATCGACAGGATAACGAGATCTGTTTCAATCTGGCGTCCCGATTGTAAGGTAACATTCAACACGCCATCTTCGCGTTTAAATGAAGTTACTCCGTCTTTCAAAAAGAACTCCACCTGTTTTGTTTTCAGGTGCTGGTGAACGACTGCCGCCATTTCGTAATCAAGCGGTGCCATCACCTGTTTGGCCATTTCCACAATCGACACTTTCATTCCTAAATGGTGCAGGTTTTCGGCCATTTCAAGCCCGATAAAACCGGCACCAACTACTACCGCTCTTTTTGGTTGATGATCGTTGCAGTACGCTTTTACTTTATCTGTATCGGCAACATTTCGTAGCGTAAAAATCGATGGATCTTTAATTCCCGAAATCGGTGGTTTAATCGGTTCCGCTCCCGGCGATAATACCAACTTATCGTACGATTCGGTATACTCCTCGCCGGTTTTCACATTGCGAACAACAACCGCCTGCTTTTCGCGATCAATTTTCACAACTTCGTTAAAAACCCGCACTTCAACGTTTAAGCGGGCTTTAAAACTCTCGGGTGTTTGTAAAAGCAATTTCTCCCGATCTTTAATAACATCTCCGATATAATAGGGCAATCCGCAGTTTGCATATGAAATATGTGCTCCACGTTCAAACATTATTATCTCCGCCTGCTCGTCTAATCGACGCAGCCTGGCCGCCACTGTTGCACCACCGGCAACTCCTCCAATGATTAAATATTTTGACATTTTTCGTATTGTTATATATAGATATCTATATTTTTAGAGCACAAAAGTATGTTTTTAACTTTTGCTCATTTCAAACACGATTATGAGGAGTAAATAATTAACACAAATTTATCAGTCAAAAGTCATGACTTTGCAGGTCCGGATTGGGGCAAAAAAAAACAGCTCTTTCAAAATTGATTGAAAGAGCTGTTTCTCGGAAAATGAATTCCCAAAACTATATGACCGGCTTATCTACCACCAAACGTTTCTTTTGATTGGCCAACTTGTAAGCTACTGAAAATGCATACTGTGTAACCCTTTTCATTTTATGAAAATCGATCTTGTCCAGCTCATCGGTAATTTCGTGATAATCGTCGTGCAAACCGGTTGACAAACCAAGAATTGGCACGCCATTTTTATAAAAGTGGTAATAATCGCTGCGGGTTAAAAAGGCTTTTGTAAGTTCATCGCTCGGCACAAGACCAAGATCTTCGCAAACTTCGTCGCTAATGTCCAGCAGCTCGGTACTTTGTCGGCCTGAAATGATGTACATTCCGTTAGGTCCTGCTAAACTTTTTGAATTCACATCCACTGAATCCAGTTCCTTTTCTGCCGAACGACCGATCATATCGAGGTTAATATCAGCCAAAGTATTTTCCATTGAAATTACCGGATGCTGTGAGTAATAATCCGAGCCAAGCAGCCCTTTTTCTTCGCCGGTTACCCACGCAAAAACGATAGTGCGTTTAGGTTTCTTTTTCATGCTTTGGAAAGCCTCAGCAATTTCCAGCAAAGCAACTGTTCCTGTTCCGTTATCATCGGCACCGTTGTATATACCACCTTCACCATCGGTTCCCAAATGATCGTAGTGCGCGGTAAAAATAATGCACTCTTTCTTCAATTCCGGATCGCTGCCTTCAACCATTGCAATTACATTTTTTCCCACTATGTTGTCGGTCGATTTCACGAGGTCTACCTCCGTTGTCAGGTTGTTAATGGCAAAAGATTTCGGGCTTTCGCTTTTGTTAATTTCCTGTTGCAATCCGGCTAAGGTTTTCCCCGATCCTTCCAACATTTTATCGGCTAACTCATCGGTTCCAAAAATCAGTCGGATCGGAATAATCATCCCTTCTTTAGCTCCTTTTAACTTCAGGTTTCCGCCGGTTGCATATTTGCGTATGCTTTCAATGTATTCAGTATTTGGATTCATCGGATCGTTTACCAAAACCAAAGCTTTGGCGCCTCCCATCATTGCCCGCGACATTTTTTTCATTTCGGTATCCATGTCGGGCTCAGCTCCTTCTTTTGCCTGCTCAAGCGTGCGGGTCATAACCAGCACAATTTTACCTTTTAAATCCAGGTCTTTTGTGTCGTTGTATTTGGTATCCTCGTTGTACCAGCCATAACCGGCAAACACCACATCGCCCCTAATAGTGTCATTTTTTGCAGGTCCTCCCAACGAAAAAATATCCTTTGTCTGGTAGCTTATATTTCCGTTGGCGTCTTTTAAACTTAGCACAGTCTGATCCAAATCTGGCGTTACAGCTTCCATCTCAATATTCTGAAAATAGCCTTCAACTCCGGGAGTCAGGCCCATTTTTGCACATTGAGATTTCAGGTAATCGGCAGCAAGATCAACGCCCGGCGTTTCGGTAAAAAAATCGCGCCCTCGCATATTGTCGCTGGCAATAAATTCCAGATGCGCTTTCAGATCATTCTCGGTAATGGTTTGCAATTCCTTTTTTTGCGCAACAGCCACAATTGAAACTGCCACACAAAACAGCGTAAAAAGTAGTTTGGTGTTCATGTTTTTAGGTTTAATATAATTCGATTAAAATTCTACGTCTTCTTTATTGGCCAAATCAAAACCTACTAAAAAGCAAAGATCGGCAACACGCTTTATTTTTTCAAAGTTTATTCGTTCCACCTCATCGCCAACTTTGTGGTAATCGGCATGATAACCGGTGGCGTAATTTAAAATTGGCACACCGTATTTGTGGAAATGGTAATGATCGCTGGCACGTAAAAAACGCTCTTTTGGCAAACTGGTGTCGGGCACTAATCCCAACTCGGCACAGTGCGCCGCATTTATCTCGGCCAACTCGGGCCACACATCGTTCGACAGCGTGTAGAGCCCATCAAAGTCTTTCACTTTTTTGGGGGAGTCTTTCCATACATCGTCGCGCGGGCCATCGTAAACGCGCCCAACCATATCGAGGTTAATAGAAGCAACTGTTTTATCCAACGGGAAAATAGGGTGATCGCAATAATAGCTCGATCCGAAATGTCCTTTCTCTTCGCAGGTTACCCACAGAAAAACGATACTACGTTTCGGTTTTTGCTCCAGAGATGCAAAAGCTTCTGCCACTTCCATAATGGCCACAGTTCCCGATCCGTTGTCGTCGGCACCGTTGTACACATCGCCATCTTTTCCAACACCAAGATGATCGTAATGCGCCATGAAAACAATGTATTCGTTCTTCAAAACCGGGTCCGATCCTTCAACATAAGCAATTACATTTTTTCCCTCCAGCAATTCTGGCTCCGATCCCGATTTCAGGCTTAATGTTTCTGAAACTTCAGATACTGCTTCTGATCCAGCGGCTACTTCTTCAAGGTACTTTTTGTATTGACCATTTTTACCCAGCAAAGCATCTGCAACTTTTGGAGTGGCCAGCAAAACGGCAGGCTGCGCAGAAACATCGTCAGTTTTTACGCTGTACCCCGGACGGCTCATCCAACCTTGCAATTGTTTAAAGGTTTTATTTTCGGTGTCTTTCGGATTCGTAATCATCAGCATAGCCTTTGGCTGCTTTTCCATGATGGCATTCATTTTGGCGCGCTCTACGCGGTTTTGCCACTCAAATGCCTCTTCGCCCGAAAACGATTCCGCATTTCCCTGCGCAACAACAACCAGCTTGTCTTTTATATCGAGCGACTCCAAATTTTCGCCAAAACCGATGAATACAACCGGCTCTTCATCAAGACTAAAAACGCCGGGAGTCTGATTGAGCTTCACGAGTTCTTCGGTGCGGTAAACCGATTTGCCCTTTTTATTGTTTACTTCAATAAAATCATCTGTACTAAGTGCAGTGTGCAAAATTGGCACCGGCTGAAAATAGTTTTCCACTGCGGGTTTCAGCCCAATTTCTTTTGCATAATCGGCCAGGTAATTTGCCGTAATTTCAAGTCCGTCAACTTCGGTGCCCAGTTCTCTGCCCTGCAATTCGTCGGAAGCAATAAATGTGAGGTATTCGGTTAAATCAGGAATATCGATTTTCGACATTGCTTCGTTCTGCGCATTAGCCGAAAACAGAAACGCCAAAAGGCTAAAATAAATAAGTACAGTTTTACGTATTAACATACGGGTGATTTTAAAAAATGAAGTAAATATTATCTTTGTGTAAGAGCGAATTTAACAATTAAGCCCATACAGGCAAGCCATAAATAACAATTTGACACGAATAAATGTGAATTCTTAACCATCCTTCAAAAATTCGAGAAAAATGAAAACAATCAAAACATTTTCAGTAATTCTTTTAACCGTTTCGTTAGTGCTACTGATACCGTCGTGCGCCATAAATCCCGTTACCGGGAAAAAGGAGCTGATGTTTATGACGGAAGAACAGGAAATTGCCATGGGAGCACAATACGACCCAACGGTTATTTCAACATTTGGATTGTATGATGATGAAGAACTGCTGAATTTTATAACGGAAAAAGGTACCGAAATAGGGAAAATCTCGCATCGCCCAGACTTACAATTTCATTTCAGGGTATTGGATTCGCCGGTGGTAAATGCTTTTGCCGTGCCGGGCGGATATGTATATTTTACCCGCGGAATACTGGCGCAGTTTAATAACGAAGCAGAACTGCTGGGTGTATTGGGCCACGAAATAGGTCACGTTACGGCACGACATTCGGCTCAACAACAAACACGACAGCAACTCAGCCAGTTTGCACTGGCCGCCGGAATGATTGCCGTGCCCGAAGTGGCGCAGTTTGCCGGCGAAGCTACCGCAGCTATGGAACTGTTGTTTTTAAGTTTTAGCCGCGCCAACGAACGTGAAGCCGACCGTTTGGGTGTTGAATATTCGACCAAAATTGGTTACGATGCCCACAAAATGGCCGACTTTTTCACTGTGCTTGATAAAATGCAGGGAGGTGGCGAAGGGAGCACTGCCGGCGTTCCGATTTGGATGTCGACACACCCCGATCCGGGTGACAGAACTGTTGCCGTAAATCAAAAAACGGCCGAATGGCAAGCTCAACTGCCCCAACAAAATTACGCTGTAAAGTCCGACGAATATCTGAAGATGATCGACGGAATTGTGTATGGTGAAAACCCACGTCACGGTTTTGAAGAGAACAGCATGTTTTATCATCCCGATCTGGCATTTCAGTTCCCGATACCCAAAAGCTGGACACTGATAAATTCGCCGCTTCAGGTGCAAATTGTTCCTGAGAACAAGGATGCTGCAATTATTTTTGAGCTGACGCAGGAAAAAGGTGCCGATGCAGTTGCGCAAAAAACAATATCCGATTTACAACTTAAACTCATCGATAAAAACAATGTAAAAGTGAACGGACTGAATGCGGTGGTTACCCTTTCGGAACAGGTTTCGCAAAACAATGCGGGGCAAGAACAGGGGCTAAAAATCCTGTCGTATTTTATCGAAAAAGATGCGATGGTTTATACTTTTCACGGTCTTTGTTTAGATGCGAATTTTAATGGGTATAAACCTGCGTTTGAGTCGACCATGAAGAACTTTGCGCGACTTACCGACGCTTCAAAACTTAATATTCAACCCGACCGCATTAAGGTCATTTCAATTAACAGTGCATCGGTTTCGTTGAAAGATGCTTTTGACTACTACAAAGTTCCGCAAGACAGATTTGAAGAAATGGCTTTGCTGAACAACCGCGAGTTGAGCGATGTGTTGAGACGTGGAGATTTGATTAAGATTTTAGCGAAATAATTATTAATTCAGAAAACAATTTTTACAAAATGAAAAAGACACTACAAAGAATTGTATTGACAGCAATTTTAGCTGTTACAGGTATTTTTATTGGAAACGCACAGGAACTTGGTATACGTTTTGGCGATGTTTCGGCCGGAAGCGTTGCAGTTGATGGAATTTTCTCGACAGGAGAATTTAACCGTTTGCATGCCGACCTTTCGTTTGGCGACGGTGTAGCTGCCGACCTATTGTGGGATTTCCTTTACCGTCCGCTGGCCGACGAAGCTTTTAACTGGTATATGGGTGTTGGACCATACCTGGCCATTATCGATCACGACTATGTTGTTGCCGGAGACCATAAATCAGAAACAGATTTTAATCTGGGAGCAGCTTTTGAAATTGGCCTTGAATACCGGTTTGTGGAAATTCCGCTGGTTTTAGGACTTGATTACCGCCCGGCGCTGGAGATTATTGACAATACCGACCTCCACTGGGGTGGTTTTGGATTTAATGTGCGCTATGTGTTTAATTAAACCATGCATAAAATATAAAAAGAAAAGCGTGCCATTGGCGCGCTTTTTTATTTTGTCATTTCCCATTTTAACGGGAGTTTTCTAATCCTGTATTGGCTTATTATTTTTTATAGCATCCTCTGCCTGTTCGGCCATAGCTAAAATGGTGTCCACCACGTCGGGATTTTTATCAGCAACATTTTCCTTCTCACCCGGATCGTTTTCCACATCGTATAAATGTGCTGTATCCAAATTTCCGGTCCAGTGTTCTCCGGGCAATATCAGTTTCCAGTTTTTATACCTCACACTCATTAGTCTTCCTGTTGCAGTAAAACCATACACCGCTTTATGAGGTGCAACAGCTCCTGCTTCATTTTTCATAAGAGGCAAAATATTTTTCCCATCGATTACCCTGTCGGTAGGAATTTCGGCACCAGCAATATTGGCAAATGTGGTAAACAGATCCATGCCCGTTACTGGTACATCACATTCAGTCTCTGCAGGAATTACATCCGGCCATTTCATAATACACGATACCCGGATTCCACCTTCGTAACGTTCCTGGTATTTGCCTTCGCGCAAAATGTGCTCGCGGTCGGGATCGGTAAAACCAAACTTTCCGTAGCAGTTTTCCAACTCCTCGTCGCGGTGCACCAACGGGCCATTATCCGAAGAAAATACGATGATTGTATTGTCTTCAATTTTCAGTCGCTTTAAGGTATTTAGAATGATGCCCACCGAACGGTCGAGGTATTCAACAGCGTCGCCATATGCCGCGGCTTTGCTTTGCCCTTCGAAACCTTTTGGAACAAACCAGGGCGTGTGCGTTTCGATGTTTGCATATTGCAGATAGAACGGTTTGTCCTCCTGTGTTGCGCGGTATATAAACTTGCAGGCTTCGCGGGTAAACAATGCCGGAAGCTCGGCCAAGTCATTGTTGTCGCATCGTTTTATAATTTGCGCCTGCTCGATTAACGGAATCTCCGGATCGCTGATACCATTTGGTCGCCAGCCCGAATTCCCGATACGCTCCGGGCCATGATCGTTGGGATAAGGAATTCCCAGAAACTCGTCGAAACCATGAACACATGGCAAATACTGTGGCAAGTGTCCTAAGTGCCATTTACCGTATAATCCGGTAGTGTAGCCTTGTTCTTTTAGCAATTCGGTGATTGAAACCTCCAGCTCGTCTTCCAAACCATGTTTCGAATGCGGAAACAGCACGTACAAGCCCGTACCGTTATTTACCCTTGGCGCATATCGACCGGTTAAAGTGGCTGCCCGAGATGGCGTACATGTACCGTGTGGCGCATAAAAACTCGTGAACTTCATGCCTTCTGCTGCCAACTTATCCAGGTTAGGCGTATTGATGTCCTTCGAGCCAAAACAACTCAGATCGTCGAAGCCCACATCATCGGCAAGAATATGAATAATATTGGGCTTTTTGGTGTCCTGAGCCTGAACTTTTGCAAGTGAGAAAAACCCACAAAGCACTATCAACAGTTTAAATTTGAAATTCATGATTAATGGTTTTGAAATTTTGACTTACGATTCCTTTTGCGCACAGCAATAACGGGCGAACAATATCGTCATTCAATTTGGGAAGTTCAAACAAAAACCGGACTTTTTGATTTTTTTACAAAGTATTTTTTAATGGAAAAGCAAGCTAATTACGGCTCCATTGCCATCGCCCGAATATACCCTTCATTTATCTCGCATTTTGCCAGTTTCAGGTTAGCAATGTATTCCATCATCACTTTTTTAACCAGCTCCTGATCGGGACGATTTGCCTGCACTGCCTCGTACGTATCACGCGGTCCTTCAGCAAAGTCTACAATTATATCCCAGTTTTCAGGTGTTGGAATGGTAACCATACAACGCGGACTTCCCATTTTTTTATACGGCCAGTAGTGGTAACCGATATTGTTTTTTATCATCAGGCGCGTCCAGGCAGCGATCCACTCATCCGTATTCTCGCCGGTTTCTCCCATGTAGATTGGCAAATTCACGGAGTCGCGGAAGTCAACAAAATCCTGAATATTTGCTTGCATGGTATCGCACCAGTAGCGGTGACAAGTGTACATCATTTTGTCGTTGAACTTGGAATCGGTAAACACTTTGAAATTGCCGTTCCACTGCGCTCCCCCCAACAAAACAATGTGGTTGTTATCCACTTCGCGAATGGCTTTTACTGCTTTCATATAAAGTGGTTCCAGTTGTTTGTTCAACATTTCTTCATCTTCCGGGAAATAGGTGGCAATTGGTTCGTTCAGCAAATCGTAGCCTAAAATTATTGGTTCGTTTTTATAACGGTCGGCAATTTTTCGCCAGATCTCCACAAACAACTCCTGACTTTCTTGGCTAACCATCAACCACGGGTAACCGTAGCTATCGTCGATATTGGCTCCGGTTTGTCCACCGGGGGCATCGTGCATATCCAAAATAATGTACAAGTCCGATTCGCGGCACCACTCCACCAAACTATCGATGCGCGCGAAACCATCCTGGTTGGAATAAAGCCCCATGTAATCCTCATCGGTAAACAGTTTATAATGAAACGGCAGGCGAATAGAATTCACGCCTGTGCTTTTTAAATAACGAATATCTTCGCGGGTGATGTAATTATCCTTGAATTCTTTCCAAAATTCGTTGGTAAAATCAGGCCCCACCGCTTCGCGAAACATATTGTCGATAAGCCGTGCGGAACTGGTTTTTTGGAATTTGAACATATAACCTTCCGGATTTAGCCAGTTACCCAGGTTGATTCCCTGGATAAAGAATTTCTCACCATTGGGTGCGATCAGGTCCGGTCCACTGATAGTTATGAATTGTGATGCGTCAGCCTGTGGTTCTGCTTTTTGCTGCGCGGGTTGACATGAAAATAATACGGCACTTAAAAACAGTACCCAAACCGATAGATGAATTTGTTTTTGCATGATTTAGTTTAATTGGTTGCATGTGAAAATAGCAATAATGTTGGGAAAGAAAAAGTATTGCAAATTCGGAAGTGACAAAGAAAGGGAAGTTATTAGTTAAGGACTAAAGTCCGGTGTCTGTTACAGTTCACAAACCCCGGCATTACTGCCGGGGTTAAGCATAATTCCCAACTCCGGACTTTAGTCCTTAAAATTCGAAATACAGTATTTTGCTCCGTGGCTTTAGCCTTTAAAGGCTAAAGCCATTCCTTTTCCTTATTAAAGTGCCACCAAGCTAAAGCATGGTGCAAAAACTTATAACCACAGGCCCCTTTGGCAGGGATTGCAGCGACACCCTGTTGCAGACAAGCGACCAGTTTTTGTTATTGGACGAAGGCGACAATGGGAGCCCGCGTAGCAATTACAAAAACCAAGCTTGACAAAACCGGTAAAGCGATAAGCCCGGCAGCCAACCAAAAGAAAATATTAGGCAAAAAAAGGCCTCACAAAAATGTGAAGCCTTTTAAGAGCGAGAAATCCTGACGATTATGTCAGGACAGGCGGGACTCGAATGCTGACGCTTTTGGTCAGCATCCTGACATTCCTCGGGAATCGTCAGGGCCCGCGCCCCCGATCCGTCAGTTGACGGATCGTGCTCTACCAACCGAGCTATTCTGCTAAATTTAAGGCATAAAAAAAGACCACATAAATTAATATGCAGTCTTAGTTTTGAGCGAGAAACGGGACTCGAACCCGCGACCCCGACCTTGGCAAGGTCGTGCTCTACCAACTGAGCTATTCTCGCAAAAAATGGTACCCGAGGCGGGACTTGAACCCGCACGATCATAATGATCATTGGATTTTAAGTCCAACGTGTCTACCAATTCCACCACCCGGGCATCCTTTGGATTATCGTGAATGAGCGAGAAACGGGACTCGAACCCGCGACCCCGACCTTGGCAAGGTCGTGCTCTACCAACTGAGCTATTCTCGCATATTTTAATGAACTTGCTTTTTCAAAAGCGATGCAAATATATTGCTATTTTTTTATCTGGCAAAAATTATTGAAGTCCATTAAGAAATTCCTGTCAATTTCTTTATTTCATTTAGCTTGTTCAGGGCTTCAATTGGCGTCAGATTATTCACGTCGAGCCCGGCAATCTCATCCCTAATTTGCTTTAGCACAGGATCATCCAGTTGAAAAAAGCTCAACTGCATGCCTTCGCGATTTTCGCCAATCTCTTCTAAAGGTTTACTTAAACTTTCCTTCTCTTTTCCGCCTTCCAACTTCGATAATATCTGCTCGGCACGTTGAATTACCGATTTTGGCATGCCTGCCATGCCCGCCACATGGATACCAAAACTGTGATTACTTCCTCCACGAACCAGTTTTCGTAAGAAAATAACTTTGTTGCCCACCTCTTTTATGGAAACGTTAAAGTTTTTCACGCGCGGGAAAGCTCCCTCCATTTCGTTCAGCTCGTGATAGTGGGTGGCAAACAGTGTTTTTGCTTTGGTGAAAGCATGTTCGTGCAGATGCTCCACAATCGACCAGGCGATGGAAATTCCGTCGTAAGTTGATGTTCCGCGCCCCAGCTCGTCGAAAAGAATCAGGCTGCGATCGGAAACATTATTCAGAATGCTCGCCGCTTCGTTCATCTCCACCATAAAAGTTGATTCGCCCAGCGAAATATTATCCGAAGCTCCAACACGGGTAAATATTTTATCTACAAAACCGATTTTTGCGACTTCGGCAGGAACAAACGATCCCATTTGCGCCATCAGCACAATTAACGCTGTTTGACGCAGCAGTGCCGATTTACCGGCCATGTTCGGCCCCGTAATAATTATGATCTGTTGATCTTCCTGATCAAGTTTTACGTCGTTTGCGATGTACGAATCGCCAATTGGCAACTGATGCTCTATTACAGGATGCCGCCCCTCTTTGATCTCGATTGAAGTAGCATCGTTCACCTCCGGCCGAAAATATTTATAGGATGTTGCGCATGTGGCGTACGACAAGAGACAATCGATTTGTGCCAGAATATGGGAGTTCAACTGAATAGCTGAAATGTATTCTGACAGTGCAAAAATCAATTCACCAAAAAGCCGGCCTTCGAGCACCTGGATTTTCTCCTCAGCACCAAGAATTTTCTGCTCGTATTCTTTTAATTCCTCGGTAATATATCGCTCGGCACTTACCAGCGTTTGTTTGCGAATCCAATCAGCCGGCACCTTATCTTTGTGCGTATTCCTCACTTCAATGTAGTAACCAAAAACATTGTTGAAACTGATCTTCAGCGATGGAATTCCATGTTTTTCACTTTCACGTTTCTGAATTTGCGCCAGGTAATCTTTTCCTGAGTAAGCGATTTTTCGCAGGTCATCCAGTTCCTCAGAAACACCTTCGGCAATTACTTTTCCTTTATTCACTGCTGTTGGCGGATCGGCAACAATTTGCTTTTCGATACGCTCCCGAATCAGATCACAAGGATTTAACTGCTCGGCAAAACGATTTAAAGCCGGATTGTCAACACTGGCGCAGGCAGCCTTTATAGGCACAATTGCCGCCAATGCATTTTTTACCTGCACTACTTCGCGTGGATTGATGCGACCGACTGCAACTTTTGAAATCAGTCGTTCCAAATCGCCCATCTGACGGAGGTGTTCTTCCAGGTTTTCTTTGGTTTCCGGATCTTTCAGAAAAAGCTCGACAACTTCCAGCCGCTCGTTTATCGGATCGATATCTTTTAAAGGCAGCGCCATCCAACGTTTCAGCAAGCGCGATCCCATTGGTGTGATGGTTTTATCGATCACGTTGATGAGTGCTTTACCACTTTCGTGAAGCGGTGCAAACAACTCGAGGTTACGAATGGTAAACCGGTCGAGCCAAACATAGTGTTCTTCCTCAATCCGGCTTAATCCCGAGATATGACTTAACTTCTGGTGTTGCGTAATATCGAGATAATGCAAAATCGCTCCGGCAGCAATAATACCCAACTGCATGTTATGCACACCAAAACCTTTTAACGAACTGGTTTCAAAATGCCGGGTCAGGCGGTCGTTTGCAGCATCGTCGGTGTACACCCAGTCTTCCAGATTAAAGGTGTAAAATTTTGTCCCGAACAGATCGTTAAACTCCTTCCCTCTTCCGCGTTGAAACAACACTTCTTTGGGTTGAAACGAATTCAATAATTTGTCGATGTATTCAAAACTACCTTCGGCAGCTAAAAACTCACCGGTTGAGATATCGAGAAAGGCAATACCTGCCCGTTTTTTATCGAAATGGACCGATGCGAGGAAGTTGTTTTCGCGGTTCTCAAGAATATTATCGTTGATGGAAACCCCCGGAGTTACCAACTCGGTAATCCCACGTTTCACGATTTTCTTGGTCATTTTCGGATCTTCCAGCTGCTCGCAAATCGCAACCCGCTGTCCGGCCCGCACCAACTTGGGTAAATAAGTATCCAGCGCATGATGCGGAAAACCTGCCAACTCCACATAACTGGCGGAACCATTTGCCCGGCGCGTTAATGTAATTCCCAGAATTTCCGCCGCCTTTATGGCATCTTCTCCAAATGTTTCATAAAAATCGCCCACACGAAAAAGCAACACCGCATCAGGATGTTTATCCTTGATGGTATAATATTGCTTCATCAGCGGAGTTTCTACATATTTCTTTTCCTTTTTTGCCATCGTTGAGCAAAGATAATTGTTTCAATGCATGGAAGAAATCCATGACAAATTTGTTCATCCAAACTTTTCAACAATATCGGGTTGCACCAAGGCAAAAGTTGAAAGGAAAAAGGCAAAAGTAACTGCGATAAAAGAAATTGGATTACAATTAAATATCGCTGATGACTTTGATTCAAGTTCCGAAAACTATTTTTTGCACCGTCTTTTAAGGCGGTGATACCAAAGCATCCAGACCAATCTGATTTTTTAGATTTTTTGTAGAATGAAGTTTACAAAAAATCTAAAAAATCACTGCTGAAATATCCTCTTTTTTACACCGCTCTAAAGAACGGTGCAAAAGATAATTCCAATAAATAAATTAACTGCGAGCCGCTTTTAAAGACTTCAAAATTAATAACGAATGCGCCACTGCCCGAATAAAAAATGTGGCTGCCATGATGAAAAACACCGGATGAAATTTTTGCGGCAGAAAAGGTGCCGAAATAAAAAACAAGATCATCCAAACCGCAAAAATAGGGTGATAATAACGAATCGCCGAACGCCATTTTTTTCGTAGCCATAGAATTGCAAATGGCAGACTCAGCGGAACCAGCCACATCAGGTTATAATTCGGGCTCATTGCCGGATGTTCGGAATAAATGGTAAACCAGGTGAGCAACAAACCACCAAGTCCGTTTATCCCGTAAAGCACAATATCAAGCGCGGGCTTCATTTTTTCGTTCTTAAACTGTTTCCATGTGAAATAGGCTACCACCAGCAACAACAATGAAAAAACCATGAGCGGCCCCCAAAGCCATGTCAGAATTTGAGTTTGTTCCGGCGCCTGGTAAAGTACCTGAACCGGTTGCGCAATATTCTGCCCGTTATCATTTCTTTTTGCCGTTGCAAAATGCTGCATCACATAATCGGGCAAAAACATTTCTTCTTCAAGCGTTGCCTCACGATCGGACTCAGCTGCCACCAAAAAATCGATACCAAAATTCAACCATCTTATTTTGTGGTGACAATCTTTTATCAGCGTTCGCAAGGTTTTATGACTGGCACTGTCGGTGTAAGTAATGCCGCCATTTACGTTGTCGGCAATTACATCGCGCACCCGCGTGGCACAGTTATCAAAGAAAAAATTATAGCGGTACACCCTGTTTTCGGGCTGTGCATTCCACACTAGAAAATCAATAACCGCTTGTTTTTCCTGCGCTGTAAGATTTAATTCCTGCTCAAAAACGCTGCGTTTATCGTGCCGGTATTCATTCAAAAAACTTTCAAAACGATAAGCGCCAAGCAAGTAATCGGTTTGCCCGGCACAAAAACGATACAGAAAATTGGGGCTGCTAAAATCAAAAATTCCGTAGTTAAAAACCACGTCATAATTCAACATTGGATCTTTTACGCGAATGGCCGAATGACCATAAACCGAATATGCCTCATTTCCAGGGCTGCAGGTAATTATGCTAACCGTTGCCCTTTCTGAAAGTTGAAAAGCCAGCCCATTAAATGCGAGGGCCACAAATACTACAACTAAAAGCCGCTTTAAGAGATTCATGAAAGTTTTCTGCCTTATTTAATTTTCAATAAAGGAACAAAAAAGCTCATTTCCGGCCTAAATAAAATATAATATTTTAATTTAGACTTGTTCCAGATTAGAAAATTCAATTCTTTTTCTAATCTTTGCATTGAATTATTTACAAGATGCACGTGAAGCTCAGTGCAATAAATGCGCAAGCCACGCATCAGACAGAAAGCAGAGAGGATTATATGAGTTGTAATGGATGTTCGTTCAATAATTCAACAAGTAGCATAACACAAGGATACGACTGGCTGAGTGATTTGCCAGACACCACCGATAAATCAGATATTGTTGAAGTTAAGTTTAAGTCAACCCGCAAAGAATACTATAAAAATGTTGAAAATCTTCCGCTAAAACGTGGAGACCGTATAGTTGTTGCCTCCTCGCCGGGGCACGATGTTGGCGAAGTAACCCTAACCGGTTACCTGGCCGAAAAACAATTTAAGCTGCGGATAAAAAACCCGTCGCGTTATGACCTGAATGTGGTTTACCGCAAAGCTTCCGATGCCGATATTCAGAAACTGAACGAGGCACGCAGCCGCGAAAAAGCCACCATGATACGTGCACGCCAGGCAGCACAGGAACTTGGGCTGGACATGAAAATTGGCGATGTTGAGTTCAGAGGCGACAACAAAAAAGCAATTTTTTACTACTTAGCCGAAGGCCGTGTTGATTTCAGGGAGCTGATTAAAGTATATGCCCGCGAATTCCGTATTAAAGTGGAAATGAAACAAATTGGTGCCCGCCAGGAAGCCGGTTTGATTGGAGGAATTGGCTCATGCGGTCGAGAATTGTGTTGCTCGAGCTGGCGAACCGATTTTTCAAGTATTTCGTCGGAAGCGGCGCTAAAGCAAGGCCTGTCGCCATCGGCGCAAAAAATGGCCGGTGCCTGCGGAAAACTAAAATGCTGTCTGCTCTACGAGCTTGACGCTTACATTGAGGCAGGAAATGAATTTCCGCGCGAACTACTCGACCTTGAACTGGCATCGGGAAT
>NZ_CAJXTC010000024.1 GCF_913060805.1 uncultured Draconibacterium sp.
ATTATTTAGTCACAAACGGCTTCAAACATATCCATTGCCTCTTCTATTGCATCGTCATAATCGTCGCCACAAACCGTACCATTTGTTCCTGTTCCATCTCCACAATGAATTCTTACGGTTAAACAAGTCGTTGCATGGCTAACAAAAGCAATTCCGAAAACAAATGCACATACGATTAGAATTTTCTTTACTAAAAATTTCATAATTAAATGTACTTCAGTATTTTACCCCACTTTCACAGCTGCCAATTTGCAAAAGTGCGTCCCGGATGGTAGTTTTGCACGGGCGGTTTATCAAAACTGCCTGCCTCCCCGGGCCGGGAACAAAGTAACGAGTGGACCAAGCTCCCGGGGAGGCTTATCCAATAAATTTGTTTTTTCCGATTTGAGGTAATGATTTCATCTTAATGTATTTGATTGCTGGAGTTCTTTAATGTAAAAGAGTTGTTTTGTTATTTGGTGACAATCAAAAATATTGCCTTCTTTTTTTAAAAACAAATCATAATTATATTTAGACTTGTCGTTTTTATTTTTATTGAAACTAATGGGTTGAAAAACAGCGTATTGTGTTAGGTCGGGGATGTGGCATGTTTAATAATATGTTGAGTCAGGGGTTGCCTTTTGTTCAGAATAAAGAGCATTGTCTCAGAATAAATTAGATATAAAGGTTGGAAAGGAAATTGGTGTAAAGGCTGGATTATAATAGAACTTCAATTTGCTATTTATCGCCACGGCGGAAATCGTCAACAACTTTTTTAAGCTGTTTGCTTTTTAATGCTCTCGGGTAAATATCGAACAGGTAATTGATGTTCTCAAAATCCTGCAACATTGCCGATCGCAACCATTCGTAGGCTTCTTTACGTTTCCGGGCTCCAAGCAATATGGCCACCAAACGGTATTTTAACATCGAATCGTCGTTATTATCGATGGCCTTTTTCAGAATTCGGATGGCACCTTTTGTTTCCCCGTGCTTCATTAAAGTTTCTGCCCAGGTCAACCAAATTTCGGTATTTTCAGCATCAACTCGTGCGCCTTGTTTAAAGGCTTTTATCGCTTCATCCAAATCATCAGCATCGTTTTGTACCTTGCCTAAAGTCAGCCAGTATTCTGAGTTTTGCTTGTCGATTTTTATGGCTTTCTTGATGTAGTCGACACTTCTGTCGTACTTTTTGGCAATCCACATAATAAGGCCAACTCCAAAATGTGCGGTATCATTATCCGGATTTATAGAAATTGCTTTTTGGTAATTATGCTCCGATAATAACTGGTCATCCAGATTCAGATAACACTCGCCAATGTAGCAGTAAGCATCATCATTATCCGGATCAAATTCCAGAAACTCCCGGTATTTATCAATGGCCTCTTTAAAACGTCCTGAATTGGCCAGTGCATTTCCGATATTGAACAGGGCCATATGGAAATTCTCGTTTATCGCCAGCGTGTATTCGTAAGCCTCGATTGCTTTGTCGTGCATATCGGCCTTGTTGTATACAATTCCCAGGTTAAACCAAGCGGTGTAATTGTACACATCGTTATCAATAAAACGATTGTAGTATTTTATGCTGTGCTTGTAATCGCCAATCTGGTCGGTAAAGAATGCCAGATCGTACAATGCCAACTCGTGTTTCGGATTCAGTTTTAAGGCTTTTTTGAAATACGAGATCGCTTCACTTATTTCGCCAATTTGAATAAATGCCGATCCAACGTGGTATAAAATATCGTCGGTTTCTCCGTTTCCAACTTTAATCGCTTTTTTGAATGATGCTTTTGCCAGGTCTTCGTTACCCATAATCAACGATGCCGAACCTCTTAACAGGTGGACATCGGGATTGGTATTTTCAACTCTTTCAGCAAAATCGAGGTATTTCTGAGCCTGGTCGTATTTGCCTTTGCTCAGCAGAATTTGTGCATATTTTAAATGAAGAGGAACCGCATTCGGATGGATCTGAATGCCTTGTTTAGCCGCAATTTCAGAAGATTGCAAATCGCCTTCTTCCATTAATTGCTCTACAATTCCTTCAAATTCCGACACATCGAAATACTTTGTGCGTCCTGATACCAAAGAGCTCTTAAAACGCTTAAGTGCCTCACTAATATCTTCTTCCCTGAAATTATCTCTTTCCTCGTTCATCGTAAAATAAGTTCGCGAAATTAATAATTCGGCCCGAATCTCAAAAACAATCTTACAAGTGTTGATCGCGCAACAGGTCGTTCACCGTTTTTACCGGGTTGAAAGTTTCAATCGGTACCTCAACAAAAAGGGTGTTCCAGTTGCTCATAGCTCCGTTCCACAAGCCCGGCAATTCCTGTGCTTTCAGCTCTTTTCCGTCTTTCGATTTTTGCGAAATAAAGCCGGTTGCCGGGTCGGTAAATTGAGTAAGATCGTATTTTTCTCCTTTGTAATTTTTTACTGCACAAACCAGATCAACCGGGTTAAAGTGTGTGGCGTGCTGAACAATATCCTGTTGTTGCACACTTTCCGGATCAATCTGCGAACTTTCAACAACCTGCAACGAAATGGTTCCGTCGGCATTCATTGCCCAGAATGGCCCGCCACCGGGTTCGCCTTCATTTTTCACCATTCCGCACACACGCAATGGTCGATTGTATTTTTCTTTCAGGTATTGATAAAGTTCTTCGCGCTCCGTGTAATAATGATTTTTGGCCGGTTTGGTATTTAGCGTAAACTCCAAAAAGTTTGCGGCTTCGGCCAAAAAGTTACTGTTAAGCGCGGTATAAAATTTCTCGTTTAATTCTTTTTGATAATTAAATAACTTTTCCTGATGTTTTAATAGAACACCAGCTAAGCCTTTCTTAAAGTCGATGGTAGGCTGTTTCAAACGATCGGGAACAACATTGTCGATGTTTTTTATGAAAATGATATCTGCATCCAGGTCGTTCAGGTTCTCGATTAACGCACCGTGTCCACCAGGACGGAACAACAAACTGCCATCAGCATTTCGGAATGGTTCGTTTTCCAAATCCACAGCGATGGTGTCGGTTGATGGTTTTTGCTGACTAAAAGTAATGTCGAATTCAACCCCCAACTGTTTTTCGTATTTCTCTTTTATTTCTGCCAGTAGAGCTTCAAAACCCGGTTGGTGTTCTGGCGAAACCGTAAAGTGCAAACTGGCTTTGTTGTCTTTGTCAGCTGCGTATTTTGCACCTTCTACAAGGTGCTCCTCAAAGGGAGTTCTTGCTCCATCTTCGTACGAATGAAATTTCAGCAGCCCTTTTGGTTTGGCGCCGTAATTCAGCCCCTTTTCGTTTAAAAGATAATCGAGTTTATTGGTTGCCGAGAGTTGTTCTCCATTATCAGCAACGGCTTTTTTTAGCTCTTCAGCAAAAGCAAATTTGTCGAGTTCTGTAACATATTGTGCAGCATCTCTGTTGGCGGCAAGCACATCTTCGTGCGGCTGATTCTGGAAGTCCTCCAAGGCCTGAAACAATGCCTTAAACATGCGGCTTGCAGCACCCGATGCCGGTACAAATTTTAAGGCTTTTGTTCCCGCTGCAATTTTTGCATCATAACGTTCGCCCCTTTTCTTTAAATCTTCGGGGCTTAAACGAATAATACCTTTTCCCACCGATGCCGCATCTTGAATGGGTAGGTAGGGGAAGCCTTTTTTAAAATTTTCGATTTGAATTAGCACGGTCTCCAGTTTGCTGCCGCGCTGTTGAATTTGCTGCTTATCTTTCTCCGAGAACATATCTGCCTGATTTTTCCTTAAAAATAGAGAATTGAAGCTGTATTTGAAAAGCAAAACCGTTGATATTCGCGGAAAGTTTTCAAGAGTTGTTGATAAGTTTTATGCAGAAAATTCGGATTCACAAATTTACGTACTTTTGCAATCTCAAATAAAAAGGATGCAAAACGGAACATACAGCTGGGGACACGACAGGAGATACAACGATTTTCCGACTTATTTTAGAACGCTTTTTTCGGAGCGGGTGCAAAAGGTGTCGATCGATGCCGGTTTTACCTGCCCGAACCGCGACGGGACAAAAGGTACCGGCGGATGTGCTTATTGCAACAACAAAACGTTTAAACCCACCTACTGCAACCTGGAGAATAGTGTGACCAGCCAGGTAGAAAAGGGCATTGCTTTTTTTGCGAAGAAATACAAGTCGATGCGGTTTTTAGCCTACTTTCAGGCGTATACAAATACTTATGCTCCTATTGAAGATTTAAAGCGTTTGTACGAAGAAGCGCTGGAACACCCAAAAGTGGTTGGACTGGTTATTTCAACACGTCCCGATTGTATCTATCCTGAGTTGCTGGATTATCTGGCGGAACTCAGCCAAAAAGTTTATGTAAGGGTGGAGCTGGGAGTGGAGTCGCACCTCGACAGAACTTTGGAAAGCATTAATCGTGGCCATTCGTTTGCTGAAGCGGAATGGGCAATTGAAGAAACTGCAAAACGAGGAATCAACAATTGTGCACACATGATTCTTGGTTTACCGGGCGAAACACGCGATGAACTGCTCGATCAGGCCAAAACGATTTCGAAACTGCCGGTAAAGAATTTGAAGTTGCATCAGTTACAAATTCATAAAAAAACACTGCTGGAAAAACAGTTTCAGCAGCATCCTGAAAATTTCGATCTATACACTGCCGACGAATATATTGATCTGGTTATCGATTACCTTGAGCTTTTAAACCCTGAGATCATCGTTGAACGTTTTATCAGCCAGGCACCACCCGAAATGCTGATCGCACCAAAATGGGGATTAAAGAATTTTGAATTTGTAGCCAAAGTGGAAAAACGCTTGAAAGAGCGTGATACGTGGCAGGGGAGGTTATTTAAAAAATAAAGCCCCGAAAATTAATTCCGGGGCTGCGTTATCTTTGGTTTTATAATGATCTTGTCGTTTAACTGTCAACCGAGCCAAATACCTTTTTTAGCAAACTTGTTACACGTGCTGCCGGATCTTCCCGGATCAGTTTCTCTTCCGCTGCAATTTTAATAAATACGCCATCAAGTGCTTTGGCTGTGAGGTAGTCTTCCAATTGTGTGTCAACTTCTTCCAGACCTGCTGTTTGTCCGATAAAAGAACCGGCAACCTGGTTCCATTTACCTATCAATGTGTCCCAGCTTTCTTTGGTCGATACGCCACCAACTAATTCTTTCTCCACCGACGCCTTAATTTTTGGTCGGTAAAGCTGAAAAAGCTGATCGTAAGTGGTTTTATGCAAATAGGAAGTTGCTGCATTGTCGTTGCCTTTTAAAATTACCATGGCATCGTTAAATGTCATGCTTTTTATGCTATTTACAAAAATGGGTGCAGCTTCTTTTGCGGCATCTTCGGCGGCGCGGTTGATGTGAAGTAACACATCTTCGAGTAGTTTTTCACCTCCCGGCACTTTTCCGGCATTTTCAACAATAATATTGGCCTCGGGTGGAAGCATAATTTTCACCAGTTCGTCTTTGTAATAACCGTCCTGCGCACCTAAAATACTCACCGAGTTGTTGGTGCCTGTAACCAATGCCTCTTTTAATCCTGCAACTATTTCCGATTGAGTTAGGGGCGTTTCTCCATCAAGGGTTTGCTGGGCAATTTGCATCACTTCGGCGCAGCCCGATAGTACAATTGCTACTGCCAGCGTTAACATTCTAATTATCTTCATTTAGCGTCGTTATTTTGTTTTTTATTGAAAAGCTGTTTCACCAAATCTTCGCGCCCTTTTGCTTTTAAGTCGCGAATAATTTTATTCCGAAATTCCTTTTTATACCAGAAAAAGAACTGGCGTTGTTGTTCTTTGGCGTTTTTATTTCGGGCCGTATAAATTTGCTCCATGGTGTACGGATGATATCCCGAATAATAAACCACAGTGGCCAACGTCATTGGTGTGGGCGTAAAATCCTGCACCTGTTCCAACCTGAAATTCATGTCTTTGGTCTGGATTGCAAGGTTGGCCATATCTTCCGATTTACTTCCCGGGTGACTCGAAATAAAATACGGAATCAGCTGCTGATTAAGCTTTTCTTCCTTATTGATTTTTATAAACTCCTCGTTCAGTTCCTCAAATAATTTAAACGACGGTTTCCGCATAAATTTCAGCACCTCGTCCGATGAGTGTTCCGGAGCCACTTTCAACCTTCCCGATACGTGGTGTTTTATAACTTCACGCAAATACTCCCGGTTGGTTTCGTTAACCTCTTTATCATTGGTTTTCTCCAATATCATATCATATCGGATTCCACTACCGATAAAAGCCTTTTTTATTTTTGGATTGCTGCGAACTTTCCTATACAAATCGAGCATGCCTTTGTGGCTAACATCCAGGTTTTTACAAACCGATGGGAAAATACACGACGGCCGTTTACATTTTCTGCAAATTTCCTCGTGAATACCTTTCATTTTGTACATGTTGGCCGATGGGCCACCCAAATCGGAAATGTATCCTTTAAAATCAGGCATTTCAGTTACTTTCTCCACTTCGCGAAGAACAGATTTTTCTGAACGGCTGGCAATAAATTTTCCCTGGTGTGCCGAAATGGTACAAAATGTACAGCCTCCAAAACATCCGCGGTGGATATTTATGGAGTGCCGGATCATGTCGTAAGCCGGAATCGCACCTTTATTATTGTAGCGCGGATGTGGCAACCGAGTGTAGGGCAAATCGTAAATGCGGTCGATCTCTTTTTCCTTAAAAGTTGGCCACGGCGGATTTACCACAACCTTTTTATCGCCAATTCGCTGCACCAACTTTTTGGCCTCCATCTTGTTCGATTCCTCTTCGATGTGCATAAAATTGCGGGCAAACTCTTTCTTTTCCTGCAAACAGGTATCGTGCGATGCCAGCTCCAACTCATCCCAGTTCTTTTTGGTGGCGTAAGCTTCGTCGCCATCAACCATAAAAACAGTTTGTGGAATGGTAGTCAGTGTTTCGATGGGAATGCCGCGTTTTACGAGGCGCGCAAAATCAACAATCGATTTTTCGCCCATACCATAAAACAACAAGTCGGCTTTCGTATCGGCCAAAATCGAGGGCATTAACCGATCCGACCAGTAGTCGTAATGCGTTAAACGGCGCAACGAGGCTTCAATTCCTCCGAGTACCAGCGGCACATCCGGATATAATTCTTTTAATATTTTCGAGTAGGTAATGGTGGCGTAATCGGGGCGTTTCCCAATTTGTCCGCCGGGCGTGTATGCATCATCCGATCGTTTACGTTTTCCGGCTGTGTAATGATTCACCATCGAGTCCATGTTTCCTGCAGTTACAGCAAAAAACAGGTTTGGTTTCCCCAGCTTTTTAAAGTCGCGCAAATCATCGGTCCAGTTGGGTTGCGGAACAATGGCTACGCGCAATCCTTCGGCTTCCAGTACCCGGCCAATAACGGCTGCACCAAACGATGGATGGTCGATATAAGCGTCGCCGGTAAATAAAATTACGTCCAGCTCCTCCCAACCCATTTGTTTCACCTCTTTCTTCGACGTAGGGAGCCAGTCTGTAATATGTAGTTTGTTTTCTGTCATTAAATAGATTTATACCCTTATAACAAAGAAAGTTCAAATATGATTAAAAAATATTTCACGGTAGTAAAATTGCCGGTTTTAGCTCAAAAGCGCAACTCTAAAATAATTACATAGTATTATTTAGTTAACGATGTTAATTCAAAAAACCTTTTATTTTTGTAATAGAACAAACTTAATCGCATTAAATGGAATTACCAGAGCCAAACGATTTGTTCAAAGACCAAAACCCGGCACTCGCCAACGGTGATTATTTCGCCAAGTTCCTCATGTTTATTCTTCGTTTTAAAAAGCTCGATAAAATTTATCGACAGATTGTAGATAAACAGGGTGTGGAGTTTATCGACGAGCTAATAAAAATGCTGGAATTCGACATTGAATTTGATGAAGATCAGCTAAAAAAGATACCAAAAGAAGGACCGCTTATAATTGTTGCGAACCATCCGCTTGGCGGTTTCGATGGATTGTTGCTGATAAAATACCTGTCGCTGGTGCGCAAGGATGTTAAAGTGCTGGCCAATTATCTGCTGAAAAAGATTGATGCAGTTTCGGAGTATTTTATGGAAGATAACCCTTTTGATGATTCGGAGCAGGGAAATTATTACGGATTGAAAGAAGCATTTGAACACCTGAAGGCGGGGGGAGTTCTCTGTCTGTTTCCGGCAATCGATGTGCACACCAAAGATCCTTATGGTAGTGTAAGCGACAAAGTTTGGCAGTTTCCGGTAGTGAACTTTATAAAAATGGCGCGTGTTCCCGTTGTTCCTGTCCTTTTTCAGGGCACCAACAGTCGGTTATTGCACTTGGTGGCAAAGATCCATCCGTCGTTAAAAAGTGCGCGTTTGCCCTCGGAGATTTTGCGGAAAAAGCATAAAAAAATAAAGTTGCGAATTGGAAGCCCGATAAAAGTTGACGAGCAGGATACGTATAAAGATGTGTACCAGTTAGGGCGTTTTCTACGTGCTAAAACGTATAGTATGGAGTCGGACATTGAAGTGCGGCGCTTTTTTAATTATGCATTGAAACCCAATGTAAAACCCGATGAAATTATTGATCCGGTTCCGCTGGAGAAGATCAAGAAAGAAATTCAGCTCATACAATCGAAGTATACGCTATTTCAACTGAAAAATTTCACGGCGTATTGCGCTCCTTCGGCAAAGATCCCGAATATTCTGAACGAGATAGGTCGTTTGCGTGAAATTACTTTCCGCGAAGTTGGCGAGGGCACCAACCGCAGCATAGACATCGATGAGTATGACCTGTACTACAACCAGATGTTTATTTGGGATGAAGATGAGGATCGGATTGTTGGTGCGTATCGTTTGGGAAAAGGCAAGGATATTATGGAACAGTTGGGCCGGCGAGGATTTTACCTTCATTCGCTGTTCCGCATCTCGGAGAGTTTTAAGCCGGTTTTAAAGGAAAGCATCGAGCTGGGGCGCTCGTTTGTAATTAAAGAATATCAGCGCAAACCTATGCCACTGTTTTTGCTTTGGAAAGGCATTTTGTATTTCCTGCTGAAAAACCCGGAATACCGCTACCTGATTGGGCCGGTGAGTATCAGTAATAATTATTCGAAAGTGTCGAAAGACCTGATCATTAAGTTTATTATGAAGAACCATTTGAACTGGCGAATGGCTCAGCATATAAAACCGCGCAATAGCTACAAATTTAAAAGCGATAATGTGGATTTGAACCTGCTGATGGAAAATATGGAGCACGATATTAACCGGCTCGATAAAACCATTGGCGATTTGGATGAACAGAATTCGGGACTTCCGGTGTTGCTGAAAAAGTACATTAAACTCAATGCTGAAATTATTGGATTTAATGTGGATCCGAAGTTTAATAATTGCCTCGATGGACTGATTGTGCTCGACGTTTACAATGTTCCGAAAAACACGATAGAGTCGCTGTCAAAAGAAGCCAATGACGGCTCCATTCTCGACCGTTTTTACGGCAGCCGTGAAGTAGAATGAAAATCAAGGTAAAAGTTAAAAGTAAAAAGGCAAAAGTAGTAATTTGAGTGCAGCGTCGGGAGCAAAAGTATCTGTCATCTCGACGAGTTCGCGAGGAGAGATCTGTGCCAGTTTTCAGTCTCAGTAGGCAGCTAACAATTTATCAATTTAACAATTCAGCAGTATTGCAATTTGAAAAGTTAACCACAAAGTTGCACAAAGAAGACACAAAGTTTCACGAAGGAGAATTAAAGCACTTAAGCATTAAATCATTGGAGCATTCAGCCCCTCAATCCTTCAGTCCTTTAAACCTCCTGCAAAATTTTCTGTACACGCCCTACTTCTCCGCTTTCGAGCATTACTTTTATTCCGTGTGGGTGGATGGTTGAATTGGTCAATATTCTTTTAACGATACCACAGGTTAATTCACCCGATCGCTGGTGTTCTTTTTTTACAACGGCTACGTTTAAGCCAACTTTTATATTGCTTCGTTGCTGGTTATTCATGTGCTAATTTTTTAATTAATGCTTTGCACAAGCCAGGTAAGTTTTATAGGTAGTTTCTGTGATAAACAACTTTACTGTGCGTAAAGTTTTTCGCGCAGTGCATGAATTTTATCATCTTCGATATATTCGTCGTACGGCATCAATTTGTCGATAATACCGTTTGGAGTTAACTCAATAATACGGTTACAAACCGATGAAATAAACTCGTGGTCATGCGACGACATAAACACGTTGCCCGGATATTTTATCAGGTTGTTGTTAAAGGCCTGAATCGATTCCAGATCGAGGTGGTTGGTTGGTGTGTCGAGAATAAGCGCGTTGGCATCGAGCAACTGCATTTTGGCAATCATACATCGCATCTTTTCTCCTCCCGAAAGCACTTTTACCTTTTTGTAAATCTCTTCGCCGGCAAACAACATACGGCCCAAATAACCACGAATGTAGATTTCTGTAGTGTCGGTAGTGAACTGGCATAACCAGTCGAACAAAGTCATGTCGCTATCGAAAAACTCCGAGTTGTCTAACGGCAGGTAAGCTGAGGTAATGGTTTGCCCCCACTGGTAAGTTCCTGAATCTGCTTCACGCTTTCCGTTAATGATTTCGAAGAAGGCTGTCATTGCACGGTGGTCGCGCGACAGGAAAACAATTTTTTCACCCTTTTGTGTCGAGAATTCCACGTCTTTAAAAAGTGTGGTTCCTTCAATGCTGGCGCTAAGGTTTTCCACATCCAGAATACGGTCGCCGGCTTCACGCTCAGGAGTAAAAATAATTCCCGGATATTTACGTGTTGATGGCTGGATATCCTCAACATTCAATTTCTCCAGCATCTTCTTACGGCTGGTAGTTTGTTTCGATTTAGCCACGTTGGCACTAAAACGCGAAATAAACTCCTGCAGTTCTTTCTTCTTCTCTTCGGCTTTTTTGTTTTGAGCCTGCTGCTGACGCAGTGCCAGCTGGCTACTCTGGTACCAGAAACTGTAGTTTCCGGCAAACATTTTAATATCGCCGTAATCGATATCTATTGTGTGGGTAGAAATAGCATCCAGGAAGTGACGGTCGTGCGAAACAACCAAAACAGTGTTTTCGTAATTGGCAAGGTAATTCTCTAGCCAAACAACGGTTTCAAGGTCAAGGTCGTTGGTAGGCTCATCGAGCAGCAGGTTATCAGGATTTCCGAATAAAGCCTGTGCCAGCAGAACACGCACCTTTTGGTTACCGCTCATGTCTTTCATCAAGGTGTAGTGGTATTCCTCTTTAATACCCAGGTTACTCAATAAAGTAGCTGCATCGCTTTCGGCATTCCAACCGCCCATGTCGCCAAATTTTTCTTCCAGTTCGCCGGCTAAAATTCCGTCGGCTTCCGAAAAATCAGGTTTCATGTAAAGAGCATCTTTTTCTTTCATCAGATCCCAAAGCTCCGAGTGGCCTTTCATTACAGTGTCAAGAACAGAGAACTCATCAAAAGCAAAGTGGTCCTGACTTAAAACCGAAAGACGCTCACCCGGTTCAAGAGAGATGTGCCCTGCAGTTGCATCGATCTGCCCTGAGATTGCTTTTAAAAATGTTGATTTTCCTGCTCCGTTTGCTCCGATAACGCCATAGCAGTTTCCGGCCGTAAACTTCATGTTAACGTCCTGAAATAGTATGCGTTTCCCAAATTGTATTCTTAAATTCGATACTGTAATCATTGCCTAAATTTGTTTTCAATTTTTGCCCTTTTTTCAAAGGCGGTGCAAACGTATACAAATAATTGATACCGGGTGTTAAGCGATCAACAAGTAATCGTGTAGTTAGTCTTAAGTTAACGTGCCGGCCACTATTTATGATTTTTGGCATAAAAAAAGTCCGGAAAACCCGGACTTTTCAAAATATTTATGAGAATTACGCTTATTCAGGTAAACCATATTTTTCAACCACGAAGTCGATGTCTTTGTCGCCACGACCACTTAGGTTGATCAGAATCGATTGTTGCTGATTTTCTTTCGCCAGTTTTAAACTGTAGGCAACAGCGTGCGCACTTTCCAAAGCCGGAATAATTCCTTCCAAACGACTTAGCTCGTAAAAAGCATCAATCGTTTCAGCATCGTCGGCAACTCCGTAGTTTACTTTGCCCATATCTTTAAGCATACTGTGCTCCGGTCCAACTCCCGGATAATCCAATCCGCTGGCTACCGAGTACACCGGTGCAGGTTCGCCTTTTTCGTCTTGCAGCGTGTAGCATTTAAAACCGTGGATAACGCCAGGTTTCCCGTAAGTTATGGTGCTGGCGTGTTCGCCCAGTTTTGTTCCAACGCCACCCGGCTCAACACCGTGCAGTTCGGTTTCTTCAATATCGAGGAAGCCCGAGAACATTCCCATAGCGTTACTTCCACCACCAACACAGGCCACAACGTGATCCGGATTTTCACCGGTCATTTCGAAAAATTGCTCTTGTGCTTCAATTCCAACAACACGCTGGAAATCGCGAACCATCATCGGAAACGGGTGAGGTCCAACCACCGAACCAATACAGTAGATTGTGTTTATCGGGTCTTTCAGGTACGCTTCGAAAGCCGAATCAACAGCTTCTTTAAGTGTTTTTAATCCGTGAGAAACTGGAACGACTTCAGCTCCCAAAATTTTCATACGAACCACATTCGGGTGCTCTTTGGCAATGTCAACTTCTCCCATGTGGATTTCGCACTCTAAACCAAAATATGCCGCTGCAGTTGCCAACGCCACACCGTGTTGTCCGGCGCCGGTTTCAGCAATCAGTTTCTTTTTACCCAGGTGTTTTGCCAATAATGCCTCGCCCATACAGTGGTTGAGTTTGTGCGCTCCTGAGTGGTTCAGATCTTCGCGTTTCAGGTAAATACGACCGCCGTATTTTGCCGACAAATTCTGGCAGTAATAAACCGGAGTCGGGCGTCCCTGAAAGTGTTTGCGAATGCTGCGAAGTTCAGAAATAAAATTGTGCGATTTGCTAATGCTGTGGTAGGCATCGGTAATTTTATCCATTTCTGTTTGCAAATCGGGTGGAATAAACGAACCACCATATTCCTTATAGAATCCCTCTTTATTAGGGTATTGCTTGAAATAATCAGTCATAGGTTTTTTGAATTTTTTAATTGAACCTACGAATGTAAAATTTTATTGCTTTGGGTTGATTCTAAATTAGAATATGAGATGAATTTTTCGTGAATTGATAACACATTGTATTGTCCTGAAGGGACAAAACGTGAATAACCATGTGTGAAACACATGGCAAAAACAACACAGGTGAATTCAGCCCTGAAAGGGTTGAACAATATCCTGAAAAGACAAGAATAATACGTTCAATTATCGTAAATTAGTAGATGTTAACTAATTGAATTTTAAACTTTTTAATCATGTCCAGTTATCGCCAAATCACCTATCACATTATTTTTCGCACGAAACACAGTCAAAAAACATTAAAAACCGAACATCTAGAGATGCTGTTTAAGTACATCTGGGGAATAATAAAAAACAAAAATTGCCATTTGTACAGGATTAATGGAGTGGAGGATCATATTCACATTTTAACCGATCTTCATCCCAACATCGCTTTAGCTGACTATGTCAGAGACATTAAAACTGCTTCATCAATCTTTCTGAAAAAATCGGCCCATTTCCCTGATTTCAAAGGTTGGGCGGATGGTTATGCCGCGCTTACTTATGCGCATTGGGACAAGGACAAACTTATTAACTACATTAAAAATCAACAAGAACACCACAAAACAGAAACTTTTGAAGCGGAGTACCGACGGCTTTTGGAAGAACACAATATTCGTATTGATGAACGATACTTTTTGAAGTAATGAACGGTGTTCAACCCCTTCGGGGCTGTGATTGTTATCCTGTAAATTTCCACCGGTTTTACCGGTGGTTATTCATATTTAGTCCTTTCAGGACATTATTTTTGAATTTGGGTGGGTGGAAATAATCGCTGCTGCTATCCGCAAAGCGGAAGGAAGTTTCCACTTAGTAGAATTTACGAGTCAACAGTTTACAGGTAGTCCTTTCTGGATATTTGTATATGATTTTAGATGTAGTAAACTTGTCTCTATAGCTTATCTGCTGGGCAGTTTGCAAGTTACCATGAAAAGTCCTGAAAGGACTAAACGTAAATAACCGTGTGTGAAACGCACGGAAAACATAACTCAATATAACCTCAGCCCCGGAAGGGGTTGAACTTATTACAACGCTTGGAAAATGTCAAATTTAATGATACAAGTAGCGCTTAATCTTTTGAGTGGCCGTTTTTATAAAAGGAGTAGGGTGCGAAATAAAATCCTGAACTTTGGAAAATTTGTTAACCCTTGAATTAATATAATCTTTCAACTCCGCGCTTAACTCTTCAATTTTTTCGTCAACATGATGAGAGATTTCCTCCATTTTATCTCCGAATTCAGAACGCATTTCTTTAACTTTTTGCTCTAGCTCTTCTCGATTAAAATGAACCAGCGCCACCAGTTTTCCTTTTTTCTGAATTACAACCGATTCTACCACATGTCTGAAATTATTGATGATAGATTCGATTTCTTCGGGGTAGATATTTTCGCCGTTGGCACCAACGATCATATTTTTCAACCGGCCTTTGTGGCTTAACCAGCCGTCTTTATCAAAAACGCCAAGATCGCCGGTTTTAAACCAGCCATCTTCGGTTAATACACGTTTTGTTTCTTCCGGATTTTTGTAGTAGCCCAACATTACATTCGGCCCTTTTGTCCAGATTTCACCTTCGCCGGTTGCCGGGTTCTGATCATGAATTTTTATTTCGCTGTTGATCACTTTTGGGCCAATGGCTCTAAAACGCGTTGTTGTTGGATTCGATCCCGCCACAAGCGGAGATGTTTCGGTTAAGCCGTAACCAATGGCATAAGGAAATTTGGCATCGCGCAGAAAACGTTCCACTTTACCATCAAGTTTGGCGCCGCCGATACCGAAAAATTCAAGACGGCCACCAAAAGTTTCCATCAGTTTTTTTCCTGCCAATCGGTGAATCAACTTTCGTGTTGGTTTGAACCGGTGCATTAAACGTGTAACCGCTTTTTTGTTAATGCCGGGCAAAATGCTGCTTTTGTATACTTTTTCGATGATCATTGGAACAGTAAGCATAATGTGCGGCCGCAACTTCTTTAAAGCCGGAAGCAAAACACTTGCGGTTGGCGGTTTGTGCAAATAAGTTACACTGGCTCCTTTGTACATGGCCAGCAAAAATCCGATGGTGTTTTCGTAGGTGTGCGATAACGGCAGAACCGAAAGAAACTTGAACTCTTCACGAATCTCCTGAACAGCTGCCGACTGTACAACATTTGCTAAAATATTTTTTTGCGATAGCATTACGCCTTTTGAGTTTCCGGTTGTTCCGGAAGTGTAAATCAAAACCGCCAGTTCATTTTCTTTTGGTTGATAGGCTTTGTTGCTGCTCGCTTTTTCATCAAAAACCACCGATGTATCTTCAGCTTTTAAAAGATTGAAATCTTCAATCTTTACGATAATATCAAGTGTAGATGTGTCAACCTCTTTTATTTTATACTGAAGGCTTGAAGAGATAAATAGGACTTTCGACTCGGAATGTTTGATCACATTCTCCAATTCGGCTGGACTAAAATCGGGAAGAACAGGAACAGCAACAATTCCGGAGCATTGCAAGGCAAAATAAACAACGCCCCAATTGGGCATATTCTGGCTGTAGATAATCACTTTGTCGCCCTCGCCAATACCCAGCTTTTCCAAAAATGCCTGAACAGCAGAAATCTTTCTACCCATTTCTGCATACGTCAGGTAGTCGCCATCAATAAAGCCCAGTGCTTCATTGCTCGCATAATTTTTTACTGACTCAGAAATGAAGGAGGAAAAGCTGTCGATTTTATCTCTCTGCATAGTGGCCACAAATATGGTTAAACTTAGCTTTTGTGCAAATATTTGGTCTTAAAAAATGTTATTGTAAGCTTCAACTTCGATGGCATTTTATTTTAGGTATAGATTGCTGTCGCCGTAGCTTAAAAAGCGGAAATCGTTGGTCAAAGCATAGTCATAAACTTCTTTCCATTTATTGCCCAAAAATGCGCTGATTAACAGCAGCAGCGTACTTTGTGGCTGGTGAAAATTGGTGAACATGCCCCTGATCAGTTTAAAATCGTAGCCCGGCAAAATGATGATTTGCGTTGAAAAACGAATGGCTTTTTCGTTATTTTCAACCAGGAAATAAATGATATTCTGCAATGACTTTTCAATAGAAATATTTGCTTCGTTTTCGTAGGGTTCCCATTGTTTTACCTCGGGATGAAACGGATCGAAACGTTTTTCTTCCAGTTGCAAACCAATCCAATACAAACTTTCTAGTGAGCGCACCGAAGTGGTTCCCACTGCAATAATGTTTTTGGGATTTTCCACGAACGAACGTAAAATATCTATCGGAATGATCACCTGTTCGTGGTGCATGGTGTGTCCTTCAATCGTTTCCGATTTTACGGGCTGAAAAGTTCCGGCTCCCACGTGCAGAGTAATCTCATTGGTTGTAATGTTTTTATCTTCCAGTTGCGCAATTACCGGATCGGTAAAATGCAAACCGGCTGTTGGTGCCGCCACCGAACCATCGATTTTTGCATAAACTGTTTGGTAGCTTTCCTCGTCGCTTTCTTCGGTGTCGCGGTTTAAGTACGGCGGAATTGGTAATTGGCCAATGTGCTCAATAATTTCTGAGAAATGGACGCCGCCATTCCACACAAAACGAATATGAAAAGAGTTTCCTTCTTGTCCGATTTTCGCAGCGGTCAGTTCAATGGTTTTTCCGTCAATTTTAAATGTCTGACTCAAAAAAACTTCTTTCCATTTTTTTGAATTGCCCACCATACACTTCCAGGTTACTTCTTCGGTTTCCTGAAAAGCTACCTGGTAATCGGCCGGTTCAACGGGCTCCAGACAAAAGATCTCAATTTTGGCACCTGTTTCCTTGTAAAAAAATAAACGGGCATGAATTACGCGGGTATTGTTAAAAACCAGCTGTGCATCTTCCGGCAGGTAATTGGCACAGTTCTCAAAAATATCTTGTTTTATTGTACCGTTCTGTCTGATCAATAATTTTGATTTATCGCGCTCAGTAAGCGGGTATTTGGCAATTCGCTCGTCGGGCAGATTGTACGTGTAATCGCTAATCTTTATGTCTTTGTATCTGTTCAAAACAATTGTCTTTTAGGACTGCAAAAGTAAGAATTTATTGTTTGCTTAGTGATAGCCTCACCCTGAGTGAGGCTATCACTGAAAGAAGTTGTACTTTTGCAGGAAATAGGAAAGTCATGATAAAAGTAGGAGATAAGGTTAAGTTTTTAAACGATGTTGGTGGTGGTGTTGTAACTGGTTTTGTAAATAAGAATACGGTAAATGTTGAAGGCGACGATGGTTTTGAAGTGCCTTGTCTGATTAAAGAGCTAGTGAATGTAAGTGCGCCTGAGCTGAATGTGAGGAGCGGTACTTCGACACAACATGAAACGCCGGCAGAAGTGCAGCCCGAACCTGAATACATTGAGCCGAAAGGTGAAATCATAAACGGCAAAAATGCAGCAGAATTTTATTTCTGTTTTGTTCCAACAAATCCCAAAAATCCGCTGTCGGGAGAGATTGAGCTATACCTGGTAAACGATAGTAACTACACGGTGCTATTCAATTACTCGTATATAAAAACTGATGGTGTTGAGGCTGTAAAACAAGGCACGGTTCGTTCCAATTCGAGGGAGAAAATCGATGCCTTGGTTCAGGAGGATTTGAGCGATTTACCTGATTTTGGATTTCAGCTGATTTATTTCCGTGAAACTGAAAGTGAGTGGAACCTGCCGATGGTGAAGAAGTTCAGAGTAAATCCGGTGAAGTTTTACAAAGAATCTACTTTCCGCGAGAATTCATATTTCAAAAGGAATGCATTGGTGCTGAAGATTACTTCTGATACCTTTCAGACTGAGTTGGATAAACTGACGCAGGATGATTTCAAAAAGGTAGTTAAAGCCAAAGAAACTGTTGAAGCACCAAAACGAAAGGAACGCAAGCGCAATGCCGAGGAAGTGGTGATCGATTTGCACATTACCGAGTTGCTCGACGAATCGGAAGGTTTGAGTAACCGTGAAATGTTGGAGATTCAAATGGACACTGTTGAATCCGAAATGAATCTGGCTATTAAAAATCACACGAAACGAATTGTATTCATTCACGGTGTAGGGCAGGGCGTTCTAAAACAGGAAGTAACCAACCTACTGAAACGCAAATTCAAAAAATATTATTTCCAGGACGCGTCGTTTAAGGAATACGGCTACGGCGCTACAATGGTAATCCTACGGAAAGGATGATTGATCAAGGATAAATTCGAAGGATAAATTCGAAAGATGAAAGATTAATGATTAGGGTTTATTGGGGAGATTATGTAATTTGTGAATGTTATCACCAATAAACTTTAATCATGAACAAAGAAAAAGACCTCAAACGAAGGACTAAAAGCTTTTGTATCAATTGTATTCGTTTGGCAGAAACCCTGCCAAATACCTATTTGGGAAAACATATTCAAGGACAGTTAATAAGAAGCTCATCGTCGGTAGCAGCAAATTACAGAGCTGCGAAGTTGGCACAATCAACAGCTGCATTTGTTTCGAAAATTAGCATTGTAATTGAAGAAGCAGATGAATCGCAATTCTGGCTTGAGTTAATTAAGAATTTGAAGCTCATCGATTCCGAACAAAGAAATGTCCTTGAAAGGGAAGCTTCAGAACTAGTTGCTATTTTTGTTTCATCACGTAAAAAATTGCATCAACGTAAATTCAATTAATCCTTAACCCTTTCAATTCATCCTTTTTATTCATCCTTTATCAATTATCCTTAATCCTTTTACTACTTTTGCACCGGCAAGCCGCTTTATCGCTGTTCTGATTTATCGGGAGAGAGGAAAGTCCGGGCAACGCAGGGCACCGTGCTTCTTAGCGAGAAGATCTTTGAAAGGGGATAGCAACGTAACAGAAAATAACCACCTTGTTGTGGCGTGTCCACGGCAGGGAACGGGTGAAAAGGTGCGGTAAAAGCGCACCGGTGGAGGTGGCAACATCACCAGCCGTACGTCTCACGGGTTGCAAAGCCATGTATATCCAAAGTGTTTGCCGCTGTTGCGGTACAGCGAAACGGCCCGTTTTGCTCTCAACGCACAAGAGACTTTGGAGGGGTAGGCTGCAGGATCCCGGCAGTGATGTCGGGACTAGATAAATGATAAAGGACCGTCTTTTGACGGTTACAGGACCCGGCTTACAGGCTTGCCTTTTTAAATGAAACTCAAAATTCAGGATCCGTCAATTGACGGAGAACTGGATTTTGTTAGTTGAATTAATCCCGATAACGAAGTTCATCGGGATATTATAATCAGCGGGTGACTACAAGTTAAAACAAGTAGTCACCCGCTGATTTTTTTTTGCTTATTTTAATTGCCAGTCAATCTCTTCTTTTAGCAAATTCTCTAATGGAAACGAGAATTTTATCTGCTCGCCAAATGCAATGGCATCAGCCAGTTTGTAACCTTTGTATTCAACCATGTAAGCCATCATAAAATTGGTTACCCGGCCGGCACTTCCACAGTGAATTAGTACCTTTTTGTATTTGCCATTCATGACCTCGGCAAATTTCTCCAGGTTTTCAGGCGTATAGCCATCATATCCTGAAACCGGCAGCGAAACGTATTTCATTTTCAATTTGGCAACCATTTCTTCTTCGTTAAATGCTTCTTCGGCAAAATCTTCGTTTTCACCTTCTGTGCGCAGATTGATAACCAAGTCAACACCCTGATCTTTTAGCCATTCAAAAGTTTCTAGGTTGGGCTGACCACTAAAAAACATGTTGTCGCTTTTAAATAGATTGGGTGCATTATTGAGTTCTTCAACTTCAGGAACTTCTTTTTTCTGAAGATTTGAGGCATCCACCTGTGGTGGATTGAAAAGAAGAATTGTACAACAAAACAGCAGTAGAGTAAACGTTTTCATGAAATAGAATTTTAAGTTATCTCATAAAGTTAGAAATACTGAATTGTAATTCTGTTAATGAAGTGTTATTGCTTGTTAACGAGGCTAAAAACAAAAGATCCGATTCTGCTCTTTTTCAGAACATGAATCTGATCTTTAATTATACGTTGAAATTAAACTCCAACTATTGATAAAACTTTTTGTACCATTTTACAAATTCGCCAATTCCTTCTGCCAGAGGCGTATCGGGCGAGTAGCCAAAATCTTTTTCCAGCGCACTTACATCGGCGTAGGTTTTGTAAACGTCGCCGGGTTGCATGTCGTGGTATTCCTTAACGGCTTCCTGTCCAAGAGCTTTTTCAATGGTTTCGATAAACTCCATCAGTTTAACCGGGCTTGAATTTCCAATGTTATGTACCTTGTAAGGAGCTCCTGATTCACTTGATGGCGGTCCGTTCAGAATCTTGATAATTCCCTCAACAATATCGTCGATATAGGTAAAATCGCGGTACAGGTCGCCATGGTTAAATATCTTAATGGCATCTCCTGCCAGGATGTTTTTCGTGAACGAGAAATAGGCCATATCAGGTCGTCCCCATGGTCCGTAAACCGTGAAAAAGCGCAATCCTGTAGTTGGGATACCAAACAAATGACTGTAGGTATGCGCCATCAACTCGTTGCTCTTTTTGGTAGCCGCATATAAACTCACCGGGTTATCCACCGTGTCGTCAACCGACAGCGGCATTTTTGCACTGTTGCCATACACACTCGACGAACTGGCGTAAACCAAATGCTGAATGTTATTATGTCGGCAAGCTTCAAGTATATTGATGAACCCAACAATGTTGCTATCGATATAAGCTCGTGGATTTTCGATACTATAACGCACACCGGCTTGTGCAGCCAGGTTGCAAACCATATCGAACTTCTCGGTTTCGAAAAGTTGATCGATCTGCTCACGGTCTTCCAGGTTCATTCGAACAAACGAATACGCCGGATTTTTTGTACTGACAACTTTTTTATGCCAGTGCTCGGCCTCATTAGAAATACCTGCTTCGGCCAAACGGGCATATTTCAGCTCGGTAGAATAGTAGTCGTTGATATTGTCGATACCCACAACTTCTACTCCTTGCTCCAATAATTTGTTTGCAAGATGGAATCCAATGAAACCCGCTGTGCCTGTTACTAAAACTTTCATTCTAAATATTCCTAGTGGTTAGGAAATACTTTGTTCATTGCTAAGTAATCCAAAATAGCATCCAGGTTTTCCTCGTTTTTCTCCGGGTTGAAAACCAGTTTTGCATTTGTTGGTGCTTCATATTCCAGATCAACACCCGGCAGACCACTTGTTTTGCCTTCTTCCACCAATTTGTACAATTCCGGTTTATTGTTTTTGCAATACTCCAAATCGGCATCCATGTAGAACATATGGAAACGATCTTTACCAATAATTTCTGCTACCTGATCGCGCAACGATTCGTTACGTGAGATATAGGAAGCAATGGTGATAATTCCCTGATCGTTCAATATTTTACAAATATGTGCTACACGGCGCAGATTTTCGGCACGGTCGGCAGGAGAGTAGTCAAGCTCGCGGCTCAATCCTGAGCGTACAGAACTTCCGTCGATCAACACCACTGTTGCTCCGTTGTCGAATAATTTTTTCTCCAGACTAAATGCCAATTCATTTTTACCTGAACCGTGCAGGCCGGTAATCCAGATGGTTTCACCTTTCTGGTTGTACTTCTGAATGTATTCTTCCGGTTTGATCAACGCTTCACCTTTGGCAATTTTTTCCTTGTCAACATCGGTAATGCGCGATGGAAGGCTATTGCTGCCAAGCTTATCGATAATCATACCCACCGCTACGGTGTTATGTGTTACCGGATCGATAAGAATAAATGAACCGGTTTGATGATTCTTTTTATACGGGTCGAAGAAAAGTGGTTTGGTAGTGGTAATCACCACGCGGCCAATTTCGTTCAGCTTGAATTTTTCGATGTTCGATTTTTCAAGCGTGTTTACATCCACTTTGTATTTTATCTCGTCAAGACGAGCCTTTGTATTATTGTTGGCATGTTTGATGTAAAACTGGGTAGAAAGGTTCATGTCAGTCTCATCCATCCAAACCAACATCGCCTCAAATTGACGCTCAACACGTGGCAGGTTATCAGGATGCACCAACATATCGCCACGCGAAATGTCAATTTCGTCCTCCAGCGTAACCGTTACCGATTGTGGCGGGAATGCGTAATCCAGTTCCCCTTCGTAAGTCACGATTTTCTCTACTTTCGATTTTTTCATCGAAGGCAGCACCATTACTTCGTCGCCTTTTTTAATTATTCCTGACGCTACAGAAGTTGAGAATCCACGGAATTTAATATCGGGGCGCAACACATACTGAACCGGGAAACGCAGGTCGTCGAAGTTACGGTCAGAGCTTACATGAACGTTCTCCAAAAACTCCAGCAGACAAGGACCATGGTACCAATCCATGTTGTCGCCTTTTTCCACTACGTTGTCGCCTTTTAAAGCCGACAGTGGAATGAAGTTTACATCCGGCACATCAAGCTGGGTAACAAAAGCTTTATAGTCAGCTTTGATTTCCTCAAAACGCTCCTGTTTGTAATCGGCCAGGTCCATTTTATTAATGGCTACCACAACGTGTTTAATTCCCAAAAGGTTGGCCAAATAAGTGTGGCGTTTGGTCTGGGTGATTACTCCATGACGTGCGTCAATCAAGATAATGGCCAGGTTGGCAGTCGATCCACCGGTAATCATGTTACGGGTGTATTGCTCGTGCCCCGGAGTATCCGCGATGATAAATTTACGCTTTGCAGTTGAGAAGTAGCGATAAGCCACATCAATAGTAATTCCCTGCTCGCGTTCGGCTTTCAAACCATCGAGCAACAAGGCGTAGTCGATTTCTTCGCCGGCATGGCCAATACGTTTACTGTCGCGGTGCAAAGCTTCAAGCTGATCTTCATAAAGCATTTTACTGTCAGCCATCAGGCGTCCGATCAGCGTTGATTTGCCATCGTCAACCGATCCTGCAGTCAGCAAGCGTAAAAGGTCTTTTTTCTGGTCTTGATCCAGAAACTCTTGTATATTAAGTTTTTTTGTTGTCATTACTTTGCTTTAATTAAGCTGTCATTTCGACGACGTAGGAGGAGAAATCTGTTTCAATGTGTGAGATTTCTCGTTCGTTCCTCACTCGAAATGACAATGAATATTGAACCTTACTAGAAATACCCTTCTCTTTTTTTCTGTTCCATACTTGCTTCCTGATCGAAGTCGATAACACGTGTTGTACGCTCCGAAACGGTAACGGTCATCATTTCTTCAACAATTTTCTCGATGGTATCAGCTTCCGATTCAATAGCACCGGTAAGCGGGTAACAACCCAGCGTACGGAAACGTACCATGCGCATTTCTGCTTTGTCGCGCAATTCTTTTGGCATACGTTCGTCGTCTACCATAACAAGGGTGCCATCCATTTCAACCACCGGACGTTCTTTGGCGTAATACAGCGGAACGATCGGGATATTTTCTAAACGGATGTACTGCCAAATGTCGAGCTCAGTCCAGTTCGAGATAGGGAACACTCGAATTGATTCACCTTTTTGTACACGGCTGTTGTAGATATTCCAAAGCTCAGGACGCTGGTTTTTTGGGTCCCACTGATGGAATTTATCGCGAAACGAGAAAATACGCTCTTTTGCACGCGATTTTTCCTCATCACGACGGGCACCGCCAAATGCAGCATCAAATTTGTATTTATTCAGACCACCAAGCAGGGCCTGTGTTTTCATAATATCGGTGTGAACTTTACTTCCGTGAGTAAAAGGACCTACGCCACTTTCAAAACCTTCTTTGTTGTAATGTACGATCAAGTCCCAGCCTTTTTCTTTCGCATAAGTGTCGCGGAAATCGATCATTTCCTGGAATTTCCATTTCGAGTCGATGTGCATCAACGGAAACGGAACTTTACCGGGATAAAATGCTTTTTCGGCCAGGCGAACCATCACCGACGAGTCTTTCCCGATGGAATAAAGCATAACTGGATTTTCGAACTCGGCTGCCACCTCGCGGATGATGTGGATGGCTTCTGCCTCCAGTTCGCGAAGGTTGGTTAATGAATAATTATCCATTCTTTTTTATTTTAGTTTTTACAGCCCGGTATGATTATTTTTTGGGTATGTTGCTGATATCTACCAATAGTAGGCTGTAGCTGTATTAAATTCTTTCTCTTCTTTTCAAACGAATGCAAATATAGAATTTTATTCCGGTTGACTTAAGGATTAAAGCCTTTTGTCCGGTGATCGATTTCTTTCTTAAGAATGAATTTAAATAAGGGGCAAAATGTCGCAAAAACTAGAAGCTCCAGAAGTAGGGAATAAGTAGCATCGATAAAATGAATGCGATTAAATTCAGCGGAAGACCGATTTTTAAATAGTCGCGGAATTTATAGTTACCAATCGCTTGAATAATCAAATTTGTTTGGTAACCAATTGGGGTTGAGAAACTTGCTGATGCAGCAATGGCAATGGTTACAAAAAACGGTTTCGGATCGACATTTAATTGGTGCGAAGCTGCAAGTGCAATCGGGAATACCAATGCCGCAGCAGCATTGTTGGTGATAATCTCGGTAAAAATAGCCGTGAGAATATACAGTGCTGCCATAACGCCAAGGGGCCCAAATCCTTTCGAGAAATTAACGGTAGTGCGTGCTAAAATTTCGGCCGCACCTGAATTTTGCATGGCTTTACTAATGGCAAAGGCACAGGCAATGGTAATCAGAACGTCCCAACTAATGGCCTTGGTGTACTTTTGGTGAGGCATAATTTTTAGCCAAATCAACAGCATGGCAGCAATTGATGCAAAAAAGAACATATCCAAGGTTAAACCATCGGGCGACGAAAGGAATTTGCCAATGGTGGTGCCCACAATCATGCCCAGCAAAATGATAAACGCTAACCATTTTTTCCAGAAAGTTCCCGTGCTGCGGTAATCGCGAATATATGATGTAAGCAAAAAGATCTTTGAATCGCCCCAGTTTTCGATAAATTTTTCGGTGGTAAGTAAAACAAGATTATCGCCGGTTTTTAGGTGCAACTTGTCTTTATTGCTGGTAATACGCTCTCCGTTTCGGTGTACGGCAAGCACCACTGCCTGGTAGTGATCGTAAAAGTTAAACTCGTGAATATTCTTGCCAATTGCCGGAAAGCGTGGCGACAATACAGCCTCGTATTGTTTCAGCTTTTCTTTTGGCACGTTTTTTATCAAATCAATACCACTCAGTTTTACATTTGAATTAGCAAGAATATAATTTAACCGATCCGATTTTCCGGCAACAAGTAACTTGTCGTCAGCCAGAAGTTTAAACGAGCCTTTTTTAGTTTCAATTATATTGCCATCGCGGTTAATGGTTTGAATAATCAGGCCTTTAAGCTCTTTCATTCGGCCATTTTTTATTTCAAGGCCAATAAGGTTGCTGTTCTCCGTAATTATAATGTCGTAGTGGTAGTCTTTGTATTCGGTAGAGCTTTTTGAGTTGAAGAAGATTTTCTCGCCGGGCAGTAGTCGGTTACTAAAAACAGTCATGTAAATGGTACCGGCAATCGCAACAAAGCCACCTATTTTCGCCAACTCGAACATGCTGAAACCTTCGTATCCGTTCTCCAGAATCAAACCGTGTACAACAAGGTTGGTAGATGTACCGATAAGTGTACACATTCCTCCAAAAATTGTAGCGTACGAAAGTGGTATCAGAAATTTCTTGGATGAGAGGTTTAAGTTCTCCGACCATTTTTTTATGATTGGAGCAAAAATAATTACCACCGGAGTATTGTTTAAGAAAGCCGACAAAACCGAAACCGGAAGCATGATCTGTGGAATCAGTGAAACCATTTTTCTGCGTTTTCTCGGGAGATAAGTTTGTGCCAGACGGTTCAGTATTCCCGATTGCCGCACTCCTTCGCTAACAATAAACAGAATGCCGATGGTAATCATTCCCTTGTTGGAAAAACCGGCCAGCATTTCTTTGTCGCTTATTGCTCCTGTCGCCATCAGAATAATTGCCGAGGAGAAAAAGATAAGCCCCGGACGCATCAACTCTTTTGCAAGGGCGATAATCGTTAACAATACAATTGCGAGTACAATATATCCTTCGGTACTTATCAAAGTGGTGTAGTATTATGTTGTCCTTCAGTTCAAACAATAGCTGCTTGAAAGAATCAAAGCTAGTATTAAAATTTTTTCTCTTCAAATTATTTTTCTGAAATAAAACTGTTCAAATAAGTGCGTGTTTGTAAGGTGTTCTTTTTGTGGGAGATGAGCGATTTTTAAAGACAATTTGTGGTGTCTGGTCGAAATTTACTGTGCGATGAGAAATGAAAAAAATGGATTTTTTTTGAAAAAAAGTGTCTGATGATTTGTGTGGAAAAAAATAATAATTACTTTTGCACCCGCCTTTGAGAAACAACGGCACTACAAGGATGACTCAGTAGCTCAGTTGGTAGAGCACATCCCTTTTAAGGATGGGGTCCTGGGTTCGAGACCCAGCTGAGTCACCAAACCGGAAATCATTCCGAACCAAAAGCGCTTAAATCGTTGATTTACAGCGCTTTTTTCTTTTGCGGTAATTCATAATAAGTCAAAAAACACCAAAAAAAAGGGGACTAAATCGAGACCCATCGATTTTTGGCTCAAAAATAGGTCTCTTTTTCGTAACTCTCTGATATTCATAATTTAATGTGGTCTGAATTGGTCTCTTTTGCTGTTGTGAGACGGCACTTTTTGGGGTAATTTTACCCAAAAAGAGACCTATAGAGACCCTAAAACTTAAAAATTTAGGAGTTATGAGAATCAGAATTAGTCTTCTGTTAAAGAAATCGAAGAGTAAGAACAGCGGGAAATGCCCTGTTTATGCGCGTTGTGTGATGGATGGACGAAGAATTGAGCTGTCAACGTCAATTTTGGTGGATGTAGATAGTTGGGATAAATCAAGGCAGGAAATTGCCGGGAATTCGCAGGAAATTAGAATCCTCAATAATCGTTTGTTGAAATTCGTATCTGGAATTTATGATATCTATAATCAGTTGGAAGCAAGTCATGATGATTTTGATGTTTATACGATCAAAGAAAAAATCACAGGTACCAGTTCGAAAGATTATTTTATTGAGCTATTTGAGTCAGTTATCGAATCAATTGAAAAAAAGTTAGGGAAAGGCTATTCCAAAGGAACTTTAAAACACTATCGTACTTCGTTAACGCGATTAAAGGATTTTGTAAAGGAATTTTATTTTCGGAAAGATATTGAGATAAAAAAGGTAGATTATACTTTTCTGAGTGCTTTTGACATTTATCTAAAATCGAAACACAATATAGGAACAAACACAGTGTGGGGATATCATAGGCATGTGAAAAAGGTGTTGAATGATGCGGTTTCAATGGGATTAATTGTTAGGAATCCATATGAAAACTTCAAGGTTAAGAGAGGTGATGCGAACCGAGACTTTCTCACTCTCAAGGAAATTAAAAAAATAGAGAAGAAACGTATTCCGATTGATAGGCTTGCCATTGTGCGCGATGTTTTTATTTTCGCATGTTATACAGGTTTATCCTATTCTGATATTGCCAAATTGAGTTACCAACATATACACAAAGGTGATGATGGTGAAGATTGGATTATTATTGATCGGAACAAAACAAAGAACCGGTGTCGTATTCCTTTACTTCCGAATGCTTTACAAATTTTGAGAAAATATAAAGATTATGCATGGAATGAATCACAAGGCTTATTATTGCCAGTTCGTTCGAACCAAAAAATGAATGCTTATCTTAAAGAGTTGGCAACAATATGTGGAATTAAAAAGAATTTATCCATGCACGTTGCCAGGCATTCTTTTGCGACCTCTGTTACACTTTCAAATGGAATACCGATAGAAACTGTATCAAAAATGTTAGGGCATAATTCGTTAAAAACCACACAAGTTTATGCACGAATAGTTGATAAGAAGATTTCGGATGATATGAAGAAATTGAAGGCAATTTTGTGAATTGGAATTCATCGTTCTTTTGTTCTCGATATAGTCTCTTTTAATTTGGGGTTAAATATTTTGAATTGAGATTTAGTGTGGATTGTTGAAAAAGATTTGCATGAAATATGGTTAGGAATGTATCTGCTTGACTGTTGGTCTGTGCCCAGTAAAGGACGATTTTGTATTTTCCTATGCGCTTAAAATCAATGTCCTAGAGAGGTTGAAAATTTTTGTTCTCGGTAAAGTCTCTCTTAAATTTCAACAATAATAATTTCAATCTCAAAGATACAAAAATCGAATAATAGTTTCCGTTGATTGATGTTATAACTGTTCTAATATTTTTACACCTCAAATATCTTCATTACATCTTCTTTATACATTTTTCCAACAGGCAACTTTAAATTATCCACTTCTAGTACATTTCCCTCGAGTGAAAGGATTTCCTGAATTGCCACGATGTAAGATTTATGAATCCTTATAAATAAGTTTTTAGGGAGCGATTCCTCTAGCTCCTTTAACGATGCCAGCGCTGTAATTCGCCTTTTATTGGTGTGAAAAGTTACATAAGCTTTTTGCCCTTCAATGTATTTAATATCGTTGAAATTTATTTTGTAGAATTTGCGGTCAGCTCTAATAGTAAGGTAAGAATCAGCGTAAGTGGTTTCCGACTGATCGGGGAGGAGTGGTAGCTGATCAGGAGCGTCAACTTTACTTCCCAATTTATCAATTACTTTGTTTACCGCCTGAAAAAAGCGTTCGAACGAAAATGGTTTTAGCAAATAGTCGATGGCACTTAAATTAAAACCTTCCAAAGCGTAGTCCTGATAAGCCGTGGTAAAAATTATTTCAGGTTTGTTTGTAAGACTCCTAACAAAATCGATTCCAGTAATATCGGGCATCTGAATGTCGATAAATAGCAAATCGACATCACCCTTTTTTATCAGTTCTGTTGCTTTTAGTGGCGAATTAAAATCGCCCATCAATTCCAATTCCGGTATTTTACTAATATAATTCTTGATGTACTCACGTGCGAGACGTTCGTCATCAATTACCAGGCATTTAATTTTCATGGTTCCAATATTAAGTCAACACTATAAGAACTATTCTGCTCATCAATGAATAATTCATATTTTTGAGGATAAATAATTTCGAGTCGGTGCTTCACATTTTTTATTCCCAAACCACTTCCAGGGGCCGGTTTGTTGTTTTCCGGTAAAGTGTTTTCAATATGGAAATGTAATTTATTACTTGCGTGTTTAATACTTATATCAACATAAGCTAATTCATATTCTTCGATCCGGCTATATTTAAATGCATTTTCAATAAAGGGGATAAAAAGCATTGGCGCAATTTCAATATTGGCACCATTTACTTCTGATTCAATTTTTATATTCTGCGTAAATTCTGATTTCATTTGCTGAAATGCCGTAAAGTTCTCGATATATTTTAACTCAGCGGAGAGAGGTACCCGGTCTTTGTTGCAATCGTAAAATACATAACGTAACATATCGGATAATTTAAGAACACTCTGAGGGGCATTTTGTGATTGCATATACGTTAGTGAATAAATGTTATTCAAGGCATTGAATATAAAATGTGGATTGATTTGTGCTTTTAGGAGCTTTAGCTCCGTTGCTAGTTTTTCTTCCGTGAGCAGTTTTTCCAACTTCAATAGTTTATTTGTTTGCTCCATTGACCTGAAGGAGGTAGCCACGAAAAATATAAAACCAAAGCTAAAAAGATACCTAAAGATATGTAATGGAGCAGGAGGCTGGTTGGGATTGCTTGCACGAAAATCAGGAAGAATATAATAATCAACAACGATAACAACTATCGCGAATGCTATTATTACAAGAGATGAGATCCAGAAGTATTTTCTTCCTTTTTTGTGAAATCGCGGGAATAAAAACATTGTAGTAACGTAAAACATTACACAATTAATTATTGTTTCGTATGCTGCATTTACAAATGCGAAAAGCGAACTGTTAAAATAATTTATGATATTAAAAATAAATAAAAACAGTACCAACCATAGTACCAATGGTATCCATATTTTTCGATGTAATTTTATCATTTTACCGTCTTTGTTATAATAAGTAGAACAGGATAGCACACTATACACTGAATCTTCGTGAAGGACAAATTTAAGCAGCCTTTTTTCAAATCAGGAAATTGTATAAACCAAAATACAAAATTCATATACCAACCAACCATATTGTTGAACGAATGTAAGTTTTCTCGATTTCAATGCCAAAATGGCTTTTCGTTCATCATATAGGCGCTTTCGTTTATTATTTTTTATAAATAAACACTGCCTCTTCATATTTGCTGTTGGAAAATTTAGAATGAAAAACAGAAAACATTTAATCATGAAAAACAAACTTTTGTATGGCTTGGCGAGCCTGGTATTAATATTGGTTGCCTTTGGTGTTTCCGGGTTTTTAATTAAAACGAAACCGGAACCAGAGACGGACGGTACTGCCCACAATGTAATGTATGTTAAAGCCGATAAAGTAAAATTGGTTGAAACAGAATCAGATATGATTTATCGTGGGCGTGTTGCAGCGTTTGATAATATTTCGTTATCAGCAGAAGTATCTGGAAAGATTATGCAAGGCGATGTTCGGTTTAAAGCTGGTGAGAGTTTTAAAAAGGGTGATGTATTATTAACTATTTACAGCGAAGATGTTAAGGTCGCGCTTAAGTCGGGTAAAAGTAGTTTACTGCAGACCATTTCGCAGATTTTACCGGACATAAAAGTGGATTATCCGAATGAATTTGCAAAATGGAACACCTTTTTTAATTCTGTTGATCCCGAAAAACCTCTTCCTCAATTACCACAAATTGATTCTGATAAAGAGAAAGTATTTTTGGCAGCGAATAGCGTTTTGACTAATTATTATTCTTTACAACAACAAGAGATCAATCTGACCAGGTACACTATTCGTGCGCCATTTAATGGGATCTTTAAAACGGTTAATAAGGAGATAGGTGCAGTTGCTAATCCGGGTACAGAGTTGGCTAATCTCATCCGTTCTGATAAACTGGAGATTGTTGTACCTGTTTTTCCAAACGATTTGGAATGGATAAAAAGGGGTAACAGTGTACAAATTCAGGGACATAACGGACTTAAGCAAACTGCAACAGTTTCGCGCATCTCTGGTTATGTTGACGAGGAAACACAATCAGTTAATGTTTATCTGACTTATCAGGCCTTGGCTGGCAAAAAAAGTTTTCTTGAAGGAGAGTATGTCGATGTTGTATTAGGAAACTCAAGAGTTACAGGCTACGAGATTCCACGCGAAGCAGTTATTGACCAAAGTTTCGTTTATGAATTAAAAAACGGTAAGCTCGGGAAAAAAGAAATTCAGGTAGTCAGAAAACTTAACGATTCTTATATTATTTCAGGAATAGGAGACTCACAATTAATTGTCACAGAATCACTGGCTTCTATAAACCCAAACGCAGAGTATCAGGCAAGGTAGCAGGTTGTTGACTTTAGCTGCTTTTAAATGTCGTATTCACCTTGCGACCCGGTACTCTTATTTTTTTAATTCAAAATAAAAATGAAAAAAATATTAACACAATTTGTAAAATATCCATTTTATGGGAAAATGGTAATTCTTGTTTTGTTGCTTATTGGCGGAATTTCACTGTACAATATGCGAAAGGCAACTTTACCTTTGGTTGAATCAAAGACCATCACTGTAACAGTGATGTATCCGGGGGCCACACCAAAAGAGATGGATGAAGGAATTACTTCTCTGGTTGAAAACAGCATTCGTGGAATTGCCGGTATTAAAGAGTTTTCTTCACAATCACGCGAAAGTTCTGCCAGTATAACCATTACCGCATTAAATGGTTACAATATGGATGAATTGTTGGCAGAAGTAAAAAATGCAGTTGACGGCATTTCGAACTTTCCCGCGGCTGCCGAACGCCCTATTGTTTCAAAATCAAGGTCGAGAGATATGGCCATGTTTATGTCACTGGTTTCTGAATCAAATGATATTCTGGAATTAAACCGTATGGCAAACCTGATTGAAGATGATTTGTTGGCTACAGGTAAAATCTCGCAAGTATCGATCATGGGACTACCCAGGAACCTGGAACTTGCTGTTGAACTGGATGAAACACAGATGCGCCGCTTCAATCTTACTTTCAATGAAATTCAAAATGCCATTTCCAGTAATAATCTTGATATTTCAGGGGGGACAATCCGTAATCCACGTGAACAAATTAAAGTTATTAGCCGCCAACGCTCTGTCGATCCGGAAGACATTAAACAAATTGTAATTAAAGCAAATGAAAACGGTCAGTTGGTAAAAATTGGCGATGTTGCAACCGTTACATTGCAAGGACCGGAAGATCCAAGCAACGGATTTATCGATAAAAAACCGGCGGTTAGTTTTATGGTTCAGAAACTAATTAGTGAAGATCTGGAGGCAATTTCAGACGAAGTTCATGCATATATCGATGAGTTTAATGCAAAACATGACGATTTTACCATTGAAGTAAGAATGGATTTTCTTGAAATGATCGACGGGCAACTTTCCATACTGATAAATAATGGTTTACTGGGAATCTTTTTAGTCATCCTTCTTCTGTCACTGCTTTTAAATATTCGCCTTTCGTTATGGGTGGCCTGGGGTATTCCAGCTTCATTCCTTGGAATGTTTATTGTTGCTGGTATTACAGGAGTAACTATTAACTTAATAAGCCTTTTCGGGATGATTCTGATTATCGGTATCCTGGTAGATGATGGAGTGGTAATTGGCGAAAATATCTTTACGCATTTTGAAAAAGGTAAGTCCCCACGTCGCGCAGCTATTGACGGTACTCTGGAAGTTCTTCCAGCAGTATTTACATCGGTAACAACAACTATTATTGCCTTTGTTCCGCTTTTGTTTATCGAAGGCCGGATGGAAATGATGTATGAAATGGCTTTTGTTGTTATTATTTGTCTTCTGTTTTCATTACTTGAAGGAATGTTTGTTTTGCCGGGTCACCTTGCCAATCCTCATGTTTTAAAACCACAAAACGAAAAATCGTTTTACGGGAAATTACGTGTTAAAGTAGATAAAATAATCTTTGGTTTCAGGGATAAAATTTATACTCCATTTCTGCAATGGATGTTAAATCATAAAGGGCTGTCTATAGCATTTGTTACATCAATGTTTATTCTTTCCGTTGGTCTGGTAGGAAGTGGAAAAATTGCTTTTACTTTTTTCCCACAGACGCCGTCCGATATGTTTTCTATTGATTTGGCTTTAAAACCCGGAGTAAATGAAGAAATAACAAAAGAAAAGCTCTTTTATATTGAAGATAAAATTTGGGAGGTAAATAACGAGTTAATGGAAAAGTATGGTGATACAATCTCTTATGTATCATCTCTCAATGTTACAATGGGAAGTTCGTTTAGTGGGGCCGAATCAGGAACAAATGCCGGAATGATCCGTGTGTTTCTGAATCCGCTGGAAGATACGCAGGTTTCGGATGAACTATTGAAACGAGAAATTTCGGACAAGGTGGGTAAAATACCCGAAGCTTATAAATTTGCTGTCGGAGCTTCGAATCGTTTTGGTGCACCGGTTTCAATAAGTTTGCTGGGTTACGATCCTGATGACCTGGAAGAAGCGAAAAATGAACTGGAAGCCGAATTAGAAAAAATGCCTGCATTGTTTAATATTACCAATAACAGTCAGATCGGAAGTCAGGAGTTAAGATTAAAACTCAAACCCGAAGCATACGCCCTGGGAATTACCGAACAATCGTTGATGGCTGAAGTTAGACAAGGTTTTTACGGAGCACTGGCGCAACGTATTCAGGAAGGCAAAGATGAAATCTGGGTTTATGTGCGTTATACACGAGATAATCGTCAAAATATTGGCCAGCTGGAAAATATGTTAATACACACTCAAAGTGGTAATTATCCGCTGGGAAGGATCGCTGAAATCTCAACTGCACGGAGTTTGAGTACCATTAACCACTATAACGGACGTCGCGAGATTCGGGTTGATGCGTATCAAAAAGACATGAGCCAATCCGTACCGGATATATTGGATTATATCGAAACCAATATTTTACCAGAGATAGAAAAGAATCATCCACAGTTAACCTATATGCATCAGGGGCAACAAAAAGATACGCAGGAACAGATGGGAAGTATGATGCTTTATTTCGGATTGGCGTTCTTGGTAATTGTCTTGATAATCATGTTCTATTTTAAATCATTCCGACAGGGTATATTGGTGATCGCGATGATACCATTAGGTTTTATTGGAGCTATTTGGGGACACGGTATTCACGGTCAACCAATTTCAATGATGAGCCTTTGGGGAATGGTTGCCCTATCGGGGGTAATAATTAACGATGCTATTGTTTTTATTGCTAAATACAACCAAAATCTTGAGAAAGGGATGAAAGTATTGGAAGCGGTTAAAGATGCCGGGAAATCACGTTTCAGGGCTATCTTTTTAACCACTGTTACAACCACGGCAGGTTTAATGCCACTAATACTTGAAAATAGTCCTGATGCCCGTATGCTTATTCCTATGGCAATTGCACTGGCTTATGGTATTTTGTTTGGCACTGTATTTATACTCATCATTTTACCTGTACTAATTGTATTATCAAATAAAGCGACCCTGGTGCTTCGAAGTATTCGTTCAAAAGTGCCAATTGAACCGGAATCAGTTGAAACAGCAGTTATTAATGCAAATATTGAACGGACGTTAAGCCAGAATATGGCCAAAGAGTTCGATTAAAAAAGAGGATTACAGGTAGTTTATTATTTGGCTTCCTTTACAAAAAATTATCAGCTTTTTACAAAAATATTATCATGAAAAAATTAAAATATATAATTCCACTACTCATTCTATTAATAACGGGTAGTGTTCAGGCGCAACAAAGTTTATCATTAACAGATGCTATAACCATTGGTTTAGAAAACAATTACGACCTTCAGATTATTAGAAAGAATGAGCAAATAGCCAGTGTCAATAACCACTGGGGGAATACTGGTGCTTTACCATCTGTTAATTTCAATCTGAATGGGCGAGAAAATTTCAATATAAACGACAACGAAAATTATCGCACACAAACTATCTCGCCCGAGGTAAGCTTAAACTGGGTAGTTTTTAATGGTTTTTCAGCAAAAATTACAAAAAGTAAACTCGAAGAGATGGAAGCCCAGTCGCATGGAAATACGGCGGTTTTGGTCGAAAGTACTATACAGGATATTATTGTTGCATATAACAGCTGTTTGTTGCAAAAAGAAGTGGTTGATGTAATGAAGGAACTTAGCGATCTGTCGGAAGATCGCTATCGTCGGGCAGAAGATAGCAGAGAAATAGGTGCCAGTACTACTTATGAGATGCTACAGGCAAAAACCTCGTGGCTGGAAGATCAATCGACTTATTTGCAACAAAAAGTTGATTTCGAAAACTCGATACGGACTTTAAATTATGTTTTGGGCGTACAAGACGATATTGTATGGGAATTCACGAGTGAATTGGAAACTACCATGCCCGAATACTCTGTAGAAGACTTGAAATCCAAAATGTTATCGAATAACCAAACTTTAAAAAACCAGTATTTAAACCAGAGTTTACTGGCCAAAGAAACTGAACTAGCAAAAAGTAATTTTTACCCTTCTATAAGTGTAAATACCGGTATTGGAAATACCTGGATGGATAATTATTATTCAGGCAGTACTCCTAATAACGGGCAAAACTCTGCCAGTGCTTATGTTGGGGTAACCTTGTCGTTTAATATTTTTAACGGAGGAATAACACGCCGGGGTATTCAAATTGCTAAAATTAATGAAGATGTTACAAAGGTTCAAACCGACCAGATGCAACATAGCCTAAGCAATCAGCTAGTACAATTACACAGTAACTTTAATGTACAAAAGGCGGTGCTTGAACTAGCCGAAGAAACGGTTTCTACTGCACGTTTAAACCTCGATTTATCGGAAGAAAAGTTAAAAAGCGGGGCAATTAACTCATTCAATTATCGCGATATTCAGGTGGTATATTTAAATGCCGTTGTATCAAAATACAGAGCAATTTATAACTTGATTCAGTCCAATACCGATTTACTTCGCATTACTGGCGGGATAATTAGTGAATATGAGTAAACTGAAATCATCTTAACAGATCTTTAAAAATATCATTTTTGCCTCACTTGAGGGAGGTAGGGGGCTGATAGCAAAACAAACTATTATCATTATTTCATGAGATGTATTAATAGTCATACATTCTTATTGTGGATTGATTTGTTATCTTTATTAATATACAGGAAGCTATTGGAGATGTAGGTAGTTAATAAATTCCTTACATTTATAGAAGTAGGAAAAAGAGTTTTGATTCTAACATAAAACCTGCAACATTTGAATGTTCAAAATGCTGTAGATGGTTATTTTAATTTATATTCGGCTAAAATCGATGTGAAAAGGTACCTCAATTCCTAATATAATTTAAGGTTTGTCTTGATGGAAGTAAAAATGGCAATTATATATATCGGAATGGCTCACTGTTTGTTTGCAACTTTGTTGGTTTTCTCAAAAAGACCATTACGTATTGCAGATAAGATATTGGGAGTTTGGTTGTTGATGTCTTCTTTTCTGTTTATTTTTAATTTTTTGATTGTATATTACAATATACAAAATTACATCTGGCAAATACCATATCTATTAACAATTACTTTTCCCGAATTTCTTGTTCTGTACACTATTTTTATTACTTCCGGTGATAGTAAATTCAGGAAGAAATACATATTATTTTTTATTCCATCATTAGTTGCTTTTATTGCAATTTTCTTTTCCTATATCGCAAATCCAGGGGAATTCTTCTCTCTTGACGTTAGAGAATTAGGTTTACCTTCAAAAATGTTAACTTATCTGTTATACCTCACACTTACAGGATATTCACTTGTTGCATTGCTGCTTATTTATTTCTATAAGAAACGAATTAGCCATTCATATTCTTTCGATTCTTCAAAAATTAACCTATCCTGGTTAATTGTGGTTATTGTAGGATACTATTTAACGAATGGTCTCCTGGTCGTATTAAGTACTTACTATTTTAAAGCATTTAACTTTGATGGATTTACTGATATTGGAAATGCAATACAATTATTATTTATATACCTGTTAAGCTACTTTGGATTTAGACAACAATACCTGATTACGGACAGAAAACCTGTTGTGTTAAGTAAGTTTCTTTTTAAAGATTCGAGTCCTGATAAATATCAAAAATCAGGTTTGAAGGAGATTTCAAAAGTTGAGGAATACTTAAAGAAACTAGTTGATGATATGAATAAACTTGAGCCATGGAAAGACAATGAACTATCTGTTGCCAAGCTTTCAGAGATAACCGGAATTCCGAGACACTATATTACACAAATACTAAACGACAATCTGCAAAAAAACTTTTACACATTTGTAAATGAATATCGTACGGAGCATGCTAAAAAATTGATTGTATCACCAGATTATAGTCATTGGTCTATAGTTGCTATCGCTTACGAAAGTGGTTTTAACTCGAAAGCGGCATTCAATAACTTTTTTAAAAAATACACTGGAATAACCCCCTCTGAATTTAAAAAGAACCACATTGTAGTTCCAAAAAAACACGATTAGTTAGCTATTATACATTTAAATCTGTGTTTCTTTTATTCGTGTAACTTTCAGTATTATAGTCTCCTACAAAATCGAGACGTCTAATAATTGCAAAGTCAAGACGTATATTTAATGCGGCATATGCATTGAGGCGTCAGTGTTTTCCTAATTGTATAAGATTGTTCCTGAAACGAAAGCGATGCGTAATTCGCTTGGGAATTAATTAAATCTTATATTTATGAAAAATCACAGAAATTGGGCTTTTCTGCCCATGCATGGAAAAACGTTAAGGTTTCTTTTTGCATTAGCACTCTGTACGCTGGTTACAATGAGTGTTTTTTCTCAGACTAGACCCATATCAGGGATGGTTACCGATTCAAACGGAGAACCTCTTCCCGGGGTAACTGTAGTTGTTAAAGAAACTACGATTGGTATTACAACAGACTTTGAAGGAAACTATTTACTTCAAGTTCCAGCTGATGCAAAAATCTTATCTTTTTCATTTGTTGGGATGAAAACTCAGGAAATTGAAATTGGTTCACAAACACAAATTAATGTTGTGCTCGAGGAAGAGACAATAGGTTTGGACGAAGTTGTTGCAATTGGTTATGGTGTTCAAAAGAAAAGCAACGTAACCGGTGCAATAAGTAGTGTAAAGGGAGAAGAGTTGGCTAGTACACTTGGATCAAACGCGGCTTCAGCAATTCAAGGTAGAGTTTCCGGCGTACAAGTTGTTAATAACTCAGGAGCTCCAGGTGCCACACCTACTCTAAGAGTGCGTGGTTATAGCTCGAATGGGTCGAGTGATCCTCTTTATATTGTAGATGGTCTTAAAGTGAGCGATATTAGCTATTTGGAACCAAGCAGTATTGAAAGTATGGAGGTTCTAAAGGATGCCGCCAGTGCTGCAATATATGGAGCCGAAGCTGGTAACGGTGTTATTTTAATTACCACCAAATCAGGAAGCCAGGGACAGACAAAAGTTATTGTTGATGCGCAATGGTCTTTTTCCAATCTTGCCAATAAGGTAGATTTGTTAGATGCTGAGCAGTATTCGCAATTTTATACCGAAGCATTTGGTGATGTCTTTACATCTCTTTACAACGAGCACTACATTACAGGAACTGATACAGATTGGCAAGATGAAATGTATGAGACTGGCCTAATGCAGAAGTACAATTTAAGTTTGCAGGGAGGAAACAAATCAGGAAAATTCTTTATTTCTCTTGGTTACATGGATAATGATGGAATGGTGAGGTTAGACAGGGACTACTATAAACGCTTTACCGGACAAATTAATTCAAGCTATAACATTAAGCCATGGTTAGAAGTGGGGTCTAATAATACCATCACTAGTGTTAATAGTTCTACTTTATCTGAAAATAACGTGCAATATGGTATGATGAAAGATATTGTGCTTGCAGATCCACTGACCCCTGTTTTTTACGATTCAAATAATTTACCGTCTCGTGTTCAGACGGTTATTGCAAATGGTTTGCATCCTATAACCAGTGATGATGGGAATTATTATGGTTACAGCTGGGCACGCGATGGATTAAATCCTTTAGCCGCTGTTCAAACCAGTAATACGGCGAATAAAACTTTCTCGGTTAATGGTATGACCTATGCAAACATTAAACCGTTTAAGAATTTTGTCTTTACATCTCGTTTAGGATATACCCTCGGCAATGTGGCAAACCAAGAATATAATCCAACACGATGGGATGGTTACTTTAAGGATGTAGATGCTCCCCTTGTTTTGAAATCACAGCAAGTTGCTGCCAGATATTATCAGTGGGAGAACTTCATTAATTATATGCTTGAAACTGAACAAGCTGGGAATTTCTCGATTATGGCAGGAACAAGTTACATCAACAAAGAGTATAATATTGTTGGAGCACAAACAAACGAGCTGTCAAGTGAAGAGGATAATTTCGTCTATTTAAATTATAGTACCACGAGCGCTAATGATTTTGTCACGGGAAATCTATCCTACCAACGTCAGATTGCCTATTATGGACGTTTAAGCTGGGATTATATGAATCGATACAATGTGCAGGCCAACTTTCGTGCTGATTCATACGATGCTGCCTATTTAGACCTTGATCACAATTGGGGATACTTCCCATCTCTATCTGCCGGATGGACATTCTCTAATGAGAACTTCATGGAAAATATTAAAGGTAACTTTTTTACTTATGGTAAGTTACGTGCCAGCTATGGTATTAATGGATCTATAAGCAACCTTGGGAATTACATGTATGCCGCTACTCTCCGCACTGGTCAATATGATCTTGAGGGGAATACCGCAAATATGGCGTACTGGTTGGACGACCAATTGTATCGGGGAACTTATCCTAATTCCGTTTTAGCAAATCCTGAGTTACGCTGGGAGCGCTCAAAACAACAAAATTATGGTCTTGATTTACGATTTATGAATGATAGGCTAAGTACTACGATTGAATATTATTATAAGCTTACAGATGGTTTACTTGTTCAATCGGTAGCACCACTTGTAACAGGAGCAGAAACCGTTTTTCAGAATCTTGGCGAGGTAACCAATAGCGGATTAGAGCTGGAGCTTACATGGAAAGATAAAATTGGAGACTTTAGTTATGAGGTACGGGGAAGTTTTGCCACAGTAAATAATAACGTGAAAAAATATCGGGGAGAAGGAATACGTATTCAAGGTTCGAGAATGCTTGCTGCCAGCAGCTATACAACGTTTTTTGAAGAAGGGTATCCATTATGGTATATCAGAGGGTATAAATTAGATGGAGTTGATGCGACTACCGGAGCTCCTGTATTTGCCGATCTTACAGGTGAAGGCGAAATTACAGAAGCTGATCGTACCGATCTTGGTAACGCTATACCAGACTATACTTATGGTTTGACTTTATCTGCTTCATATAAAAATTTTGATGTAAGTATTTATGGAACTGGAACTTCTGGAAACAGCATGGTGTATGCAATGATGAGTACTGCAGGAAATGAACAAAGTAACCGTCCTGCGTTTCTATACGAAAATCGTTGGACCAGCAGTAATTCCCAGGCTTCGCTACCTTCTCCTCTTTATCAGATGAATGATCCTCGTTTCTATAATTCAGATGCGTTTGTGTTCGATGCTTCTTTCTTCAAAATTAAACAAATACAATTGGGATATAAGTTACCCAAAAAGCTGATGGATCCAATTGGAATGGAATCAGTTCGGGCATATGTACAACTTGATAATTTCTTCACATTTACAGACTATCCGGGTAGTGATCCTGAAACTAATGCATATAATAGTGCAATGGCTCTTGACTTCGGAAGTTATCCAATAGCCAAGTCTGTATCATTTGGTTTTAATATCACATTTTAAAAAATAAGACGATGAAACATATATTTAGTTCAATTTTAATATTCATTCTAGTTGCAGTTTCTGTAACGTCATGTAATGAAGATTTGCTTGATATAGAGCAGCAAGGGGTTATGGGACCTTCTACCTATCAGACGGGAGATGATACTCAGGTAAAACAATTTATATCAGCTGTATATGCTCTGGTTTTGGGAGATTCATACCAGTCAGTTCTGGCGGGTGGACAAGCAAGCTACCGTTCTTTACAATACGAAATGGCTCGAATGAGTGCAGAATCTGCCAATTATTACGTTTATCAGGAAGGTTCCGATGCGGGTACCTATTCATATATCTGGTCATATTATTATAAGATTGCTTATTACTGCAATATGATTCTGGAAGGTCTTCCGGAAAATAATGTAGCATCAGAAGATGTGAAGTCTCAGGTAATAGCTGAAGCTCGTACAATCCGTGCTATTGCAATGATGAATCTGGTTCAGTTATATGGTAATCCACCACTAGCAGATCATGTTATGGATGGCTCTGAGTTGAATACTCCTGCCTCAGAATCATGGGCGTTTATTGAAAGCGAACTGGAAGCTGCTGCTAATGACCTTCCAACAAAACCAGGGCTTGATGGACAAGCAGCAATTGGTGGCCGCCTAACTAAAGAAGCTGCCTATGCTTATCTTGGAAAAGCACAATTGTGGCAAGGCAAGTACAGCGAAGCTGCCAATACCTTACATAGTAAGGTAATAGCCACAGGGTTGTATGAGTTGAATGATAATTTTGCTACACTTAACAGTTCAGCCGTAGATTTTAGTGCTGAAAATATTTGGGAATTTAACTTTAGTGATGATCCTAGTGTAGCAACTGCTCAAGGAGGAACTTTTGATATCGCATGTTATTCACCTGCTGTTTCGGTTTGGTACTTTAAATATGCAAGTATTCTATTAGGTTTTGGTTTAGGATCTTATCCTTCAGCTGATTTTGCAACATTTCTGGAAACCCATGACGGTAAAGACAAAACACGTTATCAGGAAACGTTAATGGACTATAACACTGCAAGTATGATGGGATATGTGACTCTTCCAATTGATGAATGTGAAGGGTACATAAAAGTAAAGGACATGTGTTTGGCTGAAGATTTGGTTGGTGACTTTCCGTACTATTTCAATAAACGGAGTGTTGTTTACATGCGTTACGCAGAGGTGTTGTTAAATTATGCTGAGGCTGTTGCTATGGGAGGTTCAGAAGGTGCTATGTCTGGACTTGAAGCACTCAATCTGGTTCGTAATCGTGCAGGTCTTGAAGATGCTCCTGCACTGGATATGGATAATGAAGAATATGGTGTAAAGGCTGAGCGTCGTGCAGAACTGTATGGTGAAGGTCATCATTTTATTGATCTTGTGCGTTGGGGTGATGCACCTCAGGTACTTGCAGATTGTGGTAAACAGGGTGTAACATTTAATGGCCTTAAAGAGGACGGAAGTTTTGATGTGGTTACCTCAAATACCGGAGGCCCTGGTTTTAAAAGTGGTAAGAATGAACTTTTTCCAATACCAACAAGTGACTTAAATAATAATCCTGAGCTTGTTCAAAATCCTGGGTGGTAAGTATTGATAATTATCAGATGATAGTGAGGCTATTGTCCATAGATAGTTTTGGTTAGAAAAAGAGGTGGTTAAACACCACCTCTTATCTTAAACTTTGTTTGATACAATTTCCTGCATTATATTAAAATTATAGAATGATTATAGATTTTGTATTCATCGCGGATGCTTAAATGTTTGGAAAATTTTTTCAAATACCACGAGAAATGAAAATAGTCTATTCGCATAGATAGTTAGTTAGAGAAGAGGTGGTTATGTGAACGGCCACCTCTTTAAATCCAAGCGGAATGATCAAATTTGCTTGAATCGTTTAAGGAAAAAGTAATATCAAATATGGGATTAAAATATAGATCACTGAAGCATCAGTAATATTCCTCTGTCGACTTAGAACCAGAGCAACTGTGTGGTATCGAAATTCTTTAGAGTTGGAGAAATTACAGAAGGATGAAAAATGTAAATAACATAATTTTATTGGCAATTGTCCTGCTAATTTATAGTTGCCAGTTTGTTCCTAAAAATCCATTGGATTTTGGGGAGAATGACAAATATTCAATTGAAGCGATTAACTGCGTAAATACCGAGAGTAAAAACATTTACGGTGTCGCCTATATCCCAAAAGGAGAACAGGATCAGAAATACCCATTAGTTATATTATCACATGGTTACAGCAGTTCGCATATGTTTCTCACAAGTTATGGTACTGCATTGGCCGAAAATGGTATTGCCTGTTATACTTTCGATTTTTGTGGTGGTTCCAATCTGAGTAAAAGCGATGGAAAAACAACTGAAATGTCGGTATTAACCGAAAAGGATGATCTGGAAACAGTGTTAGCTGCATCAAAGAATTGGTCGTTTGTTGATACACTCAATATATTCTTAAGTGGTGAAAGCCAGGGAGGATTTGTTTCAGCTCTTGCAGCTGCCGAATGCGAAGAAGAAATAAGAGGTATGGTTTTGCTCTACCCAGCCTTTCACATGCCGGATGCCATGAGGAATGAATTTCCTGACAAGCAAGGAATAAAAGACGAAATGGACTTTCCGAATAAGATGAAAATAGGCCGGTGCTATGTTGATGCACTCTATAATATGGATGCATTTGAAGTAACCAAAAACTTTGATAAAGAAGTACTACTCATACATGGTGATAAGGACAAGGCAGTTCCCCTTTCCTATGCAGAAAGAGCCGCAAAGGAATATCCATTAGCCACTTTAAAGGTCATTAAAGGAGCTGGACATGTGTTTATTTTTAAGAGACACAGAAACAAGGCAATCAAATATTTTTTGGAATATATCAACAAGCAGGTATCAGAAAAATAAAAGAAGTATAAAAAAACATGAGAAATCAACTCAACTTTCGAATAAAATTCATCATTGCAAATGTATTGTTTTTAGTACTAGGTATAACGTTACATTCATTTGCACAAAATACAAGTCAGGATATATTTGATCATAACTGGGATGCAAGCTGGATTTCGGTACCGGATATTGATCCCAACGGCTACGGTGTGTACTATTTTCGAAAGAATATTGAACTCAGCTCTATCCCGGAATCTTTCCCGGTTCATGTATCAGCTGATAATCGATACAAATTATTTGTGAATGAACAGTTGGTATCACTTGGGCCTGCACGAGGAGACCTTTTACATTGGCATTACGAAACGGTAGACTTAGGTCCCTATTTACGGCCCGGAAAAAATATTATTGCAGCACAAGTATGGAATGAGGCAGAATATAGAGCTGAAGGACATCTATCGATGCAAACTGGATTTATTCTTCAGGGAGGCACAACAGATGCTGAAGTTTTAAATACAGATGAATCATGGAAATGTATCCATGATAAAAGTTATAGCCCAGTGCCGGTTCGCATGGAATTGTTTTATGTGGCCGGGCCAGGTGAAAAAATTGATATGGCTTTGCAGCCTGAAAACTGGCAAACATTATCGTTTAACGACTCGGCATGGGAGAATTCAGAAGTTCTATTTCCCGGAATTCCGAAAAACATTTTAGGTTATCATGGAGTTTTGGATAGTTGGTTGCTTGTGCCGTCTGCTTTGCCGCAAATGGAACTAACAGAGCAACGTTTCCTGCAAATTCGCAAGTCTGATGGACTTTCCATCGCAGATTCATTTTTAGAAGGAAAAGCTCCGGTAACAATACCTGCAAATAGTGACGTTACAATTTTACTCGACCAAACTTTTCTTACAAATGCCTATACAAGTTTGACTTTCAGCGGTGGAAAAGATGCGGTTATTAATATTGGTTATCAGGAAGCACTGTTTACCGAATACCCTGCAAAAGGTAATCGGAATGAAGTAAATGGAAAAATACTGCTTGGAAGAAAAGACGAAATACTAGCTGATGGTTCGCAAAACCAACGCTTTACTACCCTTAATTACAGAACCTATCGTTATGTGCAGTTAAACATTACAACAAAAAATTCTCCGCTGATACTGGAAGATATTTATGGCACATTTACGGGCTATCCTTTCCAATTGAATGCAAAACTGGAAACCAGTAAACAGGAATTGCAAAAGATGTTTGAAATAGGATGGCGTTCAGCTCGATTGTGTGCTATGGATACCTACATGGACTGTCCTTATTATGAACAATTGCAATATATCGGTGATGGTAGAATTCAGGCATTGGTTTCGTTATACAATAGCGGCGACGACAGGTTGATACGTAACGCCTTAAATTTGATGCAATATTCGCAACAACCGGAGGGCGTAACGGCTAGTCGCCATCCATCGGTAACACCGCAATATATTTCAACGTTTTCGTTGTGGTATATTGCCATGTTGCACGATTACATGATGTATGGTAACGATCTGGATTTTGTTGCCGAAAAGCTTCAAAGTACCCGAAATGTGCTGGAATTCTTTGAAGGATATGAAAACGAAGACGGCTCGTTGAAAAATTTGCCATACTGGACTTTTACCGATTGGGTATTTACCGACGGTTGGGAGGAGGGTATTGGCCCCATTGGAAAGGATGGAAGTTCGGCATTGTTGGATTTTCAGTTGTTGTATGCCTTCCAGGTGGCAGCCGAATTAGAACAAGAGTTGGGAATCAGAGAATTGGCAAAGAAATATACCCAGAAGGCAGCTTTGCTCGAAGCGACCATTAAGGCAAAATACTGGGATAAAAACAGACAGCTCTTTGCCGACCGTATTGAAAAAGACAAGTTTTCGCAACATGCAAATATTCTGGCTATTCTAACCGGAGTTTATACTCCTGAAGAGGCTAATAAAACGGCACAGAAGATCTTAGATGATAACACTCTGGCGCCAGCTTCTATTTACTTCAAATTTTACCTTCACCAAGCACTTACAAAAGCCGGTTATGGCAACGACTATTTAAATTGGCTTGGTAAATGGCGGGAAAACATAGCGATGGGATTGACAACCTGGGCTGAAACCTCAGAGATTCACGATACCCGTTCCGACTGCCATGCCTGGGGATCAAGTCCGAACATCGAATTTTTCCGAATCATTCTTGGAATCGATAGCGATGCGCCTTGTTTCTCTAAGGTGAAAATTGAACCGCATTTAGGCGATATCAAAGAAATAGGTGGTGAAATGCCACATCCGAATGGAAAAATTAAAGTTTCCTATAAAGTTAATAAAGGCGGTTTAAATGCAGCTGTTCTGCTTCCTCCAAATACCTCCGGAACGTTTACCTGGAATAATAAAGTTTATGAACTATCAGAGGGGAAAAATTCACTCGTTTGTAACTAAATCTAAAAAAATGAATAAAAAATTAATCTTGATTCTCATCATGTTTCCACTTAGCTTTACAGGCTTTGCTCAACGGCAATCACTGAATGTAATGCCTTATCCCAATAAGGTTATTGTGGGTGAAGGTGTATTCAGAATAAATTCGGATTTTGCCATATCCCTTTTGGCTGCCGATAATGATAAAACAGCAGCAGATGCAGCAAATCGCTTTTTAATAAGGTTACGACAAAAAACGCTTGTTTATTTTAATCAGGCGAGGATTGAGTCAGGTAATAATCCGACTAATCCAAATATGTCAATTCAAATCAATACAAAAGTTGAGTCTTCAATTTATGCGGATGAATCTTATGAATTGAGCGTAACAACAGGTAGAATAGAGTTAAAGGCGCCAACTACGATTGGAACGCTTCGGGGATTGGAAACGTTAATTCAATTGGTAACTGCCGATGAGAACGGCTATTATATCCCGGCAGTTCAAATATCCGATGAGCCCAGGTTTAAGTGGCGGGGAATGTTGGTTGATGTAGCCCGGCATTTTTTACCCATCGAAATTTTGAAGAAAAATATCGATGCGATGGCTGCCGTAAAACTCAATATTCTTCATCTTCACCTTACCGACGATGAAGGTTTCAGAGTGGAATCAAAGCTATACCCAAAACTTCATCAAATGGGTTCGTATGGAAGATATTATACTCAAAACGAGTTAACCGACCTGGTTAAATATGCTTCCGAAAGAGGAATTACAATTGTTCCTGAATTTGACCTTCCGGGACATTCGCGCAGCTGGTTTGCCGGTTATCCCGAGTTAGCGAGTGCGCCTGGCCCTTACAAGCCCGGTCCCCGATTTGTATTCGATGCCGATGCTCCCCGCGAGGAACTGGCAGCGGCTGTAAACTCGGCACCAACACCAACTATTGATCCAACCAGGGAAGAGGTTTATGAATTTTTGAGTAATCTGTTTGGCGAGATGACGGACATTTTTCCTTCTCCCTATTTTCATATTGGTGCCGACGAGAACAACGGTGCAGCCTGGCGGCAGAATCCCAACATTGCGCAGTTTATGAAGGAAAATAAAATGGAAAATACGCATGAATTGCATAGCTACTTTGTGGGGCGGGTATACGATATATTTAAGAAACATAACCGTAAAATGATAGCATATCAGGAGGCTTATTCTGAAGAATTACCTAAAGATGTTATTTTTCAGGCCTGGATTGCACAAGGTGGACCAATGCAAGCCGTTCCTCCTCTTGAAATTGCCGAAAAAGGAAATACTGTACTTATTAATACCGGTTTTTACATCGATCTGTTCTTTCCCTCACATGTGCATTATATAAACCCGGAAATTCCCGCCGAACCAATTGAAAATGTTTGGGGTGGAGAAGTGGCGTTGTGGTCAGAGCTGGTTGATGAGAACTGTTTTGAAGGAAGAGCATGGCCACGATCAGCGGCTGTGGCTGAACGACTTTGGTCTCCGGCAAGTATCACAGAAATTAATGATATGTACAGAAGGCTTTACAAATTGAGTGATGAACTTGAGCAAAATGGTTTAAATCACCGTTTGAATGCAAGAAGATGGTTGTCAGTTATGGCTAACGGAACCTCTCTGGATGCTCCTTATACCATTTTTGAGATTTTAGCTCCTTTCCAGGGGTATAGAAGGTTGGCAACGACAATGATGCAACCGGCCAGTTATACCTACGAAACTGTACCACTGGTTAATTTGCCTGATATGGTTGACGTGGATTCAGAAGTGGAATGGAAATTCAGAGAACAAGTTGAAATTTATCTGAATGAAAAGGAGCCAAAGGCAAAATGGGAAATTGAAAATCAACTGAAGAAATGGAAAGATGCCTCAGTACAACTTAAAAAACAAGTTGGACAGGCTCCAAACCTGAAAATACTTAATGCGTACACAGATAGGATTATCAAAGCAAGTGATATTGGTTTGATGGCATTGAAAGTGAATCTAAGTGAAACAAAAAAAGAGGAAGCATTGCAACAACTAAAATCTATGAAGTTAAGAACGGATGTAGTTGAAATAAGAATCCTTGATGAGATAGAAGCTTTAGTGACTGGCAAACTCACAGAATTATCAACAGAGTATAAAATGTATTAAACCTAAAACATCAACATTTAATCAAACTAATTATGAATTTTAAAATACAAACATTATTCTATCTGTTTTTAATGGCAGTAGCCTTAAATATTGAAGCACAGGAAATAAGCTCCGTGTCGACAAACGGTTATGAAACAGAAGATGAACTGTTTAGTGAACCCTATATCGACAGAAATGAATGGCGAGATACTCCAATCGGGCACCATTATGTGCACGGGGGGTTTGAAGGAACCAATACCAAATTCTCCTTTTATTTTCCCGTAAAAGAGAAATACGATGGTCGCTTTTTTCAATACATAACACCAATTCCAGATAATGAAAATCTTTCTCAGAATGCGCCTACTCGCGAATCGGATAAAATCAGTTTCGCCATTGAGAGCGGTGCCTACTTTATTGAAACAAATGGTGGCGGCCCGTTGGACTTTTCAAATCCGATGGCAAACGATGCTACCATCGGGGCATATCGTGCGAACGCTGCGTGTGCCCAATTTTCAAGAGTAGTTGCCAAACAGCTTTATGGAGGTGAACGTCCGTATGGATATGCATTTGGAGGTAGCGGCGGTTCTTTGCGTACCATTGGCAGTATCGAAAATACATCGGGAGTTTGGGATGGTGTAGTTCCATATGTGATGCCAACTCCTATGTCAATCCCAAATTCTTTTACAGCTGGAATGTTGGCTGGCAGGGTACTCAAAAACAAAACATCAGAAATTGTAGATGCTTTGGCAGCAGGAAGCGAAAAAAGTGTTTACGATGTGCTGGAAACTGCTGAGGAAATTGCAGCATACTATGAAATAACGGCGTTTGGTTTTCCTCCAGGAGCATGGCGAACAGGCCAATCAGAGGGGGCCGGATTGGGAGCTTTTGCCTTGATTCTCCCCACAATATTACAAATGGATCCGGGGTATTTTACCGATTTCTGGACTAAACCGGGTTATGCTGGTTATAATCCATCGGAATCCTTAAAAAAAGATCGTGTTCAGTTAGTCTCAAAAGTTGAGAAGATAATATCCGCAGAAGAAGCCATGGAAATGGGGCTGGAATATGATCCGTTTGGTGAAGAATCAAGAGGACTGGCAGCCAATGCATGGAAAGGATTAATTCAAAAAGATGCGTCGGGAAATATACCAGTTGCGATTCAACTGAAAGCAGTACCGGAGAACAAGACTGGTTCCTATGACTTGATTGTAAACAGTGGAGTTGTCAAAGGTCAAAAACTAAATATTCAGTGGATAGACGGCAATATTGTGATATTAACGGTGGGAAACAATGAGGCAGCCAAAAAGTTGAAAGTTGGCGATGAATTAAAATTTGATAATTCAAATCTATTGGCCGTTTCTTATTACCATCGCCATCAGGTTCCTGGAGATGAATACTATGTTTACGATCAATACAAAGATGCAAATGGAAAGCCGATTTATCCACAACGTCCGATGTTGCTGGCTCCGATGTTTGCTGCTGCTGCGTCAGGATCTGTTCCTTCCGGTAAATTTGAAGGAAGAATGATTGTTGTTCAGAATATGAACGATGGAGGTGCGCTTCCGTGGCATGCCGACTGGATGAAAAGTAGAGTAAAAGAAAATCTGGGAGACGAGCTGGATGACCATTTCTGTATCATGTTTACTGAACATGCCAATCACGGAGATTATCCTTCACAACCTGATCCAACTCACGACATTGTATACCTCGGGGTTTTACACCAGGCATTACGCGATTTAAGCGCTTGGGTGGAGGATGGGATTAAGCCCATGGGTACCAACTATGAGGTAGAAAACGGACAGGTAATTTTACCGGAAAAAGCAAATAAACGCGGAGGTATTCAACCTGTAATCAAGGTTAAAGCTAACGGAAAAGAGCGCACTGAGATAAAGGCCGGTGAAACAGTAACCCTGGAGGCAATTATAGAAGTTCCAAAAAATGCAGGGAAAGTGGTTCTGGCAGAATGGAATTTTGAGGGTGGAAAGGAGTTTGTTGCCGTTGATAACATTGTCCGCTATTACACAAATTCATCGGGTACAAAAGCAAAGGTTCGGACAACCTACACCTATAAATCCCCCGGAACATATTTCCCGACCCTGCAAGGAGGATCGGAACGCTCAGGTAATTTGGAAACACCTTTCGCTGTAATTAAAAACCTGGGCAGTGCGAGAGTAATTGTTAAATAGATATAGAAGATCACATGAAAAAAACAAAATTTGTCAGTTATTACATCGTATTATGTTTCTTTCTTACAGGAACATTTAAAGCGCTGGCTCAAAACCAATCATCCCTGCTGGGAACTGATTTTGCAAAAGATTTTACATTGCAGGACACGCTTTTTAAAAAGCCTTTTATTGATATAGATGAGTGGCGGGAAAAGCCGGTGAAACATCGATATGTTCATGGAGGTTTTGATGACGGGACACGCTTTTCATTTTATTATCCTGAAAAGGAAGATTACACCGGTCGTTTTTTCCAATACATAACGCCTTTCCCCGATAGCGAAACATCGGCACAGGCGCATCCCGGAGATGTCGGCCCTATTGGTTTTAGTATTTCGCATGGGGCATATTTTGTGGAAACTAACGAAGGTGGAAAAATTGACTTTGCCGATCCTTCCACATTTAGAGATCCTTCAATTGGTGCATATCGGGCTAATGCTGCATGTGCAGAGCTATCGCGACATATCGCAAAAATAATTTACGATTGCGATCGTCCCTATGGATACTGCTTTGGAGGTAGCGGAGGAGCATTCAGAACGATAGGCGGAATGGAAAATACCGATGGGATTTGGGATGGAGCTGTTCCTTTTGTTATGGGTTCTCCCAATGCCATTCCCAATGTATTTGCAGTTCGCATGTATGCTTTACGAATTCTAAAAGATAAAATGGCCGACATAGTGGATGCATTAAGGCCAGGCGGAAGTGGTGACCCTTATGCAACCTTAACTGTAGAACAGCGCCAGGTACTGCAGGAGTGTACGCGAATGGGATTTCCGATTAAATCGTGGTATGGATGGGAGTACATGGATGCACATGGTTTTTTGGTGTTATATAAAAGTATTGTGGCAATGGATGAGAAATATTTCCATGAAGACTTTTGGAATAAACCGGGGTACTTGGGTTATGATAATCCGGCTTCATTGCAACGCGATCGCGTGCAAACCAAGGGAGTTGTCAAGCAAATTATTGGTCAAACAGAAGCCGAGGAGCTGGAACTTGTAAAACCGCTTTCGGAGGCTGATCGTGGAACGGCTGACCGTGCTTGGGCCAGCATGGGCTCCGAAATTGAAGATAAACCTGTTGTTTATCAAATTGATGTTGATGTTAAAGATATTGGCATGGGAGGAGATCTTTTTATTCTTTCTGGTGAAGGAAAAGGGCAGGTTCTACAAATTACCGCAACCAATGGAAAATATGTGGTTTTGGCTCCTGTAAATGAACCTCATTTACTAACCTATTTGCATGTAGGTGATTCTATTCAGGTTGATAATTCTGATTTCCTCGCGGTTGAAACGTATTATCGCCATCAGATGCCTACACCTGATTATTATGTCTGGAATCAATTTCGAGGATACAACGATGTGCCAATTTACCCACAGCGTCCTTTTTTGGTAGGACCCATGATAACAATGGGAGCTTCTGGAACCGTTCCAGAAGGAAAGATCAATGGCAAAATGATTCTATGCTGTTCAGTATGGGATCGCGAAGCTTTTGCGTGGCAGGGCGATTGGTACAGAAACAAAGTAAAGCAACATCTTGGAGATAAAACTGACAATAACTTTCGCCTATGGTACACTGACAGGGCGACGCATGGCGAAGTTGATGACCCAACCGAAGTGGTTTCATATCAGTCGACCCTTTATCAAGCTTTGCTTGATGTGAGTGCCTGGGTTGAAAAAGGGAATGCACCATCAAAGACATCAGCCTATAAAATTGAGAATGGCCAGGTGCAGTTATTACATAACGGGAAAAAACGCGGAGGAGTACAACCTGTTCCTTATGCAACTATTGATGGGAAGGAGCGTGTTGAAGCTAAAGTGGGTGAAGAGGTTAGTATTCATGTAGTTGTTGAGGCCCCAGAAAACACTGGAAGGATAGTGGCAGCAGAGTGGTGTCTTGATGACTCAAAACAATTCACATCTCCGGTTGATTTAAGTAAAGCTGCTTTTAGTGATGGTGGTAGCCGGATCGAGTTTGAGAAGGTGGTAAGTTTTGAGGAGACTGGAACTTATTTTCCAACAGTTCGTGTTGCTTTGCAACGCGAAGGTGATATTGAAGCTTTGTACACCAAAATTCAAAACCTTGGAAAAGTTAGGGTGGTTGTGAAGTAGTTGGTAGCTGACCACATAGGTACAGAAAAAATAATTTAAGAACTATGTATAGAAATGTAAAATTCATTCTAAATCTCGCAATAGCTATTCTGATAAGTAGCAATGTGTCTGCTGGGCAAATCGAAAAACCCCGGGTAATAGTAATGACAGATGGCGAAGTGGATGACCGTAGTTCAATGGTTAGGTTTCTGCTTTATACAAACGACATTGATTTAGAGGCTATTATTCAAACCAATTCTGTTTATCAAAAGATAGGATGGAGTTCGATCGGATGGCTCGAAGAACAAATCAATGCTTACGAAAAGGTTTACTCAAATTTAAAAATACACGATTTATCTTACCCTGCTCCTGATGTATTAAAGAGTATGATCTATGTGGGCGATGAGGATTCTTCGCATATAGTTGTTGACCCATATTCCAGCCGACGTATCCCGGGTATGGAACCGCTTATCAATCCTTCAAATTGGAATGATACACCAGGTTCAGATCGAATCGTGGAAGTTTTACTGGATGATGATCCCAGACCGGTCTTTATCCAAGCCTGGGGAGGAGGTAACACAGCTGCACGCGCTTTTTATAAATTAAAGACTCAATATCCTAAAGATTACTCCAGAGCCATTTCTAAAGTTATTATGTATAATATTTGGTATCAGGATGGAGCCGGTAGCTACATCGAAAAGGCCCATCCGGAAGTAACTATGCTGCTCTGTCACTATTTCGATGGTACCTGGGCCTATGGTAGTATGGCTTTTACAGGTTCTTTTGTCGATGATGATGTGAAAAATGGTCATGGATCGTTAGGTGCACTTTATCCCCAGGATTACATTAGTGAAGGTGATTCACCTGCATTCTTATACACGTTGGGTAATGGATTAAGAGGTTACGAAGATCCAACCTGGGGTGGATGGGGAGGTCAGTTTTATAAAGTTGAAGGTTGCAAAAATGTGTATCGTGACGTGGATAGAGGTTCATACCTGAGGTGGATTGAATATGTGAATCGGGATTTTAAGAACCGCCTGGATTGGTGCGTATCTGAATCTTTTGAAGAAGCAAACCATCGACCAGAGATTGAAATTATCGGTGACCTTGACCGGACAGTCAAGTCAGGAGATCTGGTTGAGATAGATGCTCGCATCAGCGACCCCGACCCATTAAATGTGGATTTACTTTGGGAACAGTATGCTGATGTATACAAACAGTTGGGAATGGATAAGGAGAGATTTGCAGCTTATGCACAAACCTGGCCCAAAGCTGTTCCTCTTTGGTGGCAATTCAAAGATGCCGGTACATATAACGGGATGGTTAAAATTTCTGATCCTGAAAAAAATAAAATTCAATTTGTTGCACCAGATGTTAAGGAAGCAAAAACCATTCATTTGATTTTAGAAGTAAAGGATCAGGGGGCACAGGCCTTGACCTCATTTGCACGGGTTGTTATAACTGTCTTACCATCTAATACTGAACGAAAATAGCAAAAGTCATGAGTGCGAAACGCCTTTTCTTCTTATTATTAATAGTTGTTTCAATGATCTCCTGTTCGAAGAATAACACAGGGTCTAGTGAATTATATGAACAATTTAAAAAACCAGGGAAAGAAGCTCGCCCCAGAGTTTGGTGGCATTGGATGAATGGAAATGTTACTAAAGACGGTATCCAAAAAGATTTACTTTGGATGAAACGAAGCGGAATCGGTGGCTTTCAGAATTTCGATGCCGGGATGATGATGCCTCAGGTGGTTGAAAAAAGGCTCACATACATGACGCCGGAGTGGAAAGACGCCTTTAGGTATGCTACTCATTTGGCCGATTCTCTGGATTTGGAAATGGCAATTGCCGGTTCGCCGGGATGGAGCCAAACTGGTGGTCCCTGGGTCCCAGCCAAAGATGGTATGAAAAAGCTTGTTTGGCGCGATATTCGTGTGATCGGAGGTCATAAATTTGAAGGGGAATTGCCTGAACCTTATACAAATTCTGGAACATTTCAAAACATATCCTTAGCAGACGACGCAACCGCTTTTACATCAGACGGAGAACAAGCTCAGGAATATTATGATGACATCGCTGTTATAGCTTATAAACTTCCTGTAAAAGATATAAATCTGGCAGAATTAAATCCTGAAGTAACTTCAAGCGGAGGTCGTTTTTCGTTAGCTCAGTTAACAGATGGAGATTTAGCAAAAACAAATCTTTTGCCTGTATATCAAAAAGGCGACTACGGCTGGATTCAATTCAAATTCAATCAATCCCAAACCGTCAAATCGATTACATTAGTTGGAGGTGGACTAAGAGATCAGTGGGGTGCTGTTCCTCCTGCCAATACGCGCAATCTTCAAGTCAGCGAAGACGGAGTCGTTTTTCGAGATCTTTGCCAACTTCCTTTAGGTGGAGTTGCACAACAAACTATAAATATCCCCGAAACAACGAGCAGATATTTTAGGATCAACTTTAAAAATCCAACATCCTCTCCATATGCATCCATCGAGGCTTTATTCGGAGGACAAGTATCAGAGGTGAAGGGTACCGAAATCGCCGAAATTGTTTTGCATCCGGTTACACGTATCAATCATACTGAAGAGAAAGCAGGTTTTGCTGCCGCATTCGATTTGGAAGAAAATCCAACCCCAGCGACCTCCGATGTCGTGGATCTGAACACCGTAATTAATCTTACCGACAAGGTTGACGAGAATGGAGTGTTGCAATGGGATGTTCCAGATGGTGCCTGGAAGATAGTTCGGTTCGGGTATTCACTCACCGGAAAAATAAATCATCCGGCTTCGCCGGAGGCAACAGGTCTGGAAGTGGATAAGATTGATGCTCGTGCTGTTCGGGATTATTTCAACAATTATCTTGACCAATATAAGGACGCTACGGGAGGCTTAATGGGAGATAAAGGTCTGGAATACATTATCACAGATAGTTATGAAGCTGGCCAGATGACCTGGACACCGGCGATGGAACAGGAATTTGCAACAAGAAGAGGATATAGTCTGCTTCCATGGATGCCTGTTTTAACAGGGCAAATTATAAAAAGCACAGAAGCTAGTGAGCAGTTTTTGTGGGATTGGCGGAAAACCATTGGTGAAATGATTGCCGAATTCCATTACGACCAGCTAACCGATATTCTGGATGAACGGGGAATGTCTCGCTATACCGAATCGCACGAAAACGGACGACTTTATTTGGTTGATGGAATGGATGCCAAACGCAAAGCAGCAGTACCCATGTCGGCAATGTGGATTTCCAGTGGGGCCGGATCTACGCCGGAAATGGCTCAGGCTGATATTCGCGAATCCGCTTCTGTTGCGCATATCTACGGACAAAACCTGGTCGCAGCTGAATCGCTGACTGCCATGGGCTTGATGGGGAATGCCTGGTCATACTGTCCCGAAAACCTGAAAGCAACTGCAGATATGGAGCTTGCCAATGGCTTAAACCGGTTTGTTATACATACTTCGGTCCATCAACCAATTGACGATAAAATACCTGGTCTAGGATTAATGATATTTGGCCAGTGGTTTAACCGTCACGAAACCTGGGCTGAACAAGCCAAAGCGTGGACCGATTACCTGGCGCGTAGTTCGTACTTGTTACAGCAAGGCCAGTTCGTAGCCGATATTGTCTATTACTATGGAGAAGACAATAATATTACAGGCCTATTTGGTCACCAGCTTCCCGCAATCCCCAACGGATATAATTTCGACTTTATAAATACGGATGCACTGAATAATCTTCTTGAGGTAAAAGACGGAAATCTGGTTACTCCAAGTGGAATGAATTACAAAATATTGGTGTTGGACGAAAATTGTAAAAGAATGTCGCTGGCGGTATTGCGCAAATTGAATAAACTGGCATGTGAAGGGGCAGTCATTGTTGGAAAACGACCTGAGTTTAAAGCCGGCCTACAGGGAGACAACGAGGAATTCAATCGACTTGTGAATGATGTTTGGAATTCGGGAAAAGTCAATGTTCGCGAAAGCGAAAGCATGGAACAGGTGCTGAATTCATTAAGTATTAAACCTGATTTTACATACACCTCAGATGATAAGGTTGAACTGTTGAATGTGCACCGAAAAGTTGGGGATGCAGACATATACTGGGTGAATAGCCGAAGTGGTCAAAGTGAAACTGTAAATGCAACATTTCGGGTCACCGGTAAAAAGCCTGAGATTTGGCATCCGGAAACAGGAGATAAAGAAGACGCATCCTTCGTTATTGAAAAAGGTACAACTACTGTCAAATTGGATTTAAGTCCTAATGATGCTGTTTTTGTTGTTTTCGGAGAACCATCAAAAGTGAATAAAGTTGAACTTCCTGAAAAACAAGAAAAAGAAGTTCATGCGGTGGAAGGCCAGTGGAATGTTGTATTCCAATCAGGAAGAGGAGCCCCTGCATACTCAACTTTCAATAAGCTTGAATCCTATACTGAAAATTCAAATGAAGGTATAAAATACTTCTCTGGAACCGCATCCTACACCAAAACAATTCAGCTATCTGCGATAGATCTTTCAGTTGGAAAATTGTATCTCGACCTAGGGGAAGTGAAAAATCTGGCACAGGTAACATTGAATGGTGTCGACTTGGGAGTTGTCTGGAAAAAACCATTTACCCTGGATATTTCTGGTGCCGTTAAGACTGGCGAGAACAAGCTGGAGGTAAAAGTTGTGAACCTTTGGGTAAATCGCTTGATTGGAGATACACAACCAGATGTAAAAGAAAAAATTACCTATACAACCATGCCGTTTTATCAGTCTCAATCTCCATTACAGCCTTCTGGTTTATTAGGGCCTGTAAGTATTGTTTCGGTAATGAACCAATAGATATTTAGATAAAAAAAGAATTATCGTGAATAGAGTTAAACAAAAATTGAATCAAATGAAAAAATTATCAGTTATCGTGGCAATTTGTACGCTTGCCATTTGCAGCGCAGTAGCGCAAAACAACATTGAAAAAGAAACATTTGTCTATTCTGAAATTGATGGGCAAGAATTACTTCTTGACAAGTATGTAGACAACAGTATTGAATATGAAGGGAAACGCCCGGTAATGATTTATGTGCATGGCGGAGGTTTTGCTACCGGGAGTCGTATAAATGCACTACAGATTAAGTACAATAAACATTTTGCAGCTAAGGGCTTTGTTTCCATTGCAATTAATTACAGGTTAGGATTAAAAGATGTTGAACAGCCCAGTCCAGAAATAATGACAAATGCCATTAATGTTGCACTGGAAGACCTTCTGACAGCTACTGCTTATATCATCGAAAAAGCTGATGAATGGAACATTGATACAGAAAAAATCATGATTTCAGGAGGTAGTGCAGGAGCCATTACCTGTTTAAATGCTGAATACGAGATATGTGCAGAAAGACCACTTTCAAAACTTGTACCTGAAGGATTTAATTATGGCGGAGTGATTTCGCAAGCCGGATGTGTAATGGTTAAGGAAAAAACATTGGAATGGAAAAAAACACCGTGTCCTATACTTTTTATGCATGGCGATAAAGATATGCAGGTTCCATTCGAAAGTATGGAAATGATGGGAACATTTACGGCAGGATCAAATTATTTGCATAAGCAGTTTGTAGAGCGTGACTTTCCACACTGGTTATATGTTGAGGAAGGTGCAGACCATATTGTGGCCTTAAAACCACTACAATACAACTTTGGCGAAATCGACACATTTATTGATCGTTTTGTGCTAAATGGAGAACATGCTATTGTAAAAACAATCTGGAAAGATAAAGAACCGGGATCGATGGATAAAATGTTTGACATTGTTCCATTGTACATGATAGGCTGGGATAAAACAGATGAAGAGGTAGAAGCAGGTGAACAATAAAAGGAGACTTCATAAAGTGAACATAAAAATCAACATGAATAAGTTTTTATTCGTGTTGGTTTTAACCCACATCTCGCTTACGCTGGTGGTATCGTCATGTATCACTAAAAATGAGACTACAATGGATCTGAACGCTATAGTTGATTCAATGTCTGTACAACAAAAAGCCCAACTGGTTGTTGGTACCGGACTTTATTTTGTACTTCCTGAAGCTATAAAAGAACAAATGCCGGAAAGATTTGCAAAACGACCTGAGGGTGATTCTGTTTATGTAGATATGGTTGAAAGGGTGAGAAAGTATTTGCCCGGTACTGCCGGAGTAACTGCTGAATTTTCTACCTTGGGAATTACCAGTCAAACGCTGGCTGATGGCCCCGCAGGACTTAGAATTTCACCTAGACGTGAAGGTTCTGATAGCACATTTTTTTGTACAGCATTTCCTATTGCTACTCTGTTGGCTTCTACTTGGGATACCAAACTTGTTGAACAGGTTGGTAATGCCATGGGAGAAGAATCATTAGAATATGGAGCGGATATTCTCCTAGCTCCGGGAATGAATATTCAAAGAGATCCACTTTGTGGAAGAAATTTTGAATATTATTCAGAAGATCCACTTGTGACAGGTAAGATGGCTGCTTCAATGGTAAAAGGTATTCAATCGAATGGAGTTGGTGCTTCAGTAAAACATTTTGCAGTTAATAATCAGGAAACTTACCGGGCCTCAGCTGATGCAATTGTTAGCGAAAGAGCACTTCGTGAAATTTATCTCAAAGGATTCGAAATCGTTGTTAAAGAAGCCCAGCCGTGGACTGTGATGTCTGCTTACAATAAAATAAATGGCTCGTATGCTTCGGAAAGCAAAGAACTTTTAACAGATGTATTACGCAACGAATGGGGATTTGACGGATATGTAGTTACCGATTGGGGAGCCGGTAATGATATTATTAAACAAATCAAGGCAGGTAATGACATGATTCAGCCCGGCTCTTTTAGTCAGGTGAAGGAAATTATTGAAGCCGTTGAATCCGGCACCTTAGATTTAGCAGAACTGGATAAAAATATAGAAAGGATATTAGGAGTAATGGTAAATACTCCTCGATATCGAAAATATCTCAACTCTAATAAACCTGATCTAAAAGCTAATGCATTAGTTGCTCGTCAGGCTGCTGCTGATGGGATGGTTTTACTGGAAAATAGAAATGAAACATTACCACTGGCTTCGGATGTTGGACGTATCGCCGTTTTTGGAAATACGTCCTATGATTTCATTTCGGGAGGTACAGGCAGTGGTGACGTAAATGAAGCTTCCACTGTTTCTTTAACTCAAGGATTAGTAGAAAAAGGGTATCAGGTAAATAAGGAACTTCATACGGTATATTCCTCTTATTTGTCCCATGAAAAAGCAAAACAACACACCAATTCTAATCCTATTCTGGCCATGTTTACCGGACCGGAAAGAATTGAGGAGTTGGTTCTTACCTCCAAGTTAATTTCAAATACTGCACAAACCGCAGACATTGCTTTAATAACAATTGGCCGTTTGGCAGGTGAAGGAGGTGACCGAAAACTTGTGGAAGGTGATTATTATTTAAGCAGAAAGGAAAGGGAATTATTAAAAAATGTAACAACCGCCTTTCACAAAGTTGGAAAAAAAGTAATCGTTGTTCTAAATGTGCCCGGGGTAATTGAAACAACAAGTTGGAGTGAAATTCCGGATGCTGTATTGTGTGCCTGGCAACCCGGACAAGAAGCCGGTAATGCAGTAACTGATATTCTGACAGGGAAAATTAATCCATCGGGCAAATTAGCCATAACTTTTCCAGCTAAGTATGAAGACGGCCCAACTGCTGCATACTTCCCTGGTAAATCAATAGATGGAAAGATAAATGAAATTAAAGAGTTGTCAGGATTTTCTATAAACGAAAATGTACCGTGGCAGGTTATCTACGGGGAAGATATATATGTGGGATATCGTTATTATAACACTTTCAATGTTCCAGTAGCTTATGAATTTGGATATGGTTTGTCATACACCAATTTTCAGTATGATAAGTTGAATATTAACAGAATAGACTCCAAAGATATTTTCACGATATCAGTTGAGGTAACAAATACTGGTAATTATCCGGGAAAAGAAGTTGTACAGGTTTATTCAAATCCCCCCAGTGGTGAAATAGAAAAACCAAAAGATGCATTAATCGCTTTTGGTAAAACCAAGTTACTTCAGCCTGGTGAATCCGAAACATTAATCCTCTCTGCAAGAAATAAAGACCTGGCTTGTTTCAATCCCAGACATTCGCAATGGATGGTCGAATCCGGAGAATACAAAATCAAAGTTGGCCCATCATCGCGTAAAACAAAACTGGAAGCTAATATCCTTATAAACGATGATGTAGTGATTGAGAAGGTTAACAACGTTTTAAGCCCAAAAATAGAATTTGATAAAATGCACAGGAGATAGGGGAAGCGAGTCAAAAATGAATAAAGAGTCCAAATAAAATTTAGAAGCAAGAATTGAAATTACAGTAAGTGTGCAAACGAAATGAAAATTATATGAGTGAACAAATTGCTAAACTACTTGATGGTATTGTTTGGGGAGAAAGTCCAAGATGGCGCCATGATAAATTATGGTTTTCTGACATTTTTGGGAAACAGGTAAAAAATGTTGATCTCGAAGGGAATGCCACACTTATTGCTGATGTGCCTACTATTCCTTCAGGTCTGGGATGGGGAGAGGATGGAAATTTATTAATTGCAACCGGTGCCGTTAATATCTTAAAGCAAAAAAACGGGGAATTTCAAATTTTAGCTGATTTGAGCCACTCGGCAGTCGGGATCAACGACATGGTTGTTGATACCAAAAGCAATGCATACGTTGGATGTTATGGCTACGATGTTAGAACCTACCAACCGGGAATGGATGTGGATGCCTGGGTTACGTTGGTAAGACCAGACGGAAGTTTCGAGAAAGTCGCCGACGGAATGATATGCCCCAATGGGATGGTTATTTCTGAAGATCAAAAAAAATTAATTGTAGCTGATACCTTCGCAAAACAGCTTTTATCTTTTGATATTTTGCCCGATGGTGGTTTATCAAATCGACATGTTTGGGCAGATTTGGAGGGTGGTCCGGATGGCATTACTATGGATAAGGATGGAAATGTCTGGGCCGCTATACCCCACATGGGTATAGTGATACAAGTTGAAGAAGGTGGTACTGTTTTGCAGAATATCCGGTTCAATAAAACTCCTCTGGCTTGCACATTGGGTGGCCCCAATGGAGATATATTATTTGTAGTTACTGTTGATGCACACAAAGAATTAAGCGAAGATGATTTAAAAGATCAAGATGCGGCTCTATCTAAAAAAGGATCTTGTATTGAATATATCTCGGTCGGTGCAAAAGGATTTGGTACCCCTTAGTATAAGATTCAGTAAATGTTTGGTAAACAAAGAAATGATAATAATATGAAAAAATGTGATTGTAGATTATTGTCCCTGAGTTTTTTAATCATGAGCATAATGTTCTCTTGCACAAACTCTCCGAAAGAAAATTTTTCGAAGCGGACACGTTTATTTAACGACGATTGGAAATTTATAAGAGACAGTATTGGTGGTGCAGAAAAACCTGATTTTGACGACTCAAATTGGATGACGGTTGATCTGCCACACGACTTTAGTATCATGGATCTGTCCGGCGAAGATTCGGATGATCAAGTAGGGCCATTTTCAAAAAAGGCACCGGGCAATGGCAATGGTACCGGGCACACAATGGGAGGTACAGGATGGTACCGTAAAAATTTTGTGCTTAATAAAGCCGACAGAGGGAAAATGGTGGCATTGAAGTTTGATGGTGCTTACATGGAGACCGAAGTTTGGGTAAACGGTAAAAAAGCGGGATTCAATAAGAACGGTTATACACCATTTTATTTTGATATCAGCTCTTTATTAAATCCAGCTGGGGACGTGAATAGTATTGCTGTTAAAGTTGACAATATCGGAGCAAATTCGCGCTGGTACAGTGGCTCTGGTTTATACCGGAATGTACATTTGATTGTAACAAATCCCGTGCATGTTAGTGTGTGGGGAACAAAAATTACTACTTCTGAAATCACTTCTGCTAATGCTTTGGTGGATGTTGAAGTTATAGTTCAGAATGGAAAAGAAGAGGCTGTAGGTGCGGAGTTAACCATCAACATAAAAGATATGGAGGGAAGTATAATGCAGTCTTCAACGCAAATAATAGATCTTTCCGCAAAGTCAGAAAAAATTGCAAAAGCGCAAATTAATGTGGAAAGCCCTTCCTTATGGTCAATTGAATCACCAAATCTTTATGAAGCTGAGGTGGTTGTGAATGTTGATAATAAAGCTTCGGACGTTTATACGCAGCATTTTGGAATCCGCTCGATTGAGTTTTCAGCCGAAAAAGGATTTTTACTGAATGGGAAGCAGGTTTTGATTAATGGTGGCTGCCTGCATCATGATAATGGCTATCTCGGTGCTGCTGCGTTCGAGCGAGCAGAGCGACGAAAGGTTGAATTGATGAAGGCTAACGGATACAATGCCATTCGTACTTCTCACAATCCATTTTCGGAAGTGTTCTTAAACGCCTGCGACGAGCTTGGAATATTGGTAATTGATGAGTTTACCGATATGTGGGAGAACTATAAGCATAAAAACGATTACTCTCGTTTTTTTAGCACCAATTGGGAGAATGATTTGAGTAATATGATAAGGAGAGACAGGAACCATCCAAGTATTATTATGTGGAGTATTGGTAATGAAATTCCTAAAAAGAATATTACCGACGGAGTGCGAATCGGCAAAATGTTGGTGGAAAAGGTTAAAGAACTAGATAATACCCGACCTACAACCGAAGGTGTTCCCAGCTTTTTGATACACGGAGGTTGGAAAAATGCAAAAAATTACTTTGAACTGTTGGATGTTGCAGGATATAATTATATGGAAGCAGCATATGAGTCAGATCATAAGGAACATCCCGAAAGAGTAATTTATTCGTCAGAATCATATCCAAAAGAAGCCTATAAATACTGGAAGGCGGTTGAAAAACTCCCTTATGTAATTGGTGATTTCGTTTGGACTACCATGGATTACATTGGCGAAGTTCATGTTGGCAACTCTACCTATAAAAAGGCAGAGGATATTGATCATCGGGCTTTTCAAACCATGGATGGTATCCCCGAAGGAACAAATCCTGACTTAATTTATAATTATATGAACCAGACACCATCTACCTGGCCGGCGTTTATTTCATGGTGTGGCGATTTGGATTTGATGGGTGATAAAAAACCGCAAGGGCTTTACCGCGATGTTTTATGGGATTTGAGCCCGATTGAAGTAAACGTGCATGAACTCATTCCTGAAGGTTATGTAGAGGATATCTCTCTTTGGGGATGGCCCAGGGAGCTGTCAGTATGGGATTGGAAAGGCAGCGAAGGCAAACCGTTACAAGTCCGTGTATTTACCAAAGCCTCGCAGGTGAAACTTGAATTGAATGGCCAACCAATTGGTGAACAGATAATCGGCGAAGATGATAAATACGTTGCTGTTTTTGAGGTTCCCTACGAACCGGGAGAACTCACAGCCATTGCTTTGAGTGATGGCAAAGAAATCGCCCGTAAAACCTTGTCAACACCAGGAGATGCATCAGCAATCAGATTGACTGCCGACAGAAAAACAATAAGAGCAGACCGCAACGATCTTGCTTATGTGAAAATTGAAATGGTTGATAAAAACGGTCAGGTGATCGTCCAGGATCCGGCGAAACTTAAAATTGATGTTTCAGGAAATGGAGAGCTTATCGGTTCCGGAAATGCTGATCCGAGCGATATGGCAAGTGTTAATAATTCGGAAGTGAATACATTTAGGGGAAAAGCACAGGCTATTATTAGACCTTTCAGTACTTCCGGTGAAATTGCAATATCAGTTAGTTCTGATAGCTTAACGTCTGGAGAAATAAAGATTATTGTTGAGTAACAGATTGTTTGAAAATCAAAAAAAGGATGAAAATGAAAAAGTTAGTGGTCAGTGTAATTGTGATTTTTTTTGCAATAAGTGGATTGTATGCTCAGGAAGTGATAAAGTTGTACGACGGTAAAGCACCCGGATCCGAAAATTGGGATTGGGATGAAACCGAACTTGGTGGCGGATTTCCTATGGTATATAACGTTACCGATCCGAGCCTGATTGTATGTAAACCTGAAAAAGAAGTTGCTACCGGAAAAGCTGTTGTGGTATGTCCTGGTGGCGCATTCTTAGTACAGGCAATAGGAAATGAAGGTTACGATGTTGCAAAATGGTTAAATAGCAAAGGTATTACTGTTTTTATATTAAAATACAGGCTTGACCACATGGAGTCAAATGATATTGCAAAAGAAATGGCGGACAGGAAAATTGGAACAGAAGAACATGCAAAATCGATCCAACCAATAATTGAAATGGCCATAGCCGATGGAAGGACTGCAGTTTCGTATGTAAAACAACACGCATCTGAGTGGAGTCTTAATCCTGATTCTGTTGGAATTATGGGATTTTCTGCCGGAGGTACGGTAGCTTCAGGCGTAGCTTTTACTTATGATGAGGAAAGCCGCCCGGCCTTTGTCGCGCCAATCTATCCTTATGTTGGCTACTATGCTGAAAATCCGGTCCCAGCCGATGCACCACCAATGTTTATCGCTTGTACTACCGATGATGGATTTGGCTTTCACACCCATGCAACCAAATTATACAATAAATGGGTGACTGTTCAAAAAGCAACTGAGCTGCATATGTACCAAAAAGGCGAGCATGGTTTTGCGGTTAAAAAGCAAGGCCTAGCAGTTGACGGATGGACAGAATTGTTCATTCAATGGTTGGATTTGCAAGGTAAGAAGAGCAGTTCTGAAAACTAAAATTTAAAAGTCATGATCAAACAAACAATATTCTGTGGACTCCTTCTTCTGTTTTTTAACGCAGTGACATTTGGACAAAGCAAAAAACCTTTATTAACCGATGAAGATTACATTACACCTTATAATGCTGTTGTTATACCTGATTCGGAAGTAACTTACAATAATCCGGTTATTCCCGGTTTTTACCCCGATCCCAGTGTGTGCAGGGTTGGTGACGATTATTATCTGGTGACTAGTACATTTGAATATTTTCCAGGAGTTCCTGTTTTTCATAGCAAGGATTTGATAAACTGGGAAAAAATAGGCTACTGTATTGATCGTGATGATCAGCTACCAAAACCTTTAAACGTTTTCGCTCCAAACATACAATATCACAACGGTACATTTTATATGATCACAACCAATTTCGGAGAAGGAGGTGGTAATTTTTATGTTACCGCCAAAGATCCGGCTGGTCCATGGTCTGATCCGATTTGGGTAGATATTCGTGGTATTGATCCCGATTTATTCTTCGATGATGACGGTAAAACTTATATCATCAACTCATTTTTTATGGTTTATGAAATTGATCTGGAAACTGGTAAGATATTAGATGAAGGTCGAAAACTTTGGTATGGAAACGGCGGATCAGCCCTGGAAGGCCCGCATATTTATAAAAAGGATGGCTACTATTATATTTTAGCAGCCGAAGGTGGAACCGCCGAAGGGCATCATGTAACCATGGCCAGGGCACTTAATTTATATGGACCATACATTAGTAATCCGGCTAACCCGGTTTTGGCACACGAAAATGCAGCGGGCCAGTTAAATGAACTTCATGGAATTGGGCATGCTGATATTATTCATGCACACGATGGCTCGTGGTGGATGTCATTTCATGGCTATCGTTTAATTGGAAACAGGGTAAGAGGTTATCACCATACCTTGGGAAGAGAAACTTGTATGGTGCCTATGGAGTGGCCCACAAACAGCTGGCCAGTAGTAAACGGGAATGGTACGGCAACCCTAAAAATGCATTGCCCAACCTTACCACTTCAGGAAAAATCGAAACAGTCATCTCACATTGATTTCGATAACCCGGAATTAGGAATGGAGTGGAACTATATTCAGGCACCACTAGTTAAAAACTATTCGCTTTCAGAAAGAAAAGGATTTCTCCGTCTTAAGGGGGCTGCAAACAATATCGGTGAAAATGGTTCACCAACCTTTGTGGGAAGAAGGGTGCAGCACATAGATTTTAGGGCCACTACCGTGGTAGATTTCGATCCCGAATCCGAAAACGAAGAGGCCGGATTAACACTGGTCAACCACGGAACTCATTTCGATATCTCGGTAAAAACACACGAGGATGAAAGAGTAGTTCAGGTTCAACTGGAGTTTGGTACCAACATTTATAAGTCAAAATCATTCTCTGTAAAGTCCGGGCCGGTAAAGCTCAGAATCGAAGGAGATACACATCATATCAGATTCCTGTATGCGCAGAATGATAATGATTTTATAGAATTAGATTCAGTTGTAACTTCCTATATAAGTTCCGAAACAGTTGGCGGATATTCTGGTGTATATGTCGGAATGTTTGCCTCCGGCAACGGAAAGATAAGTAAAGTAAATGCGGATTTTGATTGGTTTGAGTATCTGGGTAAGGAAAACTAAAAATAAAAACAGAGATGATAAAAAATATAAAATACCTAATGGGCTTGGTACTTTTAGTGACAAGTGCTGTTGCCTCTTTCGGGCAGGATGATATGGATAAATTTGTATCAAACCTTCTGAATAAAATGACTCTGGAAGAAAAGCTTGGACAGATTAATTTGTCATCAGGTAATACCGGGGCAGTATTAGGAGGTGGAGGAGAAGGGCAGTTGGAAGCCATTAAAAAGGGCGAAATTGGTGCAACCGGTGGATCTTCTTTTGAGTCCATAAAGAAAATTCAAGACGCAGCAATGGAATCGCGTCTACAGATTCCGGTTTTGGTAGGCCTGGATGTTATACATGGTTACAAAACAATTTTTCCCATTCCCTTAGCTTTATCTTGTTCGTGGAATACCACCCTGATTGAGCGAAGTGCACAAATTGCGGCCAAAGAAGCCAGTGCTTCTGGTGTTTGTTGGACATATTCACCCATGGTTGATATTTCACGCGATCCACGTTGGGGAAGAGTTTCTGAAGGATCGGGCGAAGATCCATGGTGGGGGGCTCAGGTAGCCAAAGCTATGGTGCGCGGCTATCAGAGTAACGACCTGACAAAGAATAACACTATCATGGCCTGTGTAAAGCACTTTGCTTTATATGGTGCTTCCGAAGCAGGGAGAGACTACAATACCGTAGATATGAGTCATCTTAGTATGTTTAATGGCTATTTTGAACCATACAAGGCCGCTTTTGACGAAGGTGCCGGTAGTGCCATGTCTTCCTTTAACCTGGTTGATGGAATCCCTGCAACAGGCAACAAATGGTTAATGTCTGATGTACTTCGTGAGCGTTGGGGATTTGATGGATTTGTGGTAACTGATTATACTTCGATTAATGAAATGACAGCGCATGGACTGGGCGATCTAAAAAATGTTTCAGCACTTGCGCTTAAAGCCGGTATTGATATGGATATGCAAGGTTTGGGGTTTATCGGTACCTTGAAAGAGTCGCTTGATGAAGGATTGGTTTCAATGGAACACATAGACTCAGCCTGCCGCCGTGTATTAGAAGCTAAATACAAACTGGGTTTATTTGAAGATCCATACCGCTATTTGGATGTAGAACGGTTAAACAGTGAGGTTCTGACAGATGCAAATCTGGAGGCTGCTCGTGAAGTCGCAACACGTTCCATGGTCTTGTTGAAGAATGAAAATAATATTTTGCCCCTAAAAAAAGAAGGGAAAGTTGCCGTTATTGGACCGTTGGCCGAAGCAACTGGTGATTTGTTAGGTGCATGGGTTATGTTTCGAAATAGGGAAATTGTCCCATCGATAGTAGACGGAATTAAAAATGTTGGTGGAGAAGATATTAATGTAGTTACCGCCAAAGGAGCTAATCTAACCGATGACCCATATCTGAGAAAGAGCCTGAGTTCCCCATACGCAATGTATATGGGTGAAAAAATGAAAATTGATGAACGTTCTCCTCAGGAACTTATCAATGAAGCTATTGAAGTTTCAAAAGATGCAGATGTAATCGTTGCTGTTTTGGGTGAATCAACAGCCATGTCAGGTGAAGCTTCCAGTAGAGCAGATATCAGTATTCCTGAAAGTCAACGAAAACTATTAAAATCTTTGTTAGAAACGGGTAACCCAGTGGTGCTGGTTTTGCTTAACGGGCGTCCACTTACCATTGAGTGGGAGAGTGAAAATGTACCTGCAATACTGGAAGCATGGGCTCCTGGTACAGCTGGAGGGAATGCCATCGCAGATGTTTTGTTTGGCGATTATAATCCTTCAGGGAAACTCACCATGACTTTTCCAAGAAGTGTAGGTCAGATACCTATTTATTATAATCATAAAAATACCGGTCGTCCTTTTGATGAAGTAAATAAATTCACATCGAAATACTTAGATATTCCAAACGATCCACTCTATCCATTTGGCTATGGATTAAGTTATACCTCGTTTGAATACGGCGATGTGAAATTAAATAAGACAAATTTAAAAGGGGACGATAAACTTTTGGCAACAGTTACTTTGACCAATATAGGCGACAGGGCAGGAGAAGAAGTTGTTCAGCTTTATATTTCCGATCCTGTGGCAAGTATTTCCAGACCTGTTAAGGAACTGAAGAACTTCAAAAAGGTGTTGCTTCAGCCGGGCGAGAAAAAAGAATTAGCTTTTATAATAGCACCTGAAGACTTAAAATTCTATAACTCAGATTTGATTTACGATTGGGAGCCTGGTACGTTCATAATTCAAATTGGCACCAATTCTCAAGATGTGAGCAAATCTGAAATTGTTTGGGAAAAATAATATTTAAGATATCTGAATAATTAAACAATAAAACAAGAATCAAACAACCTTGATTCTATTAATCCTTTTTAAACCAAAAAAATAGAAATGAAAACTTATTCTACACTAGTTATTCTTCTTCTGCTAGTCTTACTTGGGGCAGGTAATTACAGTTATGCTCAGAAATCTATTTCTGGGGAGTACGAAATGGTCGGAAGTTACAATCCGTTTGGAGACCTTGGCTCTGCAAGTGTTGCGCTAACCATAGCAGACGGCGGTAATGGCAAATACAAGGCTATAATGACCAGCGATGAAAGTATACCAACGCATACCATTTATCGCCCTCAAAATTTAAATGCCTTTGATGCTGAGAATCCATTACCGATAATTGTTTTTGGAAATGGCGCTTGTTTTAACAGTTCTCAACAGCTGGTTGTATTTCTTACCGAAGTGGCATCGCATGGCTATATTGTTATCGCGCCCGGTCCGGTAAAAAATGTGGTTTTCGGTATGGATCCTTTTGAAAGTACAACTTCTCAGGCACTTCTAGATGCGATTGACTGGGCAATTGAACAGAATCAAAACAAGGAAAGTCTGTTTTATAAAAAAATGGATGAAAATAAAATTGCAGCCATGGGAATGTCTTGCGGTGGAATGCAGGCAATTGAAATCTCAAAAGACCCAAGAATTGCAACAACCCTTGTCCTGAACAGTGGCGTATTTTCCCTTGGTTTTCCGGGATTACCAGAAGGCGTAAATATCGAAGATGTTATTGGTCAGAATAATGAAGATTCTGAAAATAAAGCAGCTGAAGGTAGTGCAAGCGATGAAGAAGAAGATGATAATCCGATTGCAAGTTTAAAAATGGGATTGCCCAATGCGCACATTCCAGAATTGAAAAGTTTTCATTCACCTGTTTTATACGTTTATGGAGGCAAGTATGATATTGCAACAGTAAATGCTGAAGATAATTACCAGTACATTGGTGATATTCCTGTGTTTTTTGCCAGCTACGATTTTTCGGAACTTGTAGATAAACTTAGCATGGAGCGTCCGGGAGAGGACTTTTCTGGTTATGGTCATTATCCGGCTACATATAAAGACCCTCACGCTGGTGAATTCGGAGAAGTTGCTGTCGCTTGGTTAGACTGGCAATTTAAAGGAGATAAAACTGCTGCCAAGCTATTTCAGGGAAGTCCTTGTGGCCTTCAGCAAAAACAGAAATGGACAATTAAAAAGAAAAATATTGATTAATAAGAAGTTATGACAGAACAAAAGACCTCGCGGTTTGTAGCCCTGGATGTTTTCAGAGGAATGACCGTTGCATTTATGATTATTGTGAATACCCCGGGAAACTATACAAAAGTATTTGCCCCATTTGATCATGCTTCCTGGCATGGTTTTACAGCTGCCGATTTGGTGTTTCCATCTTTCCTTTTTGTGGTGGGGGCCGCAATAAGTTTTGTAATGAAAAAATGGAATACCCAACCTACAGGCAAAGTGGTTTGGAAAATTGTTAAACGTTCAATCATCATTTTTGTACTAGGCTACATTTTAATGTATCCCTATTCAATTATGATGAAACCTGCAGTTCATGGTATCTTTCCGGCCTTTTCGCAAACCCGCATTATGGGGGTACTGCAACGTATTGCTGTGGCTTATGGAATTGTGTCACTGATGTTCTACTATCTAAAACCGAGAACCATCGCCTGGGCAAGTGTTGCAATATTGATACTTTATTGGCCTGTGTTGGTCTTTTGGGGTAGCAGCCCCGATCCGTTAACCATGCAGACAAACGCAGTCCTTAAGTTGGATATGTGGCTTTTGGGTGCAGGACATCTTTGGGTTGGCGATGGATTTCCGTTCGACCCGGAGGGTATTCTAAGTACAATTCCGGCTCTTGTAACGGTTATTTCAGGTGTTTTTGTAGGAAAATATGTGCAATCAAACGGTCGAACGTATGAAGGGCTTGCCAAATTATTTATGGTTGGTTTAGTATGTTTCATCATTGCATATTTCTGGGACTTTGCATTCCCTATTAATAAAAAACTATGGACAAGTTCATTTGTACTTCATACGACAGGACTAAATTGTATGTTGTTGGCTCTGATAATTTACGTACTCGATTTTCGTGGAATTAATTTTGGAGTGCATTTCTTCCAGGTGTTTGGCCGTAATCCACTGTTTCTGTACATGCTCTCCATGTTTGCAGCGTTGCTATTAATGATGATTCCTTTTCAGGGGACAAATTTACAAGGCTGGATTTATGAAAACATATTTGCACATGCCGGCGAGGTCTTTGGCTCTTTTTTATATGCCGTAGTATTTATGCTATTGAATTGGTTGGTCGGCTATGTTCTTGATCGTAGAAAAATATATATAAAAGTTTAATATCATCGACAATGAATAATTCACATAAAAGAAATGCAGGTTACATAAAAAATTGGATAACACGACGCTGCAAAATAAGTATGATAAACTTACTGTTTTCACTTTTTCTGTTTATTTCATCGAATGGTTTTGCACAGGAAGAGTTACCTCAACTTGGGAAAAGTTCGTTACAGGAAGTTATTGATGCGATGACCGTGGAGGAGAAGGTGAATCTGGTTGCAGCAAACGGAATCAGACAACCAGAGCTGCAAGGTCAGGTTATGGCATTGGGGCATTATATGTATGCAATCCCCCGGCTAGGAATACCCGCAGTTGCTCTAAATGACGGACCGGCAGGACTCAACATTAGTTCTTCAAGAGCATCTGATCCCGATAAAAAATTCTATGCTACAGCTTGGCCCAGCCCACGGTTGCTTGCCTCCAGTTGGGATCTCGAACTGACAGAAAAGGTAGGTAGTGCCTTTGGTCACGAAGCAAAGGAATATGGTATTGGAGTAATTCTAGGACCTGGCTTGAATATCCAAAGGATACCACTTTGTGGCAGAAATTTTGAATACTATTCTGAAGACCCTTTAGTTTCTGGTTTAATGACTTCTGCAATTGTAAACGGAATTCAATCAAATGATGTAGGTACATGTATAAAGCATTTTGTTGCCAACAACCAGGAAACTGAACGTAATACTTTGCATGTTTATATGAGTGAAAGGGCAATGAGAGAGATTTATCTTAAAGCTTTTGAGGTAGCTGTAAAAAAATCAAAACCGTGGACTGTAATGACTGCGCATAATTCATTAAACGGGCCTCATGTATCAGAAAGTTATGAGTTGCTCACTACAATTCTGCGTAATGAATGGGGATTTAATGGTTTTGTGATGACCGATTGGTTTGGAGGTACCGATGCAATTGCACAATTAAAGGCGGGAAATGATCTGCTAACTCCGGGAATGCCCTATCAGGTTGAAGCACTTCTAAAAGCAATAGAAAGTAAGGAGTTGCAGATGGAAACGCTTGATAAAAATGTTGAGCGGATTCTTTCTGTAATTATGCGAACTTCAACATTTAAAGGGTATATATTTTCTGATAATCCTGATTTAAAATCCAATGCACAATTAGCGAGAAAGGCCGCGGCCGAAAGTATGGTTTTGTTAAAGAATGACAACGAGGCTCTTCCTTTCAGCAATAGTATAAACAGGATTGCATTATTTGGTAATTCAGGATATAAACTATTCACAGGTGGACTGGGAAGTGCTCGAGTAACCCCTGCATACGAAAATTCAATAGCCCAGGGATTGAAAAATGCAGGATATTCATTAAACAATGAATTAAATGAAAGATACCTGAATTACATTGCGGAGTACAGTACGAAAAATCCTATAGTAAATCATATTAAAGAACTATTTGATCCGACACCACAGGCACCAATGATGCCGATTAAAAAGGATGTTATCGAAAAACTTTCATCGCAAAACGATGCCGCCGTAATAGTTTTGGGTCGCGTTTCAGGAGAAGGAACTGATAGAAAACAAGAAGAATTTGAACTCTCAAAAACCGAGAAGCAAACAATAAAAGATGTTTCGGAGGTGTTTCATGCCAAAGGTAAAAAGGTTGTGGTAGTATTAAATGTTAGTATAGAAGTTGAAACCGCAAGTTGGCGCGATGATGTAGATGCCATAATGTTAGCCTGGTTACCGGGGCAAGAAGGAGGAAATGCTATTGCTGATATTCTATCAGGCAAGGTAAATCCTTCGGGTAAACTTACCTCTACTTTTCCTGTGAATTATGACGATGTTCCATCTGCAAAAAATTTCCCGGGAAAGATGTATCCTGAAAAATCAACTCGCGAATTTATGGGGTATCCTTACATTCCAACTGATGTAACTTACGAAGAAGGCATATATGTAGGCTACCGTTATTACAACAGTTTTAACGTAAAAACAGCATATGAATTTGGTTTTGGGTTATCCTATACAGATTTTAAATACTCAGATTTAAAGTTAAGCGCTACAACTTTCAAGGATGAATTGAATCTTGAGCTTATTGTTACCAATACAGGCAAAGTCGCTGGCAAAGAAACCGTTCAGTTATATCTGGCTGCTCCTGCGAAGACAATGGATAAACCAGCGGTAGAACTAAAAAAATTTGCAAAAACTAAGTTGTTGGCACCGGGAGAGGCACAAACAATAAACTTCAAGTTAATCCCAAGAGATTTAGCTTCTTATGATTCAGGTCAATCAGCCTGGGTTTCTGAAGCAGGAGAATATTTAGTAAAAGTAGGAGCCTCTTCAAAAGATATTAAACTGAGCAAGGCCTTTCGATTGTCTGAAAATCTGGTGGTAGAAAAAGTGCATAAAGTATTACTTCCTCCATATAATATAAATGAGTTAAAAAACGACCGATAAGGTACTAATAAAATCAACGAGGAATTCGTAGGTAAATAACTTGGAAATATAAATCGAATTCAGATGAAGAATATTCTGACAGAGATAAAGAACAGGCAGACAGTAGTGCTGGGGACATTTTTTATATTACTAATTGCCTGCAAAAGCAATAATGATCCGATAGATGAATCGGTAAGCTATTGTAATCCGTTAAACCTGAATTACAGGTTTCAGGTTACTGAAGCTTCATACCGTGAAGGTGCAGACCCTACAGTGGTTTGGTTTAAAGACAGATACTATCTTTTTGCATCGATGTCGGGTGGGTACTGGCATTCAAAAGATTTGGGAAAATGGTCGTTTATTGAAACCGATGAGATTCCTACCGAAGATTATGCGCCTACCGCTATAGCTATTCAGGATACAATGTATTTTATGGCTTCGTCAGAAGACTTTGATTTTATGACTGCTACAGGGAAACCGAATGCGATATATAAAGCAGCTGATCCATTAAGTGGTAAGTGGCAAATTGCAACAGACTCCATTGATTTTGGCGTTTGGGATCCTGCCTTTTTTATGGATGATAACCAGCGTTTGTACTTTTATTGGGGATGCCACCCCGGAATTCCGATCAAGGGTATTGAAATGGATTATAAAAAAAACTTCTCATCAATTGGAGATCAGGTTGATTTGTTGAGGGCCAATTTAAAAGAAAAAGGTTGGGAAGTTTATGGAGAAGTTAACGAAGATGTTAACGCCTATAGTTGGTTGGAAGGTGCTTGGGTAAATAAGCATGAAGGGAAATACTATCTGCAATATTCTTCTCCCGGAACTCAGTTTAACAGTTATAATGATGCTGTATACGTCGCAGAAAATCCGTTGGGACCTTATAAACTTCAGAACCATAATCCTTTCTCGTATAAACCTAGTGGATTTATTGGAGGTGCAGGACATGGAAGTACATTTACTGATGAGTACGGTAACTACTGGCATGCAAGTACAATGGCTATATCCGTGAAGCACAACTTTGAACGAAGAATTGGTATATGGCCGGCATTTTTTGATAAAGATGGTGTTTTTTATACCTATACAGCCTATGGGGATTTTCCGCATGAAATACCGGATTTTAAAATGAATGGCCCCGAAGATTTTCAACCCAAGTGGATGTTGCTTTCATACAATAAACCGGTTGAAGTTTCATCTTCGTTGTCGGAATATCCGAAAGAAAATGCTGTAAACGAAAATGTACGTACATACTGGAGTGCCGATTCCGGAAATGCAGATGAATGGTTGATGATTGATTTGGAAGAAAATTCAACTGTTCACGCTTTGCAAGTAAATTTTGCCGAGCAAAATTCAACACTGTTGGGCCGTTCAGACAGCATTTATCAACAATATAAAATTGAATGTTCCACTGACAAGCAGGACTGGAAACTATTGGTGGACAAAACGCGAAGTAAAGAGGATGCACCACATGATTTTATTGAATTTAGTGCTGAAACTAAAACACGCTATATCCGGATTACCAATTACAGGGTGCCAGACGGGAATTTTGCAATTTCCGGATTCCGTGTCTTTGGTTTCGGAAAGGGAAATAAACCAAAGCCTGTTGATTCATTTTCAGTTGAAAGAAATATGGATGACAAACGACAAGTGATGCTAAAATGGCCAAAACAACATGATGCAGTAGGATATAATATTCGGTACGGAGTTGCACCTGATAAACTTTACAGTAACTATCAGGTATTTGATATCGATTCGCTCACCATTTTAAGTTTGAATAGCACAATGGAATATTATTTTGCCATTGATGCTTTTAATGAAAGTGGTATAACGGCAGGCACTGTTGTTCTATCGACACTTAAATAGAAGAACAGCTAAAGGTCTTTGTCGTTCAAAATTGGGGGTGTATGTCTAATTGAATTGGGGATTATTTAAAGGGAAAGAGGATTCGATATATCACATTATAAAATCATACAAGTTTATGATTTTATAAGATACCGTGTACTGTAAATACTGTGAGGTGTAATGGTAAAAAGTTTAGAATGAGAGGTGTTTCTTGTTGTATTAAACGAATTGAGCAAAAATTAATTAAAACCTAATAATTTAAAATTCAAACTATGAAAAATGTATTACTTCTGGTGCTATTCATTTTTATGATTTCACCACTTCTGGGCCAGGATATTCCTTACAGATTGGAAGAACTAACAGGTCCCGATTTTATAAAAGCTGTTGAGAAAAGTGAGAAAACATGCATCATCCCAATTGGTGTTTTTGAAAAACACGGACCTCATTTACCGCTTGGAACCGATTTGTATTTAGCCAGAGAGTATTCGCTGCGTGCGGCAAAGGAGGAGTATATTGTTGTTTTCCCATGGTACTATTTCAGTCAGATAAATGAAGCCAGACAACAACCAGGAACGATTACTTACAGCCCGAAGTTAATTTGGCAAATGCTACAAGAAACGCTTGACGAGTTAAACCGAAATGGTTTTGAAAAAATAATCCTGGTAAACGGGCATGGTGGTAATAATGCCTTTTTGGAATATTTTGGCATGACGCAGTTATCAGAGCCAAGGAATTATTCTTTGTATTGGTTTAAACCAAAAGCTAGCGATGAAGTAAATAAAAAGGTTGAAGAGTTGACCATGGATGATTACTATATACAACATGCCGGAAATAATGAGTCTTCCGCCATGGCAGCTGCACAACCTGATAAAGTACATCTTGAGAGGGCAGACGAACAATCTGGAGCCGACTTACAACGGATGAAAAATTTGAAATATGCATATTCCGGGATATGGTGGTATGCCAGTTTCCCAAATCATTATGCCGGTGATGGTTCTGAAGCAAATGCAGAAGCAGGAGAATTGATCATTAGTCACACCGTTTCGCAATTGGTTGAAATGATAAAGCTGGTAAAAGCCGATACAGTTGTTCCTGATCTTCAACAGCAGTTCTATAAGGATGCTGAGAATCCGTTGAAAACAAAACAATAGAGTGAAGTAGGTATTATGCTTAAAAAGAGTTAAAAAGTTATCATAGCTAATTCGACCACTTTCCTATATTGGAGTAATAATGAGTTAAATTTATAAGAATAAGAACAAATTGATTTATATAATACTAGTTGGTGCATTCTTGATTTTGATAACTTAAGAGAGAAAATGATAAAATTGGGATGATGATGCAAAAAATAAGCGGGTTGATTTTTGTCGGATTAGGAGTTCGATTATTATTGCAGAAACGATAACATGTCAACTACAAATTTTTATTAGAATTCTTTTTCAACTTAAATTAATAAAATATGATTACAACAATAATCTTAATTAAAACCCAACATTCCAAAATTAGTGAGGTTGGAGAAAAAATAGCAAGCATAAAAGGTGTAACGGAAGTATATTCGGTTAGTGGCAGGTATAACTTGGTGGCAATAAGGCATAAAAAAAACAGAATCGATGATGGCCTACAGAATGCTGTCACAATATGATTTGGCTGGTGCTTTTGATATTGATGATTGATTGTTGTACCGACATTGATCAGATAAAGTAATAATTATGACCAATAAAGGTCCTAAGTAGATTACACTGTATATTCTTTTAAAGGATACTAATTCATATGAGATAGAAATTTTGTTTAACCCATTTTTTGCAATTCCGAAACAGTAAATCTAAAGACTGTGGTAAGATAATTGAAGCTACGGCCATGAATAACCAATCATACAATAAAACAATAACAGAACTGGAAGAAACCTTAACCCAATTAAAAACGGACGCACAAGACTTTGTCGAGTTAACCGAAAAAGCAATGGGTCTTTGTGATAGTGTAATATCAAAATTCAGGATTTCAGTGCTAAAATATGGCTTCAGCTCTGAGGAAGAAGAAATCCATTTTTTCAAACATGTTAAGCCCAAAGTAGAAAGTAAGTTCATTTTTTATACCGAACTATTTATCTTGGAGGCACACCGGCCAGAGGGTGAGTGTAAAGCTCAGGTTAAGTATCTGCAAACTGAAATTGCAAAGCTTTGTACCTATCAAAAAAATAATCAAGAGCTTTATCAATATTTTAAAAGGAATAAAACAGATCTGGATCATATCTATTTTTTAAGGGGTAATTTGGACTTACGAATTCATGAGGATAATATTTCGTGTCACAGCGATCCCAATTTTTGTACAGGATACGATAGAACGCTGGCTAGAATAATGGCTAACGAACAACTCAAAAAATATATCAGTAATGAGATTAAAAAACTAAAAGGGAACCAAGAGTTTGTCAGTAATCTATACTGGACAAATCCTAATATTGATGCTTTGGAAATAGTGTATTCGCTTTTCCTGGCTAATGCCATTAATAATGGGAAGGCAAGCCGAATTGAAATTGCCCGCGCCTTCGAAAAAATGTTCAATATCAAGTTTAAGGACATTTACGGCACCTTTAAAGAAATGCGTGGAAGAAGTGATCAGATCAGTTTTCTGAAACATTTAATCGAAGTTTTACAAAAGCGAATGGATGATATGGATGAATAGGTGTGAATGAATATTTAGATAGAAACATTAAAATGAAACAGGAAATGAGTAAGAATTGAATTAACTTTGTAGTAGAAAATACGAGATCTTCTCACCAATAGGGAATGGTGAGTGACATATAGATATTAGAGCGTTAGCTTTTATTCTTGCAAGAGAAAATCGCCAATTTTTTTACACAACAGGAATATGAGTATGACGCCCACGATTTGCGTGGGGCGTACTTGTGTGTTGTGTGGGCGTTTGGCGATGCCCTTCTTGCAGATATGTATCTGTCCCACGCTACTTTTTTAATTTACTGTTTTAGGGACAGGACAGTAACCAAAATATTAACACATGACTTTTTCGGAACGAAGCATAAAGTATGCAGATTTACTTGTGCCCATAAAAAAATGCCCGCTTGGCGAAGCTGTGCCGGATTGCCCCTTTGTGGAGTACTGGCAAATCAAAGACGAAACAAAACAAATGAACCTGATTGAAGAGCTACCGGAAGAAAAACTGGATGCACTTCGTGAGTTCCACCGCAAGTGCCTGGCCATAAAGATTAAACAGGCACAAAAAGAAACGGCAGAACAATACAAAAAACAAAAAATCTAGATTTTTTTCAATTTCTTTTAAGGCCTTGTTAGTTAGAAAAATGCATGACTTTTTTACGCTCGCTGTTCACAAAAAACAATACCCCACTGGGGTGTTACGGGGGTGAAATATTCAGATTGACTTTTCAACTTTGGCAAAACGCAAATTGTATCATGTTAAAACAAAACGTTATGCCAACAGAAATTGTAACCACCGACGATCTTCGTGAATTCAAACTCGAATTACTCAAAGAAATCAAACAACTCTTCGCTGCCCACCACGGGCAACCCACTAAAAAATGGTTAAAATCTTACGAAGTTCGTAAACTGCTGAACATCTCACCGGGCACACTTCAGAATATGCGTGTTAACGGCACACTGGCTTTTACCAAAATTGGCGGTGTAATTTTCTACGACAGCGAAGAAATCCAGAAAATGATGGCAGAAAACCGGGTGAATAACCGCTTTGACTTTGGCCGGAGAAAATGAATTATATCCGTCACCTGCGCGGCTTTTTCGATCACTTGGAGAAAGATGCAAACATCACCGCTCAACACATCAGCCTGTATATGGCACTATTCAACCTCTGGAACCTGAACCGCTTCAGGGAACAGTTTGAAATCAACAGGCAGGATGTGATGGCCATGGCCAGGATCGGTTCAAAAACCACCTACTCGAAGTGTATGAAAGAATTGAACTACTGGGGATATATCCGGTATTCGCCGGGAGCTAACCGCTACCAGGTAAGCAAAGTTAGCTGTACCAGATTCGGGACCGCTAGTGGGACTGCTACTGGTACTGCTAGTGAGACCGCTACCGGGACTGCTACCGGGACTGCTACCGGGACCACTAGTGGGACACCTTTTATAAACTATATAAACAAGAAAAACAGTAAAGAAGATTCCTCCAAAAATTTGAGAAAAAATGGAAGAAAAAAACAAAACGGAAAAGCCAATCCCCTCCATGTCGAAACCGATAAAGATTATTCCGAACCCTTATAAGGATATCGCCGGTTTTGAAAATGGAAAACACCAGTTCGGATTCAAGGCCTGTCGAAAGTGGTTGGAAGACCTGGGAAAAAAAACGTATGGCCCACAATTTCGTTTGTATCCCGAGGATTCAGAATTGCTTTATAACTTGATTGTTTATGCCATTGAAGACAAAGAAGTGGCTGAAAAACGAAACCTCGATTTGAAAAAAGGAATTTTACTTACCGGCCCTATCGGTTGCGGGAAAACCACACTGATGAGCCTGGTAAAATATTTCTTTCAACATGGAAAACAATTCCGGGTAGTTTCCACCCGCGATATCAGTTTTGAATTTGAAAAAGAAGGCTACAAGGTAATAAACCGTTACAGCAAGAATCCGGTAAACCTGAGCTATTCCAATCCTATTCCGAGTATCTATTGTTTTGATGACTTAGGAGTTGAACAGGTTCAAAAATATTTTGGAAATGAATGCAATGTCATGGGTGAAATTCTTCTAAGTAGATATGATTTGTTTGTTTCCAAGGGCATTCCTACCCATCTGACAACGAATCTCTCTGCTAGTGAAATAGAAGAAAAATATGGCAACCGAGTCCGCAGCCGTATGCGCGAAATGTTTAACCTGATTGCCTTTGATAAAAATGCCGGAGATAAAAGAATATAGAGGAATAGGTATTTAGTAAATTCGACTAGTTGTTAAAATCTTACTTATTCATTCTTAATTCTTTCAACATATTTAAAATATCTTAGTCACATGTTGTATGCCAAGGATGAAAGAAATAATAAAATTAAACCTTATAAGGGGCGAATTGCCAAATGTCCTTATTGCCACGAAAAAGTAATTGCAGTATGTGGTGAAATCAATATACACCACTGGAGACATGATCGATCAGCTGATTGCGATCCCTGGAAAGAACATGAAACTGAATGGCACAGAGAATGGAAACAGGAATTTCCTGAAGGTTGGAGAGAATCTATAATTCTTAAAAATGGAGAGAAACATATAGCAGATGTTCATACAGACCGTGGAGTTGTGCTGGAATTACAAAATTCTTCAATATCAACAAGTACAATCCGGATAAGAGAAAACTTTTATGATAAAATGATTTGGCTTGTAAATGCTGATTATTTTAAGGATAATTTTATGATTCGAAGTGAAGTAACTTCGCGATTACGCAAACTAAAATACAACTACGAATATCAGATCAATGATATTTCTGATTATGATGATAGATTAGAGGAGCGTAGAGAAGATATTCGAAAAGTTGGTCAGAAGATTGAAAGTTTGCAACGCAAATTGGAGTGGGAACAGGATAAACTTGATAAATTCCAGAAGTTTAAAGAGAATTTTGAAGAACGGTTTGAAATTTATATCAATTCAGGGTGCTATTTAAGTGAAATTTGGGACTTTGAATCGGAAATCATTCCCAAACTAAAAAATATTAAAACTGAAATTGAAGAAACAGAATCGGAAATTTTATTTCAGGGGAAAAAAGTTGATAAGATTAATGGTTTTTCATCAGTTGCAATTAGTGGCTATGAATCTTATCGATATGTAGGATTTAATGAAATATCTGCCAATTTTTACAACTTGTGCAAAGTAGTTAAGAAGGATACTATTAACTCATTCTTTCCCGAAGTATCAGATCTCAAGTCAGAACTTGAATTTTCAAGACGCGCATACTCCCAAAACCAGTATCTTTTAATCGCGGACTTAACAGAGAATCTTTCCTACATCAATAATACTTTATCCGACTTACAACAAAAAAGTGATTCATTAAAGGGAGAATTGGTATTAAAACATCAACAGCTGAAATCTGAATTACTTAATTGGCTTGCGAATGAGATTCTCATTCAAGAAGATAAAACATATGCGGTAAAACAAAAAATTGACAAAAAGCTTATAGAGCACCAAGAATGTATCGATGATCTGAATTCCGAAAACAAAATGCTAGAACAGGAAAGTGAAACTTTGCAAAAAATGTTAAAGGAAGATTGTCAAAAAAAGGAAGTAGAAATAAAACGAACTCATAAAGGTTTTTACACATTTCAATGGAAACATAGAAGAAAAACCTGGGACTTTGCCGAAAAACCTCTATTCCTTGATTTTGGAACTCATATATTCAGAGTTATTTCAGAAGATCGATTGCAAAAGCTGAGTATTTCGGATTTTATTCAAATAATAAAAAGCTGGCAATAACTCAGAATAGAGGTATACGTTTTTAGATATTTCCAATGCAACGGCCTATCATTCCGGCATGCTTAAGAAGCTCTGCTCATGATTCGCAAGTACTCGCTCTCCTGTTGATATCCCAGAATGAAAAGCCTTAAGCACCCCACGGCAAGAGCCGGAATTCCGGTACGCTTTGCTCAACGCCTTCCCCGGCCTTCCCTTCACCCGCCCCGTATTTTCGGCCGCCTAATAGCCGATCCAAAGCGAAAACCCGGAACAGGCTCCGGTCAGCGCTTCCTTGTTTCACTGACCTTCCCTGCATTCCTGCACTTGCCATTAGCCTGCCCACAATTAATAATTTTACAGGTAGTTTAAGGTATTTTCCAGTGCCCCGGCACATTCCCCGGACCGCCTGCAACGCTCCCTAAACCCGTTCGCCCACTCACGGGAAACGGTCGCTTGTTTCGCCGTAACAGGGGAAAGAGCCTTTAGGCACCGCACGGAAAAGAGCCATCCTTGCGTTTCACTCCAGTCCTGCACTTTTCCTGTAGCCCGCACACAAATACAGCTTTATAGGTATTAATGACTTTACAGGTGGAAAAACCAAAAAGAAACCCAAGATCGCCGGCCTCCCCACAAAACCCTCCCTGGGAAAAATGCAAGATCAAGATGAATGCCCCGGAGCAATCATTTAACAGGTAAGTTTTACTGGACTTACAGTTGCCGTGGCAATCCTGCATTTTATCCACGGCCGTCAGTTTCATTGGTTTCTTTTCTTTTTTTCCCTTTTTTCTTTTCTTTTGAGGGAAAGTTATTTTACTATTTAAAAACAATTGAAAGCATTTTAAATCCAATTGTTAATAGCATTTTCAAACCAAAGGTATTTTCCTCCAAATACAAATAATTCTGATGATATAGATGGAATTTATTTAACTATATAAAACACCCCAGTGGGGTGTTCATGGGGTGAAACTTATTTTCAAGTCCTCCACATTTGCAAGACCGGATCTGTATCGAATACAAGACATCCGGAATAAGAAAAACTTAAAACTTAACGCAAATGTTTGGAATCAATCAAATCACCTGGTCAGAATTTTTATCCTTTCTTATGCTACTCTTGCTAGCATGGTATATGCTTCTAATCGCGTACTGCTGGTCCCGGTCAAAACAAAAAGGAAAAGATCGGCACTTTGAAGCAAGTGATTCAGAACATACCTCCGGTGGTGGATTTCAGCCCATCGCAGTTTATTCCCACGAACTACCGTCAAAAATCTTACCGGTAAATCCAGTCGAGAACCAGCGGATTGAAGCCTCGATGTACGAAGAAACGGGTATGGATGAAGGCATGGCTCTGGATCATTTTACCAACAAGAACAATCCGGTTCTGGCGGCAAAAATCGACGAATATCAATATCAGCAATAATCCATTAAAATTTAAAATTATGAGAAAACAAATGCATGCGATTTATCGCAGGGGCATGGCAGCTGTAGCTATGCTGATTTTTGGAGTGTATAACGCAATGGCACAAAGTTCAGCAGGAATCGATCAGGCGACCACGGAAGTTAATTCCTATGTGGATCCGGTGGCTAATCTGATCATAGCCATCGGAGCAGTAGTGGGCCTGATCGGCGGTGTGCGTGT
>NZ_CAJXTC010000025.1 GCF_913060805.1 uncultured Draconibacterium sp.
CTCACTGTTTTGAAAACTGCTGAAGGTACTGATGACGTAACTATTTGTGAAAGCGAATTGCCATACACTTGGATCGACGGGAATGAATATAATGAAAGTACCAGCGGAGTGGTAACCGACACACTAACCGGACAGGCTGCTAATACTTGTGACTCGATCGTGACGCTTAACCTCACTGTTTTGAAAACTGCTGAAGGTACTGATGACGTAACTATTTGTGAAAGCGAATTACCTTACACTTGGATCGACGGAAATGAATACACTGAAAGTACCAGCGGAGTGGTAACCGATACACTAACCGGACAGGCTGCTAATACTTGCGACTCGATCGTGACGCTTAACCTCACTGTTTTGAAAACGGCTTACGGTACTGACGTGCAGACTGCTTGTGATTCGTACACATGGATCGACGGTAATACTTACACCGAAAGCAACAATTCTGCTACTTATACAATGGTTGGTGGTGCAGCCAGCGGTTGCGACTCGATCGTTACTCTTGACCTGACAATTAACGAAACTGCATACGGCACTGACGTTCAAACTGCATGTGATTCATACACATGGATCGACGGTAATACTTATACCGAAAGCAACAGCACTGCTACTTACACTATCGAAGGTGGTGCAGCGAGCGGTTGCGACTCGATCGTTACTCTTGATCTGACAATCAATCCAAGCTACAGTTTCACCGAAAACCACACAATGTGTGAAGGCGAAACTTACAACTGGCACAGAACTCAATATTCGCAGGCAGGAACTTACACTGCAGCTTACGAAACAGTAAACGGTTGTGACTCTATTTACACATTGAACCTGAGAACGCTTCAAAATGGAGCACAAACATTGAATATTACAGAGTGTGACAGCTACACGCTTAACGGAGTGACTTATGACGAAAGTGGCAGATACACACAAACTGTTGAGAATGCAAACGGTTGTACGCTTACAATAACTTTAAACCTTACAATTTCAGGTGCGACTTACGGTACAGATACTCAAACAGCTTGTAGCGAGTTTACCTGGATTGATGGTAACACTTATACTGAAGACAACAACACCGCAACATACACTACAACAAATGCAGCCGGTTGTGACTCGATTGTTACTTTGAACCTGACTATTCTTGATCCTCTGGAATTAACCAGCGAAGCAAGCGACTTAACAGTTGAAAGCGACGGGTTAGGCAATACTGCTGAATTGGAGAACTGGTTACTTTCTAACGGAACTACAGGAAATGCTGAAGTTGCTGTTGGCGAAATTACATGGACCAACAACTTCGAAAGTTTAACTTCTGCATGTGGAAACACCGGCGAAGCAACAGTTACATTCACTGCAACTGACGACTGTGGAAACACCGTATCAACAGCAGCAACATTCAAAGTAGTAGATACTACTATTCCTGAAATTTCTTGCAACGACATAACAGTTCAGCTGGATGCAAACGGAGTTGCAACAATTTCTGCTGACGATCTTATCGGTTCAATTGACAATGCCGGAATCGACACTGTATTTATCGACAACGCAGAGTTCTACTGTGGCAATATTGGTGAAAACGCCGTAACACTTACTGCAATTGACGAGTGTGGAAATGTAGCCACCTGTACAGCAACAGTAACTGTTGAGCAAGGTGCTTCTGATTGTGGAATCAATCCATTAAGAGCATCGGCTGATATTCTTGATGTTGTGATTTGCCCTGGAAATAATATTCTTTGGAATCCGAATATTCTTAGCAACGACGAAGGAATTGGTAGCGCTGGCGTAACCATTACAATCGACAGTGTTCCATCAACACTTACCATCGACCTTGAGTCGGGTGACCTGGATTTCTTCACAGATAACTACGAGGATTTCTTAGTAGAGATTCCTTACACAATCTGTTCAAATGCAGATCCTGATAACTGTTCATCGTCAACTATTACAATCATTGTTCAACTTGACTCGGATTGCGATGGCGTACCAAACTCAATTGATATTGACGATGATAACGACGGTATTCTTGATATTCACGAACAAGATGCGAACAAATCGGTAACATTAGAAGATGATGATATTGATACTGACGGAGATGGTATTGTAGACCGTCTTGACCTTGACTCTGACGGCGACGGTATTCCTGATAACATCGAGTGGCAACAAACAATTGCTGAAGCAGTAAATCATGATGATTACGTAGGTTTAGAGTATTACGAACCACTAGGAACTGACTCTGACGGCGACGGATGGGATGACCGCTACGACGATAACGAAGAGAACATCTACTACACAGCATTTGATACCGATGGAGACGGAACTCCTGACTACCTGGATTTAGATGCAGATGGCGACGATATCGACGATATTATTGAAGGAAACGATGCAAACTTAGACGGTGTTGCAGATAATCAACCTACCGGACAGGATTCGGACAAGGATGGTATTGATGACGCATTCGATACTTTCGACAACTGGTTTGTAAAGAAAGACAAATACCGCAACACGGTAAGCAGTAACGTTGCTCTACAAGATGAAGATAGCGATGGTAGAAGAGACTGGAGACAAGTACAGGATGTTGTTGTTCCGCCAATAACACCACCAGCGGCATTAACATTGGTGATTCCTGAAGGTTTCTCACCTAATACAGATAACAAGAATGATTATTTCGAGATTCAGATGAGCGTAGATGATGTTGACAACAGCATTTTCGGAGAAGAATATCCTGATGCTCACCTGTATGTATACAACCGTTGGGGTAACCTGATTTTCGAAAAAGAACACTACGGAAACTATTCAGTTTGGGGTACCAATAAAGCCGAAGCATGGTGGGACGGAAGATCAGAAAGTTCGTTAACCATTGGAAGTGGAAAAGTACCACCGGCAACGTACATCTACATCTTACAATTAGACAACCAAACGGTTGAAAAAGGAACCATATTCATTAATTACTAATCCATTAAATCACAAGACAATGAATACTTTAAATAACAAAAAACAAAAAGTGGGTTTAAAAAATTGTGTACAATGGATTGTTGTACTCATGGTACTCATTTCAACAAATACATATGCTCAGCAAGAACCAACCTATACGCAGTACATGTTTAATACACAAACCGTTAACCCGGCCTATGCCGGAACATGGAATGCGCTTGGGTTTATGATGCTGGCACGCGAACAGTGGGTAGGAATCGACGGAGCTCCTTCAACTCAAACCTTTTCTTTTCAGAATATTCATAAAAACGGAAGAACTGGTTACGGTTTAAATATTATCAACGATAAATATGGTAAGGAGAAACGTTTCTCTGTATTTGGAGATTATTCGCACATGGTTATGGTGACTCCTGATTTGAAACTTCGCATGGGATTAAAAGCCGGATTTTCGGCCTACTCGAACAACCTGAGCGATTACCAGGTATTAACCGAAGATGACCCGTTTTTCCAGGGAGAAGTTGATCAGAAATTCATGCCCAACTTCGGTATTGGTTTATTCCTTTATCAGAACAATTTCTATGCGGGAATATCAATTCCGAAAATGGTAAATAACGAATTCGAGAACAACTATAATAACTACTCGAGCCAGGCCGAATTGCGCCACTACTACATCATGGGAGGTTATGTTTTCGACCTATCGGAAAAAGTGAAATTCAAACCAACCATGTTAGGAAAAATAGTATCGGGTGCTCCTGCTCAATTCGATTTTTCTGCCAACTTCCTGATTGCAGAAAAAGTATGGTTGGGTGCCATGTACCGTACTGGCGATGCCTTTGGATTTTTGGCTCAGTGGGTAATCAATAACAATTTGCGTTTGGGTTATTCTGTTGATTTTGCTTACGGCGAGATTGGCGGTTACCAAAGCGGAACTCACGAGATTATGGTATCGTACGAAATTGGTAAAGTTGTTGAAGAAGTAATTCACCGTTACTTCTAGAGAAAATATTTTGATGTTGTGTTTAGAACCCGAGTCGCAGCTTCCCTTGCTGTGGCTTGGGTTTTGTTTTTAAATGACGTTCAACCAAATCGTCGATCACCGGCAAACAGCGGCCACAAGAAGTTCCGGCACGTGTTAACGATTGAATCTGAGAAGTAGAATCAGCTCCTTTTTCCAGCAGCTTTTGAATCTCTGCTTCGTCAACAAAATTGCACATGCATACCAGTCTGTTTGCCATTATTTCTCTGATTCAATTAGGGTTATAACAATATTCCGGGAATTTCGGGGGCCATCGAATTCGCATAAAAAAATGTTTTGCCAGGTTGATAAGCCCATTTTTCCGTTAACGATCGGAATCGTTTCGCTTGGCCCTACTAATCCGGCTTTCAGATGCGAATCGCCATTATTATCCTGCGCATCATGCTCCCAAACACCGGCCGGTATCAGTTTTTTCATCAGGCTAACCACATCGTTTTGTACCGAATCGTCCCAGTTTTCCTGAATCATGATTCCTGCCGTTGCTCCCTGCACATAAACGTTTACCAAACCACTGCTAATACCGGCCAGCTTCACTACTTTCTCCACATCGGAAGTAATGTCAACCAGGATATTATGTTGCGGCGTTGATACCGTTATGGTTTTCTGCATCAGGCAATAATCTTGTTTTCTACAAATACTTTTACTTTTCGGTAAATTTCAATGACCGTATCGCTTTTGGGCATCGAGTTATATATTTTCTCGAGGTAACGCTTTTCCATCATTAACTCGAACGATGGCCGGTAGTTTAAATCGTAAACCCACGAAAGCTGCATAACTTTTATATCGAGCTCGTTTGTAATGCTGTCTTTTGATACCTGCGCTCCTTTCAAAATTTGTTTCGAAACATCTTTTGAAACGGTTCCTCCTTTTGGCATTTCCCAGGTTAAAGTATGGTTTGGTGCTGCCTTCGGATTGGTATAATAATCGGTTATTACATGCAGGATATCAAGTTTATCGGCATCGCGGATAAGTTTTGCAAAAAGCCGTTCCTTATCCGTCATATCTTTTGTAAGGCCTAGTTTATTATGCTGACTGATCGCCAATAGGATCAGTGCAATCTGACCTTCCTCCAGATCATTAAAAAAGTCGCCTTGCTGCAGAACTTCAACGCCCAATTCGGCATGATCAACCGATTTGGCATCGTTAAAAGTGTTGTATTCTTTCAGCTGTCGGAATCGTCCGATGTCGTGAAACAATCCAATTAAATAAGCAAGCTGAGCCTCCGTTTCGTTAAGCTCCATATTTTTTGCCAATAGTAAAGCAAGATCAGCAACACGTAATGAATGATTTTTCTTTATCTCGAAATTTTTAAGCTGATCTTCGCTAAGTCCTGTAAAAGAGTCAACGTAATCGTTAAACTTCTTTATGGCCAGTCCTGTTCTCTCCTCCATATTCATAGCTTTATGCCGACAAATGTAGCGATATAAAAAAATGTGCGATGAGTGAAGCGGACGATTTTATCAACATTTATTGGTAAGCTAACTTGCGAATGGACGGCAGACATTCGGGAATTTTGTTACTTTTGCAGCCAATACCGGTCCCATAGTTCAATGGATAGAATACAAGATTCCGGTTCTTGCGATCTGGGTTCGAATCCCGGTGGGATCACCAAATAGATTTTAACAAAATAAAACCAACACAATAATTGTGTTGGTTTTATTTTTGGTCAACGCTAATACAAAACGTCGACTAAATATCTTGATTTCTTAATTGATTCTGAGTTAAAACCGGGAGCAGATAATTTTTACCTACCCCCGGATTACTAACTACCTAACTAACTAAACTATTATGTGCTATTTTTTTACTTCCTCAATTAATTTCGGGACGATGCTTTTGGGCTGATATTCGCGATCGAACAACAATGGATAATCTTTACGTCCTCGTATTGGAAAATTATTTTTCCATGATGTTGCGTCTGAAACGCCCCAAAGCGTTACTCGCGAAACCGCATCAGAATGTCTCAAAAACAATCGGAAAAAATCGAGCATGCGTTCGTCCCACTCATTCATTCTCTCTACAGGAACGCCTTCGGTATAGGGATTGAGTTGTTGTTGATATTCAAAGCTCGTGGCAATATCGGCACCAACATCACGGCTTTTATTGGGCAAAATCGACATATCAAGCTCGGTAACCATCACTTTCATACCTTCGTTGGCATAAGCTACTATAGCCGCTTCATAATCTTCAAGCGAAGGACTTTCCATTCCAATGTGTCCTTGCATTCCTATTCCGTCGATACGAATTCCGTCGGCTTTTAAATCACGAATCATCTGAACAATCGCATCGCGTTTTCCGGGATACCATTCATTATAATCGTTGTAGTACAATTCGGCTTCCGGATCGGCCTCATGAGCAAACTGAAATGCCAGTTTTATAAAGTCGTCGCCAACAATCTGGCGGAACTTACTGTTTCTCATGCTACCATCTTCCATAATCGCTTCGTTAACCACATCCCAGCCTTTAATGCGGCCTTTGTAACGACCAACAACCGTGTTAATGTGGTTTTTCATGCGCTCGATCATTACCTCACGAGAAACGTCGTTTCCTTCATCGTCGGTAAAAAACCAACGCGGAGCCTGTGAATGCCAGATTAAACAATGACCGGTTATAAATTTGTTGTTCTTAACGCCAAACTCAACAAACTGGTCAGGAAGTTCAAAATTGTATTCATTTTCTGTTGGGTGAATCGGCCCGCTTTTCATACAGTTTTCGGCAACTATCGCACTAAACTGATCTTTTATCACCTGCACACCGGCTGTATCTTGTCCGGTAATTTGTGTTGCATTTAATGCTGTTCCAATATGAAACTTGTCCTTATATGCATCTTTTAGAGTTGCCTGATCTTCAATCTTTGGAGCACTGCACGATGATAAAATCAGCGCAAACAATGCTATTATTAAATAGTAATTCTTCACTTCTTATACGATTTTGTTGATTTGAGATTCTTGTTTTCGTCTACAATTTTATTTGCTCACTTTGAGGCGCTCCCAGATAACTCGGTTTTAAACCTCCTGTATCAATTAGAATTTTCTGTATAACTATTCCCGGCTCCAATACCCGAATCCGCAATCGGTGTATTCCAGGCTTCTGAAAAGTGTGTTTTGTTATTGTATCGATGATGCGTACGGCTTGCCATTTTCCTAACTCACCGCGATAAGCTCCGTTGGTATTTACAATTTGCTCTTCGCCGCCATCTACTGAAATCGCATAACGTAATCCTTTATTGGCATTAAAGTTTAGCGTTGTTGATAACATAACATTCACATCAAACTCTCCTGTTGACTCCAGCTTAACTGCATATTCAAGGTAAATCGCATCACCGCTTTCCGGATATTCATTTTGTGGGAAAGTAGTAATGCCTGAATCGGTTTTTCCAAGATGCGGAATTACTTCCCAGTGTATTTTGTCATTTCCTTTTGCCAGCTGATAATTTGCCGCCTCAATAGAAACATAACCGTCAGCTTCCTGGAAGGCTAATTCTGAACGATCAATCTCTGGTTCCTCAATCCGAACAACCCGTGGCATAATCCTTTGGCGTGGCTCGGCCCATGATCTGTAGCCAATGCGAATTTGATCCATTTGGTGATTCCATTTACCACCGCCGATTTGCTGGTTGTAATGAACCGTAAACAGCGAATCGCGATCAAAACACTGCTTTGCCACATCGGCCCAGTAATTAGCCTCAGGGTCATTCGCTTCGGCAAGCTGATGATTTTTTGCCACCGCATAATACATCTCGTACAAATTCGAAGTGGCATTGGTTGGGAAAAGAACCAGCTGGTCAAATGCATCTTTATACTCGTTTGGAATGAAATTATACAAACGCAAAGCATCCAGCGTAAGATCACGATAATCGTTCCGAACCCTTTCAAACTCATTGTAGTTTTCCAGGCTGAAAGTCCTTGCATCCAGCAATTCCGGTGTTACCCGATGGTTATATTTTGTGTACAGATTCAGAATGCGGGCTGCTTCCTCAGCATATTTCTCGCCAAACTGTTCGGCTGACCAGTCGACAATATATTGGTATATGTTATTTGCATTAAACTCCGTAGGATCCCAGGCCATATCCATGAAGAAACTGATCGGATATTCCATAGGCTTTAAATCGCCAACGTTTAACACCCAAACCCGATCGACACCGTGTGTATAGGTGAGGTTCATCTGTTCCCAAATTCGCTGAATCTGACTAACGTTAATCCACTTATAACAGCGAGGACCACCAACATAATCAACGTGATAATACATGCCGTAACCGCCTTTTCGTACCGGAGCATCGATAGTTGGCAATTTGCGTACATTTCCCCAGTTATCGTCGCAAAGCAACAAAGTAACATCATCAGGAACACGCATTCCATCGTCGTAATAATCCTGAACTTCCTTGTAAAGTGCCCAAACCTGTGGCGTTTCTTCGGGCTTTTTACCGGTAACTTCACTTATAATTTCACGCTGGTCTTTTACAATTTTTTCCAAAAGGGCAATGTTTGTTCCTTCTTCCATTGCTTCATCGCCATCTCCGCGCATCGCAATGGTCACCAAAGTTTCCCAATCTTTATTTCGCTCTATCCCTTTTCGCCAAAAATCTTTCAATACCTCGGCATTTTTGTTGTAATCCCATGGGCCGGAACCATAACGATGCCACTCGGCCTGAGCTCGTCCCATCGGTTCGTGATGCGTAGTTCCCATAACAATTCCCAGTCTATCTGCCATAGGACCGTTCTCCGGATCATCGTCGAAAAATGCCTTGCCCCACATGGCCGACCAATGGAAATTTCCTCGTTGGCGAAGTGTCAATTCAAACACCTTTTCGTAAAATTCATGGTTGAATCCTCCAAATTTTTCACGCACCCAGTTACCAAGTGCCGGTTCTTCATCATTCAGAAAAATTCCGCGGTATTTTACTTTCGGACTATCGGTTACAAACCTTCCGGCTTTTACATACACGGCTTCGTGTTTGACTACCGGAACATCGGCCCACCAATACCAGGGCGAAACTCCCATCTTACGCGATAAATTGAGCATCGCGTAAATAGTTCCGCGTTTGTCGCTACCTGCTAACACCAGCGCTTTATCTATACCCGGAAAAGGATTTTCGACAACTTGTGTGAGACTTCGTTCCCAATCGCCTTTAAAATCCGACACATCCAGTTTGCCGTCAGAAACCAGTTGGTCAATCAATGAGCTTTTACCCACGGTACCCACCAAAATCAATTGTTTCGACTGAGGTAAATCTGATTCAAAAATTTGTGGCGACTGTCCGCTAACCAGTTTTATATCGTTGGAAAACCATTCGGCCACGGTTTTAACACCCGGAAATTCATCCTGCCCATAAACAACCGGAGCCGGCTGTCCATTTTCAGCAATGACAAAACTTCCTTTTTCTTTTGTGAATGATATATAATCTGAACTCTCCTGCGCAACACTACACTGCGGTATAAAAAGTGCCAACTGTGCAATAACAAAAAAGGCAGTTGCACTTCGAAGTAGCTTAAACAATTTTGTATTCATCTTATTGGTTTATTTTAGTTCTTTCTTTTGTTCCATTTTATTGGTTTCGAAAATCAATTCGCTTAATTCTTACCCTTTAATTTTTTATTATCAGCTCCTTTTACAAGAAGTAAACAGGGTACTTTGTCTCCAAAAATATATCTGCGTCACTTGTTGGATTTGCAATTTTGAATATTTGATTTCTATTTTTGCACACATCTTTTGTTATTCGACGAGTTGAATCATTTTTGGGTATTAAAGTTTCAAAAATCGATATCAACCAGACATTTCAGACAACTACTCAAATAAGGAAAGATCTATAGCTTCCCCCATCATTACATATCCGTTTTCGTTTGGGTGAAGGTAATCGCCAGATTGGGCTTCGGGTAAAATGCTATAAATATCCTCCGGATTCCTGATCGCTTTATCAAAATCGATAACGGCATCAAAACGCCCACTGGTGCGAATCCACTCATTAACCGTATTACGAGCTACTTCTCGGTAATCTTTATAATAAAACGATTTCATAATTGGCGTGATAGTCCCACCATACACTTTTATTCCCTGGGCATGCGCCTCATCAATCATTTTTCCGTACGCATCAATCAAGCCTTGTGCAACCTGTTCGGCCGCCTCTTTACTTCTGGTACCACCAAGATCATTCACTCCTTCCATAATGATCAGCCAACGCACACCGTTTTGATTCAGGATGTCGCGTTCGAATCGATTAAGAGCTGTAGGTCCCAGTCCGCCACGAAGAACAGCATTACCGCCGATTCCCATGTTTAGAACTCCTACATTTTGGGTCGCTTCATTTTTTAGAAGACGCTGTGCCAGAATATCGGGCCAACGATTTTGTTTGTTTGTGCCCGAGCCACGTCCGTCGGTAATTGAGTTACCAATAATAGCAACTGCTGCCGCTGATTGTGGTGCCTCAACATCTATCCCGTTGATTACATACCAATGGTCAGTTTTAACTGCATCGGCAAAATCAGTATTTTCCGAAACGTCGTTTCCTGCAACAATGTATGATGTTGTTCTCGATCCGGGATGACCGGTTACGTCGGGCGATGTTTCGCCAAACGCAATCGTAATGGCAACTTCCATCCTTGGCTCCAAGTCAAATGTAAAAGGATCGGAAACGATCGCTTCGCCAGGCTGCATGGTAACATCTGACTTACCGTTAAATTTTAATTCTTTAACCGTAGCTTTATCAATCGCACTTGCTCCCTCTGAAACAGCAACCTGAACAGCTTTCATGGTAACCGGGCTTTTGCTGAATTCATTGGAAAATTTCAAACGCAGCTTGTCGCCGCCAATTGAAACGCAAACTACCTGCCGTAGCGTATTGTTCGTCAATCCCGGTTCAGGGGGCATATTATGAGGCTCTACCAATTGAGGAGCAGTGCTCCAGGTTCCTACCCATTTTTTCTGGGCATTAGAATTTGTGCAAGCTGCAAAGCTGGTCATACCAATTATCAGCCCGGCAGTGATTGCCATGGTTGATCTTTGACGCAATGAGTTCAGCATCTTGCAAAACATATTTTTTAAAGAAATTAGTTCAGACTTCATTATTGTATTATTATGAGTTATTCTTAGTTAAAGTAGCTTATAAATAAGCATTTATCAAAGGCTTTCACTCTTTCATTCAATTGTTTATCGTCATTTTCTGACTCGCAGTAAATGCGTCAGTTTTCATTTTATACACATAAATTCCTTTCGGAATATTATTACTATAAAATTCTAAATAATGCTTACCAGCAAAGTAATTTTTTCCAGCTAATTCAGCTATTTCAGAACCATTTATGTTAAAGACTTTTAACGATACATAAGTTTCGTTCGGGACTACAAATGAAATATTGGTTTTTGCATCGAAGGGATTTGGAAAGTTCTGATTTAAAGAATAACCTTTATTTATATCCTTCGAATCGATCCCGGTACGCAGACAGTTTACTGCATCGCCTCCCATTCCTTCAGGAATGTATGGACTGTCTGAAATACAAATTTTATCGATACCCGCTCCATTCTCACGGTTGGCAAGAGTAAATGTATGCTCACCGGCTGACAGCTTATAGTTGGTAATCCGCTTCCATTCCCATCCGCTGGTGGCTAATCCGTTTTGCATAACAAAAGCCCCGTCATCCATCTTCATCCAATACGAATCATCGTCGGCACTGGGGCAATTTAATCGTGTATACAAGTAATATGTGGTATCATTTTTTACCGTAAAATTGAAAACTACATGATCATCATCACTGGAAGAGGCTGCAGAAATAAATTCAATTTCAGGGCTGGCAACATAACTTGCTCCCGATGCTTGTGATTCGTTTGATTTAATGCTCCAGTTCTTTCCCACCTTCGCACATTCAGCTTCTAAATAAATTGATTCGGCATCTCCAACTTCAGGATTGGGCAAAACCGGATCTTCGGTTCCCCACCATTCTGTCCATCGCGAATAGTTAATATATTCGTAAGGATTGGTTGTGATATTTGTATTCGCGCTTTCATTTCCGAGTAGAAATTTTTCGACAAAAGCTTCGATTTCCGGAATTTGACTTGCCGGAACCGCGCAGTGCCCGTGTCCGCCGATAATGGAAAAGCCGAAACGATCAGGGATTCCAAGTGTTTCATAAACTCGTTGAGTGGCTCTACTTGACACATAACCTGCAGGATCTGCCAACCATTCAAAGTCAGGGTTTCCGGTCACCAGTAGTGCACGTGGCGCTACCATTGCCATTAGCTGATGATGATCGTGCGGAAGTTTTGAAACATTTGAGCCTGCAAAGCGGAACATATCTTCGATAAACCAGTGGCCATCGGTTGAACCTAATTTTTCAACACTACCAAGCGTTTCAGACACACGCCATGCGGGGTATCCACCACCTCCCGATTCCTGAGCGATTGTAAGGGCAATCCGCTCATCGAATGCACCGGCAAAAAGTGCCATTTTTCCTGCGAAAGAACAACCGGTTACTGCCAGGTGGCTCAAATCGATTGGCAGCTCATCCTGTACCAGCTCCAAACCATCAATTAAACGACTTACACCCCATGGCCAGGCGCTGTAAGCCCCCATGTAGGTCAGCTCAGGATAAAGTTTGTTTATTGGTTCATTGCCACGTACTTGCTGGTGCGCCATTACTTGTCCGAAGTTAAAGGAAATCTGTGCGATGTTCCGGCTACTGAATATGTTGGAAGGCAAACTGCCCGAACCACCTGTCATTCCAATCACAGCCGGAAAGGGTCCTTCACCTGATGGAAGAACAACCTCTGAAGTCAATGTAAGCGTGTTTCCATTCACGGTTATATTCACGGTAAGTAAGCCATCCGAGTAGCTGGCAGTAATGTCGTCCGGGCGATCCGGTTTTGGTCCAATTTCATATTTTTCTATCATCGCTTTATACTCGTTGCGATGACGTTCCCAGTTTTCAAATGTAGTATCACGGCCACTTCCATCAGCCCACAAAAAAGGATCGGGCAAAGGTTCGATAGATGGAAGGTTGTCAAAATCGGGTAAAGCCGGAACCGGTATGTCTTTGCCGGTATTCTCAACAGAATAAACCAGCGGAATATCCTGAGCAAAACTGGTTGTAACCAGGCAGGTGATTATTAAAAGTAGTAATAGTTTTGATTTCATTTTTAGTTGGTTTAATTCAAATTCTATTATGTCTTGCCCGTTTTTGAGCAAAAAAGGAGTTGTAGTTATACAACTCCTTTTTCAAATCTCTACTTTACAAATTCGTATTTGTTTTGAATTGTATCATCGATTTTTGATCCAGATTAATACCCTGTACCCATTACAAAAACTTTAGTCCGATCAACAATATACAATCCCTGCTTCAATCCTTTTGTGGCCCTTGAGTATGGTATACCTTTGCGAAGTAAAACACCCGACATGTTATACACATCTACCAGTTTGTTCGGATCTGTAGTTTTTCTCACTACAATATTGTCAATTCCTGTAACTCGTTGTTTAAGCGCAACAAAGTCGATTGTACACGACTGGGTAGCCGGTAATCCTTCGTATGAAAAGCTCCAATGACTTGCTCCATTGTAAAAAATGATTCCTCCCATTAAAACTGCTCCATCGATATTCACATAATCGGCCAAATCAATTTCTTCCATTACAATATTGGTATCTAACGGCAGTGTGAATACATGCGCATAGGTCCAGCCGTCAACAGAAAAGCGAAGTGCCACTTCACTTCCGGCATCAATAGAATCATAAACTACCTGAATAGCCAGTTTTTCATAAGCAGAGAAATCATACTCCAAACTTGATCCCCAGTCTTCCGGTGATCCCAACAGCTGATAGCTTTCATCTCCAGCCACCTCCAAAGGTGCAAGCGAAGCAGTATCTCCTATTACGTCATAAACCGAAATATAACCTTCAGGAATATCATGTATGTTTATTGCCGGCTTTTGTTTCAATGCAACGTAACCTATAGTACACGCCTGCGTTGCTGCCGTGCCATCGTAAGAGAAACTCCAGTGAGTAGCTCCGTTGTAAAAAAAGATTCCTCCGTTAATGGCATTTCCATTGGCGTCAGCGTATTGCAAAAGGTCAATCTCCTCAACTACGCTAGTACCCTCTGTCGGAAGTGTTACGATGTGTAATTTTACACTACCGTTAATATTGAAACGAATAGCCACCTGGTTACCTGCATCAGCAGCATCATAATTTATTTTGATAGCCAATGTTTCATAATCCGATAAATCGTAATCGGTTGCCGGCCCCCAATCAGCAGGTCCCGCAAGCTGAACAGCCTGCCCGCCAGGTATAGCAATCGGAGCTTTTTCCTCTTCATCTATGTTAACATTGGTGGTATAAAAAGAGACATAGCCCTCAGGAAGATCTAATTTCTTTTTAAGCGCAATGTAGTCTAGCGTACAATCCTCGGTAGCTGCTGTGCCGTCATAAGAAAAACTCCAGTGCGAAGCCCCGTTGTAGATAACGATTCCCCCATTGATGGCTGCCCCATTTTCATCGGCATATTGAGTAAGGTTGATCTTCTCAACAAAACTTGTTCCTGATTCCGGAAGTGTTACCTGGTGTAATTTTACACTACCATTAATGTTGAAACGAATCGCTATCTGATGACCGGCATCAGCAGGATCAAAAGTAATTTTGAACGCGATGTGATCGTAGTCAGATAAATCGTAATCCGTTGCCGGCCCCCAATCGGCAGGTCCCGCAACCTGAACAGCTTGCCCGCCGGGTATAACCATTGGAGCCCGCTCACTTTCCGGCTTGGTTGAATAAAAAGAAACATACCCTAGCGGGAGTTCGATTTTCTCGTTAACTGCTATATAATCGATAGTAGTTGCCTCGGTAGCTGCTGTGCCATCGTATGAAAAACTCCAGTGTGAAGCACCGTTGTAAAAAACGATTCCTCCGATTTGAGCCGTTCCATTTTCATCGGCATATTCCGATAAAAAGATATCTTCAACAAAGCTTGTACCTTCTTCCGGAAGTGTAACAATGTGCAATTTTACGCTTAGGTTTACATTAAAACGAATGGCAACCTGTTTTCCAGCATCTGCCGGATCAAAAGTAATTTTGAACGACAGTTTTTCATAGTTCGACAGATCGTAATCGGTTGATGCGCCCCAGCCGCTTGCAGGCCCTAATAATTGTGCGCTGGCTCCACCATCAATTGTAATGGGAGCCTGTTCTGTTTCGCCGTTTATTGAATAAACAGAAACAAATCCATCGGGCAGGTCGGGCTGAGAGTACCCTGCCAGTACTGACAACAAAAGTGTTGCTATTAGTGTAAATAATTTTCTCATAATTGTAGGAATTTAATTAATCTAAACAATCAAAATATCCGTTGTATGAAAGGGAAAGGAACGGTTTTCGAGAACCAGTCCCTTCCCTCTTCTATTGATTTAATTACCGGCAAATCCATCGGCAAAACCAGCGTAAGCAGGCTTGCGGTCATAATTCGCATCCCATAATCCGTTATTCTCACCATTGGCATTGTTGGCACTTGAGAGAGAAATTCCGTAGCGCTGATCTGCAGGTACGTAAGTATTGTACAACTCAACAACCGACTTATACATATCGGCCTGTTCCTGTAGCATTTCTGCCGTTGGATCTGATGATTCCAGCGAAACTTTAAGTTCCGATATTCTTACCATTTTTCCTGATTCAGCAAGTATCTGCAGCATTGAGGCAATATTATCCTTGTCGGATGAAAGGGTAAGGTGCAGCTTGGTTGAAATACCATCAATAGTTGCGCCCTGAGCCTCCACGTAATCCATGTAAGCTAACAGGCCACGGCATTTCACCAAATTTTTCTCCAGGCCATAATCGCTGATGAATAACAGGTCGCCTGATTTACTGCTGTCACGCGCCATAATAAAGGCTTCAGCGGCGTATTTTGGTCCCAGGTAATCCTGCCAGTAAAATTCGCCATCAAGCTCTTCTTTATTTTTTCCTGTTTTAAGTTCCTGTGGATTAGAATCATCCATAGGTTCTTTTACAACAGTCCAGGCATTGATACCATCTTTACAGGCATTTAAAACACCCGAAATCCATGATTGCAGACTTCCGCGAATAATCTTTGCCTTTTCTTCGTTGGTAAGGTCAAGATTAACTTCTTCCTGCGCAATTGCAGCAGAACCAAGTCCGCTAGGCTCATTCATGGTCATCGTGATGTAGATTCTATCGAAATAGTGTCCACTTTCTCTAATTTTGAAAGCAACTGTATGTTCTCCGGCTTCCAGGTAAAATGAGTCTCCATTTCCATCAAAGTGTTTCGACCATTCCCATGAATCAGTGTTTTGATTTTCGATACCGTTCGGATAATAATATTCGTTGTTATCAACACTGATGAACCACGAATCGTCACCACCATAAGGTTCATGACAACGGTGTCTTAACCAAATGTAGTAAGTTCCTGATGTTAGCACATTGAAGGTGTAAACAAACTGCATGTCGGTATTAACCGCATCGCTTGGTAAACCTGTACCTGTATCGTATGTACCTCTGTCTCCATCAATAATACCTTCAAGGTATTTACCTCCTGAAATGCTCGATGCATCACCTTCTTCCAGGATCATAAACTGGCCGATTTGCTGCGCATCTTCACATTCGAGGAAAATCTCATCCGGATTTTCTACCGATCCGTTTACATTGATCAGCGATATACCCTGAATGTTCATATAGTAAGTAGCATTTGGCGTATAGCCCATTTCAATTTTAAACGACAACGAGCCGCTTCCATCAAAATCGTCAACCTGAAACTGTACTTTATTCCAACCAACTTTTGTTTGGAATGTTGGAGACTCAACTCCTGCCGCGGTCCAATCCAATTCAGGTTCGTTTTCATTTAAGCCGGTGAAAACAACACGGCCTTCACCAACAATATCAGAAAGTACGTAAAAGGTTATCTCGAATTTGGCACCCTCATCAACTCGGTATTCAGGCGATTGTAAGGATGTTACACTACCGTCACCTTCCGATGCACCATTCACCATTTTTACACAAGGTTGTCCCAGGTAATTTTCAACGGTTACATTCCCTTCCGTATTCCAGTCGGTAAACGAACCGTCGTTTAAAGGCGTAGGAATTACAAAGTTCGGGAACAGTGGCGTATAGAACGTAAAAGGCGCAATAAGCGATTTCAGATAAGTTGAATTTTGGTTTGAGCTTGATACAAGCGCATCGCCATAAACCGACAGCCCTCTTTCTCCTGCTTTGCTCATGTAGTTTTGAATCGAGGTGAAATCGTAAATTCCATCGTCGGATAAAATTACATTCTGATTTAGCGCTGATGTCGGAGTTACTTCTTCGAAATTTGTCTCCAGCAAGGTAGACAAAGGACTCGTACCGGAAATATTGTCTGAACTTGCATTCGCTCCTAAAACAAGATCTCCCGTGTACGATTTAAGAACATCGTATGCATTAAGTGCTTCCCTGTCAATTACACTGGCAGGTTTCTCCACCTCGATACCTGCATCCAGTACAGAATCGAGATCGGCACACGAAGCAAAAACCGCCAGGAAAGTCAACAAGACTATATGTTTTTTATTAAATCTTTTCATAATTCAATGTTTTTATCAGCCCCGTTTTTCAGTTTTTCACCTATTCCGGGACTGAATGATTTTTACATATGTTACTCGACCGTAATGTTATAGTACTCAGGAACTATCCCTCTGTCTCTGCTAACCAATGTATCTTTAGTCGTGTAGGTATAACCTAAATCGATTAGTTCAACTGTATAGTCTAAATACAGTCCATCGCGGTCTACACCTCCCATGCTGTTTTTTTCACCATCGGTAACAAATCTTCCAGTACCGCTAATCGAATAAGCAGAAGTACTTCCTGACACGGTGCAGTTGTTATCGCTATCAAATGTTAGTTTTAAATCGACTGTAGCACGAGTGGTTAAGTTATCTTCTTCGTATATCGAGATTGGAAGTGTGCACTCGGTAAGCGAATTTGTAGAAATACTAACAACTTCGTCATACTCAACGAACTCGCTACGGCGAATGTCGGTTACAGTACCTGCACCATCCGAGATTTCATCAACACCTCTTCTCAGGTAGTTGGCATCCCATTTATTTACATACTTAACGGCATACAACACATAGTCTTTCGGAGCAATTTCCCAGTCTGCACTTACCATGCGGTTTGCATTGGCAACTGTTGCTTTACCAGACAAAATACTGTCGGCATTTGTCGCACCAGTCATCACCAGCGGTATTACATACTTATTGGTAATGCTTTGCGGGTCGTTAAAGAATGCATCGGTAAACTGAACTACAACTCCGCCAAGAATTTCACCTGCTTTAATTTCAATAGTATTAGCTTCCAGTGTGTAATAATTAGAAGGCATTGGAAGGATTTCTGAGCCGCCAACAAACGAAACGCCGTCACACAATGACTCATCAACACTTATATCGATAATTCGGTCTTCGTTGTTTGCATACACACCTCCCATGGTAGCCATAATCTTCACTTTGTGTTCATTGTCAAGCGAATTATCTACCTGAGGATCGTCTCCCAACTCCAGGGTTCTCAATGGATACTGATTGGCGAAATATACGGTCGTAAAATCGAAATCAGGAAATGAGACGTCTTGATTTCCGCAGGAAGACATTATTCCTGCGACAAGAACTGCTAGTAATATTTTATATACTTTCATGATCTTAATTATTAATTATTATTCCCAACCTCTGTTCTGTACAAGATTATTGTACTTAAGTATTTCACTGTATGGAATTGGTCCATAATTCTTATAGTCGGAAAAAGAACGAGGCTCTACATCAAACACCTCTCCGGTGCTTGCATCGTATCCTTTTGCAGTTTCGGTTAAATCGACTTTCCATCGGCGTAAATCCCAGAAACGGAATCCTTCGAAACAAAGCTCAAGTCTTCTTTCGTTGCGAATTAATTCGCGCATCAAATCCTGATCTCCAGAAATCTCATCGAGGTAAGGATCGCTTGTAATTCCGAGTGCTCTTTCTCTGATGGCTCTGATTACATCAACTGCTGAATAACTTGCATTTGGTGCCGAACCGGTAGGGCCATAAGCCTCGTTGGCAGCCTCAGCATAGTTGAGGAACATTTCGGTATAACGAATGCGCGGTGTATAGTTGTTTTTACCTTGCCACGAACCGCCGGCATTGTCGTAGTTCACATCCATTCGCATGCGTTTTTTCATGTAATACCCTGTACGGGTTGAAGTTTCGCGGAAGTTGATGGCATCATCGGTACCGGAAGCGCTACCTGTTAGTATTTCAGTATTGTTTACACCAACAGTGCTACCGTTGTAGACGATAAAATGCGATAAACGTGGATCGCGGCCTGCATACGGATTTTCAGGATCGAATGTACTGGATGCGCTTGTAATTGGATAACCATTGCTATCCGGAAATGCATCAACCAGGTTCTGAGTCGGGTTCATTCTTCCCTCTCCGAATAATGATGGTGGGAAATTTTCTTCTTCCTGATCAGATGTTAAACTTGCAATATTATTACGCCACAATATCTCGGCAGGATTATTTCCTTCGGCCACCGCATCCAGTTCGTCAGTATTTGCAAAATAAGTAACTCCGTTTGGTGCCAATCCCGATAGTCCGCCAATTTGTTCCAAAACATCAGCAGCGTACATTGCTGCATCTTCCCAACTTGTTGTGTTCGATGCATCGTCGAATGCAGGACTTGCAGCTAACAAAGCCACTTTTGAGCGATACGCCATGGCAATTTGTCCATCCATAAGTTGCTTAAATAAGTCGCCCATCGCCCTGTTGTAGGTACTCGACAGCGATACCATACCGTTGTATTTCTCTGGTACCTGGTCTAATGATGCTACACTTTTGTATTCAACAGGAAGTAACAGAATAGCACTATCCAGGTCGCTTATAATCTGATCGACACACGCTTGAAAGCTGGAACGTGGCAAATTAAAATCGGCATTGGCATCCTGAAACTCTGTTAAAATAGGAACACCTAACAATTCGCCACTGCCTGAAAAACCACCATGGTTTCTTAAAAGGTAGTACAAGAACACACCTCTTAAACCGTAGGCTTCACCTTTCATTCTAATATTAAAAAGCTCAGCTGCTTCAGGGTCATCTGCCCAGTCAACATTATCAACTCTTTCTAAAAATGTATTCAAATATTGAATAGCACCGTAACCGTCAACCCACATATTAACCGGGTTTTCCGTAGCTGTCCATGCACCTGTAGCCATCTCCAAATATGAATTCTCTCTGTCGTTTGTTACGGCATCATCAGTTGCATATTCGATGTTATTGTACGTATTCGGCAAAAACCGGTACGTGGTTGTTAATACACCTTGTGCATATATCGGGTCAGAGTACATCAGGTCGAGATCTTTAAAGTTCTCGATGGCAGGCTCGAACAGGTCTTCGCAGCCTGACATGATGAATAAACTGACCAACAGGAATAAAATATATCTTTTCATTGTCTTACTTTTTAAATTTTAGATTAGAAAGTAGCTTTAATACCTATGTTATAAAAACGGTACTGAGGAGCACGTCCAACGTTCAATTCCATCATTTCACTTTCTTTTGAAATGGTCAGAAGATTTTCTCCGCTTACATATAAACCTAAATTGCTAAGCAACGAATTGGCTGAAAACATCGTTTCAGGGAAATCGAATGATAGCTGAACTTTGGTTAAATCGAAACGATCGTTGTTATACATCCAGAAACTTGAATTTCTGAAGTTGTTGGTATTGGATGTAGTAGTTAAGCGCGGATAAGTTGCAGTAGAAGCAGTTTCGGGTGTCCATCGTCCCAGAACCGGTTCTGAATATTTACGATTTCCGTAAACCCAGTAGTACGATGAACTTTTGTACCCGATTGCTCCTGACTGTCCTTGTCCCATTGCAAATAATGTCCAGTTTTTATACTTCAGCGTTAAATTTACACCGTAAGTGAACGGCGAAGCAGAATTACCACTTTTCCCAAGTTCAACCTGGTCGCGTGTGTCAACAATTCCATCGTTGTTCATGTCCTTGTATTTCAAATCGCCAGGTAAAACATCTCCGAAAGTTTGAGTTGCATGATTATCGATATCAGCCTGATCGGCGAAGAATCCTTCCGAAACATAACCAAATGATGCATCGATAGGTTTGCCGGCTCTGTATTGGTAATCGTCCTGGTAAACTTCATCTCTGATGGTTGCTTCAGAACTATAAACCATACCTACAAAACCAATGTTGTATTCGAAATCGCCAAATTTATTGTTGTGCGATACCGCAAAATCGAAACCACTTCTCTCGTCCTGGTCGTAGTTAATGTTAGGCAAATACGAGTAATCCCACCTTGAATAATACGAAGGATAAATTGTGTTATCGCCCTGGATTAATAAACCATCGGTTGTCTGATTAAAGTAGTTTACATCGAAGGCAACTTTGTTGTTGAAAAGTGCTCCTTCCAAACCAACTCTGTACTCCTCGCGTGTAATAAAATCCAAATCAGGGTTTGAACCTCTTTCCGACAAAACGGTCGGGCCACCCATTGCATTGTCTCTCCACTGATACCATGCAGAATCATCGTAGTATCCCTGGTACATGTAGTATTCTTCAATATCGATATCCTGATTCAGTTTTGCATACGAACCGGTTAATTTAAGATTATTGATAAACGACACGTTTTCCATGAAATTCTCGTCGCTTAATCTCCATCCTAAAGAAACTGAAGGCGAGAAAGCATTTCTGTTGTCTTTTGGCAATTTTGCCGAATGAATCATTGCACCTGAAAGGTCGATATAATACTTGTGTGCATAATTATAGGCTGCCTGAAATCCGAGGTTGGCGTTGCTCAGGCTGTGATAATCACTACCTTCATGATCTTCATCAACTGAATTTCGCGATTGATATCCCCATCCTACAATATTACCGGTAACATTGTGTACTGAATTAAATGTTCTTAGGTAATTTAATTGCGAATAAAATGTAACGGTTTGCTTGTAGCTTGAGTCACCGATGTACTCGTTTGTAGAGTTGGTATCATCACCATATTTGGTAAGCGAAATAATCATATCCTCACCGTTCATATTCGACCAGGCCGGCTGGTAAGTCGCATATCCAACACGGAAAGCTTCCGAGTACCTGTTGTTATAATCAATAGCAAAAGTATTTTTAAACGACAGACCTTCTGTAATTCCGCTCAAATCGGCGTTGGTACTTACTTTAAACTGGAAAACACGGGTTTTATAGCGAATATAACCGGCTTCCAACATGTCGGCAAACGTATTGGTTTGCACTGCATTGTTACCGCCCAGTAAATACTCGCCATCAATAATGTGGTTACTGTTTTCAACAATACTTAGCAAGTCGGCATTGTTAGCATCCAGCATACTTATCGGAATAAAAGGAGTAAACCAGTTTGGTCGCATTGAGGAACTGCTTCCCCAAAAATCGCCACGCCCAACATAGTTGTTGTTAAAAATTACGGCAGCATCAGTTGTAGCAGACAACCAACTGGTAAGTTGCATATCAACATTACCGCGTACCCTAAAGTTAAGGTCCTGGTTTTCGGCTTGTTCACCATATTTAATGATGTCGTCGTTATAAGTCATACCAAAGTTGGTGTAAAACTGCGTTTTCTTATCTCCACCCGAAATTTCAACAGTAGCATCCGTTTTGTTATATGCTTCTTTTAAATACTCGGAAGAGAAAAAGCTGATATCAGGATACTTATAAGGATTAACTCCTTCTGCAGTGTTGTAGATTGTAGCATCGTCGTAAATGCGTGCAATACCATCGTTATCTGATGCTTCGTTGTACAACGACATATAACCGGCAGCATCAAGATATTTTGGATAACTTTTAGGAACATACATTCCTGTATTTGCTCGTGCCGAAATGGTTAAAGGTTGCTCTTTACCACGTTTAGTGGTAATAAGGATAGCTCCTTTGGCGGCCTTACTTCCGTAAAGAACCACTGCACTTGCTCCTTTCAAAACAGTAACCGACTCTACTTCGGTAGCATGCAGATCATCAGCATCTCTCGGAATACCATCAACAAGGATTAAAGGATCCTGGCCCCAAACATTGCCCGTGTAACCGCCAACAAAGCTGCGGATTCCGTCGAGCGAATTGGTTTGATAATTCATATCCAGTAATGATGCAACATTAACTGTTGAAACCGCACCAAGAATATCTTCTTTGGCCTGGGTACCAAATGCAACATTTACAAGTGAATCTGTCTTCAGCAGACCGTCGTCAGCGCTGGCCCCCGATGAGAGATAAATAATGCTATCCGGATTTGCCTGCGCCTGAACTTTTTCCATACCTATTGTAAGTATGGCAAATAAAGCTGAGCAGGTATAAATAAATATTTTCTTCATTTCATTTCAAATTAAAGTTTGATAAATCAATTGAAACTTTATCATCATTAATCAATTTACCATCCCGGATTCTGTTGAAACTCAGGATACAGATTAATATCATCAAGTAAAAATGGAAACCAGTAATGCTTTGAAGTGAGATGTCTTTCAAAAATCGTGTGCATACTCAAATTCAATACTTTAGCATTTTGATAATCCTCAGCTAGTGCTGCACCTGATAAACCTTCCGGATCTCTTTCAAATTCAAGTGCTTGTTTTAAGGTATATGGTTGTTTATCCAGAAGTTTCCATCGGCGTAAATCGCAAAAACGGTGTCCTTCGAATGATAATTCCACTGCACGTTCTCTCTGTAGCTCGCTCATAAAACCGTCGATCGACGATAAATACTGATCGGCAACATGCCCAACGCCTGCTCTGTCTCTAACAACGTTAACTGCATCAGCAGCCGACAGCGAATAAGAATTTGAACTTGCACTTACACCATAAGAAACTGCTGTAGCTTCGGCATACATTAAGTAAACATCAGCTAAACGCATCAAACTCAATACCGTACAATTGTTGCTCATTGTTGTACTTTCGGTATTTCGTTCTGCTAAGCGTGGTTTCCATTTTGTAAGCATCAGGCCGGTAAGGTTTGAACGACCTCCGTTTACGGTTCTGAATCTACCACCTGAATACAGGCTGGCAAACTGAATGTCTTCCTGAAGCGACTCGGTTGCACTGCACCTTTCACCGTCCAAAATAAAATCCTTATAAAACCTTGGATCTCTGTCTTTCCATGGATATTCCGGATCGTATCCCGATGCTCCATCGGCTTCCGTTACATCTCTGTCTTGGTTGATTGGCAAACCATTCGCCATTCCGTAATTGAAGAAAGCATAGTTTGCTGTCGGGCTGATATAATATCCCCCCTGACTCATGTCTTTAGGGATGTAGTTATTAATCTGATTCCATCTGAATCGTCCGGCAGCTCCTACAGTATTTTCCCAGAAGATGGTTTCTTTTAAACCGGGAATTCTACCTCCACTGTTTTGCGTGTAAAACAATTCGGTGTACTCGCTAAAAGGAGCTAATTCGTATCGTCCTGTTGATTCTGACAAAGCCAGGGCTTCGCCAAGAGCGTCAGCTGCACGTTTACAATAATCCTCGTTGTAAGTTGCAGAACCTCCGGAAGCTTCATTCATTAACGGGCTACCGGCATACAACAAGTTCTTACCGAGGTAGGCAAGCGCCATAATTTTATTAGCACGCTGCATGTTATTACCCAGAGTAGCTCTACCGGCATCGGTATCATCCCAGTCAATTGGTAACAACTCAGCAGCCCGCTGTAAGTCGGCAGCTACTTTTTCTGCAGTTTCCTGGTAATTTAAACGAGGTATACGAATAGGTTCGTTTGCAGGAATTACATGGTCAACATATGGAAGTCCTCCCCAATATTTCATTAACTGGAAATGAAACCAGCCTCGGAAGAAGTAAAGTTGTCCTTCAATCAAATCTTTTTCTTCCTGTGTAGCATCAATTAGCAGCTCCAGGTTTTCTAACCCGATATTTGCTTTTCTGATACCGTACCACGAAAATCCCCATACATTTCCTTTTTGTTTTGAATCAGTAGAATTAGTTCCTGAGGTTCCGGTTCCAAACGGAGATCCATAAGCACTCCAGTCCCAGTAGTTACCTCGGTCAATATCAAAAGCAAATACTTCGGTAGCTGATTGATCCCAGTGTTCTTCATCGCCCATATTCCAGGTATTATGCCACGCATAAAGTGTGTAAACCGGAATACAGTTGTATAATTCTTCGGTAAATCCCTGAAAATTTCTAAAATTCTCAAAAGGTTCTGTTGGGCTAATATCACTATTAGGCGCTTTATCCAGGTAATCCTCGCAGGAAACCAGCCCTAACACGCTTGTAAAAAGCAATGTCGCAATAAGCGTTTTTATATGTTTTATTCTCAAATTCATTGCATTAGTTTTAGAAAGTTATATCAACACCTAAATTAACACGACGCATGGTTGGATATGCTCCGGTTCTTGAGCCTCCGCCAAAGTTACTTTCGCGGTCATCCGGCATATCTGTCCACAAGATCAGGTTATTTCCACTCACGTATAACTTACAAGCTTTCATACCTGCCTGTTGTATCCAGCCACCGGAAAATGTGTATCCGAGTTCGGCTGTTTTTAAACGCATGTACGAACCATCGTACAGGTATCTTGTACCGCGCGATTCATCACCTTTGGAAGCAATCCATCGTGGTAAAGGAACATCGCCACCATCTTCAACAGTCCAATACGTTCCTTCGAGGTACGCGCTGTTTTTGGCCTGGTAGAAAGTTGGGAAAAGAACTTCCCTTGTAACGTTTGATACACCATAAAACTGCATCGAAAAGTTTAAACCTTTCCAGTCGGCTCCAATTGTTGTACTAAATGTATTTTGCGGAACTCCTGTATATCCGTAAGGTGCTCTGTCGTAATTATCAATAAGTCCGTCGCCGTTAAAGTCAACAATATTGTAATCTCCGGCTAACTTAACTCCGTTGTTAATCTGGCGGTTTGTACTTCCCAACACATCATCCCAACTTGCCAGGTATCCGGCATCGATGTACGACGAAGTTTGGTTAATAGCATATCCGGCAGTTTTCTGATAATCAGGATACAACTCCGGATCGTCGGCAAAAATAACCTCGTTGGTAGCGTGTGTAAAGTTGGTATTGGCCCAAAGTCGGAGGCTCTGATTAATTACCTTGCTTAACCTCACTTCAAGCTCGAATCCAGAACTTTTAACTTCTCCAAGGTTACCGGTAGGTGCCGATCCTCCGAAATACGAAGGTATTGCACGCGATGAACCGCTAATAAGAATGTCAGTTCTGTTGTCGTTAAAGTAGTCGAACGAACCGGCGATTAAACCATCAAAGAATGAGTAGTCGGCTCCAATATTTCTTTTCTCAACGGTTTCCCACGAAATTGCAGGGTTACCAATCGATGTATTTCTGAAATATTCGTAAGGCGATGCGTTTGATGCAATCGCTCCCAATAATGAATTATCTCCGTAACTCCACTGATCGGCATACAACCAGCGGCCACCAACGGCATCATCACCAATTCTACCCCACGAACCACGAACTTTCAACATATCGAGGAACCAAACTGACTCCATAAAACTTTCTTCCGAAATCATCCATCCTCCCGAGAATGACGGGAAGAAAGCAAAGCGGTTTTGAGGTCCGAATTTTTCCGATCCGTTGTAGGCACCGTTCACTTCGAAGAAATATTTTCCTCCGTAGTTGTATGTACTACGGAATACCCAGTCTTCGCGGAAATGGGAAAATTCGCTACCGCCTGCATACTTTTCGCGACTGAACAGTGCGAGCGCAGTAACATTGTGTTTTCCAAAATCGCGGGCGTAGTTCATTCGCAGCGAGTAGTACTGTCTTCTGAAAGTTGAATTAGTACTTACATTACCCGCCTGTGTACTCCATATAATCTGATCGATATAATCGAATTGCGTTGATGCATCAATTGGCAAATCATAAATAATTTCGCCGTTACCTGGATCAACCCACATACGTTGAACAGTTTTGAAAGAATTATCTTGTACTCCCCTGTCAACTTCTCTGAAAGTGTTATCGATAGAATAAGAACCTTCAAATTTTAAACCTTCGGTAATAAAATCAAGCTCTTGTTTTAAGATAAAGTCGGTGGTAATTTTTGTTTGCGTTTGTTTTTCAATTCCGTTACGTGCCAACTGGAAAACCGAGTTTGGCTGGTTGGCATCGTGTGGGAAATAAAAACCCCAAATTCCGGTTGATTCGTAAACAGGTTGCATGGCATCAGGCGCAGTAAAATAAGCTGCCTGCCAAGGCCCGTTACCATTGAAATTCCACGGTGTTTGCTGCACACCGTTCGAACCAAACAAATTCGCACTGAAGCTGGTAGTTTTGGTTAACTGAAAATCGAGGTTACTACGAACGTTGATACGGTTGTAGTTAAAACCGGGATCGTAACCCTGGCCATTATCAACTGTTTTAAACAAGTCGCCTTCGTTAATAAAATCGGCCGCAGCAAAATATTTGGCAAATTTGGTACCGCCCGATACGTTGATACTTGCGTTGTACGCCATCGCAAAATCCTTGAACAACACATCTTCCCAATTTACATTTGGGTAGCGTTCAAATTCGGTAAGGTCGGCCGGATAGCGGTATTTATTAATTACCGACATTGGCGTATAATCTTCCCAACTTACCGGAGACACACCCATTTCTCGTTCGATTGCCTGATTACGTAACATCAAGGCATCGTATGAATCGTATTTCTCAGGAAGTTTTGAAGGAATCTTCATGGTAGCATTGGCACGAACCTGAATATTGGCTTTACCTTGCTTACCGCGTTTTGTAGTAATAAGAATTACACCGTTTGCACCACGTACACCATAAACTGCAGTGGCCGAAGCATCTTTTAATACCGACACACTCTCAACCGATGAAATATCTACATCGCTCATCGAACGTTCAATTCCATCAACAAGAATAAGCGGATCGCTGTTATTCCACGATGATTGTGTACGAATAATAATCTTTGGATCTTCAGAACCAGGCTGACCGGTAGAAGAATAGGTAATTACCCCCGGCAATTTACCGGTAAGCGCAGTACCTACGTTTGTTACACCACCCGATTTTTCAAGAACATCTCCGGTGGTTTGTGTAATTGCTCCAACTACACTCTCTTTTTTCTGCTGACCATAACCAACTACAACTGTTTCTTCCAGTTGTACACTCGACGATTCGAGCGTAACATTGATCTGGCTCTGGTTGGAAATATCAATTTCCTTTGTTTCCATTCCAATGAACGAGATTACAAGTATCTCTTTATCCGTTGGAACATTCAGCTCAAAATCTCCATCCACATTTGTGGGAATACCGATAGTAGTACCTTTAACGATTACCGTTGCACCAATTACAGGCATATCCTGATCATCGACTACAGTACCTTTAATCGTTCTGGTATCTTGTGCAAACAGCGATGTATTGATTAAAATCCCAAGTACTAATACCAGTGTTTTTATCAAGTAGTTCTTTATCAGTGACGATAAAGCAACTTTTTGAGATGATAAATTAATTCTGTGTTTCATTATATTCTCTAATTAAATTGATAAAAGAGTTCTAAATTTCATCTTCTTAAATGTTTAATTTTTAAGGACTAAGATGGAACTCATCCCTGCGTCAAACCGACGGATCGGGATTCGTTTCATTAGAAGCTATTTTTACTTACTCTGAATTGATTTGGCTCAACCTTTACGGCGAGCATTGTACAGGTAATCGGAAATAATGAAAGACAGAATGTCTTTTGTAGATGTTTTTACTCATAAGATCAAAGTTTTAGTGTTCATAAATGATATTGATTAAATTTCTTGTTATTCAAAACTGAACTCCTTAGCCGACGCATACATACCAATGGTTGTTCCTGTGAACCCACCGGCTCTGGCAGTCGACAAAAAAGAAGCATCAACTTTATCTGCTATTAGTTTCCAGTCATCGTCTCCAAGCGCGTAGTAGAAAGAAAATTCGTACCCGTTGGAGGCTATTTTTAGTCGTATTTGTTCGTCGTGTAGAATGATGGTTTCGGAGCTTACTACATCAAGGGTTGTTGCTCCCACCTTTTTTACCGAAATCGCAGTCTGTCCGTCAATTTTCTCCACCACCATTAAATACTGATGTTGCTCATTTTTCATAATTAGCATACCGGCCGATTCCGTCTCAGAATTTGGCGAGTAATACATGGCACTGGTACTTTCGAATTTATGGTGTTGCAAACGTCGACCAATAAAGGCAGGAACTTTTAGTTCGTTGGCTGCTACATCGGCGCATTTTAAATTCAGGTAACCCGGATTTTCAGCTAGCGAATACAAACCGGCTGCATTTCCGCGCACGGTTAACCACTCCATTCCTAAGGTTGCGGCATCAAACTCATCATTCTTTGTAAAATTCCCGAAAGTGATCGACGAGTCTCTTTTTACGCCTTCCATGCGAATAATGCGGGGAACCACTTCGTCGCCTTTGGTCATATAAGGATAACCGTCCTTGCCCCATCGCACGGGCATCATAAATGTTTCGCGCCCCAGGTTTTCGAATTTGTTATCGATAGGCCGGCAAGCCAAAAATACCGACCACCACTCTCCATTGTCTTTTTGAATGATATCAGCGTGTCCGGCGCAGGTAATTGGCAACTCTCTCTCCGGACTAAGATGTTTTTGGGTAAGCATCGGATTTTCATCCCACGGCGTATATTTACCAAATGGTTTTGTACTTTTAAATATTACTTCACGGTGATTTACTGAAGTACCACCTTCTGCGCACATCAGGTAATAGCTTCCATTTATTTTATACATGTGTGGTCCTTCAATCCAAATCGGTTTCTCCGAAAGGTCAACACCACCATTCACCAACATTATACTTTTGCCAACCGTTTTATCGGTTTCCAAATCGTACTCAATACCACGAATAGCACGATGTCCCTGGTAAGTAGATCCTCCATCCGGTTCATCATTATTTACGATGTACGCTTTGCCGTCGTCATCAAAAAACAACGAAGGATCGATACCATGAACCTCGGGTAACCAGATTGGATCGGACCAATCGCCAAAGGGATCAGTGGTTTTTACCAGAAAATTACCACCAAGCATATTTGTGGTAATCATGTAATAGGTTTTGTTATGCGGATTGTAACTAATTGCCGGAGCAAAAATCCCGCGCGAAATCCCCTGACCTTCCAACGGTAATTGTTCCGGCCGGTTTAACACATTTCCTATTTGTTTCCAGTTCATTAAATCGGTGCTGTGGAAAATAGGCACACCCGGGAAATAGCTGAACGTGGAAGTAACCAGGAAATAATCTTCTCCGTTGGTACAAATACTCGGATCGGAATACCACCCCGGAATTATCGGATTGTAATAATAATCGTCGCCGGGTAATGGATTCTCGTTGTAGAAATCGTCGTTGCCGGTATAAGTGAAATAATCAAAATGTGCCACCAAACTATCGGATTTAAAATCCGGACGGATTGAAGTGGACATCTGCTTACAGGAAGTAGAAAAAATAATTCCCACGAATGCAAGAATTAAGATCAAAGCCTGATTTAAGTTCGTTAGTTTCATTTATACTTTCAATTTAGGCGAACAATTATGAGTGCTTTCGCCATGCGTTATTCACTCGTTGTCAATTTCAAAAATATAATGAGCTACCAACGACGATTTTTAATTTTGGATATTTAATGTTTAAATTGAGATACAATTCAGAACACGGGACAGAACAGACTGGAACACTGATACTTACAAAAGCACATTTTTAGCAAAAGGATGTGTAAATCAGGCAAATAAGAGGATTATTGTCTGTAATTTTAAACAATAAATGAGTGTTAAAGTGGTTCAGGAATCCTTATCCCATCATTTGAGTAGGCGATTTTCCGAAGTGTTTACGAAATACGGTACTAAAATACCCCACACTGGCAAAACCACACTGCTCGCTTACCTCGGTTATTGAAAGTTCTTTTGTTTGTAATAACTCCAAGGCGTGATTTAAACGAACAGCTTTTATGAAATCTGTAGGCGACTGATCCGTCAGCGATTTAATTTTTTTATACAAAAGCGAAGGACTAACATTCATGGCAGAGGCAAAATCGTTTTTCGAAAATTGTGCATTCGCCATGTTTTCATGTACCACCTCAATCATGCTTTTCAGAAATTTATCGTTGAGTTGGTTCTCCACAATGGCTGATTCCTCTCCCCTGCGAATCAACTTTAAGGCTTTCTCACGAATGATTTCGCGATTATTAATCAACGATCGAATACGTTGCTGAAGAATGGAAACATCAAATGGTTTAGTGAGGTAATCATCGGCACCAAGTCCCAGTCCCTGCAATTGTTCAGCTTTTCCAGCCAAAGCGGTTAATAAAATAATTGGTAAATGCGAGGTTTCATAGGTTGATTTAATTTTACGGCACAACTCAAAACCGTCCATGTTGGGCATCATAATATCCGAAACTACCAAATCGGGCGTTTGCTTCTGAATAATATCCCAGGCTTGTACCCCATCTTCGGCCAGGTATACCTGAAATTGTGGTTCCATTGCCGTTTTCAGAAACTCGCGTAAATATTCGTTATCCTCAACAATTATCACTTTCATTTTAAGCGTAACCTGCTCTTGCTCATCATCTTCTTCATTCATAGCTGCCGGGCTTAATTCGCGGGCAGATTCAACCGGAATGGCATTTTCCACTGCAGGTTCATTCTTTTCAACCGACGAAACGTCAACGCTCTTAACCGGAATGATTACCTGAAACAACGAACCTTCGTTCAACTGACTTATACAGTTGATCTTTCCGCCATGCAAAGTCACGTAGTTTTTTACCAAAAGTAAACCAATACCAGACCCAACAATTTTTGAGTTCACCACATTTTCGGCCCGGTAATACTCCTTAAACAACTGACGTTGTGCCTTTTTGCTAATTCCTATTCCATGATCCTGAACTTCAAGCATCCATCTGCTTTCCGAACAGTTTAAACGGACTGTAACCTCAGTATTTGGTTTCGAATATTTTATGGCGTTCGAGATTAAATTGTCAACTACCTTGTCGATCAATGTTTCGTCGATTGCTGTAATAAATTCAGAAAGATTAGCCGAAAACCTGAGAGCGATATCTTTATTGCCCGCATACGATTCGAACATCATTACCCGGTTTTCGATGATTTTTACCAAATCCACCATTTGAAGCGAAAGGCGTTCTTTCCCTATATCCGATTTCTGAAAATCCATAAGTTGTGTTACCACATTTAGCAAACGTTGCGTTTGTTCCGTTGCCAGGTGCAAATAATGATGCCCTTTTCCCGACAGACCGGATTCCTTGTTCAACTCTTCTACCGGACCTTTGATCAGGGTTAATGAAGTACGAATATCGTGCGCAGTATTGGCAAAAAACCGGATCTTTTCTTCCGAATGGATTTTCTTCAGGTTATGAATATAATAGAGAAGCAAAAAGAACAGCAGCCCAACGACGAAGGTAATTACAAGCAGTTGGAACCACCAGGCTGCCCAAAAAGGTGGAATAACATTTAACTCAATGGAACGCTCGGCCAAAAGCCGTGTATTTGAGCTATCGAACATCTTAATTTGCAAGGTATAATCTCCGCTTGGAATATTTGAATAAGAAAGAATCCTGTTGTTTGAAGGGTTTGTCCAATCCTCATCAAGACCATTCATTTTCCAGGAGAATTTAGCTCCCGGAGAAACGACCTCGATGGGTAACATTTCAAGCGTAATGGTATTCTGAGTGTATTTCAGTGACAATTTTTCAAGTTCGTTCAACGGACTGTCGAGCATAGTTGAATCGAGATCGCGAATGGATCGGCCCGATATGGAAAGTTCCTGCAAAAATATGCTCCCCTTACCTTCTACCGGTTCAATTTCTTTTGGATCGACAATTACCACCCCGTTATTTGTTCCCCACATCAATCGCCCATCATCAATAATCTGCGAGGCACGAAGATTATACGATACATTGCTAATACCCGGAAACGAATTAAATGTTAGTACCGATTTATCCTTTTCATCCATCCTGCACAGTCCCTGTTCTGTTGCAATCCAGAGATAACCATTGAAGTACTCGATACTTGATATGAAATTTGAAGGCAGGCCTTCATCTACCGTGTAACTTTCCGTTTCCCCGGTTACAAAGTCGTAGTGAATTACTCCACTTCCCACGGTACAAAGCCAAGCCTCGTTGTTTTTTAAGAATATATCGTTTATAATATTGCCTTCAACAATATTTTCAGTCTCACCCGTATTTTTATCGAATAAAACAAGTCCGTTGGTGTTGCATATCAGCAATTTGTATTCTTCGTAATCAACTAATTTACCGGCCGTAACAATTGGAAATGAAGTGTATTCATCTCGTCTTAAATCATAGCGAATTAAGTCGCCCCGAACGCCACCGATCCACAAAAAACCATCCCGGTCTTCCATAAAATCAAACACGTAATCGCCGGCAAACTGACCATTTGTAGTTTTCTGGCTCAGGTGTTTTAACTCGCGGCCTGTTTTTTCATCTAAAACGTACACACCCGAAGAATAAGTACCGGCCCATATCCTTCCCCGGCTATCTTCTTCGAGGGTTAAAAATACCTGCGCGTCGTCTTCATTATTGTGGTAAAACGATTTCCATTGTCGGGTAGAAACATTCTGAAAACTAATGCCGTTATTCGTAGCAAACCAAAGGTTGCCACGTGAATCTTCCAGTACATCGTTTACATCATCGTTAATCAACGAATTTGTATTGTTTGTAATGTGCCTGATCTGCGAATACACCGGGTTAGCCATATCGAAATAAGAAGCTCCGCCACTGTAGGTACACACCCAAATTCGGTTATTCTTGTCGCGGTATATATCGTAAACGCCGTTCCCTTTTAACGATTCAGGATTATCGGCATCTTCTTTCATTACATCTAATATCTGGTGAGTATACTTATCTATTTCCCAAACTCCTTGTCCGTCAATTCCAATTAATACAGATGAACCTGTATAGTTTTCGATTGCAAGAACAGGTTGATTGGCAATATCAGGTATATGTATTAATTGCTTTTCGTCACCATCGCGCAACACATAAACCCCGTCTCCAATCGTTCCAATCCATATCTCGTTGGGTATAATTTTAGTGGACAAAAAAGAAACACTGAACACTTCGTCCTCAGGATATTCAAAATAGGTTCCGGCACTCATGTCCGTTGTATTATAAATACCAATTCTGTCAGTAGCCGAAAATATGATTGTCTCATCATCCAGCCAGGTCATGGCCCGAATACCATTTGTTACCGATGTAGCTTTCTGCCCCTCCTCCTCTGAAAAGTAGAACATTCCGGCGGTTGTTGAAATCCATAAACGTCCCTCTTGATCAACCAACAAACTGGAAACTGACAGGTATGGATTTCGAAGTTTCTGAGAGAGATTAACAAGAAACTCAAAACGGTCTTTTATTTCGTTGTATTTATAAATCTGACTACTATTGGTAAAAGCATAGAGCCCGTTTTCTGAATAGGTCAACTTCACATTAACAATATCCGTGGTTTCGTAAGGAAGTTGGTAAATACGAATATCGTCCTGCGTGTAACGAATAATTCCCATTTTCGACGAGATCCAGATAAAACCATTATCGTTGCCACAAACCTTGTTGGTTTCGCGTAAGGAAATGTCATATTCATCGTTCAGATTGTAAAAATGAACATTATTACGGTTTTGAGCGAACAACACTGAGTTCGCACCGATGAAACAGAATAGAACAAATAGAATGTAATAATACCTCTTCATAAAAACCTCCCCAGACTTAATAGCTTATCACAGTATAAAAAAACAGAAATTCTTAAAACAATCTATACTACTATTAATAAAAATGACTTTCGTATTTATCCCTCTTTTCTTAAAAACACCTCTCGGCTGGTACTAGTTAGCAAAATGACAGAGGACCCGGATGAAGTTTTATACTTTTCCGGATCCTTCTGATCAATGTAAACTAATCTATCAATAACTATAAAAACTAAATCTCATAACTAATTCAAAAACGCAATTCCTTACTTCGCTGCAGCGGGTAATATTGCCTGGTAATTACCGCTTAAATGCATTAAACTAAAAAGGTACATCAAGCCGTCGAAATACTGATCGAAGTAACCGTCATCGTAAGGTTCGAATTTGGCATTCCACAACTCGTGCACAAAATCATAATCAGGATCAACATCTCCAATTAATGAGGCAGAAGCCGAAGTTGCCACCAAACCCAACGAATGACGCAGTTTTCTGTATCCTCCTGCAGCCAGAATCCATTCCGGCTCTGTTCCGTCAGGATTATACTGATCGTTAAATGTTTTAATTCCCTCTTTTCGCAAAAATCCCTGAAACCGGCTGGCGTAATCTTCCTGCCACGCTTTGTCTTTGTCAAACCAAACGTAGTCCATGGCAATGTTCATAGGCACGCGCCACGAATCATATCGAAACGCCTGTGGCATCCAACGCGCATCGTGTTTTGAGCCGTCAAAATTGGCATAATCGTAATTTAAGCCGGTTACCGGATGACAAGCACGATGCAGAAATACACGAGCCGTATCGGCACAATCGCGGTAAAACTGTTCGTGACCATCGTTGGCAAAATCGGCCCACACTTCCATAAACGCCGGTAAGTGGTACGACGGATCGGTCCAGTTGTAACCATCTCCTTCGGGAACAAAACTTATTTGTTTGTGCTCCACATTTATTACATGATGAATGCCGCCTGTTCCGTCTTTTGCCCACATTGCATCCAGTATGCGGCGCGCCTCGGCATAGTAATCAATTCCGGTGTCGTTACCCCAACGGTTAGATGCAAACAACAGCGAGGTTACAAAATACAACTCACCATCGGAAGCCGAACCAACTGAATTTTTCTCGTTGGTTTTTGGGTTGATACTCCAGGCAAAATAAGCTTCGCGCGGCCCCGACTGGTGCTGCATATATTTTTTACTCCAACGCCAGAGCTTGTCGAACATTTCCTTTTTATTGAACTGAACGGCCACCATCATTCCGTACGACATTCCCTCTGAACGTGCGTCGTGGTTTTTCAAATCGGAAACATAGGCCAGTGAATCTTCCACTTCGAAATAAACACGGTTCGGCCCTTCAAAAAGATCTGTGTAAGCTTTCTTCAATTTGGCATCAATTTCGGTTTGTGAATAACCGGCTTGTAAAAGGAGGTTTGGATACTCACCCGTGTAATAAGCTCCCGTTTTTTGATTCGTTTGTGCGAATAAAACAGAGGAAATACTTAAAAGCAACATTAACAAGTACACCTTGTAAACAGCTTTATATTTTATGGTTTTAAGTTTTAAGTTCATTGGTAAAGTCTTTAAATTATTTGGTGATTTTCAATTCAAATGTGTTAGCGATCAAACTGAATCCAATCGATTTCTACCGGATCATTGCTGATGTGTTCCACCTTTAAATTATGCACTCCTTTTACTGATTTTAACGTTTTGGTTTCTATTGTTTTCCATCCATTATTTGCCGGCACTTCAATTTTTGCGATTACATTTTCATTATCAGATACTACCTGAATTACTCCTCCATTATCTGCTTTAACACGCACCTGGATCGTTTTCGGTTTCTTCTTAAAATCAACCGAATTATAGCTAATCCAGTCGCCTTTTTTCTCAAAAATTGTTTTCCAGCCGTCAAAAGTGTTTTCAGGATTCAGAAACTCAATACTTGCATTTTCACTTTTAGCACTGTAGCGATCGATTTCAATATTTGAGTTAGAAGGTGTCACTCCTACTCCACGAAGCGTCGGAGCTACCTTTTGAATAGTACCATCCGCATTAAAAAACAGGCTGTCGATTCGTACGGAGCGGTTTTTATCAAATTGCGGCGAATAATCATTGTGGTGATAAAACAGGTACCACTGATCTTTGTACTCAATTACTGAGTGGTGGTTGGTCCAACAACCTACAGGCGACTCGTCCATGATCACTCCGGTCATTTCAAAAGGCCCCATTGGATGATCTCCTATGGCATATTCCAGACGTTCAGTTTTGTTTTCAACGTGTGGAAAAGTCAGGTAATATTTATCATTTCGTTCAAACACCCACGGACCTTCTTTTAATCCTTCTTCCGGGAGATTAGGAATGATCATCGGCTCCGAATCCAGCTCCAGCATATTGTCTTTCAGTTTAGCGACAAAAATATTTCCTTGCGACCAGTACAAATATGCTTGCCCATCCTTATCAATCAATACATTCGGATCTATTCCGTGTACTCCTTCAATATTCTTTTCCTGCGGAACATACGGTCCTTCAGGCTTATCCGCAACGGCAACACCAATTCCAAAACCTCGCTCGCCACTTGGGCCGTCAGCCTTTGTATTGGACGGAAAATAAAAATAGTATTTACCGTTTCGTTCCACACAATCGGGCGCCCACATGCTGTACGATGTAGCATCCACCCAGTCAGCATCGTACTGGCTCACAATCATTCCATGATCAGTCCAATCAGTAAGATTTTCAGAAGAAAATACATGATAATCTTCCATGCAAAACCAATCTTTACGGAGGCCGTTACCTTCGGGTGCCTGAATATCGTGCGATGGAAACACATAAACTTTCCCATTGAAGACTCTCGCCGACGGATCGGCAGTAAATTGGTCGCGAATAAATGGATTCTGAGCAGAAGTACTTTTCATACTACACATGGAAACCACACAAATAAACGCGAATATCAGATTTATTTTATTCTTCATTGGTTTTAGTTTTTTCGTTTTATTGTCCTTTAGTTATCAATATTCTAATTCAATTTACCTCCCAAAAGCGAAAGCATTTTTTCACCATATCTTTTACCCAGAATACGGTAACCTTCGGCCGTAAAATGAAGATGATCGTGAGCACTAGGGCATCCACTCGACGGGATAACGTATGAATTTGGTATGACTTCCGGTAAGGTGGCAATAATTTGGTTCATGCCGGCGCATTTTCCTTCCTGATCAGCATTAACAACCTCACCGGCTAATAAAGGCACATCATCCGGATTCAGTTTCAAGTCGGTCATCAAATTATCATACACCAGCTTTACCTTTTGGGGCCATAATGTATCTCCGGTATTCGACTCTCCCTGGTGCAGCAAAATTCCCTTAATAACACCATCTTTCTGAGCCGCTTTAGCCATTTCGACCAAACGCCTATAAGGATTGCCATCATACTCCTTAACCATATTTTTCAACCAATCAGGAGATGTTTCCACATAGTTTTGATAATTGGTTTTATCAAACAGTTCAATTTTGCAACCGCCAACGGCTACATTAATAACCCCTATTGTTACATTCTCAGGAAGATTTTCAACCAAGGTACGGCCAAAATAATCGGCAGGAGTCAAACCTGTGCGACACCTGCAAAGAGGCGGCACAGCCGTGTACCAATTCCCTTTTTCCCGTTCCAGATCAGAACAATCGATGGTCGACATCACCTGGAAACGTTCATCAACATCGATGGTATCCTGAGGCTCGATTCGGGCATTTCCCTCCATATTCGACTGCCCAAGGCAAAGAAAAATATAGAAATTGGGATTTTGTGAAAAAACATTCTTTTCACCTATCACCAATACAAAAACTATGAATATGAAATGTTTGATTTTCATTTTAAGTATTGATTTAGCTTTAGTATTTCCCTATCCGATTACAGTCATTATTTTTCTGTAAGTTGATCACTGATTTTGAAATAATCAAAGTCCACAAAACCTCCCGGATTTTTGGTCGCGTAATTAAACAAGCCAAAACGATAGCCCATAAAATGATCCAGGGTATACAACATTTTCAGTTGCGAACCAATTGGAGTCCAGTTTTTACCGTCGAGGCTATAAAAGAAATTTGCAACATCTTTACGATCCTTAAAATCACACTCAGCTTTCAGATAAACCGTTTTCTGTGTAAGCGGTAAACTTTCAACCTCTTCAGGCGTGTCGGTCTGGCCACTTACCATGACGATCTTTTTCTTGCCGTTTTCAAACTTCACCCCTACCTGACCGAAATTTTTCTGCAAGAGTACCAGCCCGGCAAAATCACCTTCTTTCATATTCGAAACATCAATGGAAGTTGAGCCCGAGCACTCAGGGCCGATAGTACGTTGCGTCAATGTATTTTTTGCCAGGAAAATACTATTGTCAATCCGTCCGGTTTTTAGACGCAAATAGCCTTTGCGCTCGCGAACCGACCAAAGCGAATGATCCGGATTGTGGTTCCATTGCCAAACCAGTGGAAGATCGGCATCTTTTTTACTGCGTTTAAAATCGTCTGAAGCGACAATACCCGGAATCAATCCCTTGCTTGCGGGAAGCTCGAGAGTTTCCGGCACTTTTCCATCAACACCTAACACCGGCCAGTCATTTTCCCAATTTACCGGCACGAGATACGGAATACGGCCAACGGCGCCATTGTCGCGGAACAAATAGCTAAACCAGCGTCCATCGGGGGTATCGATTAAACCGCCCTGAGCAACACCTTTATCCTGCAGCGCTAATTTGCCCTCCCACGGGCCATTGATGTTATCGGCGCGATGAATGACCACAGTGCGCATGCCACCGCGAGGCCAGGTAATATTAAACAGGTAGTATTTACCGTTTACTTTGAATAACTGCGAACCTTCGGCGCCAAGCATAATATTATCGCCAGCCGGTGCACTCGCATCTTCAATTAACACCCTTTCAGTTCCTTCTTTAATTCCGGAAAGGTCAGCTTTCAACTCTACAATTGCCAGCTTTCTAACTCCCCAAATCATATATATCCGGCCATCATCGTCGAAGAAAATGCTGTGATCATGATAAGACGGTTTAAATTTTTTAAGCTCCCAAGGACCATTCTCAATGTCTTTGGTGGAATAAATATAAGTGGTTCCTGTAGTTCCGGAAAAGGTCGATACATAGTAAGTATCGTTATGGTATCGGATACAACTTGCCCATGATCCGCGGCCATAGTCGCTCTTGCCGTTTTCCAGATTCTGAACGTCGGTATCCTCCAAAATGTCGTAACAATAATTCACCAGTTCCCAATTCACCAGATCTTTCGATTTCATAATAGGCACCCCGGGATTCATGTGCATGGTAGTGCTACTCATGTAATAAGTGTCTCCCACACGGATCATCGCCATATCAGGGACATCGGCGTAAATAAGAGGATTCGTGGCTTTGTTGTCCTGCGCAAAAGTTGGATTTACTGTCAGGAACATGCTGAGTAAGTAGAAAAAAAGCAAATATTGTTTAAGCATGGTTCAATTTATTTTGATTGTTTATTTTTTCATCTTTTATACGGACTTTCCGTCATCTTTAAAAAAGTTTCTTCGTATCCGCCATTGTCTACAACCACTTTGTAAAGAACAATCCCCGGATCGAGGGGACGAATTTTAAGCACTTGCATTCCATCGGCGTTTTTTGATAAAGGAAGTGAAACTAAAGATTCAATTACGCGGGCAGCAGCAGTCGGATACATTTTTGAATAATTGTTTTTCCAGGTTAACTCTTCATTGATACTCCAGACTTTCTCAGCCTCGCTATCAAAAGATGCAGCAACCCGATGTCCACCGTCTTTAAACGGCATTGTACTATCAAAGAAAAAACGAACCTGAATACTATCCGGCCGGGTATTTAATTTCATTTTATAACTAATCGATGCGCCGTCTGTTTGTTCCGTATAAGGCATTAAAGCCATACCCGAAAGCGTCCGGCCTATAACAGGAATCACGGTCCATTGAGTAGAACTACTATTTTTGCATTCGAAATAATGTTCCGCTTCTATGGCAACCACTCCATTTTTCTCCTCAAAAACATATCCACCTTTTTGTGCTTCGTCCGCAGAAACACGAACTACTTCAGGCATAATATTAAATTGGGGAGCATGCCATGTGGTATAACCAATGTGCACCTGATCCATCATGTGATTCCATTTTCCATTGGCCATATTATGGTTGTAATCGGCACTAAGAAGGGAGTCACGTTTGAAACAATATTCAACATGATCAGCCCATTGATTAGCTGTTAGATCTTGCTCGGCTGCAAGCTTCTTATTCATGGCAACAGCATAATACATATCATAAAGATTGGCCAAAGCTTGTACTGGAAAAAGCACCAATTGTTTGTAGACATCGTTATACCGCTCGGGCAACGTTAAATACAGTCTCAGCGCCCTGGCTTCGAGCGCCAAAAACTCATCCTTCACCATTTTAAACTCACCGCTTTCGAGGTTGTAGGTTTTATCGTCGAGCATTTCTGGTGTTACCCGACCAGCATACTTGCAGTAGGTGTTAAGAATTCGAGCTGCCTCATCGGCTTGTGCTTCGCCAAATTGTTGTGCACAAAATTCGTGCGAATACGTTTCCAGATTATCTACTGTAAAAGTTTCAGGATTCCAGGCCATGCGCAAAAAGAAATCCATTGGATATTCATTCGGTTTTAAATCGCCAACATTGAGTATCCATATCTTATTCACACCATAGTCGTATGTCAGTTGAAGCTGTTCCCACATTTGTTGAATCTGAGTGACATTTAACCACTTATTTGCGCGGGGTGCGCCATAATAACCAACATGATAATACATGCCATAACCTCCGGGATGCATTTTACTGTTCAGCTCCGGCAGCCGACGTACATCGCCCCAGTTGTCATCGCACAGCATAATGATCATATCATCGGGAACTTTCATCCCCTTATCGTAATAATCAAGCACTTCTTTGTAAAGCGTCCACACCTGCGGCATTTCTGAAGCCGGTTTTCCGGTTACTTCTTCAATAATCCGGCGCTGATCTTTCATTATGCCTTCCAATATACTGAAATTGGCTTCGGCACTCCCGGCATCAACCATTGGTTTATCTTCATCGCCACGCATTCCCATGGTAACGAGACTTTCGTAATTTTTGGCGTTTTCAATTCCATCCCGGAAGAACTGCTGAATTCCTTCCTTATTGGACATATAATTCCATTCGCCGTTGCCATATTTGTTTTTGTTCCTGATCCATTCCTGCTGCGATCGTTGCATTGGTTCGTGGTGCGAAGTTCCCATCACAATGCCATATTCATCGGCCAGGCGTTGGTTTTCCGGATCATCCTCGTTAAACGAATTTCCCAGGTAGTTTCCGTTCTCATCTTTAAGAATCGGAACCATTGGTTTGTACTCTTTAAACGATCCCCACATCCCCGGCCACAGCAAATTGGCCTTTAAACGCAAAAGCAACTCAAACATGTGGCTGTACATCTCGCTGTTCATGCCACCAAATTTTTCGTTGGCCCACCGTTGCATACATGGATTCTCGTCGTTAATAAAGATTCCGCGATACTTAACTTTCGGTTCACCCGAAACATAGCGACCTGCCAGTAAATAAGCAGAAGAACGTTTTAAAACCGGAACATCGGCCCACCAATACCAGGGAGAAACGCCCAGTTGTTGCGACAATTCGTAAATTCCATAAATGGTTCCGCGTTTATCGCTACCGGCAATAACCAGCGCTTTTTTCACATCCTTGTTTGGCTGATCAATTGTTGCAATAACAAAACTTTCCCACTTCCCTGTCACCTCCGAAACATCCAGTTTACCGGATGAAACCAATTTGTCGATTGGGCCGCTTTTCCCAACAGTACCGATAATTATCTCATAATCTGCACCTTTTTTTGAATCCGTAAAAAGCTCGGGTTTAACTCCCGTCACACGATCAATATCATTCTGAAGGTCGCCAATAGCACGAATAACACCTTGATAATCGTTCTGGTCGTAATAAATTGATGCAGCAAGGCTGTTGGCAACAATAGGAAAATCAGAATCACTTTTGCTTGCTTCAACAATCATATTCTGACTGAGCCCGCTTTTTGCCTGTGCTTCGGCCTGAAAAGCCAGCAAGACATTGAGCCCGACAAGAATCCATGTGAAACAAGAAATTGATTTTTTACGATTTCCCATCATATTAAACTAGCTATGAAATTTTATCTATTATATACGTCTATATATTTTTTCGATACAACTACTGAATCGTCAGACATCAATGTCCGCACAATATAAATTCCACTTATTTGAGGCTTGTTGATCACTCGTTGCCCGGTTATCGAATAATACTCTGTTGATACAACTGTAGCCGAAGAACCAACGGGCAGATCACCGATTCCTGTCGGGACTTCAACGGTTCCGGTAAGAGCGATGTACTTAGTTACAAAGCCCGGTGACGATACTGATATCTCACCATTATAATCACCAATTTCCAGTCCTGACTTAAGACGAATATATACCGTTATTTCGTTAACCGTATTGTCCATAGGAGAAAGTGATACTGACGATGAATATGTACCATCAGTACTTAACGAAATCTCATAGTTCGCAGAAACACCAAGCTCAAGATCCTCGCTTATATCGCTTGCTGACACCGAAAAGAATTGAGCATCAGAAGGACCAGAGCCTTTCTCGTAACTAAATCCATCCAGGTTAGAAGCAGATACTTCAATCAAATCTTTCAGATTTGCTGAGTTTTCGTCTAAACCATAAAACTCAATATTATCGACATAAAAATCAACACTGCTAACACCAAGTCCCCAAACCAACTGTGTAGCCCCCGATGTAAATACTGATGAAGCATCAGTTACGGCAGCACCGGTTTCCCATGTTATACTGTCTTTTGAATACTCGATTTGCAGCGAAACCGGTGAAGTTCCTGAAACAGACGCTCGGTACCAAATCGGTTGTCCGGCTGTTGGCACCAGTGCGTTTGCACTTTGGTTAACCAGCGTACTTAGGGTGTTATAGCCTGATGTAGACTTGTAAACACGGAACTCGGAATGACTGGAACCGCCGGCAGTATACACCAGCAAAAGATAACCTTCCATTAAACCCTGAACGTAACCTGTTGATGCGCTGCCTCGATTATCGACATCACCTCTCATCAGCATTCCAACTTTGTAATCAGTGCCTGAAGAACCAACACTCTGCTTCCAGGTAACGGAATAGTCAGTTCCTGTTTGCGAAAACAAATTTAAATCAATAACACCGGTTGCATTTCGATTACCCCCACTATACGGTTTTAAGGCATTACTGGTTAAACCATTGGCATCGGTGTATGAAACTACCCCCGCAGTAGCACCATTACTTAACGGGATAGCCGTATTTAATGCGGGCGGTGTTTGGGCAACAGTTGTAGCCACATCATTCGAGAAATTATAAATAACAGATGTCGGCTGCGGCAACACTTCTCCGCTCACACTAAGCAAGCGGTCTGCAACAGCTTCAGAACTTATATGAATATCGCCGCTCCTTGTTCCCATAGATAATCCGGCCTTCATCCTCACATAAACGGTTTGAGAAGCTGCTTCTCCGTTCACCGGAGTAATTGTTAACGATGAGTTGTAATCTGAATTTTCAGATAAAGAAACTTCGAAACCAGCCGGTACAGTGATCAAAATATCGCCAGTAAGTGAACTTCCGGTAACCTTAAACGACTGACTTTCGGATGGCCCTTTTCCCTGCTCGTATCTGAAAGCTGCCAACTCTACTTTTGAGACAGATAGATTTCCTGTAGAGTAACGAATGTTATCCATCACCCACGAGTAATTATCGGTATTAAAGCCCCAAACCAATTGCGTTGAGCCTAATAAATAATTATCATCTGTAAAAGCTGTTACATCGCCGCCTTCCCAGTTCAAACTATCTTTTGAGCATTCAAAAACCATCTGATTGTCAACAACTGTAGCCCGGTACCAGCAAGGCTCTCCGGGTAGTACAGCGAAACCGGATGTATAGGACGTTTTTGCAAGCAAACCTCCGGCATTCGCAACATTCGATTCTAATGTTACGGTATTATCCTCATTATTTAGTACTGTAAACAAGTAACCTTGTTTCATTCCGTCTGCGTAGGCACTCAATACTGTGTTTCCCCTTAAAAGCAAACCTTTTTTACCTCCTGCCGTGTCGTAATATTCTTCCCAGGTAACCGAATAATTATCAGCCGTTTCCGGAAACATATCCAAATCAACTACTCCAGTGCCATTCGTTTCTCCTGCAGAATAAGTTTTGAAAGCGTTAGTCGTTTCGTCGTTACTGTTGGTGTAGGCAACAACTCCTGCACTTCCACTTTGAATTGTTACGAGTTCGGCAGGCGGAGTAGTAGCTGCTAAAGACGATTGGTCGTTTTGAAAATGATATACGCCATTGCTTTCTCCCTGGGTAATAACGAAGTTATCGAAATTCAAACTGTACGAACTGCCGGCATTAGCTCTAAATTCAATTGCATTTTTTCCGGCCGATAATTCAACTGTTTGTTCTAAATATGCCCAGTCACTTTCTGTAGCCGTTTTTGTAAAAGTTGGCGTACTGATTTTCGAGCCGTTGACATACAGATCCAGTGTGTTGACATCGCCACCGGATACCGAATATTTAGTTATCAGCTTATATTTACCTGCGCGTAAGGCTGTTACCGTATCGCGAACTGCTGCAGAAGAGCTTGTTCCAAGTTGTAAATATCCTTGTCCGGTGTAGTTTCTTATACTGTAATTGTATCCTCCTTTAATAATTCTGTTAATGTTTTTGTAGTCGAAACATTCTGCTTCGTACTGCCGTGGTCCGGTATATAGTGCCGGTTTTTTAGGCGTTGCAATTGATGCTTCAGTATATGATGTTAAGCGTTCGCTTGCAGAACCAGAACAGTTAACCGTAATATCGATCGGGCCATTATGCTGAACGGTAAGTGTATAAACTCCATCGGCCCAGTTTTCGCTTACCGAGCTCGGCGCATGGTTGGCTCTGTCGGTATAACTAAAAGTGGGTTTAGATGAACTTCCGTAAATTTTAATCTCATCGGTTTTAAGTGTTGAAGGACTGCGCTCATCGTAATTGGTCAGGTAAAAAGTCAGACGATCAGTATACTCTTTCATCACACCTGAAGTGTACTGCGCATAAGTCAGTTCAACACGTTCGCAGGTGTTGTATTTAAACGGAATGCTTCCGCTGGCAGTTTGCCCTGTTTTATAAGGATTGTAGGTAACCCAACCGTTTTCATGTCGGCCTGCATAAATATCGCCTGTGTATTCTTCAGGAAAAAGGTTATTCAATTCATTTACCTTGCTGGAGATATTCGGCCAACGGCTTGAATAATCTGTTGTATTTACTTCAACATCAAAAGTGTTGGCAACAGCATCTTCCAGTTGGTAAACCGTTGGAATAGTTGGATAGCGCCCTGTCTTCTTAAAAAAGGTTTTGTTGTCTCTTAGGTTACCGTCACCATCCATGCGGTAAAGTCCTTCAAACAGCGTTTCAGGCGAACTGTAAACCTCATCAGAAGTACCAGAGTTCTGGTCATTCACTACAACTACTTTTGTGCGGTCAATCACTTCCTGACGACTTGGAATACGAACCGTTCCGTCTAAAACTTTTCGGAATAGATCGATGCTAAAATTGTCAAATTGCGGGAAAGTTCCCCATTGTCGTTCGGTGTATCCACCGGTAGTTCCGGCCGGATTAAGTTCGCGAAAACACTGGGTCCAGATTAATTCGGGTGCATCAATAACGGTTTGCCCCGTTAGCATGATGTGCTCAAGATGAGCAGCCCCACCGGTTGCCAAAGTAAAATTTTCATGTTCTCCGTACTGATCCGACCATCCGGTATCGTCGTAACGTATCCCGTACTGCCCGCTAAACCCTGAAAGATAGGTACCCAAACAGATACTTTCCATATCTAAAATATAGGATTGCTGCGTATATTTCTCGCACAAAATATAGTTTTCGGTGTACTTACTTGAAGCCTCTGCAAATTTCGGAATGCGTTTCAGCATGGCAATCGGGTTGATATTGGCACTCCATTGATTACCGCACCAACTTACCACCAAATAACCTCCGTACTTATTACTCAGTTCCAAAAGATTGGCAAAGTGCGTAATACGTTCGGGCCAGGTAGGTGAAAATTGAGACTCCGAGTCGCCAAATCCCCAAAACTGCTCGGCATAACTAAAGCCGATGAGATTAGGAAACTCCTGGTATAATTCTTCATAAACAGTTAAATCGAAGTCGGAGAATTGCGCATAACCACCACTGGCAAGCTGAACCACCGCCCACATCTGATTTTGGGCACAAGTTCGCAGCCACGATTTGGCAATTTCGTAGCCATACTCCGCCACTTTGAACCGGTCGTCTTCGTCATGACTAATCGACAAGGCGATATTCATCACTACAAACGGACGAATGTCTTCCGGAATCAGGTCGATGATCTTTTGAGGATCGGCATAATTCCACGTATCAATATGTACAAGCCACATTGGCTGATCGGGCGATATAGGGCGCCTAAGTTGATTATTCGATTGCGCTACTGACGAAATCTGAAAGGTAATCAGGAATAAAAATAATAGTAGTGGCTTGCCCCAAAAACGGCTTTTGCCAAATGATTGATAGTCGTGTTTCATAAATTAAATAATAGAAGACAGTAACTTATTCTTCACCAATTCCCTGCCCAATTAAAAGTTACTTCTATAAATAAATTTCCTTTCGTTATTGCGGAACGGCATCGTTTGCCGAAGTTGCATACAAACCAAGTAAACAACCGGTAAAACCACCGGCCACATCGGTTGAAAGTATATCTCCCGAAACAGTGCCGCCCACATTCACAAAGTCGGTCCCGTTGGTTGAATACGAAAACTGGTAGTCATCACCTTTTGCTTCCACCTTCAATTTTAGTGGATTATCAAGCATTATTTTTGTACTTGCCAAAATTTCTGATTTGTTTTCCCTTCTTACTCTTGAGCCCGCATTTCTTTCTAAAACAATAAAGTAATCATCTCCTTTTTTAGTAACACCAAAAACATAATTGGAGTATTCATTCTGCAGACAAGTCAGGCCAGCAAGGTCTTTCTCCGATTCGGGCTTGTAGTCAACGTTAGCCTCAAATGAAAAGTTCCTATGCATCTGACGGTAAAATAAAGTAGACGTAGGTTTCAGCTCTTTAATGTTGGCATCAAATGGTTTAATCTGAATACCATTCTTCGCTTTTTCGATAAAAGCTTCTCGTGGGCCTCTTAATCCAATCCAGCGATAATCGAGTTCTTCTGAAGAAAAATCTTCCTCATAGGTAAAATTACCATTCGGGAAGAAACCATCTTTACCTGTATTATTTTCAACGCCTTTTGGCATTTTCAACTTCGGTTCCATCGGAACAAGTCCGTTTTCGAATACAGGGAATGTGCCCGACCAGTCGACAGGTAAAATAAAAGTCTCACGGCCGGTATTTACACGTTGTTTTTCGTTAGGTCGAACCGCCAGAAAAACACCATAATATTTACCATCAGGTCCTTCAACCACGTCGGCATGACCGGCCCAATCAACTTTGTTTGCCCGTTCTCTTGGGAAATGACGCTGCGTAAGAATAGGATTACTTGGTGCCGGTGTAAAAGGTCCTGTCGGGCTGTCGCTGATAAAAATCACTTCGCTGTGCCAGCCTCCGGTACCACCTTCGGCACACATTAAATAATACTTACCATCTTTTTTATACAAATGAGGCGCTTCAATCCAAATCGGTTTTTTCGAAAGATCTACTCCGCCATCCACGATGATTTTGTCCGTTCCGGCAATCACCTGGTCATTTTCCACATCGTATTCCCATACTTTTATAACACGGTGACCATTATATAATGCTTTTCCTTTGTCAGGAGCATCGTTGTGCACCACATAGGCTTTGCCATCATCATCAAAGAAAATCGACGGATCGATTCCATCAAATTGCAACTTTATCGGGTCACTCCAGTTTTTCTTCAACGGATCTTTGGTCTTTACAATAATGTTTCCCAAACCACCGGTAAATGCAGTGGTAATCATGTAAAAAGTATCGTTGTGCGGATTATAGGTAATGCCGGGAGCATATACGCCGGAGCTAATTCCACAATTGTGAACATCGAGCTGCGACGGGCGATTTAACACACCGCCAAGGTCGGTCCAGTTAACCAGGTCTTTTGAATGAAATATTGGTACTCCCGGAAACATAGCAAACGACGAACAAACCAGATAATAGTCGTCTCCTTTGCGCGTAATCGCCGGGTCGGGGTAGCAACCTTGCAAAATGGGATTGTAAAACTCATCAGCTTTCAGCGGGTAATTATTATATACATCGTCGGTTCCCTTATAAACAAAACCAGAGAACACAGGACTATTTGAAGATTTTGACTTCGTTCCCGGCTGGTTACTATATCCGGTTATTGAAAACAGGATGGCCAACACAGTTATGCTGAGCTTCAAATCTAATTTTAAAATTCTATTCTTCATTTCGTTTGATCTATTTCATTTGAATTTTAATCGGATAATTTTTATGCGTAACAACGGTTTTGTTACCGACATTTTAAAAAGACTAATTGAATTAAATTCGGGGGTACTATGAGATAATTTGGCTTCTTCATTTTTATTGGTTTTAGTCGACGATAAAAGTAGTAGTTGAAGATCTGTAGCATTTTTGATTACAGACATTATATTTTCAATTTCGAGTATTTCATGCGAAATTTGGTTGAAAGAGCTAGTTACTCGATAGCTGAATACCAGTAAAAACGCGCCAAACAAAAACTAAGGACATTTATTATCTATTGCTTCATCATAAATTAGATCCTCGCTTGTAATTCAGTATTGATAAAGTAAAAACGAGAATCACAACCAGTTTTTTACCTACCTGACATTCCATGTCATGTCTCCTACCCTTTTGCTTCTATATCTTTGCCAGCGAAACAATTTTAAAAGCGAAACAAACATGAAAACAACAATTGAAAAATATCTGGCGGCTAGTGCGATCCTTATGGTAGCTTCTTTTTTCACTCTTATAACAATGCTGATTATTCATTCATAATTCAGCAATCCCAAATTGGGCCAAACACTATTGCAACAAATTCACTCTTCTCTTCAATTACCTGCTAACCGGGTAATATTTCAATTTAAGCGGTAGTTAAATCATTTTACAAAGTCAACGAAGTGCGTTCGTTTTCTTTTTAGCAAAGTCGTGAAGTTTATTCAGGGCTTTTTTTGTTGGTTTCTTTCGTTCATTTCAAAAAAAAGACCCCGGCCATAATAACCGGAGTCCTGATTCTTTATGTTGTTTTGTGTTTCAACCGTTTCCTGAAAGCCGAACGTTTTTTCATCGAAGAGAGAATGGCCCTCAGCAAAGAATGGTCCTTGCTGAGGCCACTGTCCTCCCCCTGAGAATCAGAACTCTTATCCGATTTCCTCTTCAAGAGCCCTGTATAATGTTCGCTTTAAAAACTTTCAGGAGCAAAAATACAGCGCACCGTCAAATAAGGATATGACACTAAATGTCAGGTTGATAAAAATCATATTTTCACTTCCAGTAATGCATGACACGAAATATGAAAAACTACCACTCTTCTGGTGAATGGTTGGCGGATTACCGTAAACACTGCTAACTAATTTTGCTGCCATGTTTGATTTGGGGTGTTACGTTACAAAAGTTTCATGTTGCCATCTTCTTACCGGGTAATTTTAATCGTTTTTTCTATAACGACATCGAGTTCTTTTGGCTGTTCAGCGGGTATTTTGACCTCCTATAATCCCCAATATATATCATAAACATCTACGCGGTAAAACAACATATATCGTAAGCTGAAACTTTCATAAAAATCGTTACTATTTAATAAACTAACCAACAATACATTACCTTTTCATTAATCAAAATTAACCTCCAAAATTTGCATATACCAAAGCTTACACCTACATTTGAATTGTACAAAACGAGTTCATTGAGAGAGAAAAAAATATTTTCCGCATTGATCTATAAATTGGTAAACTCAACAGAAAAAATTTAACCGAGTAAGCTCTTTATGGTTGTAAAAGCAGGCCTTGTAGTCCCGATTTATCGGGGTGAGTCTTCGGACCGGTGGAAGTTTGATCAACCGGGCGCTCAAATCCTGTTATACAGGGGTTTTACACAATGGATTAGTGCGGATTTTTTTTGTCCTTATGCGAACCTTCTCACAAACACCAACAACACCATTAATACACTTATAAACACTGAAGTACGTGCGATAAAATCGCCATGTTTCATGTAAAATGTCATTGCCTCATTTTTGTTGATAGAACCAGAAATAGTCGCTTGCTGCCACCAGTTGGTTGCTTGCAGAACATCGCCACGTTGATTAATAAAACATGATGTTCCGGTGTTTGCCGACCGTGCTATACTTCTCCGCGTTTCCACTGCCCGCAACTGCGAAAACAACAGATGTTGTTTGTAACCACGCGAATTTTTCCACCAGCCATCGTTGGTGATCACAAATATTACATCGGCTCCTTTTTTAACGTAATCAGTCACATATTCACCAAACACCGATTCGAAACAAATTACCGGTGCAATTACCGCTTTTTCGGCGACGAGGTTCGAGGCATCTTTTTGTCTCCCCAGCGATCCGGAAGCACCTCCCAAATCAATGTAGTTGTTTTTCAGAAATGAAAAATATTTTTGAAATGGCACCTTCTCCACTCCCGCAACCAATTTCGATTTGTGGTAAATCTGAATTTCGCCGGATTTGGTAAAAAGCATTGCCGTATTATAGCGGTCGTATATTATGCCGTTGTTTTGCTGGGCTGTATAAGTAATATCCTCTTCCTTGTTGTAAACTTCGAAAGACGAAACTCCAAACACCATATCCGCCTTTTCATATTGCTGAAGAAAATTTTCCAGACGAATTAAAAACGGATTGGATTCGAAAGTTGCTTCATCCCATAGCGTTTGATGCTCAAACAAGGTTTCGGGGCCAACGATAAAGTCGGTACTGTCGTTTGTAACTTCATCTGCCAAACGAAGAAAATCATCCAGTTTTTGTGTCTCGGCTTCAAGGTCAAACTTCTCGTTATACGGATCAACATTGGGTTGTACGATGGCGACGTTTATTGGATTTTCTTTTTCCTGATATGAGGAATACATCCGAAAAGAAATACCTAACGGAACAACCAATAAAATAAGTAGAACTGTTGAACTAGTTAACTTCTTTTTCAGTGTTTTTTTAAACTGAATATTTCGTAAAAGCTGAAATAGGAAAAGATTCAAAAGCAGAATCCACAACGATCCGCCAAAAGTTCCGGTGTATTCGTACCATTGAATGATTTTTACGTTATTGCCCAATACGCTTCCCAATTGCAGGCACGGCCATTCAATGTCCCATTTAAACTGCAGATACTCCAGCGAAATCCAAAAAACAACCAGTGAAATATAACCCAGCGGCGACGATAATTTTCTTCGGATAGAATGAGCGGCCCACCAGACCAACGACATCAAAAAGGCATTGAAAATCATGGCAGATCCCACTCCCACCAGCGAAACTTTTGTCATCCACCATGATGCCAAAACATTCCAAATCAGTGATGCAAGAAAAACATGCCCCCACAGCGAAACTGGAGGGAAACCTTCTTTAAATTTGAAAAAGAAATTCTCGAGATATAGTAGCGGAAGGATTGCAATAAAAAGCACCCAACCGGGAAATCCCAGCCAGGGCAAACTTAACAATACACCGGTACTAACCGAAAGTAAGAGCCTGTGAAATCGGTTCATAGGCAGTTGAGTTTTTATAGCAGGTCTGAATAAACAGCTTTTTTATTCCTTTTTGATTTTTCAAAAACAAAATCAACTTTTCCAACCACAAGACCACCCCACCAGGCCTGATTTACAATTACCGGCTGTCCGAGTTTATTCTTCTCTTCCAGCGGTTTTTCAAGGTACGAGTGCGTGTGTCCGCCAATAATCAAATCGGTGAATGAAGTTTCTGACGCCAAATCCATGTCGCTAACTTTGTTATCGCGGTAGCGTAATCCTAAATGCGAAAGACAGATCACCAAATCACACTTCTTGTCATTTTTCAGGAAACTTTCCATCCGTTGCGCAACAAGCAGCGGATCGTTGTAAACGGTTGCTCCGTAATTCTTCTTTCCAACCAGATTTTCCAACTCGATTCCTACGCCGTAAATTCCGATTTTTACGCCATCCCGTTTAAAGATCTTATACTCCGGGAAACTTCCCGATAAAATGGTATCCGAAAAATCGTAATTCGATGAGATGATCGGGAATTCGGCATTTGGCAATGGGTCTTTAATTCCCTGCAAACCGTTATCAAATTCGTGGTTACCAATTGTACTTGCATCGTAACCGGCCTCGCTCATCACCTTCAACATCAACTCACCCTTAAAGTAGTTAAAGTATGGCGTTCCCTGAAACATATCGCCGGCATCGAGCAGTAGAGTATTCGGATTTTTTTGTCGTTCGAGAGTGGCCAGTTTTGCAATTCGTGCTAAACCACCTTTATTGGCATACCGTTCGTTGGTGCCGCTAAACGGCTCAATATGGCAGTGAATATCGTTGGTGTGCAGTATCGATATCGTGGTAAAATCTTCGTGAGCAAATAATTCGTAAGGTACCGCTCCTATAGTAATTCCGGCTGTTCCTGCAGCAACGTTTCTTATAAATCTTCTTCTATCCATTATTTTATCCTCCCATCCAGTTTTGGATCAACGTGCTGATTATTATTGGTCACCCCTTCGAGGTACTCAATTATCGCATCACGTATTTTCTCTCCACTGTTTATAAACTGCTCATTTTCTGCCAACATTTCAAGGCCATCGCCACCGGCTGCCACATAATCATTCGTTACCAACCAGTAAGTTTTATTGAAATCAATTTTCTGTCCACCGATTTTTACATCAGTGGCTTTATCACCTGAAATAATCATTTCCACTCCGCCAACACTTCCACCTCCGTGATCGGCAATATAATCCAGAAAAGCCTGCATTTTGTCGCCTTTCAGTTCAAGCAAAACCATTTCATTTTCGAAAGGCATTAACTCAAAAATATTCCCAACGGTAATTTCTCCTTTTGGAAGTGCCGAACGAATTCCACCGTAATTAAAAAACGATACATCAGGTGTTAAATCCAGTTGTTGATCGTTGGCCACCACTGCTCCTTGTTCGAGTAACAAGTCGGCCAAAAAGTTCGTCAGCAAACTTTCTGGCTTGTCTTTAACCAATTCATTTTCAGAGATGGCAAGCACCCGGTTCATATCTTTTTCAAGTATGTTTTTATATGGCGCATAAAGCTGTACAATAGTACTATCCATTGTTCCAACTTCTTCTGACACAGAAACATTCTCGATTTCATAACTTTTTTGAACAAACTGTGTTTTACACGAAAAAGTGAATAACAGGCAAGTTATTAACAACAGATAGCTGATAGTTTGTCGCATAAATAAATTATAATTTTTTCCGTTAATTCTATTTTAGCATTAATGTTGTTCAAAGGAAACAAAATAGTAGTAAACATGTTCGGGTCAAACTTACATATAAAATCAGTTACCAAAATACTTTTCATATTATTTTTGGCAATAATTCTGCTTCCCTTAAACAGCCTGTCGCAAAGCAAGGAAGTTGTTGCGCTAAAAGGCGATGGAATTTACCGTTTGCTTACCAGATACGGCTTATCATCATCGGAATATATGGATGATTTTATAGCCCTAAACAAAACCAGTCTTGGGAAAAACAACACCTTGCTGGCAGGAGTAAAATACAAACTTCCCGATTCGGCGAATTTACCGAAAGCGTCAACAACAAGTGCCACACCATCAAAAGGAACCGGCAAAGTTGTCCATTACGATATTTTTGGAAGCAAGTATGCCGATGTTGAGATTGTAAGTAACGACCTGAAAGGAGCTGTTTATTACCTGGTTGGCGGCCATGGAGGCCCCGATCCCGGTGCTGTTGGAAAATACAATGGCTACCACGTTTATGAAGATGAATATGCTTACGATGTTACCTTACGCCTGGCACGAAAGCTTATTGAAAATGGAGCCACAGTGTATATGATCACCCGTGACAAAAACGACGGGATTCGTGATGATTACAGCCTGAAAGCCGATAAAGATGAGGTTTGTTATCCGAACTTAAGAATTCCTTTGAACCAAACCAAGCGACTGCGTCAACGCACCGATGCGGTGAATCAGCTTTATAAAAAACACAAAGGATCTTTTCAGCGCATGATTGCGGTTCATGTCGACTCAAGATCCAGAAGCGAAAACATCGATATCTTTTTCTATCACGATAAACGCAGCGAAACCGGGGAAAAAGCATGTAAAATCCTTCGCAACACGATTGAAAAAAAATACCACGAAGCTCAGCCCAACCGTGGTTACACCGGCACGGTATCAACCCGGAATTTATACGTTGTGAGAAGTACATGGCCTACCGCCATTTTTATTGAATTGGGGAACATGAACCACCAGCGCGATGTAAAACGTTTGGTTATTCCCGACAACCGTCAGGCAGTGGCCAACTGGTTAACTTATGGTTTAATAACCGACTACAAAACCAATAAATAATCCACTACTTACCAACTCAACTTAATACCAAAGCGTTTGTTATGCTTGTGTGAAGCAAAAACAAATGATAATACTGTTTGATGGCGTTTGTAATCTCTGCAATTCGGCAGTAGATTTTATCCTGGAAAAAGCGCGGGAGAAGGACTTTAAACTTGTCGCGCTACAATCGGAAGAAGGACAGCAAATCTTAAAGGAGTTTGATTTATCGCTTCAAATTAACACCGTATTACTTATTCAAAACAACCAGGTATTTTCTGAATCGGATGCCGTAATTGAAATCTGTAAGCACCTAAAATCGCCGTGGAGTTGGCTGGCACCATTTAAGATATTTCCTAAAACCTGGCGCAATAGTTTGTATCGTTATGTGGCAAAAAAACGCTACAAATGGTTTGGAAAAAGAACGAGTTGCCGAAGTTTCTAACGCAAAAAACCCATCCTTGCATCCAATATCACCCTGCGAGCATATTATAAAGTAGTGCGAGGGACTATTATTTACGTGCGAGGGAATTATAATATATTGCGAGCTAAGTATATTACTGTGCGAGCAACGATTATAACCATGCGAGTATACCTCGCACCTGTTTATAGGTTGCTCGCATATCTTTATTTATTGCTCGCTTACCATTATTTGTACCTCGCGCGCTTGTATTTATACCTCACAAGGTATTTTTACTACCTCGCAGCCATATTTCAGTAACCGGCGTAACTATAAATCAAATGAGATTAGCGATAACGTTTCGGGGAAATCAACAAAAAGCTTGTTTAGAAAGTAAAATCACCGCTTTCGAAATCGCGGTATAATTTAGAGAGATCACCTAACCATTTACTGATGCGTTTTATGGCCTCCAGCGTATCGATCGAAATATCTTTTTGTTGCATTTTAAGCAGCAAAAAACCGTAAACAGCAGTAATTCCCAAATCAACATCGTTTTTGGCTTCCGGGTTTTTCTCTTTCAACTCCGATACCAGCCCCGCAACAGTTTTGTAGGTTTGCACGTACTTACCGTCTTTCGAGGTTTCCATCAGCTTCAAATGAAAATCGTTAACATCCGAAACCAGGTTGGTAAGAAACTGGAGATGCCCTTTTTCACGGATCTGCTCTTTATCCATCATCAGCACCAAATTGGCATACCAGTCGGTAATGGCAGCTTTGGTTTTATCATCGGCTTTGTAGCTGGACACTAAACGCTCTTCAATAAGCTCCATATCCATTTTAAAAGCCCGGATCATGTCTTCAATTTGGTACAAATACAGGATGTATTCGGCAATATTCTCTTTACGTTTTTGTTTTGCTACAAGCATAATTATTGTTTTTTATTTCGATGATTCAAGATAAAAGTAAAAAGGCAAAAGTAAAAAGTGGTGAGTTTTCAATCTCTTTTCAATCTCACCTTCACAAAGTCTCAGCGCTCAAAAACTCTGTTCAATCTTAAACTAAATCTTTCTTAACTATCACCATTCAAAAAAGTCGTCCAAATCGCGGCGATCTTTTTTGGTCGGACGTCCGGTGCCTTTTTCGCGTACACTCCAGCGCATGTGTTTTTGCATCTCGAGCAATTCTATTTCTTCCGGCGGTGTTACATCTTCAACAAAATCGGCAACCAGTTTGGCTCCCATTCTTTTTCCGGAAAGTGCCAGCACTTTAAAACTTTTGGTAATTGGCGATTTCCGCACCTTTACTACCTCGCCCACATGAATCTCTCGCGAGGCTTTTACCACTGAGTCATCGATTGTTACATGGCCTTTTTTACAAGCTTCCGTAGCCTGACTGCGGGTTTTAAAAATCCGCACGGCCCACAACCATTTATCTATGCGAACTCCTTCAGCCATTTATCTTTTGTTATGAAAATTCATTGTGCGTTCAACACCAATCGTTCCAAAGCTTTTTATTATTTCAATGGAATCGTCGATCTTAAACGGCAATTCTTTCTGCTCCTCTTTCGACCACTCGCCTAACACATAATTTACCTGGTGTCCTTTGTGGAAATCGTCGCCAATACCAAAACGCAAACGGGCATAATCATTACGTCCCAGCACCTGATTAATGTTCTCGAGCCCGTTGTGACCGCCGGCTCCGCCTTTTGCACGTACTCTTAACGTGCCAAACGGCAATGCCAGATCATCAACCAGTACCAGCATATTTTTTATGTCGATCTTCTCCTTTTGTAACCAGTAATTTATTGCCCGCCCACTCAGGTTCATGTAGGTGGTTGGCTTTAACAAAATAAACGTTCGGCCTTTGAATTTGTATTCAGCTACAAAGCCGTAACGCTTATCGTTAAAACTAATATTGGACGCCTCAGCGAGTGCGTCCAATATTTGAAAGCCAATATTATGGCGAGTATTTTTATATTCTGGTCCTATATTACCGAGTCCGGCAATTAAGTACTTCATACGATTCTGTTTTTAATTTGGGTATCGTACGAAATTCGCCCCGCTATTCACGAAGCTTATTTCACAGAATTTATTCTTCTGAAGATTCTGAAGCTTCAGCTCCTTCTTCTCCTTCTTCCTCTTCATCCTCATCAGCAGCACCAGCAGCCGATCTTGCAGCCCTTGTGATACCAACACCAACGATTACGTTTGATTTAGGATCTAACAACTCAATACCTTCAATATTCAGGTCAGCCACTTTAATACTTTGGCCGATATCAAGTTTTGTTACATCAATATCAATTGTATCAGGTAATTTCTCAGCCAATGCTCTTACGCTCAAACGACGCAGAGTAGTGTTCAGTTTACCACCTTTTCTTAAACCTTTTGCAAAACCACCGATTTTAACCGGAATGTTGATTTTTACTGGTTTATCATCTTTGATTTCAAGGAAATCGATGTGAAGAACCATTTCGTCAACCGGGTGCCACTGAATGTCTTGCATAATTGCTTTATGCACAGTACCGTCAATGTCAAGGTCGATAAGGTATACGTTTGGTGTATAAACTAATTGTCTTAACTCGGCAAAAGAAACTGCAAAGTGAATTGGCGATTCGCCACCGTACAATACCGCAGGAGCTTTCTCTTCTGCGCGAAGTTTTTTGGAATCTTTCTTTCCAAGAGAGCTTCTTAACTCTCCTTTAATTACTACTGATTTCATTTTAAATAATTTACGTTAATAAATATGGTACTCAGTCCTCCCTTCCTTTGGGTCGGGCAAACAGCATACACATCATTAATGTATCTGCCTATGGAAAAAGCGGTGCAAAAATAGAAATTATTTATAATATAACGAACTTATTGACTGATTTTTATAAACTCTTCGAATAGCCTCGCCAAAAGCCTCGGCTGTAGAGATATATTTAATTTTGTCGCAGCCTGTTTTTGGTTTAATCGAATCGGTAAAATATACTTCTTCCAACTCCGATTTTTCAATTCTTTCCACTGCTGGTCCCGATAAAACTCCGTGTGCTGCAAAAGCACGAACGCTTCTGGCACCTTTTTTCTTCATCAGGTTGGCAGCTTTGGTAATTGTTCCGGCTGTGTCGATCATGTCGTCAACAATAATCACGTCTTTGTTTTCAACATCACCAATAACAGTCATGTTACCCACCTCGTTAGGACGTGCACGTGTTTTGTGACAAATAACGATACCGGTGTTCAACATTTTTGCATACGTATTGGCACGTTTGGTACCACCCACATCCGGCGAAGCGATAATTACATTATCCAATCCCATTTTCTCGATAAACGGAACGAAAAGCGTTGACGCGTACAAATGGTCTACCGGAACATCAAAAAATCCCTGAATCTGGTCGGCATGCAAATCCATAGTTATCAGCCTGTCGATTCCGGAAACTGAAAGCAGGTCGGCAACCAGTTTAGCACCGATTGAAACCCTTGGCTTGTCTTTACGGTCCTGACGCGCATAACCAAAATATGGTATTACGGCAATTACTTTGTAAGCGCTTGCACGTTTTGCGGCATCAACCATTAACAACAGCTCCAACAGGTTATCGGCAGTAGGAGGAGTTGACTGCACAATAAAAATATGCGAGCCACGAATCGTCTCTTCGTAACAAGGTTCAAATTCGCCGTCGGCAAAAACCGGGCACGACGAATGGCCCAGATCAACGTCCAGACTATCGCAAATTTTTTCTGTTAAATGTCGGGTTGCTCGTCCGGTAAAAATTTTAAGTGGGTGAGTTTTCATCTCCATTTATTTAGTAATTTTTGTTTCAATAAATTGTGTTGGAGTAGATATGGCGATTTGGTCAGACCACATTTCAGAAGTAAAATTCAACAGTACTTTACGTTTCGCCATCTTGATTTCTTTAATAGTAAAGATTCTGCAAAGTTAAAAACTTTACAGTTTTCTTAAATAATTGTTAGCTCAATTAGTTTGTTCCGTTCAACGAAAATCTATTGTTGCTTATTTATGTCGGCAATCATCCCCAGAATTTCGTCTTTTCCAATTCCCTTTTCAGCCGAAGATATAAAATAACCGGGCATTGTTTCCCATATTTCAAACATCTTTTCTTCGTATGCTTTCAAGTTGTTTTCCAACTCTTTAGGTTTCAGCTTATCTGTTTTAGTAAAAACTATATTGAAAGGAATTTCGCTAATGCCCAGCCATTCCATAAACTCAAGATCGACTTTTTGTGCTTCGTGGCGCGAGTCGATCAATACAAACAGGCAATACAGATTTTCCCGTTTCAGGATATAATTTTTGAGCATTTTCTCCCATTTCAGCCGCTCGGCTTTTGGAACCTGAGCATAACCGTAACCGGGTAAATCAACCAGATACCATTCTTTATTGATAAGAAAATGATTGATCAGACGCGTTTTTCCGGGTTTGCCCGAAATTTTTGCCAACGATCTTTTGTTGGTGAGCATATTAATTAACGATGACTTGCCCACATTCGACCGGCCTATAAAAGCGTACTCCGGTCGGTCGGGTGCCGGACATTTGTCAACTGCAGTATTGCTCATCACAAACTGAGCTTCTTTTATCTCCATAAAAGGTGCATTTTTAGAATGATTTCTTAAGGTAAGAAATATTCTGCTATTTGATATAAACCTCGAGAATTTTTACCGATTCGCTTTTTGGTTTCAATTGTACCGATTCAAGGCTGGCCGGCAAAAGAACGGTCTCTCCCATCGCCACTGTTTCTGTTCCGCCTTCGGTAACAATTTCAAAATCGCCCTCCATTGTCATATAAATAACAAACGAATCGAGCTGGTTGTAATCTTTATCCTGCTCTTTATTGAATTCGATAATATTGGTGGTGAAATACGGGCAGCTTACAATTTCCACCGCTTTATTTTCCTCGGTTTTGTAATCTGTTTTATACTGGCTCGAGTACGAAAAATCGATGGCGTCCAACGCTAGATCGGTATGCAATTCGCGCTCGTTTCCTTTGTCGTCTTTGCGGTTGTAATCGAAAATACGATAAGTTACATCCGACGTTTGCTGAATTTCGGCTACCAAACAGCCTTTGCCAATGGCATGAACACGGCCTGCCGGAATGAAGAAAACATCGCCAACCTGTGCCTCATCGTAATGCAGCAAATCGGTTAATTTACCGGCGTTGAAATATTCCAGGTATTTTTCGCGATCAACTTCCTGGTTAAATCCTGAATTGATCAACGCTCCTTTTTCGGTTCCGGCCACATACCACATTTCGGTTTTTCCGTAAGCATTATGTCTTTCTTTCGACAGTTTATCGTTGGGATGAACCTGGATAGAAAGATCGTCCTGCGCATCGATGAATTTAATGAGCAGCGGAAATTCATTTCCAAACTTTTCGTAGACTTTATCGCCTACCAAATCTCCCATGTAAATTTCAATCAACTCATTCAGGTCGTTACCGGCTAAAAAACCGTTGCTTACCACCGAGATATTTCCGTTAACACCCGAAAGTTCCCAGCTTTCGCCACAGTTGGGCATATCGCCAAAATCTTTGTTCAGGATGGTTTTCATTCGGTTTCCACCCCAGATTTTATCATGAAAAATAGGTGTGAATTTTATGGGATACAGATTACTCATAGTTGGTACGGATTATCGTATAATTTAAAAATTGGATTAAAATTTGAAATCAACAGCAGCGCGTGCCTCGGTAGTTTCGCCAATGCGTTTAACTACTTTTAAATGCTCGGGATGCACACGATATACATCCAGATCTTCAACACTTTCGAAATGCGAAAGCAAGGCCATATCGTAACTTTTCGAGTCTAACTCATAATTTTCGCCTACCTCAATGTGCTTCAATTCGGCAATTTTATCTTTTAAACCCAATAGCATTGCTTTTAGTTCGGCAATTATTTCCGTTTTTTCTTCGGCCGGATAATCCTTCAATTTAAAAAGAACGACGTGATTAATCATTGCTGTCTATTTTTTGTAACTTGTGCTTTTCTGGCTGCGAAAATAGTGTTTTCTTAGCGTTTAATTTTAATCTTCAATTATCATTTAACAAATAAATTGGACAGTATGCTGGTAATTGGCATTGCAGGCGGCACCGGTTCGGGAAAAACCACGGTTGTAAAAAAAATTAGCGAAAAGTTTTGCGACAACGAGGTGGCGATACTTTCGCACGACTCGTATTATTACGACAACAGCGATCTTTCGCTGGAAGAACGCAGACAAAAAAACTTCGACCACCCCGATTCTATAGAGTTCGATTTGATGATCGACCACGTAAAAAAATTAAAACAAGGGCTATCGATCGAAGAGCCGGTTTATTCGTTTATTAGCTGCACCCGACAGGAAGCAACAAATATTGTTGAGCCGAAACAAGTGTTGATAATTGAAGGGATTTTGTGTCTTACAAATGCAGCATTACGCGATTTAATGGACATAAAAGTTTATGTTGATTGCGACTCGGATGTTCGGCTGGCACGCGTGATACAACGCGATATTCAAGAGCGCGGCCGGGATGTTGAACAAGTACTGAAACGCTACAAAAAAACAGTTCGCCCAAGTCACATTCAGTTTATTGAACCAACAAAACGGTACGCCGATATTATTGTTCCTCAGGGTGGCAAAAACAAAATTGCCATCCAGATTTTAACCAACCACATACTACAAACTTTAAACAAAACCTGATGCTTAAAAACCTAAATATCGAAGAGATTCTTTTTCTCGACATTGAAACCGTGCCGCTTGCACCGGAATATACCGAGCTAAACGAAAAATGGCAACAACTTTGGGAGCGCAAAATGCAGTTCCAGATCAACGACGGCAAACTACCGCACGAGCTATACGAGCGCGCCGGAATTTATGCTGAGTTTGGTAAAATCGCCTGCATTTCGGCCGGTTACGTTGTTCAGAAAAAAGGAGAGCCCTATTTTCGTGTGAAATCGTTTTACGATGACGACGAGAAAAAGCTGATCCAGGATTTTTTTAATGCATTAGATAGTTTTGCACGCGCCGGTAAACGCCGGCTTTGTGCGCACAATGGTCAGGAATTCGATTTTCCATATATTTCGAGAAGAGCGTTGGTAAATAATTTAACGCTTCCGAAAGTGTTGGATATTGCCGGTGCCAAACCATGGGAAGTAAAAGATATCCTGATCGACACCTTGCAGCTTTGGAAATTTGGTGATTATAAACATTACACATCGTTGTCGTTGTTGTGCGAGTTATTCAACATTCCAACCCCAAAAGACGACATTGACGGTAGCCAGGTTGCCAAAGTTTACTGGGAAGAAAACGATATTGACCGCATTGTAAAATACTGCGAAAAAGATACAATGGCCGTTGCCAACCTGCTGTTAAAATACAAAGGCGATAAGATTATTCCTTTTGAGAATCTGGAGAGCGTGTAAATATTCTTGAACAAGCTAGATAAGCAAACCCAGTAAGTACGAAAACAAATTACACAGAAAAGCCAGCAATAGCATTTTCCGGTAATCGATTTTAAAGAACAAGTAAAAGATCAGCGATTCAACAATTACTACGCCCAGCTCGCCAATAAGATGATACCACAGTTTATCGGAGATAAAAGCGGGCAGAATAAACCATAAGTAAGGCAATGTTGTAGCGGTAGCCAAAGCAACAACGGCCAGCATTTTTGGCCAGCCGCTTTTGCGAATTTCTTTAAAATAAGGACTGCAGATTAAAATAAAGAAACAAATTACCTCGGCTAAAATGGTAATTAGCAGCGCACTTATAAAATCTTTTTCGTATTGAAAAGCTTCCATTAATATTCCTCAACGTCTTTTGAGTTATCAGAGAAATACGAGATATGTGTTTTTAGTTTTGCCACAAAAACATCATCCGTAACTTTCTCCATTTCATAAAATATCTCTTCTTTTTCAAGCATCGATGAATTGGATATAAACAAAGTCTCCGAACTTAATATCGCTCCCGGATCAACCTTCTCCAAGACATAATCCTGGGTAAGATTTTCAACACCTCCAAGTTCTGTCAGCCTGCTTTTTTTAATTCCAAAAACATATAACGAATTAAACTTGTACCCTTTATGTAGCGATTGATCATCATCAATCAGGTAAAAATCGTTTTCATCAGCCATTGGACCTGTTATATAACCGACAAATTGGATATCGGGGAAATCGCTGCAATTGGTTATTTGCACTGTTCGCTGAACCTGATGCGAATTTTCAGGAATTATGTCAGACTTTAAAACAACGAATGCGAATAAAAAGATAACTCCAAGTACAATTTTATTGGGACGGTAGTTCTTCATAGCTTTATTATTCAATGATTTCTACTCTTACATTTTCATATGTCGAATCAATCTCGACTTTTTGTTTCTTATCTTCATCGGTACACGATGCGAGAATGAGTAGTGCGATAACAGCAAAGAGGATTTTTTTCATGGTTTGTTTTTTTTGAGTATTGTTTCGGTTAAGATGCATTTGCAGTAAAAAAGGTTGCTTTTAAATTTACATAAAATATTACAAATGTAAGTTTACAGCCCGTAAAACAGCTTAATGGAAACTAAATCGTAAGATACCGAGAAGTGCCGGGACGAAAAGCGGGAAAAACACTAAAACTTCATAGCACGGTCGATGTCGCGTTTGGCATCTTTGCTTTTCAGCGTTTCGCGTTTATCGTATGTCTTTTTACCACGAGCCAGTGCAATTTCGAGTTTTGCCAGGCCACGGTCGTTAACAAACAGTTTTGTAGGAACAATTGTAAGCCCCGATTCTTTTACCTTTTTATCGAGCTTTTCAATTTCCTTTTTATTGAGCAGTAATTTCCTGTCGCGTTTGGCAATATGGTTATTGATGGTGCCCAGCTCGTATTCGGCAATGTGCAGATTGATCACATACATTTCGCCCCGGATAAGTGCGCAGTACGAATCAGTGAGGTTAACCTTCCCGTTGCGGATAGATTTTATTTCGGTTCCAACCAACTTAAGTCCGGCCACAAAACGTTCGATAAGCTCATAATTAAATGAGGCTTTACGATTCTTAATGCTAATATTTTGTTGTGGCTTATGTGACATATTTCCGGCGATAAAATTAAAAAATCAGTAGCAGTTTCGACAAGAAAACACTCAAAAAACTAAATATAAAAAAGTTAACCACAATTGTGATTAAAATGTAGCTCTGTTCCTTGTGCTCAGGAAAAGTTAGCAATTCTTTTGCGCCAATCCAAAACAGGTAAAAGCTGTAAATTCCAAAAATATCGACCACGTATAAAAACGGGAATAATCCGGTAATTACCGATACAAGAAGCATCGGTGTCATGGAATATACAACCAGTTTACGTGCCAAATCAACATTCTTTTCCCCTCCAAAAGTTTTCATCAGCTCCGTAGTAAAAAACACGCTGATAAAGTATTGCAAAACAAAAAGTAAAACTTCGCGCGCTGCTTTTAACAACGGGAACTGGATAAAAAAGTCGGTGCGTTTAAAAAACTCGCCAATAAAAACAGCAACTGCCCCGGCCAATGCAATAGGCAACAAATAAGACAGCCATAGCTTTTTACTGTCGTCTGTTTCTTTTTGCTCCACCCAAAATCCATTCGGATTTACAAGAATCAGCTTAACGTCACTTAAAAGTTTTGAAAATGAAAACTCCATTTATCACAATTTTGCGGCAAAAATACACTTTTTTAAAGAAGATACTATTTCTGCACGTTTGCTCATCACTTAAAATTAAAAACCTGAACTTTATTCAATCACAGATTGTGGATACTGGATACTAGATACTCGCAGCTCGTAACTGGTTTTACTTTTTCGCTTTACCTTGTTTACGTTCCTGAATTAGTGCCTGCAAAGCAAACATCTCGTCGCGTAAACGGGCGGCTTCAATAAAGTCAAGCTCTTTAGCCGATGCCTGCATTTGTTTTTTCGTTTTTTCAACCGCTTTTTCCAGTCCTTCAACACTCATGTACTGCACAACCGGATCGGCAGCAATATCGGGCTGTCCCATACCACCTTCGTATTCCTGAGTTTTGTCGCTGCGGTATTCGTAACCAATAATTTCACGCGTTGGTTTTACAATTGCCTTTGGTACAATGTTATTTTCTTCATTGTATTTCAACTGCTTCTCGCGACGGTAGTTAGTCGAGTCGATCGTCTTTTGCATGGAGTCGGTAACTTTATCCGCATACATAATTACCATTCCATTTAGGTTACGCGCTGCACGTCCTGCGGTCTGCGTCAACGATCTTTCCGAGCGCAAAAAGCCTTCCTTATCCGCATCCAAAATAGCAACCAGCGAAACTTCCGGTAAATCAAGTCCTTCACGTAGCAGGTTAATTCCCACCAGCACATCAAACTCCCCTTTTCGCAGCTGCTCCATAATCTCAATGCGTTCCATGGTATCAACATCGGAGTGAATGTAGCGGGTTTTCACGCCCATATTCACCAGGTATTTCGACAATTCCTCGGCCATCCTTTTGGTGAGCGTGGTAACCAATACGCGCTCGTTTTTATCGATACGCAGATGAATTTCGTGCAACAGATCATCAATCTGGTTATTGCTTGGTCGTACATCAATTATCGGATCAAGCAAACCGGTTGGGCGAATGATCTGTTCCACCACAACTCCTTCGCATTTGGCCAATTCATAATCGGCAGGCGTAGCACTTACATAAACCACCTGATTTACCAGCTTTTCAAATTCTTCGAATTTTAGCGGTCGGTTATCAATGGCTGCAGGCAGTCGAAACCCGTATTCCACCAGGTTTGTTTTTCTTGAATTATCGCCGCCATACATGGCCCGTATTTGTGGAATGGTAACATGGCTTTCGTCAATTACCACCAGAAAATCGTCGGGAAAATAATCCATCAAACAGAAAGGACGTGTTCCGGGTGCGCGCCCATCGAAATAACGCGAATAGTTTTCCACTCCCGGGCAATAACCCAGTTCTCGCATCATTTCCATATCGTATTCGGTACGTTCCAAAATACGTTTGGCTTCCAGAGGTTTTCCGATTTCTTTGAAAAAATCCACCTGCTTTACCAGATCATCCTGAATTTGATGAATGGCCGATTTCATTCGGTCTTTTGTGGTAACGAAAATATTAGCAGGGTAAATAACAATTTCATCCAGCGTTTCAATTGTTAGTCCGTCTACAGGATCAAAACTTGACAATTCTTCAATCTCATCGCCCCAAAAGGTTATGCGATACGCCACATCGGCATAAGCAGGAAAAATATCAACGGTATCGCCTTTTACTCTGAAATTACCTCGCTTAAACTCTACCTCGCTTCGGCTGTACAAAGCCTCAACAAAATTGTACAACAAAGCATTTCGCGAAACTTCGTCACCAACTTTGACCTTCGTTACATTGGCATGAAAATCTTCCGGATTTCCGATTCCATATAAACACGAAACCGACGAAACCACCACAACATCGCGTCTTCCGGAAAGCAAGGCCGAAGTTGCACTCAGTCGCAGTTTTTCAATATCCTCATTAATCGAGAGATCTTTTTCTATGTATGTATCGGTAGTTGGCAAATAAGCTTCGGGCTGGTAATAATCGTAATACGATACAAAATACTCCACGGCGTTATTCGGGAAAAACTGTTTCATTTCGCTGTACAACTGAGCGGCCAGTGTTTTGTTATGGCTCAACAATAAAGTAGGGCGTTGCACCTCCTTAATAACATTGGCCATTGTAAATGTCTTTCCCGAGCCGGTTACCCCAAGCAGGGTTTGATAGCGCTCTCCGCTCTCCACTCCTTCAACCAGTTGCCTTATCGCTTCTGGCTGATCACCGGTAGGTTTATAATCTGATACTACGTTAAAATCCATTCGACTTCTTAAGTATTATTCCCTCCAAATTTAGTCCTAATAAAACGACCTACATATTCTTTTCCCCGATTTTTACGCACAACGAACTTGTATGAATGCTAATTTCTACATTACAATCGCGATGGATTATGCTTTAAAAACATCGTAATAATCGGTTACCAGAGTTGCCATCATTCCTGCTGCTTGTGCGGCTTTCATCCCCGGTTCGCCATCCTCAAAAACCTGGCAATCTTCTGGTTTTACGCCCATCTGTTCGGCGCAACGTAAAAATGTCTCGGGGTGTGGTTTTGGGTTTTGCACATCGTTGGCAGAAACCAGTATTTCGATATAATCTTTTAACCCAATAATTTCAAGTGTTTTCCAGGCAAGACGCGTATAACCACCGGTTCCCACTGCAATTGGTAATTTACCGTGGTATTGTTTTACTAAATCAACAACGGGCTCGATGGGTTTCATTTCGTGCATCATTCGTTCGTATTCTGCTTCTTTTTCATGCCCTACTTCTTCAGGATTCAGCGACGAACCATAAACCTCGTTAATTTTAACAATGGTTTCCACTGCCGGAACGCCTGCCAGTTCTAAAAACATTTTTGCTGAATAATCAACACCGTACTTTCCAAGAATTTTTTGGTAAGCAACAAAATGCACGGGCATTGTATCGGCCAGCGTACCGTCTAAATCGAATATTAAACCTTTGGCCTTCGGATCTATTTCTAATTTTTGCATTGTTTTCATCTTATTTCAGGCGAAAATAAGGTTTTACAACATGTAAGCACGAAACGCTTTTTACATTTAAGAAAAATTTTAACCTTTGTTTCCGGTAATTTAATAATCCATGACAGAAGTATTTCTTTACACCTTTCCTCAATGGTTTGTTTTCGCTGCGCTGTTTGGCATAATTTACGGCTGGGTTGAAAACAAAAGAGTGTTTCGTTTAGTTGGTCTGGCAGCGTTTATCGCTTTGGGCTTGTTTTCGTTGTACGTATTGCTGGGCGACTTCCTTGCGCCCGGGCAATTTTTAACTCCCGAAGAGGTAATGCATGAAGAATTAAACGACGAGATTATTAATGAAGCGCCCATTGAAGCGCAACTCCTGCCCGCCTACCTGAGTTTTATTGGTGCATCAGTGTTGGCATTGGCCGCTTTGGTACTCGATTGGCTGAATAAAAAACAATACCGCTTATTCACCGTTTTGGCAGGTTTGGTGGCCTTGCTTGGATTTTTTATTGTTGTTGGAGCAGTACGTTCGGTATAGTTTCGTCCCGCCTTTTTTCGGCGTATTCAAATCATTCCTCCAGCCTGTACTTTCAATATGTTAGTTATTTATAAAAAATCAATTTAACTTGTTAAAAAAACTTCGTTTTTCATTAGGGGTTTTCCTATCTTGCACCAAAATTATAACAGACAAATTTTATTGATTATGAATCCACAGGCTGCTGAACTTAACAGCGTAATTCAAGCGAAAAGCACACCCGTTTTTGAACTGCTTTCTGAAAGAGGAAAGAACATTTTCTTCCCGAAAAAAGGAATTCTGGGACAAACAGCTGAAGCTAAAGGAACAAAGATTAATGCAACCATTGGAGCCGCAATTGAGGACGACGGAACACCTATGCGACTGGAAGCTGTGGCTTCAAAGATCAATATGGATCCATCGCTGGTTTTTCCATACGCGCCGAGTTTTGGCCGCCCCGATATCCGTGCAAAATGGAAAAGCATGATCTACGAGAAAAACCCGTCACTCGATGGAGTTGAGTTGAGTCTGCCGGTAGTTACCAACGCACTTACGCACGGTATCAGCATGGCAGGTTATATGTTTGCCGATGCTCAGGATGAAATTATCGTTCCCGACCTTTTCTGGGGAAACTACAACCTAACGCTTACAAATGCTTACGGTTGTTCACTGGGCAAATTCAACCTTTTTAAAGATGGAGGTTTCGACCTTGAATCATTCGAAGCTAAGTTGAACGAAGGCGGAATCGGTAAAAAAATCGTTATCCTGAATTTCCCGAATAACCCATCGGGTTATACACCAACTTTAGAAGAGCAGGATGCGATTGTAGCCATTGTTAAAAAAGCTGCCGAAGCCGGAAACAAAATCGTTACAATTACCGACGATGCTTATTTTGGATTGGTTTACGAAGAAGGGATTGCTACCGAAAGTATTTTCTCTCAATTGAGCCAGTTGCACGAAAATGTGTTGGCAGTAAAAATTGATGGCGCTACAAAAGAAGATTACGTTTGGGGTTTCCGCGTTGGATTTATCACCTACGGAATTAAAGGTGGAGACGCTGAATTGTATAGCGCGTTGGAGTCAAAAACAGCCGGAGCTATTCGTGGTAACATTTCGAATGCAGCCAATATTTCACAATCGTTGCTGCTTTCAGCATTTGAGAGTGAAGAATATACACAGCAGAAAGAAGCAAAATACCACATCATGCAAAAACGTTACGATGCGGTAAAAGCAGCTTTAACAGAAGAAAAATACAAAGAATGCTTTGAGGCAATTCCTTACAACTCGGGCTACTTTATGTGTGTTCAGTTGGCAGAAGGATTGGTTGGAGAAGAAGTTCGCCAGGTGCTGATTAAAAAGTACGGAATCGGATTAATTGCTTTGGGTAACGTATTACGAATTGCTTTCTCGGCAGTTGCTGCTGCTGATGTAAAAGAAATGTTCGACGGTATTTACAACGCTTGTAAAGACTGTAAGAAATAATTACTGTGATTAACAGTTCAGAAAAGCCGCTTCATTATTTGATGCGGCTTTTTTATTGTCATTTCGAACAAAGTGAGAAATCTTTTCCATCAAGAATGCTACAGATTTCTCAGTCGTTCCTCCTTCGAAATGACAATTTATAGATGGGCCGCTAAATCTTCAAACGTCATCATTTCAACTCCCAGCTTTTCCCATTCCTCGAAAGGTAAAGGAATGTTCGGCAGTTCTTTAATGGCATCTTTTAAAACAATAACGCGCTTTACCCTTTTCGACAGGCCAACGACGGCATCGTTTACGCAAACATTAGTTGTCACACCATAAACCACCACGGTTTCAGGCGAGAGCATTTGCAGTATATTATCGGTATAAGGATTTCCGGCAAACACATCAAATGCATCTTTCCGAATAACTGTATTTCTAGCCGATTCCACTGCATCGAAACTATCATAGTCTTTATCCCAGTCAAATTCTACCGCATCTTCTGGTTGTGTTTCCGCAACGTATTCTGCCCCCGCAGTATTCGCCATACAATGTTGCGGGAAGGTATTTACAAAGTCCGGATTATCCGAAAGTTCTGCCGATTCCGGATAATGAAAATCAGCCGTGTTTACCACTCGTATATTTTTCTGCTTTGCAAAATCAGTGATTTGCTGCCAAAGTGGTTTTATTTTTTCAGCGCCCTCGACATACAATTTGCCGCCGGGTTCTACAAAATCTACCTGTGTATCAACGTTCCAAAATATAAGTTTCTCGTTTTCCATTTCGCTGCCATTTTATTGTTGAGTGTTATATTCCAGCCTCAACTTCATTGTATTCGTCATCTAAAATTATTGGTTTTTATTGTCTTCTAAAATTACAGGAGCAAAAAATTAATTACTATTTTCATCCTTTCTGTAATTTCACTTGTTAATACTATACTCACAGAGTAATACTTAAATTCAAACACAGTTCAACAACGAACTACAAAAAAGAAAATATGAAAAAATTTGTTTTAACGATGCTGGCATTTTTACTAGTTGCCCCAATTTTTGTGTCAGCACAAGACATGCTCAAACAAGCCGTTCCGGTTGATCCTGCCATTAGAACAGGGAAACTGGAAAACGGAATGACTTATTTTATCCGTCATAACGAAGAGCCAAAAGAACGGGTAAGTTTTTACATGATACAAAACGTTGGCGCCCTGCTCGAAAACGACAACCAAAACGGATTGGCGCACTTTCTCGAGCACATGGCTTTTAACGGCACCGAGCATTATCCGGGAAAAGGATTTCTGGATTACCTGGAAAAAAACGGTGTGGCTTTTGGGCGTAATATCAACGCATACACTTCGTTTAACGAAACGGTTTACAACCTGAGCGATGTACCTGCTACCCGCGAAGGTTTGATTGATTCGTGTCTTTTGGTGCTTAACGACTGGTCGAACTACTTGTTATTGACCGACGAAGAAATTGACCTTGAACGTGGTGTTATTTCTGAAGAGTGGAGGACAGGAAGAAATGCCAGCAGAAGAATATTATTCGAATGGATTCCAGTTGTTTTTGAAGGGTCTAAATATGCCGAAAGGGATATTATTGGCGATATTGATATCATTAAAAACTTTGAACCGGAAACGCTGCGAAACTTTTATCACGATTGGTATCGTACCGATTTACAAGCCATTGCCATTGTTGGCGATATCGACGTTGATCAGGTAGAGGCAAAAGTTAAAGAGCTATTCTCCAAAATTCCTGCAGTGGAGAATCCACAACCACGACCACATTTTGAGGTTCCGGAACACGATGAAACAAAATTTGTTTTGGCAACCGACGAAGAAGCAACAAACTCAACCGTCTCTATCTACATTACACGCGAAGGGACAGATCGCGAAGACAAAAACATTGGTTACCTGCGTAATCAGTATATATCTGGTTTGTTTAATCAAGTCGTAAGCGAAAGAATTTCAGAACTACTTCAAAAAGGAAATCCACCTTTTGTAATGGGAAGTATAAGAGTAGGTGGCAGCTATGCACGAGGATATGATTGGGCAAGTATTTCGATAACTGCCAATCCGAATAAAGAAGACGAAGGATTACGTGCAATATATACTGAAGCTGAACGAGTTCTTCGCCATGGTCTAACAGAAGGTGAACTTAATCGCGCAAAAGTTAATCTTCTAACTGCAATGGAAAGCGCCTATAAACAGCGCGACAAAATCTCGAATGACACATATATTGATGGTATTGTGAATTATTACCTTGAAGGTGAACCATTAACCGATGCTGAATTCGACTGGCAGTTTGGACAGGCAATTCTCGAGACAATTACACTTGCCGATGTAAACAAACTAGCCCAAGATATGATTGTGGACAAGAACCGTGTTGTTGTAATTACCGGTCCGAAAAACGATACTGAACACCTGACTCAAGATGAAGCTTTTGCAATTTTAGCCGAAGTTGAAAATTCAACAATCGATCCGTACGAAGATACAGCAGAAGCTGCGTCGCTGGTTGAAGGCGAATTGCCGGGTGCGAAAGTTGTTTCAACAAAAAAACTGGACGACCTTGACGCCGTAGAATGGAAACTGAGCAATAATGCAACGGTTGTGTTTAAACATGCCGATTACGAAAAAGATCAGGTTTCGTTGCGCGCTTACAGTCCGGGTGGAAACTCGTTGCTGGGCACCGGCGATCTTCAGGCAGCTAGTATGCTTCCGCAGTTTATCGGGTCGTTTGGTGTTGGCGATTTTGATGCCATTGCCTTACGCAAAGTATTAACCGGGAAAACGGCATCGGTAGCAACTAGCTTGGGAGATCTTACCGAAGGATTTAACGGAAGCAGCACGCCAAAAGATTTTGAAACGATGATGCAGTTGCTTTACCTGCAATTCAATAATCCGCGATTTGACGAAGAATCCTACGAGGCACTAAAAAGTCGTTATGTTGCTTACCTGCAAAACATGGCCAATAATCCGCAAAAGATTATGAGTGATTCACTCCAGTTAATTGCGACCGGTTATAATGAGCGTACAAAACTAATGTCAGCAACAATGTTCGATGAGATCAATTTTGCGCAAATGGAAGACCTGTATAAGGACCGTTTTAAAGACGCCGGTGACTTCACTTTCTTTATCGTTGGAAACATCGACGAAGAAGTGGCCAAAGAAATGTCAGTCAAATACATTGGATCGTTAAAAGATCTTCCGGGTGAAGAAAAGTGGGTTGACCACAAAGTTAGAATGCCTGAAGGTACCACCGAAAAGAAAATTGAGGTGCCTTTACAAACCGAAAAAGGAACTGTAATTGTTCTTATCCGCGAAGAGCTGGATTATACACCAGCTAGCAATGTTGAGCTGACTGTATTAAAAGCGATTCTCGATTTGCGTTATACCGAAGAAGTACGAGAAAAAGAAGGAGGAACGTATGGCGTTAATCTTGCCTCATCGTCGAACCAATATCCTTACGAACGAAAAACTTTGCAAATCAGTTTCGACACAGATCCGGAGAAAGCTGACCACCTGAAATCGATCATTTTCCGCGAGATTGACAAAATTGTTGCCGATGGCCCAACACAGGAAGACTTGAGCAAGGTTATTCTGAACCTGAAAAAGGAGCGTGCACAGGCCAAAGAACACAACAATTACTGGTTGAATGCGCTTTACAACGACTATTACCACGGATTTAATCCTGATGCAGCCGAAAACTACGATAATATTTTAGATGGTTTGACTACTGCACAGATTCAGAAATTTGCAAAAGCATTTTATTCCGACGCTGATGTGGTTGATGTGGTATTTCTACCGAAAAAGGCAGAATAGATAAAGAAATTAGAAGATAAAAGAAAGTCCATGGTTTTTGAAATCATGGACTTTTTTTGCTTAAATCCCTACTCTTACTATGAGTATTACCGTTTGTATTTCGTCCGGAAGAAACACCTGGATTCGATCATTTTTTCTTCGCCGGACGATTTCCCTTGGGTCATATTAACCCGGCGCTGCGCACCGGGTTAATCACATTCGACGCTTTCTGCGCCATAAAAGCATTGGGAGAAATATCGCTACTCTGTTAATTCACCTTTGTAATTCTGCTCCATATCCCAAAGGGAGAAAATATAATTAACCTCGGGTGAAACCCGGGGTAGATATGGGAATAAATAAAAGGCGCAATCAATAAGTTGATCAGAGCTCCTTGGTTTTATGCGCCTGCGACTACAACGATTCTAATAAAATGCTAACAACATACTTTGCTTTTGTTCCTGTTGGTAATTGCAGAACTCATAGACTTTTTTTTTGCAGAACTGTTCTGGTTAAAAGTTTAAATTTTAAGGGCTAAAGCCCATGTGTACTACCATTTATGCTTAACCCCGGCATTAATGCCGGGGTTAGTCAACCGCCAAACATTCCGGGCTTTAGCCCTTAATCATGAAGATTCATGCAGCCAACCAAAAACTAAAAGGCCGGAAACTTTCGCTCCCGGCCTTAGTGCAGTTTTTACTTTTAAATATCTGAACAGCGATCGATTACTCGATCACAAACTCAAATTCTTCATCGGTTGGAGGAGTGCACATTTCATCGTTGCAACTCATCCATTGAATATAACCGGCAACTTTAGCTGGCTTTTCAGTTACCCACACTTTGTGCGAAATAACCGCCTTCTCTTTAAAATAAGTTACCTCCATATCAAAAATTTTGTCGTGCATTGTATGCGATGGGGTAACTTCAACAGGCTTTCCAAAATCCTTGCAGTTTTCCAGCGTCTCGAAATTAAACGAGGTTTTTACCGGACCGCCGTCTTCCATATTTACACCATAAAGTTTAAAACCCATATCGATTTCTGCCGTAGCAACAATCTCATACTGATTTCCACCTTTTAAGGGTTTAATCTCTACGTCCCACTTTACGGGCTCCATCATTTGTGCCTGCGCAAACATTGCCACAGCAACAAATCCCAACGCAACTATTAGCTTCTTCATCAGTTTTTATTTTTTGAATTCTGTTAATCCTTCGTTTAGCCACTCAATAAAATCCTCCGGATCCGGATCATAACTGTATCCCTCTCCTATCTGATTTTCGTTTTCATCCAATACAACATAGTATGGTTGTGTATTTCTATGAAATCTTGATATCTGGAAATCGGTCCATTTATTTCCTACAGATCTCACTTTTCTTCCGGTTGTTTCCGAAACGTATTGTTCGTCTTCCGGCAGTTTTGTTTTCAAGTCAACATACAACGACACCACCACATAATCTTCGAGGAACAGGTTTTTCACTTCCTGTTTTACCCAAACGTTGTCCTCCATTTTACGGCAGTTGGTACAACCTTTTCCGGTAAAATCGATCAACAATGGCTTTCCGGTTTCGCGGGCATGTGCCAAAGCTTTATCGTAATCGTCGAATAAGGGAATTCCGTGCGGGCCAATGTGCATTCCCGATGTCATCGTTCCCGATGAATGTCCGGTAGCAACAGCTCCGGCAGGTTGAGTGCGTCCAACACCCAATGGCGATTCGGCATAATCAACCGGCGGCGGAAAACCACTGATCAATTTCACCGGTGCGCCCCACAAACCGGGGATCATATAAATTACAAAGGCAAATACCATGGTTCCCAAAACAAAACGCGATACCGGTAAATGCGTAGTTGGCGAATCGTGTGGCAATTTTATTTTGCCCCACAAGTACAGCGCCAGTCCCATAAAAATGGCAATCCAAATGGCGATGTAAACTTCGCGCTCCAAAATATGCAAATCAAGAACCATATCGGCAATTGACAGGAATTTGAACGCAAAAGCGAACTCTAGGAAACCCAAAACTACTTTCACTGAATTTAACCAGCCACCTGATTTTGGCAGCGAGTTCAACCACCCCGGGAAAGCCGCAAACAAGGCAAAAGGAATAGCGAGTGCTAATGAAAATCCTAACATACCAATTACCGGTGCCATACCTCCGCTACGCGCAGCTTCAACAATCAAAGCACCAACAATCGGTCCCGTACACGAGAATGAAACCAGTGCCAATGCAAAAGCCATAAAGAATATTCCGAACAATCCACCTTTGTCGGCTTTTTTATCCACTGCATTTACCCAGCTGCTGGGCAATACAATTTCGAACGCCCCCATAAACGAGAAGGCAAAAACAAAAAGCAACAGAGCAAAGAACAGGTTAAACCACGGGTTGGTAGAAAGACTGTTCAGACTCTCTGCTCCAAACGCGGCAGTTACCACTGTTCCAAGTATCACATAAATAATAATGATGGATATTCCGTACCAGATTCCGTTGCGGATTCCTTTAGCTTTTGTTTTACTTTGTTTAGTAAAGAAGCTTACCGTCATTGGAATCATCGGGAAAACACAAGGTGTTAGCAAAGCTGCAAAACCACCTAAAAATGCCAGGAAGAAAATACTCCAGTAGTTTCTGTTGCTGCTGTCGTCTGTAGTTTCGGCAGCAGCAGTTTGTTGTGCTCCTCCGGTTAACTCAAACGAAAATTCTGCTTCCATTGGAGGTGTGCATGTTTCGTCGTCACAACTCATAAACTCCACATAACCGGCAACGGTTCCTGCACCCGAGACTTTTACTTTTTGCGTGAAGGTCACTTCCTCTTCAAACCACCTCAAATCCATCTGAAATGAATTGTCAAATTCTTCAACAACTTCTTTATTCGGTGTTGGCTCTCGTACTAATTCAGCATTCTCCACATTCTCGAAATAAAAGCTGGTTTTAATCGGACCACCTTCCGGCAGATCGGTTGAATACATGTGCCAACCTTCTTCTATCGTGGCTGTGAAAAGTAACTCAAACTCGTTGTCTGAAATCTTGTTTTGAGAGAAACTCCATTTTACCGGCTCAACAATTTGCGATGAGGCCAGTAATGCAGCTGTAAGTAAAAAGACCGTAAACAGTATGCGTTTCATTCTTTTTGTGGTTTTATAAATAAACTTCGATTTACTTTCTAAATTGTGTTATACGCTTCATGCGTTTTTACGAATAGCACAAATTTATGATGGAAAAACAACAAAATGCCTCAATCTGTTTAACAAAAGGAGTATAGACTGGGTTTGAAATAGGGTCTAGACCCCCTAATATTGCTTTTTTACGGAGTTAAAAAAGTCGACAGCATCTTTTCGGGTTGACACGCCCAACTGTCTGTAGATGTTATTAATATGGGTTTTTACGGTACTTAATTCAACGAATAGATCCTGTGCAATTTCTTTGTTGGTCTTTCCGGCGGCTAAAAGGCTCAGAATCTCTTGCTGTTTTAAGGTTAAGCCTTCATAAAGCGGTTTCAAATTGTTTTCCGGATCGTTTTCCCGCTTTCGTATTTTCTTTAATTGTTGGAAAAAACCGATCAAAATGACAATAAGAACCAGAATAATTACTGCCTGAATTATCATCGTCCAGTCTTTCCATTTAGGTTGCACACCCGGCATTTCGCAAACAAATTCACGAAAACCGATCAACTCATCCAACAATGCTGAATAAGCTTCGGTGTATGGTGTTACCGGAAGTTCGTCTTCCAGGCGTTTTTGAAAGTTGAAATAAAAGTCGCTGTTTCTCAGGAAATCAGTCTCTTTATCTTCGATGTGATACAATGCATAAAGACCAACGTAAGGATTTTTGGCATCGGCAACAACAGAATGGATAAAGGTTTCCAGCTCCTGCGACAAGAAAGTACTTTGCGCTTTTGGCAACTGACCACTCAATTCGCTGCTTTGCTCCTGGAACTTTTCATCAAAATCAAAAATTGCTTTTGTATCATCGCTACCGTTCAATTCGGTTACTTCCAGCGAATTGTTCCGGGTTGTAGCACTTAGCTCAATTTCCGACTGCCGGTTTAAAAGCAAATGAAAATAGTTTTTGTTTTGGGTGGAACTGAATTCTACCGAAGCATTATCGCCCTGCACCAAATACAGGCGGTAAAAACGTTCATCGTCGGGTACCGACTGCGTATTGATTTCGAAGCTACCATCAGGTTTTATAAATGTTTCGGCAATAATAAAATCGGGCGAGGCCACAAAAATATCGTTAGGCGTATTTAGCAGAGCCAGAAAAACTTTCGGCTGCCACTGTTCTGTTAAATCGATGGTACCTTTTATTTCGAGTGCGGTTGAAGTACTTGTAATAAAAAGGGAAAAAATGATATAGACCAGTTTTTTTAACGCCATCGGAATTATTTTGCTTACTGCGAAAATAAAAAAAAGCCGCTCAATAATGAACGGCTTTCCTTTTATAAGATAATTTCTTCTTCATTCTCATCAAAAAAATGATATTCCAGATAGGAATATGAATTTACAGCTTCAACGCTTACCCATTTCAGGTATTTGAAAAACCACCTGTTTTGTTGGCTTTTCCAACCCTTTGTAAGATAAGCAGCTGTATAAGGATGAACTTTCAGATTTAGTTTCTTCTTGTTCAACTCCTTTAGCGCGTAGTTTACTTTGCCGTTTATATCGTCGGCAAATAACACAGTAGGCACAACTTTTCCAGTTCCTTTACAAGTCGGACAGCTCTCGGCGGTCTCAACTTTTTCTTCCGGACGAACTCTTTGCCTTGTAATTTGCATCAGGCAAAACTTACTTAGTGGAAGAATGTTGTGCTTGGTCCGGTCGTCGGCCATAATCTCCTTCATGTGATCATTCACTTTCTGGCGATTTGCCGCGACATGCATGTCGATGAAATCAATTACTATGATTCCTCCCATGTCTCGCAACCGTAATTGTCTTGCTATTTCGTCGCAGGCCGCCAGGTTCACTTCCAGGGCATTTTTTTCCTGGTCGTTTCCGGCTCTTGCGCGATTCCCGCTGTTTACATCAATTACATGAAACGCTTCGGTGTGTTCTACGATTAAATAGGCACC
>NZ_CAJXTC010000026.1 GCF_913060805.1 uncultured Draconibacterium sp.
TGCACCCAACGATCTTCGTGGGGCATATAAAATTTCTTTTTAAACAGGTTTACATCGAACTTTCTTTTAGTTCTTCTTTTCGAGTGAGAAACATTGTTACCCACCATTGCTCTTTTACCTGTTATTTGACAAACTCGTGACATTTCTTTTAATTTCTTGATGTTTACAATAAACACATTACTAAAAACGGAGTGCAAAGAAAATACTTTTTTAGAAAATAATCAAGCAGTTAACCTAATTTTTGCAAAAACAATTAACAATACAGTGTTAATACTCAGGAAAAAACGTGTTTTCTACTCAATCGCCTGCAAATATATGCTATTTTTCTTCAGCTTGAAAAGAATATTGAAGCAATATTAATTTTTCTGAAAATAGATGATTAACAGTTTATTTTATGATTTACAGGATTAGTTTTCGGCCCCTCAATTACTATTATGAACAATAATCATACGCTTATATAACGCTTATAAAAACAAAAGGTCCGGAATTACTCCCGAACCTTTTACATTTTATATCGCAATTCGCTTATAAACTTTGCTCACATGCAGCTAATACTTTTTTAGCATTTGCATTGTTAGGATCAAGCTCTAAGGCTTTTTTCAGGAACGGAATAGCTTGTTCAAAGCTTTTCTTACCTGCTGCAACTGCATTTGTGTATTCTTCATCTAAAGTTGTGATAGTTCCAGCGTTAACGCTTTCTGTTGCACCTTTAATAGTCGCAGCACCTTCCTGGTATTTTTCGTATCCTTGCGAGAAGTAAACTTTTGCAAGGTTTTCTACCAATTCGGCTTTGTTTGCTTCGCTTACAGCAACTCCTTCAACTGAAGATTTTCCTTCGGCAACCATAGCTTCGGCAGCTTTTTTCAACGAAGCACTTTTGTATTTTTCAGCTTTGTCGTAGCTAAAATCGTTTTGTGAAACCGCAAAACAGTTGGCAGCCTCAACAAAGTCTTCGCTTTTATAACTTTTAATTCCTTCGTTATAAAATATTTTACCCGCTTGTTCTGCAATACCTGCATCAGGGTAATCTGCTATTGCTGCTTTATACAGTTCAATTGCTTTATCGTACTCTTTGGCATCAACTGCATCCGAAGCTTTAGTTTTAGCTACAGCCGGACGTAATTGGCCAAGTACAGCATTAATATTATCTACATTCTGTCCGTGATCAGGAATGGCCAATACAGATTCGAATAATTCAATCGCTTTTTCAAAATCTTTGCCTTCTACAGCGGCATTTGCCTGCGTCATTAATTCACTGGCGTCTTGGGCAAATGACATTACAGAAATAAACACCATCACCATTAACAATACTACTCTTTTCATTTTTTCAACTACTTTTTAATATTTTATAATTCAGTTTAATTTCCCTCTAAATTTCGTCGATGAGCCCCAAAAATAGTAATTCTGAATTAAAAACCTAAAATACAGCAACTAAGATTCGCGACTCTTTTTGCACATTATTGCAAAAACAAAAACAGTACCAATAAAAATGGCATTATTTTTTAGCGACTTACGGGTTGAGCAAATCCGGATTCCAAAAATTCAATATATTTTTTATCAGGTGAAGATTATTTGCGGCCTCAGTATTCTGCGGATCAATATCTAACACACGGTTAAAAGCATTAATGGCTTCTCCCCAATTCTGGTATTTTTGTTCAATATTTCCTTTCAGCAAAAAATATCGCACAGAATCCTGTTCTTCAAGCTCTTCGAAAAGATTCTTGGCCTGTTCTGCCTTTTCAGTTTTCAACAAATCTTCAATTACTTTCAGGCTGTTTTCAATCTTCGTATTCTCCATTTCTATTTCTCTCCCCTACTTACTGAAATAACACCCTTTACCTTTTTTAGTTTATGAATAAGAAACTCGAGGTGATCGAGATTATAAACCGAAACCTGCAATATTCCTTCAAAATTTCCTTTGTCGCTCGTAATATTTATCGAACGCATTTGTGTGCCGATATCTTTTGCTATGATGTGCGTAATTTCCGAAACAATGCCAACTTCATCGGTTCCGGAAATATGCAACGACGTTAAAAATGAACTGTTGCTGGTATTGTCTTTCCACACGGTTTTTATGATCCGGTACGGGAAGCGCTCCTTCATTTGAGGCGCATTCGGGCAATTGTCGCGATGAATTTTAATACCTTCATTTATGGTAACGAAACCAAATATTCTATCGCCAAAAACAGGATTACAGCATTTTGCCAGCTTGTAATTTACATTTTTAAGGTTGTTATCGATGATCAGAAAATCTTCGCCACCATCGTACGAAAGATTTTTCGCTTCGCCTGTTGGCAACAGCTCTTCAAGAGTCTTTTTCGTTGTATCTTCTTCCTCTTCTTTTTCAACAAACAACGATTTTACTTCCAGCGTATCTATTTTACCCACCGCAACTTCGTAGTAAAAATCAACAGCCAGTTTAAAACCAAAATGTTTCAGGATTTTACGAATTGCATCATCGTTTAAATCCAGTTTCCAGTTTTTAAACTTACGCAACAACATCTCACGGCCATCGTTTGCCTGGCGGTTACGATCTTCGTTCAAACTCGTTTTAACGCGGTTTCTGGCTTTCGATGTAACTACAAAATCCAACCAGTCTAACTTTGGTTTCTGGTTATTCGACGTATCAATTGCAATTTGATCGCCATTTTTAAGCTTGTGTTTTAACGTAACTTTTTTACCATTTATCCTTCCGCCAACGCAAGTGTCCCCAATTCGCGAGTGAATTTCGTAGGCAAAATCAAGAACTGTTGCTCCCGATGGCATTTTCTTTAAATCGCCTTTTGGAGTGAAAACAAATATCTCGTCGCTGTAAATATCGGTGTTAAAATGGTCGATAAAATCAACCGCATTCAGCCCCGGATTTTCCAGAATATCGCGAATTCCGGCCAGCCACGAGTCAAAACTCGATTCCTTACCACCCTTGTATTTCCAGTGTGCCGCCAAACCTTTTTCAGCAACCTCGTCCATTCGTTTGGTACGAATTTGTATTTCAACCCATTTTTTATGCGGCCCCATTACCGTTGTATGCAACGACTCGTAACCGTTCGATTTTGGAATGGTTATCCAATCGCGCAAACGGTTTGGATTGGTTTGATACTCTTCGGTAACAAACGAATAGGCGGTCCAGCAGTCGGCTTTTTCATTTTCCGGTTCCGAATCGAGAATTACGCGAATGGCAAACAAGTCCATCACCTCGTCGAACGAAACATTCTTTTTGCGCATTTTGGTATTTATCGACGAAATTGACTTTGTACGTGCTTTCATCGAAAATTTCAATCCGCGCTGCTGTAGCTTTTTCTCAATGGGTTTAACAAACTCGGCCACAAAGTTGGCCCGCTCGCGTTCGGTTTCTTTTAAGCGGTTAACTACGTAATAATACTCATCAGGCTTTTGAATTTTCAGGCAAATGTCCTGCATCTCGGAGTTTATATTGTATAAACCAAGCCGGTGTGCCAAAGGCGCGTATAAATATTGTGTTTCGTTGGCGAGTTTCTGCTGATTTGCTTCGTTATAAACTTCAAGATTGCGCATAACCTGCAAACGGTCGGCAATTTTAACGAGGATAACACGTACATCGCCGGCCAGTGCCAACATCAGTTTTCGGTAATTTTCCGAGTGAAGATCAATGGTATCGGTTCCCAGGGCATTGATCTTTGCCATGCCTTCCAGAATAGAACTAATATGGGTACCAAATTTTTTACCAATTTCATCCTGAGTTACCTTTTCTTTTAGGCCGGCGTACATTACGTTATGTAGCAAGCCAGTAATTACAGAGTCGGGCTCCAGACCGATCTCCATAGCAATTATGGAGGCCACTTCGAGCGAATGGCTTAAAATTACTTCGTCGTGAGAAAAGCGGGTTTCACCAAGTACATTTTGGGCAAATTCAAAAGCATTCTCAAGTTTCAAGAATGACGCATCGTCCCATGTTAACTGGCAAAACTCTTTTAGGTGGTCGTATCTGGTATATATTTGTTCTCTGGGTTCCATGTTGTAAAAATAAAAAAGGCTGCCATAAGAGCAGCCTTTTAATTCCTTATATTGATTTTTTATCTATTCAGCTGCAGCAGTAGTATCAACGAAGGTACGATTACGCATTTCACGATCCAGCATAAAAATACCGTTCCCCTGGCCATTAATGAGCTTTAGCGTATCAAGAATTTCGGTGACATTCGCCTCTTCTTCAACCTGCTCATCAACAAACCAACGCAAAAAACTTTGTGTTGCATGGTCTCTTTCTTCAACCGCAACATCAACTAATTTGTCGATTAAACTGGTAACTAATTGCTCGTGTTCAAGTGTTTTCTCATAAACATCGATAACACCTTCCCATGTTGTTGGCATCTGGTCAATCGCTTTTAACTCCACTTTACCTCCGCGTTCAACCACATAATTGAAAAACTTGTTAGCATGAGTCAGCTCTTCCTGATACTGAACATACATCCAGTTGGCAAAGCCCGGCAGCCCTTTATCGTTAAAATAGGCTGACATTGAGAGGTATAATAATGATGAATATTGTTCTGCGTTTATTTGCTCGTTTAACGCATTTAGCACTTTTTCTTTCAACATGATCTACTTGTTTTATGATTTTGTGCTTAAAAGTAGGAAAAACAAGAGAAAGATAAAAAAGAAAGATCCGTTTTCGGATCTTTCTTAACGAATTAAAAATCGAATGTTGTCAGAGAAAATTTTCACATTAATTGTGATACCGGATTTAATGGTGGTTTTATTCGATCTTTAATTTCCTGAGCCAATAAAAAATAAGGGTAAAAAAATCTTTTTAGTATTTAAGTTAGTACTATAAAACCGAGCTGCAGGATAAATCCAGACAGCCCGATTTTAGCCCCTATCAATGAGTCGTTAATGACGACTGTGTTACAGTTGCAGAATGCCAGTCTCCACTCTGGTCAATTACTGAAGATCCTCCACCTCCTTGCTGAACAGAAACGAAGTTGAAATTACCGGCAATATCCAAATCGGAATAATTGCCTCGTCCTTCCTGAAGGATTTTAACTCCATATTCATCAATGGCTGCAATAAAATTTCCGTTATAACTCCCGGATACGTCAATATCTGAGAAGTTTGATTTTCCTTTCTGATCACAACCAATTTCATTCAAATCACCAAGTAGGTCGATAGTGGAATTACTGCCATTACCTCTTTGAATCGAGGTAACCAGGTTCTCTAGGCCAGAAACGACTTGCGAACCGTAATGGTGAGTACCTCTCTGATCGGCAAAAATACGGTTCCAATCTCCGTTAATTTCTTGTCCGGCAAAGTGGCCACCTTCACAGTTTTTTCCTTCGTTTCCAGAACCACCACGCTGTGTTATTGTGGCTTTATTATCATCGCCTTCAATTATCATTTCAGCAGTTGAGCCTTTTCCCATTTGTTTGATTGCAACACCAACCGTTGGAACAAAAACATGAGATTCATCGTGCACAGGAGGAATTTCAGACGGTTTACCGCCATCATCGCTTTTCCCAACTGAAGAACCACTTTTCCCCTTACCATGATCTGTTTCATCATGCTCGGTTTCTTCTTCTGATTCATCGTGAGGAAATTTTCCCTCGCCATGCTGTAAATAATGACTGCCGTTCCTGTTTCCACTGATAATCATTGTAGAATACTGGTCATTACCGCTTTGAGAAGTCCATGTTTCATTCAAATCACCTTGCAAATCCTGTTGGGCAAAATGGTCTCTGCCAGCCTGATAAATCCATGCCTGATTGCTATTCCCATCAACAATTTGATATAACTGATGATAATCGCCATCCTGGTTAGGAACTCCAACATACGACTCTTCTGATTCGATTCCCGGCTCATCATCAGGCGCAACTCCAATAATATTAAATTGGTTGCCATTACCTTTCTGAATCTGCCTGGAGTTGTTGTGCGAACCAAACTGATGTAAATAAGACAAATTACCTTTTCCGCCATAAGTTTGATCAACAACAGAGTGATTATCTTCGCCACCTTGCGAAACCATCTGTGTTTCATGGTCCTCAATCTCTCCTGATTGATTTACCCAGGCAAATTGTGCCTTATTCGAAATTTGTTGGATCAATATACTACTCATGTTGCCAACCTGATCCGTTTCTGCAAACTGGTCTTTACCACTTTGATTGACCGTCGTAAAATTAGTGGTTTGAGCCAACAGGCTAAATCCACAAAAAACCAACAGAATTAGCAATATTATATTCTTCATAAACCTAAAGCTTTGATTATAGCTTATATACAATAATATTAAGGCAGCTGAATAATACTTTGGCTTTGGGTTACTGTTGCACTATGACCACTTCCGGTTTGGCTAACAGAGCTCCAATTAATAGCTCCAACCTGTTCCTGAGAAGCAAAGTTGCTACTACCATCTTGTGTAATAATTGCATAGTTTTTACCCATTTCAAACAAATTTGTTTGTGTTTGATTGGCGGTGTTTCCATTACCTCCCAATTGAGATATTATTGCTTCGTTTACGAAGTCTCCCGGTTGACCGGCTAATGACGTCTGGTCTTGCATAGCGATATTAGATCCAGAGGCCTGTGTAATAGTTCCACTATTTTTATGACCTAACTGATCTTGCCAAGCATCATTGTCATTGCCTGTCTGTTCAACAAAGGCTACACTTTTCCACGAAGCAACCGCTTGCGTTTGATAAGCTTCATTGCGGTTACCCGACTGCAATGCTGTTACCTCATTCGCCCATCCATGCTGTTCTTGCTCTGCCCAGTTTTTATTTCCCGACTGGTTAATTAAAGCTGTATTAGAACTACCTACGTAGTCATCCGGCAGTTTGGTATCTTGAGCTTGTTTGGCCGTATTTAGATTGCCGGATTGCAAAATTGTAGCTTCGTTTGAATATTTAACCTGCATCTGTAAGGCGACATTATTATCACCACCTTGCTCGATAGTTGCAACAGACGCACCCATTTGATGGTGAGGTCCTTGAAATTGCTCAGCCAGGTTATCATCGCCTGTTTGAGTGATATAAGCTTCTAATACTCCACCAGGACCTGCGTATGGTTCGCTTCTGTCATGGATTTGGGTAACGTTAGCATCATTTCGCTTTCCACTTTGCATAACTTCAGAATAATTGGCATCACCCGCGTCATCATCAACGAGTAGGTAGTTAATCTGGGTTACTGTCGCTTCATTTTTTTTGTTGCTTTGCTCAATCAAGGATTCATTGTCTTCTCCTTGCTGATCAACTGTTGAAGTTTGATTTGTTCCACTTTCAATAATTACAGATTTGTTTGTTTGCGCCATTACAATGGATGCAGCAAACACCATTACTAATAAGAAAAATAACTTTTTCATAATTAAAATTTTAAGTTGTTAATTAAAAGGATTATTTAAAACTCTATTTGAGTTTCGGATTTTATAAAAGTGTTTGGTTTTACTAAGTTGCATTTTTCCGATTTCAAGATTTACAATCAAAATTACATTAGGAAAACATACAAGTAAATAAGAGAATCATGAAGCAATAATCTTGTAAGCCCCAACACTAACAACTCAGCAAAAACATCTCTATAACAACCAGTTAGTATTTCATAAAAACAATAAGCACGAATAAAAAGCAAAGAGACTTTCAGATAAGAAATCAGAACTACGTGCAACAGGTATCGGTCAAAAAAATACCGTATGAAAATATTATCATACGGTATTTTAATCTTTACAAAATCAATATCAAACGTTCAACATGTAGTTTTTTCCAAACATAAATACAGCCTTCATAATATTACCCGAGTCAGTTTTTTGAATAATGTTTGAGCGGTGTTTTTCAACGGTACGTTCCGAAATGCCTAACCGATCTGCAATTTGTTTAATGGGCACTCCCGTTGCCGATAATTGTAGCACCTGTCGCTCTCGCGCAGTTATTAAATTCGGATCAAGATATTTCACCTCATTCTCATCGTTCAGATAATTAATTTCTGAAATTTGTTTTGTCTCATTTAAAGGAATAACAACGCCAATTATTTTTGATACGGAACCTCGTTTTTTTACATGCGAAAAGTATACGTTAAAATACTCTTTCTCCTTTCCGTGAATTCGAATTCGGTTTAGTCTGCAATCTTTTGTTAAACCATTCATAAATCGCGAAAGCTTTAACTCATCCTCATTTCCGGAATTAAAGGCGAATACTTCATTTAATAAATAACTCCCGTTTCGCTTGCTTGCCAAATCTACCAACTTATCAAATGTTTCGTTAGTTTGAGTAATACGTTTATCATCGGCAACAAATACGCCGTATGGAATCATTTTACAAATTGAGTCGAACTTAATAGCGCCATATGCTTTCCGTTCCATATTCTTAACCAATTGCTTCTGTATAATATTTAGAATACGCTCCTGATCGAATGGTGGAAATATAAAACTATCAATGCCTAATTCAACCGCAACAAAAAACTCGTTTTTGCGAAATTGATTAAAGATCATAATAAATGGTATTTCGTTTTTTAATATTTCGTTGTCGAGAATATTATAAACCTGGAACCCATTTAACTCATTTATATCATAGAAGCAGATTATTAAATCAGGGAGCTCTTTCATTAGCTTTTGAATAGCTATCTCGATATTACTTACAAACGTTACATGATAGTTTTCTTTAGCCAATACATCGATAAACATTTTACTTGATGCTTCCGATTCGCCAATCAGAAGCAGATTACTTTGGGTAGTTTTCATTTTAAATCCTCATTTTTTATCTGATAGCAAATTACAAAAACGAAAAAGATTATGAAATACGTATTTTCTCTATATTTAACTCATTGACAGAATATAACACGACATAAAGAACAAATAATACAAATATATTATCACAAAAAAGAGGGAGCTCTAACAGCTCCCTCTTCCTAATAAAATGTACCGGAAATTAGTTCTCACTCTGTGTTCTAAAACTCCAGGTTGGACTGTTAGCCACCCTGCTTCCTTCGTATTTCGCTACAACATACCAGTAATATGTTGTATTGCTCTCTAATCCCGAAATAATTACTTCCTGATCCGAAAGATTCTCACCTGCCGAATTTTGTGTTGTTGAGTTCGCCCTAAAATAATATACATTATATTCTAAGTTTTTGCTATTATCTTCCTGATCGACCTGCCACTGCATTGTTAACGACGTATTTTGATCAACAGCGCCGTTTCCCGGCACAGGATCGTAAATTGTAACCCAGCCAATATTTTTCTCATCTTTTAAAAGAAAGAAAGTAAGTGACGTGGTTTCATTATCGTACACTGCGACGCTCACTGTACTACTCAGGTAATCCTTCTTCCGTGCAGTTACGGCCAACTCTCCTTCAGCTACCTTATTAAACTCAAATACGCCATCGGTATTTGTAATTGTAGATGTACTTGCCGGGTTAGTGGCAATCTGCACACCGTCCAGCGGACCGTAAGTTTCTCCATCGAGGATCTGTCCCCGAATTGAACCGAACTTATCGATGTCAAGTTTTTCTTCTTCGCATGCAAACAACAGCACGCCAATAAAAAGAAGTAGTAAACAATTTATCTTGCTCATTTATTTTGTTTTTAATTTTTACCCATATAAAATTTCAAACCCAGTTTAAATCCCCAAATATGGTCGTTAAACTGTCCGACTGTTTCGCCATCATACCTGTCGGAGAACAGCTGGTTTACATATACTTTCCCCAATGCGGCAAACTTGTTTCCAAATAAATATTCAACTCCTGCACGATACGAAACGTAAGGAATCAACCTTTTGTCCGACAAACCAACATTCGAGTCGAAATCATAATACGCGCCTCCCCCCACAGCAAAATGTGGCGAGAATTTACCTTCAGGATTTAGCAAATACATTAAACTCATATCGGCATAATATTCGTCAGATGTCATTAAGTCATCGATATGAATGCGCTGGTACCCGACATCGGTTTCCAGAAAGAAATTTTTGTGTAAGGCATATCCTAATTCCAATGAAGCTCCGGGACGAATGTAACTGGTAGAATAATCGCCGGTATAAAACTGCCCGGTCCCAAGAACCGAGGCAAACATTTTTCCTCTCAGGTGCTGCTCAAATGGCCGCCCCATATGGTCTATATCTACCCTGTCTTCTTTTTCGGCCATGTAGTTTTGTATCTGCTCATCTTTAATCTCATCCTGATTTTCTAGGGTCCATAAATTATCCAAAACACCTTCAATTATCAGGCTGTGAACCGCTTTTTCAATAGCTTCAGTAACTGCCAGTTCGGTAGGTTCATTATAGGTATAACCGGTTTCTGCTTCCAGCAGTCGTTTGTATTTTACATACCGGAAAACACCCATTGAAACTTCCTGCGAAAGGATGGATTTTGTAGTGTAAATAGTTTTCAGAATCTTACCATTACTGGTAGAAACAGCACGTAAATATATGCTCACACGATCTTCGCGGTATTGAGCCGAGGCATCGGTACCAAAATAGCGAACCCCTGCACCACCGGTGTAAATATTTGTTTCGTACGAAACAATTCCTCCTTCGAGCAAAACACCGGCAAACAAAAGCGGAGGCAACATTACTCCGTTATTTCCTTCGTACTGCTCGCGGCTCGACCGAATAATTTTTCGTTCATTCAGCAAGTTGCTGATGTTCTCTCGTTCAATAGGTACAAACCAACCAGATTCTTCCAATGCTCGCACAAGAATATTGGTAGCTCCCTGGGTAACTGCGGTAGACCAGTTGGCACCAACTTCCGACGCTTTGTATTGCCCGGTCTGATCTCTGAATTTATACACAGCAACCACAATCGGCTCTTTGGGTTGAGGCAGATCAAGTAAATCCTTTTTCACCGGCGTTTCGGGACCAAGCTGCGCTTCACGTTTTTCGCCCAATGGCTGGTAGAAATACGGACTACATCCGGCGATAACAGATACAATTATACAGAACAAAAGTGTTCTGAAAATCAGTCTTTGAAGTTTTAACATTTCAACCATATCTGTCTTAGAAATAAGGTACTTCTACCGATGTTGTTGCCCCGGTTGAATTATCAACGATTGATATATTCAAACCGGTCCCTCCGTTCCCGATTTCAATTTGATAATCACCAAGAACATAAGTTCCTTCGTCTAAAGCATCTTCGCCAAACTGACGACTTACGATCTGCCTCGACAACTGGCTAAGGATTTGACGATTCAGACTTTCTGTAAAATTATCTACCGGATCGGAATTATAATAGCTACTGTACGAGCTGCTTTCGTCGGCCGGAGCCTCGTAGGTATCTTGCGCTTGCGCTGAACTCAAAAGCCAACTGTAATTATATGGACTTCCGCCAAAAGCGGGATTTTTAGGAGAATAGACAAAATCCTGGGCAAAAGAATACGAAATGCCCATTGCAAAAACTCCTAAAAGGATTAATATTTTTTTTCTCATAATGTATGGTTTTGTTTAAAAAATGCCAGAACCTGCACGGTCAGCACCTTCCAATTGTTTTAAAATTGCTTCATAATTTTGTAAGTAAATTTGTGTGCGCGCAACCGCCTGCTGAGCAAGGGTTTCAACAATATCGCCCCGGGGTTGCAAAAATGATTGAAACACAAGTGTTTCGTTTATTTTTACCTGTATTTGAGTGGTGGTTAAGCGGTAAGGTTTTTCGGTAACAAAAATGGAATAGTTTTTTGCATTAGCCGGAGCCTCCCAGTCGCGGTAAAACAAATCGTAAAAATCTCGTCCACTTTTTGTTTTTGTTTCATCAACTAACAAGCCATCAATCTCTAAATCCGCATCCCGACTTACCTTTTGTGCCTTTTCTTCCGTAATCTCCTTAATTAATTGTTTTAAATCGTCAGGAGCTTCTTTTATTTGTTTTGAAGCTTTAATCGTATCATTTTGAGCACTGCAAAAGCCAATGCAAACAAAGATCAGGAGTATAGAAAAAAGTGGTTTCATATTATTGTGCGGGGAAATAAAAGTCGCTGTGCTTTAATATTAAACTCATTCCACCCGTTTGGGTAACTTTTATACCGGGTATGGCCGAATGATCGAGAATTAGTTCGAGATTATTATCCGCTCCTATTTGAGTTGCATCAACTGTTTTGGGCAATCGCTCGGTCCAGTTGTCGCCATTTCCCAATAAGGCAATTTCCATGGTATTGTCATCTCCAACTTGGTTAAGCAAATTCGATTTGGGCAAAATCCCTTCGTTATCGATATATGAATTAATGGTATTTCTGTTGCCTTTTTGATAGATTTCGGTAGCAGTAAGCACTCCAACCGACCATGTGTTTGCCTGGTTGTTCTCTCCATCCTGAATAAGGGCTGTATAATGTCCGGATCCTTGCTGAATTATTCCGGCCTGATTTTCAGTCTGTAGCTGAAGAGAGAATATAGTATTGTTTAACAAACCATTTTGCTCCTGATTTACAACTATTGTGTTGGCATCGCCAACCTGGCCAATAATACTGTTGTTGTTTAACAGCAATCCATTATCGATAACGCCAACCTGCATCAATTCCAGCAAATGCTCAACCAGGTTCTCTTGTGCCTGAACATTTGCAAAACAACTCATGAATAGAACGAAATAGAATATTTTCCTCAGCATAACTTTTTTATTTGTGGGTAAGGCCTAAAACATTTCAACTAAAATTACCATAATCAAACCGATCGGGCACTACTAAGTGTATACGTGTTTTCTGCAACTTTTACATTTTTAATGGTTACCTCCCGGCATTTCACCGGGAGGACCATTACATTATAATGCTTGAAGACCTGATAGCTAATCAGGCTACTTCAATTGCTTTACGAAACACTTTCGTTTTAGCACTAATTTTGAGTTACCGAAACCATGTTACCATTTCCAACCACTGAGTTTAAACTCATGTTACCATCAGTTCCCTGAAGAATATCCACAGTATTCATATTACCTGTAATTGAAACACCATCACGTGAATACCAGGTTGTACCAACATGGTTCGACGAACCGTCTTGAGTAATTGTAACGTCATTCTCATCACCAGTAATGTTTCCTGAAACCATATTGTAATCACCGGTTTTTGTAATAATCACTGTATTATCGTCAGAACTTGATCCCCAAGATGCTGCTACACCTAAACGAGTACGGTTACCACTACCGGTAACTTCTTCTTTCATTGAATTGTAAGAACCATATTTAATACCGAACTCAGTGTAGTTAGAACTACCTATTTGCTTGATTTCTGAAACATTTTCATCGCCCATAGTTAAACCAAACATTGCCTGATTGGCGTCGCCTTCCTGCACAATGCTTACATTGTTCAGGTTCGATTCGTATGTAGGAATATCCTGGAATCCAACTTTAATTACTGCGGCATTTGAAACTCCTGTTTGGGCTTCATAAGTGTTATTATCATTACCATAAACTTTAATGTCGGCAGTGTTGCCTGCACCATCCTGATCAATACCATATGCAGCCTGATAAAATGGATTATTTCCGGAAATGTTACCATCTCCGATTTGAGTAATTTCGGCATTATTATAACCTCCGGCACTTTTGGCTGTGGCAAGGTTTTCGTTTCCAGTCTGCGTTACAGTCTGATTCGTATTTCCCTGAGTAGAATAAGTATAGGTATAGTTATCGTCACCGGTTTGAGTAACAATTGTTTTACTTGCACCTTGAGCCATACCTGAAGAAGCCCAGTTGTTATCACCCACCTGTTTTATTGTAATACTATTTTTGGCGTTAAACTGGCGAGCTTTAGCAAAGTTGCTTTTCCCTTCCTGATCAACATCAACGAAGTTTGATTCTGTTGATGACAAAGTACGTTGAGAAACTTCTGATGCATTTTTTTCACCAGACTGATCAACAGTTGCAGTATTGTAACCATCTTCCTGTGTTATTACAGAGCCATTCTCTAAACCTGCCTGGTTTACTGTTGCTCCGTTTAAATCACCTTCTTGTGAAACTGTACTTGTATTGTTCTGTGCCATTGCAAAACCTGCCGTCAGAACCAATGCGAATAAGAATACTAATTTTTTCATTTTAAAATTTTTAAGTTGTTAATAATTTGGATGTTACATTTAATAATCCCGAGAGGATTCAGGATTAGTTTCCGGAATAACTTTAGCGTAGTCTAAAGTTCTGCGGAACAGTTGGGGATAACCGTTTTCTACGTCGCTTTGCGAAACGATTCCTTGTTTCTTGTCAGGGAATTTTATGATTCTTCATTATTCAGTTTATTTAATTTTATTTATGTATTATTAAATTAATAAGCATATGTTGCCTCGTAAAGGATCTATCCTTTTTATTTTTTATTATTTACAATGGATTTTGATTAAACCTAAAGCGTAGAAAATACCCCTATTTTTTAACATCTTTAGATGTATTAATGACAAAAATCCATACCACGCGGTAACTTTTTACCCGGTATAGATTTAATGGAGGTAGATTTCAATAATTCTTCCTTTTTATATTATCAGCAAGCTACCTTCTGTTAGTCCGGCACTCGCGATAAATTAAACTTTCGCTTAGGGATGCTAATCATTTAATTACGATTCAAAAGTAAACGTTGATAAAATTTTGCGCAATACGTAAATACCGCCACTCAATAAATCCAATACGCAATATCACGTATCCTGGAGTTTTTGACTCATGCCGTATACCTTGCCAATGGCTTCAATAATATTCATTGAATCTGTTTTTCGCATAATATTCGAGCGGTGTTTCTCCACCGTCCGCTGCGAAATTCCTAATTCGGCAGCAATTAGCTTAATGGGGGTTCCTTTGCCCGATATTTTTAAAATATCGTACTCTCTCGAGGTTAACTCAAAATCAGCCGGTTGTTCCTGTTTTGTTTCAGATAAAACTTTCTGATCATTGCCGGAAAATGAATTAGCAGTTTGATCCAACCGAACCTCTACTTGTATAAGCAAACGGTTAACTACAAAATTCGAAATATTAGAAATGTACAAATTCGTACGATACTCATTCCCGCCTTTCAATTGCACATCCGAAACGGTACAATCGTTGGTCAGTCCTTTTAAACACCTGCAAAATTGTTTTTGCTGCTCGGGAAATTCACTGAAATCAAAAATTTCTTTTAATCCCGGCAGGCTCAAATTTTTGTCAAAACCCATTGTCTGATAAAACGCCGGGTTGGCACGTTCAATCCTATCGGTTTCGCAAACCAACATTCCGATTGGCGAGGTAACAAAAAGCTTTTCGAAAGTAGAGCGCTCAAATGCTTTAAGTTTATCTATTTTTTCGAACAACAGCTTTAGTTTTGTAACTATACGCTTTTCGTTGAGTGGCGTAAAGATAAAATTATCGACTCCGAGCTCCAGCCCCATCATTATTTCATCCGAGTCGTAATTGTCGACAACTACAACATACGGAGTTACACAATTTAATGTGGTACGACGCAATAAATTGTAGGTTTGATAAGCATCGTAATCGAGAAAATTGTGACTACAAATGATTAGATCGGGAGAATACTCAATAATTTTTTGAACGGCTGCCTGAATTGTTACAGCCCGTGTCACACGATATTTGTGTGTTTTCAGAATACTGCAAAACTGCCGGAACAGATCATCATCGGGCATGTTGAGCAATATCAACTTGTCTCGTTGCATTTGGTTCATCGCTATTATGTATTTTAAAGGTGACAGCTAAATTAAGATAATTTCCAATAAATGAAACAGTTAAATCCCATTTTCTTGAATTGAGATAGAAAATAAGTCGAAAATCAGGCGCGTATAAATCTTAAACTTAAGTTCGGAAATAGAGGAAATTAAAGCATATTCAACATTCTCAAAATTCGTTTAGATTATATCCGGAAATTTTACGAAACAAATTGACTCACAGACTTTTTAACAATAAACCACTACTCTCCATTCCTTATCTGTTATTAGTCCAAATAAAAGTAGCTAAACCCGCAATTAACAAATACTTTACATATCTATTCGAACTTCACATTATAATATTCGAATTATAGTGGGGGTAATTAAATTTCTATCTTTGCGCACCTGAAATTATTAGCCGTATTTTATAATCCGATAAAACATGAAAAATATCAAGTATGTATCGCCGGAGGAAGCTGTTAAGGTTATCAAAACCGGAGACAGAGTCCATTTAAGTAGTGTTGCCGTCACTCCTCACACCTTAATAAAACCGATGGTTGAGAGAGGTCGCAACAAAGAGTTTCATAATGTTACCATTCAGCATATCCATGTCGAAGGTCAGGTAGATTATGCCGATCCTGAATTCGAAGGAATCTTTCATTCTGAACAATTTTTTGTTGGTGGAAACCTGAGAAAACAAACGCAATCAGGTTACGCTGATTACATTCCAATTTTCCTGAGCGAAACCCAACGTTTAATGCGCAGAGGCTATTTAAAAGTAAATGTTGCCATGATTATGGTGTCAGTTCCTGACAAACATGGTTACGTTTCGTTAGGTACTTCTGTTGATGCAACCCGCGCTGCTATTGAAAATGCCGACACGGTAATTGCAGCAGTAAACCCAAATGTTCCGAGAGCATGGGGTGATGCAATGATGCACATCGACGAAATCGACATATTCGTTGAAGACGACATTCCATTATATGTTCACGATCCAGCACCACTTACGGATATGGATATTAAAATTGGAAAAAATGTTGCCGAGTTAGTTGACGATGGTGCTTGTTTACAAATGGGTATTGGTGGTATACCAAACGCTGTTTTGGCGCAATTGGGTAACCACAAAGACCTTGGAGTACACACCGAGATGTTTGCCGATGGTATTCTTCCTTTGGTTGAAAAAGGAGTTATTACCGGTAAAAAGAAAAAAACCGATCCGGGTAAAATGGTAGCATCATTCCTTATGGGATCGCAAGCACTTTACGATTTTGTTGACGACAACCCACGTGTTGCTATGATGGATGTTGCACACACCAACCACGTAGCAAGCATACGTAAAAACGATAAAGTAACAGCAATTAACTCAGCACTGGCTATCGACTTAACAGGTCAGGTTTGTGCCGACTCAATTGGTATTACTCACTACTCTGGCGTTGGTGGCCAAATCGACTTTATCCGTGGTGCCGGTCACTCTAAAAAAGGTAAACCAATTATTGCACTTCCATCGGTAACTAATAAAGGTATTTCTAAAATCAGCCCTACCTTACTTTCAGGATCAGGTGTTGTAACTACTCGTGCAAACATGCATTGGGTGGTAACTGAGTATGGTGCTGTTAACTTATATGGAAAAACACTTCAGGAAAGAGCAAAACTTCTGATATCTATCGCTCACCCTGACCATCAAGAATCTTTAGACAAAGCATCGTTTGAACGATTCGGTCCACATTACCATTATGTAAGGGGAGAATAAAAGACATATGTTTAAAGAAGCAGACCAAGTGTCTGCTTTTTTTATGACTATTATCATCAACAATTTTATCATTTCGTTCGAATATTAACTAATTCTAAAATCGTAATACCAAACAATCAGGTTTTCGGTTTTTCGTGAATAGGGAATTGTAAGAACCATAACTTTGTTGGAGTTTAAAAATTTGACTATTAATATTTTATAACCATTCTAAATAAGCAGATATAGAAACGATTAATGCCTAAATAAACTGTACTAACTGCTTCAAAATCTGCTTATTTTCAAGAATACAATTATTTACAATATGAACATTTCTCATATAGAACACATCGGGATCGCAGTAAATAGTTTAGAAGAAGCTATTCCATACTACGAAGAGATGCTGGGTCTAAAATGCTATGCCGTTGAAGAAGTGGCAGACCAAAAAGTAAAAACCGCCTTCTTCCAGGTTGGCGACACTAAAATCGAGTTATTGGAATCAACAAGTCCTGACGGACCAATTGGTAAATTCCTTGAGAAAAAAGGCCAGGGCGTACACCACATTGCTTTTGCTGTTGACAGTGTAAACGATTCGTTGAACGAACTTGGAGAAAAAGGCGTTCAGTTGATCGACAAAACAGCGCGTAAAGGAGCCGAAGGATTAAACATTGGTTTCCTTCACCCAAAAGCTACAATGGGCGTATTAACCGAAATTTGTGGAAAAGAATAAAAGACACTTATAATAACCGATTTTATGAGCAACCAGGATAAAATTAAAAAGTTAATCGACCTAAGAGCAGAAGCGAAGCTGGGTGGCGGATTGAAAAGAATTGAAGCGCAGCACAAAAAAGGCAAATTTACTGCTCGCGAAAGAATCGAAATGCTTCTTGACGAAGGTAGTTTCGAAGAATTTGACATGTTTGTTACTCACCGCTGTACAAACTTCGGTTTAGAGAAAACCAAGTTTTTGGGCGACGGAGTTGTTACCGGTCACGGAACAATCGACGGACGTGTAGTTTACGTATTCTCGCAAGACTTTACCGTTTTTGGAGGATCGTTATCAGAAACCTTTGCACAGAAAATTTGCAAAGTAATGGATATGGCAATGAAAGCCGGAGCGCCTGTAATTGGTATCAACGACTCGGGTGGTGCACGTATTCAGGAAGGTGTGAACTCGCTGGCCGGTTATGCCGAAATTTTCGAGCGTAACATTTTGGCTTCGGGAGTTATTCCACAAATCTCAGCTATTTTCGGACCATGTGCCGGTGGTGCAGTGTACTCTCCTGCCCTAACCGACTTTATCATGATGACCGAGCAAAATTCGTACATGTTTGTAACCGGACCAAAAGTTGTTAAAACGGTAACCGGCGAAGACATTTCGGTTGAAGATCTTGGTGGTGGTAAAGTTCACGCATCTAAATCAGGTGTTGCACAATTCCTAGTTGAAAACGAGCAGGAAGGTATTTCTATCTTACGTAAACTGATCAGCTATCTTCCACAAAACAACCTGGAAGATCCGATTGCCACTGACAGTGCCGATCCAATCGATCGTTTGGATGATGTTTTGAATGAAATCATTCCTGACAATCCGAACCAGCCTTACGAAGTAAAAGATGTTATTCATACCATTGTTGACTATGGCGAGTTCCTTGAAATTCACCGTAACTACGCGAAAAACATCGTTGTTGGTTTTGCTAAATTCGACGGACAACCTGTTGGTATTGTAGCTAACCAGCCAAATTACTTAGCCGGTGTGCTTGATATTGACGCTTCAGTAAAAGCAGCTCGTTTTGTACGTTTCTGCGACTCATTCAATATTCCAATCATCACATTGGTTGATGTTCCGGGATTCTTGCCAGGAAGTCGTCAGGAGTATGGTGGTATTATTACTCACGGTGCAAAACTGATGTTTGCTTACGGTGAAGCTACTGTTCCAAAAATTACTATCACATTGCGTAAATCGTACGGTGGAGCACACGACGTAATGTCGAGTAAACAACTGCGTGGCGACCTTAACTACGCCTGGCCAACTGCCGAGATTGCGGTTATGGGTGCAGCCGGTGCTGTTGAAGTACTTCACGGAAGAAAATTACGCGATATTGAAGATGCTGAAGAACGCGCTAAATTTGTTGCCGACCACGAGGAAGAATACAAAGAGAAATTCGCAAATCCATATCAGGCTGCATCTTACGGATATATCGACGATGTTATCGAACCTCGTAATACAAGGTTCAGAATTATTCGCGGATTACAAAGTCTTGCTACTAAGAAACTGGTTAATCCACCTAAGAAGCACTCAAATATTCCACTTTAAAAACAGAACAAATTATGGAACCATTATCAATTCTATTAGCCAGTTCTGTTCAGTTTGGGTACACTGTTGCAATCGTTGGATTCTGCATCGTTTTCACAGCGCTTACCTGTTTGGTTATTGTGTTTAGCAATACTCCAAAGTTGATTAACATGAAATTCAACAAGGAGAAGCTAAAAAGAAACAAAACCAAAGGGCAGGCAGAAGTTAAAGAAGACGAAGAATACATGGAAGGTAACGTAACTGCAGCAATCAGTTTAGCCCTGCACATGTACTTTAACGAACTACACGACGAAGAGAGTAACATCGTTACCATTAAAAAGACGAAGAAATCGTACTCTCCTTGGAGTTCAAAAATTTACAGTGTACAAAACAACTGGCCGCGATAAATAATTCTGAATATTACGAGCAAAAAAAGTAAACAATGAAAAAATATAAATTCACCATCAGTGGTAACGATTACGACGTTCACTTAAAAGACATTGAAGATAATGTTGCAGAACTGGATGTAAACGGAACCATTTACGAAGTTAAGATTCACGGAGAAGTAAAAACTTCAAAAACTCCGAAACTGATTCGGAAACCGGTTGAAAAGATGCCTGGAGAAGGACAGATCAAAAAATCAGCATCAACCGGAAAACACAAAGTAACAGCACCACTACCGGGTACAATCCTTAAAATTAATGTAACTGTTGGCGACGTGGTAACCGAAGGACAAAACCTGATGGTTATGGAAGCCATGAAAATGGAAAACCAGGTACAAACCACAAAAGCCGGAGAAGTTACAGCTATTAAAGTTAATGTGGGCGACAGTGTGTTGCAAGATGATCTGTTAATAGAAATCGCTTAAACAATACATTGCTGACATGAGAAAAATAGTTCAATTATTATTCGTATTGATTTTTCTTGCGCCCTCAGTATTTGCTGCCGGTCAGCCAGAGAAACTCAGCGATGTAATTACAAAGGGGAAATGGATAAATCATTCCGACGGATATGTGCCAATTCCTACTTATAAAGAAGGAGAGCCTGATCAAAAAGAGGATCCAACAACAGTAAAACGTTACAAAACATTTACGTTTGAAACTGATGGAGGATTTCTTCTTGACTCAGCAAAACAGCGATATTCAGGTCGCTACGAAGTTATTGGAGACCAAGTTGAATTGCACTTCAACACCGTTCCGATTACTGAGTTGCGTACCAACAAAGATCCAAACCAACAGGGAGGTTACAATGTTACAACCCTACAGGTGAAACTGCCTAACCGCGTTCTGAAAATTAACGCCGACGGTAACCTGTATGGCGACGGATACACCTATAAAAATTATAATGGTGCGGTAGCCGGATTATTTAACTTCTACGAATTCTCGGGTTTTGCGAACATAGCCTGGGGAAACATCATTATGATGATTGTGGGATTTATTTTCCTTTACCTGGCTATTAAATACGATTTCGAGCCGATGCTTTTGATACCAATCGGATTTGGTATTTTAATTGGTAACATTCCAATGTTCCAGGTGGCCGATTTTAACCTGAAATTGGGTGTTTACGAGCCAGGTTCGGTACTCAACATTCTTTACCAGGGTGTGGTTCAGGGATGGTATCCTCCACTTATTTTCCTTGGTATTGGTGCAATGACCGACTTCTCGTCGTTGATCTCGAATCCAAAACTGATGTTACTGGGTGCAGCTGCACAGGTTGGTATTTTCCTTACGTTCCTTGGAGCGATTTATTTAGGATTTGCCGCTCCTGAAGCTGGTGCAATTGGTATTATTGGTGGTGCCGACGGTCCTACTGCGATTTTCATTTCGTCGAAACTGGCGAATGGATTGAACGTTCTGCCGGATGGAACCACGGTGAAAAACCTGATTGGTCCTATCGCGATTGCAGCTTATTCTTACATGGCACTGGTACCTGTTATTCAGCCACCGGTAATCCGATTGATGACTACAAAAAGAGAACGCCTGATCAAAATGAAACCTCCGCGTGCGGTTTCTAAAACTGAGAAAGTACTGTTCCCGATTATTGGTCTGATTCTGACTGCATACATTGCGCCTTCGGCATTGCCACTTATTGGTATGTTGTTCTTTGGTAACTTGCTAAAAGAATCGGGTGTAACAAAACGTTTGGCAAACACTGCAGCCAACCCACTTATCGATGCCATTACAATTTTGCTTGGTATTACCGTGGGAGCTTCAACACAAGCCGACGTATTCCTTACTCCTGCATCAATTAAGATCTTTGCATTGGGTGCCGGCTCGTTCGTTATTGCAACAGCGGGTGGTGTAGCCGGAGCTAAAATCATGAACCTGTTCCTGAAAAAAGAGAACAAGATCAATCCAATGATTGGTGCAGCCGGTGTATCTGCAGTACCTGACAGTGCAAGGGTTGTACAGGGTATGGGATTAAAAGAAGACCCAACCAACCACTTGTTAATGCACGCTATGGCACCAAACGTTTCGGGTGTTATTGGCTCGGCAGTCGCGGCTGGTATTTTGTTGAGTTTCTTGATGTAAGAACAAACAACTTACGATATATTAAAAAAGGATTTCTGAAACAGAAATCCTTTTTTTTTGTTCATTCAAATGCCCACCTTTCGCTCGGGTCGCCGGGCATAGAAACTGTTTTCCACGAAAATTTGAATACCCGTGGTTCAACCAGACGTTCAAAATCGGCATAGCTCATTTTAATCATTTCGGTGTGGTTGCCTGCGTTAAATGCAATTTCTTCATCTTCAGCAAGCGTTTCGGCCACAAAAACTTCCATGTCGTAAAGATTGCCAAATGGCGGCATCGCTCCTATTTCGCAGTCGGGGAAAAAACGCTGAAATTCAGCCTCAGTCGCCAGTTTAACATGCTGCGACCCGAAGATATCTTTCAACAGTTCAAAATCAACCTGATACGAAGCAGGAAGTACGGTCATCGCCATTTTACCATCAACATTTACAATTACGGTTTTTGCAAACTCTTTACCCGAAATGTGACTTTTTGCTGCAATTTCCTGAGCAGTAAAAGCACTCGAATGTTTGATTACGATGTACTTTACATTGTTTTCATCAAGAAATGCTTTAAGTTTTTTTACCGGCATAACAATTTTAGTTTAACTATTTAAATCTGAAAACTCCTCGAATTTCTTTAAGTACAATAGGTTTCTCTGCAGTTTATTTTTACACGAAATTCATATTCCGGGTTTCGTTTTTTACCGAGTTTAAAAGCATACTTCGATGCTAAAATTTCATTAGTCAAATGATTTATTGATTGATACCGAAATAAGCCATCGAACAAAACGATCAATTGTTCGAATAAATTTTATGCTAATCATTTATCAGTAATTAGAGTCATAAATAATACCAATTAGTATTTTAATTACAGATTCAGTATTTTCTAAAACTCTTATTTAGAGCGACAATTCGATTCTTTATCATTCCAATTTCATGACTAGTCAAAGTTCAATCGTAAACTAAGTCGTTGCACATCAATTATGTAAAAAATAATATTGATTCGAAAAATAATAGCGGAGTATTTTGTATTCTATTTTCAAAATGCACTAACTTGTTGTTGCTTATCAAACAATCACCACATGAAAGAGATACGATTCATTAAAAGAATCCAGCAGAATTGTTTGATCTCCACAACTTACAAAATGCAAAATTATAATTCCGGAAAGCCTATTTCGGAAACCTCACTGTGCTTTTTAGAACATTTCAATAATTCTAACTAATTAAAATTAAACATTATGAAAAAGTCTATTTTTTTAGTCGTTTTTATGCTACTGAGCACAGCTACCCTATTTGCACAACAAGAAAATGATCGACTTTATATTTTAATGGAATTCATGTCTGTTTCGGATGAAATGGATGGCGATTACCAGCAGGTTGAAGAATTCTGGACGAAGATTCACCAACAACGCATTACTGATAACAACATTATTGGCTGGGATCTTTGGGCCATGATGCCAAATGGAACTCAACAAGGTTCGCAGTATTTCACCGTTACCCTATTTAGCAGTCTGGCAGCCATGCTTGAAGGAATTCCCGGTGACAAATTTCAGCAGTATGTGCAAAATGCCTATCCCAATATGAGCCAGAGCGACCGTGATGCGATGATGGAAAAAACGGTTAAATCGCGCGATATTGCCCATCAGGTTTATACCACCGAAATCAATAATACCAGTGGTGATTTTGAGATGGAAATCGGCACCATGATGGTTTTTGATATCATGAAACAGCAACATGATAGTTATGAAAAAGTAGAAGACGAAGTCTTTAAACCGTGGCATCAACAAATGGTAGACAATGGGCAAAAAGGCGCATGGGGATTATTGCGAATAATACTTCCGGCAGGAAGCGAGGCTGTTGGATCGCATATTACTTACAGCATGTATAAAGACTATAATCAGCTGGCCAACCATTGGGAAGGCGGCGGCGGAGAAATGGATTTAACCACTTCGCTGGCGGTACAGAAAGCATTAAAAACAAGAGATATGCGCGGTGTTGAAATGGCCCGTTTAGTAATGAAAGTTCGATAAATTAAGAATACAATAGCATGAGTAATTTAGAAAAATTAAAAGAAGGATATCAGAATTTTGCGGAGGGCAACATTGAAGCTGTTTTGGCCATGTGGGACGAAAAAATTGTTTGGCACGCTTGCACCGGTCTTCCTTATATTAAAGGTGATGGTGTATACATTGGACCGCAAGATGTTCTAACAAATGTTCTGGCCACCATCCCCGAACATTTTGATGATTTTAGCATTGAAATTTCGGATTTCATCGATGGAGGTGATAAAATTGTTATGGAAGGTTTTTACACCGGTGTTTATAAAACAACTGGCAAACGTTTTAAAGCCAATGCCACGCATACATGGACATTTAAGGATGAGAAACCCGCGGTCTTTTTTCAGGCTGTTGATACAGCGGTAATGATCAATCCGTAAAACTGTTGCATTAAAATGTATTCCATTTTGAGGTTCATCATTGCAGTTACACGAAAATGAAAACAGGTAATTGCAATCGATTTTGATCTTCATTAAATTTCCTATATTCCAATTTAAAGTCAGGCTTTCGCAAGTCTGGCTTTTCTCTTTTGTTGTATTTCGAAATAGTAACCGCAATTAAACAACCGCTACTTTATGCTGTTAAACGGTTAATAAATATTGAGTTTATGAAAATAGTAGTTATTGGAGGACAAGGGACCATTGGCAGCGCCGTTGCCAACCATTTTAAGAAAAAGCATGAAGTAATTACAGCCAGCAGAAGCAATGGCGATGTGCAGGTTGATATGGAAAGTTCTGAGTCGATAAAAAATATGTTTGAACAGATCGGTAAAGTTGATGCCATTGTAAATTGTGCCGGAGCTACAAAATGGGGTCCTTTTGCCGAACTTTCGGAAGAAGACTTTTATGTTGGGCTGCGAGGCAAACTAATGGGCCAGGTAAACATTGTTCGAATTGGTAAAGACTACTTAAACGAGGGAGGTTCCATCACGCTAACCACCGGAGTTTTAGCCGACGATCCGGTGTTTGGAGCAACTAACTCGGCTATGGCAAATAATGCCATCCATGGTTTTGTGCTTGCGGTTTCGCAGGAACATAGAAATGAATTCCGGCTAAATGTAGTTTCACCGGAACTGGTTGAAGACTCGGCAGAACGACTTGGAAATGCCTTTCCGGGCCACACGCCTGTTTCGATGCAAAAAGTAGCTAAAGGCTACGAGCGAAGTGTGGAAGGATTACGGACAGGAGAGATTATTCGCGTCTACGAATAAAGGACAATCCCTACATAAAAAATAGCCGTTCACTAAGAGCGGCTATTTTCTTTTGAATTATTCTTCTATGATATTGAAAGTTGATTGTCGACTACAGAATTAGGCAACCGTTGCTTTCTTTTCCAATGGCACTTGAATCGGCTCACGTTTCGGATGTAGCTTACGCGAATACTTTCGTCCGTTTAAAAACTTACCGATAAATGTTGCCCGAACAAAATAGTGGTAGGTGATCACACAAATGAGTGAAGTTAGCAGGAACACAAATAAAAATTTAACGATTGCTGAAACATGCCATTGGGCAATTAATCCCGGGATTGTAGCAACTATCGACAAATGCAATAAATAGATCCAGTAGGATGAATCGGAATTATAACGCATTAAATGCGAATGCCGGCTTCCGTAACGAATAAACAGGCCGGTAATTCCAAAAACAAATAACCACACTGCAACAGATTTAAAAACGATTGTTAATGCAAAGCCCAATGAACTGTAAAGAAAGAATTGGGTTGAGATAACCACCAGCGCCAGTATTGTAAAAGTCCAGTCGTATTTTTTAAAAGTATCGAGATGAGTCTTGGATTTAAATAAAATCCACCCGAAACCGTAAAAGAAAAAGTAGAAAAGAAATGTTTTCCAATCGGGCACCCAACTTGTTGAAGTTGCCACCCAGGTTGAATTCATTATAAAAAGTAAAACAACGGTAAGGGCAGAAAACACCACTACTTTTAAAATTGGCTGATTCAGTATCCGGTTAAAAACATTTGTGCTCCAATTAGTAAACCGGGGAATACTTTCAAACAAATATCCTAATCCAAATGAAATTATGGAGATAAAAAACAGGTAATACAAAAACCATAGGTGAAAGGTTCGGGGAGGAATAAAAAGCAAGGGGTTCGAAAAGATCGCTAAAGAAGAAGCAAGCGGATTTTCAACACCGGCAAACACGCTTTTAGAGTAGGTAAAAGCAAAAATTATTGTCGGACTCAAAAGCACAATAAAAACAACGAAAGGGATAAATATGCGAGCAGTTCGATTCCAAAGCATCCTTCGGGGGCTACGTTCGAAAAACAACAAGGCTCCAAAAAATCCTGCAACTACAAAAAATATCGGCATCCTGAAATTGTGAATGACGTTTACAATGTAATCCATAATAAAACTTGTGCTTGACGCGTCTTTTATCGTCCAGGCATTTCCATAATTCAAAGTGCCATAAGTTATTGCCGTATGAAGAACCAACCCTAGTAACATCATTATTGCGCGCAATGAGTCCAGCGCATGAATACGCTCCGTTTTGTTTCCGTGATCTGTTTTAATCATAACTGCTAGCTTTTATAGTTAATACTTGCGCACTTATTCCAGACTTAATCTCTGATTGGCGTTCGGGAATGACAGTAAAGTATTTTGAAATGCGTGTGCGATGATCGATTTTCGAATCTTTAAAATGGTCCTAAATCGACAGTTCCGCCGTAAAGGCAAAAAATGAAGCCAAATTGTTTCGAAATTTCTTTTCGTGTGGGTGAAAGCCAGAACCATATAAAGATATTTAGATATTTATTTCTCAAGTTACAAACTATTTCCACCAAACGCAATAATATTCTCTTTTTCAGCTTTTTATGTTAATCCAAAAATTAAAAACAAAGCCACTACCTTAAAGTTTCAACCAACATCTACGATGTAGTTTTTCATGGCAAATTCGTAAATCTCTCTTCCGATTCGTGATGGTTTTAGTCCCGTTCGTGGTGAAATGCTAACCAACCGTATTCTTTTATTTCTCCCCCTTCTTTTTCCGAAGGATATTTGAAGTACGAAAACAATAAAACAGAAAAAACCATGAAAACACTTTTATTCATACTCTTCCAATTTCTGATTCTGTTTGCTCATGCGCAGGTCAAAATCTCAGGAGTTGTACAATCTGAATCCGGAAGCCCGATTTCCGGGGTGAATATTTTTATTCAGGGAACTTACGACGGTACAACAAGCGATAGTCTTGGTGTATTTACCTTTAAAACTGATGCTACCGGAGAACAAACATTAATTGCCAGTTGCGTAGGATTTGAAACCTACGGACAGGCGTTAAACATCGCAGGAGATGTTTCTGATATTAAAATCGTATTGATTGAGGAAATAAGCGAACTCGACGAAGTAATAATTAATGCCGGAACTTTTGAGGCCAGTGACAAAAAGAAGTCGGTTGTTTTAAAACCGCTTGATGTGGCACTAACTGCAGGAGCCAATGGCGACATTTATGGTGCATTTGGTAAATTACCCGGCTCGCAAACGGTGGGCGAAGAAGGACGTCTTTTTGTTCGTGGAGGCGAAAGCTACGAAACCAAAACCTTTATGGATGGAATGTTGGTAAATACACCTTACTATTCAAAAATGCCCGATCTGCCCACACGAGGCCGGTTCTCCCCCATCCTTTTTAATGGTTCGGTATTTAGCACCGGAGGTTACTCTGCCGAATACGGGCAGGCACTATCATCAATCGTAGCTTTAAATACCGTGGCACTTGAGCCTGAAACCAAATCGAGTATTTCAGTTCTTTCGGTTGGTTTGCAAGGTTCGCATGCAAAAAGATGGGAAAATACGTCGCTGTCGGTCAGTGGCGAATACCTCAATACCACGCTCAGCAACAAGCTGTTCAAACAAAACGTTGAGTGGTTGCAAGAACCCGTTATTGTTGGCTCAACGATGCTATTCCGACACAAAACCAGTGAAACCGGAATGCTTAAATCGTTTGCCACTTTTAACTACGACACTAGCAGCTTACTGTATGATAACTTTGAGCAATCAGCATTACAGGAAGTTTCTTTGGGCAATAAAAATCTTTATTCGAACACCACCTATAACGAAATGCTGAATGATGACTGGATGATACAAACAGGTGCTGCGGTTAACATCGATCGCGAAAATATGGATGTCGATTCAGATGAAATCGCTACTTCGCGAAACAGCAGCCAGTTAAAACTTACCTTATCCAATTATTCCGTAAAGGACGTAACCACAACCTTTGGTGCAGAAGCTTTAGCTTATAAATACGAACAAGACATTGATATGGATGGGAACTTCAACCTTTCATTCAACAACAACCTGTTTGCCGGCTTTGCCGAATCGGAGTGGAAAGTAATAAAAAGCTTTGCGCTGAAAGCCGGTCTGCGAACCGAATATAATTCGCTGATCGATGAAATAAATATTGTTCCCCGTCTTTCGGCAGCGGTAAAAACGAGCAAAAACAGTCAGCTTTCTGCGGCTTACGGAAAGTTCTTTCAGAATCCGGGCGACGATTATCTGAAATTCACTGACGAGCTGGCACCAGAAACATCAAGCCACTCTATTTTAACCTGGCAATATAAAAAAGACAGCCGCACGTTACGAATTGAAGCCTACAATAAAAACTATTCCGATCTGGTAAAATTTGATGAAGAATTTTCTGCCGAACCAGGAAATTACAATAATACAGGTAGTGGCTATTCCAGAGGAATCGATGTGTTTTGGCGCGACCAGAAACAGTTTGGAAAAGCCGATTACTGGGTTTCCTATTCGTTGATCGATTCAAAACGAAATTACCGCGATTACCCGGTAAAGGTCACTCCTCACTACGTTTCAAAACACAACCTCTCGGTGGTTTACAAGCAGTATTTTACAAAGATCAATTCCTTTATTTCGGGCTCCTACACTTTTGCCAGCGGACGTCCTTTCAACAATCCAAACACTCCCGAATTTATGGCCGGTAAAACCAAAACCTACAACGATTTGAGTTTTGGATTCACGCACCTATTTTACCTTTTCAATACGCAAACCGTGGCACACGTAATCGTAAACAATACGTTGGGCTTTAACAATGTATTTGGCTACAACTACGCACAAACACCCGACAACAATGGTGTTTATCAATCGCAACCCATCATTCCGGGACAAAAACGACTCATTGTATTTCTACTATCATTTCAATTATAAACTTTAAAATTAAATCACATGAAAACTTTATTAACACTTATTTTTAGTTTGGTAGTTTTAACTGTCGCAGCACAGGGAAACAATTACGAGGCAGCGATGACAGCAGCCCTCGAAAAAATGAACAGTTCGGAAACTGTAGCCAACTTTCAGGAGGCAGCAAATACTTTTGAACGAATCAGCATGACCGAAACAAGAGAATGGCTGCCGTTGTACTATGCATCGTATTCAATGATCGTGATCAGCTACATCGACCAGGATGTGAACAAGAAAGATGCTTATCTGGATAAAGCGCAGCAATTTTTGGACAAAGCATTAAAAATTGCGCCCAACGAATCGGAATTATATTCGCTTCAGGCATTTCTTTATCCGTCGCGGATTACAGTTGATCCAATGACCAGAGGAATGGAATACATGCCCAAAATGAATGCAGCGCTCGACAAAGCAATTGCACTAAATCCAGAAAATCCAAGAAGTTATTATTTGCGCGCAGTTACGCTATTTAACACGCCCGAACAATTTGGTGGCGGCGCAGAAGTTGCCCGTCCTCATTTTGAAACAGCAAAAGAGAAATTCGACAAGTTCGAACCAAAATCACCGCTTCATCCGAACTGGGGTAAAGAAATCAATGAAATGGAGATGCAGAAACTTTAAGTTACTCTAAATCAATTCTCCGTACAAGTCATAATCTTCGGCACCTGTTATTTTCACTTTAACAATGGTGCCGTTTTTTATTTCATCGTCGGTAGTAATATAAACTTCTCCGTCAACCTCAGGCGAATCAAATTCGGTACGTCCAACGTAATAATCGCTCTCTTTTCGGTCGATAATCACATCGAACTCCTTCCCTATTTTTTGTTGGTTAAGTTCGGCTGAAATGTATTGCTGTACTTCCATAATTTCGTCGGCACGCCCTTGTTTTACTTCGTCTGGCAAATTGTCTTCGAATTTATTAGCAGCATAAGTACCATCTTCATCCGAGTAAGGGAAAACACCAAGTCGGCCAAATTTCTGCTCCTGCACAAATGCCTTCAACTCTTCAAAGTCTTCCTCGGTTTCGCCTGGGAATCCAACAAGCATGGTTGTGCGAATAACTACTCCCGGTACTTCTTCTTTTATTTTGGCAATTAAAGCTTCTGTTTCTTCGCGGGTAACATGACGCAACATATTTTTCAGCACGCGATTTGAAATGTGCTGCAATGGCATATCAAGGTATTTGCACACTTTTGGATTTTCGCGCATTACCGGCAAAATCTCCATCGGGAATTTGGTCGGATACAAATAATGCAAACGAATCCACTCAATTCCTTCCACTTCCGAAACCTGATTGATCAATTCTGCCAGTTGGTTTTTTCCGTACAGATCAATTCCGTAATACGAAAGATCTTGGGCAATCAGCAACAATTCTTTCACTCCTTTTTTGGCCAGGTAACGGGCTTCCATCACCAGGCTTTCGATGGTGCGTGATTGGTGTCGCCCCGTCATTTTTGGGATGGCACAGAAAGAACAAGAACGGTTACAACCTTCCGATATCTTCAGATAAGCAAAATGCGATGGCGTGGTAATTTTACGCTCGTAAATATACTCGGGCGCATAGGTAACTTTCAGCTCTTCAACCATGGCTTTCATATCGAACTTACCAAAGTATTTATCTACTTCGGGTAGTTCATTCTCCAGCTCGTTGTGGTAACGCTCCGAGAGACATCCCATAACGTAAAGCTTGTCGATTTCGCCACGTTTTTTAGCCTCGGCGTAATCCAGAATCATATCAATCGATTCCTGCTTGGCATCGTGAATAAAACCACAGGTATTTACAAATACTGCATCAAAATTGGTTTCGTTTGAATCGTGTAATACTTCAAATTTCCCCTTCTGCAACTGGTTCAATAAAACCTCCGAATCAACCAGGTTTTTCGAACATCCCATGGTTACCACATTTACCCTTTTCTTCGCCATAATTTTTCTTGTTTCTTTTCCGGCTGCAAAGTAAAGATAAATTTGTCTGAATTAAGAAAGTATAAGCGACTAACTACTGAAATATAACACATGTAAATAATCGTTTTCCGAGCCTTTTCAATCACCAATCAATAAATATTTATTGTTTTTCAATAATTATTTATTTAATTTGCATAAAAACATTAAAACAACTACCATGAAAAAGATGGGAAAAACTCAAACCGAACAAGTTTTGATTTTTATGAAGATATTGGCATGGATAGCATTCTTCGGATTTGCTGTTGCGGCTGGAGCTACACTTTTCATTTATACAGTAAGTGTTTGGAATCCAGATGCCGCAAGCCACCTATATGATGGAATAAATCTGTATGATCTAAGGCAAACCAGTTTATTGAAATATTCAATCACTATGTTCCTCTTAATATTAACTAATGCAATGAAAGCTTATGTTTGGTGGATGGTTGTTAAACTCATTAATAATTTAAAAATATCTAATCCATTTACCCGAATAATTGCATACAACCTCGCAAAAATAAGTTATACGTTATTCGCCATTTGGATATTATCGGTAACTGCCGGTGGCTTTTTTGCATGGATGGGTGACATAGCCGGCAACCTGAATGCTAACTGGAAGCACGGACAATTTTTGTTTATGGCTTGTCTGGTGTTTATTATTTTCCAGATTTTCAAGAGAGGTATAGAAATTCAGTCAGAAAACGATTTAACCGTTTAAGCCATGCCAATAATTGTAAACCTTGATGTAATGATGGCGCGACGCAAAATGTCGCTAAACGAACTTTCAGAGAAAGTAAACATCACACTGGCCAACCTTTCAATACTAAAAACCGGCAAAGCTAAAGCAGTTCGTTTCAGCACACTGGAAGCTATTTGCGAGGCGCTGGATTGTCAACCCGGTGATATCTTGGAATATGTAGAGGAAAAATAACTTGCCTGATCCGCTTCGTGTTTTCTGTCATCTCGACGAAAGTGCGAGGAGAGATCTGTTACCGCAGCGCAAAACAGTAACAGATTCCTCTCTACGTTCGAAATGACAATCAGACTTCTAATATTTGTATAAGCAGGATACACCAACTATTGCTTTGTCTTCAACGGATCAGCCGCTTCCTTAAAAAACTGCTCTTGCAAAGTAGGTACAACTGTGTCGGCTTTTACCAGCTGAATCATTTCTACCAACTGATCTACCGTATGGTTAATCCATAATTCGCCAGCTTCAGCATTGGCATCCCAGGCTTCTCCACCGTAATGATTCGGATAACTGGCATACCACCAAATTCCGGTATAAACATATTTTAGTGCATTCATCCGGTCCTGATCAACACCCGATTGATCTTTGGCCCTATCAACATGCACCACATCGGGCACTGTAGCCAACATTTTTGATGTCTCGCTGTTTCCGGCATGCTCATCAAACGGATCATGACGTGTTAAAGCTTCAGCTTTTTCATCCAACTCCTTGTCACCCTCCGGACGAAACCAATAAAGTGAATAGCCACGTGGCTCAGAAAGTTGTGCCATTCCAAAATAATTTAGAAAAGCATTGTTGCCGCCATGTCCGTTTACAATTATTATTTTCTCAAAACCATTGCGGTGCAATTCGTCTAATGTTTCCTGCAACACTTTCCAAATCAATTCGGGCGAATACGAAATGGTACCGGGCTGATGACGCGCTTCGTTAATCTGGCTAAAATAATACCACGGAAAAACCACCGTATATTCCTGCTCCGCTGCGCGAAGCGAATATTCACGCGACATGTATAAATCGGTGCCTAAAGGCAATTGAGGACCGTGTTTCTCCATTACTCCAATCGGAATAATGCAGGTTTTAGCACTCTTTTCAACAGCTTTAACAAAATCAGGTGCGGTTAATTCTTCCAGGCGATACGATAAATCCTGGGCGTAAACAAACGAAGTGATGGCCAAAAGCAACAAGGTTGCAACTTTTTTCATAGGTCTTAGGTTTTAGTTAATATTTCCATAAAAATAGATTCTTGGAAACATTTTAGCAACGATTTTCTATTTTTATCGATAAACTTACAACATGCCAGTAGTAATTGCACATAGTCATTTAAATCCCGGTGGTGTTACCCGCATCATCGAATCGCAGATCGACAGCCTTGAGGGAGAAGAGATAAAAGTTTTGGTAGGCGCTTGCCCCGATGCCAGTATGATAACGTCGAAAAATGCCGAACTCCATATTATTCCCGAACTCAACTATCTCGAGCGCCGGCAATACACAGAGGAGGAAGCAAAAGAAATATTGCACAAAGTACATGGTGAAATTCGTCAACACCTCACTCCCGATACTGTTCTGCACTTTCATAATCTTAATCTCGGAAAGAATCCGATTGTTACTTATGCCGTTTATTTGCTGGCAAAAGAAGGTGTAAAGGTGTTTAACCACGCTCATGATTTTGCCGAAGACCGCCCCAGTAATTATTCGTTTCTGGAAGAAATTATCTATGGTAATTTTTCGCAAAATATCGACGAAGTGCTTTACCCAAAACTGCCCAACTATCAGTTCGGTGTGTTGAATTCATTTGATTTCGACCGATTGAAAGAATTGGGAGTAACGGAAGACCGTATTGAGTGGTTGCCAAACCCGGTAACTTTTAATGCGTCGGATGACCTGCCCGAAAAAGCAGATGCCAAACAAGCCGTTTGCGAAGAGCTGAATATCGATGCAAAAAAACTGTTGGTTACATATCCGGTGCGTGTTATTCAACGAAAAAATATTGGCGAGTTTATTCTGCTTTCCATACTGTTCCGCCACCGTGCGAATTTCGCGGTAACGCAACCACCACAAAATCCGGTTGAGATTGAAATGTATAACCAATGGCTGAAATTCTGTAACAAGAATGAAATTGACATTGTGTTTGAAGCGGGCCAAAAAGTAAACTTCGAGAAATTACTGCGAGGAAGCGATTTCTGCGTCACCACCAGTTATAAAGAAGGTTTTGGAATGGTGTACCTCGAACCCTGGTTACTTGATACCCCCGTGGTTGGCCGCGACATCGATTTTATAACCCGCGATTTTAAAGACGATGGTTTTAGTTTTCCCACGCTATACTACAAGTTAAATATTCCCGGAATTAAAACTGACTTCAAAGATCTGAACTTAAAAATGCAGATGGAGATCATTTCCGGAGTTCTTAGCGAAAAGATAGAAAAACACAAACTGTTTGAACAAAATCCCATCTTAAACACTCTATTTAGTGACGTATCGTCACATGTAACAGAAAAAAACAAGACAATTATCAAAAACAACTATTCTTTACAGGGATATGGAATTAAACTTCAGAAACGATATAAAAAAATGGTTGGATAGTTCAGAACAACTGCAACCCATTCCCACCACTTTTTGCCCCAATTTAAAAACCGATTCGAAAGAAAAGATAAAGGCCGTTATTTTCGATATTTACGGCACCTTGCTTATTTCTTCGTCTGGCGATATCGATCAGGCTTCGCTGAACAAGGATAATATGCGCGCAGCCATGGAAGCCGGAGGATTCGACTTCTCGGGTTGCAAGGAAGAAACCTGCAGTTTTCTGCTCGACCAGTTACAAGTGCAGGTTAAAAAGCAGCACGAAGAGCTAAAAACCAAAGGTCATCCCTACCCCGATGTAGATATTTTTAATGTTTGGAAAAACATGTTCGAAGCGGCTCAAACGGAAGGTTTACTCAAACTGAGTGGCGACGAAACATGGGAAGACACCATAATGGTTTTCGAACTGCTGAGTAACCGCGTTTATCCCATGCCGGGCATGAAAGAAGTGCTGCTGGAAATAAAAAAATTGGGCATTCCAATGGGTATTGTTTCCAATGCGCAATTTTACACGCCCATAATCATGAATTATTTTCTGACCGGTGAATTTTCAACCGATCAACATATCGATCTTTTTGAGGAAGATCTTTCGGTGTACTCTTTCAAAGAACTACGGGCAAAACCCGACACGGCGTTGTTCGAAAAATTTATTCCGGTATTGAACAGCAAGTATAATATCGAGCCATCGGAAGCAATATTTGTGGGCAACGACATGCTGAAAGATGTATACACCGCCACAAAAGCAGGGTTGCGAACAGTGCTTTTTGCCGGCGACGAACGTTCGCTGCGACTGCGCGAAGACGACCCGCGCGTGAAAGGCATGTTCCCCGATTTTATTATCAAAGATTTACAACAACTACTGAAAATTATAGGATGAAGTTAAACGAATTACGCGTAGGAATTATCCATTCCTTAATTGGCAAAAACGATGGTGTTTCCATTGTTATCGACCAAACAGTTGAAGCCATGTCGGAACACCTCGACATAAATATTGGTAACTTTTTCTTTTTGGCTGCGCACTCATCGCCGCGTTTTAATGCGCAAACAAACGATGTGTTCTGGCACAAAAGCGAGGCGCACAAAACCATTTTGAATAATTTCAATAATCCCGATACCGAAGGTCTGGATGAATTAATTCATGAAAATGCGCTGTATGCCAAAAAAGTTATTCAGGAGTGGGTTGACGAAAACGATATCGACCTGATTATTGCGCACAACACTTCGCATCCGTATAATTTTATTACGGCAGTAGGTTTAGGTTATTACATTGAAGAGTTGCGCGCCGAAGGAATTATCTGGCCAAAACTGATGGTGTGGTGGCACGATTCGTATTTTGAGCGCGATATTTTTTCGAATCCGAATGAAGTGATTCAGAAATATTTGAAATACTTGCCGGGAGTTACTTTTGTAAATTCGATTGCCTTTATCAACAAGCAACAAATTGATTTAGGAAAAAGGCTTTTCGAACAACTCAACGCCAGCAAACTCGAAAAATTCTTTAAACTGCGAACAACTGTTGTTCCTAACACCTGCGAAATTCCATGGGACTGGGAAGACATCGATCCGCAAACCGAAGAGCTCATTTGCCCGGTACAAGACAATTACAACGATTCATTTTTTAAAGACATCGGCCTTGTTCAGCAAGTAGAAAGCCGCGGTTTTACAATGGACGAAACAGTAATTCTGTTGCAGCACACCCGCGTTGTTCCGCGGAAGAAAATCGAATTGGCGATTGATCTGGCTTTTGAACTGGAAAAGAAATTCACCAAAAACCGCGAGAAAAAATGTGTGGCGGTCATTGTTAGTGGACATTCGGGCGACGAACAAAACCAGTACCTCAACAATTTGTACGTGCATTACACCGAACTTTGCAAGGCACATCCAAACAGTAATGTGGTCCTGATATTTGGCGAGCACAATATCCTTTCGCACCGCGATATTATTGTGGACCGGAAGTTTTACAAATTTGCAGAAGTCCCTTCTATCGTTGCTGCTCATGGCGGACTTGGAACTTATTTCAGCGATGTGGAAGGGTTTGGTAACAACTTGCTTGAAATGATGTCGTTTGGATTGCCGGCGGTAATCAACAAATACGAGGTTTATAAAGAAGAAATTGAGCAATATGGTTTTGACCTTCCGGCAATTGACGGCGGTGGCGTAACCGAAGAACTAGTTGACTCGGCTTACCGCTTGCTTACAGATATTCCATACAGAAACAAAGTAGTAATGCACAACCTAAAAGTGCTAAAAGAAAAGCTCGATCATAAAATAATTGCTGATAAACTCGAACCGATTATAAAAAGTATGTATATGCGCGAGTTATAAAACAATTGTTCATGTTAATTATGCTGTAAAACGCGTATTTTCAAAAGACATACTTGTCGTTTAAAACAACAATTTTTTTATATTTAAAAGGTGGCCGAAAACGCGGCACAATCAACAGTTATTTGACAATTAAAATAGTAGAAAATGGGTGATTTTTATCAGAATGGATTTGTAGCAACACTGCATAATTTACGTGCCAGACCTTATGAGGAGCTGGAACAAAAATTGGAAAAATTTAGTAAAAAACGTCCCATTGGATTAATCATTCCTTCCTTATATTCAGAACTTTCGCGCCAGGCACTAAAAGATATTGTTTCGGTTTTAAAAGACATTCCTTATGTTTCGGAAATTGTTATCGGTTTAGACCGTGCCGACGATTATCAATACAAAAATGCGCTGGAATTTTTTGCCGAATTACCACAGCATCACCGCGTTTTATGGAACGACGGACCACGCATGCAGGAATTCAAAAAGAAACTGGCATCGAAGAATATTGTTACCACCGTTCCCGGAAAAGGAAGAAACGTTTGGTTTTGTTTTGGTTACATGATCGCCTCAGGGCGTTCGGAAGCAATTGCTCTGCACGATGCCGATATTGTTACCTACAACCGCGAAATGCTGGCACGACTGGTTTACCCGGTTGCCGATCCTTCGTTTAACTTCAAATATTGCAAAGGATTCTATTTCAGAACCGATGATGAAAAGTTACACGGTCGCGCCGTTCGTTTGCTGGTTACTCCCCTTTTACGAACCTTAAAAAAATTATTGGGCCATCATACTTACCTCGAATATCTTGATAGTTTCAGATATCCGCTGGCAGGCGAATTTTCAATGCGTGCCGATGTAATTAAAACCATTCGTATACCGTACGATTGGGGGCTTGAAATTGGTATTTTGAACGAGGTTGAACGTAACAACTCGTTTAACCGGATTTGTCAGGTTGAAATTGCCGACCGTTACGATCATAAACATCAAGACCTGTCAGCCGAAGATGCCGAAAAAGGACTGTCGAAAATGAGTCGCGATGTTTCGCGTGCAATTTTTGGGAAACTGGCCTCGGATGGAATTACATTAAGCGCCGAGTTTTTCCGCACACTAAAAGCAACCTATTACCGTATTGCACTCGAATTTGTTGAATTATACAAAGCCGATGCTGCCATGAACGGCCTCACGTACGATTTCCATAAAGAAGAAGAAGTGATCGACCTTTTTGTGAAAAACGTTTATCAGTCCGGCATTCAGTTTCTGGAAAATCCTGATAACGTGCCTAATATGCCAAGCTGGAAACGTGTACAAAGCGCATTCCCCGACATATTAGAAGAGTTTCATGAGATAGTAGAAGCAGATAACAACATCCTCTAAAACCCCAAGAAATATGATCAATCCCGATACTTCTTTCGTCAAAAAAATAGAGAGTCGGCTAAAGTTTATCTATAAGGATAAGTATGAGAAATCGATTCTTGCCGATCTCATTCATGTGATTTCGTCGTACCGGATCAACTCGTCAAAAGGCCAGAAATGGGGTGAAAAAGATGTGGTTTTGATCACGTACGGCGACAGTATAAAAACGAATGATGAAGCCCCTTTACAAACATTGCGGGCTTTTTTAAACGACAAACTAAACGAACAGTTAACGGTTGTCCATATTTTACCTTTTTTCCCTTACAGCAGCGACGATGGTTTTTCCGTGATTGATTTCAGAGAGGTGAATCCCGAGCTGGGCGACTGGCGCGATATTGAAGATTTGACAAAAGATTACGACCTGATGGCCGATTTGGTGATCAATCATGCATCGAGCAAAAGCCAGTGGTTTAAAAACTTTTTAAAGCAGCACGGAAAAGGTAAAGACTATTTTATAACCGAAGATCCGAAAACAGATCTATCGCAGGTGACGCGGCCGCGCAGCACACCACTTTTAACGCCTTACGAAACGGCAAACGGCACCAAACATGTTTGGACAACTTTTAGTGCCGACCAGGTGGACTTGGATTTTTCCAATCCCGATTTGTTGGTTGAAATGATGGATATCCTAATCGGTTACATCGACAAAGGCGCACGAATTATCCGCCTCGATGCAATTGCATTTTTGTGGAAAGTAGTTGGCACCACCTGCCTGCATTTACCCGAAACCCACGAGGTGGTTAAACTTATGCGCGATGTTGCTGAGTTTATCAATCCGAATACGATTATATTGACCGAAACCAATGTGCCCAACAAAGAAAACCTGAGCTATTTTGGCGATGGCGACGAAGCACATATGGTTTACCAGTTCAGCCTCCCACCCCTGTTGTTGCATGCATTGCACACAGGTAATTCAAGTTATCTGTCGACATGGGCAAAAAGCCTACCGCAACTCGACGGCGATAAAACTTTTTTCAATTTTACAGCCTCGCACGACGGTATTGGTGTTCGTCCGTTGGAAGGACTTTTACCCGACGACGAAAAAAATTCGTTGGTGGAAAATATGAAAGGTTTTGGTGGCATGGTTAACTACAAATCCAATCCGGATGGCAGCCAAAGTCCGTACGAATTGAACATCACCTATTTTGATGCACTTAAAGGCACTCATAAGGGCGAAGACCAGTTTCAGACTGACAGATTTCTGGCTTCGCAGATTTGCATGATGAGTTTGGCCGGCGTTCCTGCATTTTATATTCACAGCTTAACAGCCACCCCAAATTATTACGAAGGCGTCGAAAAAACACAACATAATCGCACTATAAATCGCCGCAAATGGGAACTGGATGAGTTGAAGAAAGTGCTTAACAGCGACACGCCACAGAAGAAAGTATTTGAGTCGTTACAACAACTAATTCTGCTTAGGAAAAAACAAGCAGCGTTCCATCCAAATGCCGGCCAGGAGTTTCTGGATTTTGGAACTGATCTTTTTGTTCTAAAACGAAAGGCCGAAAACCAAACCATTCTGGTCATCATCAACCTGAGCGACGAAGAAAAGGAGATTGAAATTCCGGATGCATTTACTTTCGATCTGATTTCGGATTCAACAATCGATTCAGGCAAACTGAAAGCCTACCAATGTTTGTGGCTTACATAAACCTAGTGGCAAATTCATAAAAAAATACCGATGCAAAACATCGGCAATAAAAAAGGGGCTTTTGATTTAAAAGCCCGTTTTTTATTGTTTTTATTGCCAATTAAGGTTTAACCTCTGAATTGGTTTTTAATGTTGTTTTTTGCCAGTCATCGGTATTGGCAAACTTCCAGGTATTCAAAAATCCAACTTTAATAATGTTCTGCATTTTCTCCCAGTTTATTTTACTCAACTCATCTGATGGTTGATGATAATCAGGGTGCATAGCTGCCATAAAGTAGAAAATAGGAATGTCTTCCTGAGCAAATGGTGCGTGGTCGCTACCGCCACCGGGACGCTCCGACGGACGCAACTCAAGATCCAGATTTATATCGTAATCTTCAATATTCTTTTTGGTGGTTTCACCAATTACAGTGTTTGCTTCCGTGTAAACCATGTGTGCCTGGTTACCTAAAGTATCGCCTTCAGGATTTCGGGCAATCATATCATAGTTCAAATTCAGCACCACATTCATATCTTTTTCTTTTGCGTCGCGAACAAAATAGGTCGATCCGAACAAACCTTTCTCTTCGCCCGTCCATGCTGCGAATACAATCGATCTTTCAGGTTTTTTGCCGGTAGCCATAAAAGCTTTTGCAATTTCCATTACACCAACCGTTCCCGATGCGTTATCATCGGCTCCGTTGTAAATAATTCCATCCACTTTACCCAGGTGATCGTAGTGTCCGCCAACAACAATAAACTCATCTTTCTTTTCGCCTTCGATATAGCCAACAACATTTCGTGCGTTAACTACTTTCGAGTTTACCGATGTTTTAAAAGCTACCGATTTTCCGCTAAGAACTTTCGAAGCCGGTTCCATATTAGTGGCTGCGTCCTCTTCAAATTTTACAATGTCGATGCCTGATCCAGACAAAATTTCGTTGGCAACACGCGACGACACAGTGAAAGTCGACAAGTTTCCACTGAATTCTTTTCCCGGTAACGACATTCTGTTTCCGTAATACGGATTTGGGCGTTTGTCGCTTTCGTTAAAACCACCATTATCTCTGTAAATATTGTTTTGCGCCCAGCCCATCATCGGGTTGGCATCCGGACTAATTCGGATTACTGCCAAAGCTCCTGCTTCCTGCAAGCTTTGCATTTTGTCACGCTCGAGGTAATAAGCTGCATAACGTCCTTCAGGTTTGTACTTTTTGTAGGCCACAGAAGTTGTGTCTTTATGTCCCGGGTATCCCTGCAGAATCACAACAATCTTTCCTTCAACATCAATTTTTTTCAGATCGTCGTATGTTTTATCTTCATCAGAATAGCCATAACCCGCAAAAACCAGCGGAGCCTGAACTTTTTGTCCAACGGTTCCGGTCTGCACATAAAAATCAGTTTGATAGGCAAAATCCATCGAACTTTCGCTTCCCGGTTTGCTAGTTACCACTGAAAATACCTGCTCGTCGCCCGGTTCATATTCTACAAGGCCAAAATTCTGATAATAAGTATGGTACAGTTCAGGTCTTGCTCCAGCCATGCGTTCGCTTCGCGATGGTTGCGTGTAAGCTTCGTCGCCAAATGGCTGAATTCCATAGGTTTGAAACATCGATGCAATGTAATCAGCAGCCATATAAGCTCCTTTTGTTCCTACCGCTCGGCCTTCGGTCCAGTCGGATGCCAGAAACTCCAGTTGTCCTTTTATCGACTCCATGGAGATTGCTTCCAGTCCTTTTTCAACCTCGTTTTGGGCAAATACAAAATGCCCGGAAATAAACAGAATTAAGAGTAATGAAATTTTTTTCATGCGATTTAAATTGTTTTTGTTAATGGTTCTATACAAAATTGGCTTTCTGATCAACTATCTCTATTTGGATACTTTCTCAGACGCACAGGTTTTTTTAGGATATAAAGACAAAATGCTTACTATTCTGTCATTACAAATTAATGGGTAGAAAAACGGGCTCATAATTACAGTTCTGCCACATTTTAATTTCTCACTTCTTTTGTCAATAAACGATTAAAACAAACTTAATTAAACCCTATTGATCTCAAATTGACAAATTAAACCCAATAATTATAACATTTCGTCAACACAATAATAACAAATAATTGCTTTCAGAAACTAAACATTTGTCATGTTTTGCTGAGATGTACTTTTCGATTGCTTGTGTATTTGAGATGCTAACAATGAACAACAGATACATTTTAACGATGCTAAATTTGAACCGAGACCTGGGTTTTCTTCTGAAAATGAAATGCAATAATAGTATAACATTTAGTCATTTACAATCGTATTGTTTCATACGGTTTCTTATTTCATATCAACTCAACTAACTAAAATATCTGCCATGGAAAATAGTATACATTTAAACGGGATCGTGATTAAACACGAGAAACTCGTTCAGATAGCATTAAGTACGCCAAACAATGTTTATATCGCTGAAGCCAGCAGTCCGTATGCCGATTATTATGGGCACTCGCCACGAACGGCTACCCCAAATTCGATCTTTCTTTTTACCAAAAAATTCTATTTTCTGGAACAATTGATGTGCTACTCATCAAGTATTGAAAAGTGCCTTTTTGAACGTATTAATCTTGCCAGTGCAATTGTTGAATCGGGCGATAAACAATTCCCGGCCATTCGTATAAAAGATTTTCCCGATTACAGCCAATTAGTAAAATTGCAAAAGTGCTTAGGCGAAAAAAATGTGCTTCTCGTTGAAAAACTTCACCTGGAGGAAGAGGTTAAAACGATTGTGAGCAAAGTTTTTGTTCTGGAAGAATTGGAGCCTGATTTTTTTATCGACCAGGTAGAAGATCATAAAGGCTATTTTATTGTTGACCGACATTTTGATTCGGAAGAATTTGATCGTGCGATTACTCAAATCAGATTTAACGGTGTTTGTAAGCTTTTTGATGCCGAGCAGGGCGTGTTGTTCAGCAACGGCAAACTAATCCATATCGTACGTATTTTTTCGGAAGCTTTGGATCTGAATATGCTTAAATGTTTACGAAAAGAATTCGTGAAACTATAGATGCAATAAAGCATAAAAAAGCCCGGCAACTATTTTTTACCGGGCTTTTTATAATGTTAGAGTGACTCTATTTCCTTGAGTTTTGCTTTAACCTCCGCGTCATCCGATCTTAATTCCAACGCTTTTCGGTAGTAGAAACGGGCCACATTATAATTCCCCGACTCAAAAGCACTATTGGCAGTTGTTTTAAAGTTCTCGAACTGCTGCTGGCTCTGACCGGCAACCCGTTCAGCAACCCGGCGTTCAATTTCGCGTAACTGCTCCCTTGGATAGGCTTCAGTATCTTTCTGCGAAAGCGCCTGGTTATACCAACCTCTGGCAACTGCCAGTTCGTTATTCCTAAAACTTTCATCCGCCAAATCGATAAAACGCTGGTACTCGCGGTCGCGTTCGCTCATCATCATATCACCCAGTATTCGGTTAATTTCGGCAATACGCTGCGGCGGATAAGTCTCTTCCGGTTTCAGATCCTGTGCTTTATAATACCACGCTCTCGACACGTTGTACTGCTCGATATCAAACGAACCATCGGCCTTTTTAATAATTTCGTTGTAAAGTGCATCCAGTCCTGCTTCTTCCAGAATTCGCTGCTCATCCAGCTCCTCTTCCAGTTGTGCGATTTGCTCTTTTCTTCTAGCCAAGTCCTCAGCATTAGCTTGTTCCTGAGCCAATCGCTGGCGTTCGTTTTCACGAATTTCATCTATCTTTCTGATCTGCGATTTCGGATATTCTTCATCCGGTTTTACACCCATAGCAATTTCGTATTGCAGGCGGGCATCATCATACGACTGCGTCCGGAAATGACCATCAGCCACAACAATTACACTTCTGTATTTTTCGTCGATAGCTTGTTGCTCCAGAATTCCGTCAATTTCAGCAATCTTCTCTTTCGGATAAATTTCGTCCGGTTTTAATGCCAACGCTTCAGTGTAATTCTCTTTCGAAGACGTGTAACTGTTTGCCGAGAAGAAACGGTCAGCCTGCATAATCAAACTCGAATATTTCCGATCTAACTCAGCCTGCGCAGCCTCTGCAGCTGCCAGCTCTCTTAAGATTCGATCAATCTCATCGATACGTTCCTGCGGATAACCCTCTTCCGGTTTTATATCTTGTGCTGCGCGGTATTCGTTTCGTGAATTTTCGTAGTTCTCGGCAGTGAACAGTTCGTCAGCTCTGGCGATAGCATCGTTGTAGTTTTTATCTTTTTCAGCTTGAATAGCAGCTAAACGAGCTGCTTCAGCTTCTGCAGCTTCACGAGCCAAACGTTCTCTTGTTGTTACAATCGAATCAATTTTTGCCAACTGCTCATCCGGGTAAGTTTCGTCGGCTTTAGCTTGTTTTGCTGTATTGTATGCTGCAATTGCAGCGTCCCATCCTTCGCGATTAAATTCGCGGTCGCCCTCTGCAATTGCATCTTCGTAGGCTTTTTGTGCTGCAGAAAGTTGTGCTAACAGATTTCCGATTTCATCAATACGCTGTTGCGGATACGATTCTTCAGGTTTAATCTCCAAAGCCGCGCGATATTCGTTGCGCGAATTTTCGTAGTTCTCAGCTGTAAACAGTTCATCTGCACGGGCAATGGCATCGTTGTAGTTTTTATCTTTTTCAGCCTGAATAGCAGCTATACGTGCTGCCTCGGCTTCGGCTGCTTCACGAGCCAAACGTTCTCTGGTTGTTACAATCGAATCGATTTTTGCCAACTGTTCATCCGGGTATGTTTCATCAGCTTTGACTTGTTTTGCTGTGTTGTATGCAACAATAGCAGCTTCCCAACCTTCGCGATTAAATTCACGATCTCCTTCAGCAATCGCATCTTCGTACGCTTTTTGTGCCGCTGATAGTTGAGCGAGTATTGTTCCAATCTCATCGATGCGCTGTTGCGGGTAGGTTTCTTCCGGTTTTATATCGAGTGCTACGCGGTATTCGTTTCGTGAGTTTTCGTAATTCTCGGCTGTGAACAGCTCGTCAGCACGTGCAATGGCATCGTTGTAGTTTTTATCTTTCTCTGCCTGGATAGCAGCTAAACGTGCAGCTTCTGCTTCGGCAGCTTCTTGCGCCAAACGTTCTCTGGTGGTTACAATCGAATCAATTTTTGCCAGCTGCTCATCCGGGTAGGTTTCGTCGGCTTTAGCTTCTTTTGCTGTATTGTAGGCTACAATTGCAGCATCCCAACCTTCGCGACGAAATTCGCGGTCGCCTTCAGCAACTGCATCTTCGTAGGCTTTTTGCGCTGCTGAAAGTTGTGCTAACAAGTTTCCAATCTCATCGATACGCTGCTGCGGATAAGATTCTTCCGGTTTAATGTCAAGCGCTGCACGGTATTCGTTGCGTGAGTTTTCGTAGTTCTCTGCAGTAAACAGTTCGTCAGCACGAGCAATAGCGTCATTGTAGTTTTTGTCTTTTTCGGCCTGAATTGCTGCTAATCGAGCGGCTTCGGCTTCGGCCTCTTCACGAGCCAAACGTTCTCTTGTAGTAACAATCGAATCGATTTTTGCCAGTTGTTCATCCGGGTAGGTTTCGTCTGCTTTCGCTTGTTTTGCTGTATTGTAAGCTGCGATCGCAGCGTCCCAACCTTCGCGATTAAATTCGCGGTCGCCCTGAGCAATTGCATCTTCGTATGCTTTTTGTGCTGCTGAAAGTTGTGCTAACAGATTTCCTATTTCATCAATGCGTTGCTGCGGATAAGTTTCATCCGGTTTTATATCAAGTGCTGCGCGGTATTCGTTACGTGAGTTTTCGTAGTTCTCGGCTGTAAACAATTCATCAGCACGAGCAATGGCATCGTTATAGTTTTTGTCTTTTTCTGCCTGAATGGCTGCCAAACGAGCGGCTTCGGCTTCTGCGGCTTCTCTTGCCAATCGTTCGCGTGTGGTTACAATTGAATCAATTTTTGCCAACTGCTCATCCGGGTAAGTTTCATCAGCTTTTGCTTGTTTTGCGGTGTTATATGCAGCAATAGCAGCTTCCCAACCTTCGCGATTAAATTCACGGTCACCCTCTGCAATTGCATCTTCATAAGCTTTTTGTGCTGCGGAAAGTTGTGCTAACAGATTTCCGATTTCATCAATACGCTGTTGCGGATACGATTCTTCAGGTTTAATCTCCAAAGCCGCGCGATATTCGTTGCGCGAATTTTCGTAGTTCTCAGCTGTAAACAGTTCATCTGCACGGGCAATGGCATCGTTGTAGTTTTTATCTTTCTCTGCCTGGATAGCAGCTAATCTCGCGGCTTCAGCTTCTGCAGCTTCTCTTGCCAAACGTTCTCTTGTGGTTACAATCGAATCAATTTTTGCCAGCTGCTCATCCGGGTAGGTTTCGTCGGCTTTAGCTTCTTTTGCTGTATTGTAGGCTACAATTGCAGCATCCCAAGCTTCGCGACGGAATTCACGGTCCCCTTCAGCAACTGCATCTTCGTAGGCTTTTTGTGCTGCTGAAAGTTGTGACAACAGGTTTCCGATCTCATCAATACGCTGTTGCGGATACGATTCTTCCGGTTTTATATCCAATGCAGCGCGGTATTCGTTGCGTGAATTTTCGTAGTTCTCAGCTGTGAACAGTTCATCAGCGCGTGCAATCGCATCGTTGTAATTTTTATCTTTCTCTGCCTGAATAGCTGCCAATCTCGCGGCTTCAGCTTCTGCGGCTTCACGAGCCAGACGCTCTCTTGTGGTTACAATCGAATCAATTTTTGCCAGTTGTTCATCCGGATACGTTTCGTCGGCTTTTGCTTGTTTTGCGGTATTGTAAGCCGCAATCGCTGCCTCCCAGCCTTCACGACGGAATTCGCGGTCACCTTCAGCAACGGCATCTTCGTAAGCTTTTTGTGCTGCTGAAAGTTGTGACAACAGGTTTCCTATTTCATCGATACGCTGTTGCGGATACGATTCTTCCGGCTTAATATCCAATGCTGCACGATATTCGTTGCGTGAGTTTTCGTAGTTCTCCGCAGTGAACAGTTCGTCAGCTCTGGCGATTGCATCGTTGTAGTTTTTATCTTTCTCAGCTTGTAGCGCTGCTAAACGTGCTGCCTCAGCTTCGGCAGCTGCTTGCGCCAAACGTTGCTGTTCGGCAACAGCCCCATCAATTTTAGCCATCATTTCCGGCGGATAAGTCTCTTCCGGTTTAAGTTGTGCAGCTTCAGCAAAAGTGGATTTCGCATCAGCATAATCCTCTCGTCCGAACAAACGATCACCCTCTGCAATCAAATCGTTGTATTCCCGATCCAAACGAGCCAATTCAGTTAAAGTCGAAGCAATTTCATCCAGCTTATCTTTCGGATATTGCTCACGCGGTTTTATTTGCAAGGCTTCGTTGTATTTACCCCGGGCATCTTCGTAATTTTTCAGTGCCAGCATATTGTCGGCCTGCTCAATTACCTGCGCATACTGCTCGTCAACTCCCTGTTGGGCAATTAACTGAGTAATTTCCGCAATTCGCTCCTCAACATGTTTGTCGCCCGATTTTAATTCATTTGCCTTTTCATAAAGCGTTTTGGCGTTGGCATAACTTTGGGCATCAAACTGCTTATCGGCCTGACTAACAAACTCATTAAAACTGTTTTGAGCATACAGAATCTGGCTGATCTCCTCGACCCGCTTTTTCGTTCTTGGCTCATCGGGAACTAACTCCAGTGCCTGCTCGTAGTTCGACAAGGCTTCGGGATAATCTTCCTTTTTGTAGGCCTTATCCGCGGCGGCAATAAATTTATCAAACTCCATCCGGTTAAGGATGTCCTTCATTTCCTTTTTCGTCTCCTCAATTCGGCGGGTAGCCTTTATATCGTTGGGTTTATACGACAATGCATTTTCGAACGAAGTAAGCGCCCGATCGTAAAACTGCTTGGTAAACATACGCTCCCCTTCCGTCATCGCATCATCATAACTTTTCTGATCTTCCTGATTTCTGCGTTGTTCAGCAAGCAAACCATTTATTTCCGCAATTTTAGTCTTCGGATATTGTTCGTTGGGCCTGATCTCCAGCGCCTTATTAAAAAGCCCAAGCGCCTCGTTGAATAACAGTTCGTCAATCGCCTGGTCGCCTTGTTCAATCAGGTTCTGATAATTTCCGGCAACACGCTGCTGCTCCTGTAATTCGGCAATCTTTTTAATCTGATCGTTTACATACTGATCAAAAGGTTTTATAGACAGGGCGCGGTTGTATGAATTTTTGGCTTCGGGCAATTCACGATTCGTAAAGTGCAGATCGCCTTCTTTAACCAGTTTATTAAAGCGCGCTAACATTGCGGCATCCAAATCTTCGGCAGCCATAATCAATCCCAGAAGATCGTTAATTTCAGCAATCCGGTCTTTCGGAAACTGCTCGCTCGGGAATATTTTGCTGGCAGCTTTATAACCATCCAAAGCTTCTAAAAACTCTTCGTTACTGTATTCATTTCCGGCTTGTTCCAGTAATTCGTTGTATTCTTTTCGTAGCTCCGCCAATTCGGCACGGGTTAAACGCGCCATAAAATCAGCATTCTCATCAACCTGCTGCGCCTGTGCAATTGCCTGGTTGATCAGACGCTCAATTTGCGCATCGTTGTAATACAGTTCCTTTACAAAATTATCGACACTCGGACTATAAAATATTTTCAGGACGGTGTTCTCTGCAAACGAATTATCGATTCCCGGAATCTCAGTAAACAGATTAATATCTATCGGGAATGGAGGGAATTTAGGATCGGCATTAAGAACATCGCGCGGAACAGCGGTTTCTATCACAATTTTCTGGCTAAAATTTCCTTCGTGCTCAAAAACCAGTTCCCATTTGTGGTTCCAGTTCAACTCGACATTGTATCTTCCATCGGCTCCAACACCGTAATTATCAAGTCGTCTGCCATCGCGATACATTTGTATAATAGCCCCTTCAGGAGATCCTTCCTGAACGGTAATCGTACCTTCAACAGCCAAACCATTGGCGCGCTGAGCCATCGACTGGCCAACACAAAAAACAAAAATTAAAATGGTAATTATGCTTGTAAACCCTTGCTTCATATCAATTTGTTAATTAACAAAGAACGAAAATAAAAACAAATAATTATCCGCTAAATAAATTGTAGCATGTTTTTCTTTTAACGGCTGTTTTTTACAAAATGCACGATTTACGCGCTTTTTTATTACATTTTTCAACTATTATATGTTATTTTGGCGCTTCATTTATTTATCCACTACTATAATATGACAACAAAACGCGAAGCATCACTTTTTCTGGCATTGTTGCCCATTCTCATTTTAATAGGACTATTAACACTTAACGTATTACTTTTTGACGATACTTTGGCCGGCGCCAACCAGGTTGCGCTGATGCTGGCCGCTGCCATTGCAGGCGTTGTTGCCTATCGGCTGGGATTTAGTTGGGACCGAATCAGCAACAAAATCGTTTCGACAATCGGTTCGGCGATGCCCTCTATTTTAATTCTTCTTTTGATCGGTTCGTTGGCTGGAACATGGCTTATTAGTGGTGTTGTGCCGGCAATGATTTATTACGGATTAGATATTATCAGCCCCAAAATGTTTCTGTTTACGGCAGTTGTGGTGAGTGCCATTGTTAGTGTGGCCACCGGAAGTTCGTGGTCGACCATTGCAACAATTGGAATTGCGCTGTTGGGTATCGGGAAAGCCATTGGAATTGACGAAGCCGTAGTAGCCGGAGCCATTATTAGTGGCGCCTATTTTGGCGATAAAATGAGCCCGTTGAGCGATACAACAAATCTTGCTCCTGCAATGGCGGGAACCGACTTGTTTACCCACATAAAATATATGACCTTCACCACGGTACCAACGATGACAATCACTCTGATCATTTTCCTGATCATGGGTTTTAATTATGATTTTACGAATGCATCGATAAATGTTGAAGATGTAAAAGTGGCCATCGACGCTACTTTTAACACCAGTCCGCTATTGTTTTTGGTTCCGGTGGCGTTGATTACGGTAATCATCTTAAAGGTACCGCCACTTCCATCGTTGTTGATTGGAACATTATTAGGCGGTTTGTTTGCCATTATTTTCCAACCCGATATTATAAATGCTGTTGCTGGCAACGTTGACAATTACGGAACCGCATCGTATTATTCGGTTATGCAGGCCATGTTTGGCGATGTAAGTTTAACCACTTCAAATGCCAATGTAAACGATTTGCTGAGCACATCGGGTATGCGCGGAATGCTCGACACTGTTTGGCTGATACTTTCGGCAATGGTTTTTGGTGGCGTAATGGAATCGGCAGGTTTATTAAAACGAATTACACAGCCAATTATAAAGTACGCAAAAAGCACCGGAAGTCTGGTGGCATCAACAGTTGGAACTTGCATCTTTTTCAACACCACAGCATCCGACCAGTATATTGCACTGGTAGTTCCGGGCAGGATGTACCGAAAAGCGTACGAGGACAAAGGCCTTAAGCCTGAAGTTTTGAGTAGAACGCTGGAAGACAGCGGAACGATTACTTCTGTGCTTATTCCGTGGAATACCTGCGGGGCAACACAATCGCGTGTTTTAGGTGTTGATACCTGGTCGTACGCGCCTTATGCCTTTTTTAATATCATCAGTCCGTTTATGACCATACTTTTTGCTTATCTGAACATCAAAATCAGGCGATTTGTCAAAGGCGAAAAGCCACAGGAAGTAAAAGAAGATTAAACTGAAATACTTTTTATAAAGCACAAAAAAACGCAGCAACATAACGTTGACTGCGTTATTTATTTTATGGTAGAAAAGTGAATTACGTTAATCGTTTACTTCGTGGTTGTAAAGTGGTTAAACTACCAACTTTTACAGGCATTCCCGACTCAATACTATTTCGGGCGGCGGTACCAATCAGAATTGACATTGCTCCGTCGCGGGTTCCGGCCAAATGCTGAAATTCGTCCTCGGCATCGGGAGTTCTGAAAATATGATCGTGCAATCGTTCATCTCCTCCTCCGTGGCCACCACGACTGTACCCTACATTTATAATTTCCTGCTCGCCCCACAGTTTATGCAAAATTATTGGCTTCAATATTTGCTCCTCGTTGCCACTCTGGTCCATTTCTGCACGGTGCATATCTTCCTGCGAAATCTGCACTTCCTCCAAATAAGGCACATCCAAAAATGCTTCAATACGCCCCTCGGTGCCGTTAAATGCAACGCGCCAGCCTTCCCACGGCGAGTAAGTCGTTAGCATGTAATTCAGGTACACATTGTTGGCATATTTTACATTCACATTCATTTTATCGTAAATGTTTATTTCGGGTCGGAACAAACAATTATCGCGGATGTAACCATCGTACTGCTCGTGTTTTGCGTACAGATTGTATTCTGTAGTACTTTTGGTGATATCCCAAAAAAACGGACAAGTTGTTTTTTCATCGCACGACCGGCAATTTACACCGCTTTTTTCGGGGCGGTTGCCGTAATACTCCAGATCGCCTTTGGCGTAAACTTCATCCGGATCGGAATCGATCCACCAGTTCAGCAGATCGAAATGATGTGTGGCTTTGTGAATCAATAAAGTTCCGCTCCACTCTCGCTGCCCGTGCCAACGACGAAAATACGAAGCACCGTGACTGGTATTTAACATCCACGAAAAATCAACCGAAACCAGTTTGCCGATGGTATTATTCATCAACAACTCCTTGATCTTTGTATTGTAAGGACTCCAGCGATAATTGAAGCCAACGATAACTTTTCGTTTATATCGTCGTTCGGCATCCAATATTTCCTGGCATTTATCTTCGTCGGTGGTTAGTGGCTTTTCAGTCAGCACATCAACACCATTTTCCAACGATTTTATTATAAACTGATGGTGCGTGGCATCAGGTGTTGTAACAATTATTAAATCGGGCGTTTGCTCCTTGATCATATCGTCGAACTCGGTGTAGGTTTTACAGTCCTTACCGACTCCGATAAAATCTGCAGCATATTTTACGCGGCCGGGATTTATATCCACCAGCGCCACAAATTCAAGAATCTCATTGTATTTGTCGACCAGTCGTTTGCCCCAGAAACTGTTTCCGCGAATTCCGGTGCCCACCAAAACAATTTTCAGTTTTTCACCTTCGGAAAGAACAGCAGCTTTTAAAGGATTGGAGACAACAGCACCTGCAGCGATGGTGCCAATAGTGGCCAGAAAGTTTCGTCTGTTTTGCATGTGTAAAAGTTTAGAATGAATAGTAGTTGATTTAGACGAATAAACTTAAGACAATTTGTGTATTCTTCCAAAAAAAAGAGGCTGCCCACAGGCAGCCTCTCGATTCATAAACTAATTACTAGACTATCAGGTTTAGTTGTAACCCGGATTTTGTTCCAATGCGTTGTTACCGGAAAGTGCATCTTGCGGTACAGGGAAACGGCGTAAATGCTCCGAATTAGAAGCTTCATGATCCCACCAGTCGTCATTTACAAATTTATTCCAACGGATTAAATCAGTACGACGGCGGCCTTCACCAAGGAATTCCACACCCCACTCGTCAAGCATTCTGTATTCATCCAAATTCGCTGCGGTAACAGGATTCGGATCATTTCCTTCTTCGAAATTGCGTACGCGAACATCGTTGATCAAATCAGCGGCTGCTGCCTCGTCGCCTGCACGTAGTTTACATTCGGCCAACATATAATAAACTTCAGCCAAACGGATGATAACATTATCAGCGCCCCAGCGTAACGATTCGTCAGCAAGATTTGGCATAGGAGCTTTTACCAAACGAATTCCGGTATTTTCCTCACCGTCGGCCATTGTAGATGGTAACGATGCGATATCAGGATATTCGTCGCCTACCTTTTTGAACGTGGCTACCATATCAACAAACGAAATCACTTCGTCTTTGTATTCCTGCGTTCCGTACGAAGTTCCGTAAGGGCTAATTTGATCACCAACCAGGAACATTCCTTCGTAACGTCCGCCACCTAAATATACGTATGGTTTTTTGCGCAAATCGCCATCGTCGAATTTTTCGTAAGGATTACCCAGCTTGAATTCGGTATAAATTTCGCCGGTTGGTTTACGCGACGGTTGCAAGTGATGACCGTTCCAGGCACCACCATCCAAACCAAAATATTTATAGGTTTCGTAGTGGTAAAAACGGTTCCACATCCAGTCGTACTGAAGTTTGTTAAACTCCGATGGAGCCGACCAGATTACCTCAGGAGATTCGTTATTGTAGAATCCAAGTGCACCAAACCATGTTGGATCAAGATCGTAATCGCCGTATTCTCCGTTGATGATTCCCTGGCAAATTGTTGCACAGTCTGAAAAGCGGCTCTCTCCAATGTACGATTCCGCATTAAAATACAACTGAGCTAACATGGCTGCAGCAGCTCCCTGACGAAGAGCGCCTTCTTCTTTTTCGCCAGCTGCCTTTTTAGGTAACTGAGGAATAGCTTCCAAAAGCAAACTTTCAATATGCTCAAAGGTTTCTTTATCCGTGCTTCTAGGAATGTTTTCGCCTTCGTTTGAAGTAAAAATCGGAAGTCCTCCAAAGAAATCCAGCCCACGCAAGTAGAAATATGCGATAAGCGTTTGCAGCTGCATCAGGTGTGATGCTTTATCTTCTTCGGTTAAACCTACGGTACTGTAGTCGAGGTTTTCAAGGTCTTGCTTGGTATCTAAAGCCAGTGCAACGCCCATAAGCGAACCTCTCCACGATTGCCAGATCCAACCGTCGTTAACAGTCCATTGGTGATAATGATAGCGGTAGTTTTCGCCACCGTTATACCAGTGAGGACCTTTGGTTGTAATTGCAAACTGGTCAGCAGTCATTTCCTGCAACTGCCATCTGTCCTCCTGAACGTACCAGCGTGCGTGTGTAAATGAGCGGTACAAAGCAGCTTTTACATCCTGCTCTGTTTTAAAGAATGTTTCCGGAACCACTGCAGAGTACCATTCCTCTTCCAAATCGGTACAAGCAACACCGGTAAACAATAACATGATTAGTAGTAAACTATATGATTTAATTTTCATAACAATTCAATTTAAAGGTTAGAAAGTTAATTGCACACCCAAAGTCCAGGTACGGGTACGTGGATAAATGTTATTATGCCACTCGAAACCAGGGTCTAAACCATTGATGTTCGACTCCGGATCCATTCCCGAATAAGACGTGATGGTAAACAGATCTCTTCCGGTAACATACACATTGGCGTTTTGCAGCCAGTTGATGTTCCGTGTTTCAAAACGATAGCGCAGTGTTAAGGCTTTCAGTTTGATGAAATCGCCATCTTCAATCCAGTAATCACACAACTCTTTCTCGCCTGTAACATCTTTGTTTTTATCGAATGCATCAGCCAAAACGTTTTGTTCTTCCACATTTGGCAAACCATAATACATATCGATGGTGTTGAAAATATCGTGACCTAACCAGCTGGTAAAAAAGGCTTCCAATTCGAAGTTTCTAAAACTAACTGTGTTGTTCCACGACATTTGAACTTTTGGAATTGCGTTTCCAACAAATGCTTTATCGTCGTTTGTTTTTGTTTGCTGAGTTACATCAAATGCATTTCCGTCTTTGTCGTACAACATCCAGTTTCCTTCGTCGGTAAATCCGGCAAAACGCCATACGTAAAACTTACCTATGTCTTGTCCCGGGAACAAACGAACGGCATTACCCGGAGAGCCGGGAGCAGGAAATCCTACCCTATCCCAATAGGTTTGACTGCCCCAAAGCGACTCCAGAGTAGATTTATTGTGTGAAATACGGAATGTTGTTGAATAATCCCAGTTGGCAGAACTTACAGCATTGTAATTAACTTCTGCTTCCCAACCTTTGTTGCGTAAACTACCAACGTTCATGGTGGTTTTATCGTGTACTGCCGGTGGCACTGATACCGAAATGTCGTAGATCATTTTATCCACCTTACGATCGTAGAGATCGAACTTACCGGTCAGTTTGTTATCAAAGAATCCGAAATCAACACCAACGTTAAATTCCTTTTTCTCTTCCCATTGCAGGTCTTTATTTTGGTTATGTGCCGATCCGTAAGTATATATCCATTCATCGTCAACCAACCACCAGGTATCCGAAGCGTACATACGTGTTGCTGCACCCGGAGCAAAACTTTGGTTACCGGTAACACCATAACCACCACGCAGTTTTAAGTCGCTCACAAAATCAAGGTTGCTCATGAAGGCTTCGTCACCAATTCGCCATCCGGCCGATACAGCTGGGAAAAATCCCCACTGGTTGTCGGTGTAAAATTTCGAAGAACCTTCGTAACGTCCACTCACAGAAAGAATATATTTTTCGCGGAAAGTATAGTTTGCACGACCAAAGAAAGCGATCAGTCTTTCGCGAGGATCTTTCCACGATCCCATTCCGGCTTTTCCTTCCGAAAGGAATGTTCCTTTCCCCATATCCCAGGCTTCGATACCGTCAACCGGGAAATCATAGTTCGTCATATCAAAACCATCAGCATTAAATTCCTGGAAACTATAACCGGCCACTGCATTAATTGAATGATCTCCGAAAGTATTGATGTATTTTGCTAACCATTCGAAGGTTTTATCCATATTACGGCCGTATGCCTGACGGGCACGACCAGCCCTGGCGTTATCCAGCGACTCTTTGTGCTGCGCTGAATAGTATAAAACATCCCGGTATTCGTTGGCACGATGCGCAATCATAGCCTGTGTACTCAAATTATCGGTAAGGTTAAGTTTCAAAGTTACATCACCAAGAAAGTTGGTTGAGTGTCCCTGATCGGTACGTAAATAAATATCGGCAACAGGGTTGTAATATTCCCAACCACCGGTCCAAACATTATAACCATGAACTTGTGTATCGTCGTAAGCAGGTTGTGTTGGATTCAATTTCAAAGCCATATCGAAAATACCATTATGCGAACGATCGCTGTTTGTTTTCCGGTAATCGGCATGCGCAATAATTTCAGCAAATCCATCAATTAAAGTAAAGTTGGCGTTAATACGGCCGCCCATTTCTTCTCTTTTATCGCCAATGGCAATACCCTCCTGATCAGATTTCAGGAACGTTGCATAAATACGAGAAGTTTCAGAACCACCGCTTAAGTTAATATGATGACGCTGACTGAAAGGATTATCAACGGTAACTTCGTCGTACCAGTCGGTAGAACTTCCGTAATCCGTTCCCAAATCGTTGGCAACAAATTCTTCAGCACTTAAAACTTCCGGTTTACGACGAATAGTCTCTGTAGTGAACTCCGATGTATAAGTCAAACGAATTTTTCCGGCTTTTGCCGATTTGGTAGTAATAAGAATTACACCACCTGCAGCTCGTGTACCATAAATTGCTCCGGCCGATGCATCTTTCAAAACATCGATCGACTCAATATCTTCGCGGCTTACCGAGTTTAAACTACCTCCTGGAACACCGTCGATTACAATAAGCGGGCCTTGTCCGGCCAAAACCGATGCAACACCACGCAATTGTACTGATGTTGTGGCATTCGGGCTTGTTCCGTTGGTCGATTGAATACTTAAACCGGTAACTTTTCCCTGCATACCGATAAGTGGATTTCCTGATCCACCCGGAATCAGATCTTTCGATTTTACAGTGGTGATCGAACTGGTTACTTCTTTTTTCTCCAAAGTACCGTATCCAACAACAACTACTTCGTCAACATTAATTGCATCGGCAAGCATCGTTACATTTACTTCGGTTTGAGTACCCACTTCAATTTCCTGGGTTTGCATTCCTACAAACGAGAATTGCAATACGGCATCAGCAGGAACTCCCGGTAACGAATACTGGCCATCTAAATTGGTAACCGTTCCATTCGTAGTTCCTTTCACAACAATAGTTACACCGGGCAGCGGCATTCCGTCGAGGTCGGTAATTACCCCCCGAACAGTTTTCTGCTGCGATTCCTGATCACTGCCATTTCCGGAGTTGTCCTTGGTAATCACAATATCTTTATTAAACACTCTGTATTTCAATCCGGTACCAACAAGAACGTCGTCTAATACGTGCTCAACAGTAGCTTTGGCATATACGGCATCAACCTTTTTATATCGTGGCAGATGCTCGTTTTTGTAAAAGACATCGAACTCGGTTTGATCTTGAATAGATTGAAAAACACTCTCAAGACTTGCATCGTGCAGCTCCATATCAATCCGCACTGATTGCGAATAAACGCTAGCCGACGCACTGACTAAACTTATTAGAATTAAAAAAAGGGATAGTTTCATAACTAGAAACAGTTTTCGCCCCTTCCTTCTTTCAAAAAGAAAGAGGTGGATTAGTTTTTTTTTCATAGTTTCGCTACGATTTTAATTTATAAATCAAAAAATTACACTAGTAATGTTAAACGGGAAGTATGTGGCGTATTTCCCGTTTTTTTGGATGCATAGGTGTCTCATTTCATAGGCAGTAGATGTTTTAGTTAGCTAGTTAGTAAAATAAAGTTTGTGAAATTCTATTTCAGATTCACGGTAATGTTATCGTTATCAATCTGGTAGTCGATTGGCACTAACTCGTTGATAACTTCAAAGTGCTGTTTAATTGGTTTATGTTTTCTCAGAACTCCTGAGATATATTCGTACTTAAATTCTTCTTCCGGGTAATCGATATCAACATCCCACCAGCGCTCCATAATTTTAAAAATTTTGTCGACCGATTCGTTACGGAATTCGTAACGTCCTTCGCGCCAGGCGGTGTAAATATCAAAGTCTTTTTCGCCGATTAAAACTTCGGCTGTTTCGGTGTAAAAAGTTGATTGTTCGCCGGGATACAAATCTTTAAAGAAATTGCCGGATATAATTTTAACCTTTCCTTCAACCAGCGTGGTTTCAATCATTTTGTCTTCGGGATATTCGCAAATATTAAATTTGGTACCGGTAACTTTTACCGTGTGATTACCTGTTTTTACCAAGAACGGATTCTTCTCACTCGATGTCACCTCAAAATAAGCTTCTCCGTGCAAACTGATCTCCCTGTTCTTTTCAGTAAAATCGGATGGAAAAGAAAGCTGCGAGCCTGCATTCAACCAAACGTGTGTACCATCGGCCAAAAACACTTCTTTAATTTGTCCTTTTATCGCTTCAACGGTGCGCATCTCAACTTTACGTGCCGACATGGTCTCGGTGTAGAAATAATGGCTCATCCAACCAACACCCAAAGCAACTACAATAATTGCTGCAATTTTTACCAATTCTTTAAAGAAGCCTTGTTTTACTTTTGAAGCATTGATGCGGTTTTCTAATTCAAGCCATTCATTATTTTCCAGTTCTTTCAATCTGGCAGAATCAATTTCTGCTGCATTCCACAAATCCTTTTCTTTAAACAGTTTCTTTCTGTTCTCCGGATTTTCATTCAGCCAGTTCAACAATTTGGCTTTTTCTTCCTGGTTGGCATTTCCTTGAATAAAATGCAGAATAACCTGATCTATATTTTCAGTGTTTTTGTCGTTCATTTTTAATAAGAGTGTTTTTGTAGTAGATAACCCTACCTCGGGTGCTAATTATTTTTGAAAAGTAGCACGAAATAGATGTGACTGAGGTCTTTAAATTCGTCGTGAAAGATTTTTAAGGCTTTTGAAACATGCTTTTCAACGGTCTTTATTGACAAGTCGTGCTTTTGTGCTATCTCTTTGTTCGACAAACCATTAAAACGGCTATCACGAAATATTTGTGCACATTTTGGAGGTAATTTTTCTAAAGTATTTTGAATACGGTCTCTGATTTCAAACTCGAGAATACTTTTTTCTGAATGAAGAAAATAATTTAATTCTTCCTGTTTCAGCTGTAACTCGATCTCACTCAATTTTCCGGCGCGAAATCGTTCTTTTTCGAAATATTTGTAGCAGCGATTTTTAACAATTGTAAAAAGGTAAGCCGACAATGTAGTTTTTAATTCAATTCGCTTCCTGTTTTTCCAAAGCTCGTAGAAACAATCCTGCACAAAGTCTTTCGCCAGGTCCTCTTCAACAAATTTTCGGGCAAAAAGAAAAAGCGGCTGGTAGTACTTTGAGAATAACTCGTTGAAGGCGGCATAATCGCCTTCTTTAAATTTCCTGAATAATATTGATTCAAGATTGGGTTTCATTAACAGAAAGTTAGTCAGTTTAGTTATAGTTAAGTTAAAGCTCACAAAAGTATGCTTTTTATGCAATTAGAAAACTGTTTCAAGACATACTCCTTTCATTTATTTTAGAATTCTATAGAGAAATATGACATAAAATACCTGCAAACTATTGAAAACACACCGATATAGATTTTAGTGATTGATTGCAGAAATCGTGAATAGATGCGCCTTTTCTTAAGGGATTTCCATAGAAACGATTACATTTGCGACCGAAAGCCGCAATTATTCAATTTTTACAGGAAACGATTGATACGTAAAATCGTTATATGGAGCAAATTGACTATAATTCAGATTGGCGCAAAGTAGCGTCGACCATTTACAAAAAACCTACCGATTCCAAAATTTATGGGATGGTAGAGTTAGATGTTACCGATATTGAAAAGTACATCGCGCAAAAGAGAAAAGAAGGCTTAAAAACCACACTTACTTATATCATCACACTAATTATTGGAAGGGCAATAAGAAATGAAGTGCCTGAACTGAACACCTTTGTAAAGGGCTCGAAAATTGCCCAGCGCAAACAGGTTGATGGTGTAGTTAGTGTTTTGCTGGCCGGAGGAGAAATGGGCTCGGTAAAAGTTGAAAATGCCGATCAGCGCACCATTCAGGAAGTAACAGACGAAATAGCCGAACATATCCGTGAGTCGCGAAAAGGAAACGAACGCGACGAAATGCAATCTAAAAATATGTTGGCTCGCGTACCATGGCCTTTCCGTAAATGGTTATTCCGTTTGTATCGTGTATTGACCATCGATTGGGGAATTTCGTTACCGGGAATCGGACTCGACTCAAACAGTTTTGGATCGTACGTGGTTTCGAACATCGGCACCGTTGGACTCGATACCGGTTATGGTTCGTTGCTACCATCGTCGAATGTGTCGCTTGTAATGATTTTGGGAACCGTTCAGAACAAACCAGCGGTTGTAAACGGAGAAATTGTTCCGCGCCGAATCATGTTATTGTCGGCCACACTCGACCACCGTGTTGTTGACGGATCGCACGGCGGACGCTTGTTCCGACACATCAAATACCTATTGAAAAATCCACATTTACTGGAAGAAAAGCCCGACGAAACAAAGGCTAAATTTTAAGGAAAATCCTGCTCCAAAATGTTGCTGAGCATTTTTGGAATTTTTTCCGTGTACGAACACGGAAATGCTAATATTTTTGTTTAGTTTTGAAAGCGAGTAACTAAACCTTCCATTTTTAATCTTAAAATTAGAAGCGCTATCGAACTAAATAAACAAATACGTATTAAGGATATTGCCGAAAGAGCAAAGGTCTCAATTGGCACTGTCGACAGGGTTTTGCACAACCGTGGAGAGGTTGCACCGGCAACCAAAAAGAAGATTCTCGAAATTGTAAAAGAATTAAAATACCAACCCAATATTTTGGCAAGTACGCTTGCCTCAAAAAAGTCGGCCACGTTTGCTACGCTTCTCCCCCAACCTCCTGCGGGAGAAGGCTACTGGACAAAACCAATTAAAGGTGTAAAAAAACGTATTTCGGAGTTGCCGCAATACGGCTTGCAAATTGAGTCGTTTACATTTAACCAGGCCGATTCAAAAAGTTTTGTTGAAGAGGCCAATAAAGTACTCGCCATAAAACCCGACGGCGTTGTGCTGGCCCCCTTTTTCAAAAAAGAGGCCACGGCTTTTATCGAAGAATTAAAAGAACTGGAAATTCCTTTTGTTTTTATCGATTCGAACATTAAAGCTGTTGGACAGCTCAGCTACATCGGCCAGAATTCTTATCAAAGTGGACTGGTGTCAGGCAAATTGCTCGACCTGATGTTGCCCGACGGAAACATTCTTGTTATTCATTTTGCAAAAGAAATGGATAACCAGAACCACCTCGTACAGCGCGAAATGGGAATCCACGATTGGTTTAAGCAAAAAAAGGATAACAACCACGAACTGTTCACCATCGAAATTCCGGATACCAATTCGGATGAATGGATGAAAACAGTGGAGCAAAATATTAAGGAGAAGAACATTAAGGGAATCTTGGTTACCAACTCAAAAGTGTTTTACGTGGGTCGCTTGCTCAAAAAACGAAAAATTAAAAATTTGAAAGTAATCGGGCACGACCTTACCAAGGAAAACATTAAATACCTGAAAGAAGATCTGGTTCAATTCCTTATCTGCCAGCGCCCCGAAGAGCAAGGCTACAACTCGGTGAACAAACTGTTCCGGAGTATCGTACAAAAAAGGGAAATTCAGGAAGAACGTTACACTCCTATCGATATCGTTACCAAAGAGAACGTTGATTATTACAAAGAATTTAAATAGACATTATGCAAGCACTATCATTTAACGATTTAAAAGACAAAGTATGCGTAATTACAGGTGGTGCGGGAGTTTTGGGCACCGCCATGGTAAAAGCTATCGCATCGGTTGGAACCAAAATCGCCATCGCTGACATTAATAAAGAAGTGGCCGATAAAGTTGCGGCAGAGATTGCGGCAGAATCGGGTGCTGAAGTAATTGGTGTTGCAGCCAATGTGCTCGATAAAGAATCGCTTGAATTTGCCAAAGCCGAGATCAACAAACGACTCGGGTCAATTGATATTTTGATCAATGGCGCCGGCGGAAACAGTCCACAGGCAACAACAAAAGTGGAAACCATGACCGAAGACAACATGGACAATCTTGAGGATACTTTCTATGGTTTGCAAATGGAAGGTTTCGATAAGGTTTTTGCCCTGAATTTTAAAGGGACTTTGTTGCCTACAATGGTTTTTACACGCGATATGCTAACGAATAAAAAAGGCGTTGTGCTTAATGTTTCGTCAATGAATTCTTACAAACCATTGACGAAAATTCCGGCGTATTCGGCAGCTAAAGCTTCGATAAATAATTTCACGGAATGGTTATCTGTTCATCTTGCCAAAGTTGGTATCCGGGTAAATGCAATTGCTCCGGGATTCTTCATCACGCACCAAAACCGTTTTTTGGTGATGGATGAAAAAACAGGCAACTACTCCCCTCGCGGACAAAAGATTGTTGACAATACACCGATGGGAAAATTTGGAGAACCTGAAGATCTGCAGGGCGCAACGCTTTTCCTTATTTCTGACGTTTCGAATTTTATAACCGGAATTGTCATTCCTGTTGACGGCGGATACAGTGCCTTTGGCGGCGTTTAACAAGTTAATCGTCAGGTAAGGTTTACAACAAGAAACCAATTCTCAACCAATACAACTTATTGTAGCATAGAAAAATCAATAGATATGAAACTGAAACAAAATTGTAAATATGCCATGCTGGTTCCAACAAGTATGGGAACTCGCATTACTCCTGAAAACGGGCAACCGGTGCACTCGAGCGATAAATTTACACTTTACGCTACCAGTGCCGAGACCAATGTTGCAAGTATCGCATCGTACCTCGGTTTGCCGGTAAAGGTTTTAACAACATTTGTAAAAGACAGTCCGATAGCCAAATTTATACAGAGCAATTTAAAAGCTCGCCACATGGATTATGAAGGTCCGGAAGTTGAGCAAGGAAATCCTTGGGGATACCGCCACCAGATAAATATTGCCGACAGTGGCTATGGCAGCCGCGGGCCACGCGTGTTTAACGATCGTGCAGGTGAAGTTGGCCGTACATTAAATGTAAAAGACTTCGATCTGGAGCGGATTTTTGGCGAAGAAGGTGTGCAAATCGTACACTTGTCAGGATTGATCGGTGCTTTGTCACCTGAAACCACCCAGTTTTGTCTGGAAGTTGCAAGAGCTGCAAAAAAACACGGTACCAAGATTTCATTTGACCTGAATCACCGGGCTTCATTTTGGAAAGGCAGAGAAGAACAACTTCGGAAAGACTTTACTGAGATTGCATCGGTTTCGGATATTCTTATTGGTAACGAGGAAGACTTCCAGCTGTGTTTTGGAATTGAGGGACCACCTGCGGGAGGCGAAGGATTGAATGCCAAAATCGACGGTTTCAAAGGACTAATCACTCGCGTAAAAGAAACTTTTCCTAACGCTTCAGTTTTTGCAACCACCTTGCGCGAAGTTATTAGCGTAAACGAACACCTTTGGGGAGCTATTATGTTGGAAGGTGATAACTGGCATGTGGTTGAACCACGAACCATTCGCGTACTCGACCGCATTGGCGGTGGCGATGGATTTGTTGGCGGAATGTTATACGGAATTTTAAAAGACTGGGAACCTGAAAAATGGCCACAGTTTGGCTGGGCAACCGGAGCTTTGGCTACAACCTTTTTAACCGACTACGCTCAACCTGCCGACGAAGAACAGGTTTGGAGTGTTTGGGGCGGTAATGCACGCGTTAAACGCTAAACATTAAATTTAAAACAGATCAAAATGATATATTTCGAAAAAGGATCTACCGAAACTGCACTCAATGCTGAAGATCTGAGAAATGGTCTTTTCGCTGCCTTCGAAAAAATGGGAGCCAAACAAAAGGTATTGGCTATTCCGCCGGATTACACGCGTCTTCCCTCGCGTGCAGGTGAGCTTACCGAATTTACCTGGGAGTATTTTGGTAAAAGGTTAATCGATGTACTTCCTGCGCTGGGAACACATACGCCAATGACCATGGAGCAAATCAGTCACATGTTTGGCAAAATGCCAACCGAGCTGATTAGAGAACACGACTGGAGAAACGATGTAATTACACTGGGTACTGTTCCTGCTGAATTTGTCAAAGAAGTTTCGGAGGGTGCTGTTGATTATTCGTGGCCGGCACAGGTGAATAAAATTTTGGTAGAAGGCAATTTCGATCTGATTTTATCGATTGGCCAGGTTGTTCCGCACGAAGTGGTTGGAATGGCCAATTACAATAAAAATATATTTGTGGGAACCGGTGGTGCCGAGGGCATTAACAAAAGCCATTACATTGGTGCAGCATACGGAATGGAGCGAATGATGGGACGCGCCGACACTCCTGTTCGCAAGGTTTTTAATTATGCCTCTGAGAACTTTTCAAATCACCTACCTATCGTTTATGTGCAAACGGTTGTTGGATTAAACAAAGATGGCAAACTGCAAACGTACGGTCTGTTTATCGGCGACGACTTTGAGGTTTTTGATAAAGCGGCAAAACTTTCGCTGGAAGTGAATTTTGAAATGGTGGAAAAACCAATCAAAAAGGCAGTGGTTTGGCTCGATCCTACCGAATTTAAAAGTACCTGGCTGGGCAATAAAAGTATTTACCGCACACGCATGGCTTTGGCAGATGGAGCGGAATTGATCGTTTTGGCTCCTGCGTTAAAAGAATTTGGCGAAGACCCACAAATTGATGCACTGATACGCAGATACGGCTACTTTGGAACGCCTCACACCTTAAAACTGGTTCAAGAAAACGAAGACCTGCAAAATAACCTGGGAGCAGCAGCTCATCTTATTCATGGTTCTTCCGAAGGGCGTTTCAACATCACTTACTGCCCGGGAAAAGGCAAAGAAAATGTAACACAAGAGGAAATTGAAAGTGTTGGATTTAACTATGGTGATTACGACGAAGTAACAGCAAAATATAATCCGGAGAAACTTAAAGACGGTTTCAATATCATGCCCGACAGTGAAGAAGTATTTTATATTTCAAATCCGGCAATTGGGTTGTGGGCCTACCGCGAACGCTTTGATTATTAATAAAAACAGTCAGCAAAATTGAATAATTCAAGCAAACAAAAAAGCATTAACTGGGGAATAATCGGTGTAGGAAATGTAACTGAAGTTAAAAGTGGTCCGGCTTTTTATAAAGTCGAAAACTCAAAACTGGTTGCAGTTATGCGCCGAAATGCCGAAAAAGCTGAAGATTATGCCCGCCGCCATAATGTGCCAAAATGGTACAACGATGGATCAGAATTGATCTATGATCCTGATGTAGATGCAGTATATATTGCCACTCCTCCCGACACACATGCTTCGTACGCCATTGAAGCACTAAAAGCAGGGAAACCGGTTTACGTTGAAAAACCAATGGCGCGCAATTATGCAGAGTGTTTAGAGATGCTTAAAGTTGCTAAGGAAACTAAAACGCCACTTTGGGTGGCCTATTACCGGCGAACTTTGCCTGCGTTTTTAAAAGTAAAAGAACTGATTGAGAATGGCAGTATTGGCAAACCTTTAATGGTGAATATAAAACTCTATAAACAAGCTCCCGAAGCCAATCAAAACCCGGAAGAAATGCACTGGCATGTTTTCCCGGAGATTGCCGGTGGCGGATATTTTTTCGATTTGGCCTCACATCAACTGGATTACCTTGACTTTGTTTTTGGGAAAATTACCGAAGTAAAAGGACAGGCTGTAAACCAGGCCGGTCTCTACCCTGCTGAAGATACTGTAACAGGAGTTTGGAAACACGAATCGGGAGTTGTTGGAACCGGTAGCTGGTGTTTTATTGTTGATGAAAAATCGGTTGAAGATTATATTCAAATTGTCGGAGAAAAAGGCGAAATTTGTTTGCCTTGTTTTACGCATGGCGACGTAATTTTAAAAAACCAAAAAGGAACTGAAAAGCTGAGTTTTAATAATCCACAGCACATCTCGCAAAACCTCGTTGAACAGGTCGTAAATGAATTACTGGGAAATGGAAAATGTGTGAGCACCGGTGAATCGGCAGCCCGCACCGGTTGGGTACTTGATGAGATGGTTAAAGATTATTATTCGGAACCACAGTAGGCACATTAGAACAATGAAGATTATAATTGACAATAAGATTCCATATATAAAAGGTGCACTTGAACCTTTTGCAGAGGTTGTGTACCTCCCCGGAAGTGAAACCACACAAGAGGTTGTAAAAGATGCTGATGCAATTATTACACGAACAAGAACCATTTGCAATGAGAAATTGCTTCGCGGTTCGAAAGTAAAATATATAGCCACTGCCACTATCGGATTTGACCACATTGACACAGATTATTGCAAGGAAGCAGGAATTGAATGGACAAATGCTCCTGGTTGTAATGCAGAAAGCGTAAATCAATACATTTCTTCTGCGTTGTGCTCATGGGCAATGCGAAAAAGAACCGATCTTACAGGATTAACGATAGGAATTGTTGGTGTGGGAAATGTTGGAAAACGTATTGCAAAAACCTGTCAAATTCTCGGAATGAACGTTCTGTTGAACGACCCTCCACGAGAAAGAGCAGAAGGAAGCAATGAATTTGTATCGTTAGAAACTATTCAAAATGAGGCCGATATCATTACCTTTCATGTTCCGTTAAACATGACCGGCCAAGATGCTACTTTTCACATGGTGAATGAAGACTTTCTGCAAAACCTCAAAAAAAATCCACTGATAATAAATTCGTGTCGTGGCGAGGTGTGTGATTCAGAAGCTATTTATAATGCTATTGAAGCGGACGATATAAAAGGTTTTATTGCCGATTGCTGGGAGAATGAACCGGAGATAAACCTCGATCTTTTAAACCTTTGCGAATATGGCACACCACACATCGCTGGTTATTCAAAAGACGGGAAAGCCAACGGAACAAAAATGAGTGTGCAGGCCATCAGCAGATTTTTTGGGTTGGGAATCAACAATTGGGCACCAACAGATGTTGAACTACCTGCAACTACAACAATAAAAATTGATGGCAACCAACGCCGTGAATATTCGATTCTGGCAGAAGCTATTTTGAGTACTTACGATATTGAAAACGATGATGACGACCTTCGGGATTCGCCACTCAAATTTGAACAACTAAGAGGTGATTATCCTGTTCGTCGGGAGTTTAATACTTACACCATCGAAGCCATAAATATTGAAACAAAAACATTGAAAAAACTGGAAGAATTAGGATTTCAAATAAAAAACAAATAATACGCAATAGCATGAAAAAATTAGCAGATATTGGTTTGATCGGGTTAGCCGTAATGGGCGAAAACCTGGTGCTAAACATGGAAAGCAAAGGCTACACAGTGGCCGTATACAACCGTACTGTAGAGAAAGTTGACAAATTTGTAAATGGCAGAGGAGCCGGTAAAAACTTTATTGGAGCACACTCAATTGAAGATTTTTGTGCCTCGCTGGAAAAGCCTCGTAAAGTAATGATGCTGGTAAAAGCAGGACAACCAGTTGATGACTTTATCGATATGGTTATCCCCCACCTTGAGCCGGGTGATATTATTATCGATGGCGGTAATTCACATTTCCCTGATACCATTCGTCGTACAAAATATGTTGAAAGCAAAGGTTTGCTTTACATCGGAACCGGAGTTTCAGGTGGTGAAGAAGGCGCATTAAAAGGTCCTTCAATTATGCCGGGAGGATCGCCGGCTGCATGGCAACACGTAAAAGAGATTTTCCAGGCCGTTTCGGCAAAAGTTGAAAGTGGCGAACCTTGCTGCGACTGGGTTGGCGAAGGCGGTGCCGGACATTTTGTAAAAATGGTGCACAACGGAATTGAATACGGCGACATGCAAATTATCACCGAAGCTTACCAGCTGATGAAAGAATTGCTGGGAATGAGCAACGATGAAATGCACGAAGTTTTCAAAAAATGGAACGAAGGTATTTTAGATAGTTACCTGATTGAAATTACACGCGATATTCTAGGTTACAAAGATGAGAATGGCGAGGAAACAGTAGAAATGATCCTTGACACAGCCGGACAAAAAGGAACCGGAAAATGGACGGGCATTTCAGCACTCGATCTGGGTATTCCGTTAACATTGATAGGCGAGTCGGTTTTCGCAAGATGTTTATCGGCTCAGAAAGATTTGCGTGTTCAGGCCTCAAAAGTTATTGAAGGTCCGAAACCGGAATTTAATGGCGACAAACAACAGTTTATCGACGATATTGAAAGTGCATTGTTAGGTGCAAAAATTATTTCGTACGCACAAGGTTATAACCTGATGATGGAAGCCGCCAGCGAAAATGGATGGAACCTTAATTATGGTGGAATTGCTTTGATGTGGCGTGGTGGATGTATCATCCGCTCGGTTTTCCTTAACGATATTAAGAAAGCATTTGATAGCAACCCGGAATTGCCAAACTTACTGCTCGATCCTTTCTTTAAGCAAAAAGTTGAAGAAGCTCAGGCAGGCTGGCGCCGTGTTTGTGCAACTGCATTGGCTAACGGAATTCCGGTGCCGGCATTAACATCGGCACTTTGTTACTTTGATGGATTCCGCAGCGAACGTTTACCTGCCAACTTACTTCAGGCACAACGCGACTATTTTGGAGCGCACACCTATGAAAGAGTTGACAAACCACGTGGCGAATTCTTCCACACCAACTGGACAGGCCGTGGTGGCGACACAGCATCGTCAACTTACAACGCTTAAAAGTTTTAATGAGATAAAAGAAAAAGGAAGCAAACGCTTCCTTTTTTTATTCTTCGAAATTTATCATCGCTTTTATTGCCCCGAATTTGTAGCCTTCAACAACATCGAAAGCCACGGGCGTTTCTTCCAGTGTAAATTCGTGCGTAACCATTTTTGAAACTTGTACCGCTCCGGAAATTACAAGATCGATGGCTTCTTCAACACAATGATTTTGCCGGCGTACATTAATTACTGTCAACTCTTTTCGGCGCATTAAATCCATATCGAAAACATATTGCGCATCCGGCGGAATGCCAACCAACACCAATTTTCCTCCGGGTTTCAGAATTTTTATAGCATTATTTACTGCCTCTTGTTCTCCACTGGCTTCAAAAGCCACATCAAGCAATAGTTCTTCATGTTTTTGTACAGCAGCTTCTACATTGTCAATTGTAGGATTGATCAACCACGAAGCACCAATTTCCGCAGCTTTTTCCAAACGATAATCAAGCGGCTCAATCATTCCAACTTTGGTTACATCATCGGCTAAAAGTTTCAGCAGGATACTTAAACCAATCGGACCGGCACCAAAAATTCCAACCGTAGTTTCCTTTTTCAGAATTTGAGCCAACTTCACCGCATAAACACCAATCGAAAGTGGTTCGATCAACGCTGCTTGTCTGGCATTCAATTTATCGGTAACCGGGTAGCAGGTAAACGATGGCATAACAATGTACTCCGACAAACATCCTTCAATTTGTCCGGGGCAACCTAAAAACTTGTTGTTTCGGCAGGTGTGTGGACGCCCGGCCAAACACTGATCGCAAGTACCGCAATGCACCGACGGATCAACAACCACCAGGTCGCCAACCTTTACATTGCTTACGTCTTTTCCGGCTTCAACAATTACGCCCGAGCACTCGTGCCCCACCTTAAACGGGTATTCAACTACCTGCGAGCCGATCTTTCCTTCCGAATAATAATGAATGTCGGATCCACAAACTCCAACAGTTGAGATTTTTATCTTAACATTCGTATCGCTCGTCAACACAGGCTCAGCTGCCTCGGTTAACTTCATCTGCCGGATACCGGTTAATACTACTGCTTTCATTTTTAAAAGAATTAGCTATTTGCAATTCGAACACCGGCTTTGTAGCCGCTTTTAGTAAAAATACGATCTGGAACAATTCGTGCCAAATAAATGAGCACATAACTTTAGTTGATTTTAGAATATTAAGATTTTGATGTGCAAGTTCTAACACGTTACGGAAATTCATTGAGGTTTTTCGAGTAAAATCATTGAAAAATGAGCTTACAAATTTCCTTTCAGAACATTAAAATTTACTAGAAATAATACAAAATGCTACAGTTTGAAGTGCTGCTTTACCCAACTAAAAGAACATGATTTTTATCATCAGATTCACATTTTTTGCATTTTTCGAATAAATCGCCAATTTTTTCAAAAAATACCAAAACTATTCTAAAACATATTGTCAATATCACAAACACTGACAATCAACGCCATAAGTCTTATTAACAACATCATTTTAACAAACATTAATTAATTTTAAAAAATACTTAAGATTTAAATCATTTTTATACTATATTAGCGGAGCCTTATATGAATAAAACGATTTAGATACTTATTAGAACTACCTTTTCTCTATTAGACCAATAAGTTTTCTGATCTAACTAAACTAGACTATGAACAATCGGGTTATCAGCAAAAGATAACCCGCTTTTTTTTGGCAAAAATTGAATCAGGACAAACGTTTCAGCAGACGCATAAAACGGAAATAGAACAATATTCCTGCGGTTCCCAAACCAACCAAATAACCATACCATATTCCCTGAGGTCCTACATTTAAAACAAACGTAAAAACATAGCTGGTTGGAATACCAATTAGCAAATAAGCAATAAATGCAATTAGCATTGGGGTGGTTACATCGGCCATTCCGCGTAACGAACTTTGCATAATAACCTGCAAACCATCGAAGAGCTGGAATACGGCAGCAATGATCAATAAACTGGCTGCAACTTCAATAACGTTTTCATCGGTGGTAAACATTAAAGGAAGTATGTGTCGGGCCAAAATAAATGTGAGTGCGGATAACGACATAACCACAAGAACGAGATGCGTAGATGCAAAAACAGCGCGTCGTAACGATACGTAATCCCTCTCTCCCATTTGATGACTTACGCGAATTGTATTGGCCTGCGAAATACCCAACGAAATCATATAGGTAGTTGTGGCCAATCCGAGCGCTACCTGGTGTGCCGCAAGCGGAGTTTCGCCCAGCCAGCCCATCATTACAGCTCCAATCGCAAAAGCAGCAACTTCAACAATTAATTGAAACCCAATAGGAATACCAATTTTCAACAGAGCCTGAATATCTTTTTTAAAGATCTTTTGGTAGCGGGCAAAAACAAAATATCGTTTAAACCGATTATTCCGAAGAATAAAATAAGCGAACAACAAAGGCATGCATATCCGCGAGACAAGCGTTCCGATTCCGGCTCCCATAAGCCCCATTTCCGGAAACCCGAACTTACCGAATATAAATACATAGTTTACTGCTATATTAATAACGTTGGCGGTAAGCGTAATTTGCATCGCAATCTTTGTATTTCCTATTCCTTCGAAAAACTGTTTTAAGGTGAAAAAGAACATAAAAGGTAAATAAGAACTACAAAGCAAAAGGTAATACGGCCGCGCCAGTTGCAACACATTTTCGGGCTGGCCCATGTATGGGAGAAAGAAATAAATACTGAACATGAGCGCCGTTAAAGCTACCGACGCTGTAAGATGCGCTGCCATTCCATTTTTCAACCATATAATGGCTTTTTGCAATTGGTTTTGTCCGAAAGCTTTTCCAACCAAAGGCGTAAGTCCCATGGTTACGCCCATACCAAAAACCATCCCGATCATGAATACACTGTTGGCAAACGATGCTGCAGCAAGCTCAGTTGTTCCAACGTGACCAACCATCATGTTGTCGGCAAGCGATACGGTAACCTGGCCGATTTGCGATAAAACAATCGGAAGTGCCAGAGTTAGATTACGCCTGTAAAATGGAATATAATCTTGAAATTTCATTCCGCAAATCTACAACTTCGCGTTCATCAATGTTGTAAAAACATAACTATTTTCGCTTATTAAAAACGTATGAAACTTTAAACGAGGCATATGGCTTTCTTTCAAAATCAGTTTCAACATACAGATTATCCCCGGTAGTTCGGGTCTGATACTTCATGCTGTTAAAGATATTTGCCCACGAAACTTCGGTTGTCAGCTTTCTGCTAAAGAATGATTTACGCAAAACAAGGTTCAAGTAAGCATAGCCGTCTCGTTCCATTTGGGCATTGATACCTTTGCTTTGATAAACAAACTGGTAACGCAAACTGAGCGTTTTCGAGATTTTGAAATTATTATTGGAGCGAATACTGCCACGGAATATTTCCTGCGTATCCGATTTGCCATCCATGTTTGTGGTTAATTTGTATAAATAGGTACTTGTCGACAGGTTGGTGTTCCACCATTTAAAAAGTTGGTAGCCCAACATAAATTCAACACCAAGGCTTAGCGACTCGCCAACATTTTCACGTGTCCACTCAATGGAGTTGCCCTCTCCGGTGCGGTAGTAATTCCGGGCCAAGTCGGTTGTCTGACGGGCAAAAACTTCTCCCGAAACAAAATTATCATCCCACGATTTCAGGTAACCCAGCTCGTAAGCATTTACATACGACGGCATTAAGTTTTCGTTTCCGGTAAACGAAATATACGGTGTTTCATACCTTCTTAACGGAATCAGCTCCCAATAATCGGGGCGGTTAATCCGGCGTGAGTAACTTAAGGTAAATTGGTTTTCGTCCGATATATTATAAACAAAATGCACTGTTGGAAACCAATCCCAGAATTCGGTTGTTGCCGGAACATTTATGAGCTCTGCATCCCCAACCAGATTGTAACTGTAGTTCGATTCGCGGTGCGTGTACTCGCCCCGCATTCCCAACTGGTAATCCAACTTTCCGAAACTGCTTTTAAACGTTACAAAACCGGCGTACACATCCTGTTTAAAATCTATTTCTTCGTTTTCCTTCTCGTTTACAAAAACGTGGAGAATATTGTGTTCATTAATGGAGCCGCTTTCAGTTTCCACCTTCGGAATATGATCGAGGTTTACTTCCAACCCGGCTTCCAAGCGGCTTTTATCCGTCAATTTGTTTTCGTACGAAACATTGGCATCAACAAGTAACTCGTTATGCTCTTTTGTGCGGTAGCCATATTTTTCTGAATGATCACTGAAAATCAGTTCATCACTCTTTTGCTCTTCCAACGGTTGCAAATAGGTAGAAGTACTGATATATGCCGACAGCAAATTCGATCGATCTTTACTAAAAGCGTGTTCGTAGCTTGCCACAGCACTCAGGTAACGGTAGTACAAATGATAGCGGCTATCGTATGTATAATCACCATAATTCACCAGGTTATCATCTACAAATAAGTTTTCGGTGTACGTTCCGTCTTCATTGGTAATATTCGACCGGCGAATCGGATCGGCACTCAATTTAAAATCGAGATAATCCTTATCGGTTAAATCGTAATTAAAACCCAGCTCCATGTAACTGTTATTTTCGCGGTCTTTCGATTTAACATCCCAAAGCGTTTGGTAATGGGTGTTATCGTTGGTAACCGTCTGATTTCCTTGCTGCCACTGAATTCGCGACACATAATCATCAAGCTGTCCGTTTAAGTACCAACCGCCCTTCTCTCCTTTCTGATCCACTGAAAAGATAAACTCCGAAGATCCGAGCGTTGAGAGATTCAAACTAGTACTCACTTCAATACCTTCCAAACGATTACGCTTTAATATTACCTGGATAATTCCTGCAGTACCTTCCGCATCATATTTCGATGATGGATTAGTAATAACTTCGATGTATTGAATTTTATTCGCTGGTATCTGGCGCAACTTTTCTTCGCCATTCAACTCGGGGCGGCCATTTATATATACCAAAAATGTTCCGTCGCCACGGTAGGTTAAACGCCCGTCAACATCCAGTTCCAACGATGGAATATTTTCCATTAAATCAATAGCCTTATCTGCCCCCGGAAAATTCCGCGCTTCAATTACTTTTCGGTCAACTTCGTATTTAACGCCTGAACTTTTTGATTGTACAGTTATTTCATCCAATGTTTTTTGATCAACAGCTAAATCAATCTGGCCCAAATCGAGCTCAGGATTTGCAAGCTCCATTTTTTCAACGTGATACATATCATAACCCACAAAACTTATTTTCAACTCATAATCTCCGTACGGAAGATCACTGATTTGAAACAGTCCGTTTTCGCTTGTTATGTCGCCATATATTTTAGTGGAGTCAGCCTGAGGTTCAACAATTACAGTTGCATACTTAATTGGAGTTCCGGATGTACCATCTGTTACAAATCCCTTCAATGCAGCATTTTGGGCAAATAACAACGTGCCCAACATACCGAATATGGAGGTCAGAAATATTTTTTTAAGATTATGCAACAAAAGTATGTTCATCCACGTGGTTAATTAGTTAGCTCAAATGTTTTTATCACCGTGCTCTATTCCTCCGCCTTTAAGAACTCAAAACCTGTGTGTTACGAATAAACCAACATTGAATATAAGGAATTCAGGGTTTGGAATAATGTCAACTTTTTAAACTTCTAATGTTCAAAAATAAACATATTTCTCAAAAAACTATCGCTTATCATAAAAAATATAATTTTAGAACCATTGCTTTTGGAATTCAAATTTCGTCTCCCCGAAAAGCTAACATAAAACAGTTTTTTAGATTTATTAACAATTAAGCAAGCTAAAGGTATTGTGCAACAGGTAACTTCCATGGTAAAAATTTTGTGACTAAACATTTTCTGCAAAACAGAGTTATTATTTGCAGAAATTAAGATGACTTAAACTTATATTGATTTCAAAGTTGTATGAAGAAAATCAAAAAGATTCTAATCGCAAACCGAGGCGAAATTGCGATTCGCGTAATGCGAACCTGCAGGGAGCTTGATCTTGAATCAGTTGCCATTTACTCGGAAGCAGACAGGACTTCGCTTCATGTGCGTTATGCCCACGAGGCTTATTGTGTAGGTAAAGCACCATCGAGCGAAAGCTACCTGAACGTTGACAAAATTATAGAAGTTGCCAAAAAGAGTGGCGCTGATGCAATTCATCCCGGCTATGGGTTTTTATCGGAAAATGCCGATTTTGCCCGTCGCTGTACCGAAGAGGGAATCGTGTTTATTGGTCCGTCGCCTGAGGTTATTGTTCAGATGGGTGATAAGATTCAGGCACGCGAAGCTATGACCGCCGCCGGAATTCCCGTAGTTCCCGGCACGGACGGAGAGATAAAGTCGGAACAAGAAGCGCTGGAGGTTATTAAAACCATTGGCCTTCCGGTAATGATAAAAGCATCGGCCGGTGGTGGCGGAAAAGGAATGCGCCTGGTGAAAAACGAATCGGAGGTAGTTTCTGCAGTTCGTGCAGCCCGTTCCGAAGCGAAATCGGCTTTTGGCGACGATGCCGTTTACATTGAGAAATACATTACTTCGCCACACCACATCGAGTTTCAAATTCTGGCCGACCAGCACGGAAATACCGTTCACCTTTTCGAGCGTGAATGTTCGGTTCAGCGTCGTCACCAGAAAATGATCGAGGAAACTCCTTCGCCGTTAATGACACAGGAATTGCGCGACGAGATGGGAAAAGCGGCCGTTGACGCTGCAAAAGCCGTAAATTATGTAGGTGCCGGAACCATCGAATTTTTGGTGGATAACGACCTGAATTACTATTTCCTTGAAATGAATACACGTTTGCAGGTGGAACACCCGATTACCGAACGTGTTACCGGAATCGACCTGGTAAAACAACAGATTTATGTTGCTGAAGGACGCGAGCTGGAATTTGCACAAGAAGACCTAAGACAAAGAGGTCACGCCATAGAATGCCGTATTTATGCCGAAGACCCGGACAATAACTTTATGCCAAGTGCCGGAAAAGTTTACAAAATATCTTCTCCGCTGGGGCTGGGTGTTCGTACTGATGGTTATGTGTATGAAGGTTATGAAATTCCGATTTACTACGACCCGATGATCTCGAAACTGATTGTTTGGGGAAAAACACGCGACGAGGCCATTGCGCGTATGCGACGGGCACTTTACGAATACAAAATTACCGGTGTAAAAACATCAATTAAAATGTTGGAACGTGTAATGAACAACGAAAACTTCATTGCCGGAAATTACGACACACATTTTATTGAGAAAAACCAGGAACAACTGCTATCGAACGGAATGAAAGACAACCCGGAAGACATGGTTATTATTGCTGCATTTATTGATTACCTCGATAAACTGGGAAGCAATGCCTCAGTAACCAAAGAGTTTGTGCCTGCGCAAAGCCGCTGGAAAAAAATTCCTTACGTAAATCATTTTTAAACGAAAATTATGGCTGTTGAAATTAAAATTGGCGACAGGAAAGCATGGGTTAACCTGTTGAAACAAGATGGCAATATTCTGGAAGTTGAAGTTGACGGAAAAACATATAATGTAGATTTGATGCACACGGCCGATGGCACATTTTCAATTCTTGAAGGTGGCCACTCGTACGACATCGAACTGGTTCCGGATGAAACGCCCAAAAAATATACCGCTTACACTTTATACGAACGTTACGATGTAGAAGTAATTGATGCTGAGGCACGTTACCTGCAAAACCGCAATGCGAACGGAACAGGATCGGGCGACAATAAAATCACTTCGCCTATGCCGGGCAAAGTCGTTAAAGTGTTGGTTGAAGAAGGTGATGTTGTTCAGGAAGGTGACACTATAGTTATCATTTCGGCCATGAAAATGGAGAGCGAATACAAAGCTCCAAAAGATGGCACCATAAAAAAAGTACATGTAAAAGATCAGCAAACTGTCGACAGTAACCAGGTATTAATTGAATTGGACTAAAAGAAAAAAAATGGATTTAAAAGCAAAATACGAACAGCTTGATGCATTTAACGCACAAGCCGAACTCGGTGGAGGTGAAGAAAGAATTGAAAAGCAACATGCCGCAGGAAAAATGACAGCCCGCGAGCGAATTCTACAATTACTCGATCCGGGAACTTTTACCGAAATTGATAAACTAATGACCCACCGAAACTACGACTTTGGCATGGAAGCCAAAAAAGTTTTGGGCGACGGTTTAATATCAGGGTATGGAAAAGTAAGCGGCAGATTGGTATATGTTTTTGCCCAGGATTTTACTGTATTTGGTGGATCGCTGAGTAGAGCCAACGCCGATAAAATTGTAAAAATTCAGGAACTGGCGCTAAAAATGGGAGCTCCGCTTGTTGGATTGAACGACTCGGGTGGAGCACGTATTCAGGAAGGCGTTGAAAGCCTTGCCGGTTATGCCGATATTTTTTACAACAACGTAATTTCATCGGGTGTAATTCCACAAATTTCGGCCATTTTGGGGCCGTGTGCCGGTGGTGCTGTATACTCTCCTGCCCTCACCGACTTTATTTTTATGGTGAAAGAGAAAAGTCACATGTTTGTAACCGGACCTGAGGTAATTAAAACGGTTACTCATGAGGATGTTACCAAAGAAGAACTGGGTGGCGCCGATACACACAGCTCGAAAAGTGGTGTGGCTCACTTTACAGGTAACGACGAGGAGCAAACCATTATGATGGTTCGCGAATTGCTGAGCTTCCTGCCATCTAACAACCTCGAAGATCCGCCGGTAAAAACTACCATGGATCCTTCAGACAGGGTTAGCGAAGAATTGGAAGAAATTGTTCCTGCCGATCCGAACAAGCCTTACGATATGCACGAGATCATCCAGAATGTGATCGACAATAAACATTTTCTGGAAGTGCAACCCAATTATGCACAAAATATAATTGTTGGATTTGCCCGTTTTGGCGGTCGTCCGGTGGGAGTTGTAGCCAACCAGCCCGGCCACTTAGCCGGAGTGCTGGATATTAACTCATCGGTAAAAGCTGCACGTTTTGTTCGCTTTTGCGATGCATTTAATCTGCCATTGGTAACTTTTGTTGATGTTCCGGGTTTCTTGCCGGGAACCGGACAGGAATTTGGCGGTATTATTAAACACGGAGCAAAATTGCTTTATGCATTTTCGGAAGCTACTGTTCCTAAAATTACAGTAATTACCCGTAAAGCATATGGTGGTGCTTACGATGTAATGTCGAGTAAGCACATTGGTGCCGATGTAAACCTGGCGTATCCAACAGCCGAGATTGCAGTGATGGGACCTGAAGGTGCTATCAACATCATTCATCGCGAAAAAATGACTGATGATGAAAAAGCAGCCAAAGTGCAGGATTACCGCGATAAATTTGCGAACCCGTACAAAGCAGCCTCGCTGGGGTATATCGACGAAATTATTCATCCGCGCGATACCCGTAAAAAGGTTATCGATGCGCTTGAAATGACACAGAATAAACGGAAATCGAATCCGCCTAAAAAACACGGAAACATTCCGCTTTAATTAGATTGATGGAGATTGAAATTCAGATTGATTGAGATTGAAGTTAAATCTGGATAGATAACTAACACAATATTCAAAAGAGATTGATTGAAGTACTAGATACTTTTAGTCAATCTCTTTTTCATTCTGAAAGTTCCCATATTTTTATGTGTATTGCCGTTTGAGTTTCGTCCGGGAAAACCATCTGGCTTCGATCTGCTTTCTTCGCCGGACGATTTCCCTTTGATCTATTCATCCCGGCGCTACGCACCGGGTTATTCACATTCGACGCTTCCAGCGTCATTAAAAACTTGTAATTCCGTCATTACAGGTCAATAAACTCGTCTTAACATAGTAATTCAGTTTAGTATCCCGAAGTGATAAAATGTGACTAACCTCGGGTGAAACCCGGGGTTGGTGTGCGGTAATTTATAGGCGCAATCAGTAAGCTATTCATTGCACAATCGTTGTGTGCGCCTTGCAATCTGGCCATTCTTATGAAATGATGTCAACAGACATTACTTTCATTGCAGTTGGTGATATTTGGGAATCATGAATATTTTACTCTGTATACATCTTAAAATCAATTCTATTTCCCGCAAAACAACTACATTTGAGCGCTTAAGATTAGTTAATCTGTTAACAAGACCAATTTTCACACGAAAAACCATCAAACTGTTTGATAAATAACAATTTATTTCTATTTTTGCGCGTCCAAAATTTTGGATATTTATATTTAATAATTTAAAAATTAGATGATTATGTTGAATCAGTACGAAACCGTTTTCATTTGTACTCCCGTTTTATCTG
>NZ_CAJXTC010000027.1 GCF_913060805.1 uncultured Draconibacterium sp.
CGTCCGCGGCACTGTAGCACAGTAATTCCTGTTATTGCGAGCGTAGCGAAGCAATCTGTTATCCACCACCCCACCGCCGTAAACGCGGTCCTCCCCTCCTGGCAGGAGGGGAAACTTCATGCTATATCAACTAACCATTTCCTACTCAACCACTGGCTCCATTTCTCCTCCTCTCAGGAGGAGTACTCCCGATCGAATCGGGAGGGAGGTGGTGGTTGCCCTGCTACATAACATATTGATAACCAAATCCATTTTCCATAATTTTATAAGCGTTAAAAACCAAAACACGGTTAACCCAGAGCCCTCTGAAATTACCGTAACATTTTAACACCTACTGACCACATGCTACAGGGATAGCATGTACACGCCATTATAGAAAAGTGGCGTGCATACGAAAAAGGCCACCTGCGCCCTGATAAGCTTGCAGATGGCCCGATGTTTAAATTTATCATTAAAACACTTTGCAATATGGCAAAAATGACTGAATCGGGAAAGCGCGATTTTGTTTCGCAGATGATTACTATTCTGCAGCAAAATACCACGCTTCTTACTGATGCCGGTTTCGATCCGACAGCAAAAATCACTCAGCTCGATACTGAGTTAACTGCTGCCGACGATGCCGAAGGTCGCCAAATCGATGCAAAAGCCGCTGCTAAAATTGCTACGCGTGAAGCTACGCAAACGCTAAAAACGGCTTACGACGATGGTTCGGCTACCGTAGAGATCATTGCCGGTTTTCTGGGCAAAGACCATCCATTGGTTCAGGAGCTCCGGAAACTGCGCAAGTCGAATGGCAAGTCGGAGAAACCATCCGGCGACGCTTAAACACCGTCTTTTTTAAGAAGCCATCTTGTATTTCAGGGTGGCTTTTTAAGTTGCTGATTCGCCAAAGTGGCTTACCGCTTTTCTCCCCCTACAAATAGTAATTTTCACCTGCTTTTTTAGTCCGTGCCCTCAGGGGCGAAGCCTGTGCCCCTACTTTTTTGCTTCGTGCCCCTTGGGGATGGTATTGCGCCCCTTGGGGATCGTTTCCCGAAAACAGGGGCGCGCTTTGTGCCCCTTGGGGATTGTTTCATGCCCCATGGGGATGGCTTTGCGAAAACGGGGGCATGCTTTGCACCCCTTGGGGATTGTTCCGTGCCCCTTGGTGCAAGGCTTGCCGAGACAGGGGATTATCGTGTGCCCTCAGGGGATTGCTCTTCGCCCCTGACTTTAGAAGTTGCTGAAAGGCTTGTGGATAAAGGGATGGAAAAAATTTTTGACTTAGAACCCGAATTTTAAACGATGTTCTCGAAAGTGTTTCAACGATGGATGAAATCGATTTTCGTCAGGAAGCAAAATCTCGGAATTCTCGTATTGCCGGATACCTGATTCGGGATTAAAGTCTTTTAGTTTGGGATGAACTAAAATTTTATACTTATCGGAAATGGCAATCAAGCCCCGATCGAAAGCACGATGAAAAGTGGGAGAAAGTGCTAAACCGTTTCTTATTGAATCGTTGTAAGTTTCGGCAAATGGTGAAATATGGCAGGCATCAACCAATGAACGGTTTTTAACATCGGCAACCTTTAATCCTGTTACGGCACATTGATTATCGTACACCTCCAAAATAGCTTTCCGAAATACAGAACTTCGCATTACTACAAACTCATCACGTATCTCTTTGGGCTGTTCATCGATGGTTTGTTTTACTTTGCGTGCGTAGTTTTGTTCGGGATCGTAAAGTATTTGTTGCTTAATTCTCGTTGAATAGGCTTCTCGTTTTGCGTATTCTGTTACTCGACGAATGCCAAAATAGTGTTCGAGAATAGCAGCCTTTATTTCTTCACGTTTTATCGGATCTGACAAGGCAATGTACAACTCATCAGAAAGTGTAGCAGCACAAACTGTCTCGCTCAATGCCCGATAACTTTTTATCGATTTGCTTTTAGTAGTTGGAATTTCCCTACCGGGGTAGGTAATCAGTTTCCAAAATTGACCTTTTTCGTTTTTTAAATGAAAAAACGGTAGTGCAAAAGTGGCTACATGAGGTGTTTTAACCAATGCATCCCAATTGTCTAGAAAGTGTTGAACCAAGTCATCGGTAATTTCAATCCAGTTTTCATAAATTTCTCCTGCTTCAAACGAATCGATCACCGCCAATAATAGAATTGGCTTATGGGGCGCTTTACCGTATTTGGTAACGCCTTGATTTAGGGTGAAGATATGTTGGAGAATATTGCTCATTATTGAAAATTAACCTACAGCCATTTTTGCCGACTGTTTCCATAAATATGGAGGCATCGGTTCGTCCAAAGCCCATTTAATGTTCATAGGTTTTGACCCTGAATACTCAGTTATTTTTCCTTCACCTAAGAATACATATCCCATTGTATTTCCAAATTCATCGTTCTTTCTTTCCCTGACAAACAATAAAATTATTTTCCCAGTTTCGAGGTGACGAATATAGCCTAATCCTTTTCCCCTATCTGGTCTTGAAGCATTTTGAGTCTGCCAATGAAAAAGTGTTTCACTAATGGCATAATCTTCATATAATGTCGATGGAGAAAAGTCTTTTTCTGACTTAATTAAGTCAATGAATAAAACGTCAGTATTCAATTTCTTGTTATCGGCATTTCCCTCGCGATTAGTTGATTTTTTTTCAAATGTACTATGTCCGAATGCTGTCAGAATCTGTTCACGGGTATATCGGCTATGAAGTTTTAATGGTTGCGAATATGGAAGTTTGATATCACTTTCTAAGAAATCAATTTTGTCAATTAATAATTCTAGAATCTCAATAATTTCTTCGACTAACACCTCATTCTTTCCAATTGTTCTGATGCTTTTCTCTAACGAGGAAAAACCACCAGCAGTTTGCCAAACATCATAATGCAGCATTAAACACATCAATCTTTGTTCTTCATTAAGAGCATTCAAATCAACTTTGAATCCTTTTTTCGCCAAATTCAAAATAAATTGAAAGTAAGAATTTGAGTTACATGAAAGCCATTTTTTGTTAATTGCTCTATAAATTTCTTTTTCATTTTCATCAGAAAAATTTTCGATCTGGCCTGCTTCTGCGCATAACCTTTTCCAATTGTCTCTCTTGTAGATTAATTGTAAAGGAATATGGTACAAGTTTGTAAAATTCTTAAGCGTTAATGGCAAAGACGTTTGATGCTTATAATTACGGATTTTTGCAAGTAGCTTATTTCTATTAATTGAAGTCGCATTAATAATATTTTGGAGAATAAAGTCTTTCGCTTGTTTTTCCAAAACGATAGAGCAGCCAAGTGGTAAATGAGGAAAATCGTCTCCAATTTCTTTTTTTATGGAAGTATTAGTTTTCCCTACCAAAGCTCTGAATTTTCCTTCATAATCATATTCTGGTCTTGAGTTTCCAACAAAATCAAGAACAGTTAAACAATCTTTATTATCTGCCAAGCGTAAACCTCTTCCTAACTGCTGAAGAAAAACAGTTAAGCTTTCTGTCGGTCGTAAAAATAACACAGTATCAATTTCAGGGATATCTACACCTTCATTAAAAATATCTACTACAAATAAGTAATTGATTTTCTTTTCCAGTAATTTTTTTCTTAATTCTTCCCGATCCGCATTTCTTGAACTAACTAAATAATCGGCTTTCAGACCGGCTAAAGTAAATTTTTCGGCCATATACTGTGCATGTGCCTGTGTTACGCAGAAACCAAGAGCTCTTACATCATTTATATCGGTTATGTATTTTTCAAGATTTGAAAGTATTTCTCCAACTCGTTTATCATTTTGAGTATACAGCTTTGTTAATTCACTTGGCAAATACCTCCCATTTTGCCACGTAACATCTGACAAATCAATACTATCAGTTATTCCAAAATACTGAAACGGGCAAAGTAATTTACGATTTAAAGCTTGTGGTAATCTAATTTCCGCAGCAATAACATCTGAAAAATCTTTCAAGATATCTTCATTGTCCATTCTTTCTGGAGTTGCTGTTAATCCTAAAAGAATTTTAGGATTGAAGTGTTTAAGAATAGAACGATAGCTGGATGCAGCGATATGATGAACTTCATCAATTATTATATAATCGTAATAATTCGATGAAAGTTGAAGGGAGTCAATTCTATTGTTCAATGTTTGCACCGAAGCAAATAGAAAATCATATTTTTCTGGTTCAAGGCCATCAACCCATAATTCCCCAAAATTATTATCTCTTAGAACACCTTGAAATGTTGCTTGTGCTTGTTGAAGTATCTCTTTCCGGTGAGCTACAAATAATAATTTTGAATTAGAATTCTGTTGCTTAAATTTCTTGTAGTCAAAAGCCGAAATAACTGTCTTACCAGTTCCGGTTGCTGCCACCACTAGGTTTTTAAAACGATTATGCACCAATCTTTCAGCTTCAAGCTTTTCTAAAATTTCTTCTTGATACGGGAATGGCTTTATATCAAAATAGGCGGTAAGGTTATTATTCGTTCCTGTTCTTTCTCTTCTCAAAGCAACTCTTAACTTCTCTTTATGCCGAGATTTATCAAAAGATTCAAACTCTTTGTCTTGCCAGTAAGTATCAAATGTCTTTTGGAATTTATCAATGATATGACCTACTTCTTTTGTGGTAACTTTCATGTTCCATTCTAACCCGTTTGTTAAAGCAGAACGCGATATATTAGAAGAACCAATGTAACCTGTGTGAAATCCTGTATTTCGATAAAACAAATATGCTTTTGCATGCAAACGCTCATTATCCGTGTTATACGAAACCTTTATTTCTGTATTTTTTAATCCCGATAAAAATTCAACTGCCTTTAGGTCGGTAGCTCCCATGTACGAGGTTGTAATTATCTTTAATTCTCCGCCTCTTTCAGTAAATTCAATGAGTTCTTTTTCAAATATCCTTATCCCTGTCCACTTTATAAACGAAACAAGGAAACTTACTTTATCAGAAGAAAGTATTTCCTTCTTAATTTCACTTTCAAGAGAAACACCTGCATTATTTCCAGTAAATAATTCGCTTTGAGAAAGCCTAGTGTAAGGTGTAATTTCTTTTAGATATTTATCAAAGTTCGAGAAACGCGGATCTATTTTTGAGAAAATTGCCGTAAGAATTTTTGCTTCTGTTAAAATCAAATCATTATCAAATTCTTCATTATTAAGCTCTGTACTTAAAAGCCTGATAATCTTATTTGAAATTTCAATTTGCTTCTCAATACTATCATCGCCAGAAATTAAACTCAAAGCAAATTGTATTCTTTCAATTAAATATTGTGATAAAACTTTGGATGCTTCACTCTTATCAACTTTTGTCTGTTTAATGTGAAATTCATTTTTATCAAGCTCATTCAATTTGGAATCAATCAGCTTATTTATGAGTTGTTCGTAGAGGCCAAGATTAGTCATATTATATTTTCGGAATTATACTTTCAAATTTAATAGATTATGTTTAAATCAAGAATTATTTCCCGAAGAATGAATCCTTGTATTTGAACAATTATGAATAAGTTCGGCCAACATTTCTGCCTCAATTTTACTTCTTACATCTGCGATACATTTTACACCTCCACCCAACTGATGTAAATAAACACTCCAAAAAGATTCCATTCCTTCTTGGATTACCTCACACACTCCCTTTTCAATTTCTATAATTGGATGTACCTCAATATCATTCCATGGAGTCATTGCTTGGTTAGGATAAAACTCTGGAAGTTCCATTGAATCATCCACATCACTCATTAATTCTATCGACACATATATTTTCATATTGTAAAAATATCCAGCCAAATAATCTTTGTCAACGGACTATAAGTAACATGGGAAAAAACTTCCGCACCAACATTTAGCTCCGCTGATTTTCATTTCAGGCTTAGTGTTCTTGCCCTTAATGCGGCTCATATTATACGAGCGGGTTGTTTTGTTGTGTACGTCGGCCATGACTCTAAAGTAAAAAGGCAAAAGTAGAAAGACAAAGTTGCCGGTTGGGATTTTCAGCAAATGCGGTGGGCCGTTTATTTTCTAAAAGAAGTATAGCGGGCACTGAAAATCAGTCGTTTGTTTTTAAAACCGGGCAAAATGCACTAAATTTAATAGAGATAACTGAATTGTAAACTAACCACATAGTAACATGCCGGTAAATTACAAGAGTTACATTGCAAAACCCGCCTTTCCGCTTTTCCTGGTGCTGTTGCTAAGCATTTCCTTTCCCAGTCAGAAAATTTTTGCCCAGTCGGTGATCTACAAAACCGACGGAACCACCCTAAAAGCTTACCGCTTAACAAAGGCGGGGCAAACCCGGTCGTATAAATTATCCGACGATCCCGACGCACCTTTCCTTAACATCAGGCGAAGTGAAATGGATAGTGTTCGATACGAAGACGGCAGCATGGAGCGTTTCTTTTCGAATATTATGCTCCCCGAAACCGAAACTCCGCGCGTAAAAATGAGAAAGAACCTGATCGGGATAAATCTGTGGCCGGTGTTTTACGGAGACATTGAAATTTTATACGAGCGCCGTATTGGTAAACACCTGGGGTTTAAGAATAACTTTTTATTCCGGCGGTCGGACAGTAATGCGTACGGCAATTATTACGAAACCGTGGATTATACTATAAACTCCGGGTTGAATTACTATTTCCTGGAGTCTGATCTTTACCGGCTCGGTGTGGGAGCGGCCTATAATTTCGGGCAGTACGAGTACGTGGTAAACGAGTATACCGAAGTATATGATCCGTATACCGACTATTACTATACCGATTATACTCCTTCCTCCGAAAAACGGACCACAGGCACCGTCGTTCTGAACGGGTCGGTAACGGCCAAGATCCACGACCGACTGTACATTACATTTGAACTCGATGTTCCGCTTTATAATCATCCCCCGGCCGATGTAATTTTTAAAACCGAATTCGCCATCAATTTCTAATATCACAATTATGAAAGATCAGATTTACCCAAAAGTACGGAAGCAAACCGGCAGCGATCAGCTAAAATTTCGCCGCTGGTCGACCGGGATGAAGCTTATTTCCTGGCTATTGATCGTGTGTATGCTGAACCTGTTTTCGGGCTGCATGAACTATTTCAAGGTTAAAAAAGCCAGTGGTTCGGTGGTCGAGAATATCGACACTTATACCAGTCAGCAAAAAACCATTGTGCTTCATTACGGCGATGATGCCTGGGTACTCGGCGCCATCGACCTAAAGACAGACACACTTAAAGCAGCTACCTACGAGGAGTATGTTCTTACTGTTCAAAACCCGGTAAAACCCGACAAAGCCAACCGCTACCGCACAAAAACGCCTAACGAAAGTGCCGTATTAAACGAAGTGCATATTTATACCACCGATGTAAACCGCTATGAAGGCACCCTAAAAGTAGCCGTTCCTTTAGACCGGATTGAGAAAATTGAGGTGTACGAAAAAGACAAGGCTGCCACAACCGGATCGTGGGTACTTGGAACCCTGGGTGCCACAGCCGGAGCATTTCTTTTGCTGGCGGTTATTGTTGCGCTCGTAAAATCGTCGTGTCCGTTTATTTATACCTGGGATGGCGAACAGTATACGCTGGCCGGAGAAATCTACAGCGGGAGCATTCAGCCGCAACTCGAAAGGCACGACTTTTTAAAACTGCCGGTTTACAGGAATCAGAACAACACCTATCAGTTAAAAATTGCCAACGAGGTAAAAGAAATTCAGCATACCAATCTTATGGAGCTATGGGTTTTTGATCATTCCTCCGATCTGAATATCTGGGTGGATAAATACGGGAAATATCATACGGCTGAGCAGCTTTTATCGCCCGTGTCGGCCACCGGTTTCGATGGAACTGATCTCTCTGCCCTGATTGCCGAAACCGACAGCTTGTTTTTTACCGGCCGCATTGGCAATGAGGAATTACCGCTCACCGATGGAATGATACTGGAATTTCCGAAACCGGAGAATGCCACCACTGCGAAAGTAATGATAAGGGCGAAGAACTCGTTTGTGCTCGATTATATGATCAACCAGTTTTACGATCAGTTTGGCGACCTGTACAAACGATGGAGCAGGAAGCAGCAGAAAGCTCCTGAAGAGCAGCTGCGGCAATGGACGGCCGACCAGAACATTCCGTTAAGCTTATCGGTAGAGCGAAACGGCGAATGGGAGACGGTGGATTATTACAACGTGATCGGCCCGATGGCATTTAAGGAAGACATTCTTTCGTTTCCGTTAACCGGAACAGAAAGCAACCCGGTAAAAATTAAACTCGAAGCGGGAAACTTTTTCTGGGACATCGATTATGTGGGAATCGATTATTCTGCCGACCGCGAGCTGGACTACACCGTTGTATCGGCAACATCGGCTGTCGATCAGTCGGGGAAAGACATTAAAAAGAAAATACTGGCCGACGATGGCCGCTATTACGATCAGCCCAAAGTGGGCAACTATGCGAAGCTAAGTTTCGATCTTCCCGCAAATTTGGAAGAATCGCGTTCCGTTTTTCTGCACAGCAAAGGCTGGTACCATATCCTGCGCGATACCGAGGGCACTCCGGATATCGAATACTTACAAACATTCAGAGAGCCCGGGCGTTTCAACCTTTTTGTGAATGAATACATGCAGCAAATGGTGGAGCTTCAGAACAAGAACCTGGTTCCTAAACAATAAAAACCGACCAAGTGAAAGAAAAGCAAGAAAGAATACCGGAACTTATTAATGGCCGGAAAGTATGGTTCCTGGTGCGGCGGCTGCGTGTTTTTATCTTCTGGCAAATACTGAAAGTCAACCGCAATCCACTGACAGCGGTGAAGGAAGTAAAGCGGCTAAAAAAACTCCGAAGTTCGGTGCATGGCGATCAGCGGATACGCAAGCTGGTAAAATCGGGCCGGCTCTACTACTGGGTAACCGATTTCCCCGGACTTCCGTCGGCCAACCTGAAAAAGGTAATGCAGCAGGAGTTCTACCGAAATAAAAGTGGGGCCGGAAGCGGGAATCCGGCAATAATTCCACAGCAAACCATTATCTGGGGAATTACCAACCGCTGCCAACTGCAATGTTCGCATTGTTACGACTGGGACAATATCGACAGCAAAGACCACCTTTCGCTCGATCAGCTAAAAGAGATTTTGCAAAAGATTGAAGAGCAGGGCATACGGCATGTGCAGCTGAGCGGTGGCGAGCCGCTTACCCGCTTCAACGATATGATATCGATTCTGGAGGAAGCTGCCTCGCGCATTGATTTCTGGTTGCTGACTTCGGGTTTTGGCTTGACGGAAGAAAAAGCCAGGGCGCTAAAAAAAGCGGGATTGGTAGGGGCAAACATCAGTCTCGATCACTGGGATGAAGACGAACACAACCGGTTCAGAAATAATCCCCATAGTTTTGAGTGGGTATTAAAAGCCGTTGAAAACTGCCGTAAAGCCGGGATACTGGTGAGTCTTTCGATGTGTGCCACCCGCGAATTTACGAGCAAAGAAAATCTTGAAAAATACATTAAGCTGGCCAAAAACGTGGGTGCACATTTTATCCGTATCCTCGAAGCCCGGCAGGTGGGGCGTTTTGCTGACAAGCCTGTTCATTTGGGAAAAGACAGGATCGATATGATCAGTGATTTTGTCATCCGGATGAACACCGAACCGCAGTTTAACGATTACCCCATTGTGGTGTTCTATGGCTATCATCAGCGAAAACTGGGGTGCATGGGGGCCGGGAACCGCTACCTTTACATCGATGCCAACGGCGATTTTCATGCCTGTCCGTTTTGCCGCGGGAGACGGGGAAATGCACTGACCGCTTCGTTTAACAGCTCGATTGAAAAACTGAGGGCCGAAGGCTGCCAGGCCTTTAAAACGGTTTCGGTTGGTGAGGAGTTGTAACCGCAGTCATTGGTTGGTAGTCATTGGTCATTGGTATTGAAGGGATTACTTCGGTCGTTCCTCCCTCGCAATAACAAAACTTGAATATTAAACTGGCAGCGGACAATGACTTAATTCATTCTGGCACAATTGTCGCCTGTCCGCTGCCCAATATTCTAACGCATTTGTCATTGCGAGCCGACGTAGGAGGTGAAGCAATCTAAAACTTAATACGGATTAACGAGAGATTACTTCGGTCGTCCCTCCCTCGTAATGACAAATCTTGAATAAAAAGAAAGCAGCGGACAATGAACTCATTCATCCCGACACGATTGTCGCCTGTCCGCTGCCCAATACGTCGCAATACGATGGTCATTGCGAGCGTAGCGAAGCAATCTAATTCTTAAGCATTAAATCTTTCCATTCAGGATTGCGGCTATTTATTAGGTCAATCTTCTTCTGGCGAGAACCGGCTTTTATTTGTTTCTCGCGAGCAATAGCATCAGTTATGTCCTGAAATAATTCGTAATAAACCAATTTGTTTATCCGGTATTTCGAGGTAAAAGAGTTCTTGAAAAAACCGCTTTTATGTTGCTGCATTCGCTGTGTTAGATCGCTGGTTATCCCCACATAAAGCACTGAATTACCTGCATTTGATAAGATATAAACGTAAGATTCCTTTTTCATGTCTTGGGAATTTCATGTAAAGTTATGAATTGATTGCTTCGGTCACAAATCCTCAGCTCCTCGTTTGTAACAATGGGTGGAAAAGAGATTGCTTCGGTCGCTTTACTCCCTCGCAATGACAATCATTAGCATTGTAAAGGGCAGCGGACAACAATTATCCTCATCCGGGCATGGATGTCTCCTGTCCGCTGCCCAATATTTCAACGCATTTGTCATTGCGAGCCGACGTAGAAGGTGAAGCAATCTAAAACTTATTACTATTTACCAAATGAAAAGAGATTACTTCGGTCGTCCCTCCCTCGTAATGACGAACATACATAAAAAAAACAGCAGCGGACAATGAACTCATTCATCCGGACACGATCCTCTCCTGTCCGCTGCCCAATACGTCACAATACGACGGTCATTGCAAACGGAGCGAAGCAATCTATTCGTTACTGCATTCACTTACTTACTCAATAGTAGACAGCGAACGTGGGATAGTCATGAGTTCGGTTTGGCGTCCATCGATATAACGCACGGTATCGCCATCGAAAAAGGCATCTTCTTCGAGCATAATGCGTATCTCCTTGTTCCACTCGCTGATTGTTACCGCAGCGTTTAGCTCAATGGCATAGGCGGTATTGGCATAAAGCGGGTAGTCGCCGGCCCCGGGAACGCCGTCCTGCTGGTCCCACAACCCGATGGTTGGCCCGGCAGCATGCCCGTGAAAGCCGAGAGGATGGGTATAAATACTTGCTTTTAAACCCTCGGCCTTACATTGTGCGAGCGCGGCTTTTAGTATGTCGTTACCCGATAAACCGGCTTTAAAGTTGGAGGTAAAAATATCCTGCACGCGGTTGGCGGTTTTTAAGGCGGCCTTCAGATAAGGGGGTGCCGTAGTTTCGCCCGGCTGAAGCACATAGGCATGTTGCTGCGTGTCGGTATTCAGGCGCAGGTAGGTAATGCCAAAATCGACATGTAAGAGGTCGCCCGGCAGAATAACCTGCTCGTCGGGATTTTCGGAGAAGGCCTGCAAATGATCGAACTTTTTGGTGTCGGCACGTTGAATTTCCACCGATGGATGAAACCAGGTGGTAAATCCCAGTTCGCGAATGCGGTTGCGGTACCACCACACCACATCGTTGGTAGTGCTTACGCCCGGCTGAATTACTTTTTCGGAAAATCCTTCAGCAATGATCTGGTGCGCCATACGTACAATATTCGGGTAAACGATCATTTCGGAGGGGGTGCGCGTTTCGAGCCACCCGATAGCCACGTTTTCGGCACTTACCACCCGCGAGCGGTAGTTGTCGGGCAGCACCTCCATCAGCTGGTCGTAAAGTGTGGATGACAGTCCGTCGGCCAGCGCAAAAGTCTCCGATTTGTTGATACCTATTTTCGCCGGATCTTTGGCGGCAATGATCTCTGACAACGCTTTCCACTGATCGGGCTGCTCCTCTTTATTCCAAATGGTTTTAAAAGTATTGCCGGTGTCGTAGCGTGACACACCAAAGGTTTCGAGTGGCTTTCCGTCGCCCGGATCGTAAGCGATTAACATGGTGGTTCGTCGGGCCGATTGCCAGGTGGCCGGCAACAGAGTTTTTATCACCGGATCTTCGTTGTATTCGCGGGCCATCACCAGCCACATATCCACACCGGCCCGGCGCATTACTTCGGGCAATACGGTTTCTACCCGTTCTTCGAGCCAAACATCTACCACTTCGGCACGTTGTTGCATGTCGAGCGTTTTTGGGAAATACGGGTTTTGTGCAAAAGCCGGAAAACAAAAAAGAATAAACAATACTAACAGGGTGGATTTTTGGTTTGTCATAGGAACGGATTTATGATGATTTTACTTTTTGATTAAACAGCTTTTAAATGTAGTAAATTTTGAGGGATGAGATTGCTTCGGTCTCCGTCGGCTGACGGATCTCTCGCAATGACAAAATATTTATTTTAAGAATGGCAGCGGACAATGAACTCATTCATCCGGACACGATTGTCTCCTGTCCGCTGCCCAATATCCCAACGCATTCGTCATTGCGAGCCGACGTAGGAGGTGAAGCAATCTAAAACTTATTACTAATTACCAAATGAAAAGAGATTACTTCGGTCGTTCCTCCCTCGTAATGACAAAACTTGAATATAAAGTTGGCAGCGGACAAAGAAAAAGTTAATCCGGGCACGACTCACTCTTGTCCGCTGCCCAGTACACTCCAATTACGCAGTCATTGCGAGCGTAGCGAAGCAATCTAATTCTTAAGCATTAAATCTTTCCACTCAGGATTTCGGCTATTTATGAGGTCAATCTTTTTCTGCCGGGAACCGGCTTTTATTTGTTTCTCACGAGTAATAGCATCGGTTATATCCTGAAACAACTCGTAATAAACCAATTTGTTAATCCGGTATTTCGAGGTAAATGAGTTTTTGAAAAATCCGCTTCTGTGTTGTTGAATTCGCTGTGTAAGATCGCTGGTAACACCTACATAAAGCACTGATTTGGTTGTATTTGTTAAGATATAAACGTAAGCTTCTTTTTTCATGATTTGGGAATTTCAGGTAAAGATATGAATAGATTGCTTTGGTCACAAGTTCCTCTCTGCACATCGTTCGTAACAAGGGTAGAAGAGAGATTACTTCGGTCGTTCCTCCCTCGTAATGACAAATTTGATGTTTGAGAAGGCAGCGGACAATGAACTTGTTTATCCCGGCATGATCCTCTCCTGTCCGCTGCCCAATATTCTAACGCATTTGTCATTGCGAGCCGACGTAAGAGGTGAAGCAATCTAAAACTTATTACTAATTACGAAATGAAAAGAGATTACTTCGGTCGTCCCTCCCTCGTAATGACACGAATTTATTATTGAATCGGCAGCGGACAATGAACTCTAATTCCGTCCATGATTCTTTCTTGTCCGCTGCCCCTCCTACAAGATAGTACGCGTCATTGCGATCCCGATGAGTAAAATGAATCGGGAGAAGCAATCCAACCGTTTAAAGACATTGCTTACCTAAAAACAAATTCCTTCACCAAAATCTCACTAATCTCGCCGGCCACTTCAAGAGCGGCATTTCGGCCGGTATCGTGGAAGAGGACTTTTTCGCTTTTTTTGTCTCTCAGGGTAATGTCGAGTTCAGAGGTCATACTTTCGCTGATGCGACCATCCATAAAACCGGCTATGGGTGATGCCAGCTCGGTAGCCAAATGGCGGTGTGCCACTACTTCGAGGCGGTATTTTTTGTTTTCCATCAGCAATTCTACCTGCTGTTTGTCGGCCAGCGAGCGCAACAGTTTTGTGCCGTTATAGGTGGTAAACTGAAACAGCTTCCCGTTGACATACAAACCGGCAATAAAGCCCACAAAGGAACTCCGTAACCACGGAATTTTGGCCACTGATGCTTTAAAGGAAATTCCCGGCCGGGAAAAGTGGTTCGACTGCATCCAGAAATAGGCCGATGGAAAGGAATGGCCCCAGTCTTTTTCGATATAACCACGTCCGCCGCTAAAATCGACCGGTCGCCCGTGAATAGTTAAGGTGCCCTCCAACTCGTGATCCATGCTGACGATGCCGTGGTAGCACTCCATAAAGGGCACAAAAGTATAGGGCCCCATAATACCCGGCGAGTTCCACTTACTGGGCCAGGGAACCGTATTTTTAAACTGCAGTGTTCCGGAATAATCGTTAAGAGTCAGTTGCATGCTGTGCCTGGTAAATTTACTTCTGTCGACACCAACAGTGAAAGAACCGGATGTGGCGGTAAAAGCTTCGGCAGGGAACTGAATGTATTCTGCTGTTTGCACCTTTCCGTCGAGCACCTGTATAAAAGCATGTTGATTGCCCTGCTCGTCCATGGCAATACCGGGGATAAAGGCAAAAGCCTCCTTCCCTCCGGCCGACACAAATTTATAGTACCAGCCTTCGAAATACCGTTTGCTGCGCCCCCAGCCGTGGTAACGCTCGGGGTGAAACAAAGCTTTTATTTGGTTGATCGGATGCATGATGCTTAAAGATAGCAAGAATATTGTTGCACTTAACCACGCGAAGCCCCGAAACTTCGGGCGCGCGGTAGCAAGGATAGAATAGAGTCCAGATTGCTTCGGTCTCCGTCGGCTGACGGATCCCTCGCAATGACAGGATGTGAATATTTAGAATAGCAGCGGACATCAAACACATTCATCCCGGCACGATTCTCTCCTGTCCGCTGCCCAAATATCCCAACACCGTAGTCATTGCGATACCGATCCAGTTTTCTGGCATCGGGAGAAGCAATCTAACTTACCCCTCGTTGCAAAAGAGGGGTATAATGTATTCCGATTGTCAGCTGCTCTTATTCCTCCAGTAACTGAATTTTGTCGATTTCGATACGAAAGGCCTCTTCTTTTTTATTACCAATGAGCAAGGCAAATTCTTCAATTTCCCCTCCCGCAAAATTGGGCATATCGAGGGTACGCCCGCGGAATGAAGGGTACATGTCGCTTAAGGGAACTTTGATATCCTGCCAGTCGCCATTGGTGGAAAAATAGGCAATGTATGAGTAGTAGTCGTCAGCCCGGTTTTTAATGCGCACCTGGTAACGTTTTCCATCGCCCTTCACCCGCAGCGAAAGGAATGTAAAGCCAGTGGTTTCAAGCGGAGGAAAGCGGTAGTGTACCGATGAAAATCCTCCGTTGTTTTCGAGCGATACCTGTCCCTGAAAAACAGCGTTGCCTTGTTCGTTGAGCTTAAACGAGCAGGTAGAACGCCCACCCATTACATCATCGTTAACGGTATACCAACCATCAAGCGTGGCAGTTTTTGTAAAATCGTACAATACTAAGGTGTTCATTTGTAAAAAAGTGATTAAGATGAATACTACCATTTTGCAGGGATTTCAGTTACGGACGATCGGCTACACAAGTGCCCATAAACCTTCTGTTATCCTTACTAAGGTAAGGAAAAATTGGGAAGGTGGAAGAGATTACTTTGGTCGTTTCACTACCTTACAATTGCGATCCCGATGAGTAAAACGAATCGGGAGAAGCAATCTAACCACCCCGTCAGCAAAAACCATATTGATCCTACTGTATTTCGTCACCACCCCACCGCCGTAAACGCGGTACCCCCCTCCTGGACCCCCTTTGTCGGCCAGCGCGCGAGCCTTACCCTGACATTTCCCCCAAATGGGGGAAACAAAGCGGAATATCTGATTTTGTGGAGGGGAAACGTTCGTGCTAATGGCTTATTGGGTATCACAGAAATTGAATTGAAATACAAATAGTTTCTCCTCCTAACAGGAGGAATACCGCTGATGTAGTGCAACGGAATCAGTGGGGAGGTGGTGTTTCGTTACAAACGATGGGTAAAAAGAATAAAGGTGCGACACTGTGTGGTGTCGCACCTTTATATCCCGGAATATTTTCTAGAAACGTTTAAATCCTCTGGATTTTATTTTTGTGGTTATGAACCTAACTTTCTTTCAGCTCCACACAAACCAATTTCTCGTTGTCGCGGGCGAGGAGTTTGCCGTTGGCGTAGGCCATTGGTGACCAGGCTTGTGAACCTTTCATGGTAAAAAACGAAGCTTTGCCTACTTCTTTGTAGCTTTCGGGGGTGGGCTCGATGAGGTGCAGATCGCCGTTTTTACCGTTTTGGTTAATGATCATTCCGTCGATCATGATAATGGCTCCCAGCTCAAAACCCGGTGCAGATTTCTCGGGCCAGCAGCTTTCGCCCTGCCAGTTTAAACACGACATTTCGTTTACACGATGGTTGTTATTCAGGTAAATATGCTCGCCGATCACCACCGGAGGATGCATTTTACATCCGGCTTCTTCGGTACGGAACAGTTCGTTGAGATTGTATGATTCGCCTTCCTTGTTCACTTCCAAGAGAATGGTAACCGGTTCGTATACGTCTTTGTAGGCGCACGAGGTGAGCAGCAAATGGGTATTAACAACTGCTACCGGAGGCGCAATACACGCAAACGAATCGAAGCCTTTGTAACTCCACAGTTCTTTACCCGTTTTTACTTCAAAGGACACTACCTCATCGGTGGAAAATCCATCGCCTTTTACACACGAGCTGGTCATGATCACCTGCTCCACACCGCCATAGTTGCCCAATATGGGCGACACATGAAAACGGTAACCTGTCAGTCTGCGGCTTTCCCAAACAACCTCGCCACTGAGTTTATTGTAGGCTACTACCCCGGCTTTTTCGCCTTGCGGAGCTACAATTACCAAATCGCCGGTCACGATTGGTGATGCTGAAAATCCCCAGTTGTCGAGTTCGCCACCGTAGTCGGCCAGCAGGTTATGCGACCAAACGGCTTGCTGTGTTTTTTTATCGATACAATGAAAGTGCCCGTGCGGACCAACACACCACACATAGTTATCGTCAACCACCGGCACCGCGCGTGAACCCGGGTAAGGCAGTTCACCTTCAGCTTCGTAACTGTAGTTCCATTTTTCGGCTCCGGTTTCCAGGTCGATGCAGCGTAACACATCGCTTTCACCTTTAATGCGGTCGAGGACAAACACCTCGTTGTTATATACTGCAGCTCCACCAAAGCCTGGTCCTAACGGGAATTCCCAGGCTTTATCAGGGCCGGTTTCGGGCCACTCGCGCATTATTCCTGCATCGGTGATTGTGGCATTTCTGTCGGGGCCAAGGTATTGTGGCCAGTTGTTTCCTTTTTGCTGCGAACAGCTTACTAAAATAAATGTAAATACGGCTAGAAATAGTCGATTCTTCATGATGAGATTATAAAATGGTTTTTTTCAAAAATAGCAAAAAAGTAGTGGAAGAAAATGGGGTTGAGGTTAATGGGGTGTTAAGTATTATCACAAATTGAACTGGCATGCGTGCGTTTCTCCTCCTTTGAGAAGGAGTACTCACAATGGAGTCCAATGAAATCGTGATGACGGAGGTGTTTAATATGTTGTGATGTTTACACCGCCCCACCGCTGTAAACGCGGTACCCCCCTCCTGAGAGGAGGGGAATTGAAAATCAGGGTAGCTAAATTTTCGTGCTATAGGCTTGGTTCAAGTCCAAAATTTGAATTGACACACGAACGTTTCTCCTCCTTGAAGGAGGAGTACCGCTGATGGAACGTAGTGGAATCGGTGGGGAGGTGGTGATTAAAGCAATTTAAACAACCTTCTTAACCCCCGGCACCAAACGGATCAGCCAGGCCAGTGCAAAACAAACCGTTAATGCTACGGGTGCCAACACAATTAATTTTAGCAGCTGATTGATGTTTTGCCAGCCCACAAAAAGGGCGCTTAATGCTACAATTATTGGTGCATGAAAAATAAAAACCCCGTAAGCACTACCGGATAATTGCTGCGCCAAAACACCTTGTTTATTGAAATATCTTTTTGCCAGGCCAAACAGCCCGATGATCATAGCCACACAAACCAGTTGCTCCCATATTGCCCAGACAAAACTTTGCCAGGTTGCACCTCCCACAAAAGCTTCTATTCCTCTTTCTTTTCCACCAAAATAAAGCACTACAGGCAGAGCGATCCAGATCATAAGCTGGGCAAAAATAAACCAACGTTTTGCACTTTTAACACTAATGGCTTCGAGCCAGTTGTTGTTATAGGCGATAACGCCAAATACAAGCATTACGATGTACTGCACAAAAAACGGAAACTGTAATCCGGTATGCGGCAGGCTCCATCCTACCGGCAACCAAAGCCGGATAATATACTGGCTTAACCCAACAATAAATGCTCCTAACACCAACTTCCCGGTACCCGGAAAATTCATTTTGATGTTCCATTTCAGCCTACTTATTGGCAGGTAAATCAGGGTAAAGATCAGTAGTGTTTCAACAAACCACAGCGGACCGAAACCCCGTGCACGCTGATTGCCAAGGAAACCCAGAAATGTTACCGCTTCGTGTTTGATAAAATAGTAGTGAATGAAATTGGTTAGTGGATTCAAAAAGAAATAAAAGACGAGCAATGGGATTCCCAAACGAACCAGGCGGTCTTTTAAAAACCGGCCCGTTGTTTTTCGTTTTATGGAAGCGGCGGTAAAATAGGCCGATATAAAAAAGAACATGCCCATAAAAAAGGCCTGGTTGGTAATGTTAAACATGGCCTGAATGATCATTTCCGGCATTCCGGCTTCCGATTCGTTGTAATACCAGTCGCCAGGCGCTCCGTAGGTGATGTTAAAATGTAGCAATACAACCAAACAGATAAGAAAAATACGGAGGTTGTCGATGTAATACAGGCGTGATGTTGATGACATGGCAGTGGTAGTTTTTAGTTTGTCTAATTCATTTTGGCTTAAACGGGATTCCTGCAAATCAGGTTTCCCAATATCCGGTACAAAAATTACAAGTATCATCCATTTTGCGAAATCATTTCGATAAACAACTATAAATAAAGGACTAACGATAATAGATTAAGGATTAATGAATTGCTGTTGGGCATTTTAAAGGAGTTGAACTTTACCGCAAATAACACTTTGATAACCAATTCTATCGGATTTCGTAAAGACAAGAGTAAATCAAAAAAATTAACCAAATGAAAACAACAGGAATTATTGTTTGTCTATTCCTTTTTATGGGAATTGTTTCACTCCAGGCACAGGAAACACCTGCCATGCCTGAGAACTTTTTAGTCATTGAAGAGTTTGTACAACCTGCCGATTTAGCGGAGTTCAGAGAAGTACAGCAGGAGGGTATTGACCTCTGGAAAAAAATAAATTTCGATTTGCCGGTTTTTGCCTACTCAACCGATGTAAGTTCGTTTTACTGGGTAGTGCCCTTCGAGAATTTTGCATCTCTGGACCCAATGTTTGCCAAAATGGGCGAATTATCCAACAAAATGAAAGAAGAGGGTTTTGATGCCGAAGCTAAATTCCGTGATCTTTCTACCATGCGCCAAACCATTATCCACTGGGAAAAAGACTTGTCGTATCACCCCAATGGTGCCGGTATGCAAACCATAGACAACAGGTATTGCGAATGGACCTTTTTCTATTTAAAAGCCGGCCATGAAAAGGAAATGGCAGATGCTGTGAAAAAATACATCGAATTTAGCGAGAACATTGATGAAGAATGGAGTTGGGATTTATATAGCGTTATGATTGGCTACGACTCTCCTTGCTGGGTAGTTATGGATCGCTCTGAGAGTCCTTTGTCAATGCGCACACTGGAAGCATCGCTTCAGGAAAATCATTCGGAGAAACTAACCGAGTTATGGGGAAATATTCAACCACACCTCCGCAAAATGGAAGTGGTAACCGGATGGTTCCAGCCCGACTGGTCGTTGAATTTTGAACAATAAAAGTCAGCTCTGATTGAAAGAATATAAAATTGGTGAGACGGTTGAATTGAATCAATAGCAACCGTCTCACCATCCATACTAAAACGAACATCAACCCCACCAAAACGGTGCTACCTTTTGCACAAAACAGGTTGGCACTCAACTATTTTGAGTCTCCAATTGTTTTAGAAACAGGGACAGATGAAAGACCTGGCATTATGTTATAAACAATGTACCAGGCCTAATAACGATTAATTAGAAATTTTAGAAAAAACAGATGAAGAAAAACATGGGAATCGTTGACAGGAGCCTAAGAATTATTGTGGCCGCAGTACTTGCTGTACTTTATTTTACAGGAACTGTAAGTGGAACGCTGGGAATCGTTTTACTGGTAGTTGCAATCGTTTTTTTGCTTACCAGTATTTTTAGTTTTTGCCCAATGTATTTGCCACTCGGACTAAAAACAAAAAAGGACAGTTAACAACAGATTTGCCTCTTTTTTTCTTCAGATTAAAGATATAAGTATCTTCTAATCCATTAAAATTTAAAATAGAGGCCTATGAAAACAAATTTTACTTTACTCGGAAAACTTAGCGGATTATTATTAGTACTTGTGCTAATTTCTGCTGCAGTAACCCATGCACAAACCACACACAATGTGCAGGTTACAAACAATGTTTTTACTCCCAGCGTACTAACCATTAATGTTGGCGATGTTGTTGAATGGAGAAATATCGAAGGCTCGCACAATGTAAATGGTACTACCTCTACGTACCCCGATAATCCGGAATCGTTTGGAAATCAAGTTGGATCGGGGTGGACCTACTCTCATACTTTTACTACTGCCGGAACGTACGAATATCAATGCGATCCGCATGCCGGACAGGGAATGCGTGGTACAATCGAGGTACAATCGGGAGAAGATGACGGCAAGCATATGCTTACCGTTCAGTTTACCGGCATGAATCCACATGTTGGGCAAATGCTTTACCTCTCGCTAGTTGAAAAAGATTCAGGGATGGAGGTTGAGAGAACCACAGAAACTGTCAGTGCCGAATTTCAGGTACAGGTTTCAGGGCTGGAGACAGGCCACTCGTACTTTGTAAATTTCTTTGCCGACCATAACGGAAACGGATCATACGACGCTCCGCCAACAGACCATGCCTGGCAAATGGAGCTCGACAATGTAACGGGTGATGAAACACTAAACTTTGCCCACAATACGAACTTTACCGACATTATGTGGCAAAATAAGCTAACGGTGCAGTTCTTGGGAATGACTCCTCACATTGGTCAAAGCCTTAATCTTTGGGTAATTGATGAAAGCGATGGAGAGGAATTATTCACTACAGAAGTTACGGTTGAAGAGGAATTTGAAATTGTGGCTTACGGAATTGAAACCGGTAAATCATACACCATTGATTTTTATGCCGACCACAACAGCAGCGGTAGTTACGATGCGCCGCCAACTGATCACGCCTGGCGTTTGGAGCTCAATAATGTAGCTGGCGATACCGTTCTGAATTTCAGTCACAATACAAATTTCACCGACATTTTTAATGTAACCAGTGTTAGTGATCTGCAACTTAATTCTTTCACCATGTATCCGAATCCTGCAAGCGATAAAGTTACACTTGAATTCGATGATCTAAATAATAATGTTTTGGTTCGGATGATCGATATCAGTGGAAAAACACGTTCGGTTAGCCAAACCAATATCGGCAACAGGACCGAACTCGATATTTCTCATTTGCCACAAGGATTGTACTTTGTTCAATTACAAGACGGCGACCAGCTGCAAATCCGGAAACTAATTAAACGGTAATTCGGCCTTTCAAGTTAAAATACGATCCTGGATGGACAGCATAAAAAACGCCTGTAGAAGCAATTTTCACAGGCGTTTTTTATTATCGCGGAAATATCTCCTCAAATGCCTTTGTCCGGTAATCAAAAATCTCTTCCAGTTTTTTGTGAATGACCAGTGCATTGGCGATTTGCCCAAGGAAACCCAGCGGCGGACTGTAACTAACAATGTCTTTCATTAACACGCCGCCCTCTACCGACTCAATGTGGTGCTCGTGGTGCCAGAGTTTATAAGGCCCAACACGCTGCTCATCTACAAAATACTTTTGCGGCACCACATGCGTAATTTCGGTTACCCAGGTGGTAGGAATTCCCAAAAGCGGCCGCACGGTGTAGGCAATGATCATTCCTTCGTAAGCCGCTTTAGACAAACCGGGAGTACGGATGTCAAAACCCATGTAATCCGGAGTGATACGTTTCAGGTTTTGTGGTGTGGAAATAAAATCCCACACCTCGTCGATGGTACTATTTATAAGCTGTTCGCGTCTGAATTGATAGAATGCCATTGTTAACTGTTTTGCTTTTGTTTCACTTTAATCAGTGCTGAAGTATCATATCCCCGATCAGCAATACGTTTTAGCAAATCGTTGTACACTGCAGGTTCCATTTGTGGAGTTCTACTCAATATCCAAAGGTATTTGTCGGTACTGCTGCCAATAACTGCCCATTGGTAATCCTCATCCAATTCCAGCACATAATAATCGCCATAAAATATCCAGAAAAAGGAGACCTTTAGTTTTGCAGGATCGTTTTCCGGGTCGGGAATTTTTGCTTTTCCAATCGCTTCAGAATATTCACCGTCGAGTGTATCTTGGTAGCCGCTGTTAACGACCTTGATTTTGCCGTCGGGACGCATCGAATAATTGGCTGTAACACCAACCATTCCCCGCTCAAAACGATGATCGTAACGGGCAATTTCGTACCAGGTTCCCAGGTACTTTTGGAGGTCTAGTTCCTTAACTACACTGTTATCTATCATTTGCTTTTGCCCTGAACAGCCGGTAAATAAACCGCTTATTATAAAACTAAGCAGAATTAGCGAAACCGACCAATTCGGTTGAGACATAGCTATTCTTTTCATGTTTTGTTTAATCATACTCATAAAACACTAAACAATGTGTTTGGTTCGGTTGAAGGGAGAACTATTTTAGAGATTACTTCGGTACCCAAATCCATCGAAGTGACTATTATTTTTAAGACCCTGAAACAAGTTCAGGGTGACGTTCTAAGTTTTTTGCAGGCTTAATTAAATTCGTCATGCTAAACTTGTTTCAGCATCTTCATCTTCATCCAATTATAAATCTGGTTCCAAACGGTAGAGAAGCAGTCTTTTAAATTAAAAGCCCTTGTTTCCTGATATTGAAAATTTTATATCTTCGCGGCGTATTAACCACGTGTTCTTGATAACCACGTAAAAAACAAGAAAATGAAAAACAAAGTATCCGTTCTGTTTATGCTTGCAGGTATTCTTTTCGCCACCTGCTTATTGATTTCCAACATTCTTGCTTCAAAAATTATGATGATCGGTCCGTGGTCAGCCCCGGCCGGAGTTTTGATCTTTCCACTGGCATACATCATTAACGATGTGCTGGTTGAAGTGTGGGGTTACCAGAAAACCCGCCTCATTATTTGGGCAGGATTTGGAGTAAATGTGCTCGCCGTAGTGTTCTTTACACTTGCAATTACAGTAAATGCCGCGCCTTTCTGGGAAAACCAGGATGCCTTTGCAACTGTTTTGGGCAGTACTCCGCGAATTGTAGCTGCCAGTATGCTGGCCTACCTTATGGGTTCATTCCTGAATGCTTATGTAATGAGCAAGTTTAAAGTGCTAACAAAAGGAAAAGGCTTTTCCATACGCGCAGTAGTTTCTACGCTTGTTGGCGAAGGTGCCGATTCGGCTATTTTTATTACCATTGCCTTTGCCGGAATGTTTCCTGTTAATGCGCTGATAACTATGATCATTACTCAGGCAATCATCAAAACCGTGTACGAAATTGCCGTGCTTCCACTAACCATTTGGGTGGTTGGTAAAGTAAAAAAACTGGAAGGCATCGACACTTACGATTACCAGATCTCATACAATCCGTTTAAACTGAGACAGGTTTAAAAATTGAAAGTAGAAAGGCAAAAGGGAGAAGGCAAAAGTTAGATTTAACTTATCCCGATCTTCTCCATTCATTCTATTAAAACATTTTAAAATGACATCAACAGATAAGAAAAAAGCGCTGGTGGTTTTTTCGGGTGGACAGGATTCTACTACCTGCCTGTTTTGGGCAAAACGTGAATTCGACGAAGTTTATGCGATTGCATTTAACTATGGGCAGCGCCATGCTATTGAGCTGGATTCTGCAAAATCGATTGCTGAAAATGCCGGTGTGCCTTTGCAGGTATTTTCGATGGACCTGATCTCACAACTCAGCCAGAATTCGTTAACGCACCACAGCATGCAGGTGGATCGCCATAAACCGAACAACACGCCTCCTAACACGCTGGTGGAAGGCCGAAACATGCTGTTTTTAACCTACGCCGCCATTTTTGCCAAAGTGCACAATATACACCACCTGGTAACGGGTGTTGGTCAGGCCGATTTTAGCGGCTACCCCGATTGCCGGAATGATTTTATCGTGTCGCTGAATGAAACGCTGAACCTGTCGATGGATTATCCGTATCAAATCCATACACCGCTGATGTGGAAGAACAAAAGCGAAATCTGGCAGATGGCCGACGAACTGGGCGTTCTTGAATTGGTACAGAACGAAACGGTTACCTGCTACAATGGCGTTAAAGGCTCAGGATGCGGAGAATGCCCGGCTTGTGAGCTGCGGAATAAAGGATTGGAGAAGTATTTGGAAAAGAGAGGACTTAAAGGATTGAATGAATAATGACTGTCAGTCTGAGCGGAGTCGAAGACTGAATAACACTTCGACTCTGCTCAGTGTGACAACTAAATGCAGAATTATGAGCGAATTAAAACACCTGGGAAACGAAACGAATTACGATTTTAACTATCGGCCGGATGTGCTGGAATCGTTTGATAACAAACACCCTGAAAATGATTACTGGGTAAAATTTAACTGCCCCGAGTTTACCAGCCTGTGCCCCATTACCGGGCAGCCCGATTTTGCAACCATCTACCTCAGTTACATCCCTGATGAAAAGTTGGTAGAAAGCAAAAGCCTGAAGCTTTATTTGTTTAGTTTCCGTAACCACGGTGCTTTTCACGAAGATTGTATCAACATCATTATGAAAGACCTGATCGCTTTAATGAATCCAAAATACATTGAAGTGTGGGGGAAATTTTTGCCTCGTGGCGGCCTCAGCATCGATCCTTTTTCAAACTACGGAAAACCGGGGACGAAATACGAAGAGATGGCCTGGTTTCGAATGCAGAACCATGATTTAAATCCGGAGAAGATTGACAACCGATAAAAGTTTATAATAATATTCTTGATTCCAAGAATTCATATACTGGAAGACGAGTGAATTAACCTAATACTTATTTTCAATTGAAGTCTACTCTCACAATGTCTTTCCAGACAGGAAATCCTTTTTCCTATAGCTGAAAAAGGATTCAAAAAAGCCACCGCTGACGATAAAAAACTAAAAATAAATTCCTTTCACTAAAATCAAGAAACTCCTCCTTTTAGACCTTCATTCTTCAGGTCTAACGATCGTCAAACAAACTTGATTTCTTTACGTTCTCTACATTTATTTTCTTAACGCTTTTTCTCGAAGGCGGACCTAAAGGCAAATCTTGTGCGGGCTCGTCAAAAATCCGTCAGTCGGGCTAATTAGTTACATTGAAAAAACGCAAAGGTTATTTTTTGACAAGATTTTTGCTTTCTTTTGATCGACTGCAAAAGAAAGAGCCCGTCTGGCTTGAAGACCAAAGCTACTTAAACAATCAAACAATACAATTCAACTGGCAATTTCTAAATAACATCAAACAAATCATCTTTTTCTAAGCAATAAACTTAGCAATCTCATCCAACCAATTTTGTTTTTCCTCATTCGATAGGAAACTGGCTTTAAACGAATTGGCGGCCAGTGTCGCGATATCTTCGTTGGTGAGATCAAGCGCCTCATTAACAGCATGGAAATTGGCGTTCATATAACCACCAAAGTACGCCGGATCATCGGAGTTTACTGTTGCTACAATGTTATGATCCAAGAGCTTTTTTAAAGGATGATCGACCATATCGTTCACCACTTTTAGCTTCAGGTTCGATAGCGGACAAACCGTTAAGGGCATTTCGATCCGTGCCAATTCATCCAACAATTCCGCATCGTCGATCGAACGCACTCCGTGATCGATACGAGAAACTTTTAGTAGTTCTATTGCATCCCAAACGTTTTGTGCCGGTCCTTCTTCTCCGGCATGTGCAACGGTTAGAAATCCTTCGGCACGCACCATTTCAAACACCTTTTTAAACTTTGCCGGCGGATGACCTTTTTCGCTGGAATCGAGACCATATGCAGTAAATAAATCGCCAAACTGCAACGACTCTTTAAAAGTCTTGATGGCATCCTCTTCACTCAGATGACGCAAAAAATTGGGAATCAATCGGTAGGTTATGCCCCATTCCTCGCGGGCATCGTTACAAGCCTGCAAAATTCCGTTTATCACGTTTTCAAAAGGAACACCACGTTGCGTGTGCGTTTGCGGATCGAAAAAGATCTCGGTATGTACCACCTTTTCTTCGTAGCACTTTTTCAGGTAGGCCTTCGTAAGATCGTAAAAATCCTGCTCGTAAAGCAAAACATAGGCTCCGGCATAATAAAGGTCAAGGAATTCCTGAAGATTATTGAATTGATAAGCTGTACGCAAATCGTTAACCGATTTAAATTTTAACCGGATGTCATTTCTTTCAGCAATGGTAAACATCAGTTCCGGCTCAAAAGTACCTTCAATATGTACATGTAATTCGGCTTTGGGAATCGTATTTATCAATTCTGTCTGTTTTCTCGATGTCATTCTTTTCTTCTTTATTTCAAATATACGGATACCAGGCCTTAATAAGCAAATTGAAAAATTCTACTCCATAAAAATCATTCAAGAATCTGGCAATAAATAATAATTATGAGAGAATTTGAACCCCTCCTGGCCTCCCCAAAGGGGAGGAATTGTCCCCCTTCGGGGGATTTAGGGGGTCAAATGATTATATCACAAATGAACTTTTCAACAAAAAAAGCAGACCCGAAATAAGCCTGCTTTTTCAAAATATATGGTATTTATCCTTTTAAACTTTAGGCAATTCCCATGGTACACGGTAAGTTGGCACCAACAATTCGTTGGCAGCATCGTTACCAATAAACTTGCTGTTGTCGGCATCCCAGTAAAGGCGCTGGCCTGTTTTTAAGGCCATATTACCCAGGTGAGCCACACGAGCAGTATTGGCAGCAATTTCAACGCTACAGTTTGTATTCTGATCGTTATCTTTAATACAATCGATAAAGTTTTCCATGTGGTTGTTCAATCCCTGACCATCGCCTTTTTTCAGTTCAACGCGTTCCATTCTTGGGTTTCTGCCACCTTCAGGAATAACTTCCCAGCCGTTACGGTCAACCACCAAAGTTCCGTTTTCTCCAACGTAGCCTACACCGTGGCTGCGGCCGTAGTAACCTCCGTCGATTCCTAAACCATGATCCCAAAGCAAGGTATAATCGTCGAATTCGTAAAGCGCCTGCATGCTGTCAGGAGTTTCGCAAGCATCATCAGGATAACCAAATTTGCCACCCATTGCCATAATCGATTTTGGCGCTTTGGCTTTCATTCCGTATAAACCGTAGTCGATGATGTGTACACCCCAGTCGGTCATTAAACCACCGGCATAATCCCAGAACCAGCGGAAATTAAAGTGAAAACGGTTCGGGTTAAACGGACGTGCTTTTGCCGGTCCTAACCACATATCGTAATCAACACCTGCCGGAACAGGTCCGTCGGGCATTACCGGAATCGATTTCATCCAACCCTGGTACGACCAGCAACGTACGGTACGAATTTTACCCAGCGCGCCGGTGTAAACAAAATCAACAGCATCTTTCCAGTGCTTGTCGCTACGCTGCCACTGCCCTACCTGGGCAATTGTTCCGTAACGATTCCAGGCACGTTCCATAATGTTGATCTCTTCGATGTAGTTTGCCAGCGGTTTTTCACAGAAAATATGTTTTCCTTCCTGTGCTGCATACACAAATGGCAGACAGTGCCAGTGGTCGGGAGTACCGATAATGATCACATCAATACCGGGTTCTTCCAGCAATTTTCTGAAATCTTTAAATCCCTTTGGTTTTGTTCCCTGAATTTTCTCAACGTCGGCAATACGTTGATTCAGAATCTTGTCATCCACATCGCAAATGGCCGCGCACTCCGTATTTTTTTGTTTCAAAAAAGCTTGAAGATCAGTAAAACCCTGACCTTTTGCCCCTATCAAACCGCAAACTAATTTTTCGTTTGCACCCGAGCACGATTCCATCGCTAAAGGCATACTCGACGCAATCCCTACGCCAGCTGTTGCCATTGCCGATGTTTTAATAAAATCTCTCCTGTTAGTCATTTTTATTTAGTTGGTATTAGAAAATAAATCTTATTTCATGGTATTTAGCTCAAGAAGAACTCCTTTTGCGTAACCGACCCCAAATTTGTAGATTTATTTTAAGTTATCCATTTTTAATGCTTACTTTTTGCCCAGCTACTCACACATTATTAATGTATTCTACAACACAATATGTAAAACTGAATACTTATTCAAACTCAATTTTATCCTTTTTTCGGTACACCGTTCCTTTAAAATGGGCGATGTGTTCATTCGCTTCGTTGGTAATCTCCACCAGGTAAGTACCCAGTTTTCCGTTTAACGAGATCTCCTTTGCCACAGCCGTTAATGTACCGCTTGATGTGGCTTTAAAAAACGAAATCTCAGCATCAATCGCCAAGGCCACTCTGCCATGCGAATTGGATGCAACGGCAAAAGTAAAATCAGCCAACGTGAACAAAGCTCCGCCATGAACAATTCCGACTGAATTATAGTGACTTGGTTTAATTTCCATGCTCGATTTTGCATATCCGGGTTCTGCTTCCACTAATTTTATCCCGTTGTTGGCGGCAAACACATCCTTCCCAAATGTTTTATGGTATTTTGAATCGGTCATTCTTTTTTGAGTTTAATTTTCGTGAAAGTACGAAAAAAAGAAAGCCGGAAACATTGTTGCTCCCGGCCTGAAAAGTCTTCTTCTCGTTCTTTTAATCTTTTTGCATCGCATCGTCAAACGCAATATTCGACGGTGCAAAATCAACCTTTTTAACAAATTCGCAGGATTCTGCAGCCCCGGCTTCACGATCCATGCCGCTGTCTTCCCATTCTACAGAAAGAGGTCCGTTATAACCGATATCATTCAGTGCGCGAATAATGTTCTCGAACCCGATCTTTCCACGTCCCATACTACGGAAATTCCAGTAACGGCGGTTATCACCAAATTCCATGTGCCCGCCAAAAACACCAACTCCGGTTGGTACATCGCTCCAATACACATCTTTCATGTGCACATGGAAAATACGATCGGCAAACTCGTAGATAAAGCGCACATAATCCACATGCTGGTAACCCAAATGGCTAGGATCGTAGTTGTAACCAAAGGCAGGATGATAATCCAATGCTTTTAGCGCCAGATGTGCCGTGTGAATATCAAAAGCTATTTCCGTTGGATGCACTTCCAATGCATATTTTACACCCAGACTCTGGTACTCGTCGAGAATCGGTTTCCAACGGCGTGCAAATTCGGCATAACCTTCTTCAATCATTTCGGCTGATACCGGCGGAAACGAATAAAGCATGTGCCAAATCGGGCTTCCGGTAAATCCAACCACGGTATCTACTCCCAAACGTTTTGCCACTTCGGCTGTTTTTACCATTTCTTCGGCTGCACGCTGACGTACACCTTCCGGATCGCCATCGCCCCAGACATGAGCACTAGCAATGTTTTTATGCCGCAGATCGATAGGATCGCAAACACACTGACTGTCCAAATGCGTTGAGATCGTATATAGCGCGAGATCGTATTTATTGAGTAATTCTCTTCTGCTGTCGCAGTATGCCTGATCGGCTTTCGGAACATTAATGTGATCGCCCCAGGTGCAAAGCTCCAAACCATCGTAGCCAAATTGTTTTGCTTTCTGACACATGGTTTCAATGGGAAGATCGGCCCATTGTGCGGTATAAAGTGTTACTGGTCTTGCCATTATTGTTGTAGTTTTTAGTTCATATTTATTTTATTGAGCAGGTGACTTGAAGTCACCTGCTCAATTATTTCTAATCGATTGTTTCGCCAAATTTTACCCATTTCACCTCATCGTTATACCCGGCACTAACTACCGTATCGATGAACTGCATTCCACGAATACCGTCCTCAACTCCCGGAAAATCGAGCATTTCGGGTGTAGGCTCTTCTCCGTTGGCTTTGGCTCGAACAGTAAGTGCAAAATTACGGTAGATGTTGGCAAACGCTTCCAGGTAACCTTCAGGGTGACCCCCCGGAGTTCGTGTATTATGCAATGCTCCCGGAGCATCGAGGTTTGTTCCCGTTCGCAATACTTGCATAGGCTGATCGATCCATTTTAAGATCAAGGTATTGGGTTCGTGCTGGTGCCATTCCAGGCCACCATTTTCGCCGTAAACACGGATTTTAATTCCGTTTTCTTCGCCGGCCGCAATTTGCGATGCCGTTAACACACCGTGTGCCCCGTTGTTAAAACGCAGAAATGCGGATCCGTCATCATCGAGCAAACGATTGGGAACAAAAACATTTAAGTCGGCACAAATTTCGGTTACCTGCAATCCGGAAATGTATTCTGCTAATTGATGTGCATGAGTTCCAATGTCGCCCATGCAACCGGCTTTTCCCGAGCGTTTTGGATCGGTACGCCAACCGGCTTGTTGGTTATCGGTATCTTCCAGTTTTGTTGCCAGCCAACCTTGCGGGTATTCCACGTATATTTTCCTGATGGTACCAAACTTACCATCGGCAACCATTTGCCGGGCCTGTTTAACCGCTGGATAACCGGAATAAGTATGCGTTAATGCAAAGGTTAAACCAGTTTCCGCAATTTTATCTTTTAATTGTAAAGCCTCATCAAGTGTAAAAGTAATCGGCTTATCGAGCACTACATTAAATCCGTGTTCCAAAGCTTTCACTGCCGGATCGAAATGCATGTGATTTGGTGTTACGATAGCTACAAAATCCATTCGTTCACCTTCGGGCAATTGCGCCTCCTTTTCATACATTTCCTGGTAAGTGCCGTAAACACGGTCTTCGGGAAGGAAAAGTGCTTTTCCTGATTCCTTTGATCGGGTGGGATCGGAGCTAAAACAGCCGCAAACCATTTCTATCTGGTTGTCCATTAATGCTGCTGTGCGGTGAACTGCCCCGATAAAAGCACCGGAGCCTCCGCCAACCATTCCCATTCGAAGTTTTCGATTCATCATGATCTATTAGTTTTTGTTGATCTAGTTTATAAATGTAAGAACTCTTTTTTTAGGAAGCAACAGACACAGGTGTACTTCTGCATCCCGTTTTTACAGGATACTGCCTATAAAATGAAAGACAAACACAACAACTTTTGCTGTGTTGTGACCTCCTTATTATAAGGATTCATAAAACCCGGTTTTTACCTATTCAGGTTGATCTAAAATTCGATAATAATTCCGATGGTTGGCAAAACCGTTCCCGACCTGCTTTCAATTTCATTCAGCACATAACGCGTTCCGTTGTCGGTTGTGAGAAAATTACCGTTGGCATCTTCGGCACGAACAACAATATCGTTTTCCTGGGCCTGGAAATTGTAGAGGTTCTGAATGTCGATGTAGAATTTCGCGGTGAGTTTATCGAAATAATAGGATTTATCCACCCGGATATCGAGCTGATGAAAAGGATCGAAGCGTTTGGCATTTAACTGCGTATAATCGTAATACGGACCGCCCTGCAAATCCCAGGCTTCAACCAGCGACGATTTTTCGATATCCCACGGCGTATAAGGTAAACCACCCACAAAACGCCAGCGTGCACCAACGCGCCAGTTGCGTTTCAGGTCTTTTGTGGTGGTAAGTGTGATCAGGTGTTTGGCATCCCAACTTGAGGGAATGTAAGCGCCTTCTCCGTCTTTAAATTCGCTGCGCACCAAAGTGTACGACAGGTTAAAATTAAATCCATCAGTTGAATTAATACGCGCCTGAAACTCGGCTCCGTACGCTCTTCCATCGGAAGTTGAGGTTACTTCTTCGTCGCCAACCACGCCAAAATCAGCTCCCAGATTCGCCAGACTTACCTGGTCATTCACAGAAAACGGATACTGGGAATAACCTTTCCAGAATGCTTCGGCCGATAACTGAACCGCTGGTCGGGGACGATACTCCAAACCACCAATAACATGATCTACTGCAATGTATTTCAGGTTGTTGGCTTTGTTCACTAAAACATCGTTCTCCTTGTAACCCAGCGTTGTATAGGCCGGCAACTGGTAATAACGTCCGGTGTTAAAATTCAGGCTCCACTGATCGGTTAACGAATACGATGCCGAAAAACGTGGCGAAAATTGATTCAAAATATTCTTCATGCTCGACGAGTAATTATTCGCATCTGCGCGCACACCCAGCGACAAAGCCAAACGTTCGCTAAAAACCGATTTACTGAGCTGTGCAAACAGTCCGTATTTTACCAGGTTAAGATCGGTGTTGTACATCACATCAACCGGCTGACCCTCGTAAAAACGGCGGAATTGCGAGCTGTTTTTATAGCTCACAAAATCGAGGTTGGCTCCAAAATTCAATTTAAAACCATCCATTCGCGATGTGTTCTCGAAACGAAACTTGTTTTCGGCCTCCTGCGAATCGTAATCCAGAATTTTGTTCTCCTCCGAACTTTCGTCGTTATCGAGGTATTTGTAGGCGTTATTATCTAAATGACTGCGACTTACCACAAAAGTCTGGTAACTGTTGTCGCGGTAATGTTTGTAAACCGCACCCACCGTGTACGACCATTGTTTGTTCACCGGAATTTCGCTAAGAATGTACTTTTGCTCATCGTCCGGATCTTCAATATCTTCATTTAACTCAAACAAATCGTTGGCTCCCAAACCGATTAGTGTCAACTCATTCTTTTTATCGAAACGAGTGCGTACTTTAAATTGCATATCGGTAAATGTGGGTAAAAACGGCAATTCCAGCGCGCTAAACAAAAACTGTAGATATGACTGGCGTACCGACACAACAAAGTTTGTTTTTTCACCAATGGGGCCATCCAAAGTTGCGGCAACTTCCGATGCACCAAGTGTTCCATGAAAATTCAGTTTCTCTTCGTTTCCATCGATCTGGTAAAATTCCATCACGCCACTTAGCGCATTTCCACGATTGGCCGGGAAAGCGCCCGAGTAATAATTTACTTCGCGAATAAAATCGGCATTTAAAATACCAACCGGGCCGCCCGAAGCGCCTTGTGTGGCGAAGTGGTTGATAAACGGCACCTCCACACCATCGAGGTAAAAACGACTTTCCGATGGGCCGCCACCACGAATGATAATATCGTTTCGGAAAGCGGGCGTCGACTGCACACCAGGGAACGACTGAATGATTTTTGAAATATCGCGGTTGGCACCGGGGCTTTTTTCAATTTCGCCAATGCCAATACTACGCAGCGAAACCGGGCTTTCAATGGTTTTTCGGTATGGCGAAGCGGTAACTGTAACCTCATCCAGTTCTGATACCGCCTTTTGCAACAATATTTCTACAAAAGCAGTGCTCGAATTATTTACCTCTACCTCCGATGAAATGGCCTTTTTATAACCAACAAAACTGGCTTCGATACGAATAAAACCCGGGGTCAGGTTTCTGAACTCGAAATGACCTGTTTCGTCTGTTACCGTTCCGTTTGAAGTACCCGAAACCAGCACATTTACAAAAGGTAAGGGCTCGTTACTAACGGCATCTACAACTTTTCCGGTTAATGCGGCATTTTGTGCAAGCATCCATAGTGGCAATCCAAATAAAAGTAAAATTAATCCGACTTTCTTCATTGATTTTGTTTAAATTTTGTGTCAAATCCTCAAACAAAACTAAGTAATAAAAGTTGAGAAAGGATTATTGTTTTTATAAATTAGCCATCGAAAAATTGAAAAGCAAATGCGTGTTGTCATTCAAAAAGTAAAAGAAGCCTCGGTGACGGTTGAAGGCGAAAAAATATCGGCCATAAAAAATGGTTTGTTAATTCTGGTGGGAATTGAAAACGAAGATACACAGGAAGACATTGATTACCTGGTAAAAAAGTCGACACAATTGCGTGTTTTCGACGATGAGAACGGAGTGATGAATCGCTCGGTAATTGATGTTGACGGAGACATTATTGTGGTAAGCCAGTTTACACTTCAGGCCAACACCAAAAAGGGTAATCGTCCGTCGTACATTCGGGCTGCCAAACCCGACATTTCAATCCCGATGTACGAAAAATTTGTGGCTGCGATGGAAACCGCTCTCGGTAAAAAAATTGGAACCGGAAAATTTGGTGCCATGATGGATGTTGCGCTGATCAACGACGGTCCGGTAACCATTATCATCGATTCGAAACAAAAGGATTTTTAGCCTGTTTCATCAGTTAAACATGTGAAAATGAAAAACGAACTTACTATCTCCGAAGCCCAAAAACAGGTTGATGATTGGATAAAAACCATTGGCGTGCGCTACTTCAGCGAATTAACAAATATGGCAGTTCTTACCGAAGAAGTGGGTGAGCTGGCGCGTATTATGGCCCGGAAATATGGCGACCAGTCGTTTAAAAAGTCGGACGAAGAATATAACCTTGCCGACGAAATGGCTGATGTTCTTTGGGTGTTGATTTGCCTGGCCAATCAAACCGGTGTTGATCTGAACGAAGCATTTCTGAAAAATATGGAGAAAAAAACCAAACGCGATGGCGATAGGCATAAAAACAATGACAAATTGAAATAAGCCATTTTTCCTGAAATCTGCACTTTTGTTATTTTGAAATATTATTCAGGTCTTTGGAATAAAATTTACAGAAAAACCAGCAAAATCTTATTCAATTAAAAAAATCCGAAATTACTCGTACGTTATAAAACATTTATTACAAAAGGGTTTCATGATTAATTTCTTACTTTCATTAAAGAAAAATCGCTTACTTTGCTAGTGCAACAAAAGTTGCAAATAGAATACAAAACAAGCAGACTTAAAACGTATACAATGGAAAATCTCGATTGGAAAAACATTGGGTTTGGATACCGTGACACGGACTATAACGTTCGTTGCTATTACCGCGACGGCAAGTGGGGAGAACTTGAAATCAGCTCATCAAACGTCATTAATATTCACATGTCGGCAACGGCATTGCATTATGGACAGGAAGCTTTTGAAGGACTAAAAGCCTTTAAAGGAAAAGATGGAAAGGTCAGGGTCTTCCGCATGGATGAAAATGCCAAACGTATGCAAAATTCTGCCGATGGTATTCTGATGCAGAAACTTCCGGTTGAGAAATTTCAGGAGGCCGTTCGAATGGCTGTTAAAATGAATGAGCGTTTTGTTCCGCCCTACGAATCGGGTGCGGCATTGTACATTCGTCCGCTGTTAATTGGTACCGGACCACAAATTGGTGTTGCTCCGGCCGAAGAGTACCTGTTTATGGTATTTGTTATGCCTGTTGGTCCTTATTTCCCTGAAGGATTTAAACCTACCAACCTGGTAATTTATCGCGAATTCGACCGCGCTGCTCCGCAAGGAACAGGAAAATATAAAGTTGGCGGAAACTACGCTGCCAGTATGTACGAAGGCAAAAAAGCCAAGAAAAACGGTTTCTCGGCTGTACTTTATCTCGACAGTAAAGAGAAAAAATACATCGACGAATGTGGACCGGCCAACTTCTTTGGCATAAAAAACAACACTTACATTACTCCGGAATCAGCTTCTATTCTTCCATCGATCACCAACAAAAGCCTTATTGTTTTGGCCGAAGAAATGGGATTGAACGTTGAGCGCCGCAGAGTTCCGTACGAAGAACTGGCAGAGTTTGACGAAGTAGGAGCTTGTGGAACCGCTGCAGTAATTTCGCCAATTAAAGGTATTTACGACAACGACAACGACAAGTGGTTCAAGTACGGCAACCAGGAAGAAGCCGGCGAATGGTCGACAAAATTATACAACAAATTGCGCGCTATTCAATATGGCGACGAGCCCGACACACACGGTTGGGTGGAGATAATTGAGTAAAAACGGGTTAAGCGGATTATATCCGCTTTTAACAATGCGGTTACAAACCGCAGAACCCAAAAGATATAAAGCTTCGAAAAAATTCGGAGCTTTTTTTATTTATACTGTAACTATCTCAAAACTTATCCGTCGTATGTTACGAACGAGGTTCAGAAACAAATGACAATTACCGAATATAACCTTGCAGTTGACAATTACTCAGATCGTCTGTACCGCTTTGTACTGAAAAGTATAAAAGATGTGCATATGGCTGAAGATATTGTGCAGGATAGTTTCGAGAAATTGTGGAAGAACCGCGAGAATGTGGATGGCACGAAAGTAAAATCGTACCTTTTTACCACTGCCTACCACACGATGATTGACCGCATTCGAAAGGAAAAACGTTCGGCGTTTACTGAAGATTTGAGCTTGCCGGAAGAAGGCCGCGAAGGCAATTATTCCGACTTGAGCGAAATACTGACTGAAGCCGTAAACAAACTACCGGAGATTCAACGAATGGTAGTGTTGTTGCGCGATTACGAAGGATACAACTACCAGGAAATTGGCGAGCTGACGAATTTAAGCGAGTCGCAGGTGAAGGTGTATATTTATCGTGCAAGGTTGTTTTTGAAGAAATATATTGGCAGCATTGAGGCTGTGGCATAACCCCTCAAACTCGCCTAAAGGGGAAAAGGAGAAAGGACGGACATGAAGGAGATTAACAGAACAAATTACGAAGCATATTTTATCGATTACCTCGAGGGGAACCTCGATGAAGGGATGATCGATAGCTTTATTGCGTTTCTGAAAGCGAACCCCGACCTGAAACAAGAACTGGAACTTTATGAGCCAATTTCGTTGGAGCCTGAAAAGATTGCGTTCAGCAATAAAACAGAACTTTATAAAAGCAATTTCGATAATGAAGAAGCTTTTGACAATGCTGCGATTGCATTGCTGGAAGGCGATTTAAGCGCGAACGAAAAACAGGAGTTTGAAACCTATCTTGCCAGTCATCCCGAAAAGGAAAAACAAGCCGCAGCTTTCCAAAACACCATTTTAACAGCTGATGAAAACATCGTTTTTGCGCATAAGAAAAAGCTGTACAAAAAGGCCCCGGGAAAAACTATTCTGCTCTGGACAAGCCGTGTGGCAGCGGTTTTAGTTCTTGGTCTTGTAATTTTTAACCTTGTAAATCGCAACAATACGGCTGTAGAAAACACTTCGCAGCAAATTGCAGAAGTGGAAAAAGCGCCTCAAAAAACCATTGAAGAAACACCGGAAATACTATCTGAGAATAACGAGCAAGTTGAAGAAAATACACCAATCGAAGCTCCTGTTCCTGTAGAAGAGATCAGTCCGAAAGAACTTATCATCGAAGATAATATTGTTGAAAATAACGCCACTTCGGCTCCAGACGAGTTACTGGCCATGCGCGAAACACTTATCGTTCCTGATGAGATGCAACCTATTAACGCCTCCTTAGATGTTGAACAAGCAAACACATCCCTGGCGACAATGTACATCATCTATCCGGCCGAAACTTACGATAATGAAATGCTTTTGGCCGACCGCGTGAAAGATAAACTCAATTTGCGTAAGATCTCAAAAGCCGGTCTCAATCTGATTGCCAACCTATCCGACGACCGTTTTGAATACGAAACCAACGACAACGGGAAAGTAGTAAATTACACGTACGAATCGCGTTTGCTGGCCTTTTCTATTCCGGGTAAAAACGAAGCTGGTGAATAAATTTGAAATTTCCCTGTAACTTTTAAAACCAGCAGTCCGTCACAGCATCAGAAACATTTAAACGAAAAGACAATGAAACAATTATTGACACTAATTTTATGTTGCGCACTAAGCACAAATCTATTCGCACAAACCGATACCACTGAGGTTAAAGTATTAAAAAAGAATGTAGTTACTGTTGTTGAGGACGACGATAAAGTACAGGTTGTTGTTGGCGACGGCGTTGAAGTTATTACCGACGACTGGGGCGACACGACTCATGTGCGCATTGGCCGTCGTACATTTAAAGTTATCGAAGGCCATAACGGAACTTACGTTAGAGTTGAAAAAGATGAAAATCGCCAGAAATGGTCGGGACGATTTAATCCACACTGGGCAGGCCTTGAAGTTGGTGTAAACATTATGACCGGAACAGATTATTCAATCTACGATGGCGATTACGAAGACTTTGGCGATTTTCTTGATTTGAATCCGGGCAAATCGTTATCCTGGAACCTGAACTTTGCCGAATTCGCATTTAAAAACGAACGCAAAACATTTGGTGTGGTAACCGGTCTTGGTTTGAGTTTTAACGACTATACTTTTAACGATCCTGTAACCATTGAAAAGCTGGATGGTGGCGGAATGACAGTTCCTGTATACTTACCTAACGACAGCGAAGGCCGCGGAATTAAAAAATCGAAATTGCATGTAAATTATATTACCGCACCTTTGATGCTTGAAGTGAAAACGCCACTTCGTATGGGTAGTTCTCGTTTGTACCTGGCCGGTGGTGTTATCGGCAGTCTTTACCTGGGCTCGCACACCAAATACAAATATTACAAAGGCGGCAAAGAAAAGTCGAAAAGTGGTTACAACATTAACCAGTGGAAATACGAACTTACCGGACGTATTGGTTTTGGCGACTTCTGCATTTTTGCCAACTACAGCATGACATCGTTATTTAAAGATGGCAGAGGACCTGAGGCTTATCCATTGATGATCGGCGTTTCGTTCCCGAATATTTAGAAATCAAAAAACATATATAACTCATATCCCCGGTAATTTTTGCCGGGGATTTTTTTGCTTTAACCGTTGCTTCGCGTACATTTAATCCGTGGAAATCATTCGTTTAATACCGCTGATCGGCTTTTTGCTTTTTTGTTTGCAGATTGGCATCCGTGCTTTTGTTTTGCAACGAAAAGGAACACGTTTGTCTGGCGGAAAAAAGCAGTCCTCAAAAGGAATTAGCACGGTTTTACTTACCGCTTTCTTCGTGGTGTTTTTAAACGAACTGGTTTACAAAGCAGGGCTTATTCGTTTTTCCATCATTCCCAACGTACTACAACCTTTACTTGCCGGAAAGATTATTCTGGTGATTAGCGGAATCGTTCTTATTTTATTGGGTAATCTGTTCATGCTGCTTACTTTGCGTGCATTAAATCAATCGTTACGTTTTGGATTAAACAGGAGCAATTTAGGCAAACTGGTAACTTCCGGAATTTACGCCAGTTCGCGCAATCCGTTTTTTGTGGCTATCAACTGTTTGTTTGTTGGAATCGGTCTGGTATTTCCCACTCCATTTTTTATCGTAATAAGCTTACTGGCGCTCGTTTCCATACATTTTTTTATATTGAAAGAAGAGCGTTTTATGCACCAAAATTACGGAGAGGAATATAAAAACTATGCAAAAAACGTAAGGCGTTATTTCTGAGTGGCAAACTGATGAAACGGCAGCACATGAATCGTTTTATCGTCGCGAATAAATGTGTCAGTTTGGTTTAAAGTTACCAAAGTTCCTTCGTTGAAACCAAAGAATTCCATAGCCTCCAGCAATCCATTTACTTCCTGCTCCAGCTTATCCTGTTCCAGTGTGGCACACACCTGCACGGCAACTTTCGCCTGATCTTTCCCAAAGCCAATAAAGTCGCAGTACCCATCTTCTGAAAAATAGAAGATTTCAGTGTATTTCGATTGCAAATACAGAAACACCAGATTTTCGAGCAGCTGCTCCGTTTTTTCGCTGATATTAAAAGTTGCGGCGCTAACAAAACCCGTGTCGGCCACATATATTTTGCGCGGGTTTACCAGCTGTTTGCGTAGCGAGTAGCTGAATTTTGGAACGTAGTACATTAAAAAACCGGTCTCCAGATAATTCAGATAATCTACTGCCGTAGTGGTTGTTTTTATCCCTAAGACGTTCTTTAGCTGGTTTGCGGTAATCATTTCCCCAACGTGGCGCAGCAAATGCAAACTAAGCCGTTTAAACGCCCTCAAATCCCGAATTCCATTGGTTAATCCAATCTCTCGTACGACAATGTCGTCAAATAACTGGCCTAAAAATTCATCACGGTTTGTTTCTGGTATAAAAAAACCGCCTTTTGCCATATAGTCCATCACCGAACTTTCATCCCGCTCCAGCGAATGGAACGAACAGAATTCATCATACGACAGCGGAGTAATCACTTTGCTGATGTACCTTCCGGTCAAACTTCTGCCCTTTTCATTATTTAGTATTCCGGCATTCGAAGTTGTGAAAATCACACGAAAGTCTTCATCCAATTTCTGACGGATGTAATCCTGCCAGCCTTCCATAGATGTAATTCCATCTAACAGTAATATTTTGCTTTCAGCTGCGGCAATGATTTCATCCAGCTTAAAAAAATCGTTCTGATCAAAACCATAAAATCCGGGATGCCGGAAATTAACGTAAAAAGCAGCAGCTGAATACTGATTTTTTAACTGATACAGCACCGATTTTTTTCCGGTTCGTTTTAAACCGGTTATAATAATTAACTCACTTTTATCATTCTGTATTTGATCAACCAACTCCCGTTTTATATAAGAACCAATTTGATCAGAAGGAATTTTTTGTGAATCTATAAGTATTTTTAAGTCTGATTTTAAAATCATTACACTCTATTTATTACAAATATATGTTTTTTCTGTTTATTATTATATATTCTTATCTATTATAAATAGATAAGATGAATAATAAGTAAAAACATACAATAAAATCACTAAATACATCAGCAATACAACGGTTTATGAGTTTCCAAATTCATTCCCCCAAATGAGTGTTTATCCGGAACATCAATTCGTTTACCCCACCCCTAAAGGGTGCGAATTGATTATCACTGCTCCTTTGAGGGACGGGGTACTCAGGGAGAATCAATTTGCAGATCGAGGAATATTACTAACGAATCAGAATAGGTAATTAAGAGCAGAATCCATTTTACAAGACACAACGCATCATTAGCCCCTTAAAAAAGATCGTTCTGAAAGGAAACAGCCATTAAAAGTAGCCTGTAGAGAATAGCCTGACATCGCAACCAGCAAATCAAAAGCCAACAAAAAAGGGATAAAAGCCAATCGGCTCCTATCCCTTTTTCATGAGTGAATATTAATTTCTATAACTCAAACACTTTTGCGCCGGCGCTCCAGGTACTTAGTATTTGCGTGTTTAATACTTCTTTTGGTTGGGCTTTCATCAAATCGGTGTCTAATATTATAAAGTCGGCCCACATTCCCGGGGTTAAAGCACCCTTCTCATCTTCTTCGAACGATGATTTGGCAGCCCAGCTTGTCATAGCACGCAGCGTTTGTTCGCGTGTAAGTCCCTCATCTTTGTGCCAGCCACCTTCAGGCCAACCTTCATGATCGGTGCGAAATACCGCCGAATAGAAGGTATACAACGGATAAATATTTTCTACAGGGAAATCGGTTCCGGCTGGCACCCATCCCAATTGATTTAGCAAGGTTTGATAAGCGTAAGCACCTTTTATACGCTCCGGCCCCAAACGATCTTCAGCCCACGGCATATCGCTGGTGCAGTGTGTTGGCTGAATGGATGGCACAACGGAAAATTCGGCAAACTTTGTAAAATCATCGTCATTAATGATCTGCGAATGTTCAATTCGCCAGCGACGATCGTTCTTACCTTTCAAAAACTTGCCGTAGGTATCCAGCATTAAACGGTTACCACCATCGCCAATGGCATGTGTTGCAACCGCAAAATTATTGTCGTAGGCCAGCTGGCAAATCATATCGTAATACTCCTGCGTTTCAATTTGCAGGCCGGTGTTTCCTTTGTCATCCGAATAATCGGTCATTAGCAATGCACCTCTTGATCCCAGCGCACCATCGGCATAAATTTTTATGGTATTCACCAACAAACGATCGGTTTTGTAAGCTTCTCCCTTTTTTACAAAATAATCGAAATTCTCCTGCGTAGGATTCAGCATGGCGTTCACCCGCATTTTTAAGTTGCCGGCTCCCTGCATTTCATCCATCAATAGAATGGTTGACTTATCCAATCCGCAGTCGGTAACCGATGTCAGTCCGGCAGCAAAACAGTTTTTCTGCGCTTCCAGCAAACCTTTTTCCTGCTGCTCTGGAGTAATTTCCGGAATCAGTTTTCCAACAAATCCCATGGCGTTGTCGATCAGAACTCCGGTAGGTTCGCCATTTTTCAGCAACACTTCCCCACCCTGAACTTTGGTGTTTTCCGAAATCCCTGCCAGCTCCAGTACTTTCGAGTTGCACCAACCGGCATGTCCGTCAACACGAACCAGGTAAACAGGAATATCGGGGAATAACTCATCCAGCTTTGATTTGTCAGGAAAACGGGTGTCTTCCCAATCATTCTGATCCCAGCTGCGCCCCAAAATCCATTCGCCACCAAATTTATCGTGGTGTTCTTTTAACAGCGCGTATATTTCGTCCGGACTTTTTGTTCCGCGCAAATCAGCATATTGCATCAAACCCTGTGCATAACCGTTAAAATGGCAGTGCGCGTCGTTAAAACCCGGGTAAATAAACTTCCCATCAGCATCAATAATATTATCCGAATCGTATTTATCAAGAATTTCCTGCGACGAACCAACAGCCACAACTTTCCCATCTTTTACAGCAAATGCCTCGGCAGTTGCAAACTCCTCATCAACGGTATAAACCATTCCTCCCGAAACAACCAGGTCAACTTTTTCTTTTTTTACACACGATATCATCACAAATAGTAAAATTAATGCCTTAAAAAATTTCATATTTCTTTTTTTGATTAGCCACAAATGTAAGCTTTTCGGGCATATTTTAAAACAGCAAATCCGAAGGGCTTTTCCGACGATATATTATTATATTTGCGCGACTTACAGAAACTTAAAAACTAAATGTTTACAGTCGGCATATTTACAACGCATTTCCCCTACCTGGTGTTTATTGCCTGTTATGCCTGGTTTTTGCTTTTTGGTGTTGAGCAGGCTCATGAAGGGAAAATACAAATTGCCGAAAAATCGATCCAGATCGAGTACCACGTAAATCATGCACATGCCAATGCTGAAAGGTCGCTGGCATTTTTCGATCAGCCCGAAATTGATTTTGAAAGCCACAACAATTGCGATAATCTTTGCAGTAATCAAAAGTGGAAAGTCCATCAATCGCTCCGCTTTTATGCTAAAGATATAATTCTCGATTCCCTGTTTTGCCGTCCACCGCCTGCCATGGCATAAAGCTTTATGATAAAGAAATTTACCTCCATTTCTCCAATAGGAATGACCCTTTTATCTATTCTGTGAAAAAATTAACAAAATTCGTTATATTTTGTTAAGTGGATGAACAACTTAAAAAAATGAAAAAAATCAATTTTCTGCTTGTCTTCATTTTATTGATTGCAGGCTACGCAAACGCCCAAAATATCAGGGTAATAACCGACACCACCCAAACGAACGATATTTTAATCGACGAGATTACCGTTAAATCGGCAAAAGAACTTCCGCGAGTGAAGGACGTTCCGGCATCGATTTCGCTTATTTCAGCACGAATGATCGCCAACGACGAAATCACCAGCCTGGCTGATATTTCATCAAAAGTGCCCAACTTTTTTATGATGGATTACGGCTCGAAACTACAATCGCCGGTGTTTATCCGAGGAATTGGTTCGCGTCTTGGTTCGCCATCGGTTGGATTGTACGTTGACAATGTGCCGTATTTTGAGAAAACAACTTTTGGTTTCGACTTCTTCGATATCGACCGAATTGAAGTACTTCGCGGACCACAAGGAACGTTGTACGGACGAAATACCATGGGCGGAATCATTAACGTATTCAGTAAATCGCCGCTTTATTTCGAAGGAACAAATATGAACCTGTCGGCCGGAACACACGGCTACTACAACGTAAACGTTAACCATTACAACAAAATCAGCGATAAAGTTGGCTTTTCGCTAAGTGGCAACTACATGGCGCACGACGGCTATTTTACCAACGAATTTGATGGCGACCCGGCAGATGATCAGTACTCTTTTAGCCTTCGCGGACGCCTGGTTTGGAAGATATCGGATCAGCTAACACTTGAAAACATCGCCACTTACGAAAACAGTGAGCAGTACGGATTTCCGTATGCACTTTACAACACCGAAACAAATACTTCGGGCAAAGTCAACTACAACCAGGCAAGCAGTTATAAACGCGATTTGTTTTCGGACGGATTGATTTTTAAATACCGCACCGACGATTTTGAACTGACATCGACAACCAGTTACCAGTATTACGATGGTGTTATGGCGGTTGACCAGGACTTTACCGCCGACTCGGTTTACTTTTTCGAAATTGGCGATAACCAGGATATGTGGTCGCAGGAATTTGTGGCAAAATCGCTGAATAACGAACGTTACAACTGGTTATTCGGGGCCTATGGTTTTTACCAGACCATGGACCAGAAAACCTTTGGCGACCTGTACCGCTCGAATATGCAACAAGATATCAGAAGTAAATTCGATATCTCAGGTTTTGCACTTTTCCACCAATCTACGATAAACAACTTTTTGATTGAAAAACTGACTTTAACTGCCGGAATCCGACTGGATGTTGAGAAAGACAAACTGGATTATTCAATGGCTATGTCAGTTGGCGGAGGCCCGTGGAATACATCAATTTCAGAAAATTACGAAGAAACATTCACGGAAATCCTTCCGAAAGTGGCTTTAAAATACGAGTTCAACAACGAATTTAACACTTACGCAACCGTGTCGAAAGGATATAAATCGGGTGGATTTAACACCAACTCATCGGTAGATTTGGAAAACCGTTCGTACGATGCCGAGCAAAGCTGGAACTACGAGTGGGGATTTAAATCGTCGTTGGCAAACCACCGTTTGTATTTTGATGCCGCCTTGTTTTACATCGACTGGCAAGACCAGCAAATTGACGTACCTGTTCCGGGAGGCCGCGGAAACATGAAAAACAACGCCGGAGAATCGGTTAGCAAAGGAGTGGAATTGTTTGTGAGAGCCCGCCCGGTAGATAACCTGGAAGCAACAATTGGATACGGTTATACAAAAGCCACTTTTTCGGATTATGTGGTTAGCGACGAGCTGAATTACAACGACAATTATATTCCTTATGTGCCTCGCTCGACGGTTAATGCCAGCATTAACAAAACCTTTGAGTTCGAGAACAACTTCCTTGAAAAAATGGTTGCTCATCTTTCGTACCGCGGAGTTGGAAAACACTACTGGGACTTGAACAATTCGTTGTACCAGGATTATTATGGTTTGGTTGATGCCAAAGTATCTTTCTTCTCGGGCAAATTTCAATTTGATATATGGGCGAAGAATATTTTGGATACCTCGTACAATTCCTATTATTTTGAGATTTCATCGCTTCAAAACGCTTATACCCAGTTGGGAAAACCTGCAACGGCGGGTGTAAATTTGAAGGTAAATTTCTAACATGAGAAATAGCGAAATAAAAAAATATTATACGCTGCTGAGCCTTTATTTGGCGCAGTCGATCCCGATGAGTTTTTTCTCTACGGTGATCCCCGTGATCATGCGAATGGAGAACTACTCGCTGGAATCCATCGGTTATATTCAATTGATAAAACTGCCGTGGATTCTGAAAATGTTGTGGGCGCCGCTGGTGGATAAAACCAGTAAAAACAAACGGCACTACCGCCGCTGGATCATCATGTCGGAGGCGTTTTATGCATTGATAATTATGAGCATCGGATACTTAAACCTGCAAACCGATTTTACCACCATTATTGTGCTGATGGTGATTGCATTTACGGCATCGGCAACGCAGGATATTGCCACCGATGCATTCGCCATTCTTATTCTGAATAAAAACGAACGCAGCCTGGGAAACAGCATGCAATCGGCCGGTAGTTTTATCGGAACCATGATGGGCAGCGGTGTTTTACTCATTATCTACCATTATTTTGGTTGGTTGTGGTTGTTACGCTCGCTTGGATTGTTTGTATTGTTTGCGCTCATTCCTGTATCGTTGTACAACGCACGAAACGGAAAAGAACCTGATCGTTCAACAAAAAATGTATCGCCACTGGAGTTTATTTACTTTTTCAGGCAGAAAAAAATTGGCGCGCACCTTTTGTTGCTCTTCCTGTTTTATTCAGGAATAATCGGGATTTTAACCATGATAAAACCCTACTTTGTTGATTTGGGTTACGACATTAAAGAAATTGGAATCATCTCCGGAATATTCGGAACCGCCTGCGGTGTTTTAATGACCGTACCTGCAGGATTTCTGCTCCGCAAAAAAGGAATTACCAAAGCGGTGTGGATCTTTCCGGTAATAAATGTGCTGGTGGCCACTTTCTTTTTCGGACTAACCTATACCAATCATGCCTTGTGGCTGGTTTATTTGGGTGTTGCGCTGCTTTGGGGAGCTTACGCCATGTCGTCGGTATTTGTATATACCATGAGCATGCACGTAGTTCGAAAAGGGCGCGAAGGAACCGATTTTACCATTCAAATAGTAATTACACACCTCAGCAGCCTTGTTATTGCAATAATGAGCGGAAAAGTGGCCGATGCGCTTACTTACCGCGGGCTGTTTGCCATAGAAATTGGGCTCGGAATACTAATTCTTGCCCTCTTACCATTTATCTTCAGAAAAAGTTTTTACCTGAAGTATGAACAAGAAACCGATTAAGACTATTTAATTTAGTACAATGAAAGTATCACAAAAGTTAATAGAAAAATACAACACCCCGGTACCGCGATACACCAGTTATCCGCCGGCCAACTTTTTTTCACCGGAATTTACTCCGGAACAGTACGTGAAGGTGTTGGAGCAATCCAATTCAGAGAATCCACAGAATATTTCCATTTATATTCATATCCCGTTTTGCCCGAAGATCTGTTATTTCTGCGGCTGCAACACGCACCTTACGCGCGACAAAAACAAAATGGAAGTTTATGTTGACGCGCTGAAAAAAGAGATCCGCATGGTGAAAAAGTTGCTGAGCGACGACCGTAAAGTGTCGCAGGTGCACTGGGGAGGCGGAACCCCGAACTCGTTGTCGATCGAGTTGGTGGAAGACATTATGAACGTGATTCATGAGCTTTTCGAGTTTATTCCAAAGCCGGAAATTGCCATGGAATGTCACCCGGCAATGCTCGATCAGAATTATATCGATCGTTTGGTAGCGCTGAAGTTTAACCGCTTTAGCTTGGGTATTCAGGATTTTAATAAAGAGGTGCTGGACAATGTAAACCGCGATCCGTCGATTCTTCCCGAGGAAGATTTGGTGGCCATGATCCGCAGCCACGAAGGTACCAGCGTGAATTTCGATTTTATCTACGGTCTGCCGTTTCAGGATGAAGAGTCGTTTGCAAAAACCATTGAGCGCGCCATCAGTCTTTCGCCCGATCGTTTGGTAACGTTCTCATATGCGCACGTGCCTTGGGTGAAAAAAGCACAAAAAATATTGGATGCACGCGGTTTGCCATCAGCAACAAAAAAGCTGGCCATGTTCGAGGTTGGTTATCGTTTGTTGACTGAAAACGGTTACGATGCCATTGGTCTCGACCACTTTGCCCGCCCCGATGACGAGCTAAGCATTGCTTTTAAAAACAAAACGCTGCACCGTAATTTCCAGGGTTATTGCACCCGCGAAACAACCGGTCAGGTTTACGCTTTTGGAGCTACCGGAATCAGCCAGCTGGAAAATGCCTATGCACAAAATGCAAAGGACACGAATACCTACGTTGACCAGATCAACAGCGGGAAATTCACCATTGAAAAGGGTTATCAGCTGAATGAAACAGAGAAGATCATTCGCCACGTCATCAACGAAGTGATGTGCAACTATTATATTTCGTGGGAAGAAGCAGCACAAATGCTAAAAACGTCTACCGATGTAATAAAACAAAGCATTATTTACGATGAGTCGTTCCTGGCCGGTTTTGTTGAAGAAGGACTTTTATCGCTTTCGAAAGACGAACTGCATGTTAGCGAACAAGGACGGTTTTTTGTACGAAACATCGCTGCCAGCTTGGATCCGAACATGCGGAATGCAACCTTAAAATTCTCAAAAGCACTATAAAAACCATGCAAAAAAACCAACTAAACATTGCCGTAATAGGGGCAGGACTAACCGGACTTACAACAGCTTATTACCTTAAAAAATTTGGTTTTAAGGTGCAGGTTTTAGAAAAGAACAACCATGCCGGAGGTGTGATTCAGACCCACCGGAAAAATGGTTTTGTTTTCGAATCGGGGCCAAATACCGGCTCGATGGGACAGGAAGAAGCTGCCGAGCTTTTTGAAGATTTGGCAGATGATTGTACACTTGAATACGCCAACAAAAGTGCCGAAGCGCGCTGGATTTGGCTAAACGGCAAGTGGCACGAAATGGAAATGGGCGGAATAAAAGCCGTCACCACTCCCCTTTTTACCTGGTACGACAAGTTCCGTATTCTTGGCGAACCTTTTCGTAAACCGGGAACTGATCCGAACGAAACAATTGCCGATATGGTGCGCCGCCGAATGGGTAAAAGCTTTCTGCGAAATGCTATCGATCCCTTTCTGTCGGGCGTTTATGCCGGCGATCCGGAGAAACTGGTAACTCGTTTTGCTTTACCAAAACTTTACTGGCTGGAGCAAAACTACGGCAGTTTTATTGGCGGAAGTATCAAACAAAAGAAAGCACGCAAAAAGGAACCGCCACGAAAAGCTAATCGACAGGTATTTTCGGTTGAAAACGGGCTGGATAACCTGATTGTAGCGCTGGTAAAAAATATCGGAGACGAAAATATTAAGCTGGGCTGTAAAAATCTGGAGGTTAAAAAAGAAGGTGATTTTGAATATTCACTTGATGGACAAAATTTTACCCATGTTATTTCAGCCGCCGGATCGCATGCTTTACCGGGTCTGTTTCCATTCTTACCAAAAGAGAAACTTCAGCCAATTCAAAAAATGAATTATGCCAAAGTTACCCAGGTGGTGCTTGGCTTTAACAACTGGAAAGGCATCCCGATCAAATCGTTTGGAGGACTGGTTCCTTCGGCAGAAAAACGCGATGTGCTGGGTATTCTGTTACCGGGTTCGTTTCTGAAAAACCGCGCACCGGAAAACGGAGCGTTGTTATCGGTGTTTATGGGAGGTATTAAAAGGCCGGAAATGTTCGAATATTCCGATGATAAAATAATAGAAATTGCAGAGCGCGAAGTACGCGAAATGATGGGACTCGATAGTTTTGAGCCCGATCTGATGGAGATTTTCCGTTATCCGCATGCTATTCCGCAATACAGTTTCGAAAGCGAAGAAAAAGTACAGGCCATAAGCGATATGGAGACCAAATTTAAAGGGCTGACACTCGCCGGAAACATGCGCGACGGTATTGGAATGGCCGACCGAATAAAACAAGGAAGAACAATTGCTAACCAATTTGCAACAGATTATTTATGAAGGCGAAAACAGCAGTTTTATTGATGAACGTTGGGAGTCCCGACAAGCCAACCGTACCGGCGGTTCGGAAATACCTGACCGAGTTTTTAAACGATGAACGTGTTATCGATCTTCCGTACCTGTTGCGGAAATTCCTGGTAAACGTTATCATCATTCCGTTTAGGGCAAAAAATTCAACCAAATTATACCGGCAATTGTGGACCCAAAAAGGTTCGCCGCTGATTTATATTTCTGAAGAATTAAAGGAAAAACTTCAGGAAGAATTGGGTGACAATTACGAAGTTTTTATGGGAATGCGTTACGGAAATCCGGGATATAAGGCCGCTTTGGCAGCCATTAAAAAGAAAGGCTTTGAAAAGCTGATTCTGCTGCCGTTGTTTCCACAGCATGCCATGTCAACCACTGAAACATCGTTTGTTGCGGCTCAAAAAGAAATTAAAAAGCTGGGAATAAAAGCAGAGGTAAGTGAGGTTGGACAATTTTACCAGGATCCGAAATTTATTGATGCTTTTGCCGAGCGAATCTCGCAATACAACCTGGAGGATTACGACCACATTATTCTTTCGTACCACGGATTGCCGAACCGGCATTTGGAAAAGTGCCATCCGGGAATTAAAGTGGAAAATTGCAGCTGCCAAAATGCAATGCCGGAACACGGTGCGATGTGTTACCGCGCTACGGTTTACGAAACTTCGCGTTTGCTAGCCGCCAAATTAAACCTAAAGCCGGAGCAGTATTCCGTAGGTTTTCAGTCGCGTTTATCGAAAAACTGGTTGACACCATTTACCGATGAATTGCTGGGAGAGTTGCTCGAAAAAGGCAAAAAGAAAATACTGATTGCTGCGCCGTCGTTTGTTACCGACTGCCTGGAAACAACGCTGGAACTTGGCGTGGAATATGGCGAAGAATTCCTGGAAAAAGGAGGCGAAAAACTGCAATTGGTTGATAGTTTGAACACCGAAAAAAGCTGGGTAGAAACACTTGCATACCTGGTACGAAAAGGAGTTTCATAAAAACGGAAGCATGCATAATCACGAGTGGCATTTATTATACACCTGTTTGGCAACCTTTGTGATTTGCCTGCCTTTTGGTTACCTGCGCGGCGGTTTCCGCAAGCTTTCGTTTTGGTGGTTTGTAGCTATTCATGCTCCGGTTCCGTTGATTATTCTAATCCGTAAATTTTTCGACATCCAACTCAGCTGGGGCCTTGCTCCCTTTCTTTTCGGAAGCTTTTTTCTGGGCCAGTTTGTTGGCCGGAAAATCTACGCAATAAAACCCTGGAGACGAAAATAGACCGACCGTTTATTTTACAAAAACGGTTTTTACATTCATAAATTCCTTGATACCGTGCACCGAAAGTTCACGGCCAAATCCGCTGGTTTTTATTCCGCCAAAAGGTAAACGCGGGTCTGATTTCACAAAATCGTTTACAAAACACGCACCGGCTTCCAGTTCAATTTCGGCGATGTGTTCGCCTTTTTTAAGATTTTGAGTGAACACTGCAGCTCCCAATCCGAAATCGGTATCGTTTGCCACGCGAATAGCTTCTTCCTGGTCTTTTACTTTTATTACCGACGCCACCGGACCAAACAGTTCTTCTTCGTAAGCCGGCATTCCCGGTTGTACATTCTCCAAAATGGTTGGCGGATAAAAAGCACCTTTCCGATGTGGAATTTCGCCGCCTATAATCACTTCAGCGCCTTTCTTCACCGAATCAACAACCTGCTGGTGTAATTCGTCACGCAGATCTTCGCGCGCCATTGGCCCCATAGTGCTTTCCTCGTCAAACGGATCGCCAAAGTGTGCAGCATTCATTTCGTGAGTAAAAAGCTCGAGGAAATGCCCGTAAACCGCCTCCTCAACGATAAAACGTTTGGCACCGATACAACTTTGTCCGGCATTTAACAGGCGACCTGCAGCACATGTTTTTGCGGCCATTTCAAGGTCAGCATCTTTTAAAATCAGGTACGGATCGCTGCCACCCAGTTCCAGTACACATTTTTTTAATTCGGCTCCGGCAATTGCTGCAACACTTTTTCCCGCCGGAGTACTTCCGGTTAAACTCACTGCTTTTATCGCTTTGTGTTTGATTACTTTTTCAACCATCGAACTGCCAATCATCAGCGAACGAAATACGTTTTCAGGAAAACCGGCCTCGCGGAAAATCTCTTCGATAGCCATGGAACAGCCCGGCACATTGCTGGCATGTTTCAGTACGGCTGTGTTGCCCGCCATAAGCGTTGGAGCTGCAAAACGAAATACCTGCCAAAACGGAAAATTCCAGGGCATAACGGCCAAAATCGTTCCCAGCGGCTGATACGAAACATACGATTTGCTGGCTTGTGTAGCGATAGTTTCGTTTTCGAGAAACGATTCGGCATTTGCAGCATAATATTCGCAAACCCAGGCACACTTTTCAATTTCAGCAATTCCTTCGTTTTTAACTTTACCCATTTCCTGCGCCATGAGCAAAGCCAACTCTTCTTTTTTGCTGCGTAAAATACTGGCTGCATTTTGCATTAATTGCCCCCTGTGATGAAAGGAAGTACTTCGCCAATGATGCCAGATTTTATCTACTGAATTGATGATTTTTTCTACGCCTTCTTCCGAGTGTTTTTGATAGGTTTTTACTATTTCGTTGGTTACCGGATTAATCGATTTTAACATAGTGAGATTCTTTAATAACCTTTAAAATTATAAAAGTTTCAGGACTTCGTTAGCCCCAAAACATTTTAATTTAAGTATGATTCTTATAAAGTAATGTGTTTGATAAACTTCTCTCGATATTGCAATAGGTAATCAGCTTTATTTCTATTACATAACAAATTCAAGTTGATGATCATTTGGTCTTTCCAGACAGGAAATCCTTTTTCCTATAGCTGAAAAAGGATTCAAAAAAGCCACCGCTGACGATAAAAAACTAAAAATAAATTCCTTTCACTAAAATCAAGAAACTTCCCGATGCTACCGATCGGGACAGGCTCTCCTTTTAGACCTTCATTCTTCAGGGCTAACGAGCGTCAAACAGACTTGATTTTTTCACGTTCTCTACATTCATTTTCTTAACGCTTTTTCTCGAAGGCGGACTTGACGGCAAATTTGGTGCGGGCTCGTCAAAAATCCGTCAGTCGGGCTAAACCGCTTCATTGAAAAAACACAAAGGTTATTTTTTGACAAGATTTTTGGTTCCTTTTGATCGAATGCAAAAGGAACTGCCCGTCTGGCATAAAGACAAAAAGCAACCTCGTTATAAGATTGCTTTCAATATATTTTCAGAAAATAAAATTTATTCCACTATCCTTATCTCTGTTTTCATTTCCATAGCCTGACGGTAAACGGCACTAACACCACAGTATTTTTCTTCCGAGAGTTTAACGGCTTTCTCCAGTTTTGCCATCGGAAGATCTTTTCCTTTAAACTGGTACACGATAGTCATTTTGTTGTAATATTTCGGATGTTCTTCGGTCAATTCACCCTCAACAATTACATTAAAAGCTTCCAGTTCCACCTTCATTTTTTTCAGAATCATTACCACATCAATACCCGTACAACCGGCAAGTGCTGTCAACATTAATTTCTTCGGACGCGGTCCTAAATCGCTGCCACCCACTTCTTCTGTGGCGTCGATAACAACTTTGTGTCCATCCATATCCGCTTCGAAAGCCAGCTTGTCGGTCCAGGCCATATCTACTACATGCTTCATAACATCCTTATTTTAAAATACTTTACATTAAATTTGTACACAAATATACAACATCTAACTATCTATATAAATAGTTTTTCGAAATATGCAGATAATTGTATTTTTAAGCCAAAATTAAAAAAAGGTTATTCCAGTATTAAACGTATAATCAGATCAGGAAATGAGAAGCGCAATTAAAAGGCCGTCGGACGAAGAAACAAATTTGAGTGGTTTTCAACTTTTTAAGAAGTTAACCGACGATGAATTTACACGGCTGAATTATGAAAAAACTTGTTCGCTTTATAAAAAAGGCACCATTATTTATCGCGAGGGTAGCCGGCTAACCGGGTTTTTCTGTGTTACAAGGGGAATTATTAAAATCTTTAAAACAGGAATCGACGGCAAAGAACAAATTATTCGTTTTGCCAAAAAGGGCGAAATTATTGCCTATCGGTCGTTGCTGAGCCAGGAACTGGCTTGTACTACAGCCAAAGTAATCGACGATGCCGCGTTGTGTCATGTTCCTTATCAAACCTTGTTATACCTTATTCAGAACAACTGGCAGTTTTCGCATCACATGTTGCAAATTGTGTGTCGCGAATTACGCGAGGCCAACGATTACATCACCGATATTGCGCAAAAAACAGTTCGTGAACGACTGGCAGAAGTGCTTCTGCTTTTGAAAGAAAACTTTGAGCTGGATAACCAAAATACGCTACAAATTTCGTTAACACGCGAAGAGCTGGCCAATATGGTTGGAACCGCAACTGAGTCTGTAATTCGTTTATTATCAGAATTTAAGAACGACAAACTGATTGAATTGCAGGGACGTAAAATTAAATTTTTAGACATTCCTGCACTAAACCGGGTGGCTAATTTATAAGCTTACTACATATTCTCAGAAACCGGCTAATGGCCGGTTTTTTTGTATCATTAAATCCGTATCTTCATCAAACATAATACTTCAATACTATGAAACTATTTGGTATTCACCTCAACAGACGCACATTTATCCGGTGGAAAATTTACGTCGACCGTGCACGGATGTACATCGGTTACATCAGTTTTGTGATGATCGCGTTTATGTTTTTAAACGATTTTAAAGACGAAACGATCCGCACTTTCCTCGATGAAAACAAGCTGATCACTTACCCGGTAATGATGGTTTTGTTTATGGTATTTTCCCTGGTTCTCGGACGGCTTGACACCAAGCTGGGCCTGCGAAAAGAAGAAATGCGCAATGCAGCCAGCGAAAACCCGGTTACTATGGAAATCCTGCAAAACATCAAAGAAATTAAGCAAAAATTGAATGAAGAATGATGAATGTCGATTAACGATTTTAGATGGATCAGTTTTGACAAGCAATCAGCTTTCTTAGAATGTACTTCTTAAATCTGCATTCGTTAATCATCATTCAAAATTCACTTTTCTAGCGTCCAATCCAGTCCTCGGGATCGAGTTTGGTGCTCTCTTTCCAAATCTGAAATTTCAGGATTGATTTGTTGCCGTCTTTGATGTCGGTATAAACGGTGCCAATGGGTTGTTTTGTCGACACTTTATCGCCCTTTTTAACCACTACTTCGCGAAGATTGGAATAAACACTCAGGTAGGTTCCGTGGCGGATTATAACGGCAGTATTACCCCCCGAAATTCCAAACACACGGCTTACTTCGCCATTAAAAACAGCACGTACTTCGGCACCCACATCGGTGGCAATGTTAATGCCGTTGTTCTGCACCTGCACGTTGGTTAAAACCGGATGTTGGTGTACACCAAAATGCTCCACAATTACGCCTCTTTCCAGCGGCCAGGGTAAGCGCCGTTTGTTTTGTTCAAAATTATCGCCAATTAGTTTTTGCTCGGGTGTTAAAGCAAAACCCGAACCTCCGGCTTCCCGATTTTTGCTTGCTTCCTCTTCAATAATCGCCTGAATTTCGCGCTCCAGTTGCTGCTCAACCTGTCGTTGTTGCTGCAAGGTTTTTTGCAGGCTGCTTTTCTGGTTTTGCAGCTCTTGCAGCTCACTACTTTGTGCACTTCTTTCCTGATTCAGGTTTATCATTTCCTTTTCGGTCTGTTCTATCAGCGCTTGTTTTGCCAATGTTTGCTGCTCCAGTTTTTGTATACTTTCATCGAGCACTTCCTGCACAGCATCGATCATTTGAGCCTGATTTTCGCGATACGATTTATAGCGCCGAAAATACAATAAACGGCGATACGCCTGGTTTACATTTTCGGCCGATAACAAAAACAACATTTCGTCATACGAATTCAGATTTTTATAAGCCATCCTGATCATCTCGGCGTATTCATTCTTTAATTGCTGAGCGTCGTTTTTAAGCATTTCTACAGCCAAATCGTTGTTGGCGATACATTGCTCATAAATTCCGATTTCGTGGTTTATATTCGAAATAAGCGTGTTTCTGGAGCTGATCTTTGTATTAATGAGCCGCAGCTTACTCAACGACGAACGTTCGTTTTTTTGCGTTTCGTTGAGCAAACGCGTGGTATACTCGATTTCCTTTTCAGCAGCAGCCTTTTGTTTTTGCAGTTCCTCGATGGATTGTGCAAACACAGAAAGACTCACCAGCGAAACGGCCAGCGTGACGAATAGTATTTTTATTCGTAAAATCATGTTTACGAATGTATTGATTTAGGATTTAATCTACTCGAATCTCCTCGTATTTTTCCGGAATTTTAATGCTGAAAGAAGTGATCTTGTCGGTTGAAAAACCACTCATCCTGATTTTCATATCGATTTCTTCTTCAGGCGAATGAAAGTTCATTTCAATGGTTCCCGGATACTCTTTGTTTTCCACTTCTGAATAATCGTCGAAAATAAGGTTCATATTCCGGTCGTTGGTTTTATCGCTGATCAGCAGACGGTTCAAAGCAAAATTAGCAGGATTAAAAAACATTTTTTGCACGATTAGCGCCTGGTCGTCGAGTCGTTTTAAACGGCGCTCGGCTTTGTTTTCCTTCTCTTCCAGCTTGCTAAGCTTCCTTGTTTTTTCCGATTGCAGAACATACTGATTGTCTTCAATTAACGCATCGAAAGTTTTGAAATCCTTGTCGCGCGGATCATTCCGGTACGAGAAGGCATTGTTTGAAATAATGCTTTGTATGGTCGCAAAATCAAGGTCGATATTCAGAAAACTGCTGAGGTAGGAATAGTCGTCGATGAAATAATTCCGGTCGATGTAATTCACATATTTAACGCTGTCAGGCGTTAGTAAAACACGGCCAACAGGAATATTCAGTTTGCTTATCGATACCAGAATACGATCGTCTTTTTTGGCCTTCAGATTGATTTTAAAAGCCGCTTTCGACTGGCTGCTCGAAAAGTTACAGTTGATACGTTTTATGGTGAGATACTCGTAATCGAATGCGTTTTGCTCGATACGTTTCAGCAATTTGTTGGTACTTATCGGACGAGCGTCAACAACTGCTAATTCCGACGGCGCTTTACAGGACGAAACGGCAACCAGCACAGCTGCCATAAACAGGGAAATCCTGAAATATTTAAGAAACTTCATCGCCTACTCTTCAATGTATTTTTTCTCTGCAATTTTGCGGTCCAGAGTTACCGACTCGCTACCACTCGATTTTGCTTTTTTCCAGTACTCTACGGCCTCGTCAACATTGCCTGTTTTGTACAGAATATCGCCATAGTGTTCCAGCAATGTATCACTTTCGTCCTCGCTGTTTTTCATGGCCGAATCCATATAAAATTTGGCCAGCGTGTACTCGCCTTTTTTAAACAGCACCCAGGCATGTGTATCGAGGTAAGTTGCATTATCCGGAAAGCGCTCAACCACTTTTCCGCTCATACGTTCGGCTTTGTCGAGCTCAACGCCGTCAACCGATAAATAGTACGCGTAATTGTTCAGTGTAAGGTAGTTATCCGGATCGATTTGTACGGCTTTGTCGAATATTTTGAATGCTTCGGTTTTGTTTCCGTTTTTGTAAACGGCCTCGCCTTTTAGCATTAAAAAGTTGGCTTCCAATTGTGGATTTTCGATTACATAATCCATTCCCTCTTCGCTGAGTTCAATGGTTTCGTCGAATTTCTCCAACTGAACGCAAGCAATTGCTTTAAAGAAATATCCTTGCGGCTGATTCGGGAATAATTCGATGATCTGCCCGGTATGTTCGTACAACTTATCCCACTGCTGCAGGTCGTTGTCGATGTACATAATCCGTTCCCAAATCATATAATCATTGGGCTCTATTTCAATAGCTTTTAACAAAGCTTCGCGTCCTTCCGCCAGTTTATTTTCTTTCAACAACGATTCAGCGTGAATGGTATGTACCAACGATTCATCGGGATGCTTTTCCAGCAAGATGGCAATCAGTTCGTCGCGCTGCTGTTCACTAAGATGCGACTGAGCCGGGTTGGCTGTTAACATCATATACAGCTGCATTTTTGTTTGAATATCAACTGCATCGCTTTCAAAACCGGCTTTTGTTTCTTCGAACGACTTTTCAGCCTCACCACTTTCGAGGTAGTAATTGGCCAGCGAAAAGTGTACAAAACCATTTTCAGGATCCATTTCCTGGATCTTTTTATAGTTTTTCAGCGCACTTTCCGAGTCGCCCTGACTTTGATACAAATCGGCCAGCAAACCGTAATATTTTGCTTCGTTCGGATCGTTCTCAATCAGTTTATTGATCTCGTCAAAAGCTTTGTCAACCTGCCCTGTTGATACATAAATCTGCTGTTTAGCCACCGAAATCTGCTCGTTTACGCCGGTTTCTTTTTCCATGCGTTCGTAGGCAGCAATGGCTTCATCGTAACGTTGTGCAGTGGCCAGCAGCGCAGCATTCATGTAAATGTATTCCAGGTTTTCCGGCTCCATTTTCACCAGCTCGGCATAAAGATCGGCTGCCTCTGAATACTTTCGTGTTTGCTGATAGATTTGCGCCAGCAACAGCTTGTACCACGGGTTATCAGCATTTATACTTATTGCTTTTTCCAGCAGCAACGAAGCACTGGTAAAATCGTTATTTGAGGCATGAATATTTGCCAACTCGTACATGGCTGACGACGAGTTCGGATCAATCTCTAAACAACTCGACAACAATTGAATAGCCTTTTGTGCGTTGCCAAACATTTTCTGTTTTAGCGCCTCCACAAAAAGGTACTCAAACTCCATCTGCTTTTGATCTACCAATTCGGTAGTGGGTGTATCTATTGCCGCTTTTGCCACTTCCTGTTCTGTAACCTGTTTGGGTCCTGAACATGACACTAAAGCCAGCGAAAAGGCTGCGATACCAAGTCCCTTTATAAAAATTCTCTTCATGTTAATGTTTTCCGGTGTGGCCAAAACCACCGACTCCTCTTTCTGTTTCTTTCAACACTTCTACCAAATCCCATTCCACAGTTTCGTGTGCGGCAATAACCATCTGGCAAATGCGTTCTCCGTTCTCTATAACAAAATCTTCTTGCGACAGGTTGATGAGAATAACGCCAATTTCTCCACGATAATCGGCATCAATTGTTCCGGGAGTATTTAAAACCGTAATTCCTTTTTTCAAAGCCAAACCACTGCGCGGACGAACCTGGGCTTCGTAACCCTGAGGCAATTCTATAAATAATCCGGTTGGTACCAATTTCCGCTCGAGCGGCTTTAAAACCACCGGTTCATCAAGATTTGCGCGTAAGTCCATTCCGGCCGAAAACGCTGTACTGTAGGCCGGTAGTTCATTCTTTGATTTATTAACGATTTTAACCTGCATCAATCTGTTTTTTTAAAAGAACCGCTAAGATAGATAAATAATGCGTCCGTTCGGTAGGTTTAACAAGATTTATGATTGCGAAGAACTGAATCAACTTATTGTATAACAATTATATAATAATTAAGTCGGCCATTATCTCGTCAGAAACAAAAAGCCCTTTTCTGGTGAGCGTAATAATTTCGTTATTGATTTGCAGCACGCCGGTATCTTTATACCTGGCTAACTGACGGGAAAAATAGTTTGCTTTTTCGCTTCCAAAACGTTGCTCCAATTCCTTTTCCGATACGCCCCATTTGGTACGAATCCGGGTTAAAATGTACTCGTTATACTGATCATTTTCGCTCAGTTTTTCTTCCTCGAAATAGGCTTGATTATTGGCCTGTACTTTTATGTAAGCCTCGACACTGGAGTCGTTCCAGCGCCTCGAAACACCATCGAATGAATGCGCTGACGGTCCCAGTCCGAGGTATTTTGTACCCATCCAGTAAGCCGTGTTGTGGCGCGAATACAGCTGGTCTTTTGCCAGGTTTGAAATTTCATAATGTTCAAAACCATTGGCAATCGACAGATCAACAAGTGTGTTAAACTGGGCAACACTTTCAGCTTCTTTCAGCTCTTTTAGTGTCCCCTTTTTCAGCCAGGTGTAAAAGGCAGTTCCTTCGTGGTAAGTTAAATGATAAGCCGACAGGTGTTTTACCGGGAGTTTGAACATCTGGTTCAGGCTTTCTTCCCATTCTTTTGGTGTTAATTCGGGGAGACCGTAAATTAAATCGGCACTTAAATTCGAGAAACCTTCTTTTGCTGCATTTTCAATGGCTTCAATTGCCTGAGCTGCGTTGTGGCGACGATTCATTTTTTCCAAATGCCGGTTTTGAAAAGCCTGAATTCCGATACTCAAACGATTTATTCCCTCCTTTTTTAAAGTTTTCAGGTAATCGTTGCTCAGGTCGTCCGGGTTGGCTTCAAAAGTTATTTCAGCATCCGGGTTAACTTTAAATTCATCATTCAGCACAGCCAGTATTTCGGCAATTTCGGGCGCTGTGAGCACTGACGGAGTGCCGCCACCAAAATATATGGTTTCAACCGTTTCGTCGTTCAAGTAGTTTTTACGTACTTTAGCCTCGTTTTTCAGGGCGCTGATAAAATCGTGCTGCAGCGAAGTATTTACCGTTTTGTAGAAATCGCAGTAATAACATTTCTGACGACAGAAAGGAATATGAATGTAAATACCCGCCATTACGAGACCTGAAAAATTTAGATTTAAACAATTGAAAACATGAAGATAGCACCCTACTGGCGACTTGCAATTTGGTTATTAATAATGCTTTACCTGCTTTTTGTGCCGGCAAATCAACTACCAAGCAAACCATTTATACAAATTCCGAATTTCGATAAAATCGTTCATTTCGGGATGTTTTTCATCCTTTGTATGCTAAGCTTCAGGCCGGTAAAACAGTTCACTCCGAACTTTTATTTCTGGACGCCGCTGTTAACATTTGTTGCCGCCATAGTACTTGAGTACGTTCAGCAAAAAATATCGCCAAGCCGCCACAGCGATGTTTACGACCTTTGGGCTAATGCCGCCGGTTTATCGTTTGCCACCTTTTTTTATGCCCTCTTTGTAAATAAAAAGTGGCTGGAACGCTTTTTTTAATCTTCCACGATTAGAATTTCTCCTGCACTAGAGTTTTACCAGATCTTCGTATTTATCGATGTCTTTTCCGACAGTTTCCAACGAAGTTGTTTTGTAAAAATTCGTAATATCCTGGCGTAACTTCTCGTATTGCGAATGTACCGGACAAAGTGGTTTCGACGGATCGTGTGTTTTACACGGCTCCAAACTGATCAGACAGTTGGTGAAAAACTCTTCGCCATCAACTTTAATAACAATGTCCCACAACGAAATTTCAGACGCATCGCGCGATAATGAGAATCCGCCATTCGGTCCTTTTGTAGAAACCAGCAATTTTTGTTTTACCAGGTTTTGCAGGATCTTTCCTAAAAATGGTGACGATAAACCCAAATCTTCCGAAATCTTTTTGATTCCAACACGTTTGTCTTCTTTCGAAAATTTACCTAGATAAATCAACGCTCTGAGCGCATATTTGCATGTATTCGATAACATCTATTTTAAATTTAAGATTGTTTTACTGTATGATTGCTCTGCAAAAGCCGGAAACTTCTTCTGTTTTCCCAATACATTTTTGTTGGCTTTTAGCAGCGTATTTTTTACTTTCCCGTTTACCCGATCGAGGTTTTTTCGTTTTTTAAATGCCCATTCGTATGCTTTCATTCCCTTATTCCAGGAGAAAGTTCCGTGGTTTTCGTCGACTGAAATTTTCCGGTTTAAAAGCAACAAATCGTGCAGCGGAATTTTTACAGGGCAAACATTGGTGCAAGCCCCGCAAACCGTGCAGGCAAAACTTAAATGATTGTACTTATCAAAGCCTTTCATAAAAGGCGTTATTACCGATCCGATGGGGCCACTGTACGTGGTGTTGTACGTGCATCCGCCCACATTTTTATAAATAGGGCAGGCGTTTAAACAAGCACCGCAGCGAATACATTTCAGCGCGTCGACATGTTTTGGTTCGGCAGCAATTTTTGTGCGGTTATTATCGAGCAAAACCACCACCATTTTTTCCGGTCCATTGGCTTCATTAGCGCGTTTTGATCCGGTAAGCAACGAATTGTACACGGTAACCTGTTGTCCGGTTCCCAGCGCCGAAAGCAAGGGAAACATCAGCTGCAAATCGCCGATCGACGGGATCAGTTTTTCAATTCCGGCAATTACAATGTGCACTTTCGGGAAGGCCACCGACATAAAACCGTTGCCTTCGTTTTCGGTAAGTGCCACTCCGCCAACATCGGCCACCAAAAAATTAGCGCCCGTTACTCCAACTTCAGCCGAAGTAAATTTTTCGCGCAATACTTTTCGCACAAATTGGGTTAATTCTGTTGGTGTTGAATCCTCAGGAGTATCAAACTTTTTATGAAAAAGCTCGGCAACATCTTCTTTCGATTTGTGCATTGCCGGCGTTAAAATATGATACGGTTTTTCGCCGGCCACCTGAACGATAAATTCACCAAGATCGGTTTCAACCGGTTCAAAACCAGCTTTCTCCAGATTTTCGTTCAGTTCTATTTCTTCCGAGATCATCGACTTGCTTTTTACCAAAAGCTTAGCCTCATTCCCGGTCAGAATTTTTACAATTTCAGAAACAGCTTCTTTGCTGTCGCGTGCCCAAACCACATCAATTCCATTGGCTTTGGCATTGGTTTCAAATGTTTCGAGATAATGCGCAAGATTGGAAACTACTTTCTTTTTGAGATAAGAAGCACGGTGTTTCGCCAAATCCATATTCCGGTAACGAAGTTTGCCTTTGGCAACAGCTTCGTCGTATTTCGAAATATTAAAATTTAAGGTCTTCCGGTGTTTTTTATCAAAAGCAATTTTCGAATCCTTCAGAAATATTTTTTTATGCGCTGTCATTTATTTCTCAACAGGAATCTGATCTACTCTGCGAGCATGTCTTCCGCCTTCAAAATCTTCGTTCAGAAAAGTTGAAACAATAGCAATGGCTTCTTCATCGCTCACAAAACGACCCGGCACTGCACATACATTTGCATTGTTGTGCTGACGCGCCAGTGCAGCAATTTCTTCTTTCCAGCAAACTGCCGAACGTACTCCCTGATGTTTGTTTGCAGCAATACTGATTCCCTGGCCACTTCCACAAAACGTGATACCAATTTTGTATTCACCACTTTCAATCGCTTCACCCATTTTATGAGCATAAATCGGGTAGTCTACGCTTTCGTCGGTGTAACATCCAAAATCTTTAAAAGCAATATTGTTATCGCTTAAAAATTTTATAATCACCTGCTTTTTAGCAAAACCGGCATGATCGCTTGCCAACGCTATTACTTGTCCCTCTAAATTCTTCATTTGTACAAAATTAATACTTTTTGATATTTATTTCATTTATTCCTAATATTTGTTGCATGAGAGGAAAACAATAGTAGAATTTACTATCAGTAATAAATTAATATTCAACTTTTTACAACTTATTTATAAAGGGAATAAATCGCTTCAACTCGTTTATTTCCCATTTAAAAACAAGTACAATAAAGGCCAGTGCTAAAACTAAATTGATTGAATATTTAAGTATTACCTGTAAATCGAGCGTAAATTGAGCGATGCCCACAATAACCATGGCGGCCAGAAAATAACTGCCAATTCGTTTGAGATCGTAAGGCACCGGAAAATGTTTTTGCCCAAGAAAATAGGAGATGACCAGCATAACCAAAAAGCAGACAAACACTGCAATTGCCGATCCCATATAACCTATAACCGGAATCAGCGCAAGGTTTAAAACCAAGGTGATTGTGGCACCGATTAAAGCCATATAAGCGCCGTAGCGCGTTTTGTCGGTAAGTTTATACCACAGCGACAGCGTGAAATACATTCCGTAAAAAAGATTGGCCATTAACACAATGGGAACCACTTTTAATCCCTCATGATATTCGGTGTCGACAATCACTTTTATAACATCAATAAATAACACCATTCCTATGAAAATAACCAGCCCGAAAATGACAAAGTATTTCATTACAACGGCATATATTTTTGGGTCGTCTTTTGATCCTTCGCGGGCAAAAAAGAAGGGTTCGAAAGCATAACGGAACGCCTGAATAAACATATTCATCAGCACCGCCAGTTTGTAGTTGGCACCGTAAATACCAAGCTGAAACATCGGATCCTGATTCTCTGGCACCAAAAACGGAATCAGCACTTTGTCTATATTCTGATTCACCATTCCTGTTAATCCAACTATCAGAATTGGAAAACCATAACTCAACATTTGTTTCAGCAGCTTCTTATCAAACTGAAATGAAATTCTAAAGATTTCGGGGAGCAGTAAAACCAGGGTTATCAGCGAAGCCAGTAAATTGGAAATAAACACATATCCAACACCGATATCGGCTGAATAAATTGTTGAAATTATTGAGTCGGGATTATTAGCTAAAATCTTTGGGCACAAAGAAATAAAGAACAGGTTAAAACCAATGTTAAAACCAATATTTACCAGTTTAATAAAGGCAAATTTTATGGGCCGGTTATTTAATCGGAGCCGCGCAAAAGGAATGGCTGTAAACGCATCGACACCCAATATTATCGCAAACCACAAAATATACTCCGGGTGATCGGGATATTGAATCCAGGCGGCTATTTCGTTTCGGAAAGCTGCCGCCAGCAACACAAACGAAAAAGTGGTAAAAAACAAGGATACCATCGATGTGGAATACACTTTTTCGGGATCGTCGCTTTTTGAGGCAAAACGGAAATATGAGGTTTCCATTCCGTAAGTAAGCAACACTAGTAAAAAAGCCACATAAGCGTACATATTGGTCACCACGCCGTATTCGCCGGGCAAAAACATAAACGAATAATAGGGGACAAGCCACCAGTTTAAAAAGCGGCCCACAATGCTGCTTACCCCATAAATAGCCGTATCGCTTGCTAGTTTCTTAAAAGGATTCAATTGTTGAATTTTTAGGCAAAGATAAAATCATTTGCTTTGATGCTTTTCTACAAAAGAATCTTTTACAATATGTTTTATCTTTGAAGTCAAAAATTACAAAGTAATGAAACGAAACCTCTTCCCGATAGTACTGATATTTTGTTTGCTAGTGAGCTTTTTTTCGTGTTCAAATAAATCGAATAAACGCCCACGAAAACCGGTAAGTAGCATTAGTATAAAACCGGGCAAACAACTATATACTTCCGGCGATAAAATTACTTTAGAGATTAAAACCAAACTGCGCGACGGCGAGCTAAAATCAGTGAAAGTTTATTACGAAGGCGACTTATTAAAAGAAAGCACTGATCTTAATTTTGAAATTGCCGATGTGGAACTGGATCAGGTTGGAAACACCAGTTTTAAAGTAGACGCTGAAAAAACCGACGGATTAAAAAACAGCCGCACAAAAACGATTAATGTAATCTCGGATATAGCACCAAAACAACTCACTTACCAGGTAATTGAAAAATATCCGCACCTGAAAACTTCGTACACCCAGGGACTGGAATATTACAACGGTTATTTGTACGAAGGAACCGGTGAAACCGGCCATTCAAAACTGATGAAAGTTGACATTAAAAGCGGAAAACCACTTCAGTCGATCGACATGGATGACAAGTATTTTGGTGAAGGAATTACCCTGTTAAACGGTAAAATTTACCAGTTGACTTATCACGCTAAAAAAGGTTTTGTTTACGACCTGGAAACCTTTGCTGTAATCGATAGTTTTACCTACAAATCGGAACAGGGATGGGGATTGACTAACGATGGTACCAACCTTATTATGAGTGACGGAACCAACGTTTTAACCTGGTTGAATCCGGATGATTTTTCGATTGTAAAAACAGTACAGGTAGCCAATAACCGTGCAAATATGAATGTTCTCAACGAACTGGAATACATCGACGGAATTATTTATGCCAACATTTATACCACCAACTTCATCGTTAAAATTGATGCCAACACCGGTAAAGTTGTTGAAGAAATAAACATGGAAGGTTTAATCGATATGTATCATCAGGCAAGCGACCGGATTGATGTGTTAAACGGAATTGCCTACGATGGCGAAAACGACCGCATGTTTGTTACCGGAAAACTGTGGCCAATGTTATTTGAAGTTAAATTCATTGAACAATAAAGAATTTCGAATGATGATTAACGAATGTAGATTTTAGAAGTATCCTTCAATTGAAACTGAATACTTCTTTTCCGATCATAAATCAAAAATCGTTAATCGAAATTCATCATTCCATTCTTAAAACAGGCTAGGGGAGTCGCCGTATCTAACGCGGCCTAAATGTTTGTAAGCCAAATCGGTAACTTCTCTTCCGCGTGGTGTTCTTTTAATAAAACCTTCCTTAATTAAGAACGGTTCATAAACCTCTTCGATGGTTCCGGCATCTTCGCCAACAGCCGTTGCAATGGTTGTAATTCCCACCGGTCCGCCTTTAAATTTATCGATAATAGCTTTTAAAATACGGTTATCCATTTCGTCCAGACCATATTTATCGATATTTAAAGCCGACAACGCATGACGCGTAATATCCATATCAATCGTTCCGTCTCCTTTTACCTGGGCAAAATCGCGAACCCTACGCAGCAATGAATTTACTATTCGCGGAGTGCCACGGCTCCGGAAAGCTATCTCATGGGCCGCCTCGTCGCTTATCTCTATGTTTAGTATACCAGCGGACCTTTTAACGATTTGCGTTAAAATATCGCCGTCATAATACTCCAGGTGCGAATTAATACCAAAACGTGCCCGCAATGGCGACGTTAATAATCCCGATCGGGTAGTGGCTCCAATCAGCGTAAACGAATTCAGCTCGATTTGTACCGAACGTGCACTCGGACCTTTGTCGATCATGATATCGATACGGAAATCTTCCATAGCCGAATACAAATATTCCTCAACAATTGGGGAGAGGCGATGAATTTCGTCGATGAACAACACATCGTTTTCTTCGAGGTTGGTCAGTAAACCGGCTAAATCGCCTGGTTTATCCAATACCGGTCCCGAGGTGATTTTGATTCCAACTCCCAATTCGTTGGCAATAATATTCGACAAGGTTGTTTTACCCAGTCCCGGAGGTCCGTGTAATAAAACATGATCCAAAGCTTCGCCACGCAAAAGCGCTGCCTTTACAAAAATCTCGAGGTTTTCAACAATTTGTTTTTGTCCGCTAAAATCATCGAATTGTAAAGGGCGTAAACGTTTGTCAAGCTCTCTTTCGGTATCCGTATATGAATTTCCTCTAATATCTAATCCGTCATCCATCAGCACTAACTCTTATTCGGGAATAAAGATGCGTATTTTTTCAATAAGCTGGGCAGCTGTAAAGGGTTTTGATAAATACTCGTTCATTCCTACGTTAAAACAGCGCTCACGATCATTGTCGAGCGTGTTAGCCGTTATAGCAATAATGGGAACAGGGTTTTCAATGGCGTTTGCGGTTTCGTATTCGCGAATGGCCGCGGTAATTTCGTAGCCATCCATTTCGGGAAGCATAATATCCATTAACACCAGATCGTAGGCGTGTTGCTTTACCTGCTCAATTGCGTCGGGTCCGTTGGTAACTGCAGTAACGTTGTAGTTATATTTCTTCAAATTAAATATAACCACCTTTTGATTTAATAGGTTGTCTTCTACAAGTAGTATGTCCAATCTTCTTTTATTATTATTAATAATTAAACAAATTTAAAAATTAATACTAGTTATTATATCCTGTTGGTAACTGTTAATTACTATTTTTTACCAATTATGCAGAAACTGTAAACAGGTTTGTTCTCCTGTTTTCAACAACTATTTCACAGGTTAATTTGTTCTTTGGTAACTATATAACTTTTCTTTTTAACAACTGTTAATAGTAAAAGTGGAAAGAGAACTGACGTTTTTAACAGGTGTATTTCCTGTGAATAAACAGGCATCAAAAAAACGTAAGATTAACGGCGGTGTTTGAAATGTGAAATTATATGATGAAAAAATTGAAGAATGCAAAAATTAGTATAAAAGATTACTTTTGTTTTTTTGACATGTTTATCCACAATTATTAACAATTGCTGAGAAAAATAAACGTTTGAAAAATAAGAACTTTAAGCAGAATGACAGAAAATTTCAACATACTTGTTAATAAACTAAACGCGTTTAGGTTTAAATACGGCTTGTATAAGTTGGTAAGAGGGGCGGCTTTGGTTTTTGTATTGTTAATTACCTTATACACAGTATTTTCGGTAGTTGAATACTATATTTACCTTTCATCGCTAACACGCAAGGTCATCTTTTATGGCTACCTCATTTTTGCCGGTTTGCTAACAACACAGTTTATTCTTGTCCCATTATTTCGCTTACTACATATATTAAAACCTATCGATCTGAAATCGTCGACTCAACTGATTCAGAAACATTTTGGTGAGATAAAAGATAAATTACTGAATATCATTGAATTATCAGATTTACACGACAATCAGTATTCCAATGATCTGTTAATTGCCAGTATCGATCAGAAAATCGATGAGTTAAAAGTTTTCGATTTTAACGAAGCTATTGAGTATAAAAATATTAAAGTAGTTTCTATTTATCTGATAGTAAGTGTTTTAATTGCTTCGGGAATATTATTATCGAATAAAAGCATATTTACCGAATCAACAAACCGGCTGGTACATTACAACCAGGAGTTTGTAAAACCGGCTCCATTTTCTTTTGAGTTAACCAACAAGAGTTTGAAAGCTAAAAAGGGAGATCCGTATACGGTAAAAGTAATTGCTGAAGGCGATGAAATTCCGCAAATCGTATATATAAATATAGAAGGTAATAATTACCTGATGAAAACAACCGCAACCGGTAATTACGAGTTTGAGATGGCTTCGGTAATTAATCCTGTTGCGTTTTATTTTACCGATTTAAATTATAAATCAGATAGTTATACGCTGCAGTTGCTACCTAAACCGGGTATTAATTCGTTTACGGTAAATCTAAATCCGCCAAGCTATACATTAAGCGAATCGCAGTTGCTTGAGAACATCGGAGATGTGCAGGTTCCATGTGGAACAATTTTAAAATGGCAGTTCACCGGAATTGATGTAGACTCGCTGGCGTTGATGTTTAACGACTCCATTCGGGTTAAAGCAACCGAAAACGAAGGAAGTTTTGAAGTAGAAAAAACGGTTTATAAATCAAGTAAATACAATGTTTATATCCGAAATAAAGTTACTGATGAAGAATTGGCGCTGTCGTATTATATTGATGTAATACCTGACATTTACCCTGACATTGAAGTGATGCGTATTGAAGACTCAACACGTTTAACACGTTTCTTTTTTAAAGGTGTAATTGGCGATGATTATGGTTTTTCGTCGTTGAAGTTCCATTACAATATTGCCAACGAATACACGGCTATTGCTTTGCCATTTTCCAGAAATATGGCCGATCAGGAGTTTTATTTCAGTTACGATTTTAACGATGTTGAATCCGAAGGAGCCATTTCTTACTACTTCTCCGTATCGGATAATGATGTAATAAACGGTTATAAAACTACCACATCCGACAGTTATACCTTTGTATTTCCGGATAAAGAAGAGCTGGAAGCCAACGAAAAGGAGCAGTTTGAAAACCTGGAGAAAATGATTGCTGAAAGCCAGCAGTTATCGAAGGAGATCCAGAAGAATTTGCAAAATCTGCAGATTAAAAATATGGATACGAACACTTCTGACTGGGAAAAATCGCAGATGGTAAATGATATTGTGCAGAAACAAAATCAGTTGGAAAAACTCTACGATAAAATTAAACAGGATAATAAGAATCTGAATAATTACCTGAATTCATATACCGACAATTCGGAGGAGATTATTGAAAAACAAAAGCAGATTGAGGAATTACTAAATGAAGTTTTTACCGATGAGCTAAAGGAGTTAATGGAGGAGTTTAATAAGCTGGCCGAAGAATTCGACAGCAAAAAGTTAAACGAGCTTTCGCGCGATATGAATGTAACCATGGACGATCTGCAGAAACAACTGGATCGAAATCTGGAGATGCTGAAGAAGTACAAGGTAGAACAAAAGTTGCAGCAAATTACCGACGAAATGAATGAAATGGCCATGGAAGAGGAGAACATGGCTAAGGAGATAAGTGAAGAGAAAAATTTTGAAGAAACCAGTGAAAAGGTAAACGAGCATCAGGAAAACCTAAAAGACTTGGAGAAACGCTTAAATGAAGCGCTCGAGATGAATAAAGAATTGGAAAAACCAATTGGTTTTGACGATTTTGACGAGGAGTTTAAGGAAATGCAAAAAAGCTCGGAAGAAAGTAAGGAAAACCTGGAGAAAAAGAACCGTAAAAAGTCGAGCCAAAGTATGCAGAAAACATCGGAGCAAATGAAGAATGCGGCGTTTGCTATGCAACAAATGCTCGACATGAACAGCATGCAACAAAATCAGGAGAACATTCAAAACCTCCGACAGATATTGGATAACCTGGTTCTGCTATCATTTAATCAGGAAGATGTGCTCACAGGATTGGGTGGTATTAGCGCCAAAGATCCACGATTAACAGAGCTGAATAAAGAGCAAAAACGCATTGAAGACCAAAGTAAAATTGTAAGAGATTCGTTGTACGCGCTGGCAAAACGTACTCCACAAATTTCGAGTATGATCAATAACGAGTTGGTGGATATGGAAATTAATCTTACAAAATCTGGTCAGCAGCTGGAAGAAGCTCTATTTCCACAAGCCAGAAGTAGCCAGCAATTTGTGATTACTGCAACAAATAACCTGGCACTTTTATTAAATGAATCATTGGAACAGCTGGAAAAACAACAGGCGAATTCTCAGCCGGGCGACCAGCAATGCGAAAATCCGGATGGACAGGGGCAGGGTATGCAAAATCTGAAAGAGTCATCGGAAAGTATAAAACAGCAGTTACAAAAGATGATTGATCAAATGAAAAACGGCAATTCGCAAGGTTTAAGCAAACAAATGGGGCAGAGTTTAATGCAACACGAAATGATGCAACAAATGCTTCGCGATTTGATGAATAACGGTCAGGTTGGAAGTCAGGCACAGGAAACTTTCAAAAAAATCGACCAGATGTTGGAGGAAAACCGAAGGGAGTTGATGAATAAATCTATTAACGCTGAAACCATTGCGCGTCAGAACCTTATCACCACACGTTTACTTGAAGCTGAAAAGGCTGAAACTGAGCGTGAATTCGAAGATAAACGCGAATCGGAAAGTGCGGATGAGTTCTACAGTAACCCTGTTAAGTTTTTTGAGTATAAAGAAAAAGAGAATTTTACCATCGAGTATTTGAACCGTAATTCAAATACATTAAGTAATTTTTACAACAAAAAATATAAAGATTATCTAAACAAAATTCAAAACCAGAGTGAAGAATAATCCACCCAACATATTAATAATAAAGTCAGTAAATGCGGAAATTAGAAGGGTAGAAGAGTTTGTAAGAGCTCATTTTAATTTCCATAATATGCCGGATAAATGTTTTAATCCGGTGTTTTTATGTATTTCTGAAGCAACCACAAACTCTATTGTTCATGGTAATAAAGAAGACCACACAAAAACGGTAGAGCTTAATATAGATTGTAAAAGTCACCTGATACAAGTTCGGGTTACCGATGAAGGTGAGGGATTTGATATTGAAAAAGTACCCGATCCTACGCACAAGGATAACCTGTTAAACGAAACCGGCCGCGGTTTACATATTATTAAAAGCATTGCCAAAAATGTTGAATTTAACGAAAAGGGGAATAGCTTAAGTTTCGAAATTGTCTGTGAATGAACTCAATAGAATTTTATTTTGAAGATATCAAACCGATATCGTTCCATAAAGATTTTCTGAAAAATCAGATTGAAAACCTCGTTATCAACGAAAAGTATGAACTTGGAGAACTTACAATTGTGTATTGTTCCGACGAGTTTTTACTCGACATGAATAAACAATATCTTGATCATGATTATTATACAGATATAATAACTTTTGATTACGTAGAGAAAAATGTAATTTCGGGCGATTTATTTATTAGTCTCGATCGCGTAAATGAGAACGCGGAAAATTACAAAATATCGCAACTAAAGGAACTGTATCGTGTTGTATTACATGGAGTTCTGCATTTAGTGGGATATAAAGATAAAACAGACGAAGAGCAAGAAGAGATGACAAAAATGGAAGAGTTTTATCTTGCAAAAATAGATTTTAAAGAACTGAAGGTATGATGGAGAAATATGATGTAATTGTTGTTGGGGGAGGACATGCCGGATGCGAAGCAGCAACAGCAGCTGCAAACCTTGGATCGAAAACATTACTGATCACTATGGACATGACCAAGTACGGTCAAATGTCGTGTAATCCTGCCATGGGCGGAATTGCAAAAGGTCAGATTGTACGCGAAATAGATGCGTTGGGTGGTTATTCAGGTATTCTGGCCGATAAAACTACCATTCAATTCAGAATGCTCAATAAATCGAAAGGTCCTGCCATGTGGAGTCCGCGTGCACAAAACGACCGTTTTCGTTTTGTTGAGGAATGGAGAAATATTCTTGAAAATACGGATAATCTTGATTTATGGCAGGACGCTGTAGTTCAATTGATTATAAAAGATAAAAAGGTTGCAGGCGTTAAAACTAAAATAGGTATCGAATTTGAGTCGAACACCGTCGTTTTAACAAATGGTACCTTTTTAAACGGTTTAATGCATATAGGGCAGGAAAAGCTTGCTGGCGGACGTATTGGTGAGGCTGCTTCATATAACATTTCAGAACAGTTACTGGAAGCAGGTTTTAAAACCGGCAGAATGAAAACCGGCACGCCCGTTCGTATTGATGGCAGAACAATCGATTTTTCGAAACTGACTGAGCAAAAGGGTGATACAGGACATTACAAATTCTCGTATCTGCCTGGCACTGAAACGAAGTTAAAACAACGTTCGTGCTGGATTACGCATACAAGTTCAGAAGTTCATGCTGAGCTTCAACAAGGATTTGAGGATTCACCAATGTTCGATGGTACGATACAAAGTACCGGTCCACGTTATTGCCCAAGTATTGAATCCAAACTTGTAACTTTTGCAGAGAAGGAAAAACATCAGTTATTTTTGGAACCGGAAGGGGAGAATACCATAGAGTATTATCTGAATGGATTTTCATCCTCACTGCCGTGGCAGGTTCAGTTAAAAGGTTTACATAAGATTGAAGGATTAGAGAAGGCAAAAATATTCCGACCGGGTTATGCCATTGAGTATGATTATTTCGATCCTACTCAACTAAATCACACGCTCGAAACAAAAATTGTAGGCAATTTATTCTTTGCCGGACAGATTAACGGAACAACCGGTTATGAAGAAGCAGGTGCCCAGGGTATCATTGCCGGAATAAATGCACATTTAAAAAGTGCCGGCAACAATGAGACTTTTATTTTGAAACGTAATGAAGCTTACATTGGAGTTCTTATAGATGATTTGGTGACAAAAGGAGTTGATGAACCATACCGGATGTTTACCAGTCGTGCAGAATTCCGAATTTTGTTACGACAAGATAACGCAGACATCCGTTTAACGGAAAAATCGCACAAATTAGGCCTTGCTTCGCTAGAACGAGTTGAATTACTGAAAGAAAAAACAAGCTTAATTCAGGAAATTATCAACTTCGCAAAAGATTTTTCTGTTAAGCCAAGGTTTGTAAATCAGCTACTTACGGATAAAGGAACATCGGAGTTAAAGCAGGGGGTTAAATTATTTGACTTAATTTTACGCCCTCAGATTTCGATATTTGATTTGATAGAAGTCATTACCCCGTTTAAAACGTTTCTCGAACGTGTTCCTGAGGACAGAAAAATGGAAATTATCGAAGGAGCCGAAATTGTGATTAAATATGAAGGTTATATTAATCGCGAAAAATTACTGGCTGAAAAATTAGATAAGTTTGAGAATATAAAGATTGAAAATAAATTTAATTATAGCGAATTAAAATCGATATCCACTGAGGCACGTCAAAAGTTGGAAAAGATAAACCCAAAAACTATTGGGCAAGCGAAACGAATCTCGGGTGTGTCACCATCCGATATAAACGTTTTACTGGTACTTTTAGGACGATAATGTTTCACGTGGAACAATTTTGTAAAAATGGATTTAAAAAAAGAAATACGCGAAATTCCTGATTATCCAAAAGAGGGGATAAGCTTTAAAGATGTAACAACGCTTTTTAAAAATAAGGAAGCGGTGCGATTTGTGACAAATACAATCGTGGAGAATTTTAAAGAGAAAGGCATTACAAAAGTTGTTGGTCTTGAAGCTAGGGGTTTTGTTTTTGGAGGCGCGATTGCTGACAGGCTTGATGCAGGTTTTGTTCCTATCCGCAAAAAGGGAAAGTTGCCAAGTGCGGTTTTGAGCGAATCGTACGAACTGGAATATGGAACGGATAGTGTGGAAATGCATAGCGATGCATTAGAGAAACATGATGTGGTTTTGATTCACGACGACCTGCTGGCAACCGGAGGAACTGCTGTTGCAGCATTAAATCTGGCAAAAAAGTGTGGTGTTCAGAATATCTATTTCAGCTTTATTTGCGATTTGGAATTTATTGATACACCAAATAAATCGATACTGAAAGAATACGAAACACAAGTATTGGTAAAATATCAGTAATTGAAATATAAGACGGTAAATAAAAATATTGATCACTTAAAATCGCTTATATCGGTGTTGCCGAATAAGCCCGGTATTTATCAGTATTTGGATCAATCGAATACAATAATCTATATCGGAAAAGCTAAGAACCTGCGAAAGCGGGTTTCTTCGTATTTTATAAAGAATCACGATCACCGGAAAACGGCTTTACTTGTGCGGAATATTGCCGATATAAAACACATGGTGGTAGAGAGCGAGCAGGATGCTTTATTGTTGGAGAATAACCTGATTAAAAAGTATCAGCCGCGTTATAATATTCGCTTAAAAGACGATAAAAGTTATCCGTGGATCTGTATAAAAAATGAGCCTTTTCCACGCGTATTTAAAACGCGTAATCTGGTTCGCGATGGCTCCAAATACTTTGGTCCGTATACTTCAATTTACACAGTAAGAACACTGTTAGAATTATTCAAGTCGGAATATAAACTACGCACCTGTAATTATAATTTGTCTCCCGAAAATATCGCTTCGGGAAAATATAAGGTTTGCCTGGAGTATCATATTGGTAACTGTAAAGGGCCTTGCGAAGGACATGTTCCTGTAGAAAAATACGACCAGGGAATAGCAGATATCGCTGACATTTTGAAGGGAAATATTTCCGGCGTTATCAAGCATTTGGAAGGCATGATGGCTGAAATGGCGGAGAATTTGAATTTCGAAGAAGCCGCTGCTATTAAAGAAAACTATGATTCGCTGAAACGCTACCAGAGCCGTTCAACGGTTGTTTCTCCTGTTATTACTGATGTAGATGTTTATTCGATAGAGGAGGATGAAAACTTTGCCTTTATCAATTATTTGAAAATTATAAAAGGAGCCATAATTCAGACCTTTACTTTAGAGATTAAAAAGGGCTTGGATGAGAATACAGAAGAGCTTCTTTTGGCCGGAATAATTGAAATACGGCAGAAGATTTTTAGTAATGCACGCGAAATCCTGGTGCCTTTTAAGCTCGAAAATGTGGTTGAAAATGTCACTTTCCGTGTTCCGCAAAGAGGGGAGAAGAAGCAATTATTGGATCTTTCGAAACGAAATGCCAAGTATTTCCGACTTGAAAAGGATAAACAGGCAGTGCTTAAAAATCCTCAAATTAGAACCGATCGTATCTTAAACACCATTAAAAAGGACCTGCAATTAAAGGAATTACCGGAGCGAATTGAGTGTTTTGATAACAGTAACCTGCAAGGAACAAATCCTGTTGCAGCGTGTGTGGTATTTAAAGATGCCAAACCGGCCAAGAAAGAATACCGGCATTTTAATATCAAAACCGTTGAAGGACCAAACGATTTTGCATCGATGGAGGAGGTTGTTTATCGCCGGTATAAGCGCTTAAAAGAAGAAAATAAACCGTTGCCAAACCTTATTGTTGTAGATGGTGGAAAAGGCCAGTTATCGGCTACAATGAAAGCGATGGATAAACTGGAATTACGTGGTAAAATCACGGTTATTGGTATCGCAAAAAGACTGGAAGAAATCTATTTTCCCGGGGATTCAGTTCCTCTTTATATTAATAAGAACTCCGAAACCTTAAAAGTGATTCAGCATTTACGCGATGAAGCGCATCGCTTCGGAATTACTTTTCACCGGGATAAGCGTTCGAAAGCATTTATAACATCCGAATTAGGAGAAATAAGTGGAGTAGGGGAGAAGACGACGGAAAAATTATTAAAGGATTTTAAGTCGGTAAAACAGATAAAACTACAAAAACTCGATGCCCTGGAAGCATCGATTGGGAAAGCAAAAGCAAGGGTAGTTTACGATTATTTTCAAAAAGAAAAGGAATAACACACGCCCGAATAAGAGTTGGTCAAACTGAAACTTATTAGTGAGTTTGTCGAACACCATTAATAATTTACAATCACATCGATATGAATAAACGCGTTTTGCTGGGGATGAGTGGAGGAATTGATAGTTCGGTTTCGGCAATGTTATTGCAGGAGCAGGGTTATACGGTTATTGGAGTTACCTTTCTTTTTAGCGGCAGCGACGGACAAAATCATCACTTTTTAAGAGATGCAACTGATTTAGCTAATCGTCTGAAAATTCAACATAGAACCGTTGATTTACGCAAAGAGTTTGAAGAGTATGTTGTTCGTTATTTCATCGACGAATATGTAAAAGGGCGCACACCTTTTCCTTGTGCATACTGCAATCCGAACCTCAAATTTAAATACCTTAATAAATACGCGAATGCAATGGATTGTGATTCAATTGCAACGGGTCATTATGTCAAAACCGGAATTTATAATGGTAAGAAATATCTTTTTCAGGGAGAAGATCCGGAAAAGGATCAGTCCTTTTTTCTGTGGGGATTGCCACGAGAGATTATCGACAAACTGATTTTTCCATTGGGTAATTTTAAAAAAACTGACATTAGAAATATAGCCAGAAAAAAAGGATTTTTATCGTTATCAGAAAAAAGAGACAGTCTTGGAATATGTTTTATTGATGGAAATGACTATCGACAATTTCTAAAACAAAGGGGCATAAAATCGCAACCAGGAAATTTTGTTGATCAAAATGGGAACATTTTGGGTGAGCATAAGGGAATTTTCAATTATACCATCGGACAACGTCGCGGATTGGGCCTGAATCTGAATTTTCCGTTATTTGTGGCCGAATTTCGTCTAGATGACAACGAAATAGTGTTGGCAAAATACGACGATTTATACCGATCTAAATTGTATTTGGAAAATTACTATATACTTGATAAAGAGATAGTTGAAAGTAATATTGAGCTAATAGTAAAGGTGCGTTACAGGCTTCAGGAAACCCCCTGTAATTTGCATATTTTAAACGATACTGTGGCTCAGGTCGAATTATTAGAACCTGAAGCCATGATTGCACCCGGACAAACGGCAGTATTTTATCAAAACGACAGATTGATCGGTGGTGGATTTATAAAATCAGCAGAATAGATATTATCTATTAAAAGATCCGATCGTATACAGATTCTTTAAAGAATAGAATTTTGTTTACAACTGCAATAACTACCCTCAAGATTCAGAAAATAGTTTTCTCCGATATGATTTATTAAGATACAATTGATATAGGAGCAAATCTTAAATCTTATATCAATACGACTAAACTTATGTTGTTCTAAATAGTCAATTCTATTTAATACTAAATAATCAAAAAAGCGAAAAAGTGGCCATTCACCCGTTTCCGGAGGTGGATTATAACAAATGGATCGATTGGCAATAGTCAGTTATTCAGTTTGAAGTGTAAAAGAGTCTTTATATTCCCTGAAATGACGAAATATGTGTAAAAATAGAAATCAAATATTCAAAAACTAAAATCCCAAAACCTACATCGACTTAATTTTGAAGAATAAGTACACGGTTTCCATACCTGAAAATGAGGAGTAATGGAATTATGACTATTCGCAATATTGATTAATAAAAAAAATAAATCTTAAACTCTGAAAAGATGTAATTATGAACGTAAGACAAAAGACT
>NZ_CAJXTC010000028.1 GCF_913060805.1 uncultured Draconibacterium sp.
GTTATCGACCCAATCGTTTTCAAAAAAGAAATTGAGTCGTTGAGTAAAATCGGTGTCGATATCTCGAAAAACCTTTACATTTCGAAAAAGGCACACATGATTTTGCCAACACATAAGATTTTGGACGCTGCATCGGAGCAGAAAAAAGGCGATACAAAAATTGGTTCTACCTTAAAAGGAATTGGCCCAACTTATAAAGATAAAATCGGCCGTGATGGTTTGCGTGTTGGCGACCTTGTTCACGGTTTCGAAGAAAAATATACTGCACGTATTGACAACCACAAAGTAATGTTGAGCGAGTTCTTTAAGTACGACTACGAAGCAATGCTTAACGAATGCGAAAAAGAGTGGTTCGAAGGTGTTGAAGTGCTGAAATCATTTAATTTGGTTGACAGCGAGCACATGATTAACGATGCACTAAAAGCTGGTAAATCAGTTTTAGCTGAAGGAGCACAAGGAACATTGCTAGATATCGATTTCGGATCGTATCCTTTTGTAACCAGCTCGAACACCATTTGCGCCGGAGCTTGTACCGGTTTGGGACTTGCTCCAAATGCAATCGGTAAAGTTTTCGGAATTTTTAAAGCTTACTGTACCCGCGTTGGAATGGGCCCGTTCCCTACCGAGCTTTTCGATGAAACAGGCGAAAAACTGCGTACTGCAGGAAATGAGTTCGGATCAACAACCGGCCGTCCGCGTCGTTGTGGCTGGCTTGATTTGGTAGCGCTGAAATACACTTGCATGCTAAATGGCGTTACCGAACTGATTATGATGAAAGCCGATGTGCTGGATGATTTCGACACGATTAAAGTTTGTGTAGGTTACGAAATTGATGGTGAAGTTGTTGAGCACTTCCCATTTGAATTGGACGACAATGTAAAACCTGTTTACGTTGAACTACCGGGCTGGAAAACCGATTTGACTAAGATTAAAGATCAGAACGAATTCCCGGAAGAACTGAACAACTACATCAACTTTATTGAAGATGAAATGGGTATTCCAATTTCACTTGCATCGGTTGGCCCAAACAGGGAACAAACAATTATGCTTGAAAAAGAATAAACAAAGATATTTTAGATTGAAAACGCTGTTCATTTATTTGAGCAGCGTTTTTTGTTCTTTCATATCGTCCCCCGTATTCAAAAACTACCACCCACTTCTTCAACCATTCGTTCATATTAAGTATCAAAAACAGACCAGTTTACGATTCAGCCTCTACATTCTGAACATAAACATTCGGTTAAATTATTAATAGATCATTTAAATAGTTATAATTCTTAATTATCTTTAAGCATCTCAGTGAGGGGCAAAAATGGGATCAATATTTAAGGAAACATTAGGACTATATACCGATTTGTATGAGCTAACAATGGCTCAGGGGTACTTTTATTGTCAAAAAAAAGACCAGCAAACTTCGTTCGACTATTATTTCAGAACCAATCCGTACAAAGGTGGATTTACCGTTTTTGCCGGCTTGCAGGATTTTATCGATGCCCTGAATGAATTCACGTATTCCAAATCGGATCTGGAATTTCTGAAAGCAAATGGTTTTAAAGATGAGTTTTTAGAATACCTGCGTAACTTCAAATTCTCGGGAGACATTTACAGCGTAAAAGAAGGTGAGATTGTTTTTCCGAACGAGCCGCTGCTGTCGGTTGAAGGAAACATTATTGAATGCCAGCTGCTGGAAAGTATTTTGCTGAATATTCTGAATTTCGAATCGCTGATTGCCACAAAGGCTTTCCGCATTAAACATATTTCGGGGCAAAAGTTATTTGCCGATTTTGGTTTGCGGCGTGCTCAGGGTTTTAGTGCTATTCATGCCAGCCGGGCAGCTTGTATCGGTGGTGCTTCATCCACATCGAATACTTTGGCCGGAAAAATCTACGATATTCCTGTAAGCGGAACAATGGCACACAGCTGGGTACAAAGTTTCGATTCGGAGCTGGAAGCTTTCAGGGCTTTTGCCGAAACCAATCCCGACAATACCATATTATTGGTTGACACTTTCGACACCTTAAAATCGGGTGTGCCCAATGCCATTACCATTGGGCATGAAATGGCAGCCAGAGGAGAAAAACTAAAGGCCATTCGTTTGGATAGTGGCGACCTGGCTTACCTCAGTAAAAAAGCCCGGAAGCAATTGGACGATGCCGGTTTGCACGATGTTCAGATCCTGGCATCGAACCAACTGAACGAATACGTTATAAAAACCTTGCTGCTGGACCAGAATGCTGCTATCGACGGTTTTGGAATTGGCACCGAAATGATTACCGGCAAAAGCGACGCTGCACTTGATGGCGTGTATAAACTGACCGAGATTGACGGAGAAGCAAAAATGAAATTCTCCGAAAATATCGAAAAAATTACCCTGCCCGGGAAAAAACAACTGGTGAGGTATTTTGATGAAGAAGGCCAATTCTACCGCGACGGAATTCTGCTGCAAAATGAAAAGCAGGAAGAAGTGGATACGATCTACCACCGGATTTACCCCGAAAAAAATACCGAAGTCTCCAAACTAAAATGTGAACTTCTTCGCGAAAAAGTGGTTGAACAAGGAAACATTTTGCTTCAACACAAAAGTCCGCTGGAAATTTACGAATACCTAAAAAGCCGGGCCGCTTTATTGCCCGACGAGCATAAACGTTTTATCAGTCCGCACCTGTATAAAGTGGGCATTTCGAACCAATTAATGGCTACCCGCAACGCTCTAACGCAAAAATTAAGAACGTTACACTAAGTTATTTTATGACAGAGATTACACGACCTACACTAATTATTGACAAAGAAGTTTGCCTGCAAAACATTGAACGGATGGCTAATAAAGCGAAGAAGTACAATCTTCGGTTGAGGCCCCACTTCAAAACGCATCAGGCAGCGAAGGTCGGTGAGTGGTTTAAACGTTTCGGGATCAGCCAAATTACTGTTTCGTCGGTATTGATGGCTGAATATTTTGCATCGAACGGATGGAATGACATCACCCTGGCTTTTCCGTTGAATATTCTTGAGATGAGCAGGATTGACCGTTTGGCAGATTCGATAAAACTGAATGTTCTGGTGGAGAACAAAGAGGCAGCAGAAGTGCTGGCCAATAAAGCAACAAACAAAATTGGCGTGTATTTAAAAATCGACACCGGATACAACCGCACCGGAATTCCGGCGGGCAGAACCGGTCGCATCGATTCGATTCTTGATATTTTGCGCAAAAACAGCAAACTTACTTTTAAAGGTTTTCTCACGCACACCGGTCATACTTACACGGCACTATCAACCAACGAAATATTCAGCAGTCATTTTGATGCTTTGCTAAAACTGAAAAAGCTAAAAAACAGGTACCATAAAAACTATCCGGGAATGGAACTGAGCATGGGAGATACACCGTCTGCCAGCATTTGCGGAAATTTTGACGGGATTGATGAGCTTCGTCCCGGCAACTTTGTGTTTTACGACCTGATGCAGCACAACCTTGGCGTATGCGAAATTAGCGACATTGCTGTAAGATTAGTGTGCCCGGTGGTGGCCAAACATGTTTCGCGAAACGAAATTGTGATTTACGGTGGCGCTGTTCATTTCTCGAAAGACACGCTGCAAAATACCGATGGAAAAGAATTGTATGGCCGGATCATTATCAACCAGGACAAGGAAAAAGTTCTGCTCGACACCAAAAATTATCTGTCGCGACTTTCGCAGGAACATGGCGTATTAAAAGTTACACCCACTAATTTTAAACAAATAAAAGTGGGCGATTTGGTGGAAATTATTCCTGTGCATTCGTGTCTTACTGCAAATATGATGGGGCATTTGATTACCACCGACGGCGAGTTTATTGAAATGATGCCGAAATATTAAAAAAAGATCTGAACGCTGGTGACGCAGATTTTGCAGATTACCACTGAAATACAAAATGGAACAAAAGGCTACGCTTTTGTTCTCAACATAAAAAATCCGATTCGTTTGATCAAATCATTCGAATCGGATTTTTATTTTCTATTCTGCGAAAATCAATTCACATCAGTGTCATCAGCGTTCCTACGCTGCAATTTAAAGATTCTATTTTTCAGGAATAGCTTCCAGTGTAGCCTCCAAAAACTCCCAGAATTTCTTAACTGTTTCAATATTTACTTTTTCATCCGGCGAGTGCGGGAAACGAATGGTCGGACCAAACGAAATCATATCCCAGTGTGGGTAGTTCTGTGCCAGAATACCACATTCCAAGCCGGCGTGAATAGCCATAATTTTTGGCACTCTGCCCCACTTGTCGTTATACACATTTTGCATGGTTTTCAAGATCGGCGATTCCATGTTTGGCTTCCATCCCGGATAAGCACCCGACAAAGTTACCTCGGCACCTGCCAGTTCAAAAACAGCTATCAGGCGTGTTCCCAATTCTTCTTTTGCCGAATCAACCGAGCTGCGCATCAAACAACCACCATTAATGGTTTTGCTTTCAGCATCCGATTTTAAAATTGCCAGGTTGGTAGAAGTTTCAACCAGCCCTTCCATGCTGTCGCTCATGCGAATTACACCGTTCGGACAAGCAACAACAGCTCGTGTTACGTTTTTCTGCGTAGCAGCATCGATCAAGGTTTCCGGCAATTCAGTTTGCTCAACAGAAATATCCAGATCAGGTTCGGTAGCCGCCAATTCTACTTTTACAGCGTCGGCAATTTCATCTACCAAAGCGATAAAATCGGCCACTTTTGCCTCTTCAATTACAACAACACCAAAGGCTTCGCGAGGAATGGCATTTCTTAAACTTCCGCCATCGATACTTGCTAAACGAACGCCAAGTACTTCGGCTGCATTAATAATTCGGAAAAATGTTTTTATTGAGTTTCCGCGGCCCAGAATAATATCCATTCCGGAGTGGCCACCTTTTAAACCTGTAACGCTTAATTGCAACGCTACAAAACCAACAGGTACTTCTTCTTCAGTATAATTGAAAGTAATATTCACATCTTCGCCACCGGCGCAACCTACATACAATTCACCCTCGTCTTCCGAGTCGGTATTGATCAGGATTTCGGCATCGAGCATACCGGCTTTTAACCCGTTAGCTCCGTCCATTCCGGTTTCTTCGGTAGCGGTTAGCAACACTTCAATTGGTCCGTGCTTTAAGGTTTTCGACGCCAAAACAGCCATTGCTGCCGACGAGCCAATTCCATTATCAGCACCCAGCGTTGTTCCGTTGGCAGTTACCCAATCGCCATCAACATACGTTTCAATCGGATCGTTTTGAAAATCGTGAACTTTATCGCTGTTTTTTTGCGGAACCATATCGAGGTGCCCTTGCAGAACAACTGTTTTACGGTTTTCCATACCGGGTGTTGCCGGCTTTTTTATAATCACATTTCCGGCTTCGTCTTTTATGGTTTCCAACCCCAGTTTTTCACCAAAACTTACGGCCCAATTCTGAATTTGCTCTTCGTGGTTTGAAGGACGTGGAATTTGGGTCATTTCAGAAAATATCTCCCACACATTTTGTGGCTCGAGATTTTTAATTTCTACACTCATAATAATGCGTTTTTTACTTCAGGTATTATACCTGCAATTTTATAGAACAAAGTAAGCAACAAATGAAAAAACATTTTGTGCATTTTCGGCTTAAAAGTTTTTAAAAGAAGATAAAATTAGGCAGAAGATCAGAAAAGCTGATATGTTTCACGGAATTCTTTGAAGAATATTGATATTTTAGCGAGCTTTAGAAAATAAAAGAAAAAGATATTATGAGTAGAGATGCAAATAAAGCCTTTTTTGGTCACCCGATCGGGCTTTCAACACTATTTGCCAGTGAAATGTGGGAACGCTTTAGTTACTATGGAATGCGAGCTTTGCTGGTTCTTTTCCTTACGGCAACTTTTGCTTCGGGCGGATTTGAAATGGCAGAACTCGATGCCTTTACCATTTATGGTATTTTCACCGGTTTAGTTTATGTAACCCCGATTTTAGGCGGTATGCTGGCCGACAAAGTTCTTGGGCAGCGAAAATCGATTTACATTGGTGGTTTAACAATGGCAATTGGTCAGTTTTTATTAGCAACAAGTGCCTGGTTAAGTGGAGGCGATGCTGGAATTGAACTGCGTCAAACAATTTTTTATGCCGGATTGGGTATTTTGATTTTGGGTAATGGTTTCTTTAAACCCAACATTTCTACCATGGTGGGCGAATTGTACGACAATAACGACCCGCGCAAAGACGGTGGTTTTACCATCTTTTACATGGGTATTAACCTTGGCGCTTTCATTTCACCATTAATTACAGGAAAACTGGGTGAGCAGGTAGCCTGGCAATATGGTTTTCTGGCGGCAGGAATCGGAATGGTACTAGGAACTATCTGGTTTTTTGTTCGTAGTCACACCCTTGGTCACATTGGAATGCCTCCAAAAGTAAAAGCCGAAAGAGTTCGTCTGATTATAAAAGACTGGTTTAGTATATTACTTTATGTTGTTGCAATCGTTGGAGTTGTGTTTGCATTAATTGTAGGCTGGGGAGCAATGCCTGAGGCCGTTTCAACAACAATCATTTACGTAGTTGGAATTGGTGCCGTAGTTGTATTGGCCACTACAATATTTAGAGGAACAAGTGGTAAAGCTGAATGGTCGCGAATTGGAGTAATCCTAATATTGGCCGTTTTCAACATCTTATTCTGGGGTGGTTTTGAGCAGGCTGGAACAACTTTTAACGTTTTTGCCCGCGATAATACACAACGAATGATTGGCAATTGGGAAATTCCTGCCAGCTGGTTTCAAAGTATTAACGCCATCTGGATTGTTACCTGTGCGCCATTGTTCAGTATTTTGTGGCTGAAACTGGATAAACTAAAAATTAACCCTAATACACCAATGAAATTTGCGTGGGGTTTAATTATGCTTTCGTTGGGATTTGTGATCATGGCAATTGCTTACAGCAGATCAACAGGAGGCGATACAATTCGTTTGGTTAGCCCGTTATGGTTGATCGTGGTATTCCTTTTCCACACATTTGGTGAACTTTGCCTGTCGCCAATTGGACTTTCGATGGTGACCAAATTATCGCCACCAAAACTGGTTTCTACAATGATGGGAATTTGGTTTGGTTCGATTGCTGCGGGTAACTTTGTAGCTTCGCAAATGAAAGCGATTTCAATACATTTGGAAGATGCGCTGGGAAGAGAAATTCAGGTTTTCTGGCTGATCGCTATCCAATCGGCTATTTTTGCACTTATTGCAATTGCCCTTTCTCCTGTACTGAAAAAGATGATGCACGGAATCAAATAAGAACACCGTATTCAAGAAAATATTGAAAGTACCCGGCTTTTTAAAGTCGGGTATTTTTTTACCCCACAATTGACTGAAGTATTGTTTCTTTACCCTCTCTCCTGTCTCTCCCTTCCATGAAGGGAAAGACGATCAGCCTCCAACCCGAACAACGCTAAGCTCTATAATTGAGCAGAGCGAGCACACATTAACGCCTGTAAAACATTTACATTATTGAACTCCATAAATCAACCGCGGGTGAAACCCGCGGTTAGTCATATTTTATCCCTTCGGGATAATGACCTGAATTACAACGTAAAACGAGTTTATTGACCAGCTATGTCGGAATTGCAAACTTTTCATGACGCTGGAAGCGTCGAATGTGAATAACCCGGTGCGTAGCGCCGGGTTGAAATGAACAAAGGGAAATAGTCCGGCGCAGACAGCAGATCGAAGCCAGATGGTTCTCCAGGACGAAACTCAAACGGCAATTACATATAAAAGATGGGGACTTTCATAAAAAAAGCCCGGCTATATAACCGGGCTTTCATTTATATATTGTGCTGTTCTATTTCAATTGAACGGATTTAATAGCTCCTGTTTCGGGATGAAATTCGATGGAATAATCACCACCCAGTAAATCTTCAGGAACCGGAGCAGTAATACCAAACTGTGCAATGGTTGCACGCGCTGAAGCCAGGCTGTTTAACTCGTAAATAACCTTAATGTTAGCCACTCCCGGCATCCGGTAGTAAACACCATCGTAACCGGCATCGGGATTATCCGACACGGCTTCGGCCTGGTATTTTGCCAGTAAACCGGCTGCCTGCTCAAACTCAACCATAACAGGTTTTCCTGAAAGATCGCTGGCGGGAACAACGCCGTTTTCATCCGAAATACGGAAGATCACCGCATTCTTTTCATTTGCAGCCGGCACGTAATCGAAACTGTATGTTTCGGTTTTATACGTGGTTCGGCCAACAAACAATTTAATGTAATTCTGCTCGGTACGTTTTAGCTCTTCCAAACTCACCTCATAAGCTTTACCGTCGGGGTACTCGCCGTCGATTCGGAGAGCTGCCAAATCGTACTGGTTCATCCGGCAGTCGAGCACGCGCTGCGCTGCTTCCGCAGCTTTTTGCTCCATACCTACAGCCGTAGGTCGGAAGTTATTGGTAGAGTCTCCCGGGATTAAAAATGGTGTATCCGAGAAATAATCAAAGGAAAAACCATCGTCGATATCCGGTTTCTGAAATGTTTTATTGGATTGAACCTCAAGCGGCATTATCGCTGTTCCAGAGGCGTTTATTCCGGCCAGGCAACCGTTGGGTGCCAGGCTGATCGTTGCAGCAATATCGCCCATTGCTTTGTAAACCTGCTGCGGATCGGGCTCCGAAAAAGTTTCGATTTTTACAGCAGATACCGACCACTTTACCGATGCTCTGTTTCGGGCATCTTTTATACCCAGTAACTGCTGGGCATAGGCAGCGTATGGCCCCGGCTCAAATTTCTCGCGAATAGCTTCCACGTGTACTTTAATTCCTGTGCGTGGCAAAGCGTACGCAATACCCTCAACATAGGCCGGAGCAATTCCTTCGTCTTCTTTCTTTTTGCGCTGTCCAAATGTCGGAACGACTATCATTACAGCAATTATCAAAGCTAAATACCTCATTGTTCAAATTGTTTGTTGTAAAACCCAAAAGTATTAAAATTATTTTGTGTTGTAAATTCATTTTTGGTTCTCGTCTCGCCAATCGTATTAAAATGTTTCATCGGATGTTATATTTGCAAACATGATACAATTTCCCGATCCAAATCAGGCCGAAGACGATGGGTTGCTGGCACAAGGTGGCGAGCTCACTCCCGAGTTTTTGTTGTCCGCTTATTGCCAGGGCGTATTTCCGTGGTTTTGCGAAGGCGAACCCATTTTATGGTGGTCGCCTAACCCGCGGATGGTGTTACTGCCGGAGGATTTTAAACTCAAGAAAAGTCTGCGGCAGGTGATTAATAAAGGGATTTTTGAACTGCGTATCGACACCGCTTTCCGCGAAGTAATTACGGCGTGTAGTAAAACCAAACGCAGCCACGAAGATGAAACCTGGATAACCGATGGAATCATCGACGGTTATGTACAACTGCACAAACTGGGATATGCGCACTCGTTCGAATCGTATTTTGAAGGAGAACTGGTTGGCGGATTGTACGGACTTTCGTTGGGGAATTGTTTTTTTGGCGAATCGATGTTTTTTACCAAAACCGATGCCAGCAAATTTGCCTTTTACCACCTGGTACAATTCGCCCTGAAAAACAATTTTGCTTTTATCGATGCACAACAACCTACCGATCACCTGGCAAGTTTGGGCGCCAAACCTATTCCGCGAAAAGATTTTTTGGAGATGCTTGAAAAAGCTTTGCAGCAAGATACATTGCAGGGAAAGTGGACAATAGAAATGGAACGCTGATGAAGCTGATTTTAAGATTTCCGCAGATTTTCCCAAGAATACTTTTCAGGGTTGCAGTTAAATTATAAGCCCTTAAATTACTATTCTATCAAACTCAACGAATTAAACTTACCTTTGCGCCATGTCAGGAAAAAAGAAGAACCAGAAAAATATTCTCAGCAAGTTAAATATCGAGAAGCTTAATCCGATGCAGGAGGAAGCAAAACTTGCCATTCATAAAGCCGATAATACCATATTACTTTCGCCAACCGGAACAGGAAAAACGCTGGCTTTTATGCTACCCATTGTTGCCGAACTCGATCCGGATTGCGAATTTGTGCAGGTACTTATTTTGGTTCCTTCGCGCGAACTGGCCATTCAAATTGAGCAGGTTACCCGCGACATGGGTACCGGTTACAAGTGCAATGCTTTTTACGGAGGACGCAATTTTAGCAAAGACCGTATCGATTTAAACCGGCCGCCGGCTATTTTAATTGGTACGCCGGGACGAATTGCCGACCACATGCGCCGCGAAACGTTTTATACGCACAAAATTAAAACGCTGGTTCTTGATGAGTTTGATAAATCGCTGGAAATTGGTTTTGAGAAAGATATGCAAGACATTGTTTCTTTCCTTCCCGAAGTGGAGAAAAAAGTGCTTACATCGGCGACTCATCGTGTGCGCATCCCCGAGTTTCTGGCGTTTAAAAATCCGCTAAGCGTTAATTTCCTGAAAGACGAGATTCCTGAGCTGGAGATAAAAACAATTGTTTCGCCCGAAAAAGATAAACTGGAAACGCTGGTAAAAGCGTTGCGCCATTTAGGCAACCAACCCGGTATTATCTTTTGCAATTTTAAAGAATCGATTGATCGGGTTAGTACTTACCTTACCGAAAACGGGATCAACCACGGCACTTTTTACGGAGGCATGGAACAAACCGACCGCGAGCGGGTACTGATTAAATTCCGAAATGGTACACACCGCTTAATTGTCGCAACCGATCTGGCAGCGCGTGGTTTAGATATTCCGGAGTTAAAATTTATTCTGCACTACCATCTTCCTTTACGTTTTCAGGAATTTACACACCGCAACGGGCGAACCGCACGAATGCACAGTGAAGGAACTGCCTATATTTTAAAATGGGAAGGCGAAGAATATCCTGAATTTATTCAACCTACCGAAATTGAGGAACTTACAGATGCGCCTCTTCCCGTCACATCTGGATGGGATACACTTTTTGTTTCAGGCGGCCGAAAAGACAAAATTTCGAAAGGCGACATTGCCGGATTATTTTTTAAACAAGGTAAACTTGGCAAGGATGAATTGGGCGTGATAGAATTAAAACACGACTGCGCTTTTGTAGCTGTTAAATCTGATAAAGCTGAGGCAGTAATTAAGGAAGTCAGCAACACAAAATTGAAAAACAAAAAAGTACGCGTTTCGCTTATTTAATATCAGTATTTAAATAAGAATACCCCCCGAACAATGGTCACTATCGAACACGAATTGCCCAAACCGTAACCTTTTCAGAAAACCATTGTAAACAACAATGCCACTAACTGTGGCTGGTGGCACTGATAACTTTAAAACCGAAAATCATGAAAACACTGCAAAAACATGAAAGGTTATTGCTAATTGCTGCCGGCATATTATTGCTTTCCATGCTATTAATGTTAATTATTACTCCTGCCATTTACACAAGATCATTGCCAAACATGAAAAATCAAGGTGCGCTGATAGGAATGTCGCTGGCAGTTCTTATACGCATTCCATTATTCGCCGGGTACTTTTCAATAATCAAAAGAATCAGGAAATATAGCGATCGAAGAACAGGTAGTTATTACGTTATTGGAGGACTGCTGATCGTTTTTGCATTTATTTATTCGGATGGCGCTGTAGCATTCATGGATAATGAAACGATTCCCAACGTTTCCACTATAATGTTTGTAAATGTAATACTCGATGTAAGTGCAGCTCTACTTACTTTTATTGCAGCTTATTTCAGACCAAAAAAACTGATTAAGCCAAACGGCACCTTATAAATCGGGAAACAACAAATTACAGATGTACGAATAGAAAAACTATGAATAAAAAGCTGTTAAATCGAATAAAGCTGAGGCAGTAACCAAGGAAGTCAGCAACACGAAACTGAAAACAAAAAAGTACGCGTTTCGCTTATTTAATTACCCCCTTAAAACTACCCGACAATACAAATTTCACCAGAAGAAACCCCGTAACCTTTTTCATAATATTTATGTAAAAAAAGATACGCTTGTATGCAGAACTGCGGCAAGAGTAACAAAACAGACAGGTATTATGAAAACAAAACAAAGACATATCAGGCTATTAATTACTGCAAGCGGTATGTTGATCCTTTCCATACTTTTTTTACTCATTATTACGCCCGGAGTTTATACAAAAACACTACCCGGCTCAAACAATACAGGAGCCTTAATAGGAATGTCGCTGGCAATTGTATTGCGCGTGGCGCTGTTGTTCGGCTACCTGATAACGATTAAAAGAAGCAGGAAGAACGACAACATTCGAATAGGAAGCTACATCCTTATCGGCGTACTTCTTCTCATTTTAGGCTTAATCGATACCGACGGCGCTTTTGCATTCCTCGACAATACAGATGTCCTTTACATTTCTTATTTGATGTTCACAAGTATCTTTTTCGATCTGACGGCCGCCACACTAACTTTTATCGCTGCATCCATAAAACCAGCCAATAAATTCATCCGAACTGCAGCCGACAAGAAGCTGTTAAACGGCTTGGTTATTGGATTAGGCGTAATGGTGATGATCTTTTTCGCGTTTCCCTGGGGGATAATTCTTTCGTTGGCATTCTGGATTTATTTGGGCGTAACCCTTTGGAAAAAGCACTCCTTTTTCTCCCCTGAAACGGAAGCTGCATTAGTTGAAAAACTCCAGAAAAGGTTAAAAGGACTGCTGAAAATCGCAGTAATCTCGCTTCCTGTTGCTATTGCGGGTATTGTTATACACAATGTACATTCGGGCAAAACCGGGGATGAAGAATCACTCTTTTTCTACATTGGCATTATTGCCGAGTACTTTTTTGTGCTGGCATCAGCAGGAGGTATTATCACCTTTTTAAAGGGGCGACAAAAATTCGAATAATTACAAGAGTGAGAATAAGCTGTTTATATTTCCTGATTATTTAGTTGCGACTTTCATAAAGGTCGCGGGTGTAGTTATTAACCAGCTCGCCGCCAATAGTTTCATCAATTTTTATCTGCAATTTGGTATCACTGATTATTAATTCGGAAGTTGTTTTTTCCTCCGGTTTTCCCTTCTCACAACTGTCATTATAAGGCAACCAGAAATAAGTATCAACCGAATCGATTAACGAAAGATCATCCGGATCATAAAGATAAAGCGTGTTCTTTTGTTGTTGCGATTGGCCACAGCAAGGGTGGTATCTTTCCTCAATAACAACAGCCAGCAGTTGTTTTTCGGCTATAGTTATTACTTCCATGGTATCGGGCCAGTAGCTCGGAACGCCACATTCTGCAATCTGCAATTTCTCATCGATTTGCCGGAATTCGGTAGCATAAAGCAGATCGCCATAAGAACTTAGCACTACCAGTTTTTCGCAATACGACCAAACCTGTTGAGCTTTTGCAACTACCTTGAAACAAAATATTTTTTCATTCCCGAGACTGATGTTTGATGAATCTCGAACAGAAAAAGCCGGCTCACCAATTTCTTCCGTAGAAAAGCTAAAAAAGTCTTTGTAGCTACTAATTAAGGAATCTTTATTTATAGCAATATAATGCTGTTCGGATAAATACTTTGCCTTAATATCGACATTGGAGGCTGTTGCTGATCTATTAACGGTTTGTCCGCAAGCAGCCAAAAACAGGCCAAGCAACACACTAACAATGATATTCATTTCTCTGGAAAAAGGTTTTAAACGCTGCATTTGTTAGTCCTCAGTAGTTTCTCCGATTATTGCATTTATCAACTTCACCGAATCGCGGATACAGCCCTCGCAAATATCCTTTTTCAGGTTATTGCTTTTAAAATAACCCTGGCCTTCTTCAGTGTTTAAATCGCAATTGATTAGTGTTTTACAAACCGTTGTTCCTTTAACCTGCGTAAAGCGTTTATGAAACTCCTGAACCATCGCGTAGGTTTTTGCCACCTTATCAGGATTATCTACCGAATCTGCATTTGCCAAACCAAAAATCATATAAGCCGCCGATACTGCGCCACAGGTTTCCTGCAACCGGCCCATGCCGCCTCCCAATCCGCACGACAAATTTATTGCTGTTTCTTTATCAATATTTAAAACATCGGAATAAGCCACCACAACCGATTGCGCACAATTATAATCCTGCCAAAAAAGTTCTGCTGCCTTGTTGCTTAGCTTGGTATCGTCTAATAGTTTGTTCATTGTTTTCGTTTTTTATTAAGTGCTGTTATGCTTCGCCGCCAATGGCAGTTATAATCTCCTTTGTTTCTGTATCGAATAATAACAGGCCTTCTGTTTTGCCGTCGAGTTGCCCCAGCAGTTCTCCTTTTTCATTCCAAACCGAAGATCTTCCGGCACATTCATAACCGCCTGAAGGCCCCACATAATTGGCCATAAATGTTACCAGATTTTTGGTTTTGGCCATGCCCGAAAGTTTTTTGATTTCAGCATCGATTCCTGCAACCGAACTTAATACACTGGCAATATAAATTGTTGCATTATTCTGGCTGGCGTACTCCCAGTGTGCGTCATTTGAGGCTTCGTAGCAAATGGCGGGCGACACCACTTCTGTTTCTAAATGAAGTAGCATTGGATTTTTTGCTGCTGTAAAAAACGGTTCTTCCGGTGGGTACAAATACTGTTTCGAATAAGTTATCCGCTCTGTTTGCGGCTGAAAAATAACCATGCTGATAAATACATCCTTTGCTGTACGTGTTGGCAATCCAACTCCTATGGTAATGCCGTGCTGATCGCTTAGGCGCTGCATCTCATCCAGTCGGTTGTCATCCTGGTGGGTTGCTAGTTGCTCTGCCAAATCGCGCTCGTAACCGGTTAACGACAACTCCGGAAAAACCACCATATCTGCGTTATTCTCAATGGCGCGTTTTATCCACTTTAAATGGGTTTCTACATTTGCCCCGATGTTGCCTTTTATGGCCTCAATTTGTGCTACAGCTACTCTCATTGTGTTTCGATAGTTGTTTTTTTGTTTAACTTTTTCGGTTAATTACGCTTTTCTGGTTCCGGTTTGTTGCTATAAATCAAAGATAGCCAATCGCTTTAAATCGCTGGCCCCAAAAACTATAATCGTTGTTTTAGCCAGTTCTTTTTTTCGAGTTCATATCTTCTGTCGGTGCAATTATCTCTTTCGTTAAAAAACTCTTTTACCGGCGTCATCAACTTGTCGAGGATTTTTACCGACGCGGTATTTCCAATGTTAACGTCGGCCGTTACCTTTTTAATATTCAGCACATCGAAATAAAACTCCAACATGCCAATTGCTATTTCGGTACCAAATCCTTTTCCCCAGTACTTGGGACGAACGCGGTAACCCAATTCATTCTCATTGTTTTCATTCAGTAAAAACAGAGCCAGTCCGATCATTTTAGTGTTTCCCTTTTCAAAAATTCCGCAAGCACATTTTTGTTTATCGATATCGTTTAGCGTTAAACGCATACTTTTAGTAAACCGATCGTTAATTTCACTTTCCGTAAAAGCCTTTTGAGGAATTGGAGCCAAAACTTTCGGGTCGGTAAATAGTTCCGCGAAATATTCTTTATCCGCTGGTTCTAATCGCCTTACCGCTAATCGCTCGGTTTCAAATATTATCATTGTTTTGACTTTGTTGGTTTTAACGGTCACTTGTAAGTTGTCGTTGCGGATTTCGGAGCTCGTTCCTGTCCGGCAGGACGGAACGATGTTGCGAGAATCCAGCGAACGACACCGCACTGCCCCCGCAATGCAATTTACAATTTGTTATAGCCAGTTATTTTATTTTCAATATTTTAGAAATATAAATTTCGTTTTTAAGTGATTTAATTTTAATAATATAAAGTCCAGCTGGAATATTTTTGATATTTAATTTGTTTTCATTAATCTCGGAAGCATAAATTACAGTTCCAGTAATATCAATAAATTCAATTGTTTCTCCAATATCATTTTGTGGTAATTTAAAATAAATCAAGTCTGTTGTTGGATTTGGGTAGGCTATAAAATTTTCAACTTCTTCTACAGGTATGTCAGGTAGTTGCAAATCTGAAATATCTTGTTTCCAAACTCCATAATTATTTGTTCCAAAATAAAGTATGTTTGCATCAAGTAATAATGCTCCACTCCAATAGTAGTTCGGCAACTTGGGTAATCCTTGATTAATATTCGACCATGTTTTACCTTGATTATTTGAAGCATAAACGCTGTCGGGTGTACATAAAAATAAATAATTTTCGTTTGAAGTAAAGTCGTTTATACTCGTGGATAACCCGGGACTATTTTTCGGTAATCCTTTTCCACTATACTCCCATGTTTTACTATTGTTTTCTAATCGGAATAAATATGAAAATTCTAATGCAGCGAACAAAACCCCTTGACATTCTCCAAGTTTATAAACTCGCTCATTTGGTAATCCATCATTGATAAATTCCCAGTTCAATCCAAAATCTGAAGTTTTTATAATTTCCCGGTTTCCGCAAGCTGCAATGTAAATCTCATTTCCTACAAAAAGTGCATCATCATAATTGTTACAAACCAATCCAGAAGGGGGGCTAATATTCTTCCATGTTGTACCTTTATCTTCTGATAAAAAAACATATACATTTCCAACTGCAATAACTTTGTTTCCACTGGCTTTTAATTTGAATGTTGTATGGTCGTATATTAAATCGGTTTTGTTTTGCCAGGAACTTCCGTTATCTGAAGTAATATAGGTCAGGTTCTTTTGTGGTACATATTCAGGACTGTTAGCAACAAAAAGCAAGGTGTTGTCTAAGTCTACAATATTCCAAACAATTCCCATTGAAATTGATTCAGTAGAGTTGCCCCAGCTTAAACCTTTATTTTTTGTTATCGAGACATTATTAAAATCAATTGCTGCAATGCATGAATCGTTTTTTTCTAAGTCAAGAATATGGGAACAAATAATATGTCGGGACACGTTTTGCCAGTTCGTAATATCTCTGAATACGCCATCCTCGTTGGCTAAAAAGAATTGATTCTTATGTTTTGTGATGCTTGATGTTGACAAACTTTTTAAACCAGTATTTTTTGCTGTCCAATCAATCCCATTGTTGTTTGAAACATAAATTCCTTCAAGCTTTGTTAATGCAAAAATTGAATCATTAATAGCAATTAATTTATTTATTCTGTCATCAGATGAAAATGTATTCGATAATTGCCAAGTTGTTCCGTTATTAACAGATTTGTAGATTTTATTTTCTTTTGCAATAAACACAATGCTATCCTTACAAAGTATTGCATTCACTTTTATATTGTCCAAATTATTGTTAACGACCGACCAATTAAGATTCGTTTTAAGAGTTCTGTAAATTCCCTCTTTTGTTCCTGCAAAAATATATTGTTCGTTCCCGTCTATCGCAAATAAATCATAGGTATAAAAAATACCTGACGTTTCGTAGTATATTTCACTGGGAAGACCATCATTAAATTTGTTCCAATTTTTACCATTATTAGAATAGTAAAATCCTCCATCTTCCAACGCAGCATAAATATTTTGGTCATCCGTATAAAAACCAGAAGTTTTACCTTTTTTATATAAAGAATAACTTTCTATCCAATCTTCATTGATTTGTAAAACCTTCCGAATACTTTCTCCTCCAAGATAAAGTTCATTTTTAAAAATTGTGTGCGTGTTAAAATTTGCAGGATTTACCGGAGACCAAGAATCTCCTTCGTCTGTTGAAATGAAAGTTCCGCAAGGAGCAGAAGCAATTAATGCTGAATCATAGGATGCAATGTCAGACATACTGATATTTGTAATAGGACCTTCAGTTTGTTGCCATTGACAAAATGAATTAATCGAGATTAGTAGAAAAAATATGATTGAGGTTATTCTCATTTCTTTTTTTATAATTGGCTATAACGGTCACTTGTATGTGGTCGGGCGGGATTTCTGAAAGAAATCGTGTCAGACCCGCAGGAAAGTGGGCGCAAGGTCTGACTTGTCAGACCGCTGAAACCCCCGCCTGCCATGTACAATTTGTTACCATTAGTTTTTTATTTGAGTTTCATTAATAATCATCTTCTGGAATATTTAGTCTTTTTCTAAAAGGTACATAAGATGTTTCACCATCAACATCGTCAAAAAGAGCGAAATAATTATTTAAAAAAAATACATATGAAATTGTCGATTCTTTTCCAAAATCCGCGATTGAGTATTTTAAATCAAACTCATCTTCTCTTTTCTCTGTGTATTTATTGGTTATAAAATTAAAACCACGATTAGTATACTCTTTATAAATAGTTGTGTCAAGTTTAAACGAATTCAAATATTGGCTTGTATCCTTAATATTTATTTCCTGGTTGAAAGAGTTTAATATAAAACTATGAAATGAAATATTTTGCGAGTAATTCTTACTGTCATAAAATTGTTTTAGGTCATAAGTCGTTGCATAAATAATTGAGTCTGACTGTCTGATATAAAGTGGTATAAAACTTAGTTCAGGGGATGGTGGCGTGTCAAAACTGTAATTTAATAATCTATCCACAATTATTTCATTTTCACTTTTCTTTGAATTACATGATGTAAGTAAAAGTGAAATTAGGATTGTTATAATTGTGAGATTCTTCGTCATCAAATATTTTATATTTATGTTCATTTTTATAGTTCAAAAATACTCAACTGCATCCTCATTCAAAATTAATGGTAACGGTAATTGCATGTCTCGTAGCTTTGGTTTTGGCGTTGGCTTTTTACGGCTATGATGATATGCATAGTGTTATGTTTACGTTTTTTATTTCCTTCCATCTAAAAAGCGGGCGTTTTGAATTAAGCCCAATGCCCCAAACTGGCACTTAAAAACGCAGGCTATTTTCTTTATACGGGTATAAGCTATTTTAGCTATCGGTTTTTCACTGATTTGTTGATGATAATTTGCAAGAGCAATTTTCAATGTATCGGGTATTACAATTTTTTTGGTGCACTAAAGCTAATTATAATTTTTATGTTTTGATGGCTGGAAATAAATTTGTTAACATAAACTTTCAACTCCTCTCTACCCCTTTGTCTGTCGACATTTCCCCTCGTGAGGGGAAAAAGCATTGTTGCAAAGTCCACAAATCGGTTAACACCTGGCCCCTTCAGGGGAGAAGCTCCCAATAGGGTGAGTAGTAAGGGCTTCAAATTTTCTATTCAATTAGGCACAATGAGATGATGACAAAGATGCTGAAACGAGTTCAGCATGACGTACTTGGTTATATCTCCTTTACTCAAAAAAGACGTCACCCTGAACTCGATTCAGAGGCTCAACATAATTACAGCCATTGCGAAAGAGGAACGACTGACGCAATTTCTGTCCTTCACAAAAAAACACCACTTCCGAAACATGCATTCCTACACGTTCGAAAGTGGTGAAACTTATAAAAAAAATACTCCCTCTACATTACCAGCATGACCACAGCAAGCGCCAGGCCCAGTGCCGAAAATACCATTCCGCGCTTAAAATGTTTTGAGCGGGCTTTAAACATCCACAACGACGATAGTGCCAAAAACAACATCAGCACACCAAAAACAGTGGTAAACCAGTGTGTCTTAGTTTGGCTCGAGGCCTTGTGCAACCCGTTCAGTTTGTTCATAAACTCGGGTAAACCTACCGCCTGGTATATGGCTTCGCCAGTGGCTTTATTGTAAGTGCCATTGCCAAAATACACCAAATCGCCCTCGGTTTTTTCCACCTTAAAATCAAACAGATGCAACATCATTCCAAGTTGTTGCTCCTCCAAATTCGGCGGCAGTTGCCGTGTAATCGTTTTCTCACTTTTTAAAAATCCGGTGTCGCGGTACACCAAAATAATTCCGCTAATGGCATAAATCAGTGTCATGCCAATCATTAAATATCCAATGTCGCGATGTAATGAGCGCATCCAGTGCTGCACCGATTTTTTCTTCTTTACTTCCATAAAATCCTATTTTGTTTTTTGTTAATCAAGTTTGGTTAAAGTGAGGAGCGTTTCAGGCTGCTAACTTTTTGTTTTATGATTGACTTCGGATTTTAAAAAGCGTTTAAAGAAGCATTTAAAAAGAAGTGGATATTTTAAACTAATGTTTTAATCAAAATAGGACCGCCACCATCAAAACATGATATTTATCAGTCAAAATGAATGGATACAAAAAAATAAAATAGGAGAAATATTTTTTCTGAAAAAGTATGGATTAAACAAAGAATGCACGATTTACTTCATCAAAATGCGTGATTTGCCGGCAGGAAAAACCATCATACACGGCATTGGCTGTTACGATACTTTCTGAATTTTCAGAAATGCTTTTCCCAGGGTTTCGATAATATCGCCGGCCATTAACGCGAATTCCGAGCGTTTTTTGGCCACCATATCTCCGGCCAGCCCATGCAGATAAACACCCACCAGCGCTGCATCAAACGATGCCATTCCCTGGGCCAGCAACCCCAGAATAATTCCGGTAAGTGCATCGCCGCTTCCGGCGGTTCCCATTCCCGAGTTGCCGGTGGAATTCCAGCAAAGCGTTCCATCGGGAGCAGCCACCGAAGTGTGCGCTCCTTTTAACACCACCACACAGTTGTATTTTTTGGCAAAAGCAATTTGTTTCTGAACGGCATCGTACGAGTCGGTAGTTTCGCCCACCAAACGCCGAAACTCGCCCGGATGCGGAGTAAGTACTGAGCCTTCGGGTAATTTCTCCAGCCATTTTTCATTTTCGGCCAGAATATTCAGCGCATCGGCATCGATAACCATCGGTATTTTTGCCTCGTCGAACAGATCGCACAAAGCGCGGCACGAATTTCGTTTTAATCCCAGCCCCGGACCAACACCAATGGCGGCATAAGGCGTAAGATCGGGAAACGAAGTAAACATCGAATCGTGCTGATCGATGCTGGCCATTGCTTCGGGCACCGCAGTTTGAATGATCGGGAATCCCATGTGTGGGACATGAGCTGTTAACAACCCCGCCCCGGCACGCAAACAGGCTTTCGATGCCAACACAGCCGCTCCCATTTTTCCGTAACTTCCGGCAATAAGCAGCGCGTGCCCAAAGGTTCCTTTATGATCGAATTTTGTACGCAGCGGTAAACGCGCCGCAATATCTGCTGCATCGGCAAACGAATATGGCGATGGTGTTTCGCGTATTCCATCGGGATGCAAACCGATAGGTAACACTTCCCACTGCCCCACAAACTGTTCGTTTTCGCGAAACAGAAAACTTATTTTCGGAAACTGCAGCGTTAGCGTGTAATCTGCGCGGATAATATTCTCCAAATTATTTTCGGCATTGTTTTCTCCCATCAATCCACTGGGAATATCAACTGCCACCACTGCATTTAGCAACTGGTTGATGTGTTGCACCAATTGCGCCGGGAGTCCTTCCAAAGGCCTCGATAAACCGGAGCCAAACAAACCGTCAATCAGCACGTCTGTATCTGCAATTTGTGGAAAATCGTTTTCCGAGCGTAGTTTTGTCAGCTTTACTTTTCCTTGTTCTTCCAGTCGTTTGTAGTTGATGGCAGGCGATCCTTTCAACGCTTTTCCAAAATCAAGCAGGTAAACTTCGCACTGGTAATCCAAATCGGCGAGTTGTCGCGCCATTGCCAAAGCATCTCCGCCATTGTTTCCGGGGCCGGCAAAAAACAGTAGCCGTTCTTCGGTTGAAAACTGTTGAACAATCCAGTTGGTCATTTGCAGCGAGGCACGTTCCATCAAATCGATATCCGCAATGGGTTCATTTTCGACGGTAAACTTGTCGATTGCCGCTATTTGTTTTGTAGTAAATATCTTCATTCTAGAGAAAGCTGAAAGTTACAGGCCGAAACTGTCCTTTTTCGGCCTGCAACATTTGTTTTCTCTAAATTATAAAAAACGGGGGTGAATCGCTGAATTTAAAAAGGGAATTATGATCGCAGCGATCCTTTTTTTTTGCGAAACGTTTAATCCCACTCCCAACCTAAGCTGGTTTTAAACACAAAATCGTTTTTAGCTACGTCAACAAGCGGGTCGCTGTCGAAGTTATGCACATAACTTAGTTTTATGTAGAAATCGAGCGGCAAATCATATTTCAGCGAGGTGTCCATGTCGATACGCCATCTTCCCCAATCCGATAAACTCGGATAAGTGGTTAGCTTAAACTGGAACGACAGATCGCCTATATCGTAGGCATTAAAATCAAACAGTCCCAGTCCTTCAAAACTACCCTGCGAGGTAGGATTGTCGCCGCCATATTTTTCCTGCGAGAATGCCAGACCAAGACCCGACTGCATATACAAATGATTGGTGCGGATGATGTACAAACCCAAACCTGCGCGGAATGTAGAACGCAGATCAAGCATCTGTTCGCTGTTGCTCAGGAATTCGGCACCACCCATTATCATTCCGTTTCCCCAAATGTCGCGCACCAGTGATAGTCCACCATCAGTACGTTTTATCGGCTCAACATTATCCTGTCTTGTTCCCACATTATTTAAATTCGCGCTAATATTCCATTTTATACCGCGGTAGCTTACTTTGGCGGCCGCCGAGGTTTGCCGCACATTGTTGGCTTTACTTATCGATAGTCCGGCATCGATAGAAATAATTATCCGGTCGATAATCCGCTGTTCCAACGATTCAATTGCAACAATCTGATCCATGGTGACCGTAATATTATCATCCAGTGTTTGAATAATTACTTTTTTAGGTTCGTCGGGCAAAAAGGCTAATCCCCCGTTGTACTTTTCTCCGTCTACAGTATAGATCATCAGCAGGCGGGTGCAAACCAAACCCTCAATTTCTTGCCAGTCAACCTGGAAATCGCTGTCGGCATAATCGGTATCGTAAACCAGCACACCACGTTGCATCGATTTAATTTCGCCCACCAGTACATCCCCGTTCGAGGTGTATATTTTATCGTTTTGGGCAATTACCTGTGTAAATGATAAGATTAACAGTAGAATAAATGTAAATTTTTTGCTTCGCATGATTGAAAGATTTAAAAAACAGATAAAAATTACGGCATTTCGCTTTTCAAAGCAAATGTTTTTTTCATATTCTGTTAAACAACAATTTCGGTTGCTTTTATAAAGCATTGAACCTGACCAATATCAAGTTGTTAAACCTGAAAAGATTTTTATATTTGCCACCTTACATAAAATTGAGGCAAAAAAAGAAGAGGTATGCAGGAAACAGAACAAGTAGGAGCACTTATTAAAAACGATGCAGTTGTATTAGGACTATTATTGGCATTACTGGCCGCTATTTTTTACACCAGCAATTCATCGAAACCCATTTTCAAGAAATTCTACAGCGTTGTTCCCATGCTGTTGCTCTGTTATTTTTTACCCAGCTTGCTTACCACTTTTAATATTGTTGATGGCGAACATTCGCAGCTGTATTTTATGGCATCGCGCTACTTGCTGCCTGCCAGTTTGGTATTGCTAACGCTGAGTATTAACCTTAAAGAAGTGTTTAAACTGGGAAGCAAAGCGCTGATCATGTTTATTACCGGTACCGTTGGGGTTATTATTGGCGGACCATTGGCTATTTTGGCAGCGTCGGCCATAAATCCTGATCTTGTTGGAGGTGCCGGCCCCGATGCTGTTTGGCGTGGAATGACAACTATTGCAGGAAGCTGGATTGGTGGTGGCGCTAACCAGGCGGCCATGTACGAAATTTTTAAACCATCGGATCATTTGTACTCGATAATGATTACCGTTGATGTGCTTGTGGCCGAAGTTTGGATGGCGATTTTGCTGATCGGTGTTGGAAAATCGAAACAGATTGACAAGCGCTTTAAAGCCGACGCCAGCAGTGTTACCCAACTAAGAGATCACATGCACGAATTCAGCCAGAAAATAGCACGTATACCAAGCACTACCGACATTATGGTTATTGCAGCTATCGGACTTGGCGTTACCGGTTTTGCACATTTGGTTTCCGACTGGATTGCGCCTTATATCGAGGTTCATGCCCCGGCGCTGAACAAGTTCAGTTTAACCTCTAAATTCTTCTGGTTAATTATCCTTTCAACCACTATTGGAATTGCCTTGTCGTTTACTAAACTTCGGAATTACGAAGGTGCCGGCGCGTCAAAAATCGGTACTATTTTCATCTATATTTTGGTGGCCACAATCGGTATGAAAATGGATGTTGGCAAGATCTTCGACAACCTGGGACTGTTTTTGGTTGGCGGAATCTGGATGGCCATTCACGTTATTCTGTTGTTGATTGTCGGCAAGTTGATCCGTGCGCCGTATTTCTTCCTGGCGGTTGGTAGTAAAGCAAACATCGGAGGTGCGGCTAGTGCTCCGGTTGTGGCGGCTGCATTTCACCCGTCGCTGGCACCGGTTGGTGTTTTACTGGCAGTTTTAGGATATGCGCTCGGAACGTACGGAGCGTGGATGTGCGGACTGCTGATGCAGGTGGCGGCACACTAAACCGACTTTTTTAATTTGCTGATCCGAAAAGGTCAAAAAATTCGCGGAGGGCAACAAAAATTACAATGGCAAATAAAATTGCCAGCGATACAACCATAGCGTTTCGCACAAAACGGTTGCGCTTTTCGAGTTCGATAACTTTCGAGATTTTACCAATTTTATTGTAGACCTTTTTCAGGGCAATATCGTTGTCTTTTATAATGTAATCGTAAGCGCCGTATTTTATCGAATTTACAGCCACTTCCATGTCTTCGTGCGAAGTGAGAAAAATAAACTCGGTGCGTTTACTGATTTTCTTTACGGCCTGCAAAACGGCAATCCCCGTGGTATCATTCAAATGATAATCCTCGACAACAATATCCGGTCGTTCGCCTTTGTTTACTGCAGCCAAACAATCCTCGGCAGTATAAAACGATTTAACCCTTTTCATGCCTTGTTTCTGAAGGAAATCTACTACCAACTTATGGTACAACTTATTGTCTTCAACTACGAAAATCAGTAAATTCTTATTCACAATTCCTATCTTTTTGTTGTATTTAACATTTTAAATGTACGATTAATTATTCATTTTCAACGACTCCGATTCGCCCCAACTATTTACCAGCGTTCAATTCCACTGTTGCAAATTCTTTTGTACTTTAGCCCGAAATCAAAAAAAGTAATCATGAAAAACTATATTCTTCTTTCCCTTATTTTCTTTTTAATTGGCGCTCAAACCCTTGTTGCGCAAGAAACAAAATACGCCACCGACGAAAATATTCTGTATACCTCCGACGCCTCGGAATATGCACAGGAGCGTTGTAAACTTGATATTTATTACCCTGAAAATAAAACCGACTTTACCACTGTAGTTTGGTTTCATGGTGGCGGAATTACCGGCGGAAATAAATTTATTCCCGAGAAATTGAAAGAACAGGGAATTGCAGTGGTGGCTGTTAACTACCGCTTGTCGCCAAAAGTAAAGTGCCCGGTTTACATAGAAGATGCTGCCGAGGCAGTGGCCTGGACGTTTAACAACATTGAAAAATATGGTGGCAGCAAAGATAAGATTGTGGTTAGCGGGCATTCGGCCGGCGGCTACCTCACCAGCATGGTTGGTTTGGATAAACATTACCTGGCAAAACACGACATCGATGCCGACGCTATTGCCATGTTGATTCCTTTTAGCGGCCATACCGTTACGCACTTCACCGTTCGCGACGAACGAGGAATTCCGGGAACACAAGCTATTGTTGACGAATATGCACCACTTTATTTTGTTCGCCCCGACGCGCCACCAATTATATTTATTACCGGCGACCGCGAACAGGAAATGCTGGGCCGTTACGAAGAAAATGCCTACATGTGGCGCATGATGAAAGTGGCCGGACACAAAAACTGCAAACTAATGGAACTCGACGGCTTTAACCACGGAGAAATGGCTTCGCCGGCACTGGAAGTATTATTGAAAGAAATTAGAGTACTCGACAAATAAAACGAACGCCATGAAACGTTACACGATTGGCCTTTTAACCACACTTCTGCTAAGTTTTTTAATTGCTGAAACAGCAATTGCTCTGGAACATGATTTTTCGGGAAACTGGTCGGGGAAAATAAAACTCCCCACCGGAGAGCTGGAAATGATTTTTAAGATCGCTCAAAACGAGGGGAAATACGAAGCCAAAATGGATGTACCGAAACAAGGTGCTACCAATTTGCCGGTTGGCGATGTGTTGGTAACTGGCGATAGTGTATCGATTGCGGTGCCTGTTATCATGGGAAATTATTCGGGATCTTTCTCCACGCCCGATTCAATTACAGGAAAATGGAAGCAGAGCGGAATGACATTCGATGTAAACCTGGTACGAATTGAAGAAGTAGTACCGTTGCTGCGTCCGCAAACACCCGAACCTCCATTCCCTTACCTTTCGGAGGAAGTGGAATACACCAATCCGGAGTCGGGATTAAAACTGGCCGGGACAATTACCATCCCGAAGGATGCAAAAGCGTGTCCGGCAGTGGTAATGATTACGGGTTCAGGCGCGCAGGACCGCGATGAAACAATTTTTGGACACAAACCTTTTGCCGTGATCGCCGATTATCTGACCCGAAATGGAATTGCCGTTTTACGTGTTGACGATCGTGGTGTTGGCGGCTCGGAAGGAAGTGTTTCCACATCAACCAGTCTTGATTTTGTTGACGATGTACTGGCCGGCGTAGAGTTTTTGAAAGACCGCAAAGAAATTGATCCGAAAAATATCGGACTGATCGGACACAGTGAAGGTGGATTGATCGCCCCGATTGCAGCTACCGAATCAAAAGACATTGCTTTTATTGTAATGATGGCCGGCCCCGGAACCGTTGGCGAACAAATTTTATACGAGCAAGGGGCTTTAATCGCTAAAGCTGCTGGTCTGCCCGACTTTTCGATTGAACAGCAAAGATTAACACAAGAACGAATTTTTGATGTGCTAAAAAATGAACCCGATACGGCCAAAGCAAAGGAAAAGCTACGCGAAACACTTTCGCAAGGGATGTATGAGGGAATGAACGACGATATGAAAAAAGCCGTCGATGTAGAGATCTCGAATGTAAACTCAACATGGTTTCGTTTTTTCCTGACTTACGATCCAACGCCGATTCTGGCAAAAGTGAAATGTCCGGTGCTGGCACTCAACGGATCAAAAGACTTGCAGGTTCCGGTATCGAACCTGGAAGCGGTTATAAAAGCAGTAAATTCAGGATCAAATATGAATGTTGACACCGTGAGTTTTGCCAATCATAATCACCTGTTTCAAAACTGCGAGACAGGCTCTACAGCCGAATATGCCCAAATTGAAGAAACTATCGATCCGGAAGTTTTAAAGACCATGAAAGACTGGATCGTGGAGCAAACAACAAAATAAAATGCAGCTAACCACCCAACGATTAATTTTACGCCCGCTTGAAGCAAATGACAAACATGCGATTTTATCTTATCGATCGGATGCGGAAACCAATAGATACCAGGGCTGGATTCCGAAAACACTTGACGATGTAGAAATATTTTTAGGAAAATTAGCTACCGAATTTAATGTACCCGACACCTGGTTTCAGCTGGCTGTTGTTGACAAAAGCAGTAAGGAATTAATTGGCGATATCGGCATTCATTTTATCGATGAGCAACAAGTTGAACTGGGCTACACCATTGCCAAACAGCACCAGGGTTTGGGGTTTGCCACCGAAGCTGCCTTAGCGGTTATCGACTACCTTTTTACCGAATTGAAAAAACACAGAATAACTGCCTCAATCGATCCCGAAAATATTGCATCCGTTGCTTTGTTGGAGAAACTTGGTTTTCGAAAAGAAGCGCATTTCGTTGAGAGCCTCTTTCTAAACGACAAATGGGTTGATGATGTGATTTATGCGTTGCTGGCGCGGGAATGGAGAAACAGGCAACTGATTTAGCTTCCTTCAATAATTTCTTTTACCCACCTCCATTTTGTTCACGATTCAAAATATTTGAAGTTCGTTTTTTGTACTTTGGAGCTTTCAAACGGTTATGTCGACAAAAAAACGCATTCTGAATATCCTTTTCTGGTCAGTTGTTTCTGCGGCTTTTATCGGTCCGGGAACAATTACCACTGCAGCCAAATCAGGTACCGCTTTGGGAACTGAACTTCTCTGGGCTTTACTATTTTCCACGTTTGCCTGTTTGCTTTTGCAGGAAGCTGCTGCGCGATTGACAATCAAATCCGGGTTAAATTTGGGGCAGGCGATTGTACACCAATTTGAAAAAAGCAAAGCCAAACTTCCCATACTGATTTTGGTTTTGGGAGCCATTGTTGTTGGTGCCGCAGCTTACGAAATGGGGAATCTGCTGGGTGCTGTTGCTGGCTTCCAACTAATTTTTGATTTACCTGCATGGGTATTGGTTTTGATCATTGGCAGCGTGGCTGCCGTCATTCTCAATATTCCTTCGTTGAAAATAATTTCCACGATAATGGGATTTGTCGTGGTGTTAATGGGCATCGGCTTTCTGATTACTGCCTTCTTAATTAAACCGGAATTAGAAGCGGTACTCGAAGGGACTTTAATTCCGCGTTTTCCCTCGACTAATGCAGCCGGGCTTCTGGTATTAGGATTGATCGGAACAACCATTGTTCCTTATAACCTCTTTTTGGGCTCCGGCATTTCCAGCCAAAAACAATCGGTAAAAGAAATGCGATTCGGACTGGCGGTGGCTATTTTATTGGGCGGACTTTTTTCGATGGCTGTGCTGATAGTTGGAACAGCCGTTACATCTGAATTTTCGTTTGAAAATCTTTCACTCGCCTTACAACAAAAAGTTGGTCCGGCCGGGAAGTACCTGCTTGGTTTTGGCTTATTTGCTGCCGGATTTACCTCATCGGTAACTGCACCACTGGCTGCTGCCATTACTTTAAAAAGCCTTTTTGGAAATAAAACACCGGAGAAATGGCAGGCAAATTCGCTAAATTTTAAATTGGGCTGGTTGGTGGTTTTGCTCATCGGAATCGGTTTTGCAGTAGTAAATGTAAAACCTATCCCGGCAATAATTCTGGCGCAGGCATTAAATGGATTTCTGCTGCCATTTGTAAGCATTTTCCTTTTTATCGTAATCAACAACAACAAAATAACCGGTGCAAAAACAAATCCCACATTATTGAATGTGCTAATGCTGATTGTAATTTTTGTTACGCTGATTCTTGGTTTAAACAGCGCTATAAAAGCATTTTACAACGTATTCTTGCCAACAGTTTCTGCCGGAAATGAAATACTTTGGGGCATTGGTTTTGTGGCAATTATAATTTCAGGGTGGGTGTGGTTTAAAGGACAAAAGAAGTAACATGGCAAATAAATATTTTCAACTTTTTGTAGACACCGGCGGAACTTTCACCGATTGTATTAGCATCGACGAATCGGGCCAAGAATACCGCCAAAAGGTATTGAGCAGCAGCAGTCTGCGCAGTACCATTCAAAAAGTAATTTCCGCAAACCAATGTGTTATTGCTGACTCGTGGAACTTACACCGCGACATATTTAATGGCTTTTCATTTCGTTTGCTCCAACAGGATTTTAACGAAAGAAAAGTTGTTTCGTTTGATTTGCAGAGCAGGATACTTGAACTCGATTCTCCTTGCTTAAATACTGAAATGGAAGGCAGCAACTTTGAGCTGACTTCACATGAGGAAGCACCGGTTTTGGGAGCACGACTGATCACGCAAACGGGATTGAACGAGGCATTTCCGGAACTGCACCTGAAACTCGGATCGACAAAAGGGACCAATGCTTTGCTGGAAAATAAAGGCGCCAAAACACTTTTTATCGTAACAAAAGGATTTGCCGACTTGCTGGAAATTGGCAACCAGGCACGCCCTGATATTTTTGCCATGAACGTGGAAAAACCACGGCAATTAACACACCAGATTGTTGAAGTTGATGAACGCATCGACTCAAATGGAAAAGTATTAAAACCAATCGATGTTGATGACCTCAAAAAAAAGCTAGAAAAAGTAAATCTTCATGAAATAGAATCGGTGGCCATCGCATTAATGAATGCTTTTATCAATCCCAAACACGAGCAACAACTGGCACAAGTTCTTGAAGAAATTGGATTCAGCTTCGTTTCCCAATCAACAGAATTATCACCACTGATAAAGATCTTGAATCGCGCCGAAACGGCGGTTGTAAACGCCTACCTCTCTCCCATCATTCACAACTACGTAAACCGCATTGCCGAAAAAACGGGCCGAAATTTATTCCAGATCATGACCAGTGCCGGAGGTTTGGTGTCGGCGGATAAGTTTCATCCGAAAGACAGTTTGTTGAGTGGACCGGCCGGAGGTGTGGTTGGCGCACGCGAAATCGGGGGAAAAGAAGGTTACGCTAAACTGATCACTTTTGATATGGGTGGCACCAGTACCGATGTTTCGCGAATTGACGGCGAGTTCGACTACCGCTACGAATTGCAGGTTGGCGATGCACGCATAAACAGTCCGGCTATTGCTATTGAAACCGTGGCAGCAGGCGGTGGTTCCATTTGTGGTTTTGATGGTTACAAACTTTTTGTTGGCCCCGAAAGTGCCGGCGCCTATCCCGGTCCGGCATGTTACGGCGCGGGAGGTCCGTTAACGATTACCGATGTAAACCTGCTTTTAGATCGTCTTGATGCCAGTCAATTCGGAATTCCTGTTTTTAAGCACGAAGCAGAAAAACGACTGGAAGAGTTGCTCGATTCAATGGAAAATAGCACCGGAGAAAAACCGTCAGCCGATACAGTATTGAATGGATTTATTGCCATAGCCAACGAAATTATGGCCGGAGCCATTCGCAAAATTTCAATTACAAAAGGCTACGATCCAAAAGACTTTTCGCTGGTTGCATTTGGTGGTGCCGGCGGTCTGCACACCTGCGACATTGCCGAAATTCTTGGCATCCAAAATATTCTTTTGCCAAAAGATGCGGGGTTGTTAAGCGCTTACGGAATAGGTAATGCCAGTGTTGTGCGATTTGCCGAAAAGCAAGTGTTACAGGACTTAAATGAAGTTGAAAATTTGCTCCCCAACTGGTTCACAGAAATTGAAAATGAGGCAACAAAAAAACTCCAAAACGAAGGTTTCAACAAAGAAAAAATAAGCATACGCCAACGCATGGTATTTATACGTTTTGCAGGACAGGATTCGAGTCTTGAAATTCATTTTTCCGATGTTGAACAGCTGGTTGCCGACTTTCATCAGCAATACAAAAAAGTGTACGGGCACACGGTTAGCAACCGCACCATCGAAATTGAAGCGATTCGTGTGCTGGCAGCCGTAGAAAAAACAGATAACGAAACAAGCACCGAAGCAAAAACAAGCTACCTGCCCGAACCGATGAAATCGACAGAGAATGGTACTCCTGTTTTTGTCCGAAACGAATTGAAAGCCGGAGCGCAAATAAAAGGTCCGGCGCTTTTTCTCGACAGTTTTTCTACAACCTTTGTAAAAAGTGGCTGGTCATTGGAATTGCAACATTCAGGGACGGCTATTTTAAAAAGCAAAACCGAAAGTCAGCAACTCAACAAGGTACAAAACCGGGAAACCGAACTGGAACTGTTCACCAACCGTTTTATGGCTATTGCGGAAAACATGGGGGCTCTGCTGCAACGTACATCCTTGTCGGTAAACATTAAAGAACGTCTCGATTTTTCGTGTGCATTGCTCGACAAAGATGGACGGCTAGTGGCCAATGCTCCGCATATTCCGGTACATCTTGGCGGATTGGGTGTTTGTGTGCGCGAACTAATTAAACATTTCGAATTTGAGGAGGGAGACACCATCGTTACCAATCACCCGAAATACGGAGGCTCGCACCTGCCTGATGTAACATTGGTTTCACCCGTTTTTTATGGCGGAGAACGTGTTGGTTTTGTGGTAAACCGTGCTCATCATTCCGAGATTGGCGGAATCAGTCCCGGATCGATGCCTCCAAACGCAAAAAACCTGGAGGAAGAAGGCGTTTGTATCACTCCTTTTTACCTGGTAAAAAATGGGCAACCTGATTGGGATGGAATGCGAAAGATCCTGCTCAACAGCAAATACCCTACCCGCTCAGTGGAAGAAAATCTGGCCGATTTAAATGCGGCGCTGGCTGCCAATAAAAATGGTTCCGAAGCACTGATCGACCTCATCAATAAACACGGAAAGGAAACCGTCCAGAATTACCTCGACCTGTTGCGCGATCATGCTGCACAAAAGATGAAAGCCACACTTCAGAAATTTGAAAATGGGAATTATTCAGCCACTGAATACCTCGATGACGGGGCAAAACTGCAGGTAAATATTCAGCTGAACAATGGCAACTGCAGCATCGATTTTACAGGCAGTGCTGCCGTGCACAAGGGCAACATGAATGCCACTGAAGCAATTGTAAAAAGTGTAAGTATTTATGTGCTCCGGTTGTTGCTGAATGAAACCATTCCGCTGAACGACGGTCTTTTGGAGCCAGTAGATTTTATTCTGCCAAGCGGATTATTGAATCCGGATTTTGATGATGATCCGTCGAAATGTCCGGCGGTGGTTGGAGGCAATGTGGAGATCAGTCAACGCCTGACTGACACGCTGTTAAAAGCTTTTGGCGTGGTGGCAGCCAGCCAGGGAACTATGAACAACACGCTGTTTGGCAACAAGAATTTTGGCTACTACGAAACTATTTGTGGTGGTTGCGGTGCCGGAAAAGGTTTTAACGGAGCCAGCGCTGTTCATCACCACATGACAAATACACGCATTACCGACCCCGAGATTATGGAACACCGTTACCCGGTTCGGCTGGAGGAATTCAGCATTCGGAAAAACTCTGGTGGCCACGGCAAATGGCACGGTGGCGATGGTGTAAAACGGGTATTAAAATTCCTGGAGCCGGTAAATCTTTCGGTACTCACCCAACGACGAAAATTAGGGCCTTTTGGGTTAAATGGAGGTGGCGACGGAAAACCGGGATGCCAAAAAGTGATTCGTGCCAATGGCGAAGAAATTATTCTTGATTCCATTCAAAATACAAATATGGAACAAGGCGACACTTTTGTAATTGAAACGCCGGGTGGTGGCGGTTTTGGATAATCTGCTATTCTTTCTGTTTTACTCTTATCAAATGTAATTTTAGCACTGAATTTCCACCTCCAAATACAATCCTTCTAATAAGACAATGGAACATTAATACCTGCTTCGCGTATCATTTCAACGAAAGAGCAGTTACGAACATATTCTGCGACTTCAGTATTTAACCAAAACACCATGAAATTATGAACGCACAATTTCTGGTTCTGATATTTCTGTTTGTCATCACTCCAATCGCTATCATTTATCTTGAAAGTAAATATGCTTTGGCAAAAAAAAATCGGGGCAGTTTTGCTCTGTTATGGATTTGGAATTTTTATTGGAAATATAGGTTTACTCCCATCCGCTTCTGAAAGTTATTTTCAACTCTTGCAGGAGGAAGTTTACATTCCCTTTAAACAAATGAGCGAATACCTTGCAGCAGGATTGGTTTCGGAACAGGATGTATCAAGAAATATAATTGCCTTTTTGCAGGATTTCTTTTCTACCTACACCATTATGCTTTGTTTACCCCTGATTTTATTTTCTCTTGATGTGAAAAAGTGGCTGGGGCATGTACGCTCAGCAATGGGATCTTTACTTATCGGGTTATTTGCTGTGATACTGATGATATTTATGGGATACTGGCTATTTAAAGACAGCATTACGGAAATATGGAAAGTTTCTGGCTTGCTGGTGGGAGTTTACACAGGAGGCACCCCAAATATGGCAGCTATAAAAACAGCACTTGATGTTCCGCAGGAGCTTTACATTTTAACCCACACTTACGAAATGACACTGGGCGCAATCTATCTTATTTTCATATTTTCTGTTGGACAACGGGTACTGCTTTGGGTTTTGCCTCCTTATAAATCATCAAATAAAAAGGAAAGTGAGAAGACGGCTAAGAGTCTGCAGGAAGAATACGAGTCGTACACCGGTTTATTTAAAAAAGAAATCTTTAGGCCGTTAATGGTCGCATTTGTTATTTCCGGCGCTATTCTTGGCGTAAGTTTTCTTATTAGTAAACTTTTTTCCGATGAATTTTCCGATGCAGTTACCGTTATTGGGGTAACAACTTTTGGCATCGGTTTATCATTTGTCCCTAAAATAAGAAAGATAAAAAAGACCTTCCAGCTGGGCATGTACCTCATACTGATTTTCTGTATCGCCGTATCATCTATGGCCGATATAAGCAAGCTGGCAAATATCTCCATATCGTTGTTCTATTATGTTGGACTGGCCATGTTTGGTTCGCTCATCCTGCATGTTGCCATTGCCCGAATTTTTAAAATTGATGCCGATACTGTAATCATTTCCGGGAGTGCACTTATTTGCTCGCCGCCATTTGTGCCGGTGGTGGCATCGGCTTTAAAAAACCGCGAAGTAATTTTAACAGGAATTTTTGTTGGAATTGCAGGTTATGCAATCGGAAATTACCTGGGAGTTATTATCGCTTATATTTTAAAATAGAAACTTTCAGAGTCCGTCACACAATCGCTAACTAATTGTTATTTGTAGTTTCTCCTCATTCTGATATCTTTACCGCCCGGTAAGGGAAATTTTTAAAACTATGGAGACACCGTTTCTGGCGTTGATTATTCTTTTTGTTATCACTCCTGTTGTTGTTATTTATCTCGAAGGCAAGTTTTCGATATTAAAGAAAATTGGCGCCGTGCTTATTTGTTACGGCGTTGGTTTAATTATTGGTAACATGGGCGTGCTGCCTCACGGAGCAGAAAAATACCAAAACATGCTCACCGATATTACCATTCCACTGGCCTTACCTTTGATCCTTTTTTCGGTTGATGTGCGCTCGTGGTTTAAAATGGCCCGCTCGGCATTTATTGCGCTAGCCACCGGATTACTTTCCGTATTGATAATTGTGATTATCGGCTATTTTATTTTCCGTAACGACATTGAAAACATTTGGCAGGTGGCCGGAATGCTGGTTGGCGTATACACCGGTGGAACACCCAACATGGCCGCCATGAAAACCGCATTGAACGTGTCGCAGGAACTGTACATTATGACCCACACCTACGACCTGACACTCGGTGCTATTTACCTGGTTTTTATTCTTTCCATCGGGCAGAAAGTTTTTCTGTGGTTTTTACCGCCTTTTAAACCGGTGAAAACAGAAGACACAGCCGTTGCAGAAATGAATACGGAAGAAGAGTTTGAATCGTACGACGGGATGTTGAAGAAAAAAACATTGCTGCCATTAATCGGTGCTTTTGGAATTTCGGTGGCCATCCTTGGAGTGAGTTACGGCATCAGTTTGCTTTTACCACAGGAATACCAAACGGCAGTTGTAATTCTGTTAATCACAACTTTTGGAATTGCCTTTTCGTTTGTGCCCAAAATAAAAGCCATAAAAAAGACTTTTCAATTGGGCATGTACCTCATCCTCATTTTCTGTTTAACGATTGCCTCTATGGCCGACATCAGCAAACTATCGAACATATCTTTTTCGCTGTTTTACTATGTGGCTTTAGCGGTTTATGGTTCGCACATTATTCACATTGCACTGGCACGTATTTTTAAAGTTGATGCCGATACAGTGATCATTTCAACCAGTGCATTAATTTGCTCACCGCCCTTTGTTCCGGTGGTTGCCGGCGCATTAAAAAACCGACAGATAATTTTAACCGGACTGGTTGTAGGAATTGCCGGTTATGCCGTTGGAAATTATTTGGGGGTGATAATCGCGTATCTGCTAAAATAGAAAACCGTTTTTACTCCAGTTTCTGTAAGTTTTCCCAAATCTTCCCCATCATTTCCTGCGAAACAGTAAGTGCATTCGTACGCCATTTTTCCGATGGCGGATAAAACATTTCGTAATAACCGGCCAAAGCTTTTAAGCTATCTTTCTGTGATTTATAACCGTAATGCGCCCCCTGATTTTCAGCTATAGAAATGTGTGCCGATTTTACCGCGCCAATAGTTGAGCCGGTATTTAAAGTGCCAAATTCCATCAACATGGGTATCGATGTTTTATCGGGAAATAAGTCGCCAATAAATTCAACAAACTGGCCGGAAACGGTATAGAAATTATCTGAGTCGCCCCAATCAATTTGGTAGCCTTTAAATACTTCCACGGTTTTTGCTTTTAATTCCGGATCATCGATTGGATTGGGGAAAAGATGTAACTCTCCCCTTTCGCCAAAACCGGTATGCAAATCGAGATTTAACAGCGTAGAATAAGGCGCTGCAATGTCACTCAAAACCTCCGACATAATTGCCACTTGTTGCTCAAAATCGTTTCCGCCAAAATAAATTCCTTCCTGAAATTCATACTGTCCCTGTGCAAAAGCCTGTAATAAAGCCGGCATTCCTTTTCGGGCAATTTGGTTGATGGCCGTTACCATAAAGAACTTGTTGCTTATGCTGTTCATATTCAGTTCTCCTTTTGGAGTTAGCATATCGTAAAGCGCCACAAAACCATCGTTTTTGGTTTCGAAAAGTGATTTATCGGTGCTGTAATTCCGGTTCAGATCGACATTGCTCTCGGTGAAACGCCGCTGGTTTTTAAAACCCCATGCATTTAGTCCGTGTACCAATAAAACACCGGTAGTCTCTAACATTTCGGGTTTGAAAAATTCGGCCATTAATTGTTGCTGAACGGCGCTACCCACAAAACCTTCAATGCCGTGAGTACCCGAGCAGATCATCACCAGTTTTTCGGTGGTATCGCTTGCCGGAATGTAGCAAAAGTCAATGGTTAAACCGGTGTCGGATTTACTTTCCACTGCTCTCGAAAATACGGCCACGCTATCAAATCGTGTTTTCATGGAATTGGCTTGCGCTCTGAAAGCATCACGACAATCCTCCCACGAATTTTGGTAATAGCCCAATTTTGTTTTGTCGACGGTTACATCGGGGTCGGTTGGCGAATACGAATTAAAACTTACATACGAATACCCCAGCAGCAGAACAACCAACGCAACAAGGGTTATTCCTGCAATCTTCAGAAATTTGTTCATAACAGAAATTAGATTACAAACTTTACAACGCGGTCTTCGATCATCTGTTGCAACTGGCTGAGTAAAACCTGTTCGTGTCGATCGATGTATCCATCCTCGGCGGCAATATTCAGGATTTTGTCGTACTCGTCGCGCGTAATCTTATGATCTTCAATCGCTTTTTCAATCATTGCTTTCAAACGGATTGAACTTTCACTTACTTCTTCTTTCATCTGATTAGATTTGTTTATTTATAAAGTATCACAGAAATCCGCACTAAATATGCTCGTTTCATCGGTATGTTATTTTGATTACTAATTTACCAATTCTGTTCATGTTGAACATATTTACTAAAAATATAAATTCATCTTACCATTTACAAATACCCGGCGTGCGCCTCTACCCTGCTAATTTACAACTGAATAATCCATTTCCCGTTGAAAATACGAATTCTTAAAAACCATTAAATTCCTACTTTTTCTTCGATAAGCACGTACAAATTGTACCTTTGCACGTTATTTATCACGTAAATGAATTTAAAGACAGATAAAGTTGGCATTATCGGGAGTGGTAGCTGGGCAACAGCTTTAGCTAAAATTCTTTTAGAAAACGTAAACGAAATCAACTGGTATTTTCGTAAACAATCAACCATTGACACGTTTAAAAGGAATAAACACAACCCGCGTTATTTACACGAAGTTGAGTTTGATACTTCAAAAATTAATTTCTGCGACGATATAAACTGCATCATCTCCCATTCCGATATACTTATAATAGCTGTTCCTTCGGCATTCCTTCCGGACGTATTGGCTGATGTTAAAGACCTTTCGGGCAAATACATTTTATCGGGAGTGAAGGGAATTGTTACCGAGGAAAATCTTTTGGTGGCCGAATATTTGCAAAAGTATTTTAATGTCGATCATGACAGGATTGGTGTTTTGGCCGGTCCGTGCCATGCCGAAGAAGTGGCGCGCGAGAAACTGTCGTACCTTACCGTGGCCTGCACTACTGAAGAAAAGGCTGTTAAGTTTACCCAACTTATTGAGTGCGATTACATTTACACTTCGGCATCGGATGATATTTGGGGAACGGAATATGCCGCGGTACTGAAGAATATAATTGCTATAGCTGCGGGTATTGCACACGGGCAGCGTTTTGGCGACAATTTTCATGCAGTGCTCATTTCACGGGCTATCCAGGAAATAAAACGTTTTGTTGATCAGGTGCACCCGATTAACCGCGACATAAAAGCGCCGGCTTATCTGGGCGACCTCATGGTAACTGCTTATTCGCAATTTAGCCGCAACCGTACTTTCGGATCGATGATTGGAAAAGGCTACTCGGTAAAAGCTGCACAACTGGAACTGAATATGGTTGCAGAAGGTTATTACGCTTCAAAATCCATTCACGAAATTAACGAGAAACACCAGGTCGATATGCCGATTTGCGAGGCTGTTTACAAAATACTTTACGATAAAGTTCCGCCGCATAAAGTGTTCTGCGAGTTAACACCAAAACTGTGTTAAAAACGAACTAGCTTTTCTGTCATTTCGAACGAAGTGAGAAATCTGTTTTTAACAATCGATCAGATTCCAACAGCTTTTCAATATGACTTGAAAAATACTTGGTTAAGCATCACAATTTCATAATAAAAAATGCCACCCGTAAAACGAATGGCATTCTGAAAATTATGGTGAGAATCTTCTTATCTCATTGCTTTCCAGGCGTTGATCAAACCATTGGTTGATGCATCGTGGCCTGTTACTTTTTCGTCGTTATTCAATTCCGGAAGAATGGCGTTGGCCAATTGTTTACCCAACTCAACTCCCCACTGATCGAAACTGTAAATGTTCCATATAATTCCCTGAACAAAGATTTTATGTTCGTACATGGCAATCAACGATCCCAAAACACGTGGAGTCAATTGTTTCACCAAAATCGAGTTGGTTGGAATGTTACCCATGAATATTTTAAATGGTGTCAATTCTTTAATTTCCGCTTCCGATTTACCGGCAGCTTTTAATTCTGCAACTACCTGCTCCTCGGTTTTACCCACCATCATTGCTTCGGTTTGTGCAAAGAAGTTGGCCAGTAATTTCGGATGGTGATCGCCCACTTTGTTGTGGTTAATTGCCGATGCAATAAAGTCGCAAGGAATCAGTTTTGTTCCCTGGTGAATCAGCTGGTAAAACGCGTGCTGACCGTTTGTTCCAGGCTCTCCCCAAATAATCGGGCCGGTTTGGTAATCCACTTGTTCGCCGTTGCGATCAACATATTTACCGTTACTTTCCATGTTTCCTTGCTGGAAATAAGCAGAAAAACGGTGCATATACTGGTCGTAAGGAAGAATTGCTTCACTTTCGGCACCGTAGAAATTGTTGTACCAAAGGCCAATCAGTGCCAAAATTACCGGAATATTTTTATCAAAATCGGTTTCGCTGAAATGCTTATCCATGGTATGAGCACCATCAAGCAGTTCTATATAATTATCGTAACCAATGCCCAGCATAATGCTTAAACCAATTGCCGACCACAACGAATAACGACCACCAACCCAGTTCCAGAAACGGAACATGTTGTCGGTATCGATACCAAAAGCAGAAACAGCTTCAGCGTTGGTTGACACGGCAACAAAGTGTTTGGCTACGTTCTCCAAATCTTTTGCCGACTCAAGGAACCAGTCTTTTGCCGTGTTGGCGTTGGTCATAGTTTCCTGTGTAGTGAAAGTTTTAGAAGCCACGATAAACATGGTAGTTTCCGGATCAACTTCTTTCAAGGTTTCGGCAACGTGTGTACCGTCAACATTCGATACAAAGTGCAGTTTCAGATGGTTTTTGTAAGGTTTTAAAGCCTCGGTAACCATCAACGGACCAAGATCCGAACCTCCAATACCAATGTTTACAATATCGGTAATTGCTTTTCCGGTGTAACCTTTCCACTCGCCCGAAATTACTTTTGCGGTAAAACCTTTCATCTGGTCGAGCACAGCATTTACTTCGGGCATTACATCTTCGCCGTCAACAACAATTGGTGTGTTGCTGCGGTTGCGCAAAGCCACGTGAAGCACAGCACGATCTTCGGTAGCATTAATTTTCTGCCCCGAAAACATGGCCGAAATCGCGTCTTTCAGACCACACTCTTCAGCCAGCTCCAATAAAGCTGCTTTTACCTCATCGCTAACAATGTTTTTCGAGAAGTCGAGCAGGATATCTTCAAATTTCAGTGAATACTTTTCAAACCGGTCAGCATCGGCTGCAAACAGGTCTTTCATATGAGTGCCCTCAAACTCGAAATAAATCTCTTCCAGTTTTTGCCAGGCTTTAGTTTCAATAGGATTGATTTTAGGTAACATATTTTTGTTTTAAGCAGGATGACCGGAGCCTGAAGTTTGCTTCAAACCTGTTGCTGCAGTCGTCCGATAGTTAATAATCAATGAATAACCATACAAAGATAATCGATTCTGAAAATTGCAGCCGAAAGTTACAGGAAGGTTAATGTTGGGTTAAGAAAAATTAGTGTGTTACAGAATTTATTTCTGCTTACGAGTGAGTAAAAAGATCCTGAGTAAAACCAAAGTCATAATACCGTAACCTGCTGTTGCTACTATTTTAGCCGTACGTTCCGACAAATTTTCAAAGTCAATCAGAGTTCCACTAATTACAAGTATTAGTGCAAGCAGTGCCGCGGTGATCAGCAGAATTTTTCCGGTTTTTGTGATTTTCATACTATTTCATATTAGGCCGCCACATGGCAACAACAAGTGCAACTGTTGCCAAAATCAATCCGCTCAATACAAAACTACAACAAACGAGATTGCTCCAGTGCTCCAATTTTGCTAGCGATCCTATGCCGAACAAAATACATGAAAGTGCTAAAAATGATATCAACAATGTTTTTCGGGTTTTTGACATCTTGTTGGTTTTAACATTAAACACAACAAAGCTAGCAACACCGGATACTTATCCAAATTTTTCATTTTGAAGAATCCAAAAAGCAATCATTTTGTAATATTTTTGACGTTTTGAAGATTGTAATTTTACGATTTGAGAGACCGGTTTACACTTTGCATTGATTTTTTATCTTTGCCACAGCTTCCGGAGACGAATTAAATTGTAATTATGGAACCGGAAAGACAACTCAATTATTACGAATGAAAACAGCCACATTTAAGGGATACCTGCTGGCCCTTGTTGCCACAATTGCTTTCTCAAACGTTTATATATTTAGTAAGGCTGCGTTAAACGAAGTTCATTTAACACAATTTGGTATTTACTGGTGTGGTTTTGGCATGCTGTTCAGTTTCCTGTTTGCGCTAAAAAACAAAAAACTGGGTCAGTTAAAAGTTCTCAGTAAAAAACAACGTCGTATTCTTTTGCTACTTGGCATTCTCGAAATCCTGACAACTACCTCATTTTTTATTTCCATAAACGTTATCCCCGATCCATCCATCACCTCGTTTATCGGCAATCTATTCCCGGTAATGGTTACTTTGGGCGGTATCGTTCTGCTCAAAGAAAAGTTTGGATGGGTTGAAGTTGTTGGTGCATCGCTGGCCCTAATCGGTACTTTTATTATTAGTTACACCGGCGGAACGAGTTTAAGAACCCTGTTTATTGCCGGAACCGGAATTGTGGTGATTAATGCACTTTTTGCCACCACTGCAACACTTATTGTAAAAGTGCATGTTAAAAACATTAGCCCCGAGCTGTTTAACCTGAATCGCTACACCTGGCTCTTCACATTTTCGCTTATTGCATTTTTTATCTACAGCCCTGAGGCCGCAATTCCATCGCGGGTTTTTGCCAATATTTCAATCGGGGCTTTCCTCGAATTTATCGCCATTTTAACGGTATATTATTCGTACCAGTTTATCGATGCATCGCGCTCGGCAGTGGTACAAACGCTAAAAGGAATTTTTGTATTAATAGGTGCCTACCTTGTTTTTCACACCTTCCCGGTGTTTCACCAGTTTGTCGGTGGAATGGTAACAGTTGTTGGTGTGCTGATAATGACATTGGCACAAGCCGGTATTTTTAGATCCAAAACCCGACTTTCAAACTGAACTTTCAGTTAAAAAACTACATTTTTAGTTTATTTGAAGTTTATTTAACAAAATTTCATACTTATTTTTTGTTTCTTTCGTTGAAATTAAGCCAAGGCACAATTTTTGTTAAACAAAAACAAACAATTATTCAATCAGAAACGAAAACTAAAGTCATGAAACAACATCCTCAAAATTTTACTTAAAACGGCATGCCCTCATGCATTTTACTATCCGTCACTCTTGAAAACTAAAAGCATACTAAAATGAAGAAAAAAAACTGGCTGTTTGCCGCCATGGCAGTAATTATACTGTTTGTGGTAGTCATTATTTTATCAGGTTCGAAAAACGAAACCACACAAATTACCGCTACCGTTCAGAAAGGCCCTTTTGAAGTGCTGGTATATTCCAGCGGGCAACTCGAATCGGAAAACTCCGATCATGTTTATGTTCCCGAAAAAATGAAAGATCGCCAAACCCGAATTTCCAACTTAACAATTACCGATATTGTTGAAGAGGGAACTTATGTTGATTCGGGCGATTATGTGGCCACACTCGATCATCAGGCCGTTCAGGAACAATTAAAAGATGCCCAGGATGAACTGGAAACAACTTTGTCGGAATACAACGACAGTAAAATAGATTCCAACCTCACGCTCAGCAACGAACGCGACCAGATTATTAACGCCCAACTGGATGTAGAAGAGCGAAAAATTGCGGTTGACGAATCAATTTACGAATCGCCATCGGAACAGAAAAAGGTGAAGATGGATTACGATAAAGCCTTGCGGAAACTTGAACAATCGAAACAAGCCTACGAATTAAAAACGCAACAGGAAATAAATAAAGTGAACCGTAAATTTATTACCTATAAGCAAGTTAAAGAACGTGTTGATGCCTTGGAAGAATTAATGGATCAACTGATTATTTATTCGCCAAAAGCAGGTATTATTTCCTACCACAAATACGAGTGGGGCGGTACTGTTGAAACCGGATCGCGCGTATCGCAGTGGAGCCCGATTATTGCCACCTTCCCGAACATGGATAACCTGGTTACCAAAACCTTTATTAACGAAATTGACATTGCTTTGATAAAACCCGGACAGAAAGTTAGAATTGGAATTGATGCTTTCCCCGATAAAACATTAACCGGCGAAGTAGCCACCGTGGCCAACATGGGGCAGTTAATGCCAAAAAGCGATGCGAAGGTTTTCGAGGTAAAAATTAAGGTCAACGGTTCCGATGCTGATCTGAAACCGGCCATGACAACCAGTAACACTATTCAGGCCAGCTTTATTGAAGATGCCACTTATATTCCCATCGAAGCCGTATTTTCAAACGATAGTTTGTCGTATGTATATCTGAACGATTCGAAAACAGCACAAATTATAGAACCCGGCGAGGCCAACGAAAATTATGTGGTAGTAAACCAGGGACTTGAAGAAGGTCAGGAAGTACAGTTGCTGGAGCCGGCAGATGCTGCCGATTACGATCTTACAGGTTTTGAAATTTACGCCGACATGCAACGCAAAGCAGCTGAAAAAGCGGCAGAAGAAGCGGCAAAAAAGAAGGAACAAAAAGAGGAAAAAGCGCCTGAATTACCACAGGGAATGGCTTTGCCTCCGGGTGTTACAATTACTTCGGCCAATTAACCACTCAAACCAAACAAGATGTTTATTAAAAGATATTTACACGATATTCTGATAGCGGTTGAAGCCATTATTGCCAACCGCTTGAAATCGATACTTACCGCACTCGGTATCATCTTTGGTGTGGCTGCGGTAATTAGCATGATGGCAATTGGAAATGGCGCCGAGCAGGAAATTCTGGAGCAGATAAAACTGGTTGGGGTAAATAACATTGTTATTACGCCGAGCACTTATTCGTTATCCGACGGAGCAGGTGGCGATGGCAATGGCCAGCCCACAGCTAAGAAATTCTCCAAAGGACTGACACTTCACGATGTTGAAGCCATTAAAAAAATTGTTCCTACTGTTGAACGTATTTCACCGGTAATCTCCTTTAATTACTCGGCCCTGTTAAACGGAATCAGCAAACCGGTTGTGCTCGAAGGAATTGAAAACCATTACTTCGATTTATTTAACATGAACCTGGCCGAAGGAAACCGTTTTAACAACACACAAATTGAAAAAGGACTGCCCGTTTGTGTTGTGGGGAATAACATTAAAGAGCAATTTTTCCGTCAGCAAGATCCAATAGGAAAGTATATAAAATGCGGCCAGATTTGGTTAAAAATTATTGGTGTTGTTGAACGACGCGATTTTACCGCATCGGCATCCGACGAGCTGGGAATCAGCAGTTCCGACAATAAAATTTTCATTCCTGTACAAACCATGCTGCTGCGGTTTAAAAACCGTTCGCTAATCCGAGCCGACGAAGTTTTAAGTGCCAATAAAAACAGCAATAGCAGTAATATGGTTATTATTGTTGGCGGCCCGGAACAAACCGATGAGCCGGTTGACACCGACGATAATCTTAACCAACTCGACAAAATCATTGTTCAGATAAAAGAAACGGAACAGCTCAACAGCTCGGCAACATTAATAAAACGTATGTTGCTCAGGCGCCACTCCGATCTTTACGATTTTGAAGTCACCATCCCCGAGCTTCTGCTCAAACAGCAACAAAAAACCAAAAAAATATTCAACATCGTTTTAGGTGTAATCGCCGGAATTTCGCTGGTTGTTGGCGGAATTGGCATTATGAATATTATGCTGGCGTCGGTATTGGAACGTATTCGCGAAATTGGTGTTCGCCAGGCATTGGGTGCCAAACAAAAAGACATTATCGCGCAGTTTCTTTCCGAGTCAACATTAATCAGTTTAACCGGTGGGATTATCGGAATTATTCTGGGCGTGGTGCTCTCTAAAATTATTACAGCCATGTTCGATATCAAAACCATTGTTTCCGCCTTTAGCATTTTTATTGCTTTTGGTGTGTCGGTTGGTGTCGGAATTATTTTTGGCTATTTGCCCGCTAAACGAGCCGCAGCAAACGATCCGGTAGTAAGTCTTCGTTCATAAAAATTAACCTGAAAACAAGCTAAAATGAAAAAAATATATTTATCATTTATATTTATTCTGGGCCTTACGGGATTTGCCGCCGCCCAGGAAGAACTGGTGTTAACACTTCCCGAAGTGATCGATATTGCTTCAGAACAATCAATCGACGCTTTCCGAAATAAAAACATGTATTTGGCCAGTTACTGGGAACACCGCTTTTACAAAGCCGAGCGCTTACCCAGCATTTCGTTAAGTTCAAATCCGGCCGATTTTAACCGCTACAGTAATAGCGAATATAACTTCGAAACCAACGAAGATGAATTCCGTTTGCGCGAATATTTTAACTCTGAAGTTAGCGTTTCTGCCGTTCAGAATGTTTCGCTAACCGGCGGTCAGGTATTTCTACGCTCGGAACTTGGAATGATTAAAAACCTTGGTGGAGACAAAAACACTTCGTTTAATGCAACGCCTATCAGTGTTGGTTTTTCGCAGGAATTGAATGGTTACAACCGCCTGAAATGGCAATCGAAAATTGAGCCATTGAAATTTGAAAAAGCCAAAAAAGAATTCATTCAGGACATGGAAGATCTGCGTGTAACATCTACCTCGCGCTTTTTTGGATTGATAAATGCACAAATTCAGAAAAATATTGCTGAAATGAATTATGCCAATGCCGATACACTTTATAAAATTGGTAAAGGGCGTTTTCAGGTGGGAACAGTAACTCAGGATGAATTGTTGGAACTGGAGCTCCGTTTGCTGAATAGTGAGCAGGCATTAAGTGTCGCTCAACTTGGAGAAAAAAGAGCACAGGCCATGTTGAACTCTTTCCTCGGACTTCCGAAAGAAACGATGATAAAATGTGTTGTCCCCAGCGAAATTCCGGAGTTAAAAATTGATCCGGACGAGGCGATTGACGAGGCAATTAAAAACAATCCCGAAATTCTCAGTCATCAGCAACAACGGCTGGAACAAGATGAAAATGTAGCCATTGCGAAATCGGAACGGGGGCTGAACACGACACTTTACGCCATGTATGGTTTAAACAAAAGTGCCGACAATTTTGATGATGTGTACACCGAACCCGACAAAAGCCAGGTGTTTAGCCTGGGTTTAAATATTCCGATTGTTGACTGGGGGCGTGGAAAAGGACGTTATTCAATGGCCAAATCGAACCGCGAAGTTGCCCTTGCAACAATACGTCAGGAACGCATTGATTTTGAGCAGGATATTTACCAAAGTGTGCTGGAGTTCAATCTTCAGGCCGGACAGGTGAATACAGCAGCAAAGGCCGACACCGTTGCCCAAATGGGATACAACGTTACCTTTCAACGTTTCCTCATCGGGAAAATTGATGTAACACGACTAAATATTGCCAGTAACGACCAGGAAACGGCACGTATGTCGTACCTGTCGCGTTTGCGCGATTACTGGGCTTCTTATTACCGACTTCGTAGTTTAACACTTTTCGATTTTGAGAAAAAGAAACCGCTTGAAGCCGATTACGACAAACTTTTAGAAGAATAGTTTATGGCCATAAAAAGAAAACATATTATAATAACTGCAGCAGTAATTTGCGTTATTGCCATTGCAGCTTTTGCCGGAACGCTGACAACGCCCAAGTCGGAGAAATTCTATGTGGTTGAAAAAGGCCCTTTTGAGGCCACATTAACTTGCAAAGGAGAAATTAACGGTTTGGTGGCCACGCCCATTCCAATGCCCAAAATACTTGGCGACAGAGACCTGCGGATTTGGCAACTGAAAATTCTTGATCTTGCCCAAGACGGTAAATACGTTAAAAAAGGTGATTTTATTATGCAACTCGATGCCAGCCAGATTATTTCCAGTATGCGACAAGAACAGCAAAACCTGGAAACAGAAGAAGCTGACCTGAAAAATGCAAAGATCGATAGCACAGTGCGATTGACTGAACTTCGCGAGGATATAAAAAATGCCAAACTCGATTTGGAATACAATAAGATCGATTTGGAACAGTCGATTTACGAATCGGCAGCTTACCAGCGGAAAGCCCAAATGACTTACAAAAAAGCAGAAAATACAATTGCCAAAAAGCAGCGCGATTACCTGCTTGAACAGAATAAGTTAAAAACGGGTGTGGCCCGCTCGGAAGAAAAAGTGAATCGCAGTCGGGAGAAGATTTCAAAATTCCAACAAGCTATGCAGGCAGCGCGTATTACCGCTCCTGAAGACGGAATTGTAATTTTTGGCGAAAGCTGGGATGGCACCAAATACAGTAAAGATGGCGACATTTCAACCTGGTCGAACGGCCCTCCGATTGCCACTTTGCCCGATATGTCGGACGTAATTTCTGAAACCTATGTGAAAGAGATCGATATTTCGAAGATAAATGTGGGCGATAAAGTTAGAGTTTCGTTTGATGCGCTTGAAGGAGTGGTAATCAATGGCGAAATTAATTCGATTGCGCGCGTTGGTGAAGACCATAAAGATTTCGATATGAAAGTTTTTAAGGTACTCATCCATCTCGATGAATCGAACGACGGGTTAAAGCCGGCAATGTCGAGCAACAATGAAATAATCCTGGCCAATAAAGAGGAAGCTTTGTTTGTTCCGCTAAAAGCTGTTATTAGCGAAAATGGTGAGGATTTTGTTTACCTCTCAAAACATAACAGCAAGGAAAAAACTCCGGTTAAAACAGGTTTCGAGAATGAAGAATTTGTACTGATAGAAAGCGGACTTCAGGAAGGCGACAAGGTAATTTTAAACCCGGTGTTGGAAGAAATTTAGAATAACATTAGCAATCAATATTAAAAACGGGCTGAATTTTCAGTCCGTTTTTTTATTTAAATTCGCGCCATGCAGAAATCGGTACATCCTAACATTTATTTGTTTAATCCCACTTGCGAATATGCGGTGGCTAATGGCAATGCTACGTGGCATCCGAATAAAATTCTGCAAAAAATGGAAGCCGATCTGGCCACACTCCCACTCTATTTTGCTGCTGAAAATGATGTGGTAATTGTTCCCCAAATTCCCAACAATGAATTTTATGAGCACCTCCAAAAAATTGGAGTCACACCACCTCATTTTGTCACAGAAAAAGAGCTGCAAAATAATCTGCCGGAAAAAGTTGGTAAACTTCAACCTTGGGGATGGAGTCCGGCCGTACATAAACGTTTGGAAAGTTTAAAGCCGCTTTGCACCGACGAATTCAAAACGTCTCCGGTATTTATGTGGAAACCGGATTATCGCGAGCTTTACTCGAAGAAATTTGCCTTACAGATTTTACAACAAATAACAACAAATCGTCCGTCGCCCCATTTTCTCAGCCAAAACGAAAGAACCGAGGTTTGCGAAACACAGGAGCAGATAGAAAAGCTTTTGGCTAAGTGGGACAGGCTAATGGTAAAAGCTCCGTGGAGCAGTTCGGGACGCGGATTACAACCAATTACCAAGCAGCCGATCCATGATAAAGTTTGGGAGAAATTACTAGGAATTGTAAAAGAACAAGGTTATGCGATTGTTGAAGCTTTTCAGAACAAAGAGCTCGATCTGGCTTTTCAGTTTGAATTAAAAGCCGGCGAAATCCGGTATCTGGGAACAAGTAATTTTTCAGCCGACAAAAAAGGGCAATACCTCGGAAACAGCCTCAACGGATTACCCGATGAACTGGATGAGGATGTGAAAGACTTTGCAGAGGAAATGTCAGCACAGATTATTCCCGCCTTAAAAGAAGAGCTCGGGAAAAGCAAATTGGCAGAAAACTACGAGGGCTATTTTGGTGTCGACACTCTGATTTTCAGAGACAAAACAGGAGCTCTAAAGATAAATCCTTGTTTAGAAATTAATGTTCGCCACAACATGGGATTGCTTTCGCTTTACCTCGAAAAATTTGTTGCCCCAACAAAAAAAGGCCGTTTCCGCATGTACTACAACCCCAAAAAACGTTTTGCTGATTTCAGCCAACAAATGAGCCACGAACACCCGCTTGTTCTGCAAGATCAAAAAATTGTGTCCGGCTTTTTCCCGCTCACAGCCTTTTCCGGCACCACCGAATTTGGCGCCTATCTCCTGGTTTAATTCAGCTGCCTTGATATTAGCTTCATTTTTATTTACCTTTAAATGAACGATTAATCCGGGCTCTATGGAAAATAAGGACGAAAAACAGACTAAGAAGGGGAAAAAGCTCTCCAAAAAATTCTACGAAAACGAACTCAACAGATTGCAAATTGAATTGGTGCGTCTGCAGGAGTGGATTAAGTTTAAAGGACTTAAAGTTGTGGTGATTTTTGAAGGGCGCGACGCTGCCGGAAAAGGAGGAACCATAAAACGTATCATTCAAACACTAAATCCGCGTATTTGCCGGGTTGTAGCGCTGGGCACTCCAACCGAACGCGAAAAAACACAATGGTATTTTCAGCGTTACGCACCGCATCTTCCTGCCGCCGGCGAAATGGTTTTGTTCGACCGAAGCTGGTACAACCGGGCCGGTGTTGAAAAAGTGATGGGATTTTGTACCAACGAAGAATACTGGGAGTTTCTTCGCGCATGCCCGAATTTCGAACGCATGCTTATTCGGTCGGGAATTATTCTGATTAAATACTGGTTTTCAGTAAGCCAGGATGAACAGGAAAAACGTTTCCGGGCACGATTGAATGAGCCGACAAAACGCTGGAAACTGAGTCCGATGGACATTAAATCGATGGAGAAATTTGAAGAATATTCGAAAGCCAAAGATGAAATGTTTGCCTATACCGACACCAAAATAAGTCCGTGGTTAATGGTTGATGCCGACGATAAAAAACGCGCCCGGCTAAATTGTATTCATCACTTATTATCGTCAATACCATACAAGGAACTGGAACAACCGGAAATTGTGCTTCCTGAGCGACAGGATAGAAAAGGTTATATCCGCCCGCCACTGGATGAAATGACTTATGTACCGGAAGTTTATTAGCATAAAACATTCATGATTCCCAATTATCACCAACAGAGATGAAAGCGAGGCCTGTTAACACCATTTCATGAAAATGGCCAGATTACAAGGCGCACACAACAATTGCGCTATGAATAGCTTACTGATTGCGCCTTTAAATTACCGCACACCAACCCCGGGTTTCACCCAAGGTTATTCATATTTTATCCCTTCGGGATATTGAAACGAATTATAGGAGAAAACTAATTCCTTGAGTTATCGTTATGAGAATCTTTATGACGCTGGAAGCGTCGAATGTGAATAACCCGGTGCGTAGCGCCGGGATGAAATGACCACAGAGAAATCGTCTGGCGAAGAGTTCAGATCGAAGCCAGATGGTTCTCCCGGACGAAACTCAAAGGGCAATACACTTAAAAAGATCGGGAATTTAAGAAAAAAGGGAAGCTAACTGCTTCCCTTTCCATTTTCTTCTCCATTATTCTAGTTATCCCTTGTTCTGGTCATGTCGAACAGGTGCCTCGCCTGCTCTCCAAGGAATCCTGAGAATAATTTCTCCTCCCCATTTTCAATCACTAAACCTCTTTCGGCTAATTCGTAGTAGGCATAGGTCCAGGGCATTTTTTCTATACCATCTTCGCCCTTAACCTCTACTTCTTCTTTTACAGCCAACGTAGCCGATTGCTGTAACTTACTTCCCTTTTCTCCTTCAAGTGCCTCTTTCATGGGTATCCCTGCATCAGCCATTCCTTTGCAGGTAGATTCCAGATCGGGCCACTCGCTAACGTTCTGATAGTTTACAAAAGCTGTAAAATGATTCACCGCATTACCATGCAAAAGCACCCAGGCTGCATATTGCGATACATCATTTAACTTCAAAACATCCTCTTTATTTGGAACATTCCAAGGTCTTCTGAAGTATTTAGCTAAATCCGTTACCAACATCTCTCCTGCTACCCTTGGCAATTCACCTTTCTCTTTTAAAGTTGCCAGTAAACTGATACTCTCGTCAGATAATAAGTAAGGCGTATCTTTTACAGTATTCTTTATTATTTGTTGCGCCCACTCAGGTAATTCCTCTACCTCTAGCTGGCTCACAAATAGTTTAGGAAACATGGGATCGGGATGCTCAAAATGAACGGCATTAAGTTTTTTCTTCTTGAAATTATATTTTTCAACCGGGACGTATTCGAGGCAGGAAATGATATGATTTATTGCTCTAATCCCCTCCGGCTGTTCTCCGGTGTGCGTGTTAAATGTTCGAAAGGCGATGTGATCGTTGACTACGCTACCTCCCTTTTCGTTAACCAAACGCTGGTATTCCCGAGCATATGAAACCCGATCGAGATACAAAACCCACAGCTGGGTGAGTAATGCTTTGGTAATTTCTTTTGCTGTAACTTTCATCCTGTAGCTTTTTTATTTTAAACATAAAAAACAGGGCTTTTGTTACTAAAAAACAGATGTTTAAGAATATAGGATAATTGCTAAAAAAACTATAGCACAGACTAATGCTGGGCGGTGCTTTTCATGAATTCGAGCACGTCGTCTTTTGTGAACGAACTGGTTGCGCCCATTTTTGTAGTATTTAATGCGCCAACGGCATTTCCGAATTTCAGCGCTTCGTCAACCGGTTTTCCATTGAGGTAATAATGTAAAAATCCGGCGGCAAATGCCATTCCCGATCCAACATTGTCAATCGCCTTCAAATCATAACCCGGTTCAAAAAATAAACCGTCGGTGGCATGAAGCGCTAAAACACCAACACTACCACGTGTAATAATTACAATATCGAGTTTGAATTCTTTTGATAAAGTTTCTGCGAAATCTTCAACGTTTGTGTATTCGATCTCCAGTTTTTCGGCCAGAAATTCGATTTCCTTCTCTTTAATACGCACAACATTGGCAGCGTTCAACAAACGTTTTACCACTTTTACGCTAAAAAAGTGCTCGAACAATTTAAGATCGAAAAAATGCAGTGAATCGGGCGATTCTTTAATGAGCTCGCGCAAGGTATTTTTCGAGATCCCGAAACGTTGTGGCAACAAGCCAAACACCAAACAATCGGCTTTGCGAACCAATTTTAATGCTTCGGCCGAAAACTCGATATGATCGAAAGCAACATCGTGAGCCACTTTATAAACCGCCTCATCGTTTTCGTTAAAACTCACCTCAACTGTTCCTGTTTTAAAAACAGGATCGAGCTGAACGTTTTTATCAGAAATACCAAGTTTTATAAGCGTTTCAATGGCTTCAGTTCCCAGCTCGTCGTCGCCAACGCGCGAAAGTAAATAGCCTTTTTCGCCCAATGAGTTACACCGAAAAACGAAATTCGAAGGCGTGCCTCCCAACACTTTACCATTAGGTAAAATGTCCCAAACAACCTCGCCAAATGCAACTATTTTCTTAGCCATAATTTTACTTTCGGATGCAAATGTAAAAATTAATAAAAAGCTAACAAAAGTCTGTATGTGTCTCTTTTACAAATTAAAAACAAAAACATATTAATCAATTGATAATGAACTGTTTTTAGCAACAAAAAAAATGAGGCCAAAAAACAAATTTTACTCTAAAGCGTTTGTTTCAATACTATGAACTATTTAGCACATCTCCATCTTTCGGGCGAATCGGAAAAAATGCTGGTTGGCAATTTCATCGGCGATTACATAAAAGGCAATAAATACTTGCAGTACGACGACGAAGTAGCCAAAGGTATTTTGCTTCATCGGCAAATTGATTCGTTTACCGATTCGCATCCGCTGCAGCGGGAAGCCCGGTTGATGTTCCGGCCCGAGTTTGGATTGTATTCCGGAATTGTGATTGATTTTGTTTACGATCATTTTCTGGCGAAAAACTGGAACCAGTATTCCACACTTCGCCTGCCGGTTTTTGCTAAACGGGTTCACGCTATTTTACTCAGCCACTTTAGTACGCTCCCGTTGCGGGTTCAGGGATTTTTGCCTTTCCTAATTCAGCACAAACGTTTGGTTTCGTATGCTTCGGTTGATGGAATTATCCAGTCGTTAAAAATTATGGGTAAACATTCCAGTTTGCCCTCAAAATCGGAGGAAGTTGAACGGATACTTTTGGAAAACTATACGGAATTGGAAACAAATTTTGCGGCCTTTTTCTCTGATCTTGTAGACTTTGTTACAGATATTCACGGCATAGAAATAAAAAAGCCCGATCTTATGACCGGACTTTGAATAATAAAATATCTTTTAAGCAAGTAATTCAAGAAATGCTTGTTCGTAGAAGAAATTCGACTCGCCAAGAGCCGGTTTTAGATCATCCAACCAAATGGCATCTTTATCGTATTTGGCAAAAAACGGTCGACCTACCCAATTCGGATCACGGCCCTGCAAAAAGTTCAGCACAAATACTTTTTCGCCGGCAATTTCGCTAACACCAACAATTTGCACTTTACCAGGGTTACACGACATACTTGGCCCTTTAACGGTTCGGCAAACGCCACTAACCTGGTTATATGCACTTCTGAAAATTTTCCAGGCACGGTCGAGCGTTACTGCGAAATAATCCTGCGCACCGGTATCGCGGGCAATAAACATGTAATACGGAATAATTCCCAGTTTCACCTGTTCTCTCCAGTTTTCAGCCCAAATGTCGGTATGGTCGTTTATATGATGCAGTAAAGGCGATTGCGAACGAATCTGTACTCCGGCACCAATCAGTCGTTTTACAGCCTTCTGAACGGCCTCTGTTTTCAATTCTCCCGGGTGATTAAAGTGAGCCATCAGCGCAATGTTGATTCCGCGTTTTTTCACTTTCTCGAACAAACGCAATAAATCATCCGCATCTTCATCGGTTGTGTAACGGTAAGGCCAGTAAGCCAGCGATTTTGTTCCGATTCGGATATTACGAAGGTGTGGAATATCGGCATCAAGCAAAGCGTTAAAGTACGCTTCGAAAAATTTGGTTTTCATTACTGCCGGATCGCCGCCGGTAAACAGTACATCGCTAATGTGCGGGTTGGCTTTTATGTACTCTACCAATGTGTCTGCCTCTTTCATGGCAAATTTAAAGTCGTTTAGCGCAAACTGCGGCCAACGAAAACAAAATGTGCAATATGCGTGGCAGGTTTGTCCCTGGGTAGGGAAAAACAACATGGTTTCGCGGTATTTATGCTGAATGCCGCTAAGCTTTTTCCCGTTAAAAACCGGCACGTTACTTTCTTGTCCGGCAGGGTTTGGATTAAGCTTTAACCTGATTTTATTAACTTCTTCTTGAATGGTTTTTCGGGGAGCGTTACTTTTAATTAACGAAGCCATTTTATCAAAACTGGCTTTGTCAAGCATCTCTCGTTGCGGAAAATTTAGAATAAAAAATGGATCGCGTTCAAAATTATTCCAGTCGATCAACTCATCAACTACATAATTATCAGTTTTAAAAGGCAAAACCGTTCCAACCACCTCAATTTCCAGTTTCTGTTCTTCCGAAAGAAACTCCATCTGCGGAATTTGCCTAAAGTTATGAAGAGAATAAGGTCTATAAATCATCTCATTAAAATTTTTAATGGGATCGCATGCAAGTCGATCTGCAAAAGTGAACGCACAAGTCTAAGTATTCGCTACTCGAATAAATCTGCGGTTCTTCCTCCCATAGGATATTAAAGAACTATGTTAATTTTTACTGTCTGTTTTTCCCTTTATTTGATGAATTTCTGCGTAGAAATTCTTCCGATTTTTTAAAAGCCCCACAAAGGTATAAAAATGGGGGTAGTAAAAAAATGTTTTAAAGAATCTTAAGAAGTGCCTAAAAACTAGTCGGAAAGCTTTTCTAAACGACTGGCATCCAACCGGATAAATATAAAAAGCAAGATTGTAAACGACCACAACGACGATCCGCCGTAACTAAAGAACGGAAGTGGTATACCAATAACCGGCATCATACCAATGGTCATTCCAATGTTTACCATAAAGTGAAAAAAGAGGATGACTGCCACCGAGTAACCATAGATACGCGAGAACGTAGATCGTTGCCGTTCTGCAAGCCAGATTAGCCGAATAAACAAAGTCATAAAAAGCAAAATTATGGTCAGGGTTCCTGCAAATCCCCACTCTTCGCCAACGGTACAAAATATAAAGTCGGTACTCTGTTCTGGTACAAAATCGAACTTGGTTTGTGTGCCTTCCAAATAACCTTTTCCCCACATACCACCCGAACCAATTGCAATTTTACTTTGATTTACGTGGTAGCCGGCACCCTGCGGATTCGACTCAATTCCCAACAACTCGTTTATTCGCACCTGGTGGTGAGGTTCTAAAAAGTTCTCGAAACCGTAATCAACCGAGATGGTAAACAGAATCGAACCAATAAATACAATTGCGATTTTAGTATAATTCGAGAATTTATTCCGAACACTTTGGTACAAAACAATTATTGAGCCTACTACTGCTCCGGCCAATATAAATTGCGCCAGTTCGTATGAGGTGTTGATTACAAAATTCAGAAGAATAAAAAAGCCGATGGACAAGCCATAAATAATGGCAACATTAAAAAACTGTTTGAGCTTTGGATTAAAGACAAGGAACATTAATAAAGCAACTCCAACCATTATTAAGGCCAACGTGAGGTTCGTCAAAACCAAGGCCAAAACAAACAGAATTGCCACCAAAGTTCCAAAGAAAAGTACCACTCCTGATAATCCTTCGCGGTACAACACCAGCACAAACGAAAAGTAAACCAATGCCGAACCGGTATCGTTTTGCAACAAAATTAAAACCACCGGTGCAAATATTATTGCCGCAATGGTGAGTAACGATTTTGTTGTTTGAAGTTTAAATCCGTGCGTACTCATGTACCGCGCCAGTGCCAGTGCAGTGGCAAACTTGGCAAACTCCGACGGCTGAAAAGTAACCGGCCCCAGCTGAAACCAGGATCGTGCACCGTTTATCTCCTTCCCAATAAACGGGACCAGCAAAAGCAACAGCATTAATACGCCATAAATTATGTAGGAGAAAAACACATAGAAATTGACTTCGAGCAACATGATTACCAGCGCCAAAACCGAAGCGGCTCCGATCCACATCAGTTGTTTTCCATATTGCTGCGTGATATCGAAAATACTCTGGTGTTCGTCGCTGTACAAAGCTGCATAAATATTAAACCAGCCTAAAAACAGCATCAGTATATACAGGCCAACGGTTAACCAATCAATATTTGCTAATATGTTATTTCTTCTTGGCATTAATTTGCTAATTCAGGGTTGTGCGGATCTGTTAAAACAGCCTCCATCATTTGTTTCTCGTACCGAAGTCGGTTATCGGCAATGCTATCGTTCAGGTATTTTTCAATCAGCAAACTGGCAATGGGCGCGGCATAACTTGCCCCCCACTTACTATGCTCTACATAAACACAAAGCGCAATTTTCGGATCATCTTCAGGTGCAAAAGCCATGTACGCTCCGTGGTCGATTCCCTGATTATTTTCAATGGTTCCGGTTTTTCCGCAATAGCTGATTCCGGGTACCGAACGATTCAAACGCGCAATCGTTACTTGTCGCATTCCTTCATAAACAGGATCAAAATACTGATCTTCAATTCCGGTTTCGTGTTTTACAGAAAAACTACTTCGTACGGTATCATTCTCAACTTCCTTAATAATGTGGGGTTGATAATAGTACCCTCTATTGGCCAGAATAGCAGCCAGGTTGGCCATTTGCAACGGAGTTGTTCCCATTTCTCCCTGCCCGATTGCCAGCGAACGCACTGTTAAAGCCCGCCACCAATCTCCTTTATGTACCCGGTTATAATACTCAACGGTTGGCCGCAATCCGGAATTTTCATTATAGAACTCGGCACTTACTTTTTGTCCCAGCCCAAAACGTTTTACATACTCACTCCACACATGAAATCCTTCAGCAGTTGTTGGGTATTTATTAATCGTATTTCGGAACGTATTCCACAAAAACGGGTTACACGACTCGCGCACTGCATCGATTACACTCGTGGGCGTGACGTGATTGTGCGTACACTTGATTGGACTCGATAAGGGGCCGTTACAAACAATATGCGTTGAGGTATTGATTGCGCCCTCCTGCAAGCCAATTAAAATGTTGAATGGTTTGAATGTTGATCCAGGTGGATAACGTGCTTGTAACGACCGATCGAACAAGGGCATTAAAGTATCGTTTTGCAGGTGGCTAAAGTTTTTTCCACGAACCCGGCCCACCAGCAAACCCGGATCGTAAGTCGGGGCACTCAGCATTGCCAGTATTTCGCCGGTTTTTGGTTCGATGGCAACAACAGCACCTTTTTTATTCTGAAAAAGTTCTTCGGCGTAAAGCTGCAAATCAATATCAATTGTCGACACCAGGTTTTTGCCAATTTCGGCCGGTTTATCTTCCCCGCCGTTCAGGTACGATCCTTGAATTCGGTTGTGCACATCAACCATGTATTTTTTTACGCCTTTAACTCCGCGAAGCTGCTTTTCGTAAGTTCTTTCTACCCCGCTTTGCCCAATGTAGTCGCCCGATTTATAGTAGGTATCTCGTTTGATGTCGTTGGCATTCACCTCGCCAACATACCCTAAAACGTGAGCTGCAACAGGGTGTGTATATTCGCGCAGTGTCCTGGTTTGCGAGTGAAATCCTTTAAATTTATAAAGCTGCTCCTGTAACAAGGCAAAATTCTCGGGCGATATCTGTTTGATCAACACCGATGGTTTGTACCTCGAATATTTCTTGGCTTTGGCAATTCCTTCTTCCAAATCAGGACGGGTAATATCGAGCAAATTACAAAGCAGAAGCGTATCAAATTGTTCCACTTCGCGCGGCGTGATCATCAGGTCGTAGGCGGTTTTATTGTATACCAGCAACTCGCCATCACGGTCGTAAACCAATCCGCGTGCGGGATACTGCACAACTTCGCGCAAAACGTTATTGGTAGCGTATTGTTTGTAATCGGAATCCAACACTTGAAGCCGAAACAAATCGATGGCATAAATCAATCCTACCACAGCAAAAACAGCTGCAACAATATAACTTCGTTTCGACAAATTGTTCATGTAATATCTAGCCTGTTATTTGTTCTGACTATCAGCAACTAAAAGCTGCTATTCTTTTCTAAAACGTTCAAATTTAAGTACCCTTCTTTTCAACTTCTGTTAATCGCGAAATACAATAAGCTGGCTTAAAACTATAACAAAAATTGAAAACAACGAACTTAAAACGATACGATATAAGGTTCCTAAAATATCGGCAAACGTAAACACTTCGATAAAGAAAAGTGCCACATGATGCAGGAACACCATTATTGCTGTGTAATACAGAAACCAGCCCAAACCATTTTGCGCCAATCCGGGGTAATCGGCCATGTCCTCTTCGCGGTTGGTAATTGCCCTGATAATTAACGGACGCAGAAAAGCAATAAACACCGACGCAAACGCATGAACACCCAATGTATTGGAAAATATATCGATACTGAGGCCGATGAAAAATCCGCCCAATAGAAGTACATACCGCGGCGCATTTACGGGAAGCAGCATAATAAACAAAATGTAGATGTATGGATTAACAAACCCACTGATCTGCACCTGGTTTAAAAACAGCACTTGTGTAAGCACAAGCACTACAAACATTATTGCATATTTAATTAGTTCCCGCCCCATTTATTACGTTGTTCTCCAGCGTTTTTAATTCCTCTTTTTTCACATTTTCGATAACGTGTACATAACGTATCGATTTAAAATCGACAGCCAGTTTCACTTTTATATTGTAGTAATTTTCGCCTTGCGGTTGATCGAACGATAAAATGGTACCAATCAGCAATTCTTCGGGAAAAATAGATGAATAACCACTTGTTACCACCGTATCGCCTGTTGCCAGATTTACGTGAATTGGAATTTCCTGTAAGTCGGCCTGACGGTAATTGCTACCATCCCAGCGCAACGAACCGTAATACCCCGAATTCTTTAACTTGGCCGAAATGCTCCATCGCGGATTAAGCAACGACAAACCCGAAGCGTACGAATTGGAGACGCTGGTAACCACACCAACCACTCCCTCGGGCGACAAAATTCCCTGGTCGGCTTTTATTCCGTCGTCGAGTCCTTTATCGAGTGTAATGTAATTTTGCTGTTTATTGGCCGAATTATTAATAATGCGCGCTGCCCTGAACACAAAATTTGAATCGGGCAGTTCGTGCGTAATTATTATCGAATCGTGATTTGATATTTCTTCCAGTGTACCACCATCCAACATCGAACGGAGGTAGGCATTTTCGTTTGCCAGCTCTTCGTTTACGCGGGCCAGTTCGAAATACTGAAACACCGAACTTGTGGTATTGTAAAAGCTGGCCGAAATAAAATTGGCCGAATTCAGAAAACGTGAGCGCTGAAAACTATTGTAGTTAAATACCAACACCAACGAAACCGCTTCTAATAGAAGAAACAGTAGAAACGCATAATTTCTTACCAGGAATCGAAGGAGACTGCGCATTTATATTTTTAACTTTCTATTATCGGATAAGGAACGAGAAGTTTTCTACATTTTTCAGAGCAATACCGGTACCTCTTACCACCGCGCGTAACGGATCTTCGGCAATGTGGAACGGAATACCAATTTTGTCGGTCAGTCGTTTGTCGAGGCCTTTTAACAAAGCGCCACCGCCTGCCAGCCAAATTCCTTTCACCACAATATCGGCATACAATTCGGGAGGTGTTTGCTCCAAAGCACTCAACACCGCAGTTTCAATTTTCGAGATTGATTTCTCCAGGCAATGTGCAATTTCCTGGTACGAAACCGGCACCTCGATTGGCAGCGCGGTCATTTGGTTTGGTCCCTGAACGACATAATCCGGTGGTGGTTCTTTTAGTTGCGACAAGGCCGAACCAACATGAATTTTAATTTCCTCTGCTGTGCGTTCACCAATTTTAATATTGTGTTGATGACGCATATATTCCATAATGTCGGCAGTAAGATCGTCGCCGGCAATACGGATTGATTTGTTGGTAACGATACCACCGAGAGAGATTACCGCAATCTCGGTAGTACCACCACCTATATCCACTACCATGTTTCCTTCAGGAGCTTCCACATCTAAACCGATACCAATTGCTGCGGCCAGTGGTTCGTAAACCATGTAAACCTCGCGTCCGCCGGCATGTTCCGACGAGTCGCGTACCGCACGAATTTCAACTTCGGTACTTCCTGAAGGAATACAAATTACCATTTTTAAAGCCGGAGAAAACATCCTCGACTTCGGGTTAATCATTTTAATCATCCCCCTAATCATCTGCTCCGCAGCATTAAAGTCGGCAATCACACCGTCGCGTAACGGCCTGATTGTCTTTAAGCTTGCGTGCGTCTTCCCTTGCATTTGCCTGGCCTTTTCCCCAATGGCAACCATCTTTTCGGTTTTCATATCGATGGCTACAATCGAAGGTTCGTCCACTACAATTTTATCATTATGGATGATAATGGTATTGGCCGTTCCAAGGTCAATTGCTATCTCCTGCGTCAAAAATGAAAATAAACCCATAAATTAATTTGCTATGTATCTAGTGCTATAAAGATAATTTTATTTATTAATGTCTGAAATGTCTGCGGCCTGTAAATGCCATGGCAATGCCAAATTCGTTACAAGCTTCAATCACTTCTTCATCGCGGATGCTACCACCCGGCTCGATGATGTATTTTACACCGTATTCGTTGGCTGCCTCAATGCTGTCGCGAAACGGGAAGAAAGCATCAGAAATCAATACTGATTTTTCGATATCCAAACCACCTTTCAGATCGAAACGTGGCATGGTAAGGTAACGCAAACTATCTAAACGGTTTGGCTGTCCCATTCCTGCACCCGTTAACCAGAAAGCACCTTTTTCAGTTTCTGTTACTACAGCAATAGCATTACTTTTCAGGTGTTTACAAGCGATTGATCCGAATTTGGCCAGGTTCATTTTTGAAGCTTCGAATTCTTTTTTGGTTACTGTTTTAAATTCAGTATCCAAACCTTCATCTTCATCCTGAACCAACATTCCGCCACTAATCGAACGGTATAATTTTTCTCCTGCCACCATTGGGCGAACCGGTGTTACCAAAACACGAAGGTTTTTCTTTTTAGCTAAAACCTCCAATGCTTCGTCGGTATATTCAGGAGCGATAATAATTTCAATGAATTTCTTGCTGAACCACTCAGCTGCTTCTTTGGTAACTGTATCGGTAAAACAAATAATGCCACCAAATGCACTGATCGGGTCACCTGCCCAGGCCAGTTCCAACGATTCCATAATGTTGTCGGTTACTGCCAAACCACAAGGGTTCAAGTGTTTAATAACCGAAACGGCTACTTTATTTTCAATGTGAGTTACCGAATGATAGGCATCGCTGGCTGATTTCCAGGCTGCATCGGCATCCAGCATATTGTTGTACGATAATGCTTTTCCCTGCAATACCTGAGCATTGGCAAGGCCTGCACCTTCGGCAACGTTATCGAATTTAAAGAATGTTGCTGCCTGGTGTGGATTCTCTCCGTAACGTAAAACATCGCCATCGTTCAGGCTAATGCGTTGTGTCCCGGCATCGCCACCTTCATTGAAATAGCTGAAAATTGCAGCATCGTAATGCGATGAAACGCCAAATGCTTTTCCGGCAAACCATTTACGGTCTGCTAAACTGAACTCGCCATCGTTAGCTTCCAGTTTTTCAAGCAGTGGCTGATATTCGTTTTGCGAAGGAACGATTACCACATCTTTAAAGTTTTTGGCAGCGGCACGAATCAATGAAATTCCGCCTATATCAATTTTTTCAATAATATCTTGTTCTTCGGCTCCCGAAGCCACAGTATCTTCAAACGGATACAGATCAACAATAACAAGGTCGATCTCCGGGATTTCGTATTCAGTTAACTGGCTTACGTCGCCCTGGTTGTCGCGACGCGATAAAATCCCACCGAACACTTTTGGATGCAGAGTTTTTACACGTCCACCCAAAATCGACGGGTAACCGGTTAAACTTTCAACTGCAGTAACCTCAACGCCCAACGACTCGATAAAACTTTTTGTACCACCGGTACTTAATATATTAACACCCAAGTCGTTTAGTTTCGTAACAATCTTATCTAAATTTTCTTTGTGAAAGACTGAAACCAGAGCAGTCTTAATTTTTTTATTATCAGCCATTTATTGGATTTTTCAAATTCGCTTGCAAAGATAAAAAAAACAGATAATTTACTATTATAAACAAAGTGCTAATTAAAATATTATTTGCATACCGAACTATTTCTAAATTCATTGTAATATTTTTCGCGATCGTGCACTAATACAACAGATTGGTTTTACTAGAGAACTCACTTTCTGTTTTTGGGTAAAACAAGAAGTGATTAAACCATTTTTTGAGAGATATAAGCTCGACCGGCAAGCTAAATAGAAAACAAGTACTATTTTTACTTTAATTTAAAAACTGATAATGCTACTGCTTCGATTGATATACGAGTCTTTTTCGTTTGCGGCAAATTCGCTTGTGGCAAATAAGCTGCGCACCATACTTTCGTTGCTGGGAGTTACCATCGGAATTTTCGCCATTATTTCCGTTTTTACGGTTATAGATTCATTGGAGAGTAATATCCGCGACACATTAAACGCGATGGGTAACAACATGGTTTATGTACAAAAAATGCCCTGGACTCCTCCCGAAGGGGAAACCGAATATCCTTTTTGGAAATACCAAAGTCGCCCGGTACCAACAATAGAAGAAACGGAAGAAATAGTAAGGCGCGCCCAGACCGTTGACAACGCCGCTTTCTTATTCGGATTTAGCAGAAAAGTACAGTACGGAAGTACGACGCTTGATAATGCCATAGTTATGGCATCCTCTATAGGATTACTGGATGTGTGGAACCTTGAAATTGCCCACGGACGTTATTTTACGGAATCGGAAATACGATCGGGAGCACCGATTGCCGTTATTGGGCACGAAATTGCTAACCAGTTGTTCGACGGCCTCGATCCCATCGGCCGCACGATAAAAATTCAGGGCCAGAAATTCAACATTATTGGTGTTTATACAAAAATGGGACAAAGTATGATTGGAGGAAATAGCATGGACCGTTACATTCATGTTGGTATAGTAAAATCGTACTATATGATTGATGTACGAAACCGCGACCGTGGGCAAACCATTTGTATTAAGGCGAAAGACAATGTCGACAGCGATAAATTTATGGCCGAACTGGAAGGCATTATGCGCACTATCCGCCGTTTGAAACCAATGGAAGAGAACGATTTTGCATTGAATAAAGTGAGTATTGTTGCCAATCAGTTCGATCAGTTTTTTGTTGTGTTTAATTTGGCCGGAGCAATAATTGGAGGATTCTCGATTTTGGTTGGTGGTTTTGGAATTGCCAATATTATGTTTGTTTCGGTGAAAGAACGTACCAAGATTATCGGTATCCAGAAATCGCTGGGAGCCAAACGTTATTTCATCTTGTTGCAGTTTATTTTCGAGGCGATCGTACTTTCGGTAATTGGCGGAGTTGTCGGATTAATTTTGATTTATGCGGGAACAATCATTGTAAACCAGTCCACTGATTTCACGATCGTTTTAACCACAGCAAATATTATTAACGGATTGATGATTTCTTCCGTTATCGGTTTTATTGCCGGATTTATGCCGGCACGTGCTGCAGCCAAACTCGATCCGGTAATTGCTATAAATTCGGTTTAAACCAGATTGAAAAATATTCCCGAGATAGTCAGGTAGATCATCATTCCCAGAATATCGTTCATGGTAGTAATAAACGGCCCGGTTGCCAAAGCAGGGTCGATTTTAAAACGATGAAGAATTAAAGGAATAACGGTGCCAAATAAGGAGGCAAAAATTATTACAATAAATAAGGAAATGGAAACCGAGTAAGTTAGGTTCATGTTTCCTGAAACAAAGAAATTATAACAGAAAATAAGCACCGCAAAAATACTTGCCGTTAACACAGCTATCGATACTTCTTTTACTAATTTTCGTGCCGGTGTTTCAATATCTTTCACACCACTTGCAATACTTTGTACCACAATCGACGACGACTGAACTCCAACATTTCCGGCCATCGCCGCAATAAGCGGAATAAAAAATGCCAGTTGAGTTACTTTTGTCAACGACTCTTCGTGCGAGCCTAAAACCACCGCACTTAAAATACCTCCCAATAATCCAATCAGCAACCACGGAAAACGGGCACGAAATATATGCCACACCTTGTCGCCGGGATCTACATCGCCGGTAATACCCGATACCATCTGGTAATCTTTTTCGGCTTCGTCGCGCACAAAGTCAATCACATCATCAAAGGTGATCCGTCCTTGCAAACGGCCAATTTCATCCACAACAGGCATGGCTACCAGGTCATATTTATCCATTTGCTCGGCCACCTCTTCCTGTCGGGTGTTGGTATACACTTTTTGTATTTCAGGGTCGTATATTTTCGATACTTTGGTGTTGGTATGGTTTAATATCAGCTTTTTTAATGATAATACTCCCTTTAGTTTATCATCATCGTCGGTCACATAAATGTAGAAGATCTCATCCACCTCTTCTGCCTGGCGACTTATTTCTTTCAGGCAGGTTGCTACATTCCAGTTTTCGTTTACCGATACCAGCTCTTTCGCCATTATACCACCGGCCGAATCTTCTTCGTAATCCAGCAGGTCAATAATATCACCGGCCTGCTCAATGTCTTCAATCTCGTTCAGTACTTCTTTCTGAACATCTTCATCCAGGTCGGCAACAACATCGGCAGCATCATCCGAGTCCATGTATTCGATGAACCGGGTGGCGATCATTTCAGGCGGAATAACCTTTAAAAAGCGGCGGCGGTCGTCTTCATCAATCTCAATCAGTACATCCGAAGCTTTTTCGCCATCAAGCAATAAATAAATGAATTTTGCTTCCTCGGTGTTCAGATCGTCCATAACCTCGGCAATATCCGCCGGGTGAAGATCCTCCATTAAAGCAGCAACTTCCTTCTTTTTCCCCTCCTCAATCAGCTCTCTTAACTGCTCAATGTATTCTCTGGTTGCTTCAAAACTCATGATTTTACTGTTTTTCGATTTCTTCGATTTTACAAGTTAGATCAATAAACGCACCGACCGAAAGTTGTTCCGGACGTTTCATAGCATACTCTTCAGGTAATGCGGAACAAATGTCCTTTAAAGAGTTACGTAGCATTTTTCGGCGAAGGTTAAAAGCTGCCTTCACCACTTTTACAAACAGCTCCTCGCTGCACGGCAATTCTTTTACCTGGTTGCGTTTTAGCCGAATCACTGCCGATTTTACTTTTGGCGGCGGGTTGAACACACCTTCCGACACGGTAAACAGGTACTCGATATCGAAAAAAGCCTGCAGTAATACGCTCAGAATTCCGTATGTTTTCGATCCGTGAGGCGCAGCAATACGCTCGGCAACCTCTTTTTGTATCATTCCTACAGTTTCGGGAATGCGGTTGCGGTATTCCAACACGCGAAAAAATATTTGCGATGAAATATTGTAAGGGAAATTACCGATAAGACTGAAATTACCGGAAAAACGTGCTGCAATATCAGCTTTCAGAAAATCTTCTCCCCAAATATGTTGTAGTGTTGGAAAATTTTGTTGAAGGTATTCTACTGATTCGGTATCGATCTCAACAACATGGACATTAAGCTCGGGACGTTGTAAAAGGTATTGAGTGAGGACTCCCATTCCAGGGCCGATTTCCAGTACATCCGGTACATCGGCACCCAGGCTGTCAACAATTTTCCGCGCAATATTTTGATCGGTTAAAAAATGCTGACCAAGATTTTTTTTGGGTCGTACATAGCTCATTACACTCCGCCTCGTCCATTGTCAATTTTACTTAATATCTCTTTTTCGTTCGATTAATAAAACAAATTTATATTTTTGCCATCAAAGAATTGCTCGATACCTAACGGTATTTTTCGCGTCGTGAAAGTAGTAAAATTTAAGGGAAATAACAGGTGGCGCGGAAAAGAAAGCTTTAAAAAAACCTTGATTTTGAAAAAAACAGTCGTTAAGATCCTACAGTTTATTGGCTTCTTCGCCCTTGGGGCATTCATTTTTTGGCTTATTTATAAAGATCAGGATATTGAACGGATTAAGACCGTTTTAAAGAATGATGTCAACTACTGGTGGGTGGTACTTTCGCTGTTCCTTGGTTTGCTGAGCCACATCAGCCGCACACTTCGCTGGGGTTTAATGATTGAACCGATCGGGCATAAACCACGCTTTATCAATACTTTTTTAGCCGTTATGGTTGGCTATTTAATGAACATGGCTTTTCCGCGAATGGGCGAAGTATCGCGTTGCGGTGTGTTGTCGCGTTACGAAAAAATATCGTTTACCAAATTAGTAGGAACTGTAGTTGCCGAGCGATTGATCGACCTCATTTCGTTACTGATTTTGCTGGCCATTGTTATTCTTTCGCAGTTTGGAGAGATGCTTCACTTTATGAAAGCCAATCCCGGGATAACCGAAAAACTATATGCAGCTATAACATCGCCATACCTTATTATCGGAGTTGTTGTGCTGGCTATTTTGATCTTCGTTTTCAGAAACGCATTTAAACATACCGCCTTTTTCAAAAAAATTCTGGAGATCATTCGCAATTTTAAAGAAGGTTTTATTTCCATTCGAAACATCAAGAAAAAAGGCTGGTTCTTTTTCCACTCGGCATTTATCTGGGGCATGTATTACCTGATGCTTTACGTGGTATTCTTCGCCTTTGATTTTACCAACGGCCTGAACCCGATTGCCGGACTGACAACTTTTGTACTGGCAAGTTTCGGAATGGTAGCACCGGTGCAGGGCGGTATCGGAGCATGGCATTTTATGGCCAAAGAAGCCTTGTCGTTGTATGGCGTGGCCAACGAAAACGGAATTATCTTCGCTTTTGTAGCCCACACTTCAATGACGGCAATGATTATTTTCATCGGTATAATATCTGTAATGGTGCTTCCGTTTATTAATCGCCGAAGCGATGTTACCGATGAAGAACTGGTTCCGGAAACTGTGAGTGCAAACTAGCCACCGGATTTAAACGGCCTGGACCCAACGCTATCGGTATTATTTGTATTTTGGCACCTTAAACGTCGACAATTTTGAACACCGAACTCTTTATATCGCGCAGGCTTTTTTTCGATAAAGCAAACAAAAAGCTGTTGTCGCAACGCATTATTCGAATTGCGTTAGCGGGAATTGCGCTGGGGTTAACAGTAATGATTGTTGCCGTGGCCGTAGTTACCGGTTTTAAAAAAGAGATACGCAACAAAGTTATCGGCTTTGGTTCGCACATTCAGATTATTAATTACGACTCGAACAACTCGTACGAAACCAGTCCTATTTCCGAAGATCAACCATTTCTTGACGAGGTAAAAGCACTGCCCGGCGTTAAACGTTTACAACCTTATGCCACCAAACCGGGCATGATTAAAACCGACGAGTACATTCAGGGAATCGTTTTTAAAGGAGTAGACGAAAATTACGACTGGCAATTTTTCAGCAAACATCTTGTTGAAGGCCAATTACCAACCATAACAGACAGTGCACGCGTAAACGAAGTTTTGCTGTCGGCACAAGTGGCCAAACTGCTGCACCTGAAACTGAACGACCGCATTGTTATGTATTTTATTACCGGAGATGAGAAATTTCCAAGAATGCGTCAAATGGAGATTAGCGGTATTTACCGCACCGGTTTTGAGGAGTTCGACCAGCTGTTTATTGTGGGCGACCTGAAACAAATTCAGCGGCTTAACGACTGGCGTCCCGACCAGATTACCGGCTTCGAAGTAATTGCCACCGACTTTTTCGATATCGACAATATTGAGCAGGAAATACGCAATATTATTATCAGTTACCGAAAAGAAAACGCGGAGATCCTGCGCACACAAAGTATAACGCGTGTTTACCCACAAATTTTCGACTGGCTGTCGATACTTGACATGAACGTTTGGATCATACTGATACTGATGGTTATTGTGGCAGCGTTTAACATGGTATCGGGGCTGCTGGTGCTGATACTCGAACGTGCCAGTATGATTGGTGTACTAAAAGCCATGGGAAGTCCCAATTGGAGCATCCGCAAAGTATTTGTGTACCTCTCGGTATTTTTAACCGGCCGCGGACTGCTGTGGGGAAATATTATTGGCGTGGCTATCGTGTTGTTGCAAAAGTTTTTTCATATCATTCAGCTTAATCCCGAGTCGTATTACGTTGATTATGTTCCGATGAATTTTTCGCTTTCGCATTTGCTGTTGCTTAACCTCGGAACCATCGTAATCACCTCGCTGATACTGATAATTCCAAGCTGGTTTATCTCCAAAATTTCGCCTGATAAGGTGATCCGTTTCGACTAACTTTTCCGGTCTGCTTTAATCAAAAGTACGTTTCCTTTGTTATAAGAGGCCAAAGGAGAAAACAAGTATGACAGACAGAAAACAATTGGCCTTTTCGGTGCTCGATTTAGCACCGGTTGCCGAAGGCTCGACTCCCGCTGATGCTTTACGCAACAGCCTCGAACTGGCACAACACACTGAACAGCTGGGTTACAGTCGCTACTGGGTGGCCGAACATCACAACATCATAAGTGTGGCCAGCGCCGCCACATCGATTATAATTGGATACATTGCCGCAGGAACAAAAAACATACGCGTAGGATCAGGTGGAATTATGCTGCCTAACCATTCGCCGCTAATCGTTTCCGAGCAGTTTGGCACGCTCGCTGCACTTTACCCCAATCGTATTGACCTGGGTTTAGGCCGCGCTCCCGGAACCGACCCGGTTACTGCTGCCGAATTACGCTACGACCGTATGCGCGCTGCACAGGATTTCCCGAACGAAGTGCGTAAAATTCAACAATACTTCTCGCCCGAAAACAGTAAGGCCGAAGTTCGTTCCGTTTTATCGGAAGGTGCCAACGTGCCCATTTATATTTTGGGATCGAGTACCGACAGTGCTTATCTGGCCGCCGAACTGGGATTGCCTTATGCTTTTGCCAGCCATTTTGCCCCGCAAATGCTTATTGCTGCACTGAATATTTACCGCGAGAACTTTAAACCATCGGCCCAACTCGACAAGCCGTATGTGATTGTTGGCAGCCAGGTGGTTGCTGCCGAAACCGACGACGAAGCCGAGTACCTGGCCAGCACCATGCGACGTAGTTTTATGGGAATTATTACCGGCCGTCGCGAACTGATGCAACCACCAACGCATCATTTGGGTTACGAAAAATGGGGAATTATTAAAGAGCGTATCGACCAGATGCTGGCCTGCTCGCTTATTGGCGGAAAAGAAAAAATTGAGCGAGAGCTAAAAGAGCTTGTTGATAATACCATGGCTGATGAAATCATTGTTTCATCGCACATTTACGACCAGCAAAAACGAATGGATTCGTACCGGATTTTTTCGGAGGTGGTTAAAGATTTTGAATATTAGGCATATGCCCCTCATTACAAACGACTACGGTGTACACACAAATATTTTAGGGGGCCTGCTTTACAATCGACTTTTAATATGCGGCGCAAGGTAGGGTTGTATTTCAAAACCGGTAGTATTTGCACCTTTGTCATTTTTCTCTTCTAGCCCCGGGGCTGCGCTCCCTACGGGTGCTTCCCCCGGGCTGTTGATTACGCACCCTTGGTGCTTAAAGCCCCGAAGCGGGCGACAAGCAATAGCCCGGTGCGAGTGGCTGAGTTTACGAAGACACAAAGCGCCGGGTAAAAGATCTATAAAAAATCGTTCGGCGTCTAAAATTGATTAGAATTGGTCAGCTTGTTCCGAACGAAAAAATGTTGCAGAATCATTTGAAAATGGGAATATTTAAGTTCTGTGTACACCGTAGCTGCTGCCGCAAAGAGGGAATGCGCTTTGTAAAAAACTAAAAATTAAACACACAACCAATGCCCATTTGCTCTCCGTTGTAATACGGATACACCATCGAAGTAGCTTCTTTCGGATCCTCCTTAAATAACTTTTTTGTAAGCCACGGATTTACCCAATAGGCACATTTAGTACTCAAAATCCCGATTCCGGCACCGGTAACCACATCGGTAAACCAATGGCGGTCGTTATACATTCTGAAAAAACCGGTTCCGGTAGCCACCGCATAACCGGCAATGCCATACCACGGCGACACATCTTTATATTCTTGCCACAGAAATTCGGCTCCCATAAACGCTGTAGCAGTGTGCCCTGATGGAAACGAATTGGCCGAACTTTCATCGGGTCGTGTAATTTTGGTAGTCTTTTTTAGCGTAGTTACAGTGGTAGCCATAATGGTGTAGGCAGTCAGCAAAATCGTTGTTCGGTCTCTGAAATTATGCTTCCCTTTTATTCCTGCCGCATTCAAAGCATAAACCGCCACTGCCGGTGCGTATTGCGAAAAATCGTCGACCGTCAACTTCTCGTCGATGTGCTCGTTTATCTCCTCCTTAAACTCCTGATTCCATCCTTGCAATCCGGGATTATCAAGAGCCACCACGCCATAACCAATTAAAGCGCCCGGAATAATTAATGCCGATGGTTTAAATTCAAGATTATTATTTCCCTGCACAGAATCGTTTTCGAACTCGCGCGCGATTGATTGAAAAGAAATTAAAAGCAGAAGGGCGAACAGAATACATCCAGTTTTCATTTGATGATTTACCTTATAACTATGCCGGCGGTTTTAATTCCTGATAGTTTTATGAATTTTGCGTTTTAAAAAGAATTGTTTTCATTAACGTCTCAGCTGTCAAATAGTTTATAGCTAATAAAAACACAAGTGTTCCTTTATTGTGCAGGTATTTTTTATTTTTGCCTCTTATGATCACCAATCCAGATAAAATAGCAGCCGCCTTAAAAGGAGACCTTCCGGGTTCGCCGTCGCATGATAAAATGCTGCCGCCCGGGCGCGTGCTAAAACCTGCTCCCGAAGATCAGAGCAAGGTGAAGCCGAGCAGTGTGCTGTTGTTGCTTTTTCCTGATGACGATGGATTAAAAGTTTGCCTTATAAAGCGCCCCACGTATATGAAACACCATGCCGGGCAAATTGCATTGCCGGGCGGGCGGATTGAGGCTAACGAAAGTGCCTGCGAAACTGCTCTGCGCGAAACTCACGAAGAAATTGGGATTACCGAAGATAAAATCAGGCTGCTGGGAACGCTCTCGTCGTTTTATGTTGAGGTGAGCCGTTTTCAGATTACGCCATTTGTGGGCTGGATGGATACCAAACCTGAATTTAAACTTTGCCCCGACGAAGTGGAGAAGGCCATTCTTTTCCCGATTGAAGCCTTTAAACCACCACACTCTACAATCGATTTAAAAACCGTTACGGGATTAATGAATGTGCCTTGCGTGAAATACGATGGCGAAATTATTTGGGGTGCTACCGCAATGATCCTTTCTGAATTTTATGATTTGATCAATAAAGCTTAATCGTACCACGCCCACGATACACCTAACCGGAATGTTGCCCGAGGCATCGGGTAATGTGGCGTTGTCATGTAAGTTCCATCAAGGAAATTCGTACCAATGTTCATCCATTTAAAGAAAACGCGGGTACGTTTTAAACGCAGGTTGGCATAAAGATCGATGTACGGGTAATCGCCATATTCCTGTTCACTCTGCAAATAAAACAACCCTGTCGACGGTGCATAAGCATCTGCGTAAAACTTGGTGTTGTATCGCACGTCGGCACCAATTTGCGTAAACATTACTTTCGAAATGGTAAACTGGTAATAGGTATTTACAAACGCCGACCACTGGGGTAAATGCAGGTAACGCTCTTCCGAAGCTTTTTGCCACAACACACGCGTGCGGAAATGAAAACGCCGGTAGTTAAAATCTTTATCGGCATATATCGACATTACCAGTATTTCGTTCGACGTTTGATCCGGAATAGCTTCCTCGTTATTATACAGGAAATTATTTATGGCAGCGTAGTTGGCGGCCAATTCTAATTTTCGTTGGGGTACTCTGAATTTTGCTCCCAGCGTTAAACGTTGCTCGGCATCAAAATCGTTGTCCCACTGAAAATGATTTGACCGGAATGTTTCCTGGAAATAATCAGGCACTCTATTCTCGAACGAACCGGTAAATATCATGGCTGCTGTCGAGTCGCCCCAGAATTTAAATGGTTTGGCTATCATTCCGTTTAATTCGAGTTCTCCGGCATTCCGTCCGGCAAGGTTTACCTTTCCATCAAAGTTCCACAACCAAAAGCTGCCCATCTCACGGAAAATTCCTCCGCCCACATAAAGGTTTGAGTATTTAATATCAAAACGACGGTGAGTAGAATCATTTACCTGAACTCCCGGGGTATCTCCGCGATAAAGTTCGTAACCCAGAAAAGCTCTTTTACCAAACGTATATTTGCGGTTCGGATTTTCATACTGCTTTAGCTGGAATACATTGCTAATTCTTCGGTACTTTATTTCATCGGTTGTGTAATCATTCCCATAGTATGTATTCTCGAAGAACAAGTTCGTCGTGTCCTCTTCATCTACAAATTTCTGCGAATACCTGTCGTGATCGAAACTGTACATTATTCCAAGTATCGGTCGGAAGACATCAACACTGTCCACCGGATCAAAATCGTATTTTCCAATTCGGTATTCCGCAGTGGTATAATAATTTATACTGTTGAATTTACTCCTTGCTTCGCTCAGGTTGGTCGGCCAGTATTCTGCCTCCTGCCCCGAGAAAAGTATTGTATCGCTTGTTAATCCACCATTCTCACTGTTCTTAAGCGAGTTGGAAATAAATCCGCCGTAAATATTCCACTGATCGCGGTTATAACTGGTGTTTAGTGCCACAAAGTTGTTTTTGGCATCCTGCGCACTGTATTGTCCGTCCGATTTCTCCTGATTGGTACGGAATGTCCAGTTCCAGAAAGGTGTAACATTTTGCGAGTGTACCACATCGAAACGCGTTTCGTTATTCCTCGATTTGTTTTCGCTTTGGCTGTAATCAAATCGTGTATATGGCGTAGTGGTATTTATATACTTTATTTTCCCCGGCGTTAACAGGTAATCCTGCCTCGACTGAAGGAAAAAATAATTGGTTTGATTGCCACGTTGGAAAAAGTTGTTGGTCATTCCGGGGTTACCGTAGTTACCCGTATAGGTTGCCGATATGGCATTTTTAAATACCGGATGATAGATATGATTGTAATCGTGCAGTGTATCTAAAACTGTTGAATCTTTAAATGCACCTTCACCTTTCAGGTACCACAGTTTCACCTTCGATGGAACCACTTTCTCAGCTGTCTTTTCTTCCTTCTCTCCCTGCGTATCGATACCACGTGGCTGCGCCATAACCATTATGGGCAGTACCGAAAGAATTAGAACCGTGAGCAAAAAATACCGTGCTTTTAGCATACAGAAAATTTTACACAAATCTAAAAAAAGCATTTAAGGCGTCATTATAAGTTAAATACTTTTTAGCTTAATTAACAACAATAAAAAAGC
>NZ_CAJXTC010000029.1 GCF_913060805.1 uncultured Draconibacterium sp.
ACTGGCACGCCATTAAATTTTGGCGCATGCCATTTAGCCGGATGGATTCTAGTCAAGGGGCTATGTCAGTTTTTATGAAGTGAACGAAATAAAAACTGAACAGCTCCAAAGGACGGCTGGCAAATATGGGCAATTTCAGCCGCCATTGACTTTTCCGGACGGCGAAGTAACTTTGTCGGAATTTAAGGGATGACTTCCTTCCTTTAATTCCATCTGTCAACCAGATAAGATTTCAAACATAATGAATACAAATGTAGTCTTGAAAGATTTCGGGATTAATGAACGACATGAACCTAATGCAGGCATATAAGTTTTACGTTAAACGCAAAATAATTAATCAAATAGGTAGCCCCCACCCAATTTGAAGTAGTCATTGGGAATTAAAACAGAACTATATATGTCTGGCAAAATCTTTAAGTCTATTTTATTCAATTAACTTCAAACAAACCATCTGGCGCTGTCCCTTTATCAGCAGTTTTCCATCAGCAAGTGCAAGCGGTGCCCAGTTTTGGTTGGTACCGACAATTCCAATTACGCGTTCATTTCCAGTCATACCACTTTCTTTTAAAATGGTTGCAGATGCCAAAGGTTTGAAACCGCTTGGATCAGGCTCAATCAAATAAAGCATGGTTTCACCATCAGTTGCCAGAATAAGACCGTCTGCCACTATCATACTACCTTTATTAAAAGCAGGGTCTCTTTTTGTTTTCCACATAATGTTCCCCTCACCATCCATACAAACCAGTCCGTCTCGTGTTTCGTTGTTCGAAAATTGAGCATAGTAGTAGCCATTAACCGACAACGGAGGTTTGGTGTGTTCGCCAAATTCTGCTGTTTTAAACAGTTCATTAACCTTGTATTCGTCCCCATTTTTTTCAATCTGGATCATAGATGCACCTGCGCGGTATCCTCCGACAATCAGTATTTTGTTATCTCCTGCATCGTAAGCACTTGATGAAGGAATCCAGCAACTCCAGTTAGAATAGGTCCAAAGTGTATCGCCATTTTGCGGATTAATACCAACCACATTACTTGGCTTAGCTTCACCACCACCAAAACCACCACTGGATGCAGTAATCATCACTACCTGATCTTCGCCATCTATTTTTGCAATAGCGGGGCTGACATAGCCTAAAGTACCCAGCGAAGGCGTTTTCCATACTACATTGCCGTTTTCTTTATTATATGCAACAACTCCAACCTCTGGAGTTTGCGAAGCTACAATCAATAAATCACCAAAGATTAAGGGACATTGGGCAATTCCCCACATTGGGAAATGCGTGCCACCCGCTAAACCAGCAAAATGATCCTCCCCTACTTTTGCGGGTTCACCTCCAAAGTCGGTCCAAACATTCTTTTTCCAAACTGGCTGTTGTGTATTTACATCGATGCAATATAATTCGCCGTTTTGACCACAGGAATATACATAATTACCGTCGAGAGCCGGAACACTTCTTGAACCCGGAAATTCAACCTCTCCCGGAGATTCGTAGCTAAATTTCCACAACTCTTCACCGGTTTCCAGATCGAAACATCTGAGATGATCGCCAAATTTATCTTCACGGTCGAGCAAATAGACTTTCCCGTCCTTTACCACCGGTCCTCCATATCCGACGTTAACATCAGTCGTCCATAACACTTCAGGACCATTTTCAGGCCACTCACGAAGAAGATTTTTCTGTGGTGAAGTACTGTTCCCTTCAGGACCAAGAAACTGTGGCCAGTCCTGGGCTTGAATACTTGTAGTTCCGGCAAGCACAAAACAAAACACTTTCAATAGGTTAATCGGATTGATTTTCATAATATTTTAATTTAAAGGATTGATTTTGGTTTAATAAATTTAGAACAGATGGTTAATCAGAACAATTACGTGCGACGAATAGTCAGCTGATGCGGATGTTAAGGCATATATTCGGGAATCAATTAGTTGGTAGCCTGATCGTATTCCTCGTTTGTAACAGGTCTGATCCAAACCGCTCCCCCTTCATCAGAATTCAGACTAATGGCAATATGCGCAAATTTGCTGTCGGCAGCAGCTCCATGCCAATGAACAACATTTCTGGGAATCTCAACTACGTCTCCTTTATTCAATAGACGTGCAGGCTGACCTAAAGACTGGTAATACCCCTTTCCTTCAGTTATAAAAAGCACCTGACCTCCAGGGTGCGAGTGCCAGTTGGTTCTTGCTTTTGGTTCAAAAGTTACATTACCAAATCGTGCATGCAATGTACTATCGTTGGCACCCATCATCTGCAACCACACTGTTCCGGCAAAATTCTGACTGTCGATTTTCTCTCCTTTTGGAAAAACGGAAGCACTTTGACTCATCATATCTTTAGCACTTTTCTCCATATTACAACTTGACATTACTATTACAAGAAAAAGCAAACTGATTTTTACACTGTATTTCATAATTGAAGATTTAAATTTTCATTGTTACTACCTATTTTCAAGCACTTCATTCAAAACTGCCTGTGCAGCTTTGGCTTCTTTTTTACCGGCTGTAGTTTTTACAATACCTACAAATTCATATAACTGCTCGGGTGTATAACCCACGTTCAGACAAATAGTTAAATGACTGCGTAGCATTGGTTCCGCTTTGCCAATTGCACTAATCACCGAAACCGTTACCAGTTCTCGTTCTGCATAGGTTAAAACATCGCGGTCGAAAATATCGGCAAACAGATGTTCCTTCAGAAATATTTCGATAACCGGAGCAAAGGCAGCATAACCGGTTTGTGGTCCATCTAAAGACCTCCCGATAAGTGTTTCCAGATTTGCTTTTCCTCGGTCATATTTGCTACGATCATCGTTTAAGTCTGAAGCCTCAACTCCTTCGATATCACTTATTCCTTTAGCCTCCCTCTCCTCCATAACCTCAATAAAAGTTTGCAACCCACGGATACTCCTTGGGAATCCGCAATAGGCGTAGGTGTGAACCATAATCTCTTTGATTTGATTAACGGTAAGACCAGCATCCAATCCTTCATATAATGCGGATTTTAATTGTTCTAACTCGCCCTGGGCTGTTAGAGCAGCAATTGGAACTATGCTCTGCTGTTTTGCTGTCAATGTCATATTCGAACCTTCTTTGTTTTGTGCAAGCACACTTTCATAAAAGCACGTTACAACTATCAGAATCAGAAACATTCGTAAATTTATTTTCTTCATGTCTTCGTATTTTTTTATGAAACACAAGCTAATGAGCTTTGTTGTATTTCTGATTAAAAGCATAGCTAACGCCAACATTCCACAGGAATTCATAGTCTGAAGGAATGTTCGAGTCTATTGGTTGAGTAATTAATCCTGAAAGTGAAAACGGACTATTCTTATTACTAATTAAGAATCGGGTGCTAAAGAAAACTCCGTCTTCACCCATTTTCAGCAAGTAAATTTCCGGTCTTACCTTTGCGACAAAACTTTTAAAAAGTGGGATGTTTGAAATCGTAGGTTGGAACGAAGCCAGATAGGTATTTTTTATCATATATGGATCCATTCCACGTGCATAAAAAAGGTATGCGCCTAAACCAATGTATTTATTTAGCTGATAATTGGGTGTCAAGGCTCCTACCAAATATCTATTTGTTCGGTTCACCTCACGATCAGAACCGTCGGCATTGTATAAACCTATTGTTTTAAAAGAAAGCGAATAATTAGCATGGTAGGTAATCTTAAATCTTTCGCTAACAGATCCATAATATCTCCACCAAAGAACCATTGCCCATGGTTTGCCATCTTCCAATGAAAAACGGAATTGTGGTTCAAAGCTCAATTTTCGCCCCAACTTCATATCAAATATAACAGCAGGTTTTCCTAAAGTAAGGTTTGGAATAGTGGATATACCTTTGTTCTGAACAGTTACAACAGCAGTAAAATTATTTACTTTTGAGATGCTATCCTTCTCTGTTTGGGCAAATAGAAAACTTGAAAGAAAAAATACAAATGAGAAGATCATTAGTTTTTTCAATATGTAATCTTTGAAATATGCCATCCTTAAATTTTGCGAATTCTCTTGTTACACAATTTTAGATACCTCCTCTGGTTTGAATAACAGCTCTCTTTTTCATTGCCTTTTCAACAACATCCAGTCGTGCTTTTGTAGGGTCAGTTTTACCAACTGGTAAACCATCACGCTGGAATTCGAGGATCTGGTTTGTTTTGGAATTATTTAAAGGCCAGTTTGGCAAATCCTTTCCATTCGGATTACCTGTTTTTGCAAAGTTAACCCAGTAGGCATTCATTACCCTTGCGACCTCTTTGTCCGCTGCTGTAGGAGTAGGTGGTGGCCCAAAACCGCCTCCTTCCCCAAGAATATCGAATGCAAAAGAAATATCTGTTCCATGTCCGGGACCGTAAGGTGCTCTTTGTGCCATGTAAGATGGCACATAATCAAACAGGAAAATGTAGGCCGATTCGCCAATTGCTGTAAATTCACGTGCTGTAAAACGAGCAGGTTCTCCCCATACCCAGTCAGTATTAAACCGTGCCTGTACTTCTGCGAATTCTTTGTTTCCATCCGGATCATAGGCTGCTTTTGCCTCAGCCTCGAAATCACCGAACAGAGAGAAAAGTTCTTCTTTTGTTGTGCTTGAATTAACGAAACCTCCGCCGATTTCGGCACTGTTATTCCCCATCATAACCGGAACTTTTGCCTGTCTGCCTGCATTGTATGCACTTTCTGCTGTTTCAACTACAAATTTATAATCGAGAATCGGGCCTGGATAAATGCGTGGTCCACCCTGTCCGTCTGTTTCACCACCGCCTACAATATCAACAACAGGGAGGGCACGTAACTTAGCAAGCGCAGCTGCATCTGTGCCATCAATTCCACGCATTTTGGCAAAATTTATTCCGATCGTTTCAGCTGAAACCGGGTAAAGCGGATCAGCATTTTCTTTATTGATAGGTCTTCCGGTGAGAACTCCATCACGTCCACCGCTTGAATGACCGATTGCTTTGTGGAAAAGACCTTTAGCATTTGGGATAGTAAGAAGTGAGTGTACGGATACACCACCGGCAGAAAAACCGAAAATGGTTACATTATCCGGATCGCCACCAAAAGCTTCAATATTTTTCTGAACCCACTTTAATGCGGCTATCTGATCCATGAAGGCATAACTACCTTTTCCTTCCTCCGGATGCTCGGCACTCAATGCAGGGAAGGCAAAATGTCCCAAACGCCCCAAACGATAATTCATTGAAACAAGGATCACGCCTTGTTTGGCAAATCCAGCTCCGTTTGTATTACCACTACCCCCTGTAAAACCACCTCCATGAATCCATACCATAACAGGTAATTTTGCTCCTTGTTTGAAACTGGAAGGTGTCCACACATTCAGGTACAGACAATCTTCCGATGATCCCTGCTGGATGGTTCCAGGAGCAGCACCCCAACCTACTGCTGCGCAAGTAGGGCCAAATTCAGTAGCATCACGAACTCCATCCCAGGATTTTACCGGCTGTGGAGGACGCCAGCGAAACTCATCAACAGGCGGGGCAGCAAAGGGTATCCCCTTAAAACTGGAAACATCACCTTCGGTAACACCTCTTACAATGCCTGATTTGGTTTTAACCTCAGGGCCTGAATTCTGTTGAGCGTTTATTGAAAGTGTTATACCAAAGATTAACAATCCCGTAAACAATGATTTCATTATATTTTTCATTTTAGTTGTAAATTTATGTTTGTAGCTGTTGGTTTATGAAATAACTAACGATCTCCAGGAGTCATCAGACGAGTAAAAGAGAGTACACCTAATTTCCAGATTCCATCTTGCTTTATATACACTTCGGTAACTTCAAACGGATTGCTAACTTCATTCCCGCCAACCTCAGCCAGCAGATCAATTCGGTTTAAAAGGATAGCAGTATTATCAATGATATTCACCGACACTTCGTGTATGTCGGCCTTTTTGTACCAGATTCCACCACTTTTAATAATGCCAAGTCCCTGTTCGGTTCCCCAGTGCCCACCCATGTGAACAAATTCAGCTTTTTGGTGAAAGAGTTTACTTAACTCATCGACATTCTTATCCGACATCCACTGCCATTTCTCTTTCGATAGGTGAACTATTTCTTGTTCCTTATCCGTAAAGTTTTGAGGTGTACGGTTTGCACCCGGTTGGCTTTGAGAAAATTGTGTACTCATAATAATCAGAATTAAACCAATAATTATTGTTTTCATCTCTTTTATTTTTATTTGTTTACTACTCGTAATTTCCTTTTTATTAATGTTCCAATGTATGTGTATCGCGCACACTGCTGAATGTCAGATCCAACAATTTCCAGTTGTTATCTCGTTTTTGATAGACTTCAGTAACTGTAAATTCATTCGATACATCATTACCGCGAACATGTGCGACAAGAGTAATGCGGTTCCAAACAATAGCAGTGTTGTCAAATGTCTTTACCACCACATCGTGTACATCAGCCTGTTTATACCAGATGCTTCCGCTTTTAATAATTTCAAGTTCCCGTGTCTTTCCCCATGTACCACTCATGTGGATAAACCTTGAATCGTTATGGAAAAGTTCAGCAAGCTTGTCCACGTTTTTGTCGGCCATCCATTGCCACTTGTCTTTAGACAGCTGAATGATTTCCTTCTCTGTTGCAGTATTTTGTGCGAAAGACCATTGCGCACAAAGAAGAATTACAAATAGTCCGATAATGTTTGTTTTCATAATGTTTGTTGTTACTGATTAAATTTTTTTACAAATGTTTTCTATAAAACGCCTTGAGTTTACTTATTGCCTGTTCTACATATTCAGGAACATAGTAGGTTTGAATATGCGTTGCTCCCGGAATAAGGTATAGTTCCTTTTCTGCAGTCCCGGTAGCTTTTTCAAAAGCATCCTCGGTCATATAATAGGTATCCGCTTTGCTTCCGGCCATCATCAACAATGGCTGATTTATTAAGTCCATATTTGATGTCGCATCAAATTCCATCAAATCGAGTAAACTGCTCATTGTGTATCGAAAAGTAGAGTTTGGATGAACATGTGTTCTGTGGTAGTAATAATGTCCTTCACGATAAAGATCAAAGGGCATTTTATCAGCCACTTCATCGGTTGCAACAGTGTTGGCAGCATAGAGTACTTCACCTCCTGCTGCTTCCTGTGCACGGGCATCAGAGGCTTGTTTTAACCGTTCCTGAATCGTTTCTAACTGAGAGTCCCTGAAACCATTTTTTCTTACAACACCTGAATTAAACATGCTTAGTGTTGCCACTGCTTTAAACCGCTTATCAGTTTGTGCAGCAGCCAACGTATAACCACCGCCACCACATACTCCCAGAACACCCAGCTGCTCAGCATCTACTCCGTTGTATTGTGTAATATAATCTGCCATTCCGCGAATGTCATTAATCCGGTTAGCGGGTTTATCCACGTTACGCGGTTCACCACCACTTGCTCCCTGGTACGATGCATCAGCAGCAATGGTAATGTAACCCGATTCTGCCAAACGCTGTGCATACAATCCGGCAACCTGCTCCTTTACACCTCCGTTAGGGTGCGCAACAACTATAGCAGGGTAACTTTTTGAAGGATCATAGTTCGCGGGTGTGTAAACATTGGCAGCGATTTCAAGACCGTTTAGGTCATAGCTAACAGGATGTATATTTACTTCTCCTGATTTATTCTCAGTTATTGCATCTTGATATACAAGATCGAAAGGATTTTCAATCTCGTTTTGTCCGAAGGAAATGATGCTTGCAGTTACTAACATTATTGTCAGGATTTTATTTATGATTATTCGTTTCATCGTTTAAACTTAATTATAAATCAAGTTTTCTTTCTCCCATCCATGTTACCATTGCTGGATCTCGATGATCAAAAAAGCTGCTGGCTTTCATGTCCAGCGCTGCGATACGTTCAAAGTCTTCAGCACTTAATTCAAAATCAAAAATGTTGAAGTTCTCTTCCATTCTTTCTTTACGTACTGATTTTGGAATTGCAACTACACCTCTTTGAATCAACCAACGAAGCACTACCTGGGCAACAGATTTATTATACGTTGCACCAATTTCAGCTAATAATTCATTAGTAAAAAGATTGTTCCTTCCTTCGGCGAAAGGCCCCCACGATTGCATTTGAACACCGTTCTCAGTGAGGAACTTCTGTGTTTCAACTTGCTGATTGAAAGGATGTGTTTCAATCTGATTCACCATCGGAGCAATTTCATTGAATGTAATCATATCCATAACTCGGTCTGGTTGAAAATTGCTCACGCCAATGGCTCTAATTTTTCCTTCTTTATAGAGTTCCTGCATGGCTCTCCACGATCCATGAACATCGCCATAAGGTTGATGAATCAGGTAGAGATCGAGATAATCAAGTTGCAGTTTTTTCAATGAACTCTCGAAAGATATTTTTGTGTTTTCGTAACCGGTATGCTGAACCCATAATTTTGATGTGACAAACATATCTTCCCTTAAAACTCCACTTTCTTTTATCGCATTTCCTACTGCAATTTCATTCATATATGAAGAGGCTGTATCAATCAGGCGGTAACCTGTTTCGATAGCATTAAGAACACTATTTTCACATTCTTCCTGATTTGCAATTTGAAATACGCCAAATCCAAGGATTGGCATTTCGACTCCGTTGTTTAATGTTACTGTTTTCATTTTCTTTTTAACCAGTATTATTTATCAAGTCCCTTTTCGATCAACCAATCTTCCATCAGATCAGCTATTTCCACATTATTTAAATCCGAAAAGGGGAAGTGTGTGTTACCTTTAATTCCTATTTCCGGCAGATGAATAACTGTCACATCACCTCCATGTTTGTTTACCGTATCTCTCCAAATTCTGGCCATTTCAAGCCGTACACGCCAACCATCTGTTCCTGGGTTTGGGTCAGGACTTTCAGGAATAAAATCTCCATAGTAGATGATGATGGGTATCTCTGTGAGCTTCATAAAATCTTCCATAGAAATACTTACCGGTTCAAGCGATCCCGAAGAACTTTCAAGTGCAGTAGGAACCTCTCCTTCAGGAAAAACAAAACCGCTACCGGGTTCGTAGGAGACAACTGCTTTTATATTCTGATTTTTAATGGCAGTCAACCATCCCATACCACCTGAATGCGAGTGAGTAAGCAAAATACCATCACCAATCTTATCAAACAGTGCAGAAACAGCACTTACATTCACATCATAATCGATTGGTCCGATATTGGGAACCATTTGTCTGAAATACTGATTGAGTGTTTCTTCATCCTGAGCGAACTGAACTCCGGGGAAAAAGTTGGGCCACTCTCCTACACGAAAAGTATTAAACCAAAACTGTTCATCCGGAGTTGGAGTGATTGTACCTTCAGCCATACTTCGGGCTGCATTTCCCCTACGTGGCTGATCTAATAAATACACGCTATACTTTTTGCGCAAAAACAGGTTCTGAAATCCTTCTCTGCCATCTGGTGTAGTTTCAAAGGTTTTTGAGAACTGACCAATGCCATGCCACATTACCAACGGGTATTCGTGTGCTTCTGCCGGTATCTGATAAAATACATAAGCATGATCGCCATGAAAAGTTTGTCCTTCAGGTGTACGTGTAATGGTATTAAACGTACCGGGATTCTCTTTTACTGTTCCTCCAACGGCAAAACTTCCCTGATCCTTAATCAGCAACAAATCGTTATTTGTTGTTGTACAAGAAGAGAAGCTTATTACAACTATAAACAGGAAATATAAATTCCATTTTTTTGCACGCTCAACAAAGGCGGCTGATGACTTCCAAACTGAATCTAAGTTGTTATAAGAATTTTCCATTTTCATTTTGTTAAAATTTCACATTACAAATGTAAGGCGTTGTAGTATAGCAATTTGTATAGAAATTACGGTATTGTGTACCATTTTTACTGAATTAGCGTTAACGAGTTTCATTGCATGATGAGAATGCTTAAATTTGATTTATTAAATAAGATGAAATGGAAAAGATGAACAGATTTGAGACGGTAACTGAATACAATATTTTTAATAATCATGAGACCTTACATCCACTGGTAAGTGTAATTGATTTCTCGAAAGCTGATCCACGGAGATTAATACGAACTTATTTTGGATTTTACTTAGTATTACTCAAAGACGTGCATTGCGGAGATTTGAGGTATGGAAAAAATACTTACGACTACCAGGAAGGTACCTTAATATTTATTGCTCCGGGACAAATTCTGGATATGGAGCCAAGTGTAGAGTTATATCAACCCAAAGGACATGGTGTAATTTTTCACCCGGATTTAATAATGGGAACTGATTTAGGACGGCATATCGAGAAATATTCCTTCTTCGATTACAATACAAATGAAGCTCTACATATTTCAGAACGTGAGCGTCAGATGATAATGGACAGTTTTGGAAAGATTAAATATGAACTGGAACATGCGGTGGATAAACACAGTAAAGAAATTATATCGGCAAATATTGAGCTACTATTGAAGTACTGTGAACGTTTCTATGATCGACAGTTTATCACCAGGGATAATGAAAACAAAGGTATTCTTGAAAAGTTTGAGCTGTTACTGAATGACTATTATTCATCGGACAAACCACAGACGCTGGGATTGCCTTCGGTAGCCTACTTTGCTGATGAACTTAATTTGTCATCCAATTATTTTGGTGATTTAATGAAGAGAGAAACCGGGAAATCCGCAAAGGAATATGTACAGATCAAAATCATCGAAATTGCCAAGAAGAAGATTTTCGAATCAGACAAAACAGCACGTGAAGTTGCCTATGAATTAGGATTTAAATATTCACAGCATTTTAGCAGAATGTTTAAAAACGAAACTGGTTATACTCCTAATGAGTATAGGAACTTGAATTGATACAACAATGAATGAAATCCATTATTGCACCAATTCACTGTACTTAACTTAAATACAAATCTGCCCCAAGTTCATCAATTTGGGTTAAAAACAAGACTTGCAATTAAAATGTTAACACACTGGTATCCGTCGCCTTTATAGCATTGGTAAGCGGTGCCCCCATAATATCTACATTTATACCAAGCCCTTTTAGCTGGTCGGTTACCCCGTACATATTGGCACAGGTAACACAGGCATTCAACTCAACTCCTTTTTCCATCATGTCTTTCAGTTTAGCCTGAACATCTTTGTTTTCGGCAACCAGTTTTGCTGATGGCCCCCAGATTATCACAGAAACTTCTTCGAAAAGTCCGAATTGTTTGGCAACTCCGGTGTACATCAGAGCTACACGTTCAGCAACCATTGGGTCGTCGCTGGTCCAAAGCACCATTAGTTTGTTTACTTCGGTTGCGGGTTTTTCCTGTGCAATGCTTGCGTTGTTTGCAACAACCATAACTGTTATTGCGAGAAAGAATACTTTTACAAATTTCATAGTTTAAAATTTTAATAATTAATGATTTTTTATTTGATCTTCAATATTTTACTAGTCGTTTAAAAACGGAGCAATACTTTCCCATACCGCAGGGAAGTTTTGCATAAACACCACATGTCCGGTGTTCGGAATAATACTCAGTTGACTGTTGGGAATCATGTTATAAGCATTAATAACGTTTGGCAACGGAGCATTCAGGTCGCGTTCGCCTGCCATTACCAGAACAGGACATTCTATGGACATAAACAACTCTTTACTTGCCTCCATGGTATTGTAAAAGCTCTCCATGTCTTTCCAGAAATCTTCGATTCGGTCTGGTTCGGGCATCAATGCCAGTTTTTCCTTCCACATATCACCTTCCGGCTTCATATCAAAAACTACTTTTCGTAATCCGGGTATTTGTTCGCCTGCACCAATGGCAATTAGCTTTTTTACCCGGTCGGGGTACATGCTTGCAACCTTATAGCCAGTGTATGCACCATCACTAAAACCGAGCAGAGTAACACTGCCGCCGGTAACTGCATTAACCACTGCCATTACATCGTTGGCTTTTAACTCGTAGGTTATTTTAGCAGTACCTATTTCTGATTTGGTATGACCACGCGTAGCCATGGCAATTACCTGGTAATTCTGATTTAGTTTTTCAATAAAACCAGCCATTTCATCAATCGATCCCATTATTCCACCATGCAACAAAATAATAGGTTCGCCACTGCCATAAACTTCGTAATACAGTTTTGCATCGCCTGCCTGCACATAATGTCCGGCATCGGGATTGTTACCGTATGATGTTCTTTGGATTTGTTGTGCCTTACCAGATAAGGAAAGCATAACAACCAGATTTATAAGAAAGATTAATTTTTTAATTCTCATAGCTATATATTTTTTACTGATTTGAGATTGCGTAATCGAATTTTAAAATCCTTCCCTTTCTCCGTTTTTTGGCATGCCGGAATAATGTACATGGACAATTCTCCATTCTTCTCCAATCTTTTTCAATACCTGTGTTTCCCGACCTTTGCTTTGCATTGATTCCGGATTCTCTCCACTAAAGACAGCATCATAAATCCAGTAAAACTCAACTACTGCCATGTCGCCGTAAAGCTGAATAGTTTCATTATAACTTTTTAAATCGCGTTTGGAAAAACGGCTTCCAAACATTCCATAGATACCGGATTTGATTTCTTCCCAGCCTTTTTCATGCCCTTTTGGGTGTATAAAACTAACTTCCGTAGTTGTTAACCAAAAAGTTGCTGCCAGTGTTGTATCGGCCAGGTTAATGGACTTTTTGTACGCTTCAATTATGCTTTTTATGGCCGCTGTATCTTTTTGTTGTTTATCAATGGCACTTGCTTTATGCACATTAAAAACAGTAGCCACTAATATTGATACTACGAAAACAAACAATCCTTTTTTCATATTTATAAGTTTATGAGATTTTAAAACAGCTTTTACAGAAATCAGAAGAAGAACTTTTCCAAAGTTTGAAACTTTGGAAAAGTTCTTCTGTCGTTTTTAAAATGGTGTTCCTTCTACTACTTATCGTAAACACCATTCACTTCCCCACTAATCACCATTATTTTATTGAAATCGGGAAGATGAACTACTTCCGGAAGACTGGTTGTTCCAAAATCGATATAAACGAGTTTCTCGTTTTCCGATTTATTCAACACTACATGCGCTCCTTTTTCACCGGTTGGGAATCCAATAACATCGCCAGCTTTTACAGTTATTTCTCCATCGATTGTACGAACCACACCGGTTCCACTGATGAAGTAAAAAACTTCTTCGTTGCTTTCATGGTAATGATAACCGTAAGCGTAATTTCCGGGATCTACCTCCACAAAATTGGCTCTGCACTTTGAAGTCTCTTCGTCAGGAATAATGTTTTTCTGGGTAAACTGATTTCCGTCACGGTCGATAAGCTGACCTTCCAAAGTTTCTACATTTTTAACTATCAAATTTTTCATAACATCATTATTTTTTATTGTTTGAATACTTCAAAATTCGGCATCCGGCTACACATGTGCAAACAGGTTCGTTACCTAACCTAGAGGTTAGAATTGCAGATTATCAGACATTTACAACCTGAAAATATTTTTAAAAAAGTTAATCTTTTCACAAATGGTAACATTCATTTAGTCCTTTTACTCTCCAAAAGAGATTATTGGTTAGTTTTGTGATGAATTAAAAACAGTAATTATGCGTAAATTAGATCCGCTTTACCCAACCTGCCCCATCCGAAATGTTATAAACCGAATGAGTGATAAATGGTCGCTATTAATTTTAGGTACGCTTAATCAGAATGGTATTATGCGGTATAAGGAATTAAACAAATCCATTCCGGATATTTCTCAGAAAATGCTTTCGAGTACACTGAAACGTCTGGAGGAGGATAAATTAATCAACAGGAAAATGTATGCAGAAATTCCTCCACGTGTTGAATATTCGCTTACTAAAACCGGCAAGGAATTTATGCCAGCTGTTGATATGATGGTGAGCTGGGCGTTGAAGAATTTTGACGTGATTGTTAGTTGATAAGCTAATTAAATAACAATTTTCAGGAATATAATTGCTGTTATCTCAGATATAAAAAAATTAGCTTACTTTAATCCCAGTATTACCAATTAAGAAATAATGTTGTCTTCAAGTGAGAATCTTCATATCATTGAAAGTTTAGGATTAATAATTGTTTCCCACAATAATTTACTCGATCAGCAAAGTGTTGAAAGAGTAATTACTGATTTAAAAAGCAATCCACTTTTCCGAAAGGAATATTCCATCTTAATTGATATCAGAAAAGCAAATACAGGGTTAAACTTTGCAGAAATTGAAGATCTTAGCCACTTTGTATTTGATAAAATTGATGATACGGGATTAAATAAATTTGCCATCCTTACTTCCGAATCATTGCTCAATAAAGCGGTACAGTATGTTCGAAGCTATAAACATTCTTCAAAATACCAGGTCTTTTCCGCACTGGAACCAGCACTGCACTGGCTAAAGGTTCCGCAGGACAGAAAGTCACAAATTGATTTGAAATTAAGCTATTTAAATCAATAAAATGAGCAGAATTATAAAGAGAAATATATAGGATCAATTCACAAATTCGGACTAACCTCGTATAGGTGGACAATACTATTCCTGCCAGTCAGATACCAACCCTATAAACTCCTGTCGATATCCGAATGGATCGAAAGAAACCGAATTTTCGAGCAGGTCAAGAACCAATTTTTTCGAGGCGGTTCCTTTGTATTCTGATTGTTTCATTACAAGTCCCAATCCACCAACAGCAGCAGCAAATTTCATGTTCTCTGATGATGCAGCGATATCTTGTGCGGTGCCATTTACTTCGTGCATTATCAATTGGCTTTCGCTTGCGTTTGGCTTTTTATACCTAAAATCGAATTGTGCAAATTTTTCATTCATTGTTCCATCAGTAAGCACCAGTTCGTAAAGCGCTGTAATGGTTTGCGAAGAACCTATTTCTCCGGCATCGGTTGAATCGTTTTCAAAATCTTCATTTTCCAGACTTCGGTTCTCGTAACCAATAAGGCGGTAAGAGTCAACCCTGTTTTCATTAAATGTCAACTGTATTTTTGAATCTTTTGCGACCGTGAAGAATTTACCAAATTCGTGTGTAAACACTTTTTGTATCTGATTGGCATTGTCGATGTATTCGTAATTACCATTTCCTTTATTGGCAATTTGCTCCATCATATGGTCGTTCAGGTTTCCACTTCCAACACCCAGTACAGTTAAATAAATTCCCGATTCGCGTTTTTCTTCAATCAATTCAACCAACTCATCGGTTGACGACGGACCAACATTAAAATCTCCGTCAGAACCTAAAATCACCCGGTTGTTGCCATCCTGAATAAAGTTTTCTTCTGCAATATCGTAAGCCGTTAATATTCCGGCTGCACCTGCAGTAGAACCACCGGCACCAAGTTTATTTATTGCTTCTTTAATTTTATCCTTCTCATCTCCATATGTCGAAGGGAGTAATACACCGGCCTCTCCGGCATAGGTAACAATTGCAATTTTATCCTGGTCCTTTAAGTTATCTGTCATGGTTTTAAATCCCGACTTAAGAATACCTAGTTTCTCCGGGGAATTCATCGAGCCGGAGACATCGATTAAAAAAACATAGTTCGAATTTGGCAGTTCATTCTCAGGAATGGTTTTTCCCTTCATTCCTAAACGCATAAGATAATGATCCGTATTCCAAGGGCAACTTGCTATTTCAGAATTCAACGATACATTTTCACCACTTGTCGGTTCAGCGTAATCGAAAGTAAAATAATTGAGGTATTCTTCAATTCGTACCGAAGCTTTAGGTGGCGTTTGACCTAAATAGAAGAAGCGTCTCATATTCGCATACGATCCGCCATCGGCATCAACCGAGAATGTAGAAATCGGTTGATCACTAACTTTTATGAAAGGATTTTCTTCATAGTCATTGTAGTTTTCGCGATAGCTGTCCTCATAGTTGTCCTGACCTGAATCCATTAAAGCGGCAAGGTACATTTCATTGTATTTGACATCACTAGTTTCATCTTCAGTGCAAGCATTAAATAGGAACAAAAGTAAAACTGCGGCGGAGAATAGCTTTGTTTTCATAGTGTTTGTGTTTATTTATAATTGTTAATATAAATTCGAACAATATCTTACCGAAACATAATGGCGACACCAAACGAAAGCCGGTTGAGATCCTCTTTGTGCTCCCACTCATCAAACTGATTATTGCCGTAATCCTTTCGTGCTGTGGATTTTGTTTTCTGATGCCGGTATGCCGCCGTAAATAATAAATCGCTGTTTTCGTTTAACGGCACTTTTACTCCTACTTCGGGATTAAACATTAAGCCTCCATAATTCCGAAGTTCGCAATCGGTAATACTATAAGGAGACCAATCCAAATAGAGTTCATCGTAGTGTTTGGCTTTAAAACTCCCAAATGAATGTCCTCCTTTGAGTACGATAAACGGAGAAATTTTATCATCCCAGAATGTGTAACGTAATTCTGCAAAAAGCGGATAGAGATTGTGATCAAAAATTTCAAATCCAACTCCAACTCCGGCCGCCCAATGTTCGTTGAACATATAGCCATTGGTAATGGTGAATGAAGGAATAGCCGTAAGTTCGCTGTGGGTATTTGCCTGAGTAGATATATTGGCATAATCGATCAGCGGATACGCATCATAATCATAGGGTTGGTAATAAATTACCTGATCGGTTACCTGCTTGTTACCAAATAAAAGGCTGAATTGCATTAAATTATAATATCCTTTTGCTTTTCTGTTAGTAAGAATGCTTTGACTTGCATCATTTTTTAGATTGGTATTCAGCTCATTTACAGGTTGAGCAAAACTACTGAGTGCGAACATAAACGATAAAGTGATCAGACAAATCTTTTTCATAAGCAGTATTTTATGGGATTAGTTTTATATTTTCAAGATTACTAATATCATACAGAAATAATCCTTGTGCATTTGCTACGGCCAGCACATTTCCGTCCTTCGACCAACAGGTTCCGGAAATATCAGAGTAGTTGGTAACAAGCTGAAGTTCGTCTTCTGCTGGAATGTATACCGCTAGTTCGTTGCCAAGAGTAATTAAATGGTTTTCAACTCTGAATATTGATGTGGCATTTGTTGGTATTTCATAATCTACATATCTTTCCATGTAGGCTGATTCATTGCTTTTATATCCACCCCATATTGATTGACCTGACAAAACGTAGAAAACCTGCATACCAGGTAAATAAGTAATATCTATTGGTCTGAACGTGGGAAAATACAGATGATAACTTACCGGGTATCTTTCATCATAAACCATACAATCCGAATAACCTCTGGCGCCATTAGTTTCAACACCCAAAATAAAAACCAGACTGTCCTGAAAGAACATTCGTACCGGGTAAGCATTTGAATAGTAGTAAGGAGGAGCATAATTTCCCCATGGCTCGGTCCATAAATCTTCTTCCCTTGAACTAAAAGCTCCCGACCGATATGCACAGATAGCCCAACTATTGTAACTGCCGTAACTGCGTATTTCTTCCAAGCCCAGCTGTATCATTCCAATATATGGCTTGTCAAAAACAGGTTGTTCTGTAAACCAGAAATCAGGAATTTCTTTAGTTGTCAAACTATCGTAGAGCTTATCGTATTCTCCAAAATCAAGATTGGGATCCTTTTCTGTTACCACTCCAGTAAGTTCATGCCTCTCTGATCCAACAATAAGTCCTTTCCCCTCTTCATAGGGAATATTCCATCCAGTTTTATAGCTTGTGAAGTGGTTAAAATAATTCTCTTCCCGATGTAAAAGAGTTGCCTGAAGCGGTTCGCTTACATCAAGAATTACCAAGTCTACAAGATTGTTACAATAAAAAAGGTTCCCGGCAATTTCAAAGTCTTTTATATACTTGCACTCAATAAAACACTGATAACTTAAACTCTCCCCATTCTTTTCATAAACGTGAACTCCTTTGAGTAACTCACCTACGAAATAGTAGTTATCATTTGAAACAATTTTAAAAGGAGATTCCTGAGGTGATTCAGCTTTTACCTGTATTTTTCCAACTTCACCCATATCCAGATAAACCGGATAATCTTTCGATTGAGTAATTATTTTCGAGTATCGATAAATATCTTCATACTCATCCTCACATCCAACTAAAAAAACAATTAAGAACAAATACAAGAGCTGTTTCATAAGGTTACGTTATTAGTTGAGTTCTGATATTTAAAGAGATAGATGAATTTTAGTTCGAAAAGGTTGCGTACATAATGTTATTTTTTGAAAACAGGCCGACGAGATGCGGTATTTATTGCTGAATTAGTCGGGCAAACGTTCAAACCTTTTTATTTCCTCCAGCGCCTCATCCCAAGCCGCTTTACTGGAAATAAACAGATGGGCATCGGGTCGTTTATTCAATGCACTATCCAAACATCCGGCCGGAACCACCAAAAGTTTACCATTCATTTGTAGGTTGGGTAATGCCGAACCGCATGTTGCACAAAAAGCTTTGGCATGATTGGTTTCGGGCAGCTGAAAAACCCGGATTTTGGTTTCCGTTTTTATCCATTCCAACCTAGCACTTGTTGAAAATAAATTGGCGGCATGCGCCGATCCGGTATCTTTCCGGCAATAGCTGCAATGACACAAATAAAAACTTTCGAAATCGCCAACAACTTTAAATTGAACTGCTTTGCACAAACAAGATCCGTAGTATTCCATATTGTTATTAATCTTTGTTCCGATTTAGTTGTTCTTCCAATCTTACTATTTTCTTCCTATTTGTTTTCAACAGGACACGAAAGGATTCGCGCGACAGCGAGGATGATGGCGCCGCTGCTTTTTTAATCCGGGCTGGCACTATTCTTTTACTGATACCGCCCTCTATTTCTCAAATTTTCTGTAGCAATTATAACAAACTGGTTTTAGCATTGAGGTATTCTCAAATTCGCCGCAACTGTGGCAAACATTCTCTTCATACTCGGGATTCTCAAATTGAGCCCACGTTGAAAAACATTCCCAACAATATGGTCTTTCAATGTCGTAAGGGATTCGTGTCTCACAACGGATGCAATAACCTCTTTTGTTCTTTTTGTTTTCAGATTTATTCTCTGTTGAGTTTTTCTCATTAAAAAACTGGCGGTTTGTGCGAGCAAGTTGAATTACCTCTGATGACTGGATTATTGATTTGGTTTCGTTAACAGCCTTTTCATAAAGGTTTGAATCATCTTCTTTTGTAATGCGAACTCCCATCTCACGGTTATTCTTCTCCGAAAATTCATACATATTCATGGAAGTTATTACCATATCACTTTCGTTGTAATAACATTTTGCGTGCAAGTTCTCAAAGAAATATAACTCAACATTTAATTCGGCAAGCGAGTTGCGCTCATTTGGCTTTAAATCGTCTTTGCCATAAATTATTACAATTTTTACTTTTCTATTCGAAGCGTCTTTTAATCTTTCAAAAAAGGTTTTAGATAGTTGAAGGTAAGGAGAAACCAATGTAAGCTCCCTTTTCGACTCTATGATAATATTTTCTATCCAGTAAGAAATTCCGTTGGTTGTTAAAAATTCTGCCATGGTTAATTATTAGAAATTAGGTTTGAGTTTTAATCGTATGTATTTGTTTTCAGTTCTTAAATCTTTGGGAATTATTTATTCCACTCCAACCAAATCAATCTCTTTCATCAACCGGCCGGTTTCGGTGAGGGCTACTATTATTTTTTGGTAGTGTTCAATATCGTGGAATGTTAGTGTGCGGCCTTTGCGGTCTTTTAGCCATTTTTGTGCAGGCTGGTAGCCGCCAATATAAAATTCCCAGGCACTTTGCGGCACATTGGCAAAATATTGGGTGCTGTTAATGTATACATCGCCTAAATAATCGGGGTGTTCTTCGCCCGGAGGCGTGCAGTCATAATCATACATTTTAAACACGGGTTTATCTACCTCGTTGGTACCGGCCTCGGGGTAAGTGGTTATGGCTTGCTCTACCGTTGGGCTTTCGAGCAAATGGATTTGCCTTAATTCTCCACCCAGTTTTACCAATTGCCAAAAGGTTTCGGTGTTTTTGGGGTATGGTACGCGCGGAAAATCAATTTTTAAAAACTCTTTGTATTTGGCGCGGTAGGCAGGCGAATGCAGCACCGCATAAATATAATCGAGGATATCGATGGGCGCAAAAGTAAACTCGCCGTCTTCTACCTCGGGTGTAAACGTTAAGCCGGTGGCTTTGGCTATTTGCTGTACTATTTTGGCATTTAGGTTGGGGATGCGCTCTTGTTGCTGATCAAATATCTCTTGTTCACCATGTCTATTAAAATATCTATACAAAGGAGCAGTATAACCATTAGCAAATGCAGTGCCTAGTAAGTGTAAGTCAATCATTTTGTTTGAAATGAAAATAGTATTAAAACTATTACCAGGAAAAGACCTCTCAAATACTATTGCATAATTATCTTTGTTCACTATGTGTTCTGAAACCTTTTCTCTAGGATATGCATGAAATCCCTTAGACTTACCAGTATAATATGTGTATCTTTTGTCAAAGGGTCGATATGCAATCTCAATTAACTCAGGTGAATTATTTTTTAAATCATTTTGAGCATTAATAATTTTCCAATCCCTTCCATCTTTCTTTTCAGCGTACACCTTTCTAAAATTATCAGGCTCAAGATTTATTAAATCATCTTTAGTCCGTTGTATTATCTCTTTGTCAAAGCTTATTACTAAAGAATCCCTTTCGGTTTTAATACCAGTAGCGTAAGTTTCAAAAAGTTCATTAATCTTTATCCCCTTTGAATATTTTTTTTCGAGAGAAAAATCTTTAGGAGAAAAGAAATAGTTAGGTTTAATTGGATTCAGTTTTGTAAAATCAACTTGCGCTAAACTATGTGAATTAAGGAAATCATACTTAATTGATCTATCTCCCCATACGTCGTAATGATATACTTCACAATTATTTTTATTATTTGTTTTTTTGATCAGAAGGATAATAGCCACCCCCTGCTGAATATCAAATACGTTTTTATCTGGGTTCCCTTCTGGTGTAAGTTCTTTCCTTAGAGCACTACCGTGTAGATCCAATATATATATTAAATCAAAAGATTCCATTATTTGCTTTCTGAACTGACGATGAATTAAACCATCTATATATCCATTGTTAGAAATAAATGCCAAGACTCCTTCATTATTCTTTTGTAGCAAAAATTGGCTAAAACGGAAGAATTTTAGATAATCATCAGACAACGGATTTATATTCTTTTCATTTAGGTCCCTTTTATAGTCTACCATTAACTTTTCAATCCATTCTGACTTATTAGAACTACTGACACTGTATGGTGGATTACCAATAATGCACATTACTGGTGTATCGCGTTTAATGTGGTTGGCTTCGTTGGCTTCGTTGCTTAGCCAGTTGGCCCACAGGGTTCCGGTGTCGGGGTGGTGTTTTTCGAGGCTGTTGGTAAGGTAAATGTTAAAACGTTTGGTACCACCCCGCCCTGCCTGAGGGGAAATTTTGTAGCCGGTATCGTGCAACAACATATCGAGTTTTAGGTGTGCCATGGCGTAGGATGCCATTAGCAGCTCGAAACCATTAAGGCGCGGAATAAGGTGCTCGTCGACGTAAGCACTCCAGGCTCCCTGCATGCTTTTAAATTTGGTGTGGTAAATGTGTTTTACTACTTCGGCCAAAAAGGTTCCGGTTCCGGTGGCGGGGTCGAGCACCTGTACTTTGTGCACCTCCAACTCCTGCATTTTTTTACTGCCCTGCACGGGCACTTTTATTTTTGTTTTTGCGGTGTCGGCCAAACCCTGTGGCAGGTCGAACTCGGTTTTTAGTATATCGTCTACGGCGCGTACAATAAAATTCACCACCGGCTCGGGGGTGTACCACACACCGCGCGCTTTACGCAGTTTGGCATCGTACTCGGCCAAAAAGGTTTCGTAAAAATGAATAATGGGATCTTGTGTTTGTGTGCTTCGGCCAAAGTTATGCAGCAGGGCATCAAGGTTTACCGCCCTAAAAACCAGTGCCAGGTTATCAACCGTGCGTTTTATCCGTTCGTCGATATCGGGACCGGCAATGTAGGTAAACAGTTTTTTCAGAAAAGGATTGGTTTTGGGTATCAACTCGGCAGCCTCGTAGCGGCTAAAGTCTTCGGGTGTTTGGTCGTGGTAACGCGCGGCAAACATTCCGTAGGCCAGCGTTTGTGCATAAATGTCGGCAAATCCTTTTGGTGTGAGGTCGTGTATCAGTATGTTTTTAAACGATTCGTACTGATCGTTTAGCGTTGAGTTTTCGTCGTTTTCGTTGTCGGCAGTAAGTGCGCGTTCAACAATATTTTGCAGCAGGCGTGCTTTGGCCGCCATCATACCGGCCAGTTTTTTCCCCGAGCGTATGGTCTGCCCTACGTAGGTACAAAAATCGCGCACCAGGTTTTCGAAGTTCGTAAAGTTATCAGGTAGGGGCTTAATGCTGTCTCCGTCAATTTCGCCAATGCGTATTTCGTGTACAAGCTCGCCCTCTTTAAAAAACTGAAACCAGAGGTAATCGGTAATTATCAGGTTGTCGAGTGCGTTTTTATAGCGGGTAAACTGCTCCGTGTATTGTTTGCCGTTCAGGTCTTTGCCAATGTCTTTGGCCTCGATGTAGCCAACGGGTATTTTCCCCTTTGTAATTACATAATCGGGGTTTCCGCAATCGGTAACTTTCGATGGTTCGTTGGTAATTTCCACTTCGGTAACCAATGTGCGGATAAGGCTTTCCAAATCGCCACGATAGGTATGTTCGCTTGATATGCCCGATTGATAACGATTATTAAGAACAGCTAAATATTCGGAGACAGTCATAATTATGGGTTCTGATTTTTTACGAATGCCCAATTTAGCAATTATTTCGTGATTATGGATTTATGTAAAGTGGAATATTAAGGGGTATTCTTTTTAACCTTTCTTATCAGATCCGGATATGCAACAAAAAGCTACCGGTCACAAATTGCCATCTATATGGAGAAAACAATTTTATTCCTTTTTAAGGATGGGAATATGTTAACAGGACTGCTATTATTGTTTTTTAAATTGATACCTATAAAATCCAATTCCCTTATGGGCAGAAATTATGATTTCGGAATTAGCTGCTTTGATATCATATTCTCCGTCTAAAACTAAGTTACTGTCAAAGTCAGCATACCATCCATTCTCATCAATAAAAATGATTTTATTTCCCTTTATCTCAAAATTTCCAGTACCTCCTGCAGGTAGGTGGTTATCGCCACTTGAACACGAATAATTTCCATTTTCAAATTCGATGGTTACTTCATTCGAAAGCTCCATTTCGTCATAGAAAATAGGATCTTCGGAATACTCAACAGTAAAGGTGCCTATATAAACACCTTGTAAGTTTGAAATGGAAAGTTCTTCGTCTTTGCTGCAGCTTACAAAACACATAATAATAAGTGCTAAGGTGATATTCTTTATTTTTAAACGGTATCTCATTCTTGTCTGGTTTTTATTCAACCAATATTTGATATACTCCACTGTGTTCATTCTGTTCAAAATCCAAACCGTCTATTCCTATTTCATTGTACCTTGTATAAGCACAGCAATTTTCATTGATTACTTCGGCATCGACATACAATGTAAAGAGATGTTCCGTTGAACTTTCAATAGAATAATTAGCGATCTGGGTTTCCCAACCGATGGTATGAATTCGAATAATATTCGCATCGTTTTCATCAATAAAATCAAAATCAACATTGCTTTGGTCATCAAGATTTATAACCTTAATGTCATCAGCGTTTAAAACCCCTGTAGTAAAAAGATTTTCTCCTGATGTTTTATCAACCAATTCAAAATAAAATGGCGACGGAGGAGTAAAACAATCGATACCATCACAATTGTTGTTATCATTGTTTTCGCACGACCAAGCTGTAATTGCAAAAATGAAAACTAGATAGATTAGTGGTATTCTCATAATTATTTTTTTGGGTAAGGTTTTATATTATGATTGTTTTGTTGAGATTAAGGTTGCGTGGCTTTTACAATTAAATAAAGCTTTCTTAACTATTACACCGCTACCGTACGATTGTTTCGTATGGTTTTTGGATTAAAGCGGAACGCGATGGAATCGCGCACCAGCGAGGGGAAGAAAGGAGCAGAGAAAATGCACACCACTGCACCCGCAATGCAATTTGCAAATTGTTATCACACCTTATTTTTCAATTTCATATAGCACACACTTTTCCAATGCTTTAAATTCAGAAAGTAAAGGATGAATAAAACTTTTAGTTTTTTTCATTCCAATTTTTATCATCACTTTTTCTGATTTATTATTTATCTCTGGACAGAATGATTTAATGTTTTTCAATCCAATTTCGTTAAATGCAAATTCTAGGCATTTTTTCGCTCCTTCTGTTGCAAATCCATTTCCCCATTCAGCTTGAGCTAATCTCCATCCAATATCTACGCAGGGAGTAAAATCAGATTCAAAAGTTTGTTCGGCAATTCCTATAAAACCTATAAATTCATTATTATCCAATTTGTCAACGGCAAAGTAGCAGAATCCATTTTTAGAAAATTGTTTTATCATTCTTTCAACGAATTCATCGGTTTGTTCCTGTGTTGGAATAGTCGGGAAATGTTCCATCACTTTAACATCCGAGTTAATCAATCCCATTTTAGATTTGTCCTTCTCAGTCCAAGTTCTAAATCCTAGTCTATCAGATTTGAAAATATAATTATTCATTCGGTCTCTTCTAACTGTATGGTAACGGTTGGTGTGTGTGTGTGGCGTTGGGCATTTCAGCGCACTTCACTGCCAAACTACTAATGTGTTGATTAAGTGAACTCATGTTTTTATTTGCCACCTGCTGCCCAATGACATATGACACATTGTTTGTGCTGGGCTTTTTTATTCCGGATATTAAATGTCATTTATTAATAATAAATTTATTGCTTTTTATTTCGATTCTAAGTATTTCTTTAGAGTAAGCAGGACTGATTAATAAACTCATTGATAAATTAAAAAAAGTTCTTCATATTTCGTTATTTTGTAAAAAAGAATAAACATGAAATATATTTCAATTCTGTTGATGTCTTTACTTTTTGTTTGTTGTAAGAACGAAAGCAAACAGGGTGAAATTGCAAAAAAAAGAATTTTCCCAAGTCATAACTACAACTATGTTAGTATCGACAATAACAAAGTGAAATATTCTGAAACCATTTATCTTCCGGTTTATTCTGATATTTACCAACAAGATGGAACAAAACGATACCCGATAACAATAACCGTAAGTATAAGAAACACATCACTCACAGATTCAGCTTATATACAGTCAACTTCTTACTATGATTCATATGGAAAGATACTCCAATCTTATGTAGATTCCACTATTTTAATTTCACCGCTGGAATCAATTGAATTTGTTGTAGAAGAAAAAGAAGACTTAGGAGGCGCTGGTGCAAATTTTATTATAGAATGGGCTGCTACTAAATATGCTGACCAAATATTAATTCAAGCTGTTATGGTTAATGCTTTTAATGGTTTTTCTTTTCAAACAAATTCTAAAATTATAAAGAAAGAAATTAGAGAGTAGTTATTACTTAATAACCCTTTATGGAATTTTCAATACTAACTGATATTGTTATAATATTTGCATTATCAACTTTAGTAAATTTAATTTTTACAAGATTAAAAATACCAACAGTTGTAGGGTATTTACTCACCGGTATCCTTGCCGGTCCTCATTTGCTATCATTGGTACATGGAAAACATGAAATTGAGGTTTTAGCCGAAATTGGTGTTATTTTATTGCTTTTTACTATAGGCCTGGAATTTTCTTTAAAACATCTGCTAAAAATCAGAAAAATTGTATTTTTTGGTGGCTTGCTGCAAGTCTCAATAACCGCCGGAATATTTTATATCACATCGGGTTTTTATGGGCTAAGTTGGCAAACAAGTATATTTATTGGTTTTCTTGCAGCTCTAAGTAGTTCAGCACTTGTGCTGAAACTATTGCAAGAACGTTCTGAACTTTCTTCTAACTATGGTCGAACCGTTTTGGGTATTCTTATATTTCAAGATTTATTATTAGTTCCATTATTATTGTTGGTAAATCTACTTGGGAAAAATGATGTTGATATTGCCAATGAATTATTATTTCTTACCCTAAAAGCATTTTTCATTATAGGATTGGTTTATGCGGGGAATAAGTGGCTTTTACCAAAGCTTTTACAATTGATAGCCATGACAAAAAACCAGGAGCTATTTATGATGAGTATTTTTCTCATTTGCCTTGCAATAGCACTTTTAACATCTCAGTTGGGGATGTCTCTGGCATTTGGTGCTTTTTTAGCGGGACTAATGATTTCTGAATCACAATACAGCCACAACGCATTTTCAAATCTAATTCCATTTAAAGATACATTTACAAGCTTCTTTTTTGTATCCATTGGTATGCTATTGGACATGAATTTTGTGATAGATAATTATCAACTGGTTATTTTTAGCGTAGTTCTGGTCATTATAATAAAAACAATAATTGCAGGTGGTACAGGATTTATTTTAGGTCATACCTTGCGCGGTACTATATTAGTTGGACTTGCACTAAGCCAAGTCGGAGAATTCTCATTTATCCTGGCCAAAATTGGACTAGACAACGCCATAATTAATTATTATTATTATCAGTTGTTTTTAGCTGTTGCAGTAATTACAATGGCTTTAACTCCCTTTTTAATGAGAATTTCAAAGCCACTGGCAAATGTTTTCTTGAAATTACCACTGCCAAAATTTTTGATAAATGGAATATTTCCGTTAAAAGAAATCGAAATACCGGATTTTAAAAATCATCTTGTAATTATTGGAACAGACACAAGCGCCCTAAAACTTTCTTTAATGGCCAAATTAAATAATATACACCATGTGTCAATTATTTTTGACCCACTAATTGCAAAAGAAAAAATTCAAAAAGGAGATTTCGTTATATATGGTGATGCTGTTAATGAACCAATATTATTAAAAGCTCATGCAGATACCGCAGAGATTATTTTAATTTCTGTTGGAAGATTAATCCCTTCCATGGCAATAATAGAAAAAGTTAGAAATCTAAATAAACAAGCATATATTATAGCTCGGGCAAAACATATTCAAAATGTGGAACAATTATACAGACTAGGGGCAGACCAGGTTTTACCTGAAAAACTTGAAATTGCAATAGATTTATTTAATAGAATTCTGGTTAGGAAATTATATCCACAAAAGGAGGTTAATCGCATTTTAACTCATATAAGAAATTTGAATTTGGGGAAATTCTCAGAGAAAGATATTATTAACCAACCAACAATATTTGATGACTTGTGGAATATGAATATTTCTGCAATTAATATAGAACCAAATTCTCTTGCTGATATGAAATCTCTTTCTGAGATTCAGTTGAGAAGTAAAACGGGAGTTACTCTTTTGGCAGTAAAAAGGGGTGCATCAATAATTGAACATCCAAATCCGAGTATCATTTTTCAGCCTAATGATATTGTTTATCTACTTGGTAATCCGGAACAAATTAATTTGGCTATTGAATTGTTTAACAAAGAATTTTAAACAGACTATGATTATTTACTTTAGCCCCTGCCTTACCACACGCGGCTTCCCGAAAACAGCACAATATGCAGATCGCTGTAACTCACTGATTACAGGCTTCCTGCAGCCGCATAATCGGCCAGCAAAAATCTTAAAAAGCGTGATTCGAATCGAAAATTACATTCGATAGATTTCTTAGATTGTATTTACACCTAAAAATAATTATACTTATAATAGATGATCGTTCTGATCATCTGTGTGTTTGGGGGTTAACATTGAAAGAGCCATTATTGAATGGCTCTTTTTAATTTATACTTAAACATCCATCCAGTCAATAATAGTACCATCGCACGCGGGAGCATTCGGGCAATAAATATATTCATCACCCTTCTCGTCTGCATATACTTTATAGTTCCCCACTACGATTATTTCACCGCAATGAAGACACCTTTTTCTGTCCGACACCTCTGGGATATCCTCAAAAATGTAATTCTCGTTCAGGTATTTTTGTTTGTCTTTAATTTCTATTTTTTTCATTGGTTTAGCACTTATTAATTTATCATCTATTCATTACATATATTTCCAGATATTATTTCGTTTTAATTCCGAAAGCCGTTGCAGCTTATTAAAATACTTTTGCCACAAATCCTCTCTTCGTTCCGCATGGTTAACCGGATTTGTTCCATCGTCATACAGAAACAAGCGGATTATTTCACCGTTTTTATCACGCTGAACAGCATGGTCTTCGTCAGCTAATTCCAATAATAAATGATCCGGCACATTTTCATATCCGGTATAAACAGGAAGATCAAGATAGCTTAATCCCGGAAGACCTTTAATATCCTCACTATTATAACCTAGTGGCAAATATTCCCGGTTAAAGGCCATCCACTCGTTGTTTTTGTTTTTTGCAATACCGTAAGGTAAGTTAATTCTAAAAAAATCTGATAACATAATCTGTCGTTTTTAATATTAGATATTCAGTTGTTCGTATCGTAAAAATCGAGAATAGCCTTCGGGCATCCCGAAATTTCTGTCAGAAGCGTTTTCCTCTTTTCTTTTTTCGGGTCTTATATTTTGTCTTCGGATTTTCCTTCTGCCATTTACTGCGTTCCACCAAGCGGTTCAGATCTCTGGCCACTACTCCAACTGATCTTAAATCAACTTCCGAGATGTCTGGCTTCTTCTGCTGTTGTGATTGTTGTTTTTCAACCGTTTCTTGTTCGGCCAACCTGTTTTCTTTGGAATAAAACTTCGGTTTATTTTTAAACTTCGACAGGCGAATCGGATAGCGAGCCGGTTTGCCATCGTCGTCCAGAACCACAACAATATGGCCTCTTCCCGATTTTTGAACCTCTACTTTAAAAGATAACAAAGCCTGATCATACAATTCTTTCGTAGTGAGTTCATCCTTTTCATTCAGGTGCTTAAACAAGTTCTCCAGGTTCTCTTTTATGTTTCTGCTGCGAGCTGAAAAACGAAAGTTGATCTCCTGTGGTTTTTCTTTCAATGGCAACTGGTATTTCTCTTCCAGTTGATGTAAAAAACGTTGCATCTTCAGCCGCTCAAAATTGTCTTTGATCTTTTGATGTGTTACACAATCAATCCGCGTTGATACCACATGAAAATGCACTCGCTCCAGATCTTCATGGCGGTACACAAAATAAGGCTGATGTCCATAGCCCATATGGTCCATCATATTTTCAATTTCCTGTTTAATCGTGGCATCGTCAAGAATCTTATAATCTTCGGTTGACGGATTAACCGAAACATGAAAACACTTATTCCACGCCCGGGGATTTTCATCTTCAATATCCAGCAAGATCTTCATGCGATGATGCTCATCGTAGTTAAACGGATTGGCCGACTTCGTATTTCTAAAATGAAAAAACGTGGCAACTCCTTCGTTTACCTTCTTTTCGTTATACACCATTACATTATCGGTATAAGCACTCTTATGCATCACAATTACCATAGGCTAAGATTTGAATAATAAATTATCGGATCAGGTCCATGTATTTTTGGAGGGAGGAAAAACACTTTTTAAGTTCTAGTTGCACCCTGTCCAGTGTATGGCGATCGGTAGATGTGAGCTCATTGTTCTTTTTCGCATTTATCTGTTTTGCCACCTGGTTCAGATTCACCCCAATTTTGTTCAGGTTAAAATCCAGGCTTTTGATAAGAGTAGTAAATTCGGGGGAGACTTCTATCTTTTTAATTTCACGATGACGCATAACCTTTGCCCGAAAAAAATTACTCAGGTTTTGATATCCTTCCTTTTCACAGCGGTCGCGGAGTAATTTCTTTTCCAGGGGAGTAAATCGAACACGAACAGCTTCTGTCTTTTTTACTCTGGGATTTCGGTATCGTGACATGGCTTATAAATTTTAATTGTTAAGACCTTAATTCGAAGAATTAATCAAGCTTTTAATCGTCAGATTAAAAGTCCCTGCCGGACAGGCGCAAGCGATTTTGTGAAACAAAATCACATCTTGCCAACCCCTCCCCCACCAGCTACAGCAAGGGTTTCGGGCTTGAGAAAAGAAAGAGAAACAGGCTTGGCTGTTTCCCTTTCAAAATTCAAATCAACCGGATTGAGGCTAACCAACTTTTTGTTTAGCCCCTTTTGTTTTTGTCTGTTTTTCGTTTTGTTCTTCGGTGAGTTTTTTCTCCTGTTTAAAACCGGAGAAATTGATACTTCGGTTGGCCGCATCGACCTGAAGAGTAGCACCAAATTTTTGTCCGTTTCGGCCGGTCATCTTATCCAAGAATACTTTTTTCCCGGCAGCCAGTTTTTGCTTTTGCTCTTCCGATAAAGTAGCTCCTTTTATTTTCCCGGGCACTTTAATATTGCTGGACCGAAGCGGAATCAGTTCATTGGTTTTAGGATCAACGGCCATATAGTACTTGTCTTTCTTTCCATCAATTCCTTTTAGTTCAATGGTTTTTCCCAGATTCTTATCCTTGAGCAAAGCATTGCGTTCTTCTTCGGTAAATTTGTGCCCCATAAACTTTTCAGGGATGTGCAGGCGCTGAATCGGATGTACTTTAACATTTACCGATCCATCTTCGCCTTTCTGCAGTCTTAGTTTTGCCGGAATCCGAAACTCCTGATCGTTGATTTTTGCATTTACCGTGTACAGTTTTTCCGAGCGGTAACCATTTAAAAAGGAATTTAGTTCCTGCGGTTCCATACGGTTTACAAACTCTTTGTCTACGCCCACTTTTTCCAGTTTGTCAAATGGGATCTCTTCTTTTTTAATTCTTGTACTTTGTTCCATACTTTTTAATTTTTATAAATGAATAAATGGTGATGACTATTTTGAGTCCTTATTGATTTCCAGGAGGATTTTTGTGATATCGTTACATATCCGGGTGCGATTGTTTTCCAATAGTTCCTGTAGATTATCGATGTGGTACACAGCGGGGATTTGCTTATAATTCTTTTCCTCCTTTTCAATCCGGTCTGTATCCACATCAATCAGGCAGTTAAAATTGCGCTGACCAACCTGCTGACCAAAATTATCAGCCACCTGCCCCACCATATAACCTTGTGGCAGTGTTGCTATCTTTCCTTCCGGTACCAGAAAATCCATTTGAGTTGAGAAGGTAGATGATTGGGTATTTCGGTTAATATTAATGGATTGGCGCTCCTGCAGGATCTTCCCCATACGGCTCTGAATAAACCGGGCTGTTTCTCCCACCGATTGTCCGGCAAAAGCATTTCCAATGTTGGTCAAAATAGCATTGGCCTGTTCCTTCCCATAATCACGGATCAACTGATCAATGGTTTGTATTCCCAGCAGCGTTGAAATTTTATTGCTTCGTGCTGTGGCAATCAGGGTATCCAGTCCCCGAAAATAAATGGTTGGCAGCTCATCAAAAATCAATGAAGTTTTTTGCTGGTCTTTTCGGTTGATCACTTTCAGCATCCGGGTAATAAACAGCGATAACACTGCCCCGTACATTTCTATGCGCAATGGATTATTGGCCAGACAGACCACCTTCGGATGTTCGGGATTATTAATATCCAGTGAAAAATCATTACCCGAACATATCCAGTAGATTTCTTTGCTAATGATTTTGGAGATGGCGATTTTTAAACTCCCAAGCTGTCCTTCCAGTTGTTCATTGGCTCCTCGCTTATGTGCATTGATAAAAGGATTGATAATATTCACCACATCCTTTTCCTGAGATAGCACTTCAAATAAATCATCGTATTCCAGCTGCAGTAATTCTATTGCATGAGGAAGTGTACAATACTCCCCGTCTTTATACTTTTTCAAAAACCAGATCACTGCAGCAAAAAAGGTAACTGCCGATTCCGAAAAGAATTCTCCTTGCTTGCGTATCCACTCCCGGTTCAGGTTATAAAGCACCGTTCGGGAAGATTCAAAAGCATCGATGGGACTTTCCATCAGTTCCGGTGCCAGCGGATTACATCGGTACGATCTTCTGATATCATCAAAATTGATGACATAAAAGCGGGATTGTTTTGGTAGCTTGTTTTGCTTTCTGGCCTTCAGAAAATGATTGTAAGCGACTCCGGACAGATCTGGAAACTTAAAATCATACACACACATACAGAATCCCTTTTCCAGGTGCTGTTTGATAAAAGGAAGGACTACGGAATAAGATTTCCCCGATCCCGGTGTTCCTATTACAATGGTTCCCCGAAAAGGATTGATCACATTGATCCAGCCTTCATGTTGTTTGTTCCGGTATTGATAAATGGTTTCCAGGTTGATGGAATACTCATTTTCTTCATAGGCCTGTTCCTGCGGAAAACTTTCATTTTCGAGGTTAAAACGATCTTTCATCAGGTTCACATTAATCAGCTTGGAGATATTGTCAAATCCGATATTCAGTAACACAAATCCAAAGAAGGACAACAGCAGATAGGCTAAGGGAACAGTAACGATAATCAGCAGACTTCCCCAATACATCAGCAGTCCGGTAAGTACCTGCAATACGATGGCTGAAACTTTCAGGTCCCGGTCTTTTTTGGCTTTGGTACCAATACATGTAATGGCCAGAAAAGCAATGCAGACTGTCTTTGCCCAAAGCGTGTTGGCCAGAAACTCAATCTGTAGTATCTTTTCCAAAACCATTGAAAATTCGGGGATATATAGTCCCTGTTCCATGAACCAGACCAATTGGTCGATGTACAAGGTCAGGAAAAGGATCAGGTAAGAAAAGAACCTGAACCCCTCGTGCAGGCGTTGTAATTCCCTGGATTCGTTTAACATTCTTCTGGAAGATTAGAGTATTAGAATTTTGGAATACCTGAATATTAGAATGATTGGGCTTTTAGGATGGCTTTGTTTTTCACTTCAAGCGTTAGTTTGCGTCCGGTGTTTCCCAATGCTTTTTCCAGCAGTTCGATTTTTAGGATGCGTTTATCGGGAACGATAAACTTGGGTAATACTACAACCTCCCGGAGCGTAGTTTTTGCGGGGATGCGCTCCCAATTGTAATGCCTGTAGAGTTCTTCCACCTGGTATTCCTGAACATTGATGGCTTTTACCCGCTTTTTGTCATCTATCCACCAGTGAATGGCTTCCATATCCAATACAATATTTGTGGAGTTAGTAATTTCGAGTTCAAAGAACAGCAGGTCCTGTTTCAGGTAAAGATTCTTCAGACGAAAAATAATACCGTCCTTTTTAGTTCTTAAGCGAACCGGTTTTTGGGTGCCGTCATTCAGAATCTGGATGCAAAATTCTTTTAACAGGTATTCCGGGACCGGACCAATATTTAGATCCCCGGCCTTCTCTCCATGAAATTCTTCCAGCTTATAAGAGATCTTATTGCCATCAGAATACCTTACAAACAGGGAATAGGAACGGTTGGCACTGACCACTGTCAGGGACGATTCGCCTTCAAAATCATCCACAGCTTTTACCCGCACCATATTGGGTTGCTCAGGTACCACTTCAGCAATCAACTTGTCCGGATCCCCCACCTGCAGATAGGTAATTTTTTCTTCGGCGATCAGGTGAGTGGTTTTGTTTTGGCAGATCTCTATTTGATTTTGAGCATTTAATGCCAGTGAAAAAAGAAAGAATGCGATAATAAATATTGTTTGTTTCATGACGTTTATTTTTGATTAATGATATAAACCAGTGTGTTCTTTTTGACGGTTACTTTTTTGAGACGTACCCGTTTAAGCATGGTCTGAGCAGCTCTGTCGGCAGCGCGAATACCGGTATAGGTCAGCGGATTGTTGGTGACACCCATCAGAGAAGAAGTATTGGTAGAAGCCCCCACCTCCTGGTAGACTTTGCGTGCGGCATTATCCGGCACATACAAACCTTCCAGTCCATCCAGATCACAGATCGTGAGTTTTACCGGGACAAAAGAATTTTCAACGGGTAATTGGGTGATCTCAATCAGCATCCGTTCATTTTTGATCTGGCAAACTCCGTAGATAAAGCTGTTTTTAGGTATCGACTGTCCATTGATCCGGGTGTCTTCCAGCAAGCGTAGTTTTACCCGGTTGCCGTTGAGCACCGTTGTTGTTTCGTAGATCTCAGCTTTTATATGCGGAGTATTTATTGGCTCTTCCCTTTTGAATCCTGATGATTGTTTTTTCTCCAGGGTAAAGGACAGGTTTTGAATGGCCTCAATCTGTTGCAATCTCTCCTGTGCCTGTTGCAGATAAAAATTTAGAGAATCGTTTTTACGACTGAGCAGGACGTTTTTATCGATGATTTCATCCAGTTCTTCAATACCCGTTGTTGGCGAGGTCGTCGTTACTGCTTTCTTTGTTTCCGCCTGCTTTTTCACTACCGTTTCCTTTGGATTACTTTGGGATTGCGGAGATGCAGTTTTTCCACTGTTTCGAACTATTGGCTCCCCTTTTAATTCCTGCTGCACCTGCTTTTCTTTATTTCGGATATGGGCAAGAATTTGTCCCTGATCAGCATTTGGATCAAGTAGCGTATTCTCACGAGCTATTGTATCCTGAACGCTCAGCTCATCTAACTGAGTTGTATCATTTACATCAACCTCAGCGATTTCCGCCACCTGCTGATCATCTTTCTGATAGGCTTCCATCTTGTCATAGATCTTAATGGACTTTTCCGCTTCCGGGAGATCATAGTTAGCACCAATACCAGATGTATTTGGTTGCGTTTCTTTTACCGTTTCGGCCTCCGTGCCGCCACCCAACACCCAAAAGATCAGAATTACAAAAGGAATCAGAACCAGCGGAAGTAAAAACAGGGCCTTATTTTTTATCAGAAGTTCCTTCATTGATATATGTTTTTAATTGGTTTTCAAATGAATCCACAGGCAATTCAAAAGCTGAACGGCCTGTGCTTGTTGGAGCACTGGTCAGCGGTCCGGCCAGTGGTGCATCTACCTTCCTGGATTTTACTTTTCCGGATGGGATCCAGATAAAGGAGATAGCAAACAGGGCAAACAAAAAAGCGGTGATCAATATCCATTTGCTTTTTCGTTTTAAGGGATCCAGTGATTTGTCTTTATCGTCCAGTTCGTTTACCCAGCGGGTAAAACGACTGACATCTTTCAAATTATTTGCTGTCATATTTTTAATGTATTGTCGTTAATGTGTATCTCAGCCATTGGGCTGTTAGAATGATTTTCTTCGGATGCTTTCCAGGTCTTTGTTCTCATCGATCCGCCAGCTTTCCATCAGAAAACCATGCGGATTATTATCTGTCCGGGAGATATTTCTCAGGTAGCCGGAAGTTTTCAGGCTGCGAATGGTAATGTTGGATTTACGCACGATCTTCTGCTTGCCGGTATAGGTAAAGTAATAGGGATAGGCCGAAAAATCCAGTTTTATGGAATCGGTCTGCAGGGTCATACTGATATCTGAAGCGATCACCTGGTTATACAGGTTATTCTCCTTAAAGGCCTGGTATTGCTCCATTGCACTCCGGTCGGCCAGATACAGGGCTTCCCTTACATTGTTTTCAATGTAGGTTTTGTCCGGTTCCAGCGTAAAAAAGAGCTCATGAAAACGTTTAACATGATCCCGGGCTTCTGCATCGCGGTTCTCACTGATATCTTCCCGAAGGGCTACTAATAGCGATTTACCGTTATCCAGTACATAGATTTTCTCTTTGGAAAGTTCCACCAGTTGTACCGACTCATAGTAGATATAACTGCTTACTCCCATAAGCGAGACGCTGATCAGCACCAGCACATAAACGATAAAGCGAAACTTGCGTTGTATATCAAATTGTTTTTGCATTTCTTACTTGTATAATTTTAGATGAAATATTGGCCTGCTATTTCATGGCACCTTTGGTAATGGCCATTACAGCCGCTGTTCGCACCAGTCTTCCTCCTCCGGAGTTGGTTCCTGAGGCATGTATAATCCAGGATGAGATTTTGGGTACCATTGCCATTCCGATAATTCCGCAAACGGGAACGATCAGGTTGGAAACAAAAAACAGTTTGGGCTCATAGATCAGCATAGCATTGATCTGCGCAATTTCCATTTCCAGCACATAAATCAGGATCTCCTGCACGATGGACAGGATCAATAAGGCAATGGGTAGGTACAAATTGACATTGATAAAACGGGCAATCCACTGCAGGTAGTTATCCTGAAAACCATCAAAGATGGACAGCGCAAACACCAGCGGACCAAAGATTACCAGCAGCACACAGAATACCGTTCGCAGAAAAGCAATCAGGTAGACCAGCACTTCAAAAAAGGACTCCAGCAATTGCCGCGTGGCATCCATCATATAAAAGTTAATCTGGTTATGAATTGCCCGACCACTAATGATATTGTAAGAAGTCAGGATCAGATTTACCCCTTTATCCCATAGATCAGCTTCCTTTTCTTCGTTCTCATAGAATAGGGGCAGATCCGTGGATAGAATAGCCTGTTGTTTGTCCTCCAGCCGCTCTTTTACAATGTGCTTTTTATCGGCATAAACGGCCTCCGATAAATGGGTCAGTCCTTTTGTGGGTGCCAATAGCAGATTCACAAACGGTCCCCAGAAGGTGATCACGAGTACCAGTGCAAAAGGTCGCAACAAGGGCAGTATCGATACCGGGTTGTCTGCAATCAGCTGCTCATAAATCCGTTTGGAGATGTAAAAAAAAGCAGCGATCCCGCCAATAGCTCTTGCCATATCCACCAGGATACGCGCATGGTTTACACCGGAATCCACCAGTGTATCGGTAAAAGCAAAAAAATCATTGGTTGTCAGTACTTGTAATAGCATACTTTTTTCTGTTAATCGGTTAAATGCTTATTTGCTTAAAAAGGAATAGCTCAGCGGCTGACTTTCGAAGCTGTTAAAAAAGAGCAGTTTGCCATGGGTATAATCCAGTTCTCCCAGTAGTTTCCAAAGCTCCTTACTGAGCACAGTGAAGGCATCCAGCTTGCGGCCGTGATCGGTCTGAAACAGGTTCACCATTAGAAACTGCATCAAAAGCTGATCTGCTTCTTTCTCATAAATCGAATGAATTTTCCCGGAGTTACTCAGCCCTCCCAATTTGTTTACCTTCTGATAGAGTTTGATAAACTGTGCTGCCAGGTTGTAGATGTCACCCAGTTCATCCGAACGGGCACTAAACAATTGATCACTGATCTGGTGAGTAAAGTCGGTATTGACTTTTATTCCATCCGTTTCTTCCTGCCTGCCTTTCATCTGGCTGCGCTCTATGGCTTTGGCGACTATGCGCAAAAGGCCGGTTTTTAGCTCTCCGGCAATCTCTCCTCCATCGGTAACAGGCAGTGCTCCCACTTCAACATAATAGTGTGTTGGCCAGGTACGCACAAAAACATGAGGAATAGGAATCAACCAGCCGGTAAAAGCGATAAACGTAAGCGGATAAGTTCCTTCCATTTCCGGGTAGTAACCATGCCAGGGTTTGATCTCAATAAGCTGTGCTTTTGACTGTTCTGTTGCAGTAAAAAGCAGCAAAACCATTATAAGGATTTGAAATAATCGTTTCATCGTTTTTCGTTGAGTTAGTTGTACAGGCTGTAATACATGGCAAATCCTTCCAGCGTACCACTGTCATGGCTTTTCAGGTAGGAAGCATAGAGGAGTTTATTGTGTAGGTAGCAGATTGTTCCGTAATGTTGTTTGACACTCAGGTAAATTCCATTGATGGCATCATAACGCTGTTTATCATCCATCATAAACAGGTTGTCCTTAACGATGATATTTAGTATTGAACTAACCAGCGCTTTGCTGTCATCCAGTATCAGGTCAAAACTTTGCACAATGGCGGCTGCCTGTTGGGTGGTAAAGTTTCCATCCTGCACCAGCAAGGGAACTTTTTCGGTATAGATGGCAATGATCTGCTGCAGGATATCTTTGGTTTCCTGTATACGTTTGTAGTCTTTAATCAACAGGGAAACTTTCTCCAGGCTTTCCAGCATCTTTTGGTCGATGCCCAGGATCTCTCCCGTCAGTCCTTTGATGTCACCGTTCAGTGCTTTTATCAGAATATTGTACAGGTTGATTTTCGAAAGAATTCCTTCCTCCTGTGTCCAGAGTGCTTCACGTTGTATTCCGGCTCCAACATCTGTTACCGGGGTTTGGGCAGTAGATCTACCTGCATTTGCTGCAAGTAGAATTGTAAGGATGAGTACGATTAAATTTTTCATGATTGTACTTTTTTAGGATTTTACATTTGTTTTAAGATCTCAAGGATAGACCGGTCCGCGATCAGCTGTTCCAGTATCTTTTCCTTTTCCTTTTGTTCGGTGGTATAGCAGTAGTATTCTACCCGGCTGACTTCCAGGGCAAACACCCGGGAATACTCCCCCAGTGCGATAAATACTTCCTTAAAACTGCGATCTGAAGGCAGGTTTTTATTAATCGAAAGGATCTGTTGTTGCTGAAAAGCGGTTAGTCCCAAAAAGCTGCTGATCTGTTCAAATTTGTTTTTGAATTTGCCCATGTCCAGCAGGATGCGGGTATCGGCGTTATTGATTATCGCATCACGGATGATAGGGGATGAAATCACATCATCCACTTCCTGTGTTACCACCATGGCCTCACCAAAAAACTTACGAATGGTTTTAAAAAAGTATTTCATATACCCGGCCATCTGGGGTGTGGCTATGGCTTTCCATGCCTCTTCAATACAGATCACCTTTCGTGTGTTTTTCAACCGTCGCATCTTTTTTAGGAAAATGTCCATGATAATCAGCGTGGCCACCGGAAAAATCACCGGATGATCTTTGATGTTATCCAGCTCGAAAACAAGGAAAGGGCAGCTGAAAAATTCATCGGTCTTCATGGGTTTGTTTAGCAGGTAATCATATTCTCCTCCCCGGTAGTATTTTCCAAGGATGAAGAAAAATTCATGGGTATTAAATTCCAGTGACTGCTCCTCCACCAGCTGCGGGATATAGTCCCGGCAGAACTCATAAAAACCATTAAAGGACCGTTCAACATCTTCGGTTTTGAAAAACTGTTTTAATGCATGGGCAATCACATCCTTTTCCATTTCGGAGAGATCCGGTTTATATACCGTGTAGATTACTGAAAGAATAGTTTGCCGGTGTTCCAGATCCGCGTCACCCTCCACCACAAAGGGATTAAAGGAAATGGGATTGTCTTCGGTAAATTCAATCATCCGGGCACCTCCCATTTCCTGCAGCCGTTCATCCAGGTAACGTGTCAGAATCTCGTAACTTCTTCCCACATCCAGCAACACCACATGGCAGTTGTCATTTTCCACGTACTGTCGCAGCAGGTGGTTGGTAAAAAAGGATTTTCCGGATCCTGATCCACCGATAATGATTTTGTTGCGGTTATGAATCAGGTGCTGGTGCATGGGTTCATCCGACAAATCGATCTTTACCGGGCAACCTTCCATCCGATCCGAAAGGTGAAGTGTAAAATCGGATTCAGAGTTTCTGACTTCCCCTTCAAAATTGGTCAGGCAGCAGGCCTGTGGCACCTGTGTCAGAAACAGTTCTGTTTCGGGCAGCTGGGTGCTGAATGGCAATCCGGCAAAAAACAAAAAAGGCAGGTCAAAAGTATGCTGATAAGGAAAACAGTTCATCAGCGAAAAGGCAGTGGCTGCTTCACTTTTGATCTTTTTAAGTTTCGGGATTGAGGTATCCAGCAGGGTTACATTAAAGTGAGTTTTTACGATTTTCTCTCCTGATGCTTGTACGGTGTCCAGAAAGTTCTCGATCAACCCCGCATTGATTTTGTTCTCTGAGGAAAATTTTGACAGGCTGTAGATCTTTTTGTAATCCCCTTCCAGTCCTGCTTTTACCTCCTGTTGTCCGGGCACATAAATAAACTGGTTGGTGATATGTGAATACGGAAGGTGCCAGCTCAGCGGATAAACCATCGAAACAGGTAGCCCTGTCCGGGGATGGCCGCTTGTGGGACGAATTTCCGAAGGCAGATGTGAATAATCACTCAGACTCAGTATTTCCACAAAACGATCCATCACCCGTAAGCGGTCCCTAAAATCAATTCCTCCCAGCACGGGCTGTCCTTCTCTGAAATTAAGTGTCAGATAACGTTCAATCAGCCCGATTTCGGAGGCTGTTCCCATGGCTTGTTCTCTGGTTACCGGTATACTTTCTATTCCACTTTGCCGGAATATCGAAGAAAGGTTGGTCTGCAGTTCCCGGATCTTTTCCTGCAACCGGGCTTCTTCCAGCCTTGCTTTGCGTGAAAAGATCAGCGAAGATCCCAGGTAGTTTTTCAATAAACCGGTATTCAACAGGCTTACATAGAGGTAGCATTCATGTTTCAAATAGTTTCTTCCCTGAAAATGATCCAGATAGTTTCCACTTAAACTGCGTACCTGTTTCAATGTAGTATTGCGGTCGGTGCAAAATCCTTCGGTAAAGAAGAAGTCCTGTTTGTGTAGCAGGGAATTTTCCGGAAGGATGTTTATAGCCCGTTGAAAGGTATCGTGCAGCAGGTATAATTTTTCTGTACTGCAGGACAGCAGCTCCGGCAGAAAAAGTCGCATTCCAAATCCCATATCCAGATTGTTGGAGATCAGGATATCTCCGTCAAAACCCAGAACAGGCAGACTGATTTGTATTGGTTTTACTCTCATGTTACTACTGATAAATGCGTTGTTTGATGGTAATAAATTCCGGGAGTTGACGGGCAATTCGTTTTTTATGCCAGCCCCGGTGTCCATAGTTTTTCTGGATCCGGTTTAAGCGATACAGCCAGGCAAAAAAGGCCGGTACACAAACAGCAACCGAGATAAAAGTTCCGGCTGCGATGTAGAGCACTACAAATACAATCAACGTAATCAGTATACCGTAAAGCGCCAGGTAAACCAGCTGACCAGAGAATCCTTTGATGTAAAGGTTGGTATCGATCTTTTGAATGGTGTAAGTTTTCATTGTTATCCGTTGATTTAAAAGGTTAGGGAAGATTGAGGAACGATACAGGATCGTCCCTCAATACCTACTTAGTCACACTGTCCGGTCTCCCCACCGATAATTTTTTATGCAAAGAATGAGCGGATTACTACGCCAACCAGAATCAGGAAGAGACAGGCGCCAAACCATCCCATTATGGCCTTTTGGGTATCCTGGTCCCCACTCTGCCATTTGATGTACACACGCACTCCACCGATTAGTCCCACTACTGCCCCGATAGCAATTATAAGGTTAGCAACCGGATCCACGTATGAATTTACTTCTGTGGTTGCCTGATCAATCCCGGCCGAGCTTTGCGCCATTACGTTATACACTCCCAAAACCAGCATAGCCATAACTGCCATGCCCCTGCGATAAATCGCCTGCAATTGTTTTCTCATAATTTTTTTTGATTAAATGTTATTATTGATATTGAATCTCTGGAAGCAATTTTTCAAGTCTTCCTGTTAACTCGTTAAGCAGGTAATCAATATGAATTCCGTCATCCGAGCCGGTCTCTTCGTAGACACTTACTTCCAGCGGAATGGAATTTTCGGAGATTGTGGAAATCAGCTTTGAGGGAAAGTTCGAGGAAGCAACATGAATAGGTTCAATCCCTTCCGAAACGGACATTTTTGTTGGATGTCCTTCTTCGAACAGGCTATTTTGTTTTTCCCGGCTTTTAATCCAGGCTACCAAGAGTACCAGAGTATACCAGGCAATTAATAGAAAAACTAAAAACTGAATAAATTCTTTCCAGGTGATTTCATCTAAGCCAAACATGATTTGTATTTTTTCTGTTGAAACTGTTGGCAAAATTCAACAGAGCGGCTGGAGAAAAAAAACACCTAAATACACGTGTATTTTTTATATGGTTAAATAAACTTCCTCGATATCATTAAATTTAGGCGTAGGTGTATGGTTTAGATTAGTAACGATCCTGAATAAGCTAGATTTCGATATAAAACAGGCTGTTTTAATTTTATTTGGTAAAATAAAATAATCCCCAAAAGAAGAGAAAAAAAGAAAAAAAAGAGAAGAAAGCCCGGGGACTGCCAGCCGTGGATAAACGGCAAGGCTGTCCCGTAACTGTTAAAATTATAGATTTAGCTTTTCAATAAATAAAACGGGACATTTATTTAGCCTTGCGGTTTACCGGGAGTGGGCTTTGGCGGAGGCTGGCGATCTTTGGGCGTCTTTTTTTTGTTTTCAACCTTTTAAAAACGAATAATCATTAAATTACATATGTGGGTAGGCTACAGGAAAGTGCAGGACTGTAGTGAAACAAAAGGATGGCTCTTTCCGTGCGGTGCCTGTAGGCTCTTTTCACTGTAAGGGCAAAACCAGCGACCGTTTCCCGTGAGTGAGCGAACGGGTTTAGGGAGCGTTGAAGCCCGTCAGGGGAATGGGCCGGGGCACAGGAGAAATACCTTTGATATACCTTTAAAATAATAAACAAGCGCTGGCCAAAGGTAAGTGCAGGAATGTAGGGATGCTTTGCGAAAAGAGAAGGACTGACTGGAACCTGACTCCGGGTTTTCGCATAGGGACGGATAATGGGCGGACGAAAATACGGGGCGGGTAAAAGGAAGATTTGGGAGGAATTGAGTAAAGCTGACCGGAATTTCCTGCTCTTGCCGTGGGGTGCATAAGGCTCTTCTTTCCGGTATATCGCATGGAAAACGACTACCTGAGAATCATAAACAGAGCTGTTTCAGCATGCCGGAATGATGGGCCAATGCATTGGAGAACTACTTAATAAGATAATAACCGGCAAATTATACACGAAATGCTTTGGCCATTAATTCCTGATCGTTATTGGAAATTCCTATTTTCTTCGCCAGTTTACGCCATTCTTTTACCGGGGTTGTAACTTCTTCGATAATCCGATCCATTTGTTTGTTTTCCAGGCGGAAAAACTGACCTACACTTTTTGCCAGATCAAAATCCAAAGCGTTGTTGTCCATGTCGATATTCAAGGCCAGACCATCTTTATCTATCGAGGGATTTATATCATAAGCAGGTGACAAAACCCACCCTTTATCCGTTAAAATAAAACCATGGTTTCGCAAGTGATCATCCGTGTTCGAAATAGCAATATTGAATACAATCCTTCGCCATAATTGCTCCAGATTCTCATTGATACAAGTACCATAGTTTTGAATAAATTCAGCCAATTCCAGATAACTGGCAGGATTATCCCTGATTGTATCTTCATTATTTCCAGTCATGGTCATTGCAGATGCAAAGTGAATACGTTGATCTTGATCCCGGTCAAAACGTTTGGTGAAAAAGGTGTTGTATTTTCCAGCAACTTTATTAATCCTGCATTGAGACATAACAATCCCGGCCTTTAAGGCCAATTGCCAGGCCAGGTATTCCCATGCAGCTTTATCTGTTGTATCATTTTTGGCCGGGAACTTGGCAATCCAGAGATTATTCTCTTTATCAAGAATGTTGGCTTTTGGTCTGGCCCCACCCAGTGAAGATCCCGGAGCAATCAAGATGGCCAGCCATTTCTTCACGGCACCATTATCCGTTTCGTTTTCAATATTACTCGCAGCCTCCTGAAGCTCACCAACTGAAGACCAGGGAGGCGTAGGAGACTCTCTATTGTCATCCAGAAAAGCTCCATTCGGGTCTGTTTTAAAACGCAAAGCCCCCATCCGGCTTCCATCCAATACACCAAGCAAATAATCTACTTCGTACAACGTTTTTGCCCTCTCCCCTCGTTCTGCAGCGTCTTGAGCTGCCCGCCGCTTCATAAGGGTTCTTCCCCAGGTATCCGGCATACTGTCCAGGAACAAACCAAAGTTTTCCTTGTTATTTGGAAATTGAGGGCCACTATAAAACTGGATATCCGGATCCAGCAAATGGTGAGTGCCGGATTTTAGCCAGGCAGCGTCATATTCAAAGCTGAATGCCTTTCTTCCTTTTGCAGCGTGAGCTGAAAGAATACCAATCAACTGAGGATCAGAAAGTCCTTTCCAGTGTGCATAAACATATATGTCAGTTTTCCCTGTTGCCATATTTTTTATATCGATGGTTACCTCTTTATATATGTAACCGTGATTCTACAACAAATCCAAATCTTGTAACTTTCTGCCCAGCGTATCATCGGCAGCCAGTTTTAGGAAATCATCCTGCAGGCCTAAAACTCTCAGGACGTTAAAATAAGCACCCATCGATACTTTAGGATTCCCTTTCTCTATCTGATACAACGTTGTCCTGTCGATATCTGCACGCTCAGCTACCTGAACCGTTGTTAGCTTTCTTCTTTTTCGTGCCAGTTTAATATTTTCTCCCAAACGTTCCAATATCTGCAGGTGTTTGGGAAATATAATATTTTTCTTCGTCTTCATAATGTCGAATATTTTCTACAAATATACTTATTTTGTTGATAATACTCAACATTTTATATTCTCTTGTCTACACTTGTCTTTTTAAAAGCAAAGAGGTTAAACATGGCACGCATCCGGCTACGGACACGATTTCCATAGCGCTGTTCGATTTCAGATGCTGATAGATTGGTGGTAATGTGTGTCATTACCCGATCCGTGATAAACAAATCATAACGGCTGAGCAGGATCTCTCCCATCACATCGCATTCATTGCCAAAATGTTTTTGCACCTGTTCAATTCCCAGATCATCAAAACAGTAATCAGGTGATCGCAGGTTGGAATTTTTGACTTCACTATCAGCCGCATAACGTTTGATCACTTTAAATCCGTCATTCTCAAACTCAAAGCTGATTTTTCGTGTGGATCGTATACGATATCTTTTTCCCGGAGGAAAGAAATACCGAATCAGCATCATTATGGATGTCTTTCCACATCCAACGGGTCCGGAAAGCATAATTCCTTTATTCAGATCCAGGTTCCTTCTTCTTGCTGTCTCTTTATCGCCGATGGCATAGATCAGCAAATCATGGATCAACGGATGATCCAGCGGATCAATAAAAAAGTGTTTACCGAAAATCTGTTTCCCCTGGTCTTCCAGCCAATTTCGACTCTCGGTAAAATTAAAACGAAACATCCCGTCTTTAAACTGAGCAATTTCTTTATAAGGGTTCCGAATAGTCTTTGTCGTTGTTGACATGGAATCGCCCACCGGATATTTTTTCCTTTCCATTTTTAAAATTTTTCTGGTGATCCTGTTTATTATTGTTTGTTCTGTTTGTATTGTTTACTTCCTTATATACCGTCGCACTTCCGGTCGCACTTCCTGTCGTACTTCCTGTATCGGTTCTTGTCGCAGTTCCTGTATCACTTCCGGTCGCACTTCCGGTATCAAATCTGATACAGGAAACTTTCCAGCCGGTATGTCTGTTTCCTGAAGCGATATAATCAATATAGTGCCAGTCGCGCAGCTCTCGCATACTTCTTGCATAGGTATTGGTAGATCCAATATGCGCCAGGTACATTACCTCTTCCCTGTAGATAGGAAAAGGATTTCTGAAACGGTTTTTATTCCATAGCTGAAACAAGGCAAAATATAAACTGATATGATAAGGTGTAATTCTGGTGTCATCAGCAAACCGTTCAAACAAAGCGGTTTGATGTTTGATGTAGTTCATTTCCTCCGGCCAAGTGAAATTCCATTTTGGACGCTATTGTTCTGCAAAGCTTTCTGTATTTTTTCGCTTTCATAGAAAATTACTCCTCCAAGTTTAGTATATGGAAGCGTTCCTCTTACACGAAGGTTTTGTAATGTGCTTGAAGAAATTCCAAGAAGCCTTTTTACTTCATCGGATTTTAACCATTTTTTTGTTGGTAGGCCGTGGTATTCATCAAGTATTTTCTTAATTTCATCCACCAGATCGAGTTTGAATTCCCGAAGATCATCGGTGGTTACAATTTCTGTTGGCATAACTAATTGTTTTTAAATGATACAATTTGAGTTTTGCCAAATATTGAAATTCCTATGCGGAAAATTAAACACCTAAATACAGGTGTATTTATTATATGGTTAAGTAAATGTTAGCTATTTACAATTGCTTCCCCTTTTTCGATCTTCCATTCCTGACAGGTTTTATGGTGCTCTCGCAAGGATATAAGTTTTTCATCTGGAAGTTGATCAATGAGTTTTAGGATTTCCTCCAAACCTTTGAGATTCCCAAAATCGGTGAAAGGACAATCGACTTCTACCTTTTCGAAAGGACAAGCCGTAAACGGTACAATCAGATCTGCAAATTCTTTGTTTTTTTCAGTTGCCATGTTATCTCCTTTTTAATACAGCTGTAATTGGGAGATAAGAAGAGCGCGGGCTACGAACTGCATTTGCAAAAGAGGTATCGCCAAACACCCACACAACAAATAAGTTGAGCCCACGCTGAATCGTGGGCGTCATACCTATATTCTCGTCGTGTAAAAAAATTGGCGATTTTCTTTTGCAAGAATAAAAGCTAACGCTCTAATATCTTTATAGTAGTTCTCTCACGTTAGAGAGATTTATTTGCATTGTTCGATGCAAAGATAACCCAATCTATAATTACAAAAAATATATTATTCCTATTTATATTTTTCATTGATTTTAATTAGCATTGCTTCACGCATTTTCTCAATATATATCAGTGGTTCCTTTTTACGCGAATATACCGATCGATAAGCATTGTAAATATCATCAGATGGAAGGTTAAAGATCTTGCTAAATAATTTGATCAATTTGTTTACAGAAATATTACCATTATTAACTACACCTGTCGCCACTATACCGTAGATCAATTCTGCCAGCCATGTTAGTTTTCCTGTCCACACAAATTCATTATTACTTAGTTTCAGATCATCTTCTTCGCCTTGCAGTTTATGGATTTCATTTGCAAGATATTTTTCTAAACTTTCATAAGCCAGAATATCAGCAAGTGTGCCATCATAGACAGTTGAAAACTGAGGATCCAGTAAATAATTATGATTATAGCTCCCCATTAATGGAGCTGTAATATTACGTGTAAAGTATTTATCATCCAGAATTGTTTCTCCTCCTCTGTAATACTTAATAAAATCACTGTGATCATCGAGGAAAATTTGAAGTTTAGTGATTTCTTTTATTAAATGTTCAATTATTAATGTGGGTGTAGATTTAGGACGTTGTGATTCAATAATATGCTGCTTTCGATAAAAACTGATTTTGCTGCATACACGCGGTTTAATGTACTTGAAGAAATAAATTTCTTCTTCTTCTGATTCAAATCCGTTTTTCAAAACACTCGTTTGTAATTCGGAATAGGCTATTAAACACAAGCCAACTGCTCTTTTGGCCAGGAACACAACATTGTGGCCTTCTTCTTTTAACCGACCCAAATCGCTTTCGAGTGTCTCTACAATGTTTAAGTAGGCAGTTTTATCCATTTTTATGCTGTTTTAGTTCATAAAAAAAATTACGCTACTGCCAGTAGCGTACAACTTAAAATAAAACTGTCCCTTAAACCCGATTTACAACACTAAAATAAATATAAGAATAATCGAGAAAAAACACTCAATTATTCGAATGATATTTTCTAATGTTCAAATAAAAACGACAACCAGTTATTTATGTTACGTAATATCTGGTTTAATTAGGTTCCTCGCCCACAATAGGAGGAACATTATATTTAGCTGTTCTTTTATCATTAATCACACCCGACCAATTCAGACCTAATTCAAAGTCGTAGGCATTCCCTTCGTTATCAACATGGCAATCCATGTCTCTGGGCACATCTTCGAACTACACCTCCATGGTTTCCATGTTTGCAGGCATTTGAAGTGGTAGTAGGCCTGATAGTTCAACCTGACCGCTAATAATTTCAAGAAGGGCTTTATCGAGTACATTGGCTGCTCTGTTACCACCGTATCCTATTAAAATTTCATCCACTTCGCTTTCAAATTCATTATATACCATTGAATTTGATATGTCTATCACGACAATTGCCTTCTTCGATGCAGATGCAGTTTTCAGCAACAGATAAAGATGGCTTTCATTAGTAATCTATGCAAAACAGAAATGCTTAAAGCAGATGATAAGGTTTTGCTACTGGTACCTGAAAGTATACGTTTTTCATATGGAACGGTTTTGTTCACAGTACAATAGACCAACTAATTTTTTGCAAATCATCAATTCAGCTACATTTATTGCTGAATTTGGTCTCCATGTTTTATTTCTGGATATATATAGAAGTAAGCTATTTGTAATATCAATATTTGTAAAGTTTTCGAGCTACACTTTTGGCTGAAATAAAAGAGAATACTCATCCAATTGTCTAAATTGATTGAACAGAATACTTATATCCGTTTTGTTAAGAAATTATTTAGCCATTACTCTACAAAGAACCATTAAAAAAATTACCATTTTTCAAAATGCGAAATTAAAAGAATAATGTATTCACAAATCCACATTTTTTGATAACTCTACTAATGTATACAAATAACATAGCGTAGGGATGATATATACATATTCGTTATAATGCTAAAAGCAATACCTGCAATTTACCACATAGAATAATTAGCTATTTTAGTAGCATATTTATGGGATACATTTTCTACATCGCGATTTTTAATGCTTTCTTTTTCTCCCTATTGCTCTTTCAAAAGAAATCGAGGGCGACACATGACAATATTCTTATTGTTTGGTTAGTTTTCCTCGGTTGTTTTATTGGTAGCTATACCCTATACGCAGAGGAACTATTTACTCAATTAAATTTACTTTCGGCTAATCTTATTTCATTATTTCTGTTACATGGGATTTTTCTCTATTTGTACGCGTCTCGCATTATTTCAAAACAAATTAAGTTTAATAAGAAAAAGTTATTACATCTACTTCCTTTTGTAGCCTTTAATTTGTATATAGTTGGAGCTTCGTTCTTTCCTTACACTGCTAATAAAATCAGAATACATAATGTACATGCAAATGTGCAACCGCCATATCTATTTTTGTTTTTTTTAATTCTCACATTGCTATCTGGTCCCTTTTATTTTATTCTTACACTAAATCGATTAAAAAGACACAACATAAATATCTTTAACAATTTTTCTTCAACTGAAGATATTAATCTCGAGTGGTTGCGAAAGTTGGTAATAGTGTTTGGAATAATTTGGACTTCATTAATTATTATCACGGTAATTCATCATGTATTCAACCTTTTTTCAATGGGTTTCTGCACCGATGGCTTATTCTTGGCTTTATCAGTATTTGTTATTTTAATTGGTTATTTTGGATTAAAACAAAAGATAATTTTTGGAAGTGAATATGAACAACAAGCAATCTCCATTGAAGGAAAAATTAAATATTCAGGTTCTACATTAAAAGAAGATGAAGCCGTTAAATACATTAAACAATTAAACCAATATATTCAGTTGGAGAAGCCTTATTTAAATCCAGGTCTGACGTTGACTCAACTGGCATCCGATTTAAACATTTCTCCTCATCATTTATCGCAAATAATAAATGAGCATTTTAATATGAACTTCTTTGAATACACCAACCAGTTTAGGGTGGAAGAAGTTAAGTCACGAATTAACAACCCCAAGTTTGAAAGTTTTTCATTACTCGGTATCGCGCTTGATTCAGGTTTTAATTCCAAATCAGCATTTAACCGGATATTTAAAAAGTATACAAACCAAACGCCTTCCCAATACAGATCAGGAAGCACAAAAAAATAAATTCATTTCTTTTTTAAGTCTCCTTTTCAATCTGTCACGAACAGACATCCATTAATGCGTCCCACTTTATAAGGTGAAGCGATCTGTCCTTGACAGTAAGCTATATTGGCTCCTGATAATTATTTAGAACAAATTATTTATGGAAGAATATGAAGAAAATTATGAACTAAGAACTTCATCAAGATAAACACAATAAATTATAAAATAATTGGAAAGGCTTTCTAAATGAAAAGTGCCTTTTCTAAATCGACATATTTGGGTGGTATAAATTGAATTTTCTTAAAATAAAAATTCTGAATCCAGTGCATTTCATCGAATACCTGTAATGAGCAATGCGTAACCAATTTCATGAAAGACGTTTTAATTAGTGGCAGGTCATATAAATATTTATGGAGTTAAAAACATATGAGCCATTAAAAGACGTAACGAAATAAAACAAAATGAACTGAAATAAATAATCTTTAAAATTAATTATTATGCAAAAAAAAAGTAGATCACTAACAATTAACTTAGCAAGAGGTAGAAAACAAACAAGAACAATTAACGTAAAGTTTGTTTCACTTGTCCTCTTTGCAATTTTCTTATTTGGCGCTCAGAACACAAATGCCCATTGTGATTCTTATGATGGACCTGTAATTCAAGAAGCAAAGGAAGCTCTTGCTTCAAACAACGTGAGTCTGGTACTAAAATGGGTAGGAAAAGCAGATGAACCTATGATTACCACTTTGTTTAATAAAACCTATAAGTTAAAAAGTGGAGATAATGAGGTTTATGAAATTGTAGAAAGATATTTTTTCGAGACACTTGTTAGATTGCACCGAGCCACAGAGGGTGTGGGATATACCGGATTAAAACCCGCGGGAAGTGCCTCGCCGATTGTAATAATGGCTGATAAGTCAATTGAAAGCCATAATGTAGATGAACTGCTAACAAAATTTACTGATCACATTGACAATATAGTGCGGGAAAAATTTGAGAAAGTGCAGAAATTAAGTCTTATCAAAAATCAATCTATCGAAAAAGGACGGGATTACGTAGCCGCTTATGTTGGTTATACGCATACATTGGAAGGGATTCATCGAATTATTGAACAAGATTCAGAAGTCCATCAACATTAATAGACAAATAATTCATATAAATGAAGAACTGCAGTTTATGTATCTATTTTTAAAATCAGAAGAAAATCTTAGATTGAAGCAAATGCAGTAAGCAGTAATAAACATGAATATTGAGAATTAAATTCCAATTAAGTTTTTGTCCCAAGATATGTTATAATCTTACTCAATTTTGCTTCCCATTTATTCAGATATAATTCCTGTAAAGATTTACATAAAAGATCCTGGTTATTGTACAGTTCTGTTTGGAGAAACCATTTTTGTCTAGTGTACTCCCCCCTATTTCCAATTCCCTCCTGCTCGTTGTCAAATATGTCGTTAATAACTTGATAAATGATTTTTACATATAGTTTCTCTTTTGATCGAAAATAATAATGCACTGCAGCAGGCAACACTTTTGCCTCTTTTGCGATATACCTTATTCTTGTTCCGTGATACCCGAACAATAGAAATTGATTATAGGCTGCATTAAAAATCTTTATCTCAGTTTCAAACCGTATATCATTTCCTTGATTAGCCATTTTTAGTAGATTTCTAATTTTATCTTTTGTTTCGGGTTAAAAATAAATGATCTCAATTTCAATATCTTTCTGACCTTCAACAACAAAAGACGCTTTTTCATAATTAGGCTTGTTTAAGGGTCCAATCTTTTCAAAGTTGGAAAAGCCAATCCCCTCTTTAGGCAAAATCACACCTTTTTTAATTTTTTGATTTTCGTCTTCGTCGTGTAAGACATTAACAGCATACTTCCCGGCCGACAGGTTTTTGAATGTAAATTTTGAAGAATGGTTTGCAATTTCAGCAGACTGCAGTCGATAAAAATTTTTATAATGCTCGTCGGGCAAAGATCCATCAGTATTGTACAAAGCAAACATTACAAAACCTTTGTTATTTCGTAACCCTGTAACATTTACTGTCAGCGAACACGTATCGCCTTTTATTTGAAAAGTATCAACTACATGCCATCCTATGTGCAAGAATAAAATCAATAAAAAAGTTTTCATTTTAGTTTTCGTTTAACAATTTTTTCTTTCATTGCATCAACAACATAATACACCATTGGAACCAAAAACACGGTAAGAATTAGCGACGACATCAGTCCGCCGATAATCACCCAGGCCAGGCCGTTTTTCCATTCGCTCGCCGTACCCTGTGCCATAGCAATGGGTAACATACCAATTGCCATAGAAAGAGTTGTCATTAAAATCGGGCGCAACCGTTCTTTTCCGGCAATTACCAGCGCCTCCTTAAAATATTTCCCCTGGGCTTTAAGTTGGTTGGTAAAATCAACAATCAGGATGGCATTTTTTGTTACCAATCCCATCAGCATAATTAGTCCGAGTAAAGCAAATAAAGTAATATCTTTTGCCGATAAATTAAGTGCCAGAAAGGCTCCAATTGCAGCTACGGGAATTCCAAACAAAGCCACAAACGGATAGATGTAGCTGTCGTACAAAGCCACCATAATCAAATATATAAGAACGAAGGAAATAAGTAATACTCCGCTAAGAGCTCCAAAACTTTCGTTCTGTCGTTTAATGTCAGAGCCCCAGGTTAACTGAATATTTTCAGGCAACGGATTTTTATCGAGATGAGCCAGCACATCGTCGGCAAGTGTTCCCGAAGGACGGCCAAAGGATTCGGCGGTTAATGTAACTGACGGCTGGCGATCGAGTCGCTCAAGCATCGAAGGTGACTTATCCTGATAAACCGTCGCAAATTGCGAAACTTCAACCGGCTGATTCATCAGATTAATAAGCATTATATTTTGTACATCTTCATAATTCTGCCGGTTAAAATCATCTAGCCAAATACGTACCGGATACTCGGTGCCGTCTTCGGTAAGCGTGGCATCTTCATTTCCTGTAAAAGCTGTTCGTAAATTTTGCCCTACATATGCAGTATTTAAGCCCAAACGCTGCATTTTATCTTTATCGGGCCGTACTTGGTACTCCGGATTTCCATCAACAACCGAAAGCTGTACATTGTCGGCTCCCGGAATTTGTTTGATAACAGCCTGCAATTCTTCCGAGTTTTTTCGCACATCGGCCAGTTTTGCACCGCTAAGAGTAATTTGTATGGGTGCTGATTTTGGAATCAAACCTAGCACCGCCATTGAAAAATTAATACCTGCATATTCGGCTTCCAACTCGCGGCGTAGCTGTTTCATAAAAGCCTCGGTCTTTATGCCTCGCTCATCTTCTGGTTTTAACTGAATAGTAAACTCCGATTTATTAGCCTCTCCAATTCCCAAACTGCCAATTCCGGAGCTGGGGCCGGCAATGTTACTAAACAGCATATCAACCTCGTTGTGTTGAAGGATAAAATTCTCGACCTGCTGAGAAACAATATTATTTTGCTGAACGGTAGTCGTTTTATCGAATTCGAGGTTTAAACGAAATTTCCCTTGATCGCCGGTAGCCATCATTTCTTTACCGATGATCCCCTGTTTCATTATTCCGGCGGTAAAAACCATTAGTAGCACAACCAATACTGTAAAAATAAGTTTATGGTCAAGTACCCAAACCAACTGCGTTTCGTACCAATTGCTAAAGTTTTCGAGCTGTTTTTCGAACCACAGCAAAAAGCGGTTAAAAATGTTTGTAGGCTGCAAATCATCTTTTTTACCAATGCGTGAAGCCAACCATGGTGTTAAAGTAAATCCCACCAGTAAACTGGTAAGTGTTGATGTTACCACTACCACCGAAAACTGTTTCAGCATATCTGAAATAAAAACCTGCAAAAATAAAATTGGTAGGAAAACCACCACATCAACTAGGGTTATCGAAACGGCCGAGAATCCAATTTCCATGCGTCCATCCATTGATGCCGAACGTTTTTCTTTTCCCATATCGAGGTGGCGCTGAATATTTTCAAGAACCACGGTAGCATCATCAACCAGAATCCCAATAATCAGCGACATGGCCAGCAACGTCATCAGATTGAGCGTATAGTTAAGTAGCCACATAATGGCAAATGCCGTTACCAGCGATGTAGGAATAGCCACCAGTACAATTAACGAATTGCGATAGCTGCGCAAGAAAAGTAGCATCACCACCGAGACCAGAATTACCGCCAAAATTAAATCGTGTACCACCGAGTTGACAGCTGCAATGGTATTGTCGGTTGAATCGTCGGCAATAATAAATTCTACACCGGAACTGATATTTTTCGTTTCAATTTCATGCAGCTTTTCGCGAACTAATTTCGAAACTTCAACGGCGTTGGCATCGCCTTGTTTTTTTAGCAGCAAGCCGATTCCGTTTTTTCCGTTGTAGCGGCTCACCGAAGTTATTTCTTTAACGCCATCGATTACTGTGGCTAAATCTTTCACGTAAACCGGACTTCCGGGAACCGGCATGGCAACCTGCACATTCATTACTTCGCTTACCGTTGAAAATTTTCCCATCAACCGTACCGCGTTATTTTCTTTGGCTGACTGAACTTTCCCGGCTGGCAAATTAAGTCCTGAACGATTTATAGCTTCGACTACTTGGGTAAGCGAAAGCTTGTAAAGTTTTAGTTTATTCTGATCTACTTTTACCTGAATCTCGCGCTCTTCGCCACCCAACAAAGTTATTTCGGCCACCCCCTGAAGTTGCTGAATCTGTGGAAGAAAGTCATCCTGCATTTTCTGATAAAACTGCGTAGCAGGCAAATTACTTGTGGCACTAATCGACATCATCGGTAAATCGTTGGGCGATACCTTACTCATCGATGGGCTTTCAATATCATCCGGAAGATCTTGAATAATATTGTCGATATAACGCTGTGCATCCTGCATGGCATTGTCGATATCAGTGCCGTATTTTAGGTTGGCAATAATAACCGACGCATTTGACATTGATTTTGTTTCGAGGTAATCCACACCTTCTAAATTCGAAAGAGCATCCTCTATTTCGCGTGAAACAGAAGTCTCAACTTCCTGTGGTTCAGCACCAGGATACATCGTTTTTATTACTACCACGGGTTGATTAAAATCGGGGAGCAATTCGTAGCTCAGATTTTTATATCCAATTATTCCGAGTAGTGTAAACACGCTAAAAAGAACAATAATGAGTGACGGTCGTTTCATCGATATTTCAGTAATATTCATAGTGTGACTATTTTGGGTTTACATTGGCATTGTTAAACAAGTTGATAAAACCATTACTTACAATTTCGTCTCCTGGTTTAAGACCGGCGGCAATAACAATTCTATTTTCAATTCGTTCAGCAACAATAATGTCGCGTAGTTGCGCCCTACCGTTTTCTATCAGATAAACCTGTGGTTTTATAGTAGTTCCAACAAGTGCCGAAGCCGGAATTGTAATTTGTGATGTGTCGATATCATCTTGCAATATTACTTTCCCAAACATACCCGACTTAATTTCGTGGCTATCAGTATTCTTAACCAATAATTGAACCGGAAAACTGTTGCCTATATTGGCCTTACTACCAAGCATTGTTGTTTGGCCTGAAAGTTGAATATCTGGAAAAGCATCAGCAGAAACTGTATAATTTTTATTCAGCTCAAACTTCGACAAGCTGTTCTCTGGTACATTTACAGTAAATTTCAGTATTGAAATATCAGTGATTTGTAACAACGGAATACCAGGTGCAGCAAAAGCTCCTTCTTCGGTCATTTTTCCTGTAACTACAGCGTTAAAAGGTGCCCTAATAGTGGTTTTATTGATCTGCTCCAGTAAGGTAGCTTTTTGAATTAAGGTTGATTTTAAAGCCAATTCTGTTTTTTCAAGCTGGATTCCCTGGATAGCATCGGCCTCAGTCAATACTTTATAACGTTTTACATCCTTCGTTAGCTCTTCAATTTTTACCTCAACTGATTGCAGCTGAAGATTTAGTAGCGAATTATCGAGCTGAATTAGAGCCTGGTTTTCTTCAACCATACTTCCTTGATCAACATATATCTCAAGAACTTTTCCCTGCACATCGGTACTCAATTTACTCTCACGTAAGGCTTGAAAATTCCCTGCAAAAACAGTACTGGTTGCTGCGTTTTCAGGTTTTAATATTATGGATTTTACGGTAATTGGTTTATCAATATCGTATTTGTAAACCCTTTTTTCCGCCACTTCTTTATTCGTTTTGAGTTTGAAAGCAGTAACGGCAAGTATGGCTATGGCTACTGCAATTAAAATAATTTTTTTTATCATGGTGGTCTAGTTTTTTTGTTGTGAGATGTTGCCTGTTAATTTTTTGAGTTCTAAATCAACTTTCAGGTAATCAACAATTGCAGATAAATTGCTTTGTTGGGCTTCTCTTAAAGCATTGTCTGCCATTAGTACTTCGGTTAAACTTGATGTTCCTTCTTTTTGCTGAAGCAACATATCGTGATAAACTGTTTCGGCCAAATCAATTTGGTTCAATGTATTATCAATAGTTTGTTTGGTAACCAGTCTTTTTCGCCGAGCATTTTCAACCAACATATTATTCTGTTCTGCTATATTCTGGAGTTGCAATCTGCTATTCTCAATTTCAATCTTCTTCTGTTTTATTTTACGTTGAGTAACAGTTCTGCTAAATATGGGCACCGTAAGTTGTAGTCCGGCAAAACTACTGGGGAAGAATTCTAAAAATTCGTTCGGTTCCTCGTTGTAGCCGAATCCATTCTGACCGTAACTACCGAACAAGGAAACTGTTGGCAGTCGTGAGTTTTTCAAGGTCTGTAATTCGCTTTTCAGTAATTCTTTTTGCGTTAAGGCCAACTCTAAATCAACAATTGACAGATGCGTATAAGCGGCTGGTACATCAAATTTAATTTCTCTTTCAATTAGCATGTCGTCCTGAAACGAAATTCCCACTAAAAACTTTAGGGCATTAAGTACTTGCTTGTAATTGCTGTTAACCAGCTCAAGCTGAGTTTCAAGCTGCTCTTCCTGTAATACTACTTTTGTTACATCGCTTCTTTTTATCATTTGCTGAGTATAAAGTAGATCCAGATTTTTCCGTAGCTTCTGCGTATTGGCTAAATTTCCCTCAATTAAATGCTGCTGATGCAATAAAATCTGGGCGTTGTAATAAATGTTTGAAATCTCAAAAAGTATTTCTTCTTCTGATTTTTCGTACTGCAGTTCGTTTAATTCAACAGCAATTTGTGTGCTTTTAATTCCCCCATAAATTTGCGGATTATAAAGCGGTAGCGTAAGTTGAATGCTGGTACTAATATTGTGCGGAACCCCCATTTGCATTTCTTTAAACTGCCCTTCGTTGCCACCAAAAGCCGACTGCGGCATAAGCTGGTAAGGCAAATCGAAGAAATATTTGTAATCGGCACTTAAATTAATTTTCGGCAACAAATTTGCTTTTGCTTCTCCCTGCCTTTCTGTGCTAAGTTCTATGTTGTTACGACTTATTTGTAGATTTTTGTTATTCACCAATGCCGTATCAATACATTGTTGTAACGACCAGGTTTGGCCTTTTGCAGAAAACGATAAAATTATTAGCCCAAATAACACGAAACACAAACACTGTCTGTGAATACTCACTAACTTCGTATTGAAAAATTTTTTAAACTTCATTCTTTATATTCTGATTTTCTATGTTTTTTAATTCTATAATCATTTCTTTCATTCGTTGTTCATCGTTCATTATACTTCGGAAACTAGCTAGAATACTGTGTGCTAAAAACCTGGAAGACAATGGTGTTTTAAATGTATTTGTATCTTTTCCTTCCTCAATTAAATCAGTAAGGTATTTTACTGATAGACTTTTAATTCTTCGTATAGCCTTTTTAATTTCATTATCACGTTGACGCAAATTTTTATCGAATAGAATTGATAAATAATGTGTTTTTTGGAGGAAGAGAGAATAGAGACCTTTAAAGAATAATTTTAATTCTGCTTCAGGTGTAGTGTGCCTATTCTTAATTTTTCGTATCAAAAGAATCAAATCATTTTCAAGTGCTAACAGAATAATAAGAATTATATCATTATCTTCTTCTAAAAAGAGAGAATCAAGTTCCTTCCTATTTACACCTAACTTCTCGGCCAGTTTTTGAATGGAAAGGGCAGCTAAGCCGGAATCTTTTATTATTCCGGCCGCTATACCTAAAATTTGTGTATTATTTGTTTTCATGATATCATAAATAAAAGTGAACATTCACTTACTTAGTATTCAAAAAAAAATGAATCCGTTCAAAGTAATTTGCTTTTGCTTGTAGGTCCTGGAGCTTTAACTACGAGAATACGTGTAGTCGAAGAAGAAAGATTGTATATACAATGAACGATGTTCTTTGGGCTTTCGACCAAACAATCTTTGTAAACTTCCGCCTTATGATCTCCAATCTGAATTGTTGGTGTTCCTTCCAAAACATAGAAAAATACATCCACTGAGGTAATGTGAGGTTTTAATGCCTCACCTGCCTGAAGTGTAATGTGTACTGCCTGCGCAGATTTTTTATCGTACATTTTACGAACATCTACATTGTGAGGAGTTTCTTCTTTGTTTTGGTCTGATAATTTGATAATCTTCATCTTTATATGTTCAAATTAGTTTTTAATAATAACTGATATACTTTGTGTAATTTTTAAACCTTCTTTTCTCAGATCAAATGAATGATTCGAGATTTGCCATTTTTTTACAAATAACCGCAATGCCCCCATCACTACAAGGGCCAAATGCGAAGCTTCAATGTCGTTTCTCAACTCGCCTTTATTTTGTCCGATTCTTATGATTTGTGTAAGTGTGTCTAAATTATTATTCATTATTTCGGCTACCCGTTCACTCAGAATTGTCTCGTTACGAAATAACTCTTCGGAAAAAATAACGGCCAAAAAGGATGGCGATTTTGTAAAAATCCTGAATTGATTAATAAAAAGATTCTGGATTTTTGTTATCGTATCTTCATCCGATTTCAGTTCGGTAACAAAAATATGTTCTGTATTCTCTTTAAAATAGTTCAGAATTGCCACTAAAATTTCAATTTTATTTTCATAGTGCCTGTATATAGCTGATTCGGAAAAACCTATTTTTTTTGCAAGATTTTTTATTGTAAGCCCCTGAATTCCATTTTCAGAAATTAACTCAAGTGACACATCTATAATCTGTTGTTGACGATCGGATAATTGTTGCGACATAATCTACATTTAAAAGTATGTGAATATTCACTCACAAAGTAAAGCTATTTTTCCCCCTTATCCAAATATTTCTATATTTATTTTTTTCTTAAACAAGTGAACTAGTTATAAAAAAGTCCCGAAGGGTATGTTTCGCGGAAATACTAGCCGTTTTTAATTTATATAATTTTAATAGAACCATTATAAACCACATCTCAGATTTAGCGTACTTATGGTTTAACGAGTCGAGAATTTTGTCTTGAAATTCAAATTTATTGCGCTCCTATTCTAGTTCATCTTCTTAATACTTGTATATAATTTAAACCGAACATGATGTACTTTCGAAAGTTACTTCACAATTTAATTTCGTAGATTAAGTAGCAATGCAAGGTATAAGTACTGCAAAATTAAAATTAGAAAATTGATGAATGCCTCGAAATGACAGCCCCAATCTTCCTCATTTTAGTAAAACCGTAATACTTGATTTTAGCAGAGATAGATTTTAATTATTGTTTCATTATGGTTTGCTCTAAATTTTGACTCATTTTGGAAGCATAACAATGAATATCTCTAAATCAGATAAAGTAATAATCTTGACTTTGTCCGAAATTTAAAAATACAATTGATCAATTTGTACCATTTGTTACATTTTTCTGATAAAATGTTACTTAAAATTGTTTAGATCATACAACCAAAAACTAACATTACTAACCATGGAACAAGTCGCTACGGTCAAGTCCCATCGAATGCTTTTCTTTAATACGCTTGCTTTTACTATCTGCTTTGCGGTTTGGATGCTAAATGGTGTTTTAGTGACCTTCTTGGTTAACAATCAGGTATTTGACTGGGGACCGGTGAAAATAGGATGGTTAATGGGTATTCCGGTACTAACAGGAGCTATTTTTCGATTACCCGCCGGTATTCTCACGGATAAATTTGGAGGGAAATGGGTTTATGGTATTTTACTATTAGTTTGTTCCATTCCACTGTTTCTACTATCTACTGCTAATACGTTTTTCTTTTTTGCCCTATATAGTTTTGGATTTGGTTTAACTGGTGTGAGTTTTGCCATTGGCATTGCCTACACTTCCGTTTGGTATCCCAAACACCGCCAAGGAACTGCCTTGGGTATTTTTGGAGCAGGTAATGCGGGAGCAGCTATAACTACATTTTTTGCCCCCACTGTTCTTAACTGGCTTACTAATGATGGTGCACATATTGAAGGCTGGCGTAAGCTACCGCTTATTTATGGAACAGCTTTAATTATAATGGGTATAATATTTTTGCTGTTTACTGAAAATAAAAAACCAGCTTCATCAACCAAAAATATGAAGCAAATTTTAAGCCCACTTAAGAATGTTCGGGTTTGGCGTTTTGGGTTATACTATTTTTTGGTATTTGGCTGTTTTGTAGCATTTTCACAATGGTTAGTACCTTATTTTGTAAATGTTTATTACCTGCCTTTGGTAACTGCCGGGATTTTTACCGCCTTATTTAGTTTACCCTCAGGTGTAATTCGTGCTGTTGGAGGTTGGATGTCGGATCAATACGGTGCACGTAAAGTAATGTATTGGGTATTGGGCTCATCATTGGTTATTAGTGCTTTGCTTTTTATCCCCAAAATGGAAATTGTTTCACCGGGCCAAGGAATTATGGCCAAACAAGATGGTGTTGTAACTTTTGTTTCCGAAAACATGGTAAAAGTGGGTGAGAAAGAATATCCGGTAAAGGTTAAAAGCGGCGATTCGGAAAGTCTTGATGACAAATTATTGGTGCTGCCATCAAAAGAAGCCTGGCAGGAACCTGTTGTTAAGGTGGGCGATAAAGTAGTTCGTAAGCAATTACTGGTAAAAGGAGTTACAAAAATTTATTTCCAAGCCAATGTATGGATTTTTGCGGTGCTTGTTATTCTTATTGGCAGCATTTGGGGAATTGGGAAGGCTGCGGTTTATAAACATATTCCTGATTATTTCCCCGATGAAGTGGGTGTAGTTGGTGGAATGGTAGGCGTTCTTGGTGGCCTTGGCGGATTTTTTTGTCCCATCATTTTTGGCTACTTATTAAAAGGAACCGGTTTATGGACCTCTTGCTGGCTGTTTATGATGTTCCTGTCGGCAATCTGTTTAATATGGATGCATCGAACAATAACTAAGATGAACAGACAGAATGCTCCTGAAATAGCATTAAACATTGAAGCAAAATAAAACCAAAACCGTTAAAATGATGATTAATATTAAAAATTGGAACGTTGAAGATTCTTCCTTTTGGAATGAAAAAGGGAATAAAATAGCGAACCGAAACCTGTGGATTTCCATACCTGCACTTTTGCTGGCATTTGCAGTATGGATGATGTGGAGTATAATCGCCACAAAAATGAAAGCTTTTGGTTTTAACTTCGGAATGATTACGCCGGAAATGAATGCGGTGCAAATTACGGAAAGATTGAAGGAAATAAATAACTTGCACTATACTTTACCGGCAATTGCAGGACTTGCAGGTGCAACATTACGTATTCCCAACTCTTTTTTGATTTCGATGAGCGGTGGCCGAAATGTAATTTTCCTTACCACGGCATTGCTGCTTATTCCTGTTATCGGGGTTGGATTTGCCTTGCAAGATGTAAATACACCGTATATTACTTTTGCGGTGTTGGCTGCACTTTCGGGCTTTGGTGGAGGGAACTTTTCCTCTTCCATGAGTAACATCAGCTTCTTTTTTCCAAAACGTATTCAAGGTACTTCTCTGGGTTTAAATGCAGGAATCGGAAACCTTGGCGTAGGCGTAATGCAAAAAACGATTCCGTGGATTATCGGACTCACTTTTTTTGGCGTTGTAGGTAAAGATGTAAACAACGCCTTCGGAGAGCCGCTATCAGGTTTTCAAAATGCAGGTTGGGTTTGGGTTCCTGTATTGGTACTGGTATCTATAGCTGCATTCTTTGGGATGAACAATGTTATCACCGGAACTCCTAAATTACCTTCCACTTTACAGGGACTAGGAAAAGCCTCTTACATGATTGTTTTAGGACTGGTAGCCGCGTTCATTGGCACTTATCTGTTAATCGATCTGAAACTAAATATGTGGATAGTATTGCCAGTTGTAGTTATCCTTACTTTGCTGCTCATGAAATATGCCACACCGGGCGCCATAAAAACCAATCTAAACAAGCAATTTGCAATATTCAGTAATAAGCATACCTGGATAATGACCATTATATACACCATGACTTTTGGCTCTTTTATAGGTTTTTCTGCAGCTTTTCCTAAGTTGTGTCAGGATATTTTTGTGTTTAGTAATCCAAACGACCCGTCCTACCTTAATCCCAACGCTCCTAATTTCTTAATGTGGGTCTTTTTAGGGCCGGTAATTGGTGCTTTAATTCGTCCGTTCGGTGGGTGGTTATCCGATAAAGTAAACAGTGGATCAAAAGTTACTGCCATGAGTACCACTGTACAAATCCTGGCAACTATTGCTGTTGCATATTTCGTTATTCAGGCAAGAAATAGTGCGACACCAGAAACCTATTGGTGGCCATTTTTTGCCAGCTTCATGGTGTTGTTTTTAACTACAGGAATTGGAAATGGATCAACCTTCAGAAGCATCCCGTATATTTTTAATAAAGAGCAAGCAGGCCCCGTATTAGGTTGGACTGCCGCAATAGCTGCGTATGGAGCTTTTATTATTCCTAAGATTTTTGGACAACAAATTGAATTTGGACATCCTGAATATGCTTTGTATGGATTTGCTGTATACTATGCTATATGTCTTGTTTTAAACTGGTGGCATTACGAACGCAAAAATTCAGGAATTGATTGTTAAACAGAACAGATATTAAGAATCAATTCGGAACTAAATACTATTATTCAATGACCGACAAAGAATTTGAAATATTTATAAATGAACAGGATTTTATCGGGCACGATTTTATCGATGAATCCTTTAAATTCTGGTTTAATAATAATGATCATATCAGAACACCATTTCCTGAAAATATTCAGAGAAAATTAAAGGAGAGAACGATTAGGATTTTTATGGAGTGGGTGTATGAACTTGGTGATGAAGAAAAAAACAGATTGACAAACGATATCATTGTTGAAACCTTTGAAATGATACTTTTTAATCAGGCAATGAATATGGTGACAGATGAAGACCATAAAATAAGTATCTGCTATCCCTTTTTGCCACGACTGGGAGACGTAGTGAATGATAAAAACAAAGGAACAAGTACTATAATTTCGAGGGAATTAGATGTAAAAGACGACGAAAAGAAGTATTTGAAAGTAAGACTAATAAACACCGATGCAGAACTTGAATGGGAAACCGAATTTGAATTGCCTGCATAAATAACCAGATACAGATACTATCAGTAGAAATAATAAAACTCAATAATACCAAGGCTAAAAAAATGAAGTTAATAACAAGTCTAAATCACAAAAAAGTCTCAGTAACAATTTATTTAGTTGTGTTGCTTTTTGTTTTTTCGAATGCAGTTGCACAAGATGGCGAAAAATTGTTTCAGCAGTGCAGAGCCTGCCACACTATTGGAGGAGGTAAGCTACTGGGTCCTGATTTACTGGATGTAAGCAAGCGCCGGGACGTTAGCTGGATAAAAAACTTTATTAAATCGTCCCAAAGAATGATAAAAGCCGGAGACCCTGATGCAGTTGCCCTTTTCGAAGAATTCAACAAACTGCCGATGATGGATTACAATTTTTCCGATCCCGAACTGGATGCGCTAGTTAAATATATTGACAGTTTCAGTACCAATGAATCAGAAAAAGAAAACGAAGAGCATGCACTTTCGGACTCTACTGCTGCGGCACAAGCAACCGAATATCTGGCAAGCATCTACACCGAAGAAAACCTGATAAAAGGTCAGGAACTTTTTGAGGGAAAAAGAGCGTTTAAAAATGGAGGTCCCTCCTGTATTTCATGCCATCATGTAAATAGCGATAATGCAGTACAAGGCGGTCTACTGGCAGCTGATCTAACCAAAAGCTTCTCGAGAAACGGCGGACTGGCAGGCATTAAAGGAATTATTGATCATCCCCCTTTTCCGGCAATGAAGAATGCATACGAAGAAGCTGTGTTAACAAAAGATGAAAGCGTAAAAATACAAGTATACCTAATGCATGCAGACAAAGCAGATGTAATGGTTGAAGCTGCCCCTACAGACTTTATTAAAAACGGCGTAAAAGGCATGTTCATTTTGCTTGTACTTATTGCATTGGTTTGGTTTAAACGTAAAAAACGGAGTGTGAATTATCAGATTATGAAAAGGCAGAGCAAATTTCATTGAGACGAATATCTGGTAATTGAAGTATAATAATGCTTATTCTTTAATTGTAATAAGTAGAACCGAATAAAACGATTATATGAGCTGGATTAAAGATTTAATTTCTCCCAAAACCAGGCAATGGGAAGATTTTTACCGGAACAGGTGGCAGTTTGACAAAGTTGTTAGAAGTACGCATGGCGCCAACTGCACAGGTGGTTGTAGTTGGATGATACACATAAAAAACGGAGTAGTGGTTTGGGAAACACAGGCGTTGGATTATCCCATCATTGACAAAAATGTGCCGCCATACGAACCACGTGGTTGCCAGCGTGGCATCTCGGCCTCATGGTATTTGTACAGCCCAATCCGGGTTAAATATCCCTTGGTGCGAGGTGCCTTGCTAGATTTGTTTCACGAGGAAAAAAACAAACACGGCGATGCCATGACAGCCTGGGAAAACATTCAGACCGATCCAGAGAAAAGGAAACGCTACATGAATGCCCGTGGGAAAGGCGGTTTTCGAAGAGTATCCTGGGACGAAGCTTTGGAATTGATTTCTATAGCCAACATTGCAACTGTAAAAAAATATGGTCCCGATCGTTTAGTGGGATTTTCTCCAATTCCGGCTATGTCGATGATTTCTTATGCTGGAGGATCACGCTTTCTACAATTGATGGGTGGTGTTAACCTCAGCTTCTACGACTGGTATTGCGATTTACCACCGTCGTTCCCCGAAACCTGGGGCGAACAAACCGATGTAGCAGAAAGTGCAGATTGGTATAATGCGAAATTTATTGCAGCTGTTGGATCTAACGTAGCACAAACACGCACCCCCGACGTACATTATTTTTCGGAAGCCCGGCACAACGGCACTAAAACAGTGGTTTTCTCCCCCGATTTAAATGCCTCGGGCAAATATGCCGACGAATGGATTCCTATTCACGGAGGGCAGGATGGCGCATTCTGGATGGCGGTTACACACATCATTTTAAAAGAATACCATCACAAAAGACAAATCCCTTATTTTATCAACTATGTAAAACGTTATACCGATAGTCCATTTTTAGTTCAAATTAACAATGAAGATGGAATCAACAAAGCTGGCAAATTGTTACGAGCCAATAAAATAAGCAAATATAAAAATGCGATAAACGGCGATTGGAAGTTTCTGAACATTGACGAAAGAAATGGTGATTTTGTATGCCCTGGCGGAAGTTCGGGACACCGTTGGGACGACCGAGATGGAAACTGGAACATGAGATTTACAGATGCCGAAGTGGGCGGCGATTACGACCCGCTTTTAACTTTACTTGAAAACAATGATGATGTTTTACAGGTTGAGTTTACCGAATTTGGTCTGAATAAGAAACGTCTACGTGGTGTACCTGTTAAAAACGTTAAAACTGTTGATGGCACTGTTACTGTAACTACAGTTTACGATTTAATAATGGCACAGTTTGGTGTAAACCGCGGGCTCGAAGGAGATTATCCAGAATCATACGAAGAAAGCGAACAGGCTTACACTCCGGCCTGGCAGGAAGTATTTACCGGAATTGGAGCCAAAAACGTGATAAAATTTGCACACGAGTGGGCCATTACAGCAGAACGCACTAACGGAAAATGTATGGTTATTATCGGTGCCGGCGTAAATCATTGGTACCACTGCAACCTAATCTACAAAGCGGCAACCATGACTCTGATGCTAACCGGTTGTATCGGAAAGAACGGGGGTGGCTTAAACCACTACGTAGGTCAAGAAAAAGCAGCAGTAGTCGATTCGTGGGGACACATCATGGCTGGAAAAGACTGGCAGGGACCCGTCCGTTTACAGCAAGGCCCCATTTGGCATTACATGAATTCCGATCAATGGCGCTACGATGGACATCATAAAGATTACAACACTGTGCCGAGAAATGAACTAAGTAGTTTGCATACCGCCGACATGATTGTAAAATCAGTACGAAATGGGTGGATGCCCTTTTACCCACAATACAACAAGTCGAATTTCGACATTACGAAAGAAGCAATGAATGCAGGCGCAAAAACTGATGACGAAATTCGGGATTATTTATTGAAACAACTAAAAGAAGAAGAAATTATACATGCTGTAGCAGCCCCCGATGAAGAAATAAACTTTCCGAGGGTATGGTACATTTGGCGTGGGAATGCCTTGATGTCGAGTGCAAAAGGCGACGAATTCTTTAAAAAGCATTACCTAGGAACCCATCATAACTCGGTGGCCAATGAACTGGGCAAAGGCCTTGTAAACGATGTAGAATGGAAAGAAGAAGCACCACGCGGTAAAATGGATCTAATTATCGACTTGAATTTCAGGATGGATACTTCGGCATTGTATTCTGATGTTGTTTTACCAGCAGCTTCGTGGTACGAAAAATCAGATATCAATTCTACCGACATGCATTCCTTTATCCATCCGCTTACTGCTGCCGTACCACCAGTTTGGGAAGCAAAAAGCGACTGGGCTATATTCAGGGAGATTGCAAAACATACCTCCGAAGTGGCAAAGACACATTTTCCACACAAAACAAAGGATATTGTGAATCTGCCGTTAATGCACGATTCAAAGTCAGAAATTGCTCAGACCGATGTTAAAGACTGGAGCAAGGGCGAATGCGAGATGATACCTGGAAAAACCATGCATAACATCGCATTTGTTGAACGTGAATATACTGAGATTTACAACAAGTTTATTACCCTTGGCCGCAATGCAAAGAACGGTATGGGTGCACATGGAAATAGTTTTGAAACTGCCGACTTTTACGACAAATTATTGGAAGATAAAAACCACCTGCAAAAAGTGAAAGGAGAAGTCTATCCTTCGTTAATGGAAGACGAAGAAGCAATAAATGCTATTCTGCATTTTTCTTCAGTTACCAATGGCGAGCTGGCACACCGTGCTTACAAAAATGCAGAGAAACGAACAGGGCTGCCACTTTGTGATATTTCTTCAGATTTTAAACATGTTAAGCTTGATTTTAATGATCTGCAGTCAAAACCACAACGATACATAAGTTCTCCTGTCTGGTCGGGTATTATGGCCAACGAACGTGCTTATGCCGGATTTACCTATAATGTTGAACGTCTTGTTCCCTGGAGGACTTTAACAGGCCGTCAGCATTTTTATATTGATCATGACATGTACATCAAGTTTGGCGAAAACATGCCCACCTACAAACCTTCTCCAAAACCAAATGTGCTGGGTGATTTGCAAAACTCTGTGGCTACCGGAAAGGCAAAAGTCTTAAACGTTTTAACACCGCACGGTAAATGGCAAATGCATACAACATACAGCGATACGGCACGCATGTTAACGCTTTCTAGAGGAATGGTTCCATGCTGGCTAAGCGAGGAAGATGCCGAGGAAATTGGGGTTAAGGATAACGATTGGGTAGAAGTATTTAATGACTATGGTGTTTACGGTGCACGAGCTGTGGTAAGCGCCCGAATACCAAAAGGAATATGCATTGTGTACCATGCCACCGAAAGTACCTATTCGTCACCAAAACCTGATGTCCGGGGCTACGAAAGAGGTGGAGGTCACAATAGTTTCACTCGCGTGCGACTAAAACCCAACCTGTTGGCTGGTGGTTACGGACAGTTTTCCTATCATTTTAATTACTGGGGGCCAGTTGGTGTTAATCGCGATTCTCATGTGTTAGTGCAAAAAATGAAAAGAGTAGAATTAGGATAAAAATAAAGACATGGATGTAAGAAGTCAAATATCAATGGTTTTTCATCTCGATAAATGTATCGGCTGCCATACCTGTTCAATTGCATGTAAAAATACCTGGACCGATCGCAAAGGTGCTGAATATATGTGGTGGAACAATGTGGAAACAAAACCCGGTACTGGATACCCCACAAAATGGGAAGACCAGTCGATTTACAAAGGAGGATGGGAAAAAGACAGTCATTTTCTAAAATTAAAAGGTGCCGGAAAAGTGAAAGGTTTAAAAAATATATTTCATAATCCGAACATGCCCGAAATGGATGATTATTACGAACCATGGACTTACGACTACAGTAAGCTGTTTGATGCCCCCGAAAGCAAGGACCAGCCTACTGCACGCCCTGTTTCGCTGGTAACCGGCAAACCAATGCAAGTAAAAGGCGGCCCCAATTGGGACGATGACCTAAGCGGCACTCCCGATTATGCACGTCAGGATGTAAATCTTAAAAACATAACACAGGCAGAACAGGAAGCTATGTTTCAACTGGAACAGATGACAATGCACTATTTGCCACGTATTTGCAATCATTGTCTAAATCCATCCTGTGTGGCATCATGCCCATCAGGAGCTATTTACAAACGTGGCGAAGACGGCATAGTTTTGGTGAACCAGAATAAATGCAGGGGCTGGAGAATGTGCATAACGGCATGTCCATATAAAAAAACCTATTATAATTGGAACACCGGAAAATCGGAAAAATGTATTCTTTGTTTCCCACGTCTGGAAACAGGACAAACACCGGCATGTATGCATACCTGCGTTGGAAGGATCAGGTATTTGGGAGTAATGTTATACGATGCGGATATGATAAAAACAGCTGCTATTTCTAATGAATCCGATTTGGTCACCAACCAAATGGAAATTTATCTTGATCCGTTAAGTCCGGCGGTAATTAAAGCAGCCAAAGAGAATGGTATTTCCGACGATACCCTTGAAGCCGCGCAAAAATCGCCCGTTTATAAATTTGTAAAAGAATGGGGACTTGCATTGCCTCTACATCCCGAATTCAGAACAATTCCTAACTTATTTTATGTGCCACCATTGTTGCCAACGATGGGAAAAGTGGAAGACGGGAATTACCACAATTCAGCGAAAGAGCTTTTTGGAGGAATTGAAAATACACGTTTACCTATTTCCTACATGGCAAGTTTGTTCTCGGCCAGAAACGAAGAAATCATAAAAGATGTATTAAAGAAATTGATGGCTGTACGTTGGTTTCGTCGCGATGAAACCGTTGGGGACCAAAATAAAGAGCAACTCGAAGATATATTAAAAGAGGTAGGTGTAACCAGAGAAGTGGCTGACGATATTTATCGTTTAACCTCTTTACCAACCGTTAAAGAACGTTACGTAATACCTCCCGCACATCGGGAAGAAGCTCTTGAAATGATTGAAGACTCGGGCGATGTAAAAGGAAATACAGGTTTTGGATTTCATCATAAACCAACACGGGGATTGTAAATGGAGATTTATAAATATATCGCTGATTTGTTTAGATACCCAACTATTGATACCCTTAAAAGTATTCAGTTAGTTTCAGAAGTGCTAATTAAAGAAGATGTCGTGCTGGCATCCAGATTGGAAGGATTTGTGACTTTCACAAATGAAAAGTCGTTACATGAGCTAGAAGAATATTACTTACAAACCTTTGACATAAGGGCAGTTTGTCACCTTGACATTGGCTACATTATATTTGGCGACGACTCGAAGCATGGTCGCTTTTTATATCACATAAAAGAAGTGCAAGAGAAAATAGGTAATGATTGTGGCAAGGATCTGGCTGACTTTCTACCAAATATTTTAACTCTGCTGAGTAAAACTAAAGACAAATCTTTTGCCGAAGAATTGTCGGTAAGTATTGTACTACCGGCCCTGGAGCAAATGCAACAGAAACTTGTAAACGAAAAGAATATCTACCGTCTTCCGATGGGAATTCTTATCAACTTATTGAAAATTGAATTTAATAGCTCGGAATTCGAACCCGTTCGGATTGGATCAAAAGAAAAACCAAACTTTCTGAACCATTACATCACCGGAATTGATACGTCTTTATTTGAAAGAAAAAAATTTAAAGGAAAAAGATAATGTACAACGATTTTATTTTTATTGGATTGCCCTATGCGGCATTGTTCTTGTTTGTAGTAGGTTCTGTAATACGATACCGAACAAAACCTTTTTCAGTGTCGTCACTTTCATCGCAATTGCTCGAAAGCCGTATTTTGTATTGGGGTAGCCACGCGTTTCACATCGGAATTGTTACCCTGTTTTTTGGCCATTTAATCGGCTTTCTCTTTCCCAAAAGTGTTATCTCGTTTACCGGTCATCCAACACGTTTATTAATCATTGAAATATCGGCGCTTGCATTTGGACTGCTTTCATTGTTTGGGATAGTTACATTAATTTACCGTAGGCTTGCTTTTGAGCGGTTAAAAAATATTACCTCAAAAATGGATATTGTTGTTTATGTTTTGATACTCACTCAGGTAATAAGCGGTTTATGGATTGCGTATTTCGACCGTTGGGGGTCGGCCTGGTTCGCTGTTTCGCTGGCACCATATTTAAAATCGATATTTCTATTTAGTCCAAAATACGAAGCGGTGGCAGCCATGCCATTAAGTATTAAATTGCACATTACTTCGGCATTTATATTTGTAGGCATGGTGCCGTTTACCCGCTTAATGCATTTTTTGGTCTATCCGTTTGTTTACATTATACGTGCTTACCAATTTGTTATATGGAACTGGGACCGAAAAACCCGGCGCAGCTCTACCGATTTTAACCGTGGGGTGAAAGCCCGGAATAATTAATGAAATATTTAATTGTTAGTAAAACAACATCAAAAGATTAATCATGTTTTGATGCTTTTCAATTTATAGGTTCAATACTGGTTGTTTTATCTATTAGCGAAGAAAGAACCAAGCAAATAAAACCTTTATTATTGAAATTTACGAGAACCTTGGCCCTACTTTTATTAACTTAAGTTGAACGAACTAAAGGAGTTTTTCCAATGGTTTCTGGAATATTAAATAGTATTCCAGACTTAAACTTTTTTTAATTCGTTACTAATTCCTGAATAAGGTTGAATGTGAGTGGTGTTGGATTTGCCAGGTTATCGTTGATGGGACAGCGGTTTTTGATCGTCGCGATCCAGTTTTCAATTTCTTCTTGACTGGCATTTGTTTCAGGTATAAACAGCACTTCTATTTGTTTAAATCCTGCGCGGTCTTCATCTGATTTTCCAAACAAACGGGCAGGATTAATGTTGCCCTCTATCTGAATTCTTAATCCGGACAATTTTATACCCAATTCCTTGGCAGTTAAGTGTGCAACCACGTTAATACATCCTGCATAACTTGCCAAAAGATACTCTACAGGGTTGGCTCCCTGGTCATCCCCTCCCAAGGCAGGTGGCTCATCTACCACTATGATAAATTCTCTGGCACTTGCAGCTATACGTGCTGGTGTTTGGGCTTCTCCTTCAATTTTAAACGTTAAATCTGACATAATTTTATAATTATAATTAAAAAAAAAGCCCTTCACGAAATCGTGAAGGGCTTGTTACATTTATAGTTTACTTACTATTTCTATATTTTAATCCATACAACCACCCTCCACATGTTTTGAAAACATACAGCAACACATACACATCATCATGTTGTTTGCTATGGAAAGCGGTTTATTCATCTAAATCTATTTATCCTATCATCTATATAGGTCACAAATATAGAAAAAAACATACTGATTTTTCTATTCATGAAACAAAATGAAAATATTACTGAAATCTTAATTTTGAATCCATATGAAACTAAGCATCACAATTCCAGCGACTGCAAAAAAGTACGACAATAAAAGCTATAACGATAGCCGGCCATCTATATAGCTTTCTAAAAAATTTGATCCATTTAGTTTTTTCTTTGTTATTTGGTGTGATTCAAAAGATTTATCTAACAAAAATTGTTGTAATAATAGCCGAGTGAATAAAATGCTTAACATTCTTTCTATTGGCTTTATTTTATAAACGAAGGAGTAACCGATAACATCAGATAAGCCCAGTGCTGTCCGACAGAACTATCGCCGCCTTTCAGAATTTCCATCGAATCGCCGGCAAACATCGTTGAATATCCAAGCGTAATTGAGGTGAACGGATTTATGATCCATTTCCCTGAAAGGTCGATTTCGGTCCCCAAATAGTTAGATGCGTCAGCGGCAATTTCGGCTGTAGCACCAAAATAATGCAGATGTGCATCAAACACAACCTGATCTTTCTTGTACTTGTATTTCAAATAAATATCGTTTAATCCTACCGATCCGATGTGACTACCAACATAAAAATAATCCATAAAACCATTGAATTTATGGTTGGTGCCGTACAGTGGCGTAAAAGATTTATATTTCTCTGTTTCGTTGTAATCGGTACCTGAAAGACGTTCATATCCTGCAACAAAATTTTTATATGCCGCTTCAAACAATAAGTTCAAAGCACTAATCTTCGCTCCCGAAACATGTTTCCCGGTTTGCCAATAAAGATTACTAGCCAGATTTACCCCTTCGATATTGGTGGTATATCTTCCTCCAATGGTCTGGCTGTACCGGTTTTTCTGTTCATCCTCCTGCATATACGGTACACCATTATTTAAAAGCATCAAACTCAATGCGCTGTTCTCCCAGCTTTTATTAAACCATATGAATTGAAGATCTTTATAAGCATCAGGGCCATTGTAAATGTTATCGGTAATATCGCTGTTTTCATTATGCGCGATACCAAAGTGCAGTTTTATATCGTCTTCGTATTTAAAAATGGCCATATCGTGCGAGCGTGCCTGCTGTGCCCAGCCTACGTTACCAAAAATACGATGGTCGTCGTACACCACTTCCTGTCGGCCTGCCTTTAACGAAAACTCAGGCGTAAATAACACCTCGGCCCATGCCTGATGAACCGAAAGCGCATAATCTTCGTTACTCACTAATTGCGGCTGATTCCCCCATTGCCTTACATCTTGTAATACCAGGCTGGTTATAATGTATTCGTTTTTAAACATGGCATTTAGCCTCGTACGTTGAGATGTAATCAACGATGCTTTTTGATCTTCAATGGCAAGCGACTTGTATCCCCTGCTCAATTCGGTTCGCGGCCTGTATTCTCCCGATAGTGAAAACTGTGCTTTTGCAGCGAAAGAGATGCATATAATCACTATTACCAAAATGGAAATCTTGGAAGTATTCATAATTTTTGGATTTAGCTTTTATTACTCCTGCAACTGAACAACAGCGTCGTATGTTTTCTCACGTTCTTCGGCTTCCTTCATCCATTTTGGCACTATGGTTTTCAGGAAATCCTGCTTGTCTTCGTTCAGTTTTTCCATATC
>NZ_CAJXTC010000030.1 GCF_913060805.1 uncultured Draconibacterium sp.
GGTTAGCTCAGTTGGTTCAGAGCACCTGGTTTACACCCAGGGGGTCACTGGTTCGAATCCAGTACTCCCCACAAAAAAAAGGTCGACGTTAGTCGGCCTTTTTTTGTTTTCAAAAAGCTCGGTTGGTTCAGAGCATCCCGATTTGCATCGGGAGGGTCACCGGATGGAATCAATTACTCCCAGCAAGAATAGTCGACATTTGGTTCGCTTTTTTGTATTTTAACCTCATGTATTTTTGCTACATACTATATTCTCAAAAATTGGACAAATTCTATATCGGTTCTACAGCTGATCTCGAAGGCCGATTGCAACGCCATAATACTTCAAATAAAGGATTCACTTCAACTGGGAAACCATGGGAGTTAAAATATTATGAAACCTTTGATGAAAAAAGTGATGCAATGAAACGCGAGATGCAACTTAAAAAATGGAAAAGTAGAAGTACAATTTTGAAATTAATAGAGGAGTTTTAGCTCATTTGGTTCAGAGCATCCCGATGCAATCGATAGGCTCACTGGTTCGAATCCAGTACTCCCCACAAAAAAAAGGCCGACTAACGTCGGCCTTTTTTTGTTTTATAATCATATGTATCTCTGCAATTAATTTGTAACCCAGCTAATAATTTTAGTATCATCAGGTTTTACTTTTGGCTCAATTACCTCAACTAACTTCCCATTTTCGTCGATCAGGTATTTTTGAAAGTTCCAACTAACTTCCGAGTCCTCTTTCCCGTTTTTACTTTTCTGGGTTAGCCACTGGTACACCGGATGCATATCATCGCCTTTCACTGATATCTTCGACATCATCGGGAAAGTAACTCCGTAATTCATCTCGCAAAATTCAACTATTTCGGCGTTGCTTTTGGGTTCCTGATTGGCAAAATTATTTGCCGGAAATCCAATAATGACAAAGTCATCGCCTCCGTATTGCTCAAACACACTTTGCAATTGCTCAAACTGCGGCGTTAATCCACATTTCGATGCAGTGTTTACAACCAATACTTTTTTCCCTTTCAATGTGGAAAGGTCGAAATCATTTCCTTCAATGTCTTTCACGGTAAAATCGTGCAGCGAACTTTGCGCGAAAGCTGTAATTACAGCCAATAGTAATACGTTTATAAGAAATAGCTTTTTCATGTTTTTCAATTTATGTACAACTAAAGAACAGTTAGCCTATTCAAAAGTTTGTGGCACATTGTAAATAATGAAAAGGATTGGAATAGCGACGAAAATTTCTATGTTGAATTCCTGTTATTTATTTTTCTTTTGTTCCAGTTCCTCGCGGGTTTTTGGTGTAGAAAAATAATCGTCCGATTGATCATGTTTTTTCCAACGGGTAAATAGTTTGCCAATATTTTCCGATGGAGAAAAACGGGCAATACTTATCGATGAGGCTTCGGAGCGCATATAATCATTGTTTTCAGTCATAATCGTAATAACCGGATCGGCCTCCTCTTGTGCCATTCGAAATTTAATTGGGGGACTGTATTCTTGCATAAACGCAAGGTTTTCCTGGGCCTTGTCAGTTTCTGAAACCTGATCGGGCGACACAACAATTTCGGGAATGTCGACATTTTCGGAAACTAGCTCCACTTTCGGATTAACCAGCAGCGAGTGCACCGAAACTATTTTTCTGAAATACGAAATATGCGAAAGTACCAGCGAATCGCTGGGCGATACCCATACTGAAAATACGCCGTTCTTTTGGCTGATATCTTTGTCGTGGTTATCGAGATTTACAATATAAACATCACTGACTGGATTGTCGTTTTGATCGACTACCTGTCCCTGAATCAGAAAACGTTTGATTTGCCCAAACGAAGTGAGAAACAGAATCGAGAATAAAATTGTAAATAGCGTTTTCATATCCGGTCTTGTTTTAATTTTGAAAGAATCGTTATTCAAATCATGGGGAAGACCCTCAGTAGTAGTACGAAATTCGGGCTGCTTTGTTCAAGCTATTCACCTTCTTCTTTGCCAATATTTTATACGTATTCAATTTTTACCTTTTTGAAGAATTTGTGTATCAGTAATTTAACAATGCGTTTTACTACAAATTTCCGAAGCTCCAATTCCAGCGGTTGTTCCGGATCCTGATGTGCCCAATTAATACGTGTTCCAACAATAATATCGATGCAGTCGTGTTGCAGTAAAAGCTTCACAATCTCTTCAGGCGTACTATCCGTAAGCCGCGTGTCGCTATCGTAATTTTCCAGTATTTCTTCCACTTTTCCCAAGGTGAGAATTCCTTCAGTAACCATTTCAAAACCTTGCATTTTTGCCGTTGGAGGTAATTTCTCCAGGTTTTTGTTACCATGCTGAATTTCAACCGTAAGGTCAAGTTCGCGGGCAATAATTTCGGCAGTGGTTCCTCCGCATATAATTTTTTTTCCTTCGAAACCCTGGATGCGACCAACAAAATCGTAGTCCTTTATTTTATAGAATGGCGGCCCGGTGATCAGCATAAATTTACGTGGCTCACGAAAATACATTACGCCGCAACTTGTGTCATCTTTTACCGAAAACTGGTCGTTCATTACTGCCTGGTTGACAATTTTACGTGCCAGTTTTGTGGCCGAAATATCCGGCATTCGTTTTATCTGGTTCAGCGCAAAATCCTCGATGTTTTCCATTCCCCACCCAAGTGGATAACGCTGGTTTCCGAGGCCTGATTGTTCAACACCGTCCGACATAAAAATTATTCGATCCTCTTTACGCGCAGTAAATTCTTTGCAGTGCAATACTTTGCCCCGGTTTTCTTCGCCCTCAATAGTTAAATTGTATTCTTTTCCCTGCATGGCCACTCCGTTTCGGAGCACCAAAATTCCCGGGTTGTCGTAATTTACTATTCGCACCTGTCCTTCGTCGTCCAGTTCAATAATGGTGAAGGTGGCATAGCTTTCTTTTCCGTCGCTGCTTTTTGGCAGAGTTTCCATAATTATGCGCGCGGCCACTTCTGGTTTGGTGTGCAGCAATGAATATTTTAAAGCCATGGTGGAAGTTAGTGTTGCTAAAACACTCGCTTTAATTCCGTGCCCGATGCCGTCGCTCAGTACTAAAATGGTGCGTCCTTCCTCGCGAATTATGCTCGACTGAAACACATCGCCACAGGCAATTTCGCCTTTCGGTCGCTTTTGCTGAAACTCTATTTCAACGTGGTAATCAGGATTTGTCGTCGTCACCATAGCGATAGGTTTCAATTATGGAGTTTAGCAATTCTTCGGTTTCGGCAGCATTTTCGCCGAGCAGAAAGGCGATTTTCTGCACCGTTTCAATATTTTGTTTGTTGATTTTTCGTGCCCGGTTAATGATCTCGTCTTGTACCAGCATTGGCGCCGACATATCGCGGAAAACAACGCCAACTACCTTGTTTTTGTATAGTGTTCGTACTGAAACGTGCATGAGCTTATTGTTGAATTTTAAATCGCGTTCAGCCAGTTCGTCACCCGAAGTAAGAACGCTCGAAATCATTTTGTAGATCAGATCCGGTACCAGTCCTTTAACATCGGCACCGGTAAGTCCGGGAATGGTTTCGTACAATTCTTCCGTGTCTTCTCCCATCAGTTTGGCAAAATATTCATTGGAGTCTACAATTTTAAAATTGCTGTCTACCATCACAATTCCAGACGATATTTTGTGGATCATTTGCGACGAAACCTGCATCGTTTCCTGCGCTTTTTCCAGGCGTTTCTCAGTTTTTTTCAATTCAGTTATATCGTTGATGGAGCCAACAATTCCAACGATTTTATTCTCGTTGTCGCGAATCACTGCTTTATTCAGAATAACGTGGTGAGATGTGCCATCGCCATGACGAACCTGTGTGTTGTACACCTGAACATCAGGGTTAGCAATCAGTTCTTTGTCCTGCGCCAAATATTTATCGGCCATTTCTTTTACATGAACTTCGTGTAAAGGTTTGCCCAGAATTTGCTCCTTCGTTTTGCCCGTAAATTTTTCGTGTGCGGCGTTGCACATCTGGTAAATTCCTTCGGTGTCGCGGTAAAAAATAGGTATCGGCAGCGCATCAATAATTTTCTGATGAATGGCCGGATCTTCAATATTGCTAGTCAGAAACGATTCTTTGTCGTAAATCATGTTTCGGTTTTTCAAGTTTTACTACTGAAAAATACGCAATTTACAAGGCATATAAAACCGCAGGCGCTTTATATTTCGAGGAATTGTTTAAAAACACTTTTCTGAAAAATTTTCCGACAGAAATACCGACGAATGTGGCTTGTTTTTATTCATTATAAATTCGGAATAACTTGACTTGCAGCAGTAAAAATAAGTAGTGGTAGAATTATCTTTGTGCCAAGTTTTAAACTGACCAAGTGAAATTATCTAAGATTATTGATTTGACCAACGCAAAAGTGGTTGCCGGTGATACCGAAAAAGACCACAATTTGCAGAGAGCTTTTAGTTCCGATCTGATGAGCGATGTATTAACGCTGGATACGGAGCATATACTTTTAATTACAGGACTGACCAATTTGCAAATTGTTCGCACAGCCGAAATGGCCGACATTGAAGTGGTGTTGCTGGCACGTAACAAAACTGCCACGCCCGAAATGATCGAGCTGGCCAACGAAACAGGTTTGGTGCTGTTGGAAACTCCATATTCTATTTATCGTTCGAGCGGGGTGCTGTTTAAAAACGGCTTAGACCCGGTTTATTAATGAAGTTGGAATTCGACATAGCGAGTGGCGATTTTAGCAAGGCCGGAAGAGCTTCGAGCCGAATAAAAAAGATGCTGAAACAATTGCAGGTTGATCCGAAAGTGATCAAACGAATTGTTGTGGCCATTTACGAAGCCGAGGTAAATGTTGTTGCTCACTCTGTTGGAGGAAAAATGCTGGCCGAAATCGACGGCACAGGAATTACTGTGGTTGTTCAGGATAACGGACCCGGCATTGAAGATATTGAGAAGGCAATGCAGGAAGGCTACTCAACCGCTACCAAAGCCGTGCGAAATATGGGATTTGGCGCTGGAATGGGCTTGCCAAATATTAACCGAAACACCGATGAATTTACCATTGAAAGCGAGGTAGGAGAGGGAACAGTTTTAACTTTCAGAAATAATTTTTAGGAGATGAAGGTTGTAGAAAAATATCATGCCATAACAGTTGACACGGATAAATGTACGGGCTGCACGCACTGCATGAAAGCCTGTCCAACCGAGGCAATTCGGATACGAGGGGGAGTGGCGAATATAAATTCCGACCGTTGTGTGGATTGCGGAAACTGCCTGCGTGCATGTCCGGTTGATGCTTTTTATGTAGAGCACGATAGTTTGGAACAACTAAATAAATACAAATACCGGGTGGTGCTTTTTCCGGCGGTAATGATCGGGCAGTTTCCCGAAATTTATACCGAAGGCAAAATTTACGAAGCCCTGTTGAAACTCGGTTTTACCCATATTTTTGAGGTGGAGCAACCCATCGGGATGTTGATTAATGAGATTAAACGTGAAGTTGAAAAGTCGACACGTAAACCAATGATCTCATCGTTTTGTCCCGCCATTGTTCGTTTGATACAATCGCGCTATCCGTCGCTGGTCGATAATATTGTTCCGGTGAAAGCACCGCATGATTTGGCGGCTTGTCATGCTATCGAGTTACTGGCAAAACAAGGTGTTAAACGCGAAGAAATAGGCACTTTTTATGTGTCGCCGTGTTCGGCAAAAATGGCGGCTGTAAAGCGTCCTTTGGGCGAGGAAGTATCGGCTGTGGATGGCCTGATTAAAATGAGTGATTTATACAATCACATTATGCGGGTAATCGACAAGGAAGAAAAAACCGATACGGCTCCGTTGCGCAAAAACCTAACGCTCGATGGTATTTTGTGGAGTCTTCCGCGTGGCGAAGCAAGGCACTTTAAACGCAATTCGATGGCGGTTGATGGCATCCACAATGTGGTTAAAATTCTGGAACGAATGGAAAATGATGAAGTTCCGGTGCTCGATTTTCTGGAACTGAAATCGTGCCACCAGGGATGTGCAGGCGGAATTTTGCTTACTGGCAACCGTTTTCTAACTGTTGAGCGTCTGCAAAAACGATCGAAACGTTATCCGCATGCTTCATCCATCGATATCTCGGCAGTGAGCTGCCTGGGAATAAAGGATAAAATGAAAGCCAATCCTATTGAACCGCGTTATGTTTTTGCGCTGGATACCGATCGACTTAAAGCACTGGAAAAAATGCAGAAAGTAGATCGGATTTTATGCCAGCTTCCGGGAATTGATTGCGGTAGTTGTGGCGCGCCCAACTGTCATGCACTTGCTGAAGATATGGTGCAGGGAAAAGCAAAAATGACAGATTGTATTTTCTTACAAAACAGGTACTTAAACGAGAATAAAATAAACATCGAAAAAGCGACAAAAAACCTGGAAAAAGCCTGGGGGAAAAATCGTTTTGACGCTGACTGTAACAGAAGAGGAGGTAGAAATGAAGGTTTCTGAACTGGTTGAAAAATTTGGATTAAAAGTCTTTTCCGGCGAATCCGGACTTGAGAATGAAATTTCCGGCGGGTATGTTTCCGATCTGCTGAGTGATGTAATGGGAAATGCGCAGGAAGGGCAGGTGTGGATAACACTTCAAACCCACCAAAATGTAATGGCTATCGCCTCGCTGAAAGAGCTCGCAGCAGTGATCCTGGTGAAAGGTTTTGAACCCGAAGAAGACACACTCGAGCGTAGTAACGAAGAAGGTATTCCTGTACTGGGAACCGACAAAGCCACATTCGAAATGGCAGGAAATTTATTCATCACCTTAACGTAATCCGATGCAAAAATTCAGGGCCGACCTACATATTCATACCGTACTTTCGCCCTGTGCCGACCTGGAAATGGCTCCGCGTAAAATTGTGGAACAAGCCCGGGAGGCAGGATTGCATATTATTGGAATCACCGATCATAATTCGACCTTAAACGCCAAAGTAATTCGCGATTTAGCGCACGAAAAGGGAATTCTTGCACTTACCGGCGTAGAAATTACTACCAAAGAAGAGGTGCATTGCCTGGCGTTTTTCGAGGATGACGAGAAGCTGGATAAATTCCAGCAGTATTTGGAACAGAACATTATGCATGTTCCAAATCCGGATGGACACTTTGGTTATCAGCCGGTTGTTGATGAGGATGAGAAAGTGTTGGAACTGGTTCCATATTACCTCACATCAGCATTAAAAAAAGGTATTTCGTCGGTTCAAAAGTACGTGTACGAGCTGGGCGGAATTTTTATTCCGGCACATGTTAACCGGCCGTTGAACGGTTTATTTAGCCACCTGGGTTTTATTCCGAAAGACCTTGAATTTGATGCCATGGGAATTACTGGAAAAACCAGCGAAAAGCATGTTCGAAAACATTATGATTTAGGTGATAAAATTTCGTTAATTTATAATTCAGATGCTCATTTTTTAGAACAGATTGGAACCCGATATTCTGTTTTTAATATTCAGGAATTAACTTTTTGTGAAGTTAAAATGGCTCTGAATCAGCAAGATGAACGATTTGTTGAAATTATATGAAAACACTGTCCGAACATATTCTGGATATTGTGCAGAACTCGGTTAGCGCAAAAGCGACATTGATTGAAATCATAGTTGAGGAGGACAAAATAGCAGACCTTTGTTCATTAGTAATCAGAGACAACGGCTGCGGAATGAGCAAAGAAACGCTGGCCAAAGCCATAAATCCGTTCTTTACATCGCGAACTACCCGAAAAGTAGGTTTGGGCATTCCGCTTTTAAAGCATAGTGCTGAGGCTGCCGGTGGCAGTTTTTCCCTCGAATCGGAGTTGAATGTGGGTACTGTTTTAACGGCCCGTTTTCAGCTGTCGAACATCGACCGACCACCACGTGGCGACATTGCAGAAACCTTGTACCTAACGTTTTTAAGCTACACCGACGGGAATTTGGTGTACCGCCATAAAACAGAAAAGGGTGAGTTTCGGATAAGTTCCGATGAGTTGAAAGAAGTGCTGGGCGATGTTTCGTATCAGCAAAAGGAAATACGCGAAGGGATTTTGGAACTGATAAAATCGAATTTAGAAGAAATAGAGGCAACGAAGTAACGAATAAACGAGAAAACGATATGACTAAAATTAAAACACTGGCTGATCTTCGGAAGATGAAAGAAGAAGCTCAGTCGAAAATCAAACTCAGGGAAAACAGTGCGAATCCCGATCAGGTTGTGCAGGTTAAAGTGGGTATGGCCACATGTGGAATTGCATCCGGCGCAAAAGAAACCATGAAATATTTTGTGGAAGAGCTGGAACAGGAAGCCATTGATGCGGTTGTTACTCAAACCGGTTGTATGGGATACTGTTATGCCGAGCCCACTGTTGAAGTAAAATTGCCGGGAAAAGAACCGGTGGTTTACGGACACGTGAAAAAAGAAAAAGCCCGCGAAATTATCGACTCATACATTAAACGCGGCGAGCTGGTTGATGGAATTATTCCGGTAAGCTTTAAAACCATAGACGACTAAAAACTTTAAACCTTTAACTTATGACTGACTACAAAATGCATCTTTTAATTTGTGGTGGTACCGGGTGTAAAGCATCGGAAAGCGACGAAATTAAAAACAGGCTAAACCAATTGATTCACGATCTTGGGCTCGAAGATGAAGTTCAGGTGGTGCTGACCGGTTGTTTTGGTTTTTGCGAAAAAGGACCCATTGTAAAAGTATTGCCCGACAACACTTTTTACGTGCAGGTGTCGCCAAACGATGTTGTTGAAATTGTTGAGGAACACATTGTAAAAGGCCGGCCGGTAAAACGTTTATTATATACCGATCCCACTAACGATAAACAAATCAGCGATTCAAAAGGCATGGATTTCTACAAAAAGCAAATCCGTATCGCTTTAAAGAATTGTGGTTTTATCAATCCCGAAAATATTGACGAATACATTGCCCGCGATGGTTACCAGGCTTTGGGAAAATGTTTGTCTGAACTGACTCCCGAAGAGGTAATTAAGGAGGTGAAAGACTCTGGCTTACGTGGCCGCGGTGGTGGCGGTTTCCCAACAGGATTAAAGTGGGAGATCACAAAAAATGTGGAAAACGACCAGAAATATGTGGTTTGTAATGCCGACGAGGGCGACCCCGGTGCATTTATGGACCGCTCGATTTTGGAAGGCGATCCGCATTCGGTGCTGGAAGCAATGGCCATTTGCGGCTATTGTATTGGCGCCGACAAAGGACTCGTGTATATCCGGGCCGAATATCCGCTGGCTATTCAGCGTTTGAAAATCGCCATTAAACAAGCCGAAGAATATGGTTTGATCGGCGATGATATATTAGGAACCGGTTTTAATTTTCATATTGAATTACGTTATGGAGCCGGAGCTTTTGTTTGCGGCGAAGAAACCGCGCTGATCCACTCGATGGAAGGTTTGCGTGGAGAACCAACTTTTAAACCGCCGTTCCCATCCGTTTCAGGTTACATGGGAAAACCTACCAACGTAAACAACGTGGAGACTTTTGCAAACATTCCGGTAATTCTGAATAAAGGTGCTGAATGGTTTAGTAAAATCGGTACCGAAAAATCGAAAGGCACAAAAGTGTTTGCCCTGGCCGGAAAGATCAACAATGTTGGTTTGATCGAGGTGCCAATGGGAACAACACTACGCGAAGTGATCTACGATATCGGTGGCGGAATTAAAGACGGAAAAGAGTTTAAGGCCGTTCAAACCGGTGGCCCGTCGGGCGGCTGTTTAACGAAAGAAGATTTGGATATCCCGATTGATTACGATAACCTGCTGGCATCCGGTTCAATGATGGGATCGGGCGGAATGATCGTTATGGACGAGAACGATTGTATGGTTTCCATTGCGAAATTCTATCTTGATTTTACGCTGGAAGAATCGTGTGGAAAATGTACGCCATGCCGTGTTGGAAACAAACGCCTTTACGAATTGCTGGATAAAATTACCCAGGGAAAAGGAGAAGAGCAAGACATTGAAAAGTTGAAAGATTTAAGTGTGGTAATTAAAGATACGGCACTTTGCGGTTTGGGACAGACTTCTCCAAACCCGGTGCTTTCAACCATAAATAATTTCGAGCACGAATACCATGCTCACGTGCACGACGGTAAATGTCCGGCGGGGCAGTGTAAATCGCTGTTGCGTTACGATATTGTAGAGGATCTGTGTACCGGTTGTACACTTTGTTTCCGCAATTGCCCGGTTGGAGCCATTTCCGGCGAGCGCCGTGCACCGCATTTTATCGATCAAACATTGTGTATTAAATGTGGCGTGTGTTACGAGAAATGTAAATTCAATGCAATAACCCTAACCTAATCAGAAACCTGGAAATTATGGATACAGTAAATCTTACGATAGATAATAAACCGGTTGTGGTAAAATCAGGGACCACAATTCTTGAAGCGGCATCGGGTGTTGGGATGCATATTCCAACGCTTTGCCACATGAAACTTGATGATCTGAACATTGAAAACAAACCTGGTGGCTGCCGTATTTGTGTGGTTGAGGTGGAAGGACGAAGAAACCTGGCGCCGGCTTGTTGTACCGATGTGAGCGAAGGAATGAAGATCAATACCCACTCGATGCGGGTGATAAATGCACGCAGAACGGTAATGGAGTTGATTCTTTCAGATCACCCATTCGACTGTTTGATTTGTGCAAAATCGGGTAACTGCGACTTGCAGGATATGGCGCACAATCTCGGAATTCGCGAAATTCATTATAAAGGAGAGCAGTCGACCTACCGCGAAGATACTTCTCCGGCTATTATTCGCGAGGTGGACAAATGTATTATGTGCCGTCGTTGCGAAACCATGTGTAACGAAGTGCAAACCGTAGGTGTTTTATCGGCCATTAATCGTGGTTTCGAATCGGTTGTTTCACCCGCTTTCGAAATGAACCTCGATCACTCGGTGTGTACGTATTGTGGTCAATGTGTGGCCGTTTGTCCAACCGGAGCATTAACTGAAGTTGACGAAACCGGAAAAGTGATTCGTGCGCTTTCCGACCCTACAAAAACTGTAATTGTTCAAACAGCTCCTGCCGTGCGTGCTGCATTAGGCGAGGAGTTTGGAATGGAAGCCGGATCTTTGGTAACCGGAAAGCTGGTGGCTGCTTTGCGCCGTCTAGGTTTCGATCATGTTTTTGATACCGACTTTGCTGCCGACCTTACCATTATGGAAGAAGGTACCGAATTACTGAATCGTTTGGGAAAACATTTGGCAGGCGATAAAGATGTTAAACTTCCAATACTAACTTCTTGCTGTCCGGCGTGGGTGAAATTCTTCGAGCACCAATTCCCGGAAATGAAAGATATTCCTTCAACAGCACGATCGCCACAGCAAATGTTTGGTGCAATTGCCAAAACTTATTTTGCCGATCAGTTGGGAATTAAACGTGAGGATTTGGTTGTTGTTTCGATTATGCCATGTGTGGCAAAAAAATATGAGTGTGGCCGCGATGAGTTTAAAACCAACGACAACCCGGATGTTGATCATGCCATTACAACCCGCGAGTTGGCAGCACTGATCAAACTTTCGAATATCGATTTTACCGCACTTCCAAACGAAGACTTTGATAATCCACTGGGGGAATCTACAGGAGCCGGTGTAATCTTCGGAACCACAGGTGGTGTAATTGAAGCGGCAGTTCGTACAGCGTATGAAGTTCATACAAAAAAAGAATTGCCAAAATTAGATTTTGATGAACTGCGTGGTATGGAAGGAATCCGTGAAGCGACCATCGATTTTGACGGATTACCAATAAAAATTGGAATTGCGCATGGTTTGGGTAACGCACGTAAACTGCTGGAAGATATTCAGGCAGGAAACAGCGAATTCCACGCCATTGAAATTATGAGCTGCCCCGGTGGTTGTATCGGTGGTGGTGGTCAACCTTATCACCATGGCGATGCGGGTATTCTGAAAAAGCGTCAAGCTGCCTTGTATACTGAAGACAAGAACAAGACGCTGCGCAAATCGCACTTGAATCCACATATTATTGAGTTGTATGAAAAGTTCCTGGGTGAACCGATGAGTGAAAAAGCACATCATCTGTTGCATACGGAATACTTTGATCGTACATAGTATTAATATTTGTAAAGTATCTAATTGTCTAAAATCTAAAAGTCTAAAAGATGCCAAAAATTAAATTAGCAGAGAATACAGTACAGCTCATAAAAGATATTTGTGTTGAATTTGAAAATAAGGAAAGCGAACTGATAAATGTGCTTCACCAGGTGCAAAGTAAATTGGGTTATTTGCCCGCTGAGGTGCAGGAAGTAATTGCAAAAGAGCTAAAAACCTCGGTAGCAAAAGTGTACGGTGTTGTAACTTTTTACAGCTTTTTCACGATGATTCCTCAGGGCGAGAATCCAATCTCGATTTGTATGGGAACCGCCTGTTATGTTCGTGGTGCCGAGCAGGTATTAAACGAATTCAAACGCCAGTTAAAAGTGGAAGTTGGAGAGTCGACCGAAGATGGTAAATTCTCGATTAACTGCTTACGCTGCGTGGGAGCCTGTGGTTTGGCTCCGGTGGTAACCGTTGGAGAAAAAGTCTATGGCCGTGTAGCACCAACCGATGTGAAAAAGATTATCGCAGAATACCATAACCGATAGGTTTTCGGTAGGATAAAACAAAATACAATTAACTGTTCTCGATGTGTATAGCACAGAGGGAGCAGTTTTTTTGTGACTTATAATGTTGATGGAATGAGCGCCTGATCAGGTTGACAGGCTTTTGATAAATTGTATGCTGCGTTCGTTAAAAATATCGGGTTGATCGATATTGCAAACATGGCCGCAGTTTTTTATAATTTCCAGTTTCGAGTTAAAATGATTTTTTACCAGATTTGATACGGTGGGTAAAAACATATGATCGCGGTCACCCATCAGGTAAAGAACCGGAGCCGATGCCTCTTTAATGAGGAATTCCTGTAAGTTACCCTTAATTTCGGTCGACATGCGCAGCCATTTTTTGAACTCTTTTTCGCCTAAACGAATCGCTTCTTTAATAAACAGCTTTCTCGATTCAATGTCTTTTTTATACGGGATCAAAATCCATGCATTGATTTTATACAACCACATGTACGGGAAAATCGTTTGCAATAATTTGGCCACCGATACAAGCGCGTTAATTCGCGAGTTAAATTGTACTACCGCACCGCCCAGAATTATGGATTCAGCACGTCCCGGAGCCAGTTTATCCATGGCACGAATAACAATGCATCCCAAAGAAATACCTACAAGGTGAGCCTTTTCAATATTGAGGTGATCCATTGTTTTGATTACATCCAGAGCAATCTCATCAAAGGCGTAAATCTCTTCGCGGGTGTATTCTTTTTTTGATTTTCCATGTCCGCGTAAGTCAACCAAAAGCACATTGAAATGCTTCTTGAATTCGCGTAGCTGTCTGAACCATACGAGGTTACTGCCTCCGGCGCCGTGTACGAACACTACCCAGGTATCAGACGACTTATGTGGAAATACTTTGTGATACAGCATGCTGCAAAAATAGAATTATTTCAATATAACAACAAGCCTTGTTGGAGGTTGACTATTTCTTTCAATTATTTTTAAGGATTATTAAGAGTTGTTTATGAATCTTTTAAAAATCGGAATAGCTGGTTGGGTGGCATAACCAGTTATCGATATGCGAAACAGTATTGGCGTATGCTTTATTGTTTTTTAATTCCTCCCATTTCGGATGTGCACCAAATGCTTCCCACAGTTTTTTATTTGTTTCGATGTCTTTAAACGAAGTCATGTAAATAAGGTTGGGCATATTTGCCCCGGCCAATACTTCGCCAAAAAACACGGCATTAAAACCAAGGTCGTTAAACAGGGCAACTTCTCCGCCTTCGTTAAACATCTCAACTTTTTTATGATATAGTTTTTCGGTAGGTCCCTCATAACTTCGTATCTGAAAAATCTGTTCCGCTTTTGGTGTGTCGAAAGCCGGTTTGTGGTAGTTCGGCATTTCCGAAAATGCTTTTAAAATAATGGTCTCAACGCGCTTAAATGGCGGATTGTCGTGTGCGGCATTTATGTAGTCGTCATTTCCCGAATTCAATTCAAATTGAAGGAGTTGATCATCAATTTTTACAACGTCGTTCAGGTCTTCTAATGGAATAAGCACAAATATTTTTTTACCGTAATCCGGATCGGTTTCAATGGGTTTAAAAACGCCAACATTTTCGATTCCTGCTTCGTGTGCAGCTTTCAGAAAAGTGGTTTTTAAGTAATTGTCTACGCGTTCTTCCTGACCGGGATTGTCCAAACTATACACTTTTATTTGGTAATAGTTGCCGGCAAAAAGTTGCGAATAAGAAAACAGTGCAATTATAAAAACTGCGATTGAAAGAATTCGTTTAGATTTCATTTTGAACGGTTTTTGGTTTACCGCTCTAAGGTATTAATTTTTAGCTAATTTATATTCCGGCTGATACAAAGCCCGGTGAGTTTCGGTAAGTAGTTCCTTTAACGGAATATGCGCCGGAATTTTACGTGTATCTATTTTATCCAAATTGGGTTGAGTAGGTAATTCTCCCGGAAACCAGTGACTTTTTTCTTTAAAGGTTTTATAGCGGTATTTCGCAAAATCGATCATGTCGTACGATTTCCAAAGCCTGCGCAAACGCAATACTTCCGGAATGTTTATTCCCGACGGATCGTTTTGCATTTCGAAACCCTCGTATACGGAATATGGATCGTCGAATAAAAAGCTATCCAGTTTTAGTTTTGTTTCGTATTCCGTTTGGCTCCATGGCGATGTAGTTGGGAAAATGCCTTTCATTTCCTCGAAATGTTCCTTCTCTGTTATGCCGAATGAGAGCGTGTGAATGGCCGGATTGTTTAAACAAAATCGCGCGTTCCACTGAATTGGTGTAAGCGGATAAGTGGCATCCTTTACCTTGGCTGAAGGATTAAAAAGCTGGCCGCCTTTATCGTTTGGCGAGATAATAAAAACGCCCATGTCTCGCACTTCTGCCATTTGTACCGCTGCTAAGTTTCGCTGGTTGAAGTAGTAATAATGTAGGTTCACGAACTCGAACAAACCGGTTTCAATAGCACGCACAATAACCTCCAACGGAGCGTGTGTGCTAAAACCAACATGCTGTATTATGCCTTCTTCTTTTAGTTTTAGCAGGGCTTCAACCGCTCCTCCGCTTTTGCAACTTTGTTCCAGCAATTCGGGAGTGTTTATTCCGTGCCAGCCGTAAAAATCGAGGTAATCGGTTTGTAAATCGCGCAACTGATTTTCTACCATTTCGTAGGTGTCGTCAGCTGTCAGCGGGCTTCCTTTGGTCATTAAATGGTATGAAGTACGTGGAATGGCCAACTCTTCATTTAAAACTTTGCCATAAACGGTCTCGCTTTTTTTGTAGCCCCATGCGGTCTCAATGTGGTTAATGCCCGCACCGAATGCCATTTGAACCGAATTCAAACATTCTTCCAATGTATCCTCAGGAATTTCACGACGGGGATCATCCCAGCCATGTTTAAAACGCATGCCGCCAAGTGTTATGGTACTCAGGTGTTTTTCGGTTTTCCCAAAACGGCGGTATTGCATTCCCTCTTTTTTATTCAGAATCTTCGGCATAAAATTGTTTCTTTTTAACACGTGCAAAGTTTAGCATTTACAACTAGCCAGATAAACGATTGGTTTACCATTTTGCCTGAATTGACAAATAGTTAATGTTTTGCCTCTACAAGTTGGAGTTCGAAATGGATGTGCTAAGATGCAGAATTAAATGTCGACAGACAAATGTAACAACTAGTAGAGCTGATTAAGTGGTGGTCTGCGAAAAATTGAAACCGGATGTTTGGAATGAATGATTTGTATTAATTTGCGATGATAGTACAAGATTATATTTTCTAATTATCTTTGCTCTCATGCAAAAAAACGATTCTGAAAAACCATTGATTTTGGTTACAAACGACGATGGAATTCATGCAAAAGGTTTGCGTGAACTGGTGGAGGTAATGCAATTTTTTGGCGATGTAGTCGTCATTTCATCCGAAGTTTCCATGTCGGGGAAAGCTTGTGGTATTACAGTTGATCAGCCGCTGCGGGCAGTGCCTGTAGAAAAGATTCACGGTGTGCCTACCTACAAATGCAACGGTACGCCGGTTGACAGTGTAAAATTGAGTTTTAACAGCTTGTTCGAACGGACACCAGATTATGTGGTTTCGGGAATTAACCACGGTTCAAATGCGTCGATAAGTGTAATTTACAGCGGAACAATGGGAGCTGCCATTGAAGGTGGTTTGCATGGTGTGCCGTCGATTGGTTTTTCGCTAGATGATTACGATTCAGAGGCAGATTTTTCGAAAGCCAAACTGGTTGTTGCCCGTGTTTTTCAGAGTGTAATTGAAAATGGAATTCCGGCGTTTACTTGCTTAAATGTGAATATTCCGAAGGGAAAACCAGAGGGTATAAAAGTTTGCCGGCAGGCGCACGGAAAATGGATGGAAGAGTTTGAAAAAAGAACCGATCCGCACGGAAGAGCATATCACTGGCTGTCAGGATATTTCCAGAATTTGGATGAAGACACCGAAGACACCGATATTTTTGCATTAGAAAATAATTTTGCCACTGTGGTTCCCGTTCGGGTTGATATGACTTGCTACGAAACCATGGATCAAATTAAGTCGTGGAAGTTTTAATATGCCAAAAAGCAAACAAAATAAATACGACAAAGTTGGGGTAGGCGTTTTAACCGGACTGGTTTTACCGCTTATCATTTTTTTTATTGTTTACCTGGTTGGCGAAAACAATATGTCGTTCCTGGATTACCTTGCCGGAATGAGAAGAATGCAGGCGCTCGTTAAAATCGGAAGCCTGTGCGTTTTTACCAACGTTGGCGTTTTCTGGATTTTCCTGCGATTAAAATACGAAAAGGCTGCCCGCGGTGTGTTGGGAGCCACCATTCTTTATGCCATTGTGGTGTTAATTTCAAGAGCAGTTTAATATGCGGTACTACATTATAGCTGGCGAAGCATCGGGCGATTTGCATGGCTCAAACCTGATGAAGGAACTGAAAGTTGCCGACAAGGAAGCCGATTTTCGTTTTTTTGGCGGCCATAAAATGCAGGCTGTTGGTGGCGAGCTGGTTAAGCATTATCGCGAAATGGCCTTTATGGGTTTTGTGAATGTGATATTGAACATTCGGACCATAAAACGTAACATGGAGTTTTGTAAAAAAGACTTACTCAACTACAAACCCGATGTACTTATTTTAATCGATTACCCAGGATTTAACCTGCGAATTGCCGAGTTTGCCAAACAAAACAATATAAAAGTTTACTATTACATTTCGCCAAAATTGTGGGCCTGGAAAGAATACCGTGTTAAAAAGGTGCGTGCTTTTGTTGATGAAATGTTTACCATTTTTCCTTTTGAAACGGCCTTTTACAAAAAGCATGGTATCGACGTAAATTATGTGGGAAATCCGCTGTTTGATTCGATTAAGGAATTTGAAAAAAATGCACAGTCGGCAGAAGAATTTAGAGCAAAAAATAATTTAGATAATCGCCCGATTATTGCTCTGCTGGCCGGAAGTCGTGTACAGGAGATTAAAGGAACTTTGCCTGTGATGAAAAAGGCAGTTGAAGGCCGGAATGATTACCAGGTTGTGCTGGCCGGTGTTTCGTCGGTTGACAAAGAATTGTATTCAGGAATTTTGCAGGGGAGCAACATAAAAGTGCTTTACGAATCCACCTACGATTTACTGAATAACGCGCATACAGCTTTGGTGGCCTCCGGAACGGCAGCTTTGGAAACGGCTTTGTTTCATGTGCCGCAAACCGTGCTTTACAAAGTTGAAGGCGGCGTGTTGGTGCATTACATTATGGCTGCCGTTTTAAAAATTAAGTGGGTGTCGCTACCTAATATCATTTTGGGAAAAATGGCGGTTAAAGAGCTGCTTCAAAAAGATATGACCGTTAAAAAAGTAACGGCAGAACTGGATCGTTTACTTGGCGACGAAAAATATCGCGAAAGGATTCTGTCGGATTACCGTGAAATGCAAAAGTTAATGGGCGAGCCGGGCTGCTCAAAACGGGCCGCTGAAAAAATGGTTTCGTTACTGCAATGAAGAAATTATTCTATTTAAATAGAAGATGGAGTAATGCCGCCGGATTTTTTCTTTTTAACCTCGTGGTATGTTTTTTATTAATGATTGTTTTATCGGCATTTGCTGAGAATTTGAAACATTCATATTTGTGGTCGTTAGGTATCCTTTTGGGATTTGGTTTGATGATAAATGCTATTGTAATTACACTGCAAACTCAGGTAAAAGAAGTTGAAATTGAGAAGGATTGTTTTATTCTTCATTTCTTTTTGCTCAATCAAAAAAAGTATAGGTTAGACCAACTCAAACAATATGCAACTGCCGTTTATGGAAATGGTCGCTACATTATGGCTCATTCCGTAATTTTAGAGTTTGATGATGGGAAACGCTATCAGGTTGCCGATCCGATAATTGATAATTACAAGGATTTTTATGAGTTCATCAAGGCAAGGGAATTCGAATGTTTCGGGTATATTGGGCAAAATAACTGGAGAAAGAAAAATAAACCATTTTCAAAAAAATGGGTTGTTGAACGGAATGAAAAAGAATTGATCAAAACCATTGAGAAAAAGAAAGGTGTGATAATTTTGTACATCTACGGAATAATTGCACTTGCAATGAATTATGCGATGGTGCGTTATCTTATGTTCTAATTAAAAGCAACAGAAGTGTATAGCTTATTTAAAAAAGAAATAAAAACTTTCCTCGGATCGCTGATCGGTTACCTGGCCGTGCTGGTTTTTTTATTGGTTACCGGTTTGTTTCTGTGGATTTTCCCGGGCAATTACAATATTCCTGATAATAACTATGCAACGCTGCAAGGGCTTTTTACGCTGGCGCCGTGGTTGTACCTGTTTTTGGTGCCCGCCATTACCATGCGTATGTTTGCCGACGAAAAACGCAGTGGTACCATCGAAATTCTGCTTACGCGACCGCTGGCTGATTTTCAGCTGGTAATGGCAAAGTTTCTGGCCGGATTGGTGCTGGTTGTTTTCTCGTTGTTACCCACTTTGTTGTATTTCTTGTCAGTTTACTGGCTGGGAAATCCGGTTGGGAGCATCGATACCGGAGCAACCTGGGGATCGTTTATGGGGCTGTTTTTCCTGGCAACTATTTATGTGGCCATTGGTATTTTTGCCTCGTCGCTCACCGACAACCAAATCGTTTCCTTCATCTTCGGAATGTCGCTGTCGTTTATTTTTTACCTCGGTTTCGAGTTTGTGGCGTCGGCAGAAGTTCCGTATTTGCTGGAGCAACTTTTTTCGTGGTTAAGCATTAACGATCATTATCTTTCCATTTCGCGGGGAGTGGTTGATATGCGCGATATTCTCTATTTTATCGGTATGGCCTTTTTGTTTTTGTACGGCACTACGCTGATCTTGCGAAAAGGAAAACTCCGAAAAACAAAGGCAAAAGTTCGTGCGGTGGTTATTCCGGTTGTCGTTTTGCTCGTACTTGCGATTTCATCGAACTTTTTATACCGCATAGATTTGACTGCCGAAAAACGTTATTCTTTATCAGATGTAAGCAAACAAATGGTAAGCGGATTGGAAGGTCCCGTGGAAGTGGAGTTGTATTTAAGTGGAGAACTGGAAGCCGGATTACGAAAAATACAAAACGAAGTACTGGAGAAAATTGCCGTACTGAATGCTTACAGTACGGCGCCGATTCGGGTACGCATTTTTAATCCGTACAGCATCGGGAACATCGAAAAGCAGGAAGAATTTATTACCGACATCGTAAACAGAGGTGTGCCGCGAATTAATTTCGGGCATAAAACCGAGCAAGGTGTGAGTTCGCGTTTTATATTTCCGGGGGCCATTATTCGTTACCAGAACAAAGAGCTGGCGGTTAATTTCCTAAAAAATAACCCGTACACTAGTTACGAAAATAACTTTAATCATTCGGTGGAAACCATCGAGTTCGAATTGGTAAATGCATTTCATAAACTGATGCGAAAGAAAAAATCGGTACTGGCATTTTTGCAAGGACACGATGAGGCGAATCAATACGAAGTGGCCGATATAGCACGGGCACTTTCTGCCGATTTTGAAATTGACATGATGGAAGCTGCCGACCTGAAAGATTCGGACGTTGATATTTTGGTGATTGCCAATCCTAAGAAGGAATTTCCGGAGACCTCTAAAATTGCCATCGACCAATACCTGATGAAAGGTGGGAAACTAATGTGGCTGGTTGATCCGGTTCAGGTGAGTTTGGATAGTTTAAGCAAAGGATTTCAAACCTATTCATTCCCAAACGATATGAATATTGGCGACCAGTTATTTCGCTACGGCGTTCGTTTAAACTACGAGTTGTTGCAGGATGTGAACTGTATTCAAATTCGGGTAAATACTGCGGCGCCGGGTAATCCGCCACGTTACACTTTACATCCGTGGTATTATTCGCCGTTGCTAACGCCCAACGATAATCACCCGATAAGCCGAAACCTGAACTGGGTAAAAACAGAATTTGTTTCGTCGCTCGATACGGTTTCTGCCAATTCAACCATCCGAAAAGAGGTAATTCTGAGTACATCGCCTTATGCCCGCCGGATAAAAGCACCGTCGTCGGTGAGTCTTGGAAACATTAATAATCCGCCGGCACGCGAGTTGTTTACGCAGTCGGATATTCCGGTTGGCGTTTTGTTGGAAGGCGTGTTTACATCGAACTACAAAAACCGGATGGTGGAAAACTACGGCTATTCTTCAGCCGACATAATTACCGAAAGTCAGCCCACACAAATGATCGTGATTGCCGATGGGGGAATGATTACCAACAAAGTCAACTATTCTACCAATCCGCATAAAATTCAGGAACTTGGTTTCGACGAAGTGTCGGGGCAGGTTTTCGGAAATAAGGAGTTTTTGATCAATGCTATTTCGTACCTCGATGATAAGCAGGGAATTATGCAGTTGCGGGGCCGCTCGCTAAAATTACGTTTGCTCGATAAAGTAAAACTGCGCGAAGAAGCGGCTTTCTGGAAATGGTTGAATGTATTGCTGCCACTGCTTTTGATCACTGTTTTTGCACTGGTTTACAACCTTGTTCGTAAATACCGATACAATCGTTCATAAAATCGGGTAAAATCAAGCCAAGCGCGATAGGGATAATTCCTGAAAGTTTGTATATTCGTATACTTAGATTAGTTGTAAATAAGACGAAAATTCAAAAAAATAAATCGAAATAAATGAAGTTTGTAGTTTCAAGCACCGAATTACTGAGTCACCTTTCTGCAATTAGTAAGGTAATCAGCAGTAAAAGTACAATGCCAATTCTCGATAACTTCTTGTTTCAGTTAAGCGAAACAGAGTTAACCATAACAGCTTCCGATCTGGAGTCGACTTTAATTACCAGCCTCGAGTTGGATAATATTGAAGGCGAAGGTGCCGTTGCAGTTCCGGCCAAGTTGATCACCGATACGCTGAAAGAATTTCCGGAGCAACCACTTACATTCCAAATCGATGGTGAGTCGTACCTTGTTGAAATTTATTCCGACAATGGTAAATTCAGCATTATGGGACAAAATGCCGAGGATTTTCCGGAGCAACCACAGCTGGATGAGGAAGGTGCTTCGTCGATCGATGTTAGCCACGTTGTACTTCAAAAAGGTATTGAAAAAACTTTGTTTGCTACTGCCGACGATGAGTTGCGCCCGGTAATGAATGGTATTTACGTGGAGCTAACGCCTGATTTTATGAGCTTTGTTGCATCGGATGCGCACAAGCTGGTACGTTACCGTCGTTTGGATGCAAAAGCTGAATTCGAGTCTTCGTTTATTTTACCTAAAAAACCGGCCAGTTTATTGAAAAACCTGCTGCCGAAAGAAGAGTTTGATGTAAAACTGGAATTCGACGATAAAAACGCCTTTTTTACGTTAAGCAACTACAAACTGATCTGTCGTTTGGTAGAAGGAAATTATCCAACCTACAACTCGGTAATTCCTACAAACAATCCAAACAAAATGATCATCGACCGCCTGAATTTCTTCAACACCGTAAAACGTGTTTCAGTATTCTCGAACCAGGCGAGCAACCTGGTAAAACTGAATATTTCCGACAACCAGTTAGTGGTGTCGGCACAAGATATCGACTTCTCTATTTCGGCAGTTGAACGTATCAATTGCGAATACGAGGGCGAAGAAATTGAAATTGGTTTCAAATCAACGTTCCTGCAGGAAATTCTTACCAATATTTCAACCGGCGATGTGAAGGTTGAAATGAGCGATCCAACGCGCGCAGGTTTGTTACTTCCGGCTGAAAATGAGGAAGACGAAGACATGTTGATGCTGTTGATGCCAATGATGATAAACGTTTAAAAATTTACGACGATAAACCGAAAAGGTATCCGGGAACGCAGGTTTTAGGGTACCTTTTTTAATTCATACCCACCATGAAGTTACATTTAAAAAACGCTTTGGTTTTTTTAGATCTGGAAACCACCGGAATAAACATTGTTACGGATCGAATTGTGGAGATTGCTTTGGTAAAAGTTAATGTTGACGGCACCGAGGAAGAAAAACTGATGCGTATAAATCCTGAACAACCGATTCCGATTGAGGCTTCTTTGATCCATGGAATTTACGATGAGGATGTGAAAGATGCTCCAACCTTTAAAGAGGTGGCAAAAACGCTGGCAAAATTTCTGGAAGGATGCGACCTGGCAGGTTTTAATTCCAACCGTTTTGATATTCCGTTACTGGCTGAAGAGTTTTTACGCGCCGAGGTGGATGTTGATTTTAAAAAGCGCAAATTTATTGATGTGCAGGCTATTTTCCACAAAATGGAAAAGCGAACATTGGCAGCGGCATACAAGTTCTATTGTAACCAGGAATTAACCGATGCGCACAGTGCCATGGCCGATACAAAAGCAACTTACGAAGTGCTGAAATCGCAGCTCGATAAATACAAAGATGTGGAGTATGAAGATGCCAAAGGGAAAAAATCGACGCCGATTGAAAACGATGTGGATAAGTTAAGCGAATTCTCGTCGTATGATAGGAACGTTGATTTTGTAGGCCGTATTGTTTACGACGAAAATGGTGTTGAAGTATTCAATTTTGGAAAGAACAAAGGAGTGCCGGTTGAACAGGTTTTGCAAGAGCAACCCGGTTACTTTGGCTGGATATTAAATAGCGAATTCCCGCTGTATACAAAGAAAGTTTTAACACAGTTGAAACTAAAAATGATGAGTAAGTAAAGCTTGTCATTTCGAAGGAGGGAAGACTGAAAAATCTGTTACTTCATTCTCTACATTGTTATAGATTTCTCGCTTTGCTCGAAATGACATTGAAATTGAAAAGCTTTTTATCATGAAAATAATTTGCATAGGAAGAAATTACGTGGCTCATGCCAAAGAGTTGGGAAATGACGTACCCGAAGAACCCATCTTTTTTATGAAGCCCGACACGGCCTTGTTGCGAAATAACGATCCGTTTTATATCCCGGACTGGACCAACGAGGTGCACCACGAAATTGAATTGGTGATCAAGATAAATCGTATTGGCAAAAACATTGAGAAACGTTTTGCGCACCGTTATTACGATGAGGTGGGTTTGGGAATTGATTTCACTGCCCGCGATGTGCAGGCGCAACTCAAAGCAAAAGGACTGCCCTGGGAAAAAGCAAAAGCTTTTGATAAGTCGGCGGTATTAAGTAATACCTTCTTGCCAAAATCAATTTTCCCTGATCAGGAGGCCATTGGTTTTCGATTGGATATAAACGGTGATACCGTTCAGGAATCTCACTCGGGTTTGATGATCTTTGATTTTGACGAGTTGATCGCTCATATTTCGAAATACGTTACCCTTAAAATTGGCGATCTGATTTACACCGGGACACCGGCAAATGTTGGTCCGGTTGCAATTGGCGATCGTTTGGAAGGGTATCTGGAAAACAAGAAATTGTTTGATTTCGAAGTGAAATAGGAGCCTGATAAAAATATATAGCCCTGGCTTTTAAGCCGGGGTTTTTAGTAAAGTGTTACACCGGGCTTTAGCCCTTAATCTTGAAGAATGGAAAATCATCACTTTCAATTAGAAATGCAGGTGCGCGATTACGAATGCGACATTCAAGGCATTGTAAATAACGCTGTTTATCAGAATTACCTGGAACATACACGCCATAAATTTCTGAACCATGTTGGGCTCGACTTTGCCAAATTGCACGACGAAGGAATTGATGCAGTGGTTATAAAAGCTGAGTTGGAATACAAGTTTCCGCTGCGCCCCGGCGACGATTTTTTAGTTCGCCTGAAAATTGGGAAACAAGGCCGTTTACGAATTGTTTTTTTGCAGGAAGTAATTCGTAAAGCCGATGATAAGCTAATGGTAAAAGGCCGCATAACTTCAGTACTTACAAGAAATGGCCGACCACTTTCTCCCGAAATTCTGGAAAGTAAATTTGAAGAGGCAGGTATTGCTATTGAGGAAGTCTAGTTGCTGCTGTTGAGTATGGTACTTAAATGATCGGTTTTCGTATCGCTCCCAAAATTTGAGATATAATCCTGTAATGAGGTCTTGGCTTTTTCGCAATTGGTATGCTCTTTCTGGCACTCGTAAATATAGCTGGCTGCCATTCCAAAAAGAGCATCTTTGTTACCGGGATTAACTTCTAAAACCCGGTTGAACTGAAATCTCGCGTTTTTATAATGACTTTTATTTAACCATTCATAACCGGAGTCAAGCAAATAGTTGATTTGTTCGATTGTGATTTCAGTTTTTTGCTTCTCTACTTCGGAAACATAAGGATGATAATTTCGTTGGCTGTTGCTAAAGAAAAATTGAAAAATTCCGAAAGTTATCAGCGGAATAATAATTATCAATGAAACAATTGTAATGGTTTGTGTACGTTTTTGATCTCGCTCAATTTTCTTTCGGTATTTTGCTTTTAATTGGGCAAGTTTCTCGGGCGAAACTTGTTTTGAGACCAGCTTGTATTTGTTTTTGAAGATTCGTTTTTCGCCCTTGTCCCAGTCTTGATAAGCATGATGTTTGGGGCGCGCATTGGCGCGTAACGACTGTATCATTGCAAGAACCGATCCCCCAAATCCCATAACCAGTTTATTTTATTAGTTTCTCTTCAATACGAAATTCCTTTGCTTCAATACCATTGGTTTTTAGCGCCGATTTAAATCCTTCGTTCATCATTCGTCCCAGGCGCATCGGCATGTCCAAAAGGGCAGGGTAGGTGGTTTTGTCATCGGGCTGATTATAAAAGTGCACACAACTTTTTACATCCGACGAAAGATAAATGCGGCAGGCCATTGGTCGCGCATCATAAGCCATGCAGGTTTTGTCTTTTAATAAAGGGCATGCGTATTTGGCATTCATCAATTCATCGCCTTTTAAGTTTCCGAGCTTGGCTTGCTTTTGTTTTGCTTTTTCGGCTACTTCGGAAATCGTTTCAGCATCAAAAGATTTCTCAATAAACGCCTTTAAATAATTCAGCTCATAATCCAACGCAAAAACCGGTTGATGGCAACACCAGCTGCAGCCTCGTTTACAATCGATACTTTGATTTTGCTGCCGGGCATAAACAAATAACGAATCAATCAATCTGTCGATGGCAGCATACATTTCTTTTAAAGATTGATGCAATACTTCCTGCTCCATGTTGGCCTCAACAGCTTTCATGGCCAGTTGGTGCCCATCGTGGAAAAAGGCTTTTTCGAGTTGTTCAAATTGCGGGTTGGTGTTCATAAGATTAATTTTTATCAAGATACAAAAACAAAAAAGAATCTTCCCATATGTAAGAAGATTCTCCTGATTTTTTGAACATTGTTTATTTGTCGGGCGACAGGTTAACTCATTTGCGTTACTTTTCTTTTATCAATAATTTTTAGTCGGAAAATAAACCAGATTATGCCCGTTACAAGAAACAGGAATAATGAGTATAAAGGAGCGACTAGTGATGCTTTTAATCCGCCGGCAACAAGTGTTGGAGAAATGTCGCTAGTGGTTTCCAGAACTGAAAAGGCATTATACATACCCATTGTCCGATAAAGTAAGGAAAGAAGTAATCCAAGTCCTCCGATAAAAAGGATGGTAGTGTTCAGTTTTTCCAGTTTCCGGTAATCGCATTTTGTTGAGCGAATATTCTTTACGGCACGAACCGAAAAGATGATTACCAGAATCCACATCAGGTAATGAAGAGTCATAAACCCCGGACCTCCATCCATAAAGTTTTGTTTTAATAAATCGGCTACTGACATTGTTTTTGGTTTTAGTTGATGTTGAAATTAGTTATTGTTCATTGCTTTTGGCAAGCGAAACCAGGCCCCCCATCGCTCCAAGATTCATGGAGTCGAGTGCTGAGCTGGGAACGATTACCATCGATCCTTTTTCCTTGAGTCCTTCGAAAAGCATATTCATCCCACGCAGTTGAAGTGCCACCGGATTGTTGACATATTTTCGACTGGCCTCTTCAAATTTTACGGCTATTTCGGTTTCGGCCGTTCCCAGAATTACTCGGGCCTGGCGTTCGCGCTCTGCCTGCGCTTGTTTACTCATTGCATCGGCAAGTGTTTTCGGAATTACAACATCTTTTATTCCTACCGTTTGACAAGTAATTCCCCAGGGATTTGTGTGTTCATCGAGTGTAACCTGAAGATCTCCTGCAATTTTTTCGCGGTTTTGAAGAAGATCGGCTAACTCATGTTTCCCGATAATTTCACGCAGTCCGGTTTGAGCAATATAACTAACTGCGCGTATATATTCCTGAACTTCCAATGCGGCTTTTTCGACGTCCCAAACAGTCCAGTAAACCACGGCATCTACATTTACCGGAACGGTATCTTTAGTCAATGTTTCTTCGGCTTTAAAATCGGTTACTCTGATTCGCTGGTCGATGTAGCTATCTACTTTATCAATTATTGGAATAATAATAAAAAGACCCGGGCCGCGTAATCCGGTGAATTTTCCCATGCGCAGAACTACTGCTTTTTCCCACTGGTCGGCAATGTGTATCGACGATGCGATTAAAAAGGAGGCCACTGCCAGCACGATTGTCAAAATGAGATCAAGATTTTGCACGTAGTAAAGTGTTGCGGTGCCGAGTAGTAATACAATGAGAATTGTGGCGGAAATCGGATTGAATATCCGAAGGTTTCTGGAAACAGATTTCATGACGTAAAAATTTAAAGGTTATTGTTTTTTGTGGTTTTTCATATTTTTTAGCTCGTCGATGAGGTCGTCGTTGGTGAAGCCGTAGCTTGATGCGATGGTGAGAAATTCGCGGCAAATGCTGTGCAATTTGTCGTGTTTTTGTTTGGGCGTGATAGTTAAGTCGGTATCGCCAATAAAAGTTCCCGACCCGAGATGAGTCTCAAGAATGTTTTGGATTTCAAGCTCCTTGTAGGCTTTTGAAACGGTATTCAGATTTACCTTCAACTCTACAGCAAGTGCACGCACTGTTGGCAGCTGTTCTCCCACACTAAGTTTTCCTGTCGCAATACCGAATTTTATCTGATCGATGATCTGTCGGTAAAACGGAACGCCCGCTTTTGGATCTAATTTGAAATCTATCATCTTGAAATAATGTTATAAAAATACATTGTAATACTACAATAGTACAATAATATTTCAGAAATAGCATCATCTTATTGAATGTTGTTCAGCATAAGGGAGTTGCAGGCCTTGAAAATAAAGGAAAGAAAATTATTTGCTACTTAGTTTTTCCAGTTTTAACCGTGAGAAATAATCTTTAGCTGCTCGTTTTACATGTGGCGAAAGCAACATAGTTGTAATAACAGTAGGGAAAGCCATCAGTGCAAAAGCAATGTCGATTAAGCCAATGATCGTGCGCAAATTGGCAACGGCGCCCAGTAAAATTACGGCAACAAAAAGGTAGTTGTAAATGTGCTGGTATTTGGTTCCGGCAACAAAACCGAGGCATTTTACCCCGTAATATGGAAAAGCAAACATGGTTGACATGGAAAAGAAAATTACACAAGTAGCCAGAATGTATTTTCCGTAAACCGGAATACTGGCATCAAAAGCCTGAGCGGTAAGTGTAATTCCATCGGCGCTGCTTACCTGCCATGTGTTGGTGATGATGATCGCCAGGGCGGTCATGGTACAAACAAGAATCGTATCGATAATCGGTCCCAACATGGCTACCAGACCTTCGCGGATCGGCTCGTTGGTTTTGGCGGCTCCGTGTGCCATTGGTGCAGTTCCCAATCCTGCTTCGTTCGAGAATGCAGCACGACGAACACCGGTAATGATAATTGCGCCGAGTGATCCGCCAAGAACAGCATTTCCGGTAAATGCATCCTCGAAAATTGTTTTAAACGCAGGAACAATTTCTGAAGAGTTGGAAAAGATAATGTATAAAACGGTAACTGTATATACCACCACCATGGTTGGCACCAGGCGGCCGGTAACTTTTCCAATTCGTTTAATTCCGCCGATAACAACCAATCCCACAAGAATGGAAATAACCACACCGGTTAAAATATTGGAGGTAAAGTTGCCCTCAATTCCATTGGGAACCAAAACCACATCGCGCACCATTTGTGTTAGCTGGTTGGCCTGAAAAAGTGGCGAAACACCGATCATAGCCATAATGGCAAAAAATACGGCAATGGGCTTCCACTGTTTTCCCAACCCTTCGGTGATGTAGTACATGGGGCCACCCTGAATTTCGCCGGCATCGTCTTTTCCGCGGAACATAACGGCCAGCGAACAGGTAAAGAATTTGGTACTCACCCCCAGCAATGCCGACACCCACATCCAGAAGATGGCTCCCGGGCCGCCCATGGTAATCGCTACGGCAACACCACTAACGTTTCCCATTCCTACCGTACCGGCAAGGGCTGTTGAAAGTGCCTGGTAGTGCCGCAATTGACCTGCTTCGTTCGGATCGTCATACTTTCCTGTTAAAATGGAAATGGCGTGACCAATGTAACGCAGTGGTGCCAAACGCGAATAAACCAAAAAGTAAAAACCGCCACCAAGTAGCAAAATTAAAATAGGAGCTCCCCAAATGCCATCGGAGATTTTTATAATGAGTTCACCAATATTTTCAAACATTCCGCTAAGAAATGTAAAACTTATCAATTATCAAACAGCAGAATGAAAGATAAAAGTCATGTTTTGTGATAAAATGATTGAAATACTATTGGGCATAAAGATGTTGTAAAAAATGTAAAGAATACTTGACTTTTAAGGAAATGTAAAGTATGTTTGTCATATTGAACAGTAAAGTTTACACTAATGAGTATTGAAGAGTATATATACACAGGTGCATTTTTTCTTTATCTGGGATTATCAAGTTTCTTGGTACGACGAAAAGCCTTTGCCAGCGATATAATGAGTATGAAACTTCGGTTTTTTCCTTATCTATTTAAGTGGATTGGAATAATTTTATGTGTGTTAATTCTTGCATTTGGAATAGTTTATTGGAACAAATATGAATACAGTAAAGAATTAACATTTTACTTCCTTAATATTGGATTGTTTTTTATTGTTTTTTCAAAAGAAAGAATAGAGGATGAGTTCATTCATCAAATCAGATTAAAAGCGTTAATTGTTAGTTCTATAGGAACTATAGCAGTTTTTGGAGGCCTTTTCCCAATGTATTTATTTTTAATTTTTGATATTCAACCATGGATAGCACGAGTCTCTGGCCTTATAATTATTACTTATATTCTGACGGTATACCTTTTTTACTTCTATTACGCGAAGCTTGCCTCAAATAACAGTAACGATTAATCTTATAATTATGGAAGCCTACAGCATAATCGTTTTTTGTATTTACATCGGATTACTTTATTACATCATTCCATCCTCCGCTTTAAATTTTGATTTATATGAGCGTAAATTTCGATTGTTACCTCACTGGTTTAAACCGGCGGCCTTAATCTTTGCGGTTGTTGCTTTATTGGCAATATTCATTTTTCAAAACTCAATAGTAAACAAGAATGAAATGATAATTTCAGTTTTTAACCTTGCATTATTCTTAGTGTTCTTCTCGAAACAAAAGACAGAAGATGAATTCTCGGAACAAGTTAGGTTTAAAGCCTTTTCCTATTCGTTTGTAGGTTTTGTTGCCATGTGTTGTGCATTAGGGGCTTCACAAATTAATGATTCCGGTAACAGAGACTGGAGTAATTTTATCATTCAGGCATTTATAGGAGGAGGATTGCTAATTGCCACACTCTACTTTTATTTTACCCTTTATAAACTGAGAAAAGAAAATAATTAATTATGAATGCAATATTAGGAACAATCATTATCATTAGTTATTTGGTGATATTAGTACGAATGCTTCCGGTAGCAAAAAGTAATATGGATGTTTTTGAACGTATCCCTTTATTGTTACCCTTTTGGTGGAAATTTGTTGGAATCGGGTGGCTTCTTTTTGTTTTTGGTTATTCTTTATATCAAGGTGATTTTAATCCCAGTACAAGTACCTTTCTACTTTCAGGGATGTATTTTGGTTTGATACAGATTTCTTTTTCAAAAGAAAAAAATGAAGATGAGTTTGCCGAACAGACAAGAACAAAAGCGATGTTTCTTTCAGTAATTTCCTTGTTTATGCTTGTCGGAATCTACTCTGCTTATGAAATTATTGAACCAAACTCATTTTCAGAGAACTCGTTTACCTGGTTTATGATGTTGTTAAATGCGACCCTAATCGTGTATCTTGGTTACTTCCATTTCACAAAATACCGATCACTTAAAAATCAGAATTAATTATGGATACAAAACTATTACAAACACTATTGTTCGTAGTTTTCATTCTCTCTCTCGGACTATTTTCATTGCTTTTTAAAGAAAAGAATGAAGAGGCGGTGTTTAAGAAACTCAAATTACTTCCGCGATGGTTTAAATTTATTGGATTGGTAATTATTCTCTGTTCGGTTTCTTTGCCATGGATTTTTCAACGCTTATTGGTTGATGGGACTAACCATTTGGGAATGATATATGTAAATTTTGGATTGTCTGTTATCTGTTTTTCGAGAGACAAGGTTGAAGACGAAATGTCAAACCTTATAAGGCTAAAATCATTTTATCGTAGTTTTGTGGCAGGGATTGTAGGATTCTTTTTTCTAACCTGGATGGAAAATAGGGTTTCAGATGGTTTTAGTCAACTTTCAGCGGACACATTACTGGGAACTATTTTAGGAATATACTTAGTGAGTTATTACGTTACAAAATCAAAAATACGAAGTGCAGAATAGGCTTAAAATAGAACGTGCAATTAAAAACCTCACACAAGACGATCTGGCAAAATTAATTGGTGTTTCGCGCCAAACCATTAATTCGATCGAAAAGGGTAGGTATGTGCCGTCAACAGTTTTAGCCCTAAAAATCTCGAAAATATTTGAAAAGCCGGTGAATGAAATCTTTGAGTTGGATAATTCAGATTGAAAACATTTCTTTCAGATTACGCGGATTACGCAGAATCTTGTAGGAGACCTATCTGCGAAAATCAGCGTAATCTGCGAGAACGGTTCTTATTTCAACTGCAGTTGCACAAAAACCGGTAAATGGTCAGACGGCGACCGGCCTTCTTTGGTATCGCTGATGGCTGCGTATTCCAGCACCTTAATTTTGTTGTTCACAAAAATGTAATCGATGCGGTTATCGCCTTCGCTGCCCGGTTTAAAACCGTTGTAAGTTCCAACAGGTCCGTACGGTGCTTCCTTGGTAACTTCGCGGCTGTCGCTCATGTAACCTTTTATCAGTGCTATTGGTTCTGAATCCGGTCTTAAGTTAAAATCGCCTGTTAAAATTACCGGCAAACCCGATCCCGCTGTAAATTCTTCCATTTTCTCATGAATCAGTTTTGCTGAATTTTTTCGGGCTTCCACACCCACGTGGTCAAAATGGGTGTTAAAAACGAAGAATTTCTTTCCGGTAACTTTCGATTTAAATTTTCCCCATGTAACAATTCGGTTACAGGCTGCATCCCAACCCAGTCCCGGTTCTTCGCAATTTTCCGATAACCAGAAGTGTCCTTTTTCTTCCAGAATCAATTTTTTCGGATTGTAGAAGATTGGCATAAATTCGCCGGCTTTATCACCATCGTCGCGGCCAACGCCAAACCATTTGTATTCGGGCAAACCTTTTTCAATGTCTAAAAGCTGACCGTATAAGGCTTCCTGTAAACCAAAAACATCGGGATCGTAAAAATGCAATAAGCCATTCACCATTTCAATACGGTTTGGCCAGGCATTCACGCCATCGCTAGCCGTATTCATTCGGATATTAAAGGTCATTACATTCATTTGCTGTGCAAATAATATTGTTGGGAAGATTAAAAGTAGTCCTAAAATTAATCGTTTCATTCTGAACAGAAATTATAAGTGGTGTATTTATCCGTGTTTTGTTTTCCTTCAATGATTGTTTCGCGTTGCTCATCTTTCTTGTCGATGGCAAAATCCTTACAAAATTCAATAATCTCATCGAAATAATCCGTAATCGGTGTGATGTTTATTTCGTGACCGGCGCCGCAAGTTGTGTGCAACCAGTAAGGAGCGTCCAATTGCTCCATTTTTTCTGCAATAGTGTACGATCCGTGCAACAACCAGTAACCTTTGGCATCCTCATCGCAATAATGATGCGGAGCAGTTCCGTAAGGCACAAGGTTATCATCTGTTCCGTGGAATAACAGCGATGGGATTGCCGATTCATCGTACAACGCCGTGGTATCGGGAATGGCTCCGGCCATGCCAATTACACCTACAAATGAAACCGGACCCGAGTCCAAACCATAACAATAAGGAGGCTGGTAAGCGGTGTACAACGCAGCTTCGGCTCCTGCACTACTTCCCGACAGAATAATCTGTTGTGGATTAATGGCATACTGATGACGGTTCTCGATAAGAAAATAAGCGGCATCCAGTAAATCTTCATTGGCGGCATAAATGGTGTTCAGTTTTTCGGTAGCAGGGCAATCGCAACCAAAACCTTCTGGTTTTCCTTTGCGCGTTAAACGGTACGAAATGGAAGCCACCACATAACCGTAATTAGCCAGTCGGGTGCAAAATGTTTTAATATTCTCTCCGTCTCTTTCGCCACCGCTAAAACCGCCGCCGTGCACATAAATAATCGTGGCACGTTCCTGCTCGTAATCGTTTTGCGGAAGGTAAATATCCATGTCCAGATTTTCGCCATCCTTGGTCGCGTAAGTAGCTGTTTCTACCCGTATTTCATCAAACAAGTCGGCTGTATATCGCTCCTGGGCAATCGAAATGCCAACCAGGAAGAACAACAGAACAACGAGGCTTAACTTTTTATGCATAAAATTTTTTGTGTGAATATAAGATATCTCAGACTTCCATCAAAAGAAAATGGAACCCAAAATTGAGCTCCATTTCTTAAGGTTAACTTTATCAGTTTCCTTATTTTTTATCTTCCTGATTTCGATAAGAAATGTGCAAACAGTATACCACAATCTTTAATGTGCAAGTATTCAGAGGTGTAGCATTTTTATAATGCTGAAGGAGTACTTCATTTTGGGACAATATTCCCTCAGTTAGAATAATCGGGTAGTAGAAGGCGTGTGCGAAAGTTCATGATTTAGTAGCCAGCGTTTGCGGTGTAAACCACCGGCATAACCGGTAAGTTTTCCTGAGCTTCCAACAATACGATGACAAGGAATTATGATCGGAATTGGATTTTTTCCGTTGGCCAGCCCAACTGCTCGCGTATTCTTTTCCGACCCGGATTGAATGGCAATATCGAGGTAGCTGGCCGTTGCCCCAAAATCTACTTTTTGCACCAGTTGCCAAATCTTTTGTTGAAATTCTGTCCCCTCAGGAGCCAATTGCAGGTTGAACTCTTTTCGTTCGCCGGCAAAATATTCATGTAGTTGACTTTCCGTCTCTTTTAAAATTGTTGGTTGAATATCTGAATCCTTAGTTTTTTCAGCATCAAAATAGATGGCCGTTAAATCCGTTTCTGTCGACTGAAGTTTGAGCCAGCCAACCGGAGAATCCATATATCGGGTAAATTGTGCCATAAAAAATCCGGTACCAAAGATACCGGATTTTACTGTAAGTTAGGTTAGCAGGTTAATACCTTTCGCGTTTCGTATATTTTGTATGCAATAAATGATGCGATACTTCACCAAGTGGTTCTTTCAGGAAATCTTTGTACAACTTCGTAATTTCATGATTCTCGTGCGATTTACGAATCGGCAATCCTTCGTCTTCGGCGTAAATCGCCTCGGCGCGTTTCTGCCGGATTTCCGGATTGGTAGGAATTGGCTGTCCACCACCACCGAGGCAACCGCCCGGGCAAGCCATAAATTCAACAAAATGATAATCGGCAGTTCCGGCACGCACTGATTCCATAACAGATTTGGCATTTATCAATCCGTGAGCAATGGCGCATTTTAGTTCAACACCATCTAGAAATGCCCACTCTTCAACCGGATTTTCAATTTTTATGGTTGCTTCGCGAATACCATCGCTTCCCCGTACCGGAGTAATATTCAGATTCTCAAACGGAACCTCACGGCCGGTAACAATCTCGTAGGCAGTACGCAAAGCGGCTTCCATAACGCCGCCGGTAGCTCCGAAAATTACTGCAGCTCCCGATGATTCTCCCATTAAACGATCGTATTTTGCCGGCTCCAGTTTATTGAAATCCAAACCGGCCTGTTTAATAAGGATCGCCAGCTCGCGCGTAGTTAAAACATAGTCGACATCGCGGTAGCCACTATCGTGCATTTCCGGCCGGAAGGCTTCATATTTTTTAGCGGTACACGGCATTATCGAAACCGAAACAATGTCCTCCGGTTTAATATTTCGAGCATTGGCGTAATAGGTTTTTACCAGCGCTCCGAACATTTGTTGCGGCGATTTGCAGGTCGACAGGTTTTTCAAATGTTCCGGGAACATGTGTTCAATGTATTTAATCCATCCCGGCGAGCACGATGTTGCCATTGGCAACGAAACCGATTCATCTTTATCGACTAACGCTTTTTTCAGGCGGGTAAGTAGTTCGGTTCCTTCTTCAATAATGGTAAGGTCGGCGGTAAAGTCAGTGTCAAGGACCGAATCGAATCCCAAACGTTTTAAAGCGGCCACCATTTTGCCGGTTATGCTTTTCCCGGGTTTCATTCCCAGCTCTTCGCCTAATCCCACACGCACGGCAGGCGCTGTTTGCACCACAACATGTTTGTTCGGATTGGCAATGGCTTCCCAAACTTCTTCAATGTAGTTTTTCTCAACCAGCGCTCCGGTAGGACAGTGGTTTACACATTGTCCGCAGTTGGTACAAACCACGTCGCGCATGGCTTTTTCGAAGAAGGTTGTGATCTTCATTTTATCGCCTTTGTGCGCCACAGTAAGCGCATTTACGCCCTGTAATCCGGCGCAGGTTCGCACACAACGCTGGCAGCGAATACATTTGCTGTCGTCTTTAATTATCGACGGCGAATAAGCATCGATCGAGAAATGTTTTAAGGGAACCAGTTCGATAAAATCCTGGGTCATAATTTTATACTCCGAAGCAAGTGTTTGCAGTTCGCAGTTTCCGTTTCGGTAACATTTGGTACAATCGGCATTATGCTCGGCCAACAGCAGTTCAATGATTTGTTTGCGCGAATTACGAACTTTTAAACTATTGGTAAGGATTTCCATACCTTCTTCGCACGGTGTTGCACAGGCCGCCGACAATCGGTTTTGCCCGGCTACCTCAACCACACAAACGCGGCAGTTTCCGGCAACGCACAAATCTTTATGATGACAAAGTGTTGGAATGGTAATTCCTTGTTCTTCTGCTGCTTCCAGAATGGTTTTTCCTGTTGTAATCTCAACCGGAAAACCGTTTATGGTGATGTTTACTTTTTTGCTCATAATCTTTCTTTTTCCGGTTTATTAATAAATCATCTCTTCTCTAAAGTTCTCTACAATCGACGAGAACGAATTGGCCACCGATTGCCCCAATCCACACTTAGCCGTGTATTGCATCGTTTCGGTAAGACGCAATAGTTTGTCGAGGTAGGAAGCAGGTTTTTCACCTCGTTTCACCGCTTTAATGCCCAGCAGCAATTGCTGGCATCCAACGCGGCACGGTGTACACTGGCCACACGATTCTTCGCGGAAAAATTCGAGGTAATTATCGAGCACATTAAACATCGAGCGCGAACTATTAAAAAGCATCATCGAGCCTCCGGTGGGCAGCGAAATGCCCGTAAGTTTGCCTTTAAATCCAATGGCAGCATCTTTAAATTTTTTGCGCGGAACAAGAAAGCCTGAAGCTCCGCCAACCTGCACCGCTTTGGTATCGCCATCGCCAAATTCGTAAACAAAATCCTGCAAACTCATTCCCAGTTCCAACTCGTAAATACCCGGTTTTGGTGTATCGCCCGATACCGAGAACAACTTGGTGCCACGTGAGTACTGAACACCCAAATCGTAGAATTTTTTTGCACCGTATTTAAAAATAGTGAAAGTGTGCACCAACGTCTCCACATTGTTGATTACGGTAGGTTTTCCCTTGAAACCGGACTGCGTGGGAAATGGAGGTTTGTTACGCGGCTCGCCACGTTTGCCTTCCATCGATTCCATCAAAGCCGTTTCTTCGCCGCAAATGTAGGCACCGCTGCCCATAAAAATCGATATTTTGAAATCGAGATCCGTTTCTTTGCAGTAGTAGTCGAACTCGTCGATGACTTTGTTTAATTCGGGCAACAGAAATTTATATTCGCCCCGCAGGTAGATATAACCTCTTTTGGCTCCCGTAATATAACCGCAGATGGCCATGGCGGTAAGTACTTTGTACGGTACGCGCGATAAAATCTCGCGGTCTTTAAAAGTGCCGGGTTCGCCTTCGTCGGCATTACAGATTACGTATTTTTCTTTTTCTTTTGATTCGGCGGTAAGTTTCCATTTTAGTCCGGTCGGGAAACCGGCTCCACCGCGTCCTTTTAACTCCGAACTGATCAGCTCGTTGATAAGATCTTGTGGTTTCTTTTTTAGTGTTGATGAGAGAATTTTTTCCCAGTCGTTTTCATTTCTGAAAATGAAATCTACACGTTTTAATTGATTTGAAGTTGCCATAATTGCCGGTTTAGTGATTCACATTTACTTTCATATAACCCGTTAAAATCTCCCGCACTTTTTCTGGCGTGAGCTCGGTATAAATTTCATCGTTTATCAGCATTGCCGGTGCCTTATGACACCAGCCCAGGCAGTTGGTTTCAAGCAGCGTGAATTGTTTGTCGGGGGTGGTTTCCCCTAAACTAATTTTCAGCATGTCTTGTATGGCAAACAAAATCTGGTTTTTGCCTTTCATGGCACAGGTAATGGTTTTGCACACACGAATAATGAACTTTCCGGTAGGTTTGGTTTCAAGGAATGAATAAAAGGTGGCAGTTCCGTACACGTCGGCAGCCGGAATATCAATTTCCCGGGCGATCTCGATCATCGAACGTTCCGAAAGGAATTTTTCCTGTTCAACCACTCCTTGTAAAATGGGTAAAACACTCTCCCGGCTTCGACCATGTTTCTCCGCCAGGTCTTTAACTAACGTTTGGATTGGATCCATGAGGCAAGTTTTAGTTTTTAAAATTGGTTTTTAGTTGTTATTGTTAAATAGAGCGCCGGCTAAGGCAAGATCAGTTGCTAGTTGTCGTATTGAATAAAGAAATAATTCTTTATTTTATTATAAACAAATGTAAGTAGTAATCTCAAAAAAAAATAGTGCTTTTGTTTCATAACATGATGTTATTCAGCAGAAAACATAAATCGTAATTAAATCCGATTTTAAATAGATCGGATATCCTAATATTTGTCATGTATAAATGTGTTCTATAAACGGTTCAAAAGGGTGAAGAATGCAATGTAGTCTAAATAAGGATAATTTTTTACTGCTACGATTTGAGATTCGTTAACAATTTATTTAAAGAAAATTAAAGGATGAAGCAACCTTTTTATGGTCTTTTTTGTCTAATTTTATAGAGCCATATAACAATTTAACAAGTTCATTAAAATGAAAACAGTATTAATCACCCATTTCGCATTGCTATTATTAATTATTCCCGGCATGAGTTGGGCCCAAATAGTAACCATAACAGGTTATGTTAATAATGGTTCCAACGGAAAAGCAATGGAAAATGTAAGTATTTTTGAAAAGAATTCGGGAATCGGAACAATTACCAATCAGAATGGATTTTATAAGCTAATTCTCGATGAGGGCGATATTGATTTATCCATTACAAACGGTGGATTTAAATCGGTTTCGCACCATGTTGAAGCAGTTTCCGACACAACATTGGTAGTTAGTCTTCAGCCGCTGTTGAGCAGCAAAAACCGACAGAAGAAGAACGATCAGGTACATGCAGAGCTAAAACCTGAGAAGAAGAACGATCGAAAGGGATTAAAACTATTCTAGCGATTTATATCGCCGACAGTTATTTTCATTTTCTTTCCACAATTTCTTTAATAATTTTTCCCTGGCACTTATCGGGTAACGGCACTGATATTAATTCGGCCAGTGTTGGTACCAGGTCAACAGCGTTGTGCGTTGTGCTAATTGTTTGTGCTTTTATTCCTTTTCCCCAGATTACGATCGGAATCCGCGATTGATCGGTGTAGTTGGCGCGTTTGTATTTATAACCGGGTTGCCAGCCTTCTTTTAAAGTGTAAATAAAATCGCCCGAGCGGTTTTTGTGGTAAGTATTATACAGTGGTTCGAACAATCCGTTTGCCGAACTTCCCTGTTCCAACTGGAAAGCGGGCATCGATACCTGCACCCCGGTAAACTGGTTAATGAAATTTGACGAAACCTCGCGCAATTCATTCAAGGTTACATTATCGTTATTGCTAATAATATCGTGATCGAGATACAACTGAAGATTGGAATAATGTTCGATCCATTTCTCCTCGCCGTAGGTAATATTCAGATAAGAAGTTAGCAGCGCGATGGCACTCTCCACATTAAAATAATCAACCGTTAGGTGAAATTCCTCTTTCAGGTACTCAACTGGGTACGAAGCTGATGTGTTTGCCGTAAGGAAAAACAGTACATTGTCTTTTCCGAATTTCTGTTCGGCGGCATCAATCAATTCGCCAATGTACTGATCGAGATACAGGTAAGTATCTTCCATTTCGAGCGATGCCGGACCGAATGAACCATTTTCATAATCCATACTTGAAAATACTGCCGTAACAAAATCGGTTACGTTATCCGTTCCAATTTCCTCGTTTTCCAACAAACGCAGGGTAAAATCCTTTATCATCATATTGGCCGAAGGCGTTGTTTTAAACGGTCTGAAATCGTTGGTGCGGCTAATGTATTTGTTTATGGAATGCGGATAAGTATTAAACTCTCCAAAATAACCACGCTCGAGCAGGTAGTCGTCGCGCAGGCTTTCAGTGTATTCGGTTTCCGGAAGCAGCGTTGTCCAGGTGCGGTGACTATAAATATCAGCATAATTTTCGCTGTTGAACAAACGCACCCAGTCCGGGAATGTACTTACATAAAACGAGCTCGAGATCATTCTTCCCGATTCGGTGTCGAACCAGTAAGCTCCGTCGGCAGCATGGCCGGCAGCAAAAATCGCCGATTCGCGGTTTAAAGCAGCGCTAAATATTTTAGCTTTTCCTCCGCTTAATATTTTCAAATTATCCGTAAGTGTTGTCGATAGCAGATTCTGAGGCGATGCGGCACCGGCTTTGGTATCGGCACCAACCGTAAAATAGTAATCGTCTTCGGTGCTGTCAATTTCCTTTTTTTTCAGGCGGTCGTACCATGTATTCGAAACAATTCCGTGAATTGACGGATGAACTCCGGTAAAAAGTGTTGCTGTTCCGCTGGCGTAGTTTTGTTCGTGCAGCGTAAGTTTTACATTCTGGCAAACTGCCCCCTGTGTATAGATTTTTTTAAATCCGTTGGGCTGAAATTTGTCCCAATAACGTTGAATGTAATCGGGGCGCATGTTTTCAACAACAATACCAATTACTACTTTGGGTTTATCGCTATTAAGCGGTTCATTGTTTTGGGCCTGAGTTTGGCCACCATGAAATAAAAGAATAAAACCTAAAACTAGAACTACACCTGCCTTCATATTCTAAACTGATTTGAGCAGCCAAAAGTAAACAATTTGAATGCTTTCAACAAAGGATTTTCATAAAGCCAATAAAAAAATAGCTAACACAAAATATTGTTTGTCAGAAGATTGAGCTAATGATCAAAAATAATTCTGAAAAAAGTGCGCAAAAGATTAGGGTGTGGGGATTCTGGTGCGGATTAGAGTTAGAAATAATCATTAAAATATAATGTCATGAAAAAAATTATTGGATTTTCAGTTGTTGCATTAGCAATGTTCATGTTCTCGTGTAATACAAACACCGACGAAGGTATTGATATTCCTGAGATGAATGATGAACAGACCTTAAAATCGGCCGAAATTGCAGTGGCCGAAGTGCAGGCCGAAGCGGCAGTTACCGAATGTAATTACGAAGTTGAATTTTTTGCCAACGCCGAACCTCTACTTACACGTTGGTGGCAAATGGGCAAATTTTTTGGATGGAGTAACAATCTGCGTTATTTCGAAAATCAGTGTCCGGATGTAACTATCGAAGAAGGTGGAGATACAGGTTATCCGCTAACGATTACGCTGAATTATGGCGATAGCACCGTGTTGAACAATGGCAAAGTGTTGAGTGGAGAAATTGTAATGATAATCTCGGCGCCACGAAATAGCCAGGATTATTCACGATTTGTGAGCTTCAACGATTTTACGGTTGATTCGATGTTGATTTACGGAACCTCGGAAGTTGTAGTTGACAAACTGGATAGTACATTCCGCAAGTTCGAATCGGAAATGACTTTTGTTTATCCTGACGGAACCACCGTTACAAGAAGTGCCGACCGTGTTTGGCAGTGGCTGGAAGGACTTGATACACCAGAAATTCAAAGTGATGATGTTGTGATCATTACCGGCGAAGTTACCGGGTTAATTGTTTGGCCCGATGGAACCGAAGAAACCTACAGCAAAATAATTACCACTCCGTTAAAACGACTGGCAATGTGCCGATACATGGTTGAAGGTCTGGTTGAAGTTCAAGTTGGAGGCGATGTGGTTTCGTTACTGGATTACGGTTATAACGAAAGTGGCGAGGATTGCGACCATTATGCACAGCTGTCAACCGATGCCGGTAAAGAAGTTATCGACCTTTCGGAAAAAAATTATAACGGTCTGGCAAAACAGAATATGCATCAAAACCAACATCAGTATACTGGTGAAAACGGAAATCAAAATGGTAACCAGAATCAAAACGGGAACCAAAATCAGAATGGAAACAATAACCATAACGGCAACGGATAGTGAGTAGTGGGAGATAATACCGGGATGTATTTCATGGTCTCCCGGTATTTCTCAATCCCGCAAATTGCTGTAACTTTAACTTTCTAATCATTGTTGCTGCGTTTTGACAAAAGAAGATTTCAAAAAGCTCTTTGATGAACATTTTAACCAGGTTCGTAACTATATGTTCTATCGTTCGGGAGATACCGAACTGGCTACTGATATTGCGCAGGAAACATTTCTGAAGATTTGGGAGAAGCAAAATAAAATTGACGACGCGAGGGTGAAAGGCCTGCTTTTTAAAATTGCCAACAACCTGTTTGTGTCGTACTACCGAAAAGAAAAACGTTCTTTTGAATTCTTTAAAAATTATGAACCGGAGGAGAAATCGCGCACGCCGGAAGAGGATTTGGTTTTCGAGCAATTGAAGGAAAATTACAGTCACGCACTGCAAAAAATGCCCGAAAAACAACGAACCGTTTTCCTGATGAGCCGCGTTGATCAACTCACCTACAGCGAAATTGCCGAAATGGTTGGGGTAAGTGTAAAAGCCGTAGAAAAGAGAATGAAACTCGCGCTTCACTTTTTACGAACTAGTTTAAAAACAAATGAATGATAAAAATAGACATAGCGATCCGTTAAACGATTTCGAAAAAGATCTTTTCGGAAAAGGAAAGATAAACTGGGAGAAGTCGGAGGCTGATGTTTGGAATGAGCTTCAAAACAAGTTAGACGAAAAACCGGCTAAAGTGGTCTCTTTCCGACACGAATGGGTTCAGTGGGCAGCGGCTGCGGTAGTTCTGTTAATCTTAGGATTCGGGGCAGTCACTTCGTACTGGCAAAAAACCATTGAATGTTTACCGGGTGAACACCTGGTAGCCGAATTACCCGACGGATCGAGTGTAGATTTAAACGCAGCATCAAAACTGGTTTATCATCCGTTAAAATGGAAATGGCAACGTAAACTGGAATTCGAAGGAGAAGGTTTCTTTAATGTGGAAAAAGGATCAACTTTTACTGTTCAGTCTGATAATGGAACTACACAGGTGCTCGGAACATCGTTTAATATTTACGCCCGCGAAGAAAATTATCGCGTAACCTGCCTCACGGGCAAAGTGCAGGTAACATCGCCAAACGACGAAAAAGTAATTCTGCTGCCGCAAAATCATGTTGAACTGGAAGAAGGAAAACTGGTGGTTACCAAAATGTTTGAACCGGAAAAAGCGATAAGCTGGAAACAAAATTATTTCTATTTCACCGGACGTCCGTTAAAAGAGGTGATTGACGAAATTGAACGCCAGTACGCCGTAACTATAAAACTCGATCCGCAATTAAATAATCGTAACTTTGGAAGTAATTTTTCGAAACAGCACAGCGTTGAAGATGTGTTGGATTTTGTTTGCAAACCAATGAATCTGAAGTTTGAAAAACAATCGAATAATGTTTACATCGTGACAGACGAAAGTTAATGAACAAGTTAACCGTCGTGGTTTTAGTAATGCTGTTGACCGTAATGCAGTTGGCGGCACAAAACCAGGAAAAAATAGAAATCAACACACGCAAAACCCCGTTAAATCAGGTTTTAATCGATTTAAAGGAAAAGTATGGCTTTCAGTTTGCTTACGACAGCGATTTACTCTCCGGCTTTTTAGTGAGTGCCAACAACAAAACGTTCAGCAGCGATGAAGAAGCGCTGCGTTATCTTATCAAAGATTTTCCGCTTGAAATTGAACGCTCGGGCGATGTTTTGCTCATTATTCCAAAACGGGAACACAAACCGGGGCTCACACAAATTTCAGGGCAGGTGTTGGAAGCCAACACTTTTGAGCCGCTTCCGTATTCATACATTCTTATTAACCGCCGGCCGGTACAATCCGATATTCAGGGACATTTCAATTTTATAGCCTCTGCCGATACTTCCTATAATCTGCAGATTTCGCACCTCGGTTATTTTGTTTACGATACGGTTGTAACTCAAAGTCTCAGTCGTAATTTTTTGCTTTATCCGCAAATTGAACGTATCGAAGAAGTGCAGATTTACAGTAATCCCATCGAAAAATCAACGCTTATTGGCTACAATGCCGGCCGAATGAAAATTAACCACCAAATTGCGCCCATTCTGCCCGGCTTTGGCGATAACTCGGTGTTTAACCTTTTGCGTTTAATGCCCGGAGTTATGGCATCGGGCGAGCAATCCAACGACTTGCTTATTTGGGGTGCGTACGAAAGCCACAGCAAAATTCAATTTGATGGATTTACGGTTTTCGGACTGAAGAATTTTAACGATAACATTGCCGTCGTAAATCCGTTGGTGGTAAAAAATATTGAAGTAATGAAAGGTGGTTACGAAGCCCGCTACGGCGACCGAGTTGGTGGAATTGTGGATATTCAGGGCAAAGACGGAACCCTGTTAAAACCTACATTTACCTTTAGCATTAACTCGATTACAGTAAATTCGATGGTGCAACTGCCGCTTTCAAAAAAATCATCGTTACTGGCTGCCTACCGTCAAACCTACCACCAGTTGTACGATCCAACACGAATAAGTATCGTCTCAAGCGAAGAAATTCCGACATCAGGATCAGGCTACGGAAATTCTCATGGAGGTGGTTTTTCAACCAAACGCCTTACAGATGTGAAGCCCGATTTTGTTTTTCGCGATGCCAACCTGAAATATACGTTTAAAGGTGACGACGGAAGCCGGATTTCGCTGAGTTTATATGGTGGAGGAGATGACTTTAGCTATGATACGGATGCTCGTTTGACCAGGTTTTTATGGACGCGTGAAGAGCAGGAAAAGAACAATCAGCTGGGCGGATCGGCGCAGTTAAATTATCCGTGGAACAATGGAGATGCAACGAATCTGACTTTCGCTTATTCGGCTTTCGAGCGTCAGTTATATCAAAAAGGCCAGCTGGAAAGTACTCAAAACGGGGATGTCAGAATTTTAACTGATTTAGATTCGGAAAACACCGTGGATGAACTGAGTTTTAATGCAGAACATACTTTAAATTTTCGCGAGGGGCATCGCTTGCTGGTTGGTACCGGTGCAATTAATAACAAGGTTGAATTGTCGCGTTTTTCCGAAGGCGATCAGGAGATTGACATTAACAATCAGTCGCCCCGCATTTATTCCTATTTGCAGGACGAATATCCGCTTGGTGAGTTGCTGGAATTAAAAACCGGTGTGCGGGTTATTTATAACACCAAACCCGGTAAATGGTATTTTGAGCCACGAGTATCGGCATCGTTTTCTGTTTTCGACGACATGAAAATAAATGCTTCATGGGGGCTGTATAACCAGTTCTTATCGAAAACAACGGTTCTCGACAGTACAAATAATTACACCGAATTTTGGTCAAATTCCGATGATGAGCAAATTCCTGTTTTAAGTGCCGAACATTTTGTGGCCGGATTATCCTATAACAAAAATGGATTCACAGCAAGTGCCGAGGCTTTTTATAAAACAACCGATGGATTGAGTCGCTATGTGGATGGCAATTTCCTTGTTCGTCAGGGTTTTTATCAGGGAAAGGCGAGAAGTAAAGGGCTCGATGTTTTTGTAAAAAAGGAGTACAAGCGGAACATGGCCTGGATTTCGTACACCTTGAGTAATACCGAAGAGCGATTTCCTTATTTTCGGCTAAGCACCTGGCAGCCCGCGCCTCACCAGCAAAAACACGAGTTGAAATTTGCCGGAGTTTATAATTATCGATCGTTTTACCTGTCGGCCAATTACGTTTACGGCTCCGGCTTTGAACGTTACGATTTTGTGGTTGATAACGACTTAAATTTTGATAAAGCTTACAGCAGGCTGGATGCGGCTTTGGTTTATAAATTCAGACCGGGGAAAGTTAAGGCCGAAGCCGGAATTTCAGTACTTAATATTTTAAATACCGAAAATATTAAATACTCAAATATCAGGATTAGCACCATCGACGAAGTTAGTGTGCTTGGTGTTTATTCCGATGCGATTTCGTTTACTCCTGCCGTGTTCCTGAATATTGAGTTGTAATAAAAAAAGCTGCCTGCATACTTCCTTTTCGGAATTTGCAAACAGCTTTTATTAAATGCTATTTTGATCGAATTATAATACGGCTTTTACTGCATCAGCCAATGGCGTTGTTGGTCTTCCAATCAATTTTGAAAGTTGTTTTGAGTCATCAAAAAGATCATCCTTTGACGCTCCTGTATCCCATCCGGCAATTGCATCAGCAAACATATCCGGCAAACCAACGCTTTTCAAAATTTTAGCGTACTCGCCTTCCGGAAGGTTATTGTATGGAATATCCTTTCCTGTTTGTTTCGATATCTCTGCAGCAAGGTCGGTTAATGTATAACTTTCGTCGCCGGCCAACTCAAATTGTTTGCCTTTATATTCATCGTTTGTCAACACCACTGCAGCTGCTTCTGCAAAGTCGGCACGTGTTGCCGATGAGATTTTTCCATCACCTGCACTACCAACAAATGCTCCTGCTCCAAGTGCTCCTTCAATCGATCCGGTATAGTTTTCAGTATACCAACCGTTACGCAAAATTGTATGCTCAATGCCCGAGTTTTTCAATAATGCTTCTGTAGCCAGGTGTTCGCCAGCCAAACTTAACGATGAAGTATCGGCATGCAATAAACTGGTGTAAACGATCCAGCTGATATCGGCTTCTTTCGCAGCTTCAATAACATTTTTGTGTTGTTGTTCGCGTTTACCGATCTCGCTTCCCGAAATCAATAATAAACGATCGATACCTTCTAATGCTCCGGCCAGTCCTTCCGGTTTTTCGTAGTCGAAAGCGCGTGCTTCAACGCCAAGTCCTGCAGCTTTTTCGGGTGTGCGCACTAGTGCTACTATATTTTCTGCTGCTGTTTTTTGTTTCAATTGTTCAACAACTAATTGTCCTAATTGACCTGTTGCTCCTGTTACTCCTATTTTCATCTTATTAAAATTTTAATTGTTTATACTTAAATTATTCCTTTTTGTTTCTCGCAGATTTCGTTGATTTTAGAAATTCAAATTCTGCGAAAATCTGCGCAATCTGCGTGCAACGTTTTATCCGATTTTTACGGAAGTCATTGCTAATGATCCTCCAACCGGTTCATCATTAAAAATACTAATTTCATCTTTTTTGTCCTGCAATGCCAGTGCATAAAGCAAAGGCAAATAGTGCTCCGGTGTTGGTATCGACAACTGGAAAGCCCTGCCTAGTTTTGAATAATTGATCAAATCCTGGTGATTGCCGGCCAGTATCAATTCCTTCATTTTTTCGTTGGCTTCATTGGCCCAATCAAAACCGAAGTTTTCGTTGAGTTTACCCCAGTGTACCATCCGTAAATTGTGCACATTGTTACCACTGCCCACGATCAAAATTCCTTTTTCGCGTAGTTTATTCAGCTCTTGCGCCAGTGCATAATGTTCCTGCGGTGTTTTTCGGTAATCAAGGCTCAACTGTATCACCGGAACATCGGCCTCAGGGTACATGTGTCGGATTACCGACCAGGCACCGTGATCGAGGCCCCACTTATCATCGAGATGAACTGGAGTATTCTGAACCATGTCTTTTACTTCCTGTGCCAATTGTGGCATTCCCGGTGCGGGATATTGCACCTCGTAAAGTTCCTGTGGGAAACCACCAAAATCATGAATGGTTGATGGTTGTTCCATCGCGGTAACTCTTGTTCCCTGTGTTTCCCAGTGTGCCGACACTACTACAATTGCTTTTGGCTTTTCAATTTCGGAAGAAACTTTTCTGAATCCCTGAACAAATTCGTTCTCAGTGATTGCATTCATCGGACTTCCGTGCCCAAGAAAAAGCACCGGCATTTTTGGAGTATTCTCCAACGATTCTGTTATTTTATTTAATGCGTTGAGTTTCATACCTGCAACTGTTAGAGGCACTGCTGCCATTACTGTTTTTAAAAATTGTTTCCGTTCCATGTTTTCGTGTATTAGCAATTGTTTTCGGGCCCGTCGGCTGTTATCTCAAAACCGATAAATGCCTCACATTGTTCTTGCGCATTAAAGTGCAAGAGAGATATCGAGCGTAAAAATGTCGTTAATCGCTTTGTCTCCCAGGTTATCGAAGAACGAGTTTGATCCGTAACGTACATCAAATTTCGATCGGTCAACTTCAACTTCTGCGTTGTAAGTGTTTCCGTTTTTTACCACATCGAAAGTAACTTCCTCGGTGTTTTCTTTGATGGTCAGTTTTCCGGTTACGCTGGCTTTACCATTTTCAAATTTTGTTGCTTTGGTAACCACAAATTTTGATGTCGGGTATTTTTCAATGCCAAAAAAATCATCTGATTTTAAGTGACCCACCAGTTTTTGGTTGTACTCTTCGTTATCAAGGTCTTTATTAACGATGGAGCTCATGTCGATTACTACTTCGCCACCAACGATTTTGTCGTTTTTGAATTCGAAATACCCGCTTTTTACATCGATCTCGCCATGGTGAGAACCGCCAATTTTTTTACCGGTCCATTTTACAACCGACGCTTCTTGTTTTACTTCTTTTTTCTGTGCAAATGTTGCTACACTCGCTGCTAATACAAGCACTGCTACTAATCCTAATTTTTTCATTGTTCTAAATTTTTATTGTTGTTATAAATTAATTCGTTAATAATTTGTCCGTCGCAATTCCACTGCTGCACTGCAATGTGGGTGTATTTACGGTCGCCCCATTCTTCGTGGCAGAAATCAAATTCCCATTCCACCACCGAAACTTTCTCGCCAATAATTACATTTTTTACATTGGCTTTTCTGAACGCTGTTATGCCGGTAACCAGGTTTTCTTCCTGTAAACGACAGGCATTTTTTCCTACAACTGCTTCGTCGTTTTCTTTTCGAACGACATCATCGGCATAAAACTTTTCGAATGCTTCTAAAATGTGTCCTCCAAGGATCATGTCGTTTAGCTTTTCGACTCGCTCCTGAACTGATAATTTTTTTGGATCTATTTTTCGCATCGTCATTTGTTTTAATTGTACGATACAAAAGTAGGGCACAGGCATGCCTCGCACACTTGACCTATGTTAAGAAATGAAATTGATCTAGGTTAGTTTAATATTGGTGGATTTGTTGAAAGTCCTTTAAAATCAATATGTTTAAGCCTGAATCCCTAAAGGGAGCTCGATTGATTTTTAGGATTTCTCCCTTTAGGGATGGGGTAAAAATCCTAAAAGTTGTATAGGAGAAATAATTTTAAAGTTTGAATTATTCGAGATGTATTCAGTGTTGATTTAGTGTTTCTTACGTATCCGGCTCAGACTTTCGGGCGTAATTCCAAGATATGAGGCGATGTAAACCAAAGGCACGCGTTGGAAAATATCGCCATGTTCTTTTAGCATGTCGTTATACCGGTCAACTGCCGATTCCCACATTGTAGCATTTAACCGCTCCAATGCATTAATGTATGCCTTTTGGAAAAGTATTCGAAAGTAACGTTCCAGTTTTGGTACTTCGTCATAAAGTTGCTCCAGCCGTTCGTATGAAACGCGTAGCAGTTGCGAATCTTCCAAGGTTTCGAGGTAATATTTCGAGGGGCGTTGCGAAAAGAAACTTTCCAGGTCGCTTATCCAGCTGTTGTCTAATCGAATCTGGTAGATATGTTCGATTCCTTTGGCATCAACGTAATACGAGCGCAAACAACCTTTAATCACGAAATAAATGTATTTACAGGTTTCGTCGGGTTCCAACAGGTCTTTTTTCTTTTTTACTGTAATCGGTTCGAAAGCGGAAAGAATCAACTTCTCATCGTCTTCAGAAATGTTTTTTACCCATTTTTTTATGTAGTAAATCAGTTTGTGATCTGTTGGTGCTGTCATGTCTGTTTTGCTTTCGCTTCAAATTTAACGCTTACATTTCAACCTTTGTTCTTTCTGTTGAAGAAAATTAGTTTTTGGTAAAAAGAAGAAACATAAAAACTATGTTTAGCACCTGATGTTATGAAAGTATGAAAACGTATGTAGCCATTTTGCGCGGAATAAATGTTAGCGGGAAAAACAAAATAAAGATGGATGCGCTGAAATCCTCTTTTTCCAGTCTTGGATTCGAACAGGTACAGACCTATATTCAAAGCGGGAATGTGGTTTTTAAATATCAAGAGATGAGTAGCGAAGATTTAGCAGAACTGATAAACAAACAAATTCTGGATGACTTTGGATTTGATGTACCGGTTTTAGTTTTGGATTCCGTGCAGTTGGAGACAATTGTTAAAAACAATCCTTTTGTTGGCGACGAAAGTAAAGAAGTTCAGTTCCTGCATGTTACTTTCTTGAAGGAAACTCCGAAAAATGTGAATAACGAAAAAATCAACTCGTATGTAAAAGCCGAAGAGGAATTTGAGGTTTCCGAATGTGCAGTTTATTTGTATTGTCCGCACGGTTATGGAAAAACCAAACTCAACAATAACTTTTTTGAAAGTCAACTGAAAGTGACTGCAACTACTCGCAATTGGAAAACTACCTTGAAGTTGTTGGAAATGGCGAATAAAACTGAAGTTTAATCGTCGTCACAATTGCATTGAATGTCATTCTTTGTTTTGCGGCTTCTAAAAAGCTTGAGATGATTTTTATGCATCACCGAATTTTCCCAGTTTTTGAAAATGCGCAGGGCAAAAGCGTCGCTGCTTTCTGCAAAACATTGTTCGCCAAGCGCCTGAACACGTTTTCTTAAAACCGATCGACGGTTATACAAATAACGCATCAGCTTTTTGCGCGAATCTTTATCGGTAATTGAAATGCTATTGTATTTAATCGCCTCGTGAAATAAATCCAGGTCGTGCAAATTTCCAAGGGTGCTTCCCAATAAACTCAAATCGCTAAGGTAGACCCGAATGGAATTTGGCCAGGCTTTGTTGAGTAGCATTAAATGGTAGGTCAGGTATTTTACCTGCTTCCGCCAGTAATGGTAAATTTCGTCGTCATTCAAAAATTCAGTAGTTTCAAATGCACCTCGCGCACGTTTATAAATATGTTGCAGACTTTTGAGAATAAAAAATTCCGGATCGCCTGTAAAATTCAGGCTGTGTATCAATTGCTGAAGACTCAGTATCATTTGCTTTATATCTTCGGCATGCCCTGTCTCCTTAAAATGGTCAAATGCTTTTTTCCTGTTTCGCCGGTGTTGGGAAATAATTTTATCGAGCGCTTTTGTAACTGCCGGATTACGTAGTTTTACTTTTATTTCCTGTAGAAGTTCAATTTGCGAAGTATCGTCGCGCAAAGGAGCAACTTCCAATGCAAGATCACGATAATGGCCGTTCATTTCATTGTAGCTGTCTTCCCCGATTTCGTGACGAAGCAAACGCAACAATCCGCGTATCTTTTTAACATTGGTGCGAACTTCGTGAATGTAGTAATGCTGTCGATTGGTATGAACAATAAATCTGGCAGAATCGGAATGTAGTTTGTCGAGCACACGAAAAATGCCCTCTTCAAAATATTCACGTTCTTTTATTTCCAGACTAAAATCTTCACTCATTCTTTTCGCTTTGAACTATTGACACTACCATCAGACTGCTTACAGATAAACGAGTTCGGTATAAAAAGGTTAACCGCTGTAAGTTATGCCGTTTTCCGGTAACGCCAAATAGCAAGGCTTAAGAATGTAATGCCTAAAATCGACAGGGAAACGAGTTCTTGTAAAAGGTCGGTAATGTTGGAGCCTTTTAAAACGACCATACGCATTACCCGCATAAAATAGTAGATCGGGTTGAGCCGGTCGATGGTTTGTGCCCAGTTGGGCATACTTTCTACCGGAGTGAAAATGCCTCCCATCAATACAAAAATCATCATAAAGAAAAAGCTGACAAACATTACCTGCTGTTGTGTATCAGCTAAAGTTGAAATAAACAGTCCGAGACCAAGCACCCCGATGAGGTATATGCCAGCCATAAAAAACAGGGTGAACAAACTGCCAACAATTGGGAGGTCGAAAACCAGCCAGGCGATGGTTAAACCAAAAGCCAGGTCAAACAGACCAATTATCCAAAACGGAATAAGTTTACCAATGATAAACTGGTATTTTTTTAGCGGTGTTACGTTCAGTTGCTCGATGGTGCCGATTTCTTTTTCGCGCACCAGGTTCATCCCCGACATAAACATTCCGATAATGGTAACAAGAATCGCCAAAATACCGGGCGCCATAAACCATTTGTAATCAAGCTCGGGATTGTACCAGTAATTCTCTGTAATTTCAACTTTTGTAGGGGGTGTAAATTCCGGAATTCCTTTCCATTCGGCAATTATGTCTTTGTTAAAATCGCTGATGATGTTTGCGGAATAAGCATAAATCAGTTGTGCCGAGTTGCTTTCGATGGCATTTATCAAAAGTTGCACTTTTGTCTCGTCGTCACGAATAAGGTTACGTTCAAAATTAACCGGGAAAACAAGAATAGCATCTGCTTCATCGTTCAATAATTTGTCTTCGGCCAGCTTTTCTGATTGCTCTAAATGATGCACATGAAAAAACGGAATTCCATCAAATTTGGCGATCAGCTGCCGCGAGTTTTCGGACATATCGTGGTCGACCACAACCAAATCGATACGTTTCATATCGTAAGTGGCCGCAAATACTAAAATCAGCATTTGCATGATCGGCACAACAAAGATCATCGGCAGGATGGTCTTGTTCCGAAATATTTGGCGGAATTCTTTTTGCAGTAGGTATAGTATTGTTTTCATAGTGAGCTTCTGGCTTCTAGCCCCGAGCTATTAGCTTTGTTTTAAATTCTTTTGAAGTCCGGTGATCATTCGTTGTTCTTCATCCAGACTATTTATAATTTCTGAAAAATCTTTATCAGAAATAAAATTCAATCTTTTTGCAATTGTTAGCTGTGTTTCTAACTCAAATGATGAACCTAATGCGATGTCTAAAAATCGATTAAAATCTTTATCGGAGCCTCTCCCAGATCCTTCTGCAATATTTGAAGGAACAGAGATTGCTGAACGTTTTATCTGGCTCGTCAAACCATACAATTCTTCTTTAGGAAATGTGTTGGTGCTTTTGTAGATGTCAACCACCAGTTCAATTCCTTTCTGCCATACTTTTAACTTTTTGAAGTTCTTCATCTTTTTTGTTATTAAGGTTAATATTTATATGTATTAATTCTTATTTCATTTGCTCGCGGCTATAAGCTAATGGCTATCAGCTATTCTAATCTAATCTTAAACTTCTTCACACTTACCGCAATAAAAAACAATGTCATGCCAATCAAAACTGCTGTCTCTTTCCAGATAAAAAAGATACCGGTTCCCTTGAGCATGATAGTTCTTACAATCGTTATGAAGTATCGGGCGGGCATTATGTGACTGAAATATTGCAGCACCACTGGCATATTTTCGATAGGAAAAATAAAACCTGATAATAAAATGGTGGGCAGCATTAATCCGATCATTGAGATAAACATGGCTGCCATTTGGTTTTTTGCCGCCGTCGATATCAGAATTCCCAGGCAAAGTGCCATCATGATGAAAAGAATGGTTTCCAGCATGAGCAAAATGAAACTGCCGCTCACCGGTACGCCAAACACAAAATGCCCGATCAGCACAATGATAAAAGCATTGGCGATTGACAATAAAAGATAGGGAAGTACTTTGCCAACAATAATTTGAACGGGGCGAAGTGGTGAAACCAAAAGAATTTCCATTGTTCCCAATTCTTTTTCGCGGGTTATGGAAATGGAAGTCATCATGGCTGAAATGAGCATTAGAATCAGTGCCATCACTCCCGGAACAAACATGTAAGCACTTTTCATTTCTTCGTTAAAGTACATACGTACTTCAGGAGTAATTTGCATGGGTAACTGCATTTCGGGATACAGTTTTCGGATGTAGTCGTTTACGATGGCAGTTGTGTAGGATATAGCCAGCTTAGCAATGTTCGGATCGGAAGCATCGGCTATCAGCTGCATTTTTGCAATGCCTTCTTTTCCGAGAGTTTGCCCGAAGTTGTTTTCAAAAACAATCACCTCGCGCACTTTGCCTTTCCGGAAAATGGCATCGATATCGTCGAGGTTGTCAAGGTTTTCATCTAACAGGAAATAGCCCGATGACAGCAATTTATTAGTTATTTCCTGTGTGGTTTCATCTTTTGACTGGTCATAAATGGCAATATGCACATCTTTGATCTCGCTTTTAATCACCGTTCCGAAAACCAGCAGTTGCACGACCGGTATACCAAATAGAATCAGCATCGTCCGCGCATCACGAAAAATGTGGAAGAATTCTTTTTTTATGAATGATCTTAGTTGTTTCATTTTTTATTAATTACCAGTTGTAATTTCGAAGGAAGAATGACTGAGAAATCTATTTCATTGGTTACAGATTTCTCCTCGCAGGCTCGTCGAAATGACATTGTTCTGTGGCTTTCATCTCGCTATCTTCAAAAACACTTCGTCCATGTTTGTTGCATTGTATTTTTCTTTCAGTTTTGCCGGCGTGTCGAGTGCCTCAATTCTACCGGCATTCATTATCGATACGCGGTCGCAATATTCAGCTTCATCCATGTAATGAGTAGTCACAAAAACGGTGATACCGTTGTGGGCTGCTTCGTAAATTAGGTCCCAGAATTTACGTCGTGTAACCGGGTCAACACCTCCTGTTGGTTCATCGAGGAATACAATTTTCGGATCGTGAAAAATAGCCACCGAAAAAGCCAGCTTTTGTTTCCATCCCAGCGGTAAATCCCCAATGAGCTTGTTTTTTACATTTTCCAGCTCCAGTTTTTTTAGCAATTCCGATTCTTTTTCTTTGCGCTGCTTTCTGCTGATTCCATAAATTCCTGCATACAACTTAATGTTCTCCAAAATGGTCAGGTCTTCATAAAGCGAAAACTTTTGGCTCATATAACCGATGTTCTTTTTTATTTTTTCGGTTTCACGATAAATATCAAAACCTGCAACTTCCACCTCGCCCGATGTTGGTGATGACAGTCCGCAAAGTATACGAATAGCTGTAGTTTTACCTGCTCCGTTAGCTCCCAGAAATCCAAAAATTTCACCCTTTCTTACCTCAAACGACAGGTTGTCGTTTGCCGTAAAATGACCAAAGTTTTTGACCAGGTTTCTTGCTGAAATGATTGTTTCTCTTTCCATATTAGATAGTTTGCAGTCTCAGTATTCAGTCTCAGTTACAGTTAAAGAATCGGGGTACTTCCGAGAACTTTTTTGATATACTATTAAACTTTTAAAATCCATACTGTTTATTTTATTTTTACTGAAAGCTGAGACTGTCAACTGCGACTTCTTACTGCTCCATTAAGTTCATAAATACATCTTCAATACCGGCAGGAATTTCTTCTACAAGTATTTTTTCATGCCCCAGGTTTTGAAGATAATTATCGAGCTCGTTCGTTTCCACTTCATCATTCAGTCCCGTAAAATGGGCGTACTGTCCAAAAGCATAAACGGCTTCGGCTTTATCGTAAGCACGTAAATCGTTGATCAGTTGATACATATTTCGGGCGCCTACCTGAATGATCTTTCGTGGAAATTTTTCGGTTATCTGTTTTGGAGAATCCACATCCAGTATCTGTCCGTTTTGGATTAATGCTACCCTGTCGCAAAGATCGGCTTCGTCCATATAAGGTGTCGACACCAAAATGGTAATTCCTTTTTGCTGAAGGTTTTTTAGCATCTCCCAAAACTCTTTTCGCGAAACAGCATCTACTCCGGTTGTTGGTTCGTCGAGTACCAATATTTTGGGTTTATGGATTAGTGCACACGAAAGCGCCAGTTTTTGTTTCATCCCACCCGACAGTTTCCCTGCACGGCGGCTTTTAAAGGGCTCGATCTGGTAAAAAATGTCACGAATCAAATCGTAATTCTCCTGAACCGTGGTGCCAAAAACAGTCGCAAAAAAGTTCAGGTTTTCTTCCACGCTAAGATCCTGATACAATGAAAAACGCCCCGGCATATAGCCGACCATTTTGCGGATCTTCTTGTAATTTTCAACCACATCCAGATTATCTAATTTTGCTTCACCAGAATCGGGTAAAAGCAGCGTCATAAGAATGCGGATCAAAGTTGATTTCCCTGCTCCGTCAGGACCGATCAATCCAAAAAGTTCTCCTTCATTCACATGCAGGTTGATACCCGAAAGTGCCATGGTTTCCTTGTACGACTTTGTTATGTTGTTAATCTCGATCATGAAATACTTGACATTGATTAGTTCCAACGAACTTCCCCGGGCATTCCGATTTTTAATGTTCCATCGTTTTTTACTGTTACTTTAACAGCGTAAACCAGCTTTACACGTTCTTCTTTGGTTTGGATGATTTTAGGTGTAAACTCCGCTTCCGATGAAATCCAGGTAATGGTTCCTGTGAAATGTTGATTTTCGGCAGCATTCTGATCGACCAAAACATCGAGCTGCTGACCGATTTTTACATGTGGAAGTTGAGCACCGCTTACATAAACTTTAAGTTCCAGTTCGCTGATATCTGCAATTTTGAAAAGCGCTTTTCCGGCAGTAGTTAATTCTCCTTGCTCAGCGTATGTTTCAAGAATGGTTCCTGAAACCGGTGATTTTATAGTACAGCGGCTTAACTGATCGGCAACCGAAGCTTTTTGCGCCTCCAAAACTTCCTGCTCTTTGCTGACGAGTGTGAATTGTGTTTTGGTATTGGCAATCTGTTTGTCGATTACACTAATCTGCCCCTGAATATCGTCAAGTTGTTTTTGTGTGGCAGCTCCGTCTTTCAGCATCTTTTTTATGCGTTCTTCGTTGATCTTCAGATTTGCTTTTTGCTCTTCGAACACAGCAATTTGCGACTGAATCGACTGACGTTTGGCCACGACGGCAGTTTGTTGAGCATCAAGTTGCAACAGTTGCAAATGGAGTTGAACCGTGTCGATAAGAGCTGTAGGATAACCGGCATCAATCTTGTCTCCTTTGTCAACATTTAGTTCAAGGATCTTGCCCGGAGTTTCTGCTGAAACAATAACGGTTTCCGCCTCGAAATTGCCATACGCGTCGGCCGCATCGTTATCCGATTGGCAGGCGATAAAAAGTAATGGCAGCGAAATAATGTAAAGTATCTTTTTCATGGTAATCTTGTTTTTCATGCGTTTATTTAGTTCTGTGTTGATGTGCCCGTTATTGTTTTTCCTTTTATCAGGACGTATTTCTCGCGGGCTTCGTTGAGCTGAATCTTGTGCACTTCTTGTTTAAGTTTTGCTACTGTTTCTGCTTGTAATTCCTGAACATAGTCGGAAGTTGTAATGGTTTCGTTTTCCAATTTTGAGGCGGCTGCTTTGGTAATCCCGGCACGCAGTTCAACCAGGTTTTCGTCGTTCGTAATTAATTGTTCCAGCTTCCCGATTTGTTCTTTTTGTTGAATGAGCAACAGGTTGAGGTTTTGTATAAATGTGGCTTCCTGGCTTTGAAGCATTTCTTGCTGAAGTTGCAAAACTTGTCTTTGTCGCGAAGTTTGTTTCCAGTCGAAGGCATTCCACGAAACGCTCACACCAAAAAGGTAGTAGCCTTTAAATTCGTCGAGTAGCATGTTTAATCCCGGTTTGCCATAACCCAGCTGTCCAAATCCAAAAAGCTTTGGGTTTCTTGTTTTCGAAAGCAAATCGCTTTGAACGGCCAATTGCTCTCGTTGAACGCCCAGTAATTGTAATTCAGGACGTAGCAATTCCGAATTGAAAGAAAAGTTTGTTTGATAGGTAAATGTTTCCTTTTCATCAAACTGTTTTCCGGTAAGCAATTCGAGCATTTGACGCGATGCACTTTTTGCCGCATCCAACTCAACAATATTTTGCTCGAGGTTGATTCGCTCGGCTTTTAACACCAAAGCTGCCGAAGGTTCGGTAACGCCATTTCTTATACCCGATTCTACACGGCTCAACTGTTCTTCAATTGTTTTTACCTGCGCTAGAATTACTTCTTTTTGCTGATCGACAACCAGAGCTGTAAAAAAGGCCTGTGCAACCTGCTCATTCAGTTTGTAAAGTTCAACTTCAAGTTGACTGAGATTGCTGTTCAAAATGGCCGTTTCCAGTGTTTTGTTGACTTTGGTAATTCCACCATCCCAAATGGTTTGCTGCAACTCGGCATAAGCGTTGTAACGATCTTTCGATACGGTTGGTATGGTAACTCCCGGCATCGAAACCGGCACCTCGGTTACAGCCGATTGATAAGTGGCTTGCCCGTTTAATGACACCTGAGGCAAATAATTGGTTTCGTGGTTTTGTATGGAAAGCGAATTGATCTCTTTCCACAATTCCGACTGTTTCAGATTGGGATAGTTTTGTCGCGCCCACACATAACAACTATCCAATTGTATGCTGTTTTGGGCAACCGCTAACTGAAACGGAAATAGCAATAGAATTAGAATCTTTCTCATTTTATTAGGATTGAGTGAAGGATAAATTCCTTGATAGTTACTTTTCTTTTTAGAATAAATTCGTCGTAGTTCGCTTTGTCCTTCTCGAAAAACATTTCCGAGAGAAGTGGTTTTCCGGCAATTGGGAAAACGCTCAGGCTTATGATATTAATGATGAGGTCGCGCGGATCCATTTTTCTGATCTTTCCGCTGTCCATTTCCTGCTTAAACATGGTTATGATTTGCTGTGGATTAATCCCACTTTCTTTAATCATTCCGGCAAGAAATTCAGGATCGCGATGGATTTCTTTTAAAATGAATGTTGGTAGAAAAGGGTTTATCGTTAAAATATCGATGTAGTTTTCGATAAAGGCGCCAAGCTTATCCTCAATTGGTTTGTCGGAATTTACCATGAGCATTACATTGGGCATAATCTTTCCAAAAACACTTTTGAAAATGGCTTCGAACAGTTTCTGTTTCGACCGGAAATAGTAATGAAGCAATGCTTTGTTGATCCCGGCTTCGTCGGCGATTTCCTGCATGCGGGCGCCGTCCATACCTTTATGGATAAACACATTGCGGGCAGCGGACAGGATCTTTTCTTCGGTATTGTCTTTATTTATGGCTGTCATGAATTTGAATTAACTAATTAGTTTAACCAGTTGGTCAAAATTAGAGCGTTGAATTCAATTATCCAAGAAAATAACCAATTAGTTTAACCAGGTGGTTAATTTTTGTTCTTTTCAATATTGTTTTATCTTTACTTTATAACTAAATCAATTAAAATTTCAGTAATGACAACAACTTATAGATTCTTTGGAATTGCCCTTCTGGCGTGCGCTTTGGTTTTATCGGCGTGCAATTCAAAACCCAAAACCCAACAATTAACAGAAAAATCCGGAGAAGAATGGATTCAATTGTTTAATGGAAAAGATTTAGACGACTGGACCCCAAAGTTTACAGGCTACGAGTTAGGTGTCAATTACAAAAATACGTTCCGGGTTGAAGATGGTATTCTTCGCGTGTCGTACGACAATTGGGACGAGTGGAATGGCGAATTCGGGCACTTGTTTTACAAGGATGAATTTTCGCACTACCGTTTGCGGGTGGAGTATCGGTTTGTGGGGCCACAATTAAAAAATGCGCCGAACTGGGCATTTCGAAATAACGGTTTGATGATTCATGGCCAAACCGCAGAATCTATGGAATTGGATCAGGCATTTCCAACATCAATAGAAGTGCAGTTGTTAGGCGGCGTTACCGGACAAGGCGAGCGTCCTACTATGAATCTTTGTACTCCGGGAACAAACGTAGTGATGAATGGAGAATTGATAGAGCCGCATACGATTAATTCAAGCGCAGAAACTCAATACGATGACAAGTGGGTGACTGTTGAAGCAGAAGTGCATGGTGGAGATTTAATCCGTCATTTTGTTGATGGACTAGAAGTATTAAGTTACGAAAAACCACAGCTTGATCCGCGCGATCCAACTTACGAAAAACTTCTTCCGGCCGATGGAAACAAGATGCTTACAAAAGGCACCATCTCCATTCAGGCGGAGGGCCACAGCACGGATTTTAGAAAAATTGAATTACTGGTTTTGGATGAGTAATTCTGCTTTCGCAGATAACTCTCCAATATGATTTTTAGGATTTTTACCCCGCCCCTAAAGGGTGAATTCTAAAAATCAATCTGCTTCCCTTTAGGGATTAGGGTAAAACAGATTGATTTTGTGCACAATTTAATGAATCTGTTAAAGCAGAATTATTTCTGTTCTTTTTGGGCGGCCAGTTTTTGCTCTCTTCGGTTAGCATAGTTAAGGCTAATCAAGGAAATCGCAATAACTATCATTCCGATAATTGACGGGAAATCAGGTTTTTCGTTGCTCAATAAAATCCAGCTGAGTGCGGCCCCGGAAACGGGAATCAGAAACTTCCACACATTCAGTAACGAAACTTTTACGCCCGGCCGTTTAAGCAATGAAAACCAGATAGTAATGGCGGCTGCCGATAAAAAGCTGAGCCAGGCCAAAGCATACCAGTATTCAGGAGGAAATGGTCCCAGGTGAATGCCTTCAACAGGAATAGAAACAACGGACAGCATCAAACCACCAATAATCAGCGAAGTGGAACTTAATACTACCGGCGAAATTCCTTTTGAGTGTTTCGAAACCAGCACGTTGGCATAACCTGATACAATATTGTTAACCAGTAATATGGCAATGCCAATATATTCCAGGTAGCCACTCATCTCAACTTTTGTGCGCCCCAATGTGATAATTGCAATTCCGGCAACGCCAATTAAAATACTAAATGTTTTTAGCGGCGTCATTTTGTCGTTATTAAACGAGAAGTGAGCTACCAGTGCTATAAAAAGTGGTTGCGACCCAACGATCATTGCCGACAATGAACCGGGAAGTAAATTTAATCCGCTGTAAAACAGTGCGTATTGTGCAAATATCTGCACTACAGAAAGTAGTAGTATAAATTTCAGGTTGTGTTTTAATTCTGAAAAATAGCGTTTGGGTTTCCCAAAGTACAAAAACATAAGTATTCCGGAAATGGTAAACCGAATGCCGGCAAACTGGAACGGAGTATGATATTCCAGCCCTATTTTTACTCCCGCAAAAGCGGTCGACCATAAAAGGCAGGCAACAATTGCCAGGAATGTTGTTGTTCGGAAAAGATTTCTCATGCGATAAATTGAAATGCAAAGGTGACTATTTTCTGATAAAAACCGGACGAGTAAGTCTGAAATCTTTAATATAAGTTCACAGTCCTTTTAAAAATAGAACATAAAGTATTAAAATTCAGTAAGTCTTTATGAAAGCTTTATAAAATAGGGGTATTCATCATGCTGTAAGCTGCTATTCTTGCGGAAAAAGGATTAACTTGGCACATCATTTACCAGAATTATTTTTTCAATGGAAAAACGAATTATCAACAACTACGAAGAGTTTGAAGCCCTTTTGGGGCAGGTTATAGGAGTTTCAGATTATGTACAGATAACTCAGGATCAGATCGATAAGTTTGCAGATGCCACGCTTGATTACCAGTGGATTCACACCGATCCGGAGCGTGCAGCCAAGGAGTCGCCGTTTAAAACAACCATCGCACACGGTTATTTATCGTTGTCGATGTTAACTTACCTGTGGTACAATGTTGTTGATGTACGAAATGTAAAGATGATCGTGAATTACGGTATCGAGAGTTTGCGTTTTCAGCAACCGGTAAAAGTGAACGATAAAATACGTGCAACAGTATCGTTAAACGACATTAAAAACCTGCGCGGAATTGCCAAAATTCAGGTGAAAATTGTGGTTGATATTGAAGGCGAGCGCAAACCGGCCTACGATTGTTTGGTAAATTTCCTTTACCACTTCGAGTAAAAAAACTTCATATATATGAAAAGATCTTAGTGGAATTTCTACTCAGATCTTTTTGTTTCAATATCTTCCAACAGCCCCTCGCATGCATCTTCCAACAGATCGAGGACCAGCTCAAAACCTTCTTCACCACCGTAATACGGATCAGGCACTTCATCGTAGTTCCACTCTTTGCTAAAATCTGTCATTTTGTGCAGCTTTTGCAGGTCGCTGCCGCTGCGGGCCATACTTTTTAAGTTCTGCATGTTGCTGTCGTCCATCCCGATGATGTAATCGAAATAATCGAAATCGGAATTTGGATCAAACTTCCTTGAAAGTGATGTTAAATTATAATCGCGACGTATGGCATGCGATTGCATCCTTTTGTCGGCAGGTTCTCCGGCATGCCATCCTGAAGTACCGGCAGAATCCACTTCGAAGTTCTTGCTTAAACCTGCTTTTTTTACAACGCCGTTAAAAACTGCCTCCGCACTTGGCGAGCGACAAATATTTCCCAGACATACGAAAAGTACTTTTGTTTTATCCATGATTTTTAGTTGCGAGTTACGAGTCGCTGGTTTCGAGTTTTATAAACGCTTGAAAACTGAATACTGAGACTGATTACTGATTTCTTACTCCTCCGAGTTCCAGATTTCATAAGACTTCTTAGCCTGATTCAGCAACATTTCGTAACCGTTTTTAACAATGGCTCCTTTGACTTGTCCTTTGGCCATAAACTGCGTTACTTCAGGATTGTAAACCAAATCAAAAAGCAAATGTTTGTCAGTTATAAATTCGTAAGGAATATTCGGGAAAGTCTCAACTTTTGGATAGGTTCCTAGTGGTGTCGCATTAATGATTAAGAGGCGCTCGCTTATTAACTGCTCGTCGATGTCTTCGTAACGGATCTCATTTTCCTTCAACTCTTCAATCGAAGCCGAAATATATTCGATACCCAATTTATTGAGCACATATTTTAATGCTTTCGAAGCACCGCCTGTTCCCAAAATCAGTGCTTTTTTATGATGATCTTTTAAAAGCGGCTTCAACGAAGACTCAAAACCAAAAGTATCGGTATTAAAGCCTTTTAAATGCACACCGTTTTCAGTTCGTGTTACACGAATGGTATTAACAGCACCAATTTCTTTTGCCGAATCATTCAGTTCATTCAAATAAGGAATTACCTGTTCTTTGTATGGAATTGTAACGTTAAATCCGATCACTTCCGGATTGTCTTTTACCACATCCGGGAATTTGGTTATCGAATCGATTTCGAAATTGTCATAAGTTGAATCTATCTTGTCCGTTTCAAAACGTTCGGTAAAATAGCGTTTCGAGAATGAGTGGGTGAGTGGGTAGCCTAATAATCCGTATCTTTTCATGTTTTGATTTTTTACTGAGTACTGTAAACTGAGACTGCTTACTTTTTTAGTTTCTTTCCAATTCCTTCAACAACAAAAATGAGTGCAAATCCGGCAACTGCCAATAGAATTGCTCCCAATAACCAGGCTTCGTGACCTGTAATTTGCTCGTAAGTTCCGGGTAAAATATTACGTTCTGCAATCGGTTTTAATTCGCCATGACGATCAATAATGGTTTCTGTAACTTCTTTCCATGGCCATACTTTGTTTAGCGATCCCACCATAAAACCTGCCAGAACTGCAATGGTTGTGTTGTGGTATTTTTTTAATAGCCACGACAACACATTCGAAAAAGCAATAATTCCAACTGCAGCGCCAACAAGGAAAGTGAGGATAACCGCAATGTTCATATCGCCAACTGCCGAAAGAATAAATTTGTACATGCCCAGCAGTACCAAAATAAAACTACCTGAAATACCGGGCAGAATCATGGCGCAAATGGCAATGGCTCCCGACAGAAAAATAAACCAATAGCTGGTGTTCGCTTCGGCAGGTGTAATAACGGTAATCAGGTACGCAATTACAATTCCGGCCAAACCGCCTATAATGGTATCGGCTTTCCACCGTTTAATGGAGCGCGCCACATAAATTGCCGATGCAACAATCAGCCCGAAAAAGAACGACCACACTAAAATAGGATAGTGGTGAAGTAGGTACTCCAATCCTTTTGCCAGCGAGAAAACACTGATTCCAACTCCGATAAAAACACTGATAAGGAAAGTTCCGTTAATGGCTTTCCAGAACTCGGCAATTTTAAAACTGAGAAGAAGTTTAATTGCGGTTAAGTTGATTGATTTTATCGAGTTAATTAATTCTTCGTAAATACCCGTGATAAAGGCAATTGTTCCTCCGGAAACGCCCGGTACCACATCGGCAGCGCCCATTCCCATTCCTTTTAATACCAGTGTAAAATAATCTTTTGCTGATCTGTTCATCTTTTTAATATTTATCGGAGTATAGGAATTTCAATAAAATATTCAACTTTAATATCAAAAGTCCTACAAACAAGCTGCTAAAATATCAAATAAAGTTTAAGGTCGGTTTTATAATCCGATAGAAATGGTAACTAAAAACTGTCGTGGGCGAATGGAATAAGTATTTTTAGTTAAAGAGATATCACTATTGTAATAGCGCTTAATTTCAGAATTATTAAAAATGTTAAGCACTTCCAGTTTGTATTTGAATTTACCTTTTGTAGGTTTTAAGTGATAAGAGAAATCCGCGAAAAGATTGTTGGACTTATCCTGACCACTCTGTTTTATTGTGTAATATTCGAAAGAAAAGCCCAGTAAGTGTCTTTTTTCAGGCGTATAGAATAAGTTGCCTTTATGTTTCTGATTTGTAATTGAGATTGTGGCTTGTTGAGAGTTTTGCTTAATAAAATGTAACTGGTAGCTGTAAGCTACATCCACTTTTCTCCAGCGATTTACAGTTATTCCCGGATAAAAGGTGTAAACACTGTTTGTTAACCATCCCGGTTTCTCGTTTAGCAAATATTCTTTTTTATTACGATTGTAGTTGGCTTTAAAATCAATAGTTGCCCGCCAGTTTAGTATGTATTGGTTAATTGAAAACGATAAGTTTTGTAAGTAAGATTTGTTATCTTTTTCAATAGCATCGTAAATCAGTAATCCCTGATTGTTTACATTTTGTTTTAGTAGCAAGTTGTTTAAGGTTGTGCTGTTTGTGTAGGTTAGCACCGAGAAAAATCCAGAAATCGGATTTTTGAATTCAGCACCGAAATTATACCGAAATCTGTTTTTCTGAGCCAGTTGATTGATTCCCTTTTTTAATTGTCGGTAACTTGAAAAAACGTACCCCTGAGTTAAAGAAGCTACCTCTCCCATTTGCTGGTCGTATTTGATGCCGGCACGAAAAGTCCAATATCCACTCAGTTCATACTTTAAACTTGCGTTAGGAGAAAGAAACAACTTATTAACCTTGTTTTCTAACTGAAAGTTTTTGTCCCTGATGTTATAATTTTGATAAGAAAAGGGAAGGTTCAAGGCTAAACGTAGTCTGTTTTTTTCATATCTAAGGGTTTCTGATAAATACAATTCTGTAAAAGACCATTCCAAATGGTTTCTTAAACTGTCGGTGGTTATTATGGTTCCATAGTTGATTATTGATGTTTCCAGTTTCTGTTTCTCGTACCTGATTCCCGGTTCCGATTCAAAAATCCAGGGTTTTGTTCCTGTGGTAAACTGAAGAAAATTATGGCTGACGAGATTTCTCTCAACAACTTTCTGTGTGGTTTGCAAATAAGGTTCTCCGTAGTTTAAAATATCCTCAAAAACTCCCGGCGAAAACGATAATTGTTGGGGAGAGTTATTATAATCGACAAATGAATAGAAGCGGATAAAATTCTGATTAACCGGTAGCAGGATATCAAAGTCGTTAGCAAGAGAAAAGTGCGGGATTTCCGAAGATTGCATGAGGTCTCCTTCATTTTGGATCAATCCGGTTTCGCTATCCCAAAATTTATTAAAACTGAATTTATTGGTGAGGTATCTTTTTTTTTCGTTTTGGGTAAGGGTAAGATCGGTACTAAGGCTTTTATTGTAGAATTTATTTTGGGTAATCTCGGTAAACCCGATTGTTTCATTTTCTAAAAAATAGGAAGTTGCCACTTGTCCTTTTTCTTTTATCTTATCGTGGTAATAACTACTGTTAATTTTTAGTTCCGTTCCGTTTTTTGTTTTTAGCAAATGATTATAGGATAACAAGTTTGCATTGTTATTGAGGTAGCGATCCTTTTCTATCTGAGGTTTTTGTATCTGTAATATCCCAAGCAGTTCTGGTTTTCGGTTTTTATAGCCTTGCAACTCTCCATTGCTATATACCAGTGGTTGGTGTTGAGTATTTAAGTCGTGGCCGATATTGTTACTTTGCCAGGTAGTAATAATTTGCTGTTTTTTTGTAAACAACATTGGCGTAAAGTTTATATCGTGCAGGAAAGGCGAAAATCCTGCCCCGGCATACATGGTGCCTGTAATAGCCACATCATTTTTTAATTTTATATTTATTGACGTTTCGTCAGTTGGAATTTTATCTTCCAGCATTTTCACAGGCTGGTGGTTCTGCAGTACTTCCACCGAACTTACCGATTTGTGAGGAAGGTTTTTGTTGGCCAATGCATAACGTTTTTCCAGTAAATCCATCCCCTCAATATAGTATTTCTGAATGGGTTTGCCCTGGTAATAAATCTGCCCCAGTTCGGTAACTTCAAATCCCGGCATGCGGCTAATTACATCGCCAACCGATCGGTCGCCGGCTTTTGCAAAAGCATTAACAACATAGTTAATAGTATCGCCTCGAACCGAAATAGGATTGCCTCTCACGCTTACTTCCTTTATTTCAAAAACATCGGGCAGAAGCTTGATGTCAAACTTTTGGCTTTGATTCGATAACCCGACTATGGTATCTTTAAAATTCAGCGATTTAAAGGCAATAAATACCGAATCGGAAGACGATGTATATGAAAGCTTATATTGGCCTGAGTTGTCGCTTATTGAATAGGTAAGAATTTCTTGCGAGTTTAACGATGATAGGGCTAAAACACTAATCCCACTTACATCACTTTTTTCGGCAATGGATATTTGCCCTGCAACTATGGTCTGTCCTGAAATATTACTAACGAAAAACAGCAACATTGAACAGATTACAAAACCTTCTGCATATGTGGCGAAGTGGTATTGAGGGGCCGATATTTTCTTAATATTTTTCAATAAAGTTGTTTTGAGCTTTAATATTATTTAAGGCATTTGCCTTGCTAGCATCATTATCAAAGGTAATTTGGTCCTCTGTTTGAAATCTATTATAAAGAGAGGCTAAATGAGCATTTAAGGCTTTGATATAATCTTTATTTGATACCTGTATGTAATTCTTTTTTTCTTTAAAATATATAGGTTTTAGGGTTGAAGGTTTAATTACCCCTATAAGTTGGAAACGATGTTGGAATTCTGAGTCGTGTAGTTGTACAATTAGGCCAGGTAAACCTCCAAATTTATATGGCCCATCAGAAATGGGAATTTCTGTTGTAAACCATGCTTCGTAATCTCTTCCGGCAAAATTTGTACTAGCTTTTTGACATGTATACCCCAAAATCTCCTTGGTACCGCCAGGGATTAATTGCCACTTTATCTGTGGTTGGTCAATAACCTTCATATTTTTACTATTAATCCGTGCTGTAAGAGTTATACACGCTTTGCAATCAAGGTTTTTATAAAGATTGTACCTGCACTCTTTGTATATAATTGTTCCTCCAGTTTGGGCCCACACCTTATTAAAATTTTGTGCTGAGAACTCACCTGTTTGCTCTCTTATGATAGAATCTGTAAATAAGGAATGTGATGCACTAAATTTGGA
>NZ_CAJXTC010000031.1 GCF_913060805.1 uncultured Draconibacterium sp.
TCTTTTTAATATCTTGGTTTATACTCAAAATTAATCCTTTCCATTCCATCAAAAAATATCTTCGCAAATCTAAGGTTTGCAAAGAGAGGGAATGAGGGTGAGTTTGATTTGTATTTGAAAGGAATTGATAATTATTGCCAAGATGAACTAGAACATCATTATCGCTTTATTCAAAGCTTCCATAAAGATGTCGATCTCTTCTTTTGTGTTGTACATTCCAAATGAAATGCGTGCACAGGCCGACATTCCAAAATGCTGCATAATCGGATCGGCACAATGATGGCCGGTGCGAATGGCAATACCCATTTTATCGAGTAACATTCCCAAATCGTACGAATGAATTCCATCGATGTTAAAACAGATTACTCCCGATTTGTGAGGTGCCTCGCCATAAATCTTTAAACCATCGATGGCTTTTAGTTTTTCGGTGGCATATTCCAGCAACTCGTGTTCGTGGCGACCCATGTTTTCAACGCCAATTTCGTTTACCAGATCAATCGCTGCTCCAAAAGCCGCTAATCCAGAAATGTTAGGAGTTCCTGCTTCAAATTTATAGGGGATCTCGTTGAAGGTTGTTCCGTCGAACGACACTTCCGATATCATTTGTCCGCCGCCCTGATAAGGAGGCATTTCTTCCAGCCACTTTTCTTTTCCGTATAAAACACCAACACCGTTTGGCCCGTAAACTTTGTGTGCTGAAAAAGCATAAAAGTCAACATCGAGTTTTTGTACATCAATCTTTATGTGTGCTGATGCTTGTGCTCCATCAACCAGAACAGCAACGTTGTTTTTGTGTGCTATTTTAATGATTTCTGCAATCGGGTTTATGGTTCCGAGAACATTCGAAACGTGATTAACCGCAATCAACTTTGTTTTCGGAGTGATCAGTTCCGGCAGCTTTTCTATCTCGAGCAAACCGGTGTCGTTAAACGGAAGTTTTACGATTTTTGCATTTCGTCTTCCGGCTGCAATTTGCCACGGAACAATGTTAGAGTGGTGCTCCATTTCTGAAACGATGATCTCATCGCCGTCCGAAACATATTTTTCGCAAAAACTGCTTGCTACCAGGTTAACACTTTCAGTGGTTCCCTTCGTAAAAATTATCTCTTTACGCGAAGCAGCATTAACAAAAGCCTGTACTTTGTCTCGAACCTCTTCGTATTCAACCGTCGCTTTATCGGCCATGTAGTGTGCACCACGGTGAATGTTACCATAGTAATCGTTGTGCAACTGCTCAAGCTTTAATAGCACCTGAACCGGTTTTTGAGCCGAAGCAGCCGTGTCGAGATAAACTAATGGTTTATTGTATACCTTTTGCTGAAGAATGGGGAAATATGATCTGATTTTTTCGATATCGTAATTCATAGACTCATTGTTTACTGAGCGGGTGACTCTGCGTCACCCGCTCAGTCGATGTAATGCAAAGGTGCAAAAGATTTTGTAATTTTAAGGGAATACACATTTATATCATACCTATTTATCTGATTCTTAATTTGCTTATGAACTTTGCGCCCGATCACATATTTCACATTTATAACAGAGGTAATAATTCGCAACGTATTTTCTTTCAACGTAAGAATTATCTCTTCTTCCTGAAAAAGAGAATCCGCAGGTTCTCTTTAATTATATGCACGAAAATCCATTACGTGAAAAGCTTGTATCACATTTGGATGATTGGGAATTTTCGTCGTTATTGGATTATTCAGGGAAAAGAGATGGTGACCTGATAAATAGAGAGTTGGCGCGGGAGTTTGGATTGTTGAAGGATTAACTGAGCAGGTGACTTCAAGTCACCTGCTCAGTTGTTCTATATCTTAACAATCGCACTGGTAAGCACAATCGTGACAACGGGCAACTTCGCCTTTCAGGCGTTTGTCAACCAGTTCGTCGATACGGTCGCGTAATGGCTCCAGTTTGATTTCTTTTACCACCTCGTGGGCAAAAGCGTTCATCATCATCAGGCGTGCCTTATCTTCTTGAATTCCACGTGCACGCAGGTAAAACAATGCTTCCTCGTCAATCTGACCAACTGTTGCACCGTGACTACATTTTACATCGTCAGCATCAATAATCAGCTGAGGTTTTGTTTGCATGGTAGCCTCGTCGGTCAACAACAAGTTGTTGTTACGCTGGAAAGCATTTGTTTTTTGTGCATCGCGAACAACGTGAATTCTTCCGGCAAACGCACCAGTTGATTTCTCGTCGAGCACGTTTTTATAAATCTGATTACTTTCGCAATGTGGCGCCGCGTGAATAACCTGAGTAAAATTGTCGACATGTTGTTTCTTGTCCATAAAAGACATTCCAAACATGTGCGCCTCGGCATTTTCGCCGTTTAACGCAAATTGCAGGTTGTTACGAATCAAACCGCCGTGTAACGATGCAGTGTGTGTTGTAACACGCGAATCGCGCTGCTGATCGATAAATACCGAATTGATATTTGTGGCTTTGTTATGCTGGTTTTGTAGCGTGTAAAACTCCACCTCAGCATTGTTGCCGGCAAAAATTTCGGTTACCGAGTTATTCAGGTATTGGTTCAGGTTCAGTGTGTGATCGCATAACAACACCTGAACTTTAGCACCATCTTCAACAAGAATAAAATTCCGTTGAGTAGAGAATGTATCTTTTTCGTCTTGCAACAGATTGATGATCTGGATCGGACTTTCAACTACTACATTTTTCGGAACATAAAGGAAAAAACCATCTTTGGCAAAAGCTGTGTTCAGCGCCACCATTGGGTCTTCTTCAACATTTGCCAGGCTGGCATATTTTTCCAGTAACTCAGGTCTTTCTTTCGAAATACTGTCGAGGCTGTCGAGAATAACTCCTTCCGGAAGATCTCCTTTTTCTGTTTCGTTTTTGTAGAACCAACCATTAAAAACCAGTGCCAGGTTGGTATTCAGTTGCGGAACATCGCAACGAAAAACCTCGCCCATATCGGCTTTCTTTTCCTCCCTTGTGTGGATGAATTTAAAATCGGGCACAAATGCCGGATTTAGGTTGGTGTATTTATAATTTTCATTTTTTCGCGTTGGTATACCCTGCAAAACAAAGTTCTGAAACGCCTTTTTTCGTTGAGCGTTCAAAATATCGGACGAGTTTGCGAAAAGCTCGTCTTTTACTTCGTTGTAATGCGCGGTATATTTTAGCGATAAATCTGCTTTGTCAACTAAAACGCTCATGTTAATTTCCGTTTTCTGATTTAATCCAGTCGTACCCTTTTTCTTCCAGTTGGAAAGCCAGTTCTTTTCCGGCTGTTTTAACAATTTTTCCCTGGTAAAGAATATGTACAAAATCGGGTACAATATAATCGAGCAGGCGCTGGTAGTGGGTTACCACAATTGTCGACCTTTCAGGCGATTTTAGCGCGTTTACTCCGTTGGCTACTGTTTTTAATGCGTCAATATCAAGTCCTGAATCGGTTTCGTCAAGAATTGCTAATTTCGGCTCAAGCAGTGCCATCTGGAAAATCTCGTTTTTCTTTTTCTCACCACCCGAGAATCCTTCGTTTACCATGCGGTTGGTTAATTTAGTATGCATGTCAACCAAATCCATTTTCTCACGCATTAATTTCAGGAATTCGCCTGCAGTAAGTTCTTTTAATCCTTTGTGCTTCCGGTGTTCGTTAACTGAAGTTTTCAGGAAGTTTACCATTGGTACGCCGGGAATTTCAACCGGGTACTGGAAACTTAAAAAGATACCTTCTTTGGCGCGTTCTTCAGGTGACTTTTCCAATAAGTCTTCTCCTTCAAAAACAACTTCGCCATTGGTAATTTCGTAATCCTCTTTTCCGGCAAGTACGTTTGCAAGTGTACTTTTTCCTGAACCGTTAGGTCCCATAATAGCGTGAACTTCGCCGGGTTTAACTTCAAGATTGATTCCCTTCAGGATTTCCATCCCTTCAACGGAAGCATATAAGTCTTTAATTTTTAACATCTTTACTACTATACTGTTGCGGGAAAGAGCTTGAACTCTTGCCCTGAGTTATTTAAAATTTGTTTATCCTACACTACCTTCAAGACTGATTTGCAGAAGCTTTTGGGCTTCAACGGCAAACTCCATCGGAAGTTTATTCAGCACTTCTTTGGCGTAACCGTTTACAATCATTCCAATTGCAGTTTCTGTGTCGATTCCACGTTGGTTACAATAGAAAATCTGGTCTTCACCAATTTTCGACGTTGTTGCCTCGTGTTCAACAACCGACGATTTATTTCCAACTTCGATATACGGGAAAGTGTGCGCTCCACAAGTATCGTTTAACAGCAATGAATCACACTGCGAGAAGTTTCGCGAGTTAGTAGCCTTTGGCATTACTTTTACCAAACCACGGTACGAGTTCTCACTTTTACCGGCCGAAATACCTTTCGACACAATTGTTGATTTGGTGTTGCGTCCGATGTGGATCATTTTCGATCCGGTATCGGCCTGCTGATGATTGTTGGTAACTGCGACCGAGTTGAATTCACCAATAGAATTGTCACCCATCAGAATACAACTTGGGTATTTCCAGGTAATTGCCGAACCGGTTTCAACCTGTGTCCAGCTAATTTTTGACGAAACACCGCGGCAAACACCACGTTTTGTAACGAAGTTGTAAATACCACCTTTTCCGTTTTTATCTCCCGGATACCAGTTTTGTACAGTTGAATATTTAACCTCGGCACGGTCGAGTGCGATAATTTCAACAACTGCAGCGTGCAACTGATTTTCGTCGCGCATCGGAGCGGTACAACCTTCAAGGTAACTTACGTAACTGTCGTCGTCGGCCACAATAAGTGTACGCTCAAACTGTCCGGTGTTGGCTGCGTTAATCCTGAAATAAGTGGATAATTCCATTGGGCAACGAACACCTTTTGGAATGTAACAGAACGATCCGTCGCTAAACACGGCTGAGTTAAGTGCTGCAAAATAGTTGTCGGCTACCGGAACAGCCTGTCCCAGGTATTTTTTTACTAAATCAGGGTGGTCTTTTACTGCTTCCGAAAACGAACAGAATATGATTCCTTTTTCGGCTAAAGTATCTTTAAAAGTTGTTTTTACCGAAACCGAGTCGATTACTGCATCAACGGCAACTCCTGCCAGATGTTTCTGCTCTTCAAGCGGAATACCCAGTTTATTGAAAGTGTCCAGCAATTCCGGATCTACCTCGTCAAGACTTTCATATTTAGGGCCTTTTTTTGGGGCCGCGTAATAACTTATTGCCTGAAAATCGATGGGCGGAACTTTTAAATAAGCCCAGTTCGGCATTTTCATTTTCAGCCATTTTCGGTAAGCTTCCAACCTGAAATTCAACATGAATTCCGGTTCTTCCTTTTTGGCAGATATCAAACGAATTACGTCTTCGTTAAGGCCTTTGTCGATAATGTCAGTTTCAATATCGGTAACAAAACCGTATTTGTATTCGCCTTGCGTTACGTCATTCAATATTTTATCTTGTTCTTCCATTTTCTGACTCTCTTTCTCTCTCTTGAATGATTAAAAAATTTGCGTCTCTTTTAAAGCTTGTTATTCATCTCATTTTTGGTGCCGGAATCTTTTTGCTGACATTTCTGCCCAATCAATTTCCGAAGCTTAATACCATAAATAACAGCAATTTCGATTAAATAACAACGCTTTTTTGTTCCTGTTCACGTATAAATTGCAAAGATATAAAACTATAGGTACTTTTGCAGGTGAAAAGCATATAAAAACATACCTATTTGTCTTTTATTAACAATGAATAAAGAAAGAAAACAAACGAATATTTCAGAGCTGGGAGAGTTTGGTTTAATCGACCGATTAACGAAGGCGATAAATATAAAAAACGAGAGCACGGTTAAAGGAGTTGGCGACGATGCAGCGATTCTTGATTTTAAGGAAAAACAAGTGGTTGTATCTTCCGATCTGTTAACCGAAGGAATACATTTCAACCTGATGTACGTTCCGCTGAAACACCTTGGTTACAAGGCTGTAGTGGTGAATTTGTCGGACATTTTTGCCATGAACGCCACCCCAAAACAGATCATTGTAAATATCGGGGTTTCGGGAAAGTTTTCGGTAGAAGCTTTGGAGGATTTATACGAAGGAATTCACCTGGCTTGCGAGCAGTACAATGTTGATTTGGTGGGTGGCGACACAACCAGTTCGTTAACCGGATTAACACTGAGTATTACAGCCATCGGCGAAGCAGAAAAGGACGAAATTGTAATGCGTAGCGGTGCAAAACCAAACGACATTTTATGTGTGTCGGGAGATTTGGGTGGCGCTTACATGGGGCTTCAGTTGTTGGAGCGCGAAAATGAAGTTTTTAAGGTGAACGAGAACATGCAGCCAAAGCTGGATGGTTACGATTATATTCTGGAGCGTCAGTTAAAACCTGAGGCACGAGTAGATATTATTGCAGCATTTAAACGAATCGGAATAAAACCTACTTCGATGATCGATATTTCGGATGGTTTGTCATCGGAGATAATGCATTTGTGCAAGAATTCGGGTGTTGGTTGTAGTTTGTTCGAGGATAAAGTTCCGATGGATTACCAGACCAAACAAATGGCTGAAGAGTTAAGCATTAATCCAATTGTGGCCGCCTTGAACGGTGGCGAAGACTACGAGTTGTTATTCACGCTACCGTTGGACGATTACGAGAAAATTAAAAATGATCCTGACTTTACCGTTATCGGACATATGACTGAAGCGGGAGAAGGCATCAACCTGCAAACAACAGGCGGTTCGTCAATCCCGCTTGAAGCACAGGGCTGGAATCACGGTAAGTAACCTGAAATTAGCAGATACAAAAAATGCCATCCGTCAGCTGACGGATGGCATTTTTTGTATCTGCTATTTTTTAATGGTAATTAATCCGGGAAATAACCACGGATAATACCACGTTTCGAGTCTTTTACAAAAAGTAAAACTTCGTCGCGCTCAGGAGTTGCAGGCATTTCTGCTTCAATAATTTCAACAGCCTGTGCAGTGTTCAACCCTTTCTGGTAAATGTAACGGAAGATGTCCTGTACTTCACGAATTTTGTCGTTGTTGTACTGACGGCGACGTAAACCAATTGAGTTAATACCAACGTACGAAAGTGGTTCGCGACCTGCTTTAATAAAAGGAGGAACGTCTTTACGAACCAACGATCCACCCGAAATCATTACGTGCGAGCCGATTCTTACAAACTGGTGAACGGCAGTCATTCCACCAAGGATCGCCCAATCGTCAACCTGAACCTCGCCGGCCAACTGTACATTGTTCACTAAAATAATGTTGTTCCCAACTTTACAATCGTGAGCAACGTGTACGTATGCCATTAAAAGGTTGTTGTCGCCAATAACAGTTTTACCTTTTGCCGAAGTACCTCTGTTGATGGTCACAAATTCGCGAATGGTGTTGTTGTCGCCAATTTCAACGGTTGAATATTCGCCTTTGAATTTCAAATCTTGCGGTGCAGCACCAATTACAGCACCCGGAAAAATCTTGCAATTCTTTCCAATGCGTGTTCCGGGTAAAATAGTTACGCTTGAACCAATTCTCGTCCCTTCGCCGATTACAACGTCATGATCGATTGAAACAAAAGGCTCGATAACCACGTTATCAGCAACTTTTGCATCGGGATGGACGTAAGCTAATGGTTGTTTCATTTTATACTTTTTAACTGTCTTTATTAATCTACTTTTTTACAATCTGTGCCATAAATTCACCTTCGGCAACAATTTTATCACCAACATAGGTAGTTCCTTTCATGTTGGCAATTCCTCTTCTAATCGGCGAAGTTAATTTTAATTTGAAAATCAGCGTGTCGCCCGGAACAACTTTTTTTCTGAACTTAACATTGTCAATACGAATGAAGTACGTTGAAAATTGCCCTTCTTGTTTGTTGAGTACCAGCAATCCACCGCATTGCGCCATAGCTTCAACCAGTAAAACTCCCGGCATTACAGGCTCGTCGGGGAAGTGTCCCTGGAAGAACGGTTCGTTTACTGTAACGTTCTTCACACCAATAATTTCGTCGTCGTGAATGCAAACTACTTTATCAACCAGTAAAAACGGGTAACGATGAGGAAGTAGTTCTCTTATTCGGTTAACGTCCATTAATGGCTCGTCGTTCGGATTACATTTTGGAGCTGCATCAGCTTCTTTACGCAATTGTTTTTTCAGGGTGCTGGCAAACATGGTGTTTGGCCCGTGTCCCGGTTTCGATGCAATAATCCTTCCTTTAATGCGCTTGCCCAGCAAAGCCAGGTCGCCAATTACGTCGAGTAATTTGTGGCGTGCACATTCGTTGTCGAAATGCAAATCGAGGTTGTTTAGAATACCCTGTGCTTTCACTTCAACACGTGGATGATTGGTAAGATCGGCCAAACGATCAAGTTCCTCCTGGCTGATCTCTTTATCGATAATTACAATTGCATTATTCAGGTCGCCACCTTTAATAAGGTTGTGGCTCAGCAAAAATTCAATTTCGCGAAGGAAAACAAATGTTCTGCACTCGGCAATCTCAGTTTTGAAATCCTTGATTGACTCAAGAGTTGCATATTGATTGTTCAGAACTGCCGACGGAAACGAGATCATTACATTTAAACTGTAATCGTTGTCGGGTAGCGCAATAATGTGCGAGCCTGACTTTTCGTCGAACATTTCAATTTTTTCACTGATCTCGAAATAATCGCGTTCAGCTTCCTGTTCAACAACGCCAGCTTTCTCAATGGCTTCAACAAAATATTTCGAGCTTCCGTCGATAATCGGAGCTTCTTCGTTATTTACTTCAATAAGAATGTTGTCGAGGTCCATGCCCACCAATGCGGCAAGTGCATGCTCGATTGTTCCAATGCGCGCACCGTCTTTTTCAAGCAGCGTCCCGCGCGATGTGTCGATTACCAGGTCCACGTCAGCATCAATAATTGGCTGGTGTTCCAGGTCAACACGTTTAAATTTAAAACCATGGTTCTCCGGTGCCGGCAAAAAATTCATTGTTACATTAACACCGGTGTGCAATCCTTTCCCCTCAATCTTAAATGAGTTTTCTAATGTCTTTTGTTTTACAACCATTGGAAAGTAAAATATTTCTTAATTTTTTTTGTCTGTATTGATTGTTTTCTTCAACTGAAGCACATCGCGGCGAATTTCCGGAAGGTCTTTCAGAAGAACATAAGCGCGCATGGCTGTTTTTATTTCGATGGCCGGTGAGCCAAGAAGAGTTTGGTTGCTTTTTAGGTTTGAAACAACGCCCGATTGAGCACCAAGCGTAACATTGTCGCCAATAGTAATGTGGCCGCCTAAACCAACCTGACCGCCAAACATACAGTTTTTACCTACTTTGGCCGAGCCCGAAACTCCGGTTTGAGCTGCCATAACCGTGTTGTCGCCAACTTCAACGTTATGCGCAATTTGAATTAGGTTGTCGAGTTTTACGCCTTTTCTAATAATGGTAGATTCCATTGTGCCACAATCGATAGTGGTGTTGGCACCAATTTCAACATCGTCTTCCAAAACGGCGTTACCAATTTGGTGTATCTTTTTATAAGTACCGTCTTCCTGCGGTGCAAAACCAAAACCATCGGCCCCGATTACTGCTCCTGAGTGAATGATACAACGGTTTCCGATAACACAGTCGTCGTAAATTTTTGCTCCCGGATATAGAATACAGTCGTCGCCAATTGTAACATTGTCGCCAACATGTACCTGCGGGTATATTTTTACGTTATTACCGATTTTAGCATTGTTGCCAATGTATGCAAAGGCTCCAACGTAACCGTCTTCGCCACGTGTTGCACTCTCTGCAATGTAGCAAGGTTGCTCAATTCCTTGTTTCATGCTGGCTTTCGCCTGTACATATAACTCGAGTAACGACGCAAATGCCTGATAGGCATCGTCAACCTTTATAAGAGTCGCTGAAATATCTTCTTTCGGAGAAAAACTTTTATTAACCAATACCACCGAGGCTTTGGTTTCATAAATGTAGTGCTCGTATTTCGGATTGGCAAGGAAAGCCAAAGTGCCTGGTTTTCCGTCCTCTATCTTTGAAACATTTGATACTTTTGCATCACCATCACCAACAATTTCTCCATTCAAAAAAGAGGCGATATCCGTAGCTTTAAAATCCATTATCTGTTTTTTTGGCGATGCAAATATAGGTTTTAACTAGTAAATGTCCAATTCTTTAGGATAACACACAAAATACTTCTTCACTGTTTTCGACAGCGCAGAGAGGTTTATATCCGATGCATCGTTGATTTCTTTCACTGTTCCATCCTTGTACAAAACCGAGATATTTTCGTAGTGTTTGTTGTACGCGTTGTTGGTTATAACGCCCGTCATCAGGAAGTATTTCGCCAAATCGGGATCGGAAATCATCTGCTTTTCGATTTGCTTTAAATACTTCTGCTCTTTTGTGGGCGAAATAGGTTTGTCGCTAAATTTTGTTCGCGGCAATTTTCGGTTTGTTATACTTTTTGCCATTTCCGATAAAACCGGATCAGGATGATTTTGCCATTCTTTAATAGAGATTAAAATGTCGTTGTCGTCGAGCAGCGTGTACCACTGCAAAACATTTTTCTCCTGTACTTTTATGTTTGAGTGAAAATCTTCGGGGGTGAAATTGTTGGTTAAGAAAACTTTTAGGGTAGGTGTTACAAACAGTTCACCTCCGTTTGTAATAATCTCGCGGGCACGTTTTAATACATTTATTAATAAGAACTCGGCGGCAACAACAGTTTTATGCAGGTACACCTGCCAGTACATCAGCCGTCGCGATATCAGGAATTTTTCGATCGAATAAATTCCTTTTACATCAACCACCAGCTGGTCGTTGTGTATGTTTAGCATTTTAATAATGCGGTCGATGCCGATGGTGCCTTCTACCACTCCGGTAAAAAAGCTGTCGCGGCTCAGGTAGTCCAGCCGGTCCATATCCAGTTGGCTGGCTACGAGTTGGTGCAAAAACTGCTTTTTGTAATTGTTGGTGAAGACTTTGATTGCTAAATCCAATTTGCCGTTAAACTGTTGGTTCAGCTCCTGCATCAGCATCAGCGAAATCTCTTCGTGCGAAATATTTACCAGCGTATTTTCCAATACATGCGAAAAAGGAGCGTGTCCAATATCGTGCAGCAGTATGGCAATCGTAACAGCTTCTGCCTCTTCATCGGTAATTTCGTGCCCTTTAATTTTTAGCACCGAAATGGCCTGGCGCATTAAATGCACAGTGCCGATGGCGTGCTCGAAACGCGTGTGATTGGCGCCCGGAAATACCAGGTACGACAATCCTAATTGTTTAATATGACGAAGCCGCTGAAATATTGGATGTTCCAACAGATCGAATATAATCTCAGATTGCAGATTGATGAACCCGAAAACGGGATCGTTTATTATTTTCTTTTTATTGAGCTGGACTTGTTGCACAAAGCTGTTTTTCGATTGGTTTAAAACTACAAAACTTTCGGTAATACCATATTTATAACAGAATAAACCATGTTGTTTTGTTATATAATACAAATGACAATGTTTTTTTTAGGAAATAAAACGCAAAGGCAGGTAAAAATGAATTTGTTATGCACAGAATGCGGTTAATGATTTTTTAGTTTAAAATCAGCATTTTATGTAGCTGCGCATATTTGTTAATGTTGGATAATATTACTATTTTTGCCGAGAATTTTCTAAAAAGCGAAATTTTTAGGGGACCGTTGGTTCCCTATTTTGTTACATATAGAGAAATGATAGCAAAGCAAAAAGTAATAGATTTGGTAACTGAACGTCTTGATGATCAGATGTTTATTGTTGATGTGACGATAAGTTCGGCCAACGACATTAATGTGTACGTTGATGGATTTAACGGCATCACTATCGAACAATGTATTGCTGTCAGTCGTAATGTAGAGCATAATCTCGACCGGGAAGAAGAGGATTTTTCGTTGCAGGTTTCGTCTCCGGGCCTAACCGAAAGCTTTAAAGTTAAGCAACAATACGAAAAATACACCGGCAAAGAAATTGAGGTTTTAACAGCCGACAATGAGAAATTGAAAGGGCTGCTTTTGGAAAATAGTGAAGATGGCATAGTGCTTGAGACTTCGAAACGAGAAAAAGTAGAGGGTCACAAGAAAAAGCAATTGGTAGTAAAAAAACATATTTTAAAATACGACGAAATAAAAAGTGCGAAAGCGGTTATTTCATTTAAATAAAGCGATGAAAGATGGAAAATATTAACCTGATAGATACTTTTGCCGAATTTAAGGAGCTAAAAAACATTGACAGGGTTACAATGATGAGCGTGCTGGAAGAAGTTTTCCGCAGTGTGCTTATCCGTCAGTATGGTACTGACGAGAACTTCGATGTGATTATCAACATTGATAAGGGCGACTTTGAGATTTGGCGAAACCGCGAAGTTGTTGCAGACGACGAGATCGAAGATCCGAACCTGCAAATAACTTTGAGCGATGCGCTGAAAATTGACGACGATTACGAAGTAGGCGAAGATGTTACCGACGAGGTTAAGTTAGCCGATTTTGGTCGCCGTGCCATTTTGAATTTGCGTCAGAACCTGGCCAGTAAAATTCTGGAGCTGGAGAAAGACCATATCTACGGAAAATATAAAAACAAAATTGGCGACATCGTTACAGGTGAAGTTTATCAGGTTTGGAAAAAAGAAATTCTGATTCTTGATGACGAAGGAAACGAATTGATTCTTCCAAAATCGGAACAAATTCCATCCGATTATTTCCGTAAAGGAGATAATGTTCGCGCCATTGTATATAAAGTAGAATTACGAAATAACAACCCGTTAATTATTTTGTCGCGTACAGCACCGGCTTTCCTAGAGCGTTTGTTCGAGTTGGAAATTCCGGAAATTTTCGACGGTCTAATTACCATCAAGAAAATTGTTCGTGTACCGGGTGAGCGTGCTAAAGTTGCGGTTGAGTCGTACGACGAACGTATCGACCCCGTTGGAGCATGTGTGGGTATGAAAGGATCGAGAATCCACGGAATCGTTCGCGAGTTGCGTAACGAAAACATCGATGTTATCAATTATTCGTCAAACCTTCAGTTGTTCATTAAACGATCACTGAATCCGGCGAAAATTAATTCGATAAAAATTCTGGAAGACGATAAAAAAGCAGAAGTATATCTGAAACCGGAAGAAGTTTCGCTGGCAATTGGTAAAGGCGGGTTGAACATTCGTTTGGCTAGCCAGTTAACCGGATACGAGATCGATGTTTATCGTGAGATGGAAGAAGACGATGAAGATGTGAACCTGGATGAGTTTGCAGATGAAATTGAAAGCTGGGTAATTGATGCGTTAAAAGGAATTGGTTGCGATACCGCAAAGAACGTATTAAATATTCCGCGTGCTGAATTGATTAAAAGAACCGACCTCGAAGACGAGACTATCGATGAGGTTCTGAAAATTCTTAGTTCAGAATTTGAATAGTAACCAGCGTTGCAGATTGGTTTTATTCATACAAATTAGAAAAGTAAATTAAAGAAGTATATGGTAGCAGGCAAAACAACAAGACTTAGTAAACTTGCAAGGCAGTTCAACGTGGGTATTCACACCATTGTTGAGTTCCTGCATAAAAAGGGGTATGAAATCGATTCAAACCCTAATACTAAAGTTGCAGAAGACGCCGTCCAACTTCTTGAAAAGGAATATAAAGTAGATATTACCATCAAGAAAGAGTCGGAGAAAATGAACCTGAAGAGTCAGCGTCCAAAGAAAGAAGTTATTTCTATGGAACCCGAGGCTGAAGGTCAGGAGAAAGAAGAACCAAAAAGTGAAGAGCCTGCTGCTGAGAAAAAGGTTGAAGAAAAACCAAAACCGGTAGAAGAAGTTGTTGAAAAACCTGAGGTAAAAGTTAAGGTGCTCGACAAAATTGATCTGGACGAGGTTAATAAACCGAAAAAGAAGGTGGAAAAACCCGTTGAAGAGAAACCTGCCGAAGTGAAAGCAGAAGAGAAGAAACCTGAAAAAGAGGTTCCTGCAAAAGAAGAAGTAAAAGAGGCACCAGCAGCCGAAACAAAAAAAGAAGAAACTGCTCCGAAAGCAGAAAAAGAGGAAGCTGGACCAAAAGCCGAAAGTACTCCGAAGAAAAAAGAGGAAGACATTATTGAAACAACAGCTCCAAAATCGGATGATAAGATAAAAGTGGTGGGCAAGATCGATCTGAGCAATATGAATCAGAAAACCCGCCCGGCCAAAAAATCAAAAGAAGAGCGAGAAAAAGAACGCCAGGAGCGCAAGAAGCAACGAGTTGCCGAGCGCCAGGGGCAAGATAAAGGTAAAGGCGAAGGTCCAACCGTTATTAAGGCTAAAGTTAATAAGCTGAATGGCCCAACTGTTCTTGGAAAAATCGATCTTCCTGAAAAGAAACAAAACGATGGCGACCAGGGTAACCGGAAAAAACGCAGAAAGCGTATTACTAAGGATTCCGGAAAAGTTAGTGTTGACAGACAACAACAACAAAAGCCAGGCGATCGTCCGAGAGGAAAATTCCAGGCAAACAAACAAGGTGCAGGAAAGAAAAAACGACCACTTAAAAAAGAGGTTAACGAAGAGGACGTACAAAAGCAAATTAAAGATACTCTTGCCCGTTTAACAACAAAGGGTAAAACCAAAAAAGGTGCAAAACACCGTCGAGATAAACGTGCCGCTGCCAGCGAAAAAATGCAGGCAGATATGGAACAGCAAATGCTGGATCAAAATATCCTGAAAGTTACAGAATTTGTTACTGTTGCCGAACTGGCAACCATGATGGATGTTGGTGTAAACGAAATTATTTCGTCATGTATGTCGTTGGGTATGTTTGTATCGATCAACCAGCGTCTCGATGCTGAAACGCTTGCCGTTGTAGCCGAAGAATTTGATTACAAAGTAGAGTTTGTTAGTGTTGAAATTGCTGAAGCGATTGAGGAAGAAGAAGACGATCCGAAAGATTTGAAACCTCGTCCGCCAATTGTAACGGTTATGGGTCACGTTGACCACGGTAAAACATCGCTGCTCGACCACATCCGAAGCACAAACGTAATTGCCGGTGAGGCCGGTGGTATTACCCAGCACATTGGTGCATACCACGTAAGTTTAGAGGATGGCAGAGATATTACTTTCCTTGATACTCCGGGTCACGAGGCGTTTACCGCAATGCGTGCGCGTGGTGCACAGGTAACCGATATTGCAATTATTATTGTAGCTGCCGACGATAACGTGATGCCTCAAACCATTGAGGCGATCAACCACGCATCAGCAGCGGGAGTACCAATTGTTTTTGCAATTAACAAGATCGATAAACCGGGAGCAAATCCTGAAAAGATAAAAGAAGAACTGGCCAATATGAATTACCTGGTTGAAGAGTGGGGTGGTAAATACCAGTCGCACGATATTTCTGCCAAAAACGGAATTGGTATTGAAGATCTTCTTGAAAAAGTACTGCTTGAAGCCGAAATGCTCGAGCTGAAAGCGAATGCCAACAAAAAGGCACAAGGAACAATTATTGAATCGGAGCTTGACCGCGGTAGAGGTTACGTTTCAACATTATTGGTTGAAAGCGGAACACTGCACGTTGGCGATATTATTATTGCCGGTCAGTACTACGGTCACGTAAAAGCAATGTTCAACGAGCGTAACCAAAACATTACGGATGTTGGTCCTGCGCAGCCTGCAATTATTCTTGGATTGAACGGAGCGCCACAAGCGGGTGACAAGTTCAATGTAATGGAAAGCGAGCGCGAAGCACGTAGCATTACTAATAAACGCGAGCAGTTGGCCCGCGAGCAAGGTTTGCGTACGCAGAAACACATTACACTTGACGAGATCGGACGTCGTATTGCAATTGGTAACTTCCAGGAGTTGAACCTGATTGTTAAAGGTGACGTTGACGGATCTATCGAAGCACTGTCTGATTCATTGATCAAGTTATCAACCGAAGAAATTCAGATCAATATTATCCACAAAGCAGTTGGTCAGATCTCTGAATCTGATATTTCGCTGGCTGCCGCATCAGAAGCGATCGTGGTTGGATTCCAGGTACGTCCGTCGTTAAATGCACGTAAAATGGCCGAAAGAGAACAAATCGATATTCGTTTGTACTCGATTATTTACGATGCCATTAACGAGATTAAAGCCGCAATGGAAGGTATGCTTTCTCCTGAAATTAAGGAAGAAATTACCGGAACTGTTGAGGTACTGGAGGTATTTAAAATCACGAAAGTGGGAACTGTTGCAGGTTGTATCGTTCGCGATGGAAAAATAGCACGTAACTCGAAAGCTCGTGTAATTCGCGATGGTATTGTAATCTACGACGGAATATTAGGTTCACTGAAACGTTTTAAAGAAGACGTAAAAGAGGTGAAAAACGGCTACGAGTGTGGTTTAAATATCGAGAAATTCAACGATATTAAGGTTGGCGACCATGTGGAAGCTTACCAGGAAGTTGAAGTTGCGAAGACGTTATAGGATACATTATATAGCAAGAAACGAAGGCCGGGTTATCCCGGCCTTTTTTGTTACCCTTAAATTATTAACAATCAATGTTTAATTTCATAAACGAAAAAGGTAGTTGCGTGCGTTAGCTTATTACTACTTTTGACAAAAAGATTGAAAAATGAAGCGGTACCTCATAATCATACTTCTTGTTTTGGTCGCTGCAGTGGCCGGATTTCTATATTTTGCAAAGGACGAGGTGGCTTTCACCAAAGAGTCGCCGTTATATAAAGCTGTGCCTTTGTCGGCACCAGTGTTTCTTGAGGCCGACGGGCTAAGAGCAATTCCTACCGACAATCCTGTGGTGATGGAATTAGCCGGAATTCCTGAGTTCAATAACCTGTTGAACCAGGTATCAGAAATACAAAATGTTATTGATAGCGAACCCGAAATTCAGAAGCAGCTTGGAAAACGCCCGGTTGTACTTGCACTCGATTTTGTTGGAAAAAACGTATTGTATCCGGTAATTATAAGTAACCTGAAAAGTGCAAAAGAACGTGAGGGACTTGAACTCTTAATTGAAAAACTGACCGGGATTTCACGTACTTCATTCCAAAAACGAAACTATAATGGTTATGCTATTGTTGATGTTTTTGATTCGGATGGCAATAATGAATTGAGTTATAGTGTTGCCGGAAACCTGGTAATTATCAGCCCCGAAGTTATTCTGGTGGAAAAATGTATCAGGCAGTTAAATGCGCCCGGAATTACCGACAATCAATATTTTAATTTGGTAAACCGTACGGTGGCTAATCAGTCGGAAGTGGCGTGGTATATTAACCACAGGCGTTTCCCGGAGCTTTGGGCTAATTTCTTGAATTCTACAACCAAAAAGCAAGAGAATGAATTTGGCGAAACCGATCGAATCAATTTAAAACGCGATGTTTTAAAAATAAAGGATTATGCCAGTTGGAGTGAGCTCGATTTAAGTTTTCACGACAACCGCTTAACGCTGAATGGAATTACTGCCGCCGATGATTCGTTGAATCACTTTCTTTCGGTTTTGCAAGGCCAGGAAGCGGTGAGTTGTAATGCCGATCGTTTGTTGCCCAAATCAACATCGTTTTATGTTGGATTCTCGTTCTCTGACAGAGACTTGTTTTTCAAAAATCTGGAAGACTATTTTGTGCATTCCGAAGCCTATTACGACAGGGAAGAGAAAATAAAAATGATTGAGCAGAATTTTCGCACCGACAGTCGCGAGAAATTAAGAAGCCTGGTGAAAGACAGGGTGCTGGCAGCCATCACTTCCGTTCCGACCGAAGCAGAAATGGGCTCGCTTTTTATTTTAAATGGCCAGTCGAAGAAAGAGAGCCAGGAGCTTTTTGAAGGAATCCTAACAAACTATGCCAAAAGAAAAGATATTGAGTTTGAGAGTTTGGTGAGCACATTTAAATCGTCAGACGAACAGAACTACCGAATTTACCAGTTTCCCTACCCAACCTTGCCGGGAATCTGGCTGGGTGGAACTTTTGATTTTGTACGTGCCCGCTTTGCCGCCTTTCGCGATGATCAACTGATTTTTGCGAATACGAAAAAGGGTTTGGAAAAATATCTAGATGATATGGATTCGGGCGAAACGTTACGAAATGATGCCGACTATGAAACGATAAGCAGAGCCGCCGAGGGCAAAGCTAACCTGAATGTTTATGGCAATGTAAATAACCTTTATGCACTTCGCCACGATTTGTTTAATTCTGAAATAAACAAAGGGCTGGAGAAGAATGAAGAGATCTTCAGAAAGTTTAATGCCTTTAGCTGGCAGGTGGTGTGCGAGAACAACATTTATTTTAATTCGGTGAATTTGGGTTATCAGCAGAAACCGAAAAAAGATGTTCGTGCAAAATGGCAATGTAGGTTGGGAGCCGAAGTGGCGCTAAAACCGCAACTGGTGATCAATCATACCAATAAAGCGAAGAAGGAAATCATAATTCAGGATGTCAATAACCAGCTACATTTAATTGATGCCGACGGTAAAATTATCTGGAGCGCACCGATAAGCGGAAAGATTCTGGGGCAGATTCACCAGGTAGATTATTACAACAATGGCAAATTGCAATACCTGTTTAATACCAGCGAAAAGATCTACCTGATCGACCGAAACGGAACCAGCGTGGCCAACTTCCCGATTGTTTTAAAATCGCCGGCTACCAACGGTGTAAATGTGTTCGATTACAACAACAATAATCAATATCGTTATTTTGTGGCTTGCCAGGATAGAAAGGTTTATGCTTACAGCCACGACGGGAAAATAATCAGTGGTTGGACATTCGATAAAACCAGCGGAACGGTAACCAACCCGATACAGTTTTTCAGGGTGAGCAATAAAGATTACATTGTTTTTAGCGACGAAAACCAGGTTTATATTCAGAACAGAAGGGGAGAAACGCGAGTTAATTCATCTGCAAAATTTGCCCCATCGGCAAATGAAATAGCCTTGAATACACAAGGTGTTCCGAAAATGGTTACTACCAGCAAAGATGGAGATGTTTTCTACCTGTTCTTCGATGGCAAATTTGCCCAAAAGAAAACCGGTAAGTTTTCATCGGGCCACCAATTTGAAGTGGATGATATTAACGGCGACGGTAAGCCTGAGTTTGTATTTATTGACGAAGACGGGTTGTTTGTATTCGACGAGGATGGCGATAAGCTATTTGAAGAAGAGTTCGATAATGACTTGCTCGCGGTAAATCTGTATGCTTTTTCAGCCACCCAAAAAATGATTGGTGTAACCGATTCCGATGAAAACGAGATTTACTTATTTGATGCTAAAGGAAAACAATACGATGGATTTCCATTAAGCGGTAACAGCGAATTTGCAATTGGGAAGTTGCAAAATGGCGGTCCGCTGAGTCTGGTCGTAGGCGACGAAGACGGTAACTTGTTGTGCTACGAATTGGAATAGCTGCAGAAATGGAATAAAAAAACCACGAAATAAATTCCGTGGTTTTCTGTATCGTTGTTAAGTTATTGATCAAATAATCAGCATGGCATCGCCATAAGTTCCAAAACGGTAATCGTTTTTCAAGGCAACATCGTAAGCTTCCATTACAAAATCGTATCCGCCAAAAGCGGCAACCATCATCAACAATGTTGAGTAAGGCAGGTGGAAGTTTGTAATCATGCTGTTTGCAACGCTAAACTCGTAAGGAGGGAAAATAAATTTGTTTGTCCATCCTTCAAATGGTTTCAAAAATCCTTGTGTTGATACCGAGCTTTCGAGAGTACGCATTACCGTTGTTCCAACGGCACAAACATTACGTTTCTCTTGTTTTGCTGTATTAACCATCTCGCAAGCTTCATTGTTAATCCAAATTTGCTCCGAGTCCATTTTGTGCTTGGTAAGGTCTTCTACATCAACACTGCGGAAGTTTCCTAAACCAACGTGCAAAGTAACGTAAGAGAAATCAACACCTCTAATCTCCAAACGTTTTAACAACTCGCGGCTAAAGTGCAATCCTGCTGTTGGTGCAGCAACTGCGCCTTCGTGTTTGGCAAAAATAGTTTGGTAACGATCGGTATCTTCTGGTTGTACCGGGCGGTTGATAGTTCGGGGAAGTGGTGTTTCTCCCAGGCTGTAAAGTGTTTGTTTGAATTCGTCGTAAGGACCATCGAACAAAAAGCGCAAAGTACGACCGCGCGATGTAGTGTTGTCGATAACCTCGGCAACCAACAAATCGTCGTCGCCAAAATACAGTTTGTTACCAATACGTATTTTACGTGCCGGATCAACCAAAACATCCCACAAACGTTGCTCGCGGTTTAATTCGCGAAGAAGAAAAACTTCGATTTCAGCTCCGGTTTTTTCTTTGTTACCATACAAACGTGCTGGAAACACTTTGGTATCGTTAAAAACCATCACATCTTTATCATCAAAATAATCAAGCAGGTCTTTAAACAATTTGTGTTCAATTGTTCGTGTTGCTCTGTTTAGCACCATCAGTTTCGATTCATCACGGTTATCGGCAGGGTGCAAAGCAATCTTTTCCTGTTCTAAATTGTACTTGAATTTTGATAACTTCATATTGTAATTTATTTATTAATAGTCATTTTTATGCGATCTGCAAAGATAATACAGTCAGTTGGTTTTTTAATTCAGGACCACGTTTTACGGTGAAATTTTCAAATGGTTTCATTTAAATTTAAGTTTTCCAGAAAAAAATCCACTTTAAACGCATCTTCTAATTTATAATCGCCAATTCTTGTTCTTATTAATCCGGTTAAGTAAGCGCCGCAATTTAATGCCTCGCCAATATCGCGGGCCAACGATCGGATGTAAGTTCCTTTGCCACAAATTACCTTTATTTTTATCTCCGGAAGATTAAACGATTCAATTTCAATGCTTCTTATAACAATTCTTTTTGCTTTAAGTTTTACATCTTCGCCATTTCGGGCATAATCGAATGCGCGTTTCCCTTTCACTTTTACCGCCGAAAATACCGGTGGTACCTGGTCGATCTCTCCGATAAACTGCGGTAAAATATTTTCAAAACTTTCGCGTGTAACATGTGAAAAATCGGCCTGGCTGTCTTCTTCGGTTTCCAAATCGAACGATGGAGTTGTTGCTCCGATCTTTAACGTTGCAATGTACTCTTTTTCGCCCAGTTGCAGCTCCTCAATTTTTTTTGTGGATTTGCCCGTGCACAAAAGTACCAGTCCGGTTGCCAGCGGATCAAGCGTTCCGGCGTGGCCAACTTTCAACTTTTTTATTCCCATCATTTGGCAAAGGTTATACCTAATCTTGTTAACCACATCAAACGATGTCCATTCCAATTCTTTATCGAAAAGCAAAATTTCCCCGCCAGGGAAATCGTATGTTTTTTTGAAATCGGGCATTAAGAATCTATATTCCAGTGTATTAAGCCTGTTTTGAAAAATCAGGCTGCAAAGATAGCAATTAGCCCAATAAGAGCGCAATAAATTGCAAAATAAATTAATTTACCGCGTTTTACGATTTTGATCATCCACGAGCAAGCCAGCCATCCTGAAATAAAAGCACTTACAAAACCTATTAACAAAGGCATTAATTCTACTTTGGCCGAATTTAGCTCGCCAGTTATGATGTCGACAAAAGCCGCTCCGAGAATTGGTATTAAAACCATCAGGAACGAAAAACGGGCAACATCTTCTTTTTTGCCTTTCAAAAGTAGACCTGTTGCAATGGTCGATCCGCTTCGCGATATTCCCGGCAAAACGGCCAGCGTTTGTGCAATGCCAATTAGTAATGCCTTGCCAAAAGTGATCTTGCCATCGCTTTTTTTAACAAATTGAGTAAGTGTGAGTAAGCAAGCCGTAAAAAGCAGCATGCAGCCCACAAAAAACAAGTTGCCGGTAAATAGAGCTTCCAACTTGTCGCGGAACAGAAATCCGACAATTACAATTGGAATAGAAGAAAACAGAAGTTTACTGATGTATTCGGTTGACTCATTCCATTGAAATGCAAAAAGATCTTTGCACAAAACCATAATATCTTTTCGGAAGACCAGAATAGTACTTAATACCGTAGCCACATGAACGGTTAGCACAAAAAGTAAACTGTTTTCATCTTTTATACCTAAAAGCGCGTGGCCAATCTCAAGATGTCCGCTTGAACTAACGGGAAGGAATTCGGTAAGTCCCTGGATAATACCGAGAAGTAATGCCTGGAGTTCGGTCATAGAAAGTTGGGGTTAGTCGTCTTTTGGTTTTTTCATAATGGCGTAAATCTCGAACCCAAAACCCAAAAGCAACAGGATTGGAGCCAGTGTAATTCGGCGAAAACTAAAAATTTCTTCGCTAAAAACATTGGGATCGTCGCTTCCGCCGCCGGCCATTAATATAAATCCAACAACGATTACGGCAAAGCCAATTGCCATTAGTTTATAGTTTTCTTTGCCCAATGCAAAACCTGCTGTTTCCTTTACTTCTTTATTTTTTTTAGCCATTATTTTCTGAAATTGTGGTGTAAAGATAATTAATAAAATAATTCATCAAATTTCATACGAAGGAATTTACCCAGCGCCAGCCACGTTGATAAAAATGAGATGCTAAAGCCCAGCAAAAACACAATGCCGCCAATGAGCATGATCGTTTGCAGATCGGCAAAATTTATCAATCCGTAGAGTTCTTGTTTATATATATAAATACTGCCAATTAGAATGGTGTTGGCCAAGATTCCGCCAAGCGCACCGAGAAATAAACTTTTTATTAAAAATGGTTTACGAATAAAACCTTTGCTGGCTCCCACCATTTGCATGGTATTTATGGTAAACCGTTGCGAATAAATCAGCAGCCGAATGGTGTTGTTAATCAAACCAAAGAATATGAATGTAAGCAGTCCGCTTAAAATAAGAAGTGCCAGACTTATCTTTCTAACGTTTTCATTGATTAGCGTAACCAGGTTTTTCTGGTAATAAACTTCGGTAACCTGAGGGTATTCCAAAAACTTCTGTTCCAAAACCTGAAGACTGTCGGTGTGAGTGTAGGCGGCGTTTAGTTTAATATCGAGCGATGCAAACAACGGGTTGTAGCCCAGAAATCCCTGGAAATCTTCGCCAAGCTCTTTTGTTAATTCGTTGGCGGCCGATTCTTTGTCGATATAGTTGACCGATTTTACAAATTCGCCGGCACTTAAAATTTTCTGCAGCCTAATGATTTCCGATTCACGCAAATCGTCGGCAAGCACCAGTGTGAACCCGATTTTTTCGCGCACATAATCCGATAGCTTTTTGCTGTTGATAAGAATAAAACTCAGCATTCCCAGCAAAATAAGCACAAGCGTAATACTGGTTAACGAAGTAATCCAGGAATTGAAAAAACGCTTTTTAAACTTTTTCGGTTTTTTGCTCATGCTGCTTCAAATATCTACTTCTTACAAATGTATATAATTTTGTGAGCGACAATAATTTCGCTTTACCTTCTTTTTTACAATGGTGTGTTAACATTAAATTCATCTGAGGTTATTGTTGCGAATCCTGCGGAGAATGGTAGATTTGAGCTGTTTTCAGAAAAGGAATCCATATCGGTCAGAAAATCATTTAACTAATTGAATTTTTGACTGTTATTTCTTTGGAAATCCAAAAAAAGAGAATACTTTTGCAGTCCCGATTATTATCCTTAGAAATAAGGAGTGTAAATAGTTGATTTTCTTGGAGTAAGCAGTTTGTCGAAAAATTCCGTTGAGACAAAAAATGCGACGAAAAGTAAAATCAGAAGTGTTTTAAACAATAAAAAATTAGAAAAGTGGACACACTTAGTTATAAAACTGTTTCGGCAAACAAAGCTACCGTTAACAAAGAGTGGGTAGTTGTTGATGCTGAAAATATGGTATTGGGACGTTTGGCAAGTGTAGTTGCCAAAATGTTAAGAGGTAAATACAAGCCAAATTTCACACCTCACGTAGATTGTGGTGATAACGTAATCGTTATCAACGCTGAAAAAGTTGCCTTAACCGGTAAAAAAATGTCGGACAAAATTTATGTTCGTCACAGTGGTTACCCTGGTGGACAGCGTACTCAAACTCCACAAGATATTTTAGCTAAATATCCTGAGCGTTTGGTTGAGAAAGCTGTAAAAGGTATGCTTCCTAAAAACAAATTAGGTAGCGACTTATTCAGAAATTTGCATGTTGTAATTGGTGCTGAGCACAAATATGAGGCTCAAAAACCAAAAGTTGTTGATTTAAATACGATTAAATAATGGAAGTAATAAACACAATCGGACGTAGAAAATCAGCTGTTGCTCGTATTTACGTAAGCGAAGGTAAAGGAAATATTACCATCAATAAAAGGGAACTTAAAGAGTACTTTCCTGCAGAAACATTGCAATACATTGCATTGCAACCATTAAACCTTCTTGAGGTTGCAGAGAAATACGATATCAAAGCAAACCTTGATGGCGGTGGCCCAAAAGGTCAGGCAGAAGCCTTCCGTTTGGCAGTTACCCGTGCATTAATGGAAATCGATCCTGAGTCAAGACCACAGTTGAAAGCTGCAGGTTTTGTTACCAGAGACCCACGCGAGGTGGAACGTAAAAAGCCGGGACAACCAAAAGCAAGAAAACGTTTCCAATTCTCAAAACGTTAAGATTATTATTTATCAAATTATATGGATCTAAAACGGCTGTGATTTCGTCATCAGACGGACTACTCAGTGGTTGCTTTTAGAGCATAGAAAAAGTAAAAAGATGCCAAAAACAAATTTTCAAGAATTATTGGAAGCAGGTGCTCATTTTGGTCACCTGAAAAGAAAGTGGAATCCAAACATGGAGCCTTATATCTTCATGGAGAAAAACGGTATCCACATTATCGATCTGCAAAAAACAGTTGTAAAAATTGATGAAGCTGCTGCAGCCATCAAACAAATTGCAAAATCAGGTCGTAAAATTTTATTCGTAGCAACTAAAAAGCAAGCCAAAGAATTGGTTGCAGAGCAAGTTAAAGAGGTAGGAATGCCTTACGTAACTGAGCGCTGGCCAGGAGGTATGCTTACCAACTTCCCAACAATCCGTAAAGCGGTTAAAAAAATGATCTCCATCGATAAAATGATGAAGGACACAAGTTGGGATAACCTTTCAAAACGCGAAAAACTACAAATCACTCGTCAGCGTGCGAAACTGGATAAAGTATTGGGTTCAATCTCAGACCTTACCCGTTTGCCAGCTGCATTATTTGTTGTTGACGTATTGAAAGAAAAAATTGCTGTTCGCGAAGCAAAAAAACTGGGTATTCCAGTATTTGCAATTGTTGATACTAACTCAAATCCTGAGGATATCGACTTTGTAATTCCTGCTAACGACGACGCTTCTCAGTCAATCCGCATTATTGTTGGTGAGATGTGCGACGCTGTTAAAGCTGGTTTGAGCGAGCGCAAAATTGAGAAAGATAAAGAAGACGCAACTGAAGAGGCTCCTAAAAAGAAGGCAGCTAAAGCAGAAGAAACTTCTGAAGAGTAAGTAAAGGTTAAGTAAACTATAAACCATTTAAAAGAAATTTTAATTATGTCTTTTACAACAGCAGACGTAGTAAAATTGCGTAAAGTATCGGGCGCAGGGATGATGGATTGCAAAAATGCCCTGAAAGACGCCGAAGGTGACTTTGATAAAGCACTGGAAATCATCCGCGAAAAAGGAAAATTAATTGCTAACAAACGTGCAGACAGAGACGCCGCTGAAGGTGTAGCTATTGCAAAATCAACTGAAGACGGTAAATTCGGTGCAATCGTTGTATTGAATTGCGAAACTGACTTCGTTGCTAAAAACGAAAGCTTTGTAGCATTTGCTGAGAAAATTTTGGCAAAAGCATTGGAAGCTAAACCAGAAAGTTTGGAAGCATTAAAAGCCCTTGAAATTGATGGTACCAGCATTGAATCATTGGTTACTGAGCAAACTGGTGTTACTGGTGAGAAACTTGACCTTTCATACTACAAATGTTTAGCCGACGAGGCTGTAGTTCCTTACATCCACCCTGGAAACAAATTGTCAACTCTTGTTGCTTTCAACAAAGCTGTTGATAATCAGGTCGGAAAAGACATTGCAATGCAGGTAGCTGCTATGGCTCCTGTTGCTGTAAACGAAGATTCAATTCCACAAGCTGAAATTGATAAGGAATTAGAGTTCGCTAAAGAAAAATACCGCAAAGAAGGTAAACCGGAAGCAATGCTTGAAAAAATTGCTCAAGGTTCATTGAACAAGTGGTATAAAGATGTAACTCTTTTAAACCAGGCTTTCGTTAAAGACGGAAAAATGCCGGTAAAAGATTACTTAAAGCAAGCTGATGCAGACTTAACAGTAACAGCTTTCGATCGCTTTACTTTGAACGCTTAATACAAGCAAAAGCATATATTGAAAGCCATCCGATTTTCGGGTGGCTTTTTTTATGCAAGTCCCCATCTTTTTAGGTGTACTGCCTTTTGTGTTTCGTCCGGAAGAACCATCTGGCTTCGATCTGCTTTCTTCGCCGGACGATTTCGCTTTGGTCATTTCATCACGGCGCTACGCACCGGGTTATTCACATTAGACACTTCCAGCGTCATGAAAAATTTGCAATTCCGACATAGTAGCTAGTCAATAAAGTCGTTTTAACGTTGTCATCCAATTCAATATCCCGAAGGGATAAAACATGCTTAACCTCGGGTGAAACCCGGGGTTGATGAGAAAGTAAATCAAAGGCGCAAATAATCAGTTATTCAACGCACAACTGCTGTATGCGCCTCGTAATCTGATTTTTTTATGAAATTCTGTCGTTAGGCCTCACTTTCATCACTGTTGGTGATTTCTGGGAATCATGAATGTTTTTTATGCAAGTCAATTTGATACAAACAAAAATGTTCACGCAGAGATCTCTAAGTTTTCGCAAAGCACGCAAACCAGACTCTTTACCTTTGCGAATTTTGCGCTTCTTCTTTTCTTTGCGTGAAACAATATTGATATCCTTTCATCCCTGTTGGTGATTCCATAAATCATGAATGTTTTATGCAAAAAAAAGAGCCTTTCCAGAATTACTGTCTGCAAAAGGCTCAGTTTCTATGTTGAGGTAATCTTATCGTTTCAATACTAATTTTTTCACCTGGCTAATTTGGCCGTCTTTAATAAAGCGGCACAGGTAAACTCCGGAAGTGGCAGGTGCGCCATTCATGTCGTCGCCTTTCCATTGCAGGCGGTGTATGCCTTCGTTGTAACGGCGTTCGGTAATTTGTTGAACACGCTGTCCGAACAGGTTGTAAATTTCAATCTGAATATCCGAAGCGTCGCTGATCATAAACTGAATAGTAGCTGTTGAGCTAAACGGATTCGGGTACACAGCGAAATCAGTCTCCGGAATCGGCACTATATTTTCAACCGATGTTGTGGCATCACCTTGTTTTACAACAATGGTGCTGAAGTGAATAATGTTGGCATAAATTTTATTTCTTACGGTGTCAACCGCTACATGCTCGTCAATCTCTTCGAAGCCGGTATTTTCGGCAAAAAATACATCCAGTTCTTCGGGTGTTACTCCCAATGAGTCTAGCAGATCGTGCTTAAATACCAAACTTAAATTAACAGGTACGTTAAAATAATACGGCTCAACAATGGTATCCGACCCAACCGGTTTAACACTGAATTTTACGCCGGTTATTACCTCGTCGGTAAATGTAACTTCGTTGCTGCTATCGCTAACTTCGGCATATTCTTCAGGAATAAACATGAAAATCTCAATGTCTTCATCGATACATCCATAAGGAAAATGCAGCATTCCCGCATTCAAAATGTTTAACGGGTAGGGAAGACCACCAATTTTATAGCTTTCACCTTCTTTAAAAGTTTTTGCTTTTAGTTCCTGTCCGTCGGGTAGTACTCTTCTGATTGAAATGGTATTCACTTCCATATCAACTGTTGAGTCAACAACCAGCAGTTCAACCGAAGCTTTAAAATTGCTGTATTCGGCATGTACCAATGTCATTCCTGTTTCGCCGCTTAGCGTAACTAAACCTTCTTCCGAAATTGTAGCAACACTGGTGTCCGAAACGCTCCATAAAAATTCAGCATCCTGGTGTTTGTTACCGTTTGTTTTGTAATCAGCTTCGTACAGAATAGGCTCATGTCCGGTATAAACCATCATATCGCCAGGCTCAATGGTAAGCTGGTTGCCACGGTTATTTTCAGCTTGTTCCTGTTTTTCTTTTTTCTCCTTTTTGGCTTTGCTTTCGTAAACGGTAACTTTTGCCGTGTCGGCCAAATCACCCAGCGTAGCAATTATAGTTCCGTGCCCGGTATTTTCTGTCGAATAGAACATGTTTACTTCCGGATCGGGGAACATTCCCAATTCAGCCGGTTCAGCCGACCAAACAAACGAAGTATCAACTTTTGTTCCTGTTGAATCGATATAAAAAGCACGAAGTTCCACCGAATCGCTCACTTCCACTTTTATATGGTCGGGAACAATTTTAATCTTCGGATACTCGTCCTCCATTTTATACTCATCATCTTCGTCCTCGTCATCATCGTCTTTAACGGGGCCGTTTACTTTCAGCATTACCGAATCGCGCAGGTCTTTGTATTTGGCAATCAAATAACCTTCGCCGGGATGGTTGGTGATTAAAAATCCATCTTGGTTTACTTTTCCCAGGTAGCCGGGTTCGGTATTCCATTTAATTTTAGCATCATCTACTGCAGTGCCGGAAGTGTCGGTATAAACAGCCGAAACTTCGTACATGGTGTCGGGGTTTAGTGTTAGGTCTCCGCCAAAGATTTCAAGCGACTCCTGGCCTGTTGCGGCAAAGGTCGTGAGCAAAGCGGTTAGTAACAGCAATAATTTCGAGTTTGTGTAAAATTTCTTCATAAGCAGAATTTTAAATTTTGCCAACTTCATTATCGCATATTGTAGGTCAGGGAATAATTAAATCAAGTTACGGATAACTGAGGCAAAAACAAAGGGCCGCATTTCTCCGGGCAGTTGAGTTTTTTGTGTTGACTAAAATATGTTTTGTTTACGTCCTATATAAATATTCCAAAAAAGACGAAAAGGTAATCTTTTTGCACGCTTTTTGCGTATAAATAATTGGCTTGACATAAACGAAATATTATGAAAGTAATGTTGAAGGAAGACTTGTTTGCTGGGCAAAATGCAGAGCTTTGGCAAACAAGTGAAATAGTTAATAAGTTAAAAACCAGTTATTATGGCAATTTTTGTATATGGAAGCGTCGTGATAGCTATAATCGTTGCAGTATTGATTTTATGCTATCGGGATGTAAAACATAGCTAAAAGTATTTTGGTATGGGGCTGCACCCATGAAATACCACTGATTGAATGGAGTAAATGCCATAACAGGCGTAGTTTGTACTTATTTAACCACTTTCCTTAAAACCTAAATACTCACATTTTTCTGTTTGTACTTACCTCTTAAACACTGATATTCTGCTAGATATTAACAATTGGATTTTGATAACTCCCTCATTTAAAGCGAAACAACTGCTGTTTTAAGCCGTAACTTCAACTGTACTTTAAAAACAACAATTATGGCAGTTCTAATTTATGGTGTATTATTTCTGATGGCGATTTCAGTAATGATGTACAGAAGTTACCTTGATGTGAAACAGAATCATTAATTTCTGTTTAGTCGTCAATCGTTGAAATTCTTCCTTGGCTCCAAAACGGATTTGCGAAAATCTGTAATATGGATTTCTGCCCCCTTTTCAAAAATTACTTCATTAAAATTTCCTTCCACATTTTACAACTTAAGTTACTGGGCACTTTTCGTTTTTCCCCTTAATATTGATTTCAACCTGTAACACTTCTCCACACTTAATGTGACTTTTTTTCCACAACAATTTCACTTTTCCTCGAACTCTATAAAATCCTTTAGATTTATTAAGGTGCTGAAAAACAGTGTGAAAACCAATTGGTATTAATTGTTTGGGCTACCGTGGCACATGTTTGGAGTTGATATTACTAATGAATCAATAAAGTTGCGTGAACTCAGCAGTTAAAAATTGATTTGACAACCAGGAAGAAACACAATATAAACAGGTGGAGAAAGTAGCGTGCAATAGTGCACAGAAAAATATAAAATCAGGTATTATGAAACGTAGTTTAAAAGAATTAATAGGATATTCCGTTCAAGCGAAAAACGGAGAAGAAGGTAAGGTAAATAACTTTTTGTTCGACGAAAAGAGTTGGATAATACGTTACGTGGAAGTGGATTTGGGAAGCTTCTTTAATCAGAACAGGGTGTTAGTGCCCTATAATTTCCTAGGTGAACCGGATTGGGAAGACAAGACTTTCAAGATTAACTTGAGTGTCGACAATATTAAACGGTCGCCTAATTTGAGTTTTGACATGCCGGTTTCGCGTATTTACGAACGAAAGCTGGCCGACTACTACGGGATTAAATATCCTTACTGGATGGTCGATTCTGCAGCATTTGCCGGAAATGAAGTTGTATTTTATCCGGGAGTAGCATTCAGAGCGCCGCGTAAGGTAATTAAGGAAGAAGATATTGATACAAGTTTGCGTAGTTTTAACGAGATTAAGGGATATGGAATTAACGCCACTGACGACAAATTCGGACATATTTCCGATATGATTATTGATGACACCGATTGGCAGATTCTGTACTTTGTGGTAGACACAAATAATTTGTTCCCATGGAGTAAGAAAGTGATTCTTCCGATCGAGGTGATTGACAAGATCAGTTTTGCAGACCGCGAAGCCCGTGTTGATATGACAAAAGAAGCCATTAAAGACTCGCCGGAATATAATCCGGATGATGCAGTAAATGCCGAGTTGGAAGAAGTTCTTTACGATTATCACGGTAAAAGGAAATAGAACGAATTGAAGTAGAATATTAAAAAGCCGAAGGCAGAAGTCTTCGGTTTTTTTTTATTGCTGTAATAATTGCAATGTGTGGAAAATCAGTGAATTACTGTAGAATATTTTCACGTTTGCCTTGTTATTATTGATGAAGCAAAGGTTTCAACTTTATTTTCTTAGAAGGGGTATGCATTCAAGAAATAGCGTATTGGATTTTTCTCCATTTGTTTGTCAATCTGGATCGATTCTAAATAGCTTATGATTAGTAGTATAGAGAGATTGGTGTGCCGATAAAATGTCTAGTTACTGCAGAATTTCAGCACAATTGTCCTTCCTCAAAAAACGTCATAAATTCTGGTAATTAGGGCTAAGATTCGGATTGTGGCACGGTATTTTAACTATTAATAATAAAACCTGAAACAGGCAGTTGAGCTACGAACAGCAATTTTAATAGTTCGGAAAGGCAGGCTTGTTTCAGTCAACTTTCTAAAACACAGAAAAGAAAAGGAGAAAATTTAGTTATGAAACAATTTAGAAAACAATTTAATTTTAAGACACTTTTATTCGCACTTGGATTCTTAGTTTCCGTGGCGGTATTGCCACTGCAGGCTCAGGAAAAAAAGGTAAATACGGCTTTCAATACAAAAGACATGCATAACCAGGATATGGAATATGCCGACCAGTTGAAAGAGATCATTGAAAAATATCCGGCTTTTACATTTAAGTACGGCCTTAAAAATGGTAAAGTACAAGATGTAGTGGTAACCGGAATTGATGATGAGATCGACAGAAAACGTATGGAAGTAGTTTTGTTCAACTTAAACCATCATCGGAATATGGTAACGAAAACCGACGAACGCGTTGGAGTTTTTTACGATATTGATAAACATGCGATGTATGAAGGTGGTGAACAAGCATTAGAGCAGGAAATATTAAGTAACCTTGAATATCCGAAAGATGCTAAAAACTGGGGCGTTGAAGGAACCATTTATGTGAAAGTAGTTGTGGATGATGATGGTACGATACCATTTGTAACTACAAGTACGAACATTGAAACATCGGTTGAAAGTTATCTTGACGACCTTGAGGAACAGGCAATTGCTGCCGTACACGAAACCTCGGGTGAATGGGAACCTGCCGAAGTTGAAGGTGTTGAAGTAGCTTCGTTGGCAGTAATTCCAATTACCTTCGAGCTTGAAAATCATCCGTTTATGCGATAGAAATAACAGTTAAAAAATTAAGAGCACCGGCCATAATTTTGGTCGGTGTTTTTATTTGCTGTTTTACGTTACTTGTTAATTGGAATTTGCAGCTTAACCTGTTTTTAGAGTAGGAGAAAATAAGAGTAACGAGCCTCTCACGGGATTCGAACCCGCGACCTGCTCATTACGAATGAGCTGCTCTACCAGCTGAGCTAAAGAGGCCTGATTGGTACAATAGTAACTATTTTTCGTGATATTAAATATGCCAAATGATAATGCAGCAAAAGAAAATGGAGGGAATTAATTGTTTGGGAAAGTGTTTCTGTTAATCTAAAGCTGTTTTGTTTTCTTCGAGACTCGAATTGAATTCGAGGTTGTAGAACAAACAATACTTCTCTAACAAGCGAAATCCGTTGGCCGAGAGTTCCATCAAATCCGGGAAAAACTGAATTAAAAGTGCTTTAGCTTTTTGATGTGTTTGTTGGGCAAATTCCGATTCCCGGAATCGTGCAGGATATTTATCTGTCGCACGGATTATGGCTTCCAGCTCGAGCGTTAATCTTATTTCATTATAATTTTCATCTTTATCAGCTACCGAGTCGGCGCAATTAAACATGTGGCTGGCATATTGCATTAGCTGTTTGTTTAGTTCATCTTTTGGCACGTTTAAGTCAGGATGCTCATTTGCAATAAGCAATTGTTCGCGAATAAAATGGCGTTGAAATTTTTCCAAAAACTGATCGATGCGCTTAAATTCAGCACTTAATTTCAAATGAAAATCTTTATTGAATTCCTGACTTTTCATACTCATATAACAACGTAAAACTGAAAAAGATTTTTAGTGTGTTTAAAATACGGGAAATGTGGCATTTGGCAAAGGAAATGGATATGGTGTAAAGCATGTTTTATGTGAATTATCCCGGTCTTCCAACAAAATAGCCCCTGCAAAAGCAGCAAGCTTAATTTATATTTTAAAGTCTTTGAATTTCGGTCTTCGAACTTCCGCTACAAAACCGACGCTTATCGACCGACTTAAGCAATATCGTTCCTATTTATAATATTCATATTTACGCTCCAGGATTGTTTTAGCAGTGTCATCTTCGATTATGGTCTTTTTAATCCAATTGCCTCTTTCGTCGTAATCATATCTATAAGTTTTTTTACTTCTTAATTCGCCATTGGGACCGTACCGCTTTTCTATAATTTTATTTCCATTTTCATCATAACTATAAGTGGACTTTCCATTTAGAATATCATCGGTGTAACTGTTCCATTCAATTTTGTTTCCACTATCATCATATTTGTAGATGTGCCTCATGTATACAATGCCAGCTGAATTGAGCAATTTTTCTTCGATTCTATTTCCATGTTCATCGTAATTGTAAAAGTGAATTTCGTCTAAATTACCATACGAGTCGAACTGATTCACCTCGATTTGATTTCCGTTACTATCATATTGATAAGTATTCGTATGGAATAAACTACCATCCGAATCGTACTGCATCTTTTCAACCATATTCCCGTTTATATCATATTTATATTCGTATGTATGCGACATCTTTAATGTACCATCTGAGTTGGACCAGTTTTCTTCAATCGAATTTCCATGTTCATCGTATTTATAGGTGTATTTTATATACAAACTCCCATCTGATTTATAACCGTACCATTCTATTTGTTTCCCATACTTATCATATTTCCTTTCAACATCATACTTCCAGCTATTTACAATCTTTTTCCCTTTTTCAATATTGCCAAGGTGTTCGATGGCTTCAAAGGATAATTCTGTGTAGGATTTAACCTTCCCTTTTAGATTTTCTTTTTCAGGTATCATTATTAATAATTGACCGTATATCATTGATGATAGAAGGAGAAGAGGTATAATAAGGGTAGGTTTTAGTAACATAGCTATTGTTTGTTTATTCATCAAAACTTACTCCACCATAATATTCATCAATATCATAGTAGTCAACAGTGTACTTGCGGTAACTTAAGGTGTCAAACAGAGGAAAGGAAACACGAATACCTCCGCGATTTTGTGGTATATCATTTATATCGTCCATTTCATGAGCTATGAATTTAATTTCATTGTTTAAACTATAGAAAATGTCTGAATACCCTTTTATAAATTTAAATTTTAAGTTTATTACTCCACTTGAATCGCTAGTTATTGATTTGGTTTCCAATGGAATTCTTCTTTCAAGTATTCCTTCTTGAGTTTCAGTTCTAAATGAACTTATCTTTATGGGATGAGTAAGGAAATAATCTTCTTCAATTAGGTCAAGGCCAAAGTAGTATTTGTTAATTACATTGTATATTTCCAGTTCAATTTCAAAACTGTCTCTGATAGGCGTTGGTTCTGCCTCCAATTCAATAAATTCATAAGTAGTTGCGTCCATATCAACTAAAATATGATCAGTACTATCTGCTAAACTATATATATTTTGGCGATCCGAAATATATATCCCAATTTTTCCAAATGGCGCTTTCTCGAAACTAAATTTTCCGTTTATATCGGTGTCAGTAGAGTCCAGGCTTTCATACTTTATATCTGGAATAGTTGTTCCATTAGGACCATGAGGATCAAAAGATACGTTCCTGTTTATGAGGTAAATTCTTGTTCCTTGAATAGGTTCTTGGTTGATTCCCGATTTTAATTCACCATAAATTCCTTTTTGCTCTGACTCTGGGCTAATTGTTTCTTTTGAACACGCTGAAAGGAAAAGCATGAGAAGAAAGATGTAATGAATATTTTTGATTGACCTCATAATGTCTTGGTATTGGGTTGTTTAACATATGTGCTCCGGCCAAGAATTATCTATTAAAATTACAAAATAAAGTCCAAATTCGAACATATATCTTTCTGATAATGTGACAAATTCGAAACTCACCTTAAGTATCAAAAATTTAAAATCCAACAATTAAAAAAGCCCCTCCGAAAATCGAAGAGGCTCTACTATCTTAATTTTGCCTTTTGCCTTTTGCCTTTATACTTTTGCCTTGGCTCCTACAAAGCCGTCACCATCAAACCGGCATCCGTATTTTCAACTTTAGCCACATTCTTTTTGGTGAGGCCTTTAATGGCTTTATCCCATTTTTTGTTGCTCAGTCCGGCTTTATCTTTTAGTGCAGGTAATTCGATTGGCGATTCTGCTTTCAACAGTTCGAAAACTGCTTTTTCGTCGTCGGTCATTTCCACTGCTTTTTTCTCCGGTTTCATTTGCGGGAAGAACAATACATCCTGAATCGACGGGCTGTTGGTCATAAACATGGTTAAGCGGTCCATTCCAATTCCCATTCCCGATGTAGGTGGCATTCCGTATTCCAGTGCACGCAGGAAATCCTGGTCGATAAACATCGCTTCATCATCACCTTTTTCCGACAGTTTCAGCTGATCTTCAAAACGCTCGCGCTGGTCAATCGGGTCGTTCAGCTCAGAGTAGGCGTTTGCCAGCTCTTTACCGTTAACCATCAACTCGAAACGCTCTGTAAGCTCCGGATTGTCGCGGTGCATTTTTGTAAGCGGCGACATTTCTTTCGGGTAATCGGTAATAAACGTTGGCTGAATGTAGTTGCCCTCACATTTTTCGCCAAATATTTCGTCAATCAGTTTTCCTTTACCCATGGTTTCGTCGATCTCAATATCAAGCTTTTTGCAGATATCGCGCAGCTCGTCCTCCGACTTACCATTAATATCGTAACCGGTGTGCTCCAAAATGGCTTCGGCCATGGTTACACGTGGGTAAGGTGCTTTATAATCGATAATGTTGTCGCCCAACTGAACTTTTGTTGTGCCGTGCAATGCCATTGCCACTCGCTCACAAATTTCTTCAGTAAAGCTCATCATCCATTTGTAGTCTTTGTAGGCCACATAAATTTCCATCACGGTAAATTCCGGGTTGTGGGTGCGGTCCATTCCTTCGTTACGGAAATCTTTGGCGAACTCGTAAACACCTTCAAAACCACCAACGATAAGTCGTTTCAGGTAAAGCTCGTTGGCGATACGCATGTACAAAGGCATGTTCAGCGCATTGTGGTGCGTAATAAACGGACGCGCAGCAGCTCCTCCCGGAATTGGCTGCAGAATTGGTGTTTCCACCTCGTGATAACCATACTCGTTAAACATTTGGCGCATGGTGTTGTATATGATTGTCCGTTTTTTGAACGTCTCTTTCACTTCAGGATTTACGATCAAATCGATGTAACGCTGACGATAACGCTGTTCCGGATCGGTGAAAGCATCGAAAGTTTTTCCGTCTTTTTCTTTAACGATTGGCAGTGGACGCAACGATTTATTCAGCACTGTAAATTCAGTAACATGAATGGTTAATTCGCCCATTTGCGTAATAAAAGCATGTCCTTTTACGCCAATGATGTCGCCAATGTCGAGCAATTTCTTGAATACCTCGTTGTACATCATTTTATCGTCGCCCGTGCAAATCTCGTCGCGGTTAACGTAAATCTGAATACGTCCTTCGTGGTCCTGGATCTCAGCAAACGCAGCTTTCCCCATAATTCGGCGGCTCATCAAACGGCCGGCAATCACTACATCCTGAAAATTCTTCTCATCTTCCTTGAAGTTCTGTTTTATATCTTTGGTGTTGGTATTTACATGGTACTGTGCCGCCGGGTAGGGTTCAACACCCAACTCGCGCATTTTTTGCAACGAATTTCGTCTGATGATCTCTTGTTCGCTTAATTCCTGATGACTCATTTCTTCTTCACTTTTATTTTGCTGTCACACTTTTGTTTAAATGACAATTCTAATGTCATGGAAACGTTTGCCGAATCCTGTTAAAAAAATTTGGGCAAAGATAGTAAAACTGATTGGGAGAAAATATTGTTACTTACAGGAAACAATTAAAAAATAATGTTGAGGGTGAATGTTTTATTTCCATATGCGGTTGCATTTTGTATCTTTGCGCATTCACATCTTGAGAAACACGATAACGCAGCATGGATAGAATTTGGAACTTAAAAAAACAAGGCGACCAAAACGAGGTAAAACACCTTTCAGCGGCGTTAAATGTGAACATGGTGATAGCGCGCTTGCTGGTACAGCGGGGAATAAAAACCTACGCTGAAGCCAAAGCATTTTTCCGCCCCCGACTCAGCGATCTGCACGATCCTTTTCTGATGAAAGACATGGATAAAGCAGTTGCCCGATTAGATCAAGCAATTGAAAATAACGAGAAAGTAATTGTTTACGGCGATTACGATGTTGACGGAACTACTTCGGTGGCACTGGTATATTCGTTTTTAAAACAGCGCATTAAAGATATTGAATATTACATTCCCGATCGTTACAGCGAAGGATATGGAATTTCACCAAAAAGTATTGATTATGCCGTTGAAAAAGGGGTGACCTTGATTGTTGCACTCGACTGCGGAATTAAAGCTGTTGAAAAGATTGCAGGGGCCAAAGAACGTGGTATCGATTTTATTATTTGCGACCACCATAATCCGGATGATGAGGTACCGCCGGCTGTTGCTGTGTTAGATGCCAAACAATCGGATTGTCAATACCCGTACAAAGAACTTTCGGGCTGCGGCGTTGGATTCAAATTATTGCAGGCTTACTGCAAAAGACACGAAATTGATTACGAAGAAATTTACGATCTGCTCGATTTGGTAGCTGTGAGTATTGCTGCTGATATTGTTCCGATAACCGGCGAGAACCGGGTGCTGGCTTATTATGGCCTCAAAAAACTGAACTCGAATCCGGGAATTGGTTTGCAAACCATTATCAATTTTGCCGGAATCTCAGGAACCGAAATTACCATTAGCGATATTGTATTTAAAATTGGTCCCCGATTAAATGCATCGGGCCGGATTGAGCATGGTAAGAAGTCGGTGCAGATATTGGTTTCAACCGATGAAGATAAATCGGATCTGCTGGGCGAAGAGATCGACTCGTTTAACGAAATACGAAAAACGCTTGACCGCGATATTACCCAGGATGCCCTGGATACCATTGAAAACAGTCCGGAGTTTAAAGGCAAGAACAGCACCGTTTTATACAATCGCGACTGGCATAAAGGCGTTGTTGGAATTGTGGCGTCGCGGGTTACTGAACAGTATTACCGGCCAACGGTAATTTTAACCGAATCGAATGGTCTGGCAACAGGCTCGGCACGTTCGGTGCGCGATTTTGATTTGTACGAAGCCATCGGCCAGTGCAGCGATTTGCTGGAATCGTATGGCGGACACATGTACGCTGCGGGATTGACGATGCGTATTGAAAATATTCCGGAGTTCAGACAACGATTTGAAGAGATTGTGACCAAACAAATTACGGATAAACAGCAAATTCAAACCATTGAGGTGGATGCTAAAATTGCGCTTAGCGAAATTACGCCGCGTTTTTACCGCATCCTGAAACAATTTGCTCCGTTTGGCCCGCATAATATGACGCCGGTTTTTGTTACCGAAGATGTTTTTGATGCCGGTACCAGCCGCTTGGTTGGAAAGAATCAGGAGCACCTTAAGCTTGATTTGGTTGAGCCAGATGTTAATTCAGGAATTTTTCCGGGAATCGCATTTAATCAATCGGATGCTTACGATGTGATTACTTCAGGTTCGCCTTTCGATGTTTGTTATTCGATTAACGAAAACGAATATCGCGGAAAAACCAATCTTCAATTGTTTGTTCGCGATATCAAAAAACGTGAGTTTCTAGATTAAAGCGGAAGTGTTTTTAGCTGCTGCAATTCGTCAATTACTTTGGCGCCGGTTGCTTCTAAGCGTTCTTTCGACTGATGACCGTCGGCAACCAAAATACAATCAACTTCCAGTTGTTGTGCTACCTCAAAATCGTGGTTTGTATTATCGATTATTATTACCTTTTTTAAAAACAAAACACATTCTAAGCGAATTATAGTTCGCATTCCATATTCGGAAATTGGACTCGAAAGTATAATTAGTGATTTAAGGTTTTAAATATTATTTTTATAATCCTTTAAATAACAATCAAATGTCCGAAAATAAACAAGAGAGTTCAATGCTTCCCGATGAAATTATAATGAATAAGATTTATTTTATCAGGGAGCAAAAAGTAATGCTTGATAGTGATCTTGCAGAATTGTATGGAGTGGAAACACGACGATTAAATGAGCAAGTAAAAAGAAATATTTCCAGGTTTCCGGAAGATTTTATGTTTCAGTTGTCAGAATTTGAATTTGAAAACTTGAAGTCGCAATTTGCGACATCAAGTTGGGGAGGCCGTCGCAAATTGCCCAATGTTTTTACCGAACATGGTGTTTTAATGTTGTCGAGTGTTTTGAACAGTGAAAAAGCAATTAAAGTGAACATCCAAATTATGCGGATATTCACAAAAGTTCGTGAAGCATTGACAGATAACCTGAGCATGAAACTTGACATTGAGGAAATCAAAAAGAAGCTTGCCAACCAAGACAAAAACATAGAATTGGTTTTTCAATATCTGGACGAATTGATTGAGAAACAGGAAGAGCCAGTGATTAGAAGGCAAATAGGCTACAAAAGAAATAACGAAAGTTAATCACCCCGCGTGGTTAATTCAAAAAAAATGTGAGTTTCTGGATTAAAGCGGAAATGTTTTCAGCTGCTGCAATTCGTCAATTACTTTGGCGCCGGTTGCTTCTAAACGCTCTTTCGACTGGTGTCCGTCGGCTACCAAAATACAATCAACTTCCAGTTGTTGTGCTACCTCAAAATCGTGGTTCGTATCGCCAATAATAGTTGCCTGTGCTCTGTCGATGTTCAATTCGCTGATAAACTGTTTCCCTCGTTCAACTTTCGACGCCGCATAATGATCGTTCAATCCGGCTATGCCTTCAAAATAATCAAAAATGTTCTGGTGTTTTAAAGTGTACTCCAGCATATCCTGTTGCATTGCCGAAAGCACAAACTGCCTGAATCCCATATTTTTAAAGTGCTCCAGTGCGTCGATAACGCCGGAATGTAATTTGCAATGGGTAACTCCCGCATTGTAAATATCCATGTATTCCTGCGCCGCAACGGAGAAATCCTCTTTTGAAAAATCAAAACCAATGGATTCGTAGCAATTTTTTACCGGAAACGAGAATATCTCTTTGTACGAATAATGATCAAGCAGATTGAGCTGCCGCTTTTTCAGCAACACATTTATGGTTGAAATGCAAAAGTCAAGATCGTTTAACAGCGTGCCGTTCCAGTCCCAGATAATTGTTTGCATTACTTTTTCGGTCTGTCGAATTTATTAATTACCGGGTACGCATACAATTTCAGAAAACGCTCCTGGATATCGGTTATCGGGAAGTCGATGTGCACCATTGCCTGTTCCACCATAATCTCGAATTTCTTTTGTTCTTCGGCGGTGTAGCGGTCTTTAAAACGGTGCTCCTGCATCAGCATATCGTAAGCCGCAAAATTGCTTGGCCACAGCTTGTAGTTTTTGTAAATCTGGTCGTCGATCATTTCTGCCAAACGGTGAATATAAGCGTTTCGCTCTTCGTTGTTTTTGGCCAGTTCAAAATGAGTTTCAATGGGCGTTCCAAAAGCAAAACGCATTCTTCCTTTTGGCGCAAACATTCCCATCGACATCGCTTTTAAATCGTCCTTGCTTTGTTTGGCACGACCGTAATGTTCTTTTTTTATCAGCTCGCGAAGTTTTGGCAATCCGCAAGGTTCAATCTCATACGAGATGGAAACCGGAACAATATTCAGTTCGTTAAAACCGTCTGAAATTCCGCCGGTGTTGCTCATGTTCAGCATCTTTAAAACACTCTCCTGCGTTTTGTCGTTGCCGTCTTTTGTGCGGCCTTCGCGTTGTGCAATCCACACCGACAGATGGTCTTCAGTAATTGATTTGCGAATAAAATGCGAAACCTTTTTCGACGCCATCATCAGTTCGCGTGGTGGCAAATTTCGCTTAATTACAAACGAGCGGTTCAGCTTAACGGTATGTTCTATCCACTCGTATTGCAACAGGTTGTCGCCAATGGCAATCTGGGTGGTGTTCATGCCGTGCTCGAAAATCAGAAAATTCAATAAAGCGGCATCCAGAATAATATCGCGGTGGTTCGAAATAAACAGGTATGGTTTGGTTTTATCCAGTTTGTCAATTCCGGTAACTTTTAGCCCGTCGGAAGTTTTATCAACCAGCCAGTGCAAAAGATCGTAAATAAATACGCCTTGCAGCTGCTTGATACTGCTTACCCGGCGCAACTGAAATTTAACCATTTCAACCTTTGGCCGGTTTTTAAACAGGTGATGCAGCACATCGTCAAAGGTTTTATCCTTAACGAGTTGCTTTATCTTAGCTTTAACTTCTTTGTCGGTGTAGGGGCGAATATCATCAAAATTAATGTCTCGCATTATTTAAATTTTAACCTGACAAAGTAAGTTATTCAAAATCAAAATTTCAACCTTAACTGGAATTTTAGCTCTGTTTTGTGGTGCCCGGCAATTTCGTTGTAGCCCGAACTGATGGTTTCACGGTCGGTCCACCACGTATTTGCCAGCTTTAACCAGCACTCGATTTTTTTAGCCGGCTGGTACTTTAGGTTGAGATAAGTTCTGAATCCTTCGCCGTAATACGCCGGAATTGAGAAAGCATAAAGAATATCATTTTCGTAAGCGTAAATGCGGCTGTTATAACTTTCGGTATGAAACCAGGCCAACCGTGCAGCAAGATTCAGCGGAAATTCGTTGGGTTTAAATTGAATATCCTGAAAAAGTAAAAATCCATTTTCGCTCTCTTCGCCCTTGTAATAAACATGTTCAGCGCGTGTTTTTAGCAAGACTGTTTCCGAAACCTGAAACTGAATATGAAAACGTAATTTCTGAACACGCTCGGGTAGATTAATATAACGATTTTCGTTTTTGAATTTTTGATCTTTCTCCTCGTTTTTAAAACGCAGGTAGGCGCTTATTTTTTCACTGATCTGAAAATCAGCCTGTGTAAAAATATCCCACGAACGTGCAGGGCCGGCAGTGGAGTAGTTGAACCACTCCGATTGGTAAACATCGGAATAAGCGGATAGCGTTACAAATCTGGCCGGTAGAAATCGTACTCCAAAATAAAGCCCCGACTCGTTGCTGATGTTACTGCCTTCTGCCATGGTATTGGCCCAAAAAGCATTGTAGTCTTTATCAAAATGACGAAACAGCGCTGAAAATCCCAGTTGGTCGTTTACATGTACAATCGCTCCCTGAGTAACCGCTTTGCCTTTTGATTTTGAGATGGCCGCCTCGCCAAACAGCGTGTAGTTGTTTTTGCTAAAAAGATAATCGGCACCGGCAGTGTAATTGTCTGTGCCGCTAAAGCGAAATTGATTGTAAAGCTGGTCACTGCGAATAAATGATTTGTTGAAATGCTGATAAACAACAGTCGCTCCCAGTTTTAGGTGGTTAAAATTGTGAGTAAAGACACCACCGGCGTTAGTGAATTTCACGGTTTTTTCATCGGCAATTTCGCTTTTTGTGCGATGGTAGCCTGAGGTTTGCAGACTGGTAAAATGAGTGACAACAGAATCGTTGTATTCCAAATTGCCATCGGCATTTTTGTGCGAGTAGAATAAACTGAAACGCGAGTTGCCCAATTTTACCGTTCCCGCAGCTCCTCTGAAATAAAAGTTTTCATCCACCGACGTGTAAGCCCGAACGCCCTGACCGGTTTTGCTTATTCCCAAAACATTCTCTGATTTTCCGGTGGTGTAACCTTGCCACAAGACCAGACCCTGGCCGGATCGAACAAGGTAATCGCCCAAAGAAATGTTCTCAAAAGTTTCGTTCAGTTTAAAACTAATGTGTCCCGAGTAATAATCGAAACCACTTTTGTTAGAGCCTGTAAAAAAGGCTTCGCCCGGATCTTTTTCGGCGGTAAAGCCGGCAGAAAGTTTGTCGCCTGCCCTGAAATTATATCGCGTGTAATAACGAAAGCGGTTGCCTTCGTACGGAATTGTACCATCGTCTTTTTCTTTGTAGCCACGCGCTGTTTGCAAATAGCCAAGCGTACGCAGTAGCAACTGATTATCGGCATATTTTAGTTGCTTTTGTAATGTTTGTTGTTCTTGCTCTTCGGGGCCAAACTCAATAAAATAATTCAGCTTTTGCAGCAGGTTAGGCGTAAATCCATCAATGGTTTTTAGTTCGAAAATGGAATAAACCGGGCCGTAGGCTACGATGTACTCCAGCAATTTTTGAATTTGAATTTCATTCAGTAAATAGAGCCGTGCCAGTTCTGTAGCACTTGTTGCGTTAATATTAACAGGGTGTTCTAAAAAATATTCAAGGTCTTCAATAATTAATGCCACATCGGTACCTTCTTCAATTTTGTCGAGATGCGATTCCAGTATCGATTCGATTAATTGATCCGGCGAATCGTTTTGTGCAGCTGCCGCCAAAACGAATAGTTGGAGCAGGATGAAAATAATATGCCGAATCAGTTTTCTCATTTTAGTTGGTATTGAACGGAAACTGATGGTGTAAATCCTAAATTACCATGGTAGCTAAAGGCAATATCGGTACTGATGTTTTTGAGACTGTAGCCCAGGCCTGCAGTATACTGAACCGGTCGGCCGGAAATTCCAAAACGAAGTGCCAGATTTTCGAGCGGCATAAATTCCAATCCACTTCGAACGACTGCATCGCGGTCTGATTCTTTTTGCGTTTCAAGGCTCACCAAAACATGTTCATCGAATGCATAATGAGCACCCAGACGGTAAACTGCAGGGAGTTTTATTTTTTCCTTGGGATAATTGAAGCCATTTTTTACCGGATTGTACGAGTGGGCACCCAGTGTAATTTGTTCATTCAGCTGATAAGTTGCGCCTACCTCAAAAGTAACGAATGAAAAAGCATCCGCATTTTCAGGCATTCGCTGCGACAGGTAATCGAACTGGATGGCAGCGTTAAAACGTTCCGATAGTTGTTTGGCGTAGGCAAAACCGATTTTGTGTTCTTTAAATGTTTCCTTTCCAAACTGGTAAAAACTCAAACCAAAAGTTCCAGCACCTGTGGGTAAAACAACACTTGAGGCTGCCAACGCAAAGTCATCAATTCCGTATTTCGATTCGTAATAAACACCGGCAGAAAAAGTATTTAGTTGTGCTAAAGTGGCCTGGTTGTGGAAAGTGCTCCAGGTGTCGGAAATAGAGACGAAAGCATTTGAGAGCGCAGCCGAACGTGCACCTCCGGTGTAGTTTTGCGGGGAGGCTTCAGAAGCAATTATGGTAAGGCATACCAGCAGTATGTAAAAGGGTTTTTGCATAAAAAAAGAGGTATTAATTAATACCTCTTTAAAATTAAGTAAAATATTTTTACTTACAATTAATTTGTTTTAAATCTGTACTTTACCTCTGAAAGTTCCTTGTTGGCTTTAACAATTTTCTCTTTCAGGTTCTCTTTGTACGCAACCAGTTTGTTCATCAGTTCTTCGTCGCCGGTGGCCATCATTTGTGTTGCTAAAATAGCAGCATTCATAGCACCGTTAACAGCAACTGTTGCTACCGGAATCCCCGGAGGCATTTGAAGAATGGCAAGAATAGAATCAAACCCTGATAAGCTGGCGTTAATCGGAACACCGATTACAGGAATCGGAGTCATTGCAGCGATTACACCCGGCAGGTGAGCCGCCATTCCGGCACCCGCAATAATAACTTTAATACCACGGTCTTTGGCTCCTTTGGCAAAGCTTTCTACTTCTTCCGGAGTGCGATGTGCCGACAAAGCATTGATCTCGAAAGGAATTTCAAACTCATCAAACAATTTGGCAGCTTTTTCCATCACTGTTAAATCCGATGTGCTACCCATAATAATGCTAACTTTTGGAGTCATGTTTTATAATTTATTTGTTACTTTGTATCTTTTTATTTTCAGCACGAAAATACAGCAAATTAGCAATTAATAAAAATCAAATCCACATATGAAGAAGGTTAAAATTCTGGACAAGGAATTTGAGTTATTTATTCCATATGAGAAGATTCGTTCAGTTGTTGAACAAATGGCTGAAACAATGAATAAGGAGTTGGCCGACAAAGACCCGCTTTTCCTGTGCATCTTAAACGGTTCGTTTATGTTTGCCGCCGAAATTTATAAGCGAATTGACTTTGTTGAGTCGGAGATTTCGTTTGTAAAACTGGCTTCGTATCAAGGCGATTCAACAACCGGAAAAGTGAAACAACTGATAGGTTTGAATGAAAAAATTGAAGGACGAACCGTAGTTATTCTGGAAGATATTGTTGATACAGGTATCACCATCAACAATATTTTAGAGCAACTGGAGCAAATGAAACCAAAAGAAGTGCAGGTAGCAACTTTGTTGTTAAAACCTGATGCACTTCAGAAAGAAGTAGATCTTAAATATGTGGGAATAGAGATCCCGAATGATTTTATCGTAGGTTACGGACTTGACTACGACGGCTACGGTAGAAATCTGATCGATATTTACACGGTAGTAAAATAAAAAAAATAACCAAAAATTATGTTGAATCTCGTATTGTTTGGCCCACCGGGGGCAGGAAAAGGAACCCAGGCTGAATTTCTTATTAAATCATTTGGGTTGATCCACTTGTCGACCGGCGATTTGCTACGTAGCGAAATTGCCGAAGGAACAGCACTTGGAAAAGAAGCCAAAAACTTCATGGATAAAGGAGAGTTGGTTCCTGATGAAGTGGTGATCGGAATGATTAAAAGTAAACTGGACGCGAACAAAGACGCGAAAGGTTTTATTTTCGACGGATTTCCTCGTACCGTTGATCAGGCAAAAGCATTGGATGTTTTGTTGAACGAAAATGGTACACCAATCTCAGGCATGCTTTGTCTGCAGGTTGAAAAACAGGAGTTGATCGATCGTTTGTTGAGCCGCGGAAAAGTTTCGGGCCGTTCTGATGATCAAAACCAGTCGATTATTGAAAACCGCATTACGGTTTACACCGAAAAAACACTTCCTTTAATTGAATACTACAAACCGCAGGGTAAACATTTCGATGTAAACGGAATGGGTACTATTGAGGAAATTGCTGGTAGATTACAGGAAGTTGTAGAAAAATTATAACATCGATTTACATGGGTGAGAAGCTTGTTGTAGGACAGGTGTCTCACCTTTTTTATATTTGTAAAGTTAACGAACAGGAAAAATCAGATGGCAGAGACCAATTTTGTTGATTACGTAAGAATTCATTGTCAGTCGGGGAACGGAGGTTCCGGCTCGGCGCACCTGCGCAGGGAAAAATTTGTGGCCAAAGGTGGCCCCGATGGTGGCGATGGTGGTCGTGGTGGCCATATTATCCTTGTAGGTAATGAGCAGATGTGGACATTGCTGCATCTGAAATTCCGGAAACACATTAAGGCCGGACACGGCGAACCGGGCGGGAAGCAGCGTAGTACCGGTGCCGATGGTGAAGATATTTACCTGGAAGTGCCGCTGGGAACTGTGGCCCGCGATGTGGAAACCGGTGAATTCCTGTTTGAAATTACAAAACACGGCGAAGAACAAATTCTGATGAAAGGTGGCCGTGGAGGTTTGGGAAACGATCATTTTAAAACGTCTACCCACCAAACACCTCGTTTTGCACAACCCGGCGAAGAAGGTGTAGAGGGCTGGAAAATACTGGAGCTAAAAGTACTGGCCGACGTTGGTTTGGTTGGCTTTCCAAGTGCCGGAAAATCAACACTGTTGTCGGTGGTTTCGGCGGCAAAACCTAAAATTGCCGATTATCCGTTTACCACGCTTGTGCCAAATTTAGGAATTGTGGGGCATCGCGAACAACGTTCGTTTGTAATGGCCGATATTCCAGGAATTATTGAAGGAGCGCACGAAGGACGTGGTTTGGGACTGCGCTTTTTACGGCACATCGAACGAAACTCGATGCTTTTGTTTATGGTTCCGGCCGATAGTAAAGACCACCTAAAAGAATACAAAATATTGCTCAACGAGCTCGAAAAATACAATCCTGAATTACTAGACAAACAGCGCTTTTTAACCATCAGTAAAGCCGACATGCTGGACGAGGAGCTGATGACGGAAATCAGCAGCGAATTGGGTGATATTCCGCACTTGTTTTTTTCTGCCGTTTCAGGGTTTAATATTCAACAATTAAAAGACCGAATCTGGGAAATTTTAAATAGTTAATGGAATTATTGCAACGAATACTGGAACTGGATAAAGATCTGTTTTTATTTCTGAATGGCTTACATAATGGTTTTTGGGATCCTGTTATGGTGATGATTACACGACAGGAAATCTGGATCCCGTTCTTTGCCAGCATTTTATTTTATATCGTAAAAAATTATCGAAGCAAAACCATTTTAATCCTTATTACTTTGGGCGTCCTCATAGCGGTAACCGATCAGTTTTCAGGATTAATAAAAGATACGTTTGAGCGTTTTCGTCCGGTACACGATCCGTTTATTTCACATTTGGTGCATGAGGTAATGGGTAAAGGCGGCCCTTATGGTTTTGTCTCGGCGCATGCTGCCAACTCGGTGGCCATGTTGGTGCTTATATCCCGCACATTCAAAAACCGCACGTTTTATTTTTTAATGCTGTCGTGGGTGCTTGTGTTTTGTTATTCACGCATTTATGTAGGCGTGCATTATCCGCTCGATCTTATTTGCGGTGGACTTGTGGGTTGGCTGATTGGTTGGGGTTTGTACCGGCTGATGATGTTTGTAGAAAACCATTTCTTTTTTGGGCGTTCCCCGAAAATTGAAAAAACGGCACTTTCGGCAAAAGCTGCCAGAACCATGATTTTAATCTATTCGGTACTGTTGTGTACTGTGTTGGTTGCTGTTCTAATTCTCCGTCACTACAATAAGTTATAAATGAGCGAACCGGCCCGGCTTTATTACGAAAAACTTTTGTTTTACACCGACGAATTGCAGCGTGTATCGGCAAAAGTAAAACGTTTTGCCTGGTATCGTTTTGTCGCTTTTGTTGCAATATTTCTCCCGCTTATTATTCTTGGTTGGCAAATCGCTACCCTGTATTCCACGCTTCCGCTTATTGTGCTGTTCTTTTACCTCATTAAAAGAAATCTTCAACTCGATAAAATAAAGCAAACGCTTGTTGTTAAAACAAGGTTGCTGGAGGATGAATTGAAAGCTTTGGATCATTCGTTCCTGCATTTTGAAAATGGTGAGCAGTTTCTAAATGCAGAACATCCGTTTGCTTACGATCTTGATTTGTTTGGTGAAGGATCGTTGTTTCAGTATTTAAGCCGAACGGCGACTGTTGAAGGTCGTCAGTGTTTGGCAGGTTGGTTGCAAAAGCCGCTACAGGAAAAAGTGGAAATCGAGCAGCGTCAGGAAGCTATTAAGGAATTGGCAGAGATGCCTTTGTGGCGAATCGATTTTTTAACCGAAGGAAATCTGTTTCAGGAATCGGAAGCGCAGTATAATGAAATTCGAAACTGGTCGAAAATGGAGCTCGGTTTGGATCGGTCGAACCTGTTGAAATGGTTGATTTGTATCGTTCCGGCAATAACTATGTTGGCTGCAATTCCTGCAATACTGGGATTGAGTAATTTTTATCTGGTGGCGATGGTTTTTGTGCAGTTCCTTCTTTTGTTTGCCTGGACAAAACGGGTGAATTATTACTTCGCTTTTTTTGGCCGCAAGTCTGACTTGCTGGCCAAATATATGCAACTGTTGAGGATGATCGAGGAGAAGGAATTCCAATCTCCGTATTTGCGCGAATTAAAGAAAAAAGTAACCGAGCCTTCAGCCGGGAAAATTTTTGGCGAGCTAAAAAGTTTGGTGAAAGAATTTGAATACCGCCAAAACATTTTGGTTGGCGTGGTACTGAACGGACTTTTAACCTGGGATATTCGTTGTGTATACAAACTTTGGAATTGGCACAAAACGAATCACAGCAGGTTGGCAGAGTGGCTCGAAATTATCGCACAGATGGATGCTTTTATCAGCCTGGCGAATTATGCCAATAACCACAGCGAATTTGTTTTTCCGGAAATTACGGACCTGGATTTTTTATTCTGTGCCACCGAATTGGGGCATCCGCTGCTGAAAAAAGACAAGCGGGTAAACAATGATATTGAAATTGAGGGCTGGTCGAAAATAATGATCGTTACCGGTGCAAATATGGCCGGGAAAAGTACCTTTTTGCGCACCGTGGGAACGAACATTTTGCTGGCCGAAATTGGTGCGCCTGTTTGTGCTACCTCGATGAAAATAAGGCCGGTTGATTTGTATACTAACATGCGAACCACAGACTCGCTGCTAAAAGACGAGTCGTATTTCTTTGCCGAATTAAAAAGGATTAAAGCTGTGCTTGATCGATTGGCCGCGGGCGAGCAGATCTTCGTTATTCTGGACGAAATGCTGAAAGGAACCAATTCGGTTGATAAACTGAATGGCTCGAAAGAACTGGTACGAAAACTTGCTCAGCATCAGTGTGCAGCAATGATTGCCACACATGACCTTAAGTTGAGCGATATGGAAAAGGAGCTTCCGAAGCAAGTCTTCAATAAGTGTTTCGAAATCCGCATTGAAAACAACGAGCTGATTTTCGACTACAAACTCTCGGATGGCGTTACCCAAACCATGAATGCCACTTTCCTGATGAAAAAAATGGGAATTATTTAATTGTTTAAAGCGGGCTGGCCTGTGGTTTACTGAAATCTGTAAGCCAATATTTTGTCGTAATAGCTTCCGGTTTTAGCCTTGCGAATTCTTGCAAAGGTTTTCATGTAGGATGTCGTCTTCGCCCGCTCATACTCCTAATTTTATCCACACTTTTTCAACGGTTGATTGTTAGTTATTGCACGCGCGAAACCCCTTGGTAAGTGTAGGATTTGATTATATTTGTGACAATTGGGTAAATTCTGTGTTTTTTAGATAGAAAACCAAACCCCGCAAGCGCAAAACCGTTGAAAACACAGAGTTTATTAAAATTTCGAAAGTTGATTCTGGAGATTGAAGTATGAGCGCAAACTACGACGAAGGTGCAATTAAAACGTTAGACTGGCAGGAGCACATCCGGCGACGTCCGGGTATGTACATTGGTAAACTCGGTGACGGAACTTCTGCCGACGATGGTATTTATGTTTTGCTGAAAGAGGTAATGGATAACTCCATCGATGAGTTTATGATGGGGCATGGTAAAAAGATCATTGTCAATGTCGATCAGGATAGGGTAACTATCCGCGATTTTGGTCGTGGAATTCCCCTGGGAAAACTGGTTGATGTAGTGAGCAAAATGAATACCGGCGCAAAATACGATAACAAGGTTTTTAAAAAATCGGTGGGATTGAACGGTGTTGGTATTAAAGCCGTAAATGCCCTTTCAACCGATTTCACTATAAAAGCAATTCGCGAAGGCGTGGCTAAAGAAGTGTATTTTAGCCAGGGGGTTAAAACCGGCGAGAAAGATTTTAAAGATCTGGACGAGGAAAACGGAACCGAGGTGAGTTTTGTCCCCGATGTTGAGGTGTTCAAAAAGTATCGTTATATGAGCGATTATATCGTGAATATGATGAAAAACTATACCTTCCTGAATGCCGGGTTAACTGTTGAATTTAATGGCGAAAGGTTTTATTCGCGCAACGGTTTACGCGACTTGCTGGAAGAGAACATGGATCACGACCCAATTTACCCAATTATACATCTCAGAGGCGAAGATATTGAAGTTGCCATAACACATGGTAATCAATACGGGGAGGATTATTATTCGTTTGTTAACGGTCAGCACACCACCCAGGGAGGGACTCACTTACAGGCTTTTCGCGAAGTTTTAGTGAAAACGATCAGGGATTTCTACAAGAAGGATTTCGACCCGTCGGATATACGGGCATCGATCGTGGCGGCCGTTAGCATTAAAGTAGAAGAGCCTGTATTTGAGTCGCAAACCAAAACAAAACTAGGATCGAAAGATATTGGTCCCGATGGGCCGTCGGTACGTGCACACGTTGGTAATTTCCTGCAAACCGAGTTGGATAACTTTCTGCACAAAAACCACGAAGTTGCCGAAGTTCTGCTGAGACGCATCGTAGAATCGGAGCGCGAAAGAAAAGCAATTTCGGGCGTTAAAAAACTGGCCCGTCAACGCGCTAAAAAGGCCAACCTGCATAACAAAAAATTGCGCGACTGTCGTGTGCATTTTAATGAGAAACATGAGCGAAAAGAAGAATCGAGCATTTTTATAACCGAGGGAGATTCGGCAAGTGGATCGATCACAAAATCGCGCGATGTAAATACACAGGCCGTTTTTAGTTTGAAAGGAAAACCGCTGAACACCTTTGGCCTCACCAAAAAAGTGGTTTACGAAAACGAGGAATTCAACCTCTTGCAGGCGGCGCTGAATATTGAAGAAGGCATGGAAGACCTGCGTTACAACAACGTAATTATTGCTACCGATGCCGACGTTGACGGAATGCACATTCGTTTGCTGCTCATCACTTTCTTTTTGCAGTTTTTCCCTGAGTTGATTAAGAAGGGACATGTTTATATTTTGCAAACGCCGCTGTTCAGGGTGCGTAACAAGCAAAAAACATTCTACTGCTATTCGGAAGAAGAAAGAGTGAAAGCCATTAATAAACTGCGTGGCAAACCCGAAATAACCCGATTTAAAGGACTTGGTGAAATATCGCCCGATGAATTCAAACATTTCATCGGTAAAGATATCCGACTCGATCCGGTGCAAATGAAAAAGCACGAATCGGTGGCCGAAATGTTATCCTATTACATGGGAAAAAACACCCCCGACAGGCAGGAATTCATTATCGAAAACCTGTATGTTGAAAAAGACGAAGTGGAATAAGAGCCTCAAATAAAGTACGATAAATTTCAGAGAGAAGAATGTCAAAAGAGAATTTAAATCAGGAAGAAATTCAGGACGATAGTGTAAAAGAGGAAGTAATCTACCTCTCGGGCATGTACCGCGACTGGTTTTTGGATTATGCCTCGTATGTAATACTCGAGCGGGCGGTTCCGTACATTAACGACGGACTAAAACCTGTGCAGCGGCGTATTATGCATGCCATGCGCGAAATGGATGATGGACGCTACAACAAGGTGGCGAACATTATAGGGCAAACCATGCAATATCACCCGCACGGAGATGCATCGATCGGTGATGCCATTGTGCAGATCGGGCAGAAAGAATTACTGATCGATTCGCAGGGAAACTGGGGTAATATTCTTACCGGCGACGGAGCGGCAGCACCTCGTTACATTGAAGCCCGCCTGACTAAGTTTGCTTTGGAAGTACTTTTCAATCCGAAAACTACCGAATGGAAACTGTCTTACGACGGTCGTAAAAAAGAGCCGATAACACTTCCGGTAAAATTCCCGCTATTGTTGGCACAGGGAGTTGACGGAATTGCGGTTGGTCTGGCATCGAAAATGTTTCCACACAACTTTAACGAGCTGCTCGATGCTTCAATAAATTACCTCCGTGGAAAAGATTTTGAAATATATCCCGACTTTCCAACGGGCGGTTCGGCCGATTTTAGCAAATACAACGATGGGCTGCGTGGTGGTTCGGTAAAAGTGCGTGCAAAAATCGAAAAGCGCGACAATAAAACCTTGGTGATAAACGAGGTGCCTTATGGCAAAACAACCACAACGCTGATTGAATCGATTATTAAGGCCAACGACAAAGGAAAAATCAAAGTAAAAAAGATTGACGATAACACGGCCGAGCATGTTGAAATACTGGTTCATCTGGCAGCGGGTGTTTCGTCGGATAAAACCATCGATGCGCTTTATGCATTTACCGATTGCGAAGTTTCGTTGTCGCCAAATGCCTGTATCATCGAAAATGATAAGCCGCATTTTATTGGCGTTTCCGAAATTCTGAGACGTTCGGCCGACTCAACAAAAGCCTTGCTGAAACTCGAGCTTGAAATTCGCAAATCGGAACTGGAAGAACAGTGGCATTTTTCTTCGCTGGAGAAAATATTTATCGAAGAGCGCATTTACAAGGATAAAAAATTCGAGGATTCGGAAAACATGGATCAGGCGGTGGCACACATCGACAAGCGACTCGATCCGTGGAAACCACAACTGAAACGCGAAATTACACGCGAAGATATTCTGAAACTGATGGAAATTCGTATGGCCCGCATCCTGAAATTTAACAAGGATAAAGCCAACGATTTATTGAAATCGATTGAAGATGAAATTGCCGAGGTGGAGCATAATATCGAAAACATTGTTGATTTCACCATCGAGTGGTTTAAACACCTGAAAAAGAAATACGGAAAAGGCAAGGAGCGCAAAACGGAGATCCGCAGTTTCGAAAATATTGTGGCCTCGAAAGTGGTGGTGAAAAACGAAAAACTGTATGTCGACCGTAAGGAAGGCTTTATGGGAACCTCGCTTCGGAAAGAAGAATTTGTTTGCGATTGTTCGGATATCGACGACATAATTGTTTTCCGACGCGATGGATCGTATTTTATCACCAAAGTTTCGGATAAAGCTTTTATCGGCAAAAACATTTTGCACCTGGCCGTTTTTAAGAAAAATGATAAACGCACCATTTATAACGTGGTGTATAAAGATGGCGAATCGGGCAATTTCTATATGAAACGCTTTTTTGTTACGGGCGTAACCCGCGACAAAGAGTACAACCTTACAAAGGAAACCAGGGGCTCGCGCATCGTTTATTTCTCGGCTAACCCGAATGGCGAAGCTGAAATTTTACGCGTAGTTCTGAAACCGAAACCGCGACTTAAAAAGCTTGTTTTTGAAGAAGACCTCAGTGAGCTGGCTATTAAAGGCCGCCAGTCGATGGGAAATATTCTCAGCAAAAACGACATTCATAAAATTACGCTCAAAGAAAGAGGCGTGTCAACTCTTGGAGGTCGTAAAATCTGGTTCGATTCGGATGTGCTGCGTCTGAATGCCGATAGCCGCGGAACTTTCTTAGGTGAATTTTCGGGCGAAGACAAAATTCTGGTTATCTACAAAAGCGGCGAGTTCCAGTTGTATAATTACGATTTGAGCAACCACTTCCAGCAAGATATTCTGGTTATCGAGAAATTTGATCAACGTAAGATTTTGTCGGCGGTTTATTACGATGCCGACCAGAAATATTACTACGTGAAACGTTTTGAAATTGATGAACCGGAAGGAAAGCTGATACGTTTTATTGGCGATAACAACGACAATAAACTGATTAGTTTAACCTGGGTGCATTATCCGCGTTTGGAGCTTACGTTTGGAGGAAAGAATGCTGAACGCGAAAACGAGATCATTGAGGTGGCTGAGTTTATCGGCGTAAAATCGTGGAAAGCAAAAGGTAAGCGTTTGAGTAATTACGAGGTGGATAATATAAAAGAAATTGAGCCGGTAATAAAAGATGATTATGATCATCATGAAGAGGAAGAAGAGGAACAGCTGGAAGTTGAACCGGAAAGCAAGCCGGAGAAAAAGGAGGATATTGATGATGTTCCGTTTGAAGTAAACCGGCCGAAAAAGGAAGATGACGGGCAGGGCTCTTTGTTTTAGCGAATAACAGAAGAAAACGATGCGAGTATATTTGATTGGATACATGGGATGCGGGAAGTCGCGATTGGGACGCCTTTTGTCGGAACACATGGGCGTGCAGTTTGTCGACATGGACGATTACATTGAAGAAAGAAACTGCAAAACAGTGCCGCAGATTTTTGCCGATCACGGCGAAGACGGATTCAGGGAAAGAGAGCGAAAAGCTTTGGAAGAACTGGCCGAGTTTACCGACATTATAATTGCTACCGGTGGAGGAGCACCTTGTTTCTTTGATAATATCGACCTGATGAATAAAACCGGGAAGACCGTATTTCTGAATATTGATCCGGCCATTCTTGCCGACCGTCTTATGAATTCGAAAACCGAACGACCATTGATTAAAGGAAAATCGCGTGAAGAACTGGTTGCTTTCATCGATGAAACATTAAAAAAACGCAAGCAATTTTATTCGCAGGCACAATTTGAAATTACCGAACCCGATTTCAGTCTGGACCGGCTTCAGGAAATGATTTCGTAGTTCAAGTTCCCATAGTTTCTTCATCTACTTATATCGAATTTATTAGAGCATGAAGGCTGGTTTATTGGGGTTATGATTTTACTATTCTACGCTTACCTTGGTATTGTTGCTTTTGTCTTTATGCCAGACGGGCAGTTCCTTTTGCATTCGATCAAAAGGAACTCCCGATTAATCGGGATCAAAAAATAACCTTTGCGTTTTTTCAATGGAACTAATTGGCCCGATTGACGGATTTTTGACGAGCCCGCACAAAATTTGCCCCAAGGTCCGCCTTCGAGAAAAAGCGTGGAGAAAATTAATGGAGAGAACGTAAAGAAATCAAGTCTGTTTGACGATCGTTAGTCCTGAGGGACGAAGGGCTAAAAGGAGGAGTTTCTTGATTTTAGTGAAAGGAATTTATTTTTAGCTTTTTATCGTCAGCGGTGGCTTTTTTGAATCCTTTTTCAGCTAAAGGAAAAAGGATTTCCTGTCTGGAAAGACAATTTCAGAAGCAAGATGGAGAGCTATCGATTCTTTTTGTCTGATTAGCTCGAAACGTAATGGCTTTTTAGAAATATTTTGTGCCTTGCATTCTCGCTAAATTGGCTTTAAATTAGCCTGATAATTGGTCAAATATCAATTTATAGGAAAATATTAGTCCTTAGATTTAAGTTGCCTGAAGGTCCTTTTGCCTTTTTACTTTTAACATTTGACTTGAAAAATAGAAGAAGCATGTCAACAGTTGCAGAAATTTTTGCCCATACTTTAAAAGAAATTGGTGTCCGCTATGTTTTTGGAGTACCCAGCGGCAACTTGATTGATTATGTTGAAGCCTTGCGAAAAGAGAAAGGCATCGATTTTATTTTAGTCGGGCACGAAGCAACTGCAGCTTTTATGGCCGGTGTTTGTGGTCGGCTAACCGGTGTGCCGGGAGCCTGTTTCGCAACTTTTGGGCCGGGAGCAACTAATTTAAGCACAGGTGTTGGCGGCGCGCAACTCGACCGTTTTCCTTTGTTGGCTTTTACCGACGAAATGCCCGATGAATTGTTAAAGCGCACTGTGCAGATGAATATCGATCATCAGCAACTTTTCTTTCCCATCACAAAATGGACAACACGCCTTAATCATAATAACGTTGAAGAAATTATTTTAAAAGGAGCAGGAATAGCAACTGACGATTCTCCGGGTGCTGTGCATATAGGTATTCCGGCCGGAATTGGCAGAAATCAGGTGCAGAAAGTGAAAGCGGAAGTTGATTACCTGCGATTGGAAAAGAAACGTTGGTCGCCCCTGGTTGCCGATCAGCTTGCCAAAGTTACAAAGCTTATCCAAACAAGTAAAAAGCCTGTTTTGGCTGTTGGATTGTCGGCTGTGCATGCAGCGGGTCGTGAGCAATTAATTGCGCTGGCCGAGAAATTTCAGGTGCCGGTAGTGCTTACTCCTATGGCAAAAGGGATGTTTCCTGAGGAGCATCCACTTTATGCAGGTGTTCTTTTTCATGCCTTGTCTAATGAAGTGTCGAAAGTATACTCAAAAGCTGATCTGGTAATTGGAATTGGTTACGATCCGGTGGAGTTTAACTACGAAGACTGGATGCCTGAAGTTCCGCTGATTCATGTCGACAGGCAAGAGGCCGATGTGGCAACCGGGCAAATTCCTGAAGTTTTTAATGTGGTTGGAGCTCTTGACGTTGCCATGAACGAATTGCTAATGCTTGATATAAATCCTAAGGCCTGGGATCTTCAGTTTATAGAAACTAATAAGGAGCAGATCTTCAAAAAGCTGACTCCGGAAGCCGGAAGCTTTGGGCCGTTAGCTGTGGTTGATGAATTGCGGAAGATTTTACCGGAGGAGGGAATTTTAACCGTTGATGTGGGGGCCCATTTACATTTGATTGGGCAACAGTGGTGCACTCCACATCCCGATAAATTATTGATGACCAACGGCTGGTCGAGTATGGGTTTTGCCATTCCGGCAGCTTTGGCGGCTAAACTTTGTAATCCTGATTTGCCAGTAGTTGCCTTAATGGGCGACGGCGGTTTTCTGATGATGGTCGGAGAACTGGCAATAGCAAAACGACTTAATCTCAACATCGTCTTTGTAGTGATTTACGACGATAGTTTGTCGCTGATAAGTATTAAGCAAGCTAAAAAGAATTTCGATAGTGGTTATGGTACTGATTTATTTGTTTTGGACGGAGAACCGACCAATCATTATTTTGGAGTTCCGGTAGTTCGTGCAACAAACAACGATGAGTACAAAAGCGCGTTGGAAAAAGCTTTTGCTTCCGATGGACCGCTTGTAATTGAGGCTGTCGTTAGCCCCGAGGAATATGACGGACTTGTTCTGCAGCCAAATAAATAAATTCTCATTATATTTATTGATAAAAATAGTAACCAATCGGATTTTCAGCTTTTGAACAAATTATATGAAGACCAACAAACAACTCCAATTAGCTTTTGATTTTGTACAATACACCGGGCAAAATATCTTTCTCACCGGGAAGGCCGGAACAGGAAAAACCACTTTTTTGAAAAGCCTGAAAGAACGCTCGCCCAAACGCATGGTAGTTGTTGCGCCAACGGGTGTGGCGGCTATAAATGCGGCAGGAGTTACTATTCACTCATTTTTCCAATTGTCGTTTGCGCCGCAGGTGGGGCAAGAGAGTAAACACAGCAGCGAGCAGCGTTTTACCAAAGAAAAGATAAATATTATGCGAAGCCTCGACCTGTTGGTGATTGATGAGGTGAGTATGGTGAGAGCCGATATTTTGGATGCAATAGACCGCACACTGCGTCGCTTTAAAAACAGGCAAAAGCCTTTTGGTGGTGCACAGGTTTTAATGATCGGCGATTTGCAACAGTTGGCCCCGGTGGTAAAAAACGAAGAGTGGGGATTGTTGCGCAGAGAATACGACACGCCATATTTTTTCAGTAGTAAAGCACTTCGCGAGTTTCCGCATGTGAGTATTGAACTTACCGAAGTGTTTCGGCAGCAGGATGAAAAGTTTATTTCGGTGCTAAATAAAGTTCGCGATAATAAACTGGATGAGGAAGCGAGGCAGCTGTTAAACACACGTCATATTCCGGATTTTGTTCCCGGTGACGAGGACGGATACATAACACTTTGTACACACAACAGAAGTGCGCAACTTATCAACGACTCAAAACTGCGTGCTTTAACCGGAAGTAAAGACGTTTTTACAGCGACTGTTGAGGGGAAATTTCCGGAATATTCATACCCGACTGATTTTACGCTGGAACTGAAAGCTGGTGCACAGGTGATGTTTGTAAAAAACGATTCCAATCCCGAAAAACGCTTTTATAACGGAAAAATAGGGCAGGTGCAGTCGATTGAAAAAGACCGTGTTTTTGTGCTCTGTCCGGGTGAAGAAGAGGAGATTGAAGTGGAAGCTCAAAACTGGGAAAACTACAAATATTCAATCGACAAAGAATCGGGCGAGATAAAGGAAGAAATGGAGGGGATGTTTACACAGGTTCCCCTGAAACTGGCGTGGGCAATTACCATACACAAAAGTCAGGGGCTTACTTTTGAGCGAGCTATTATCGATGCAGAAGCATCTTTTGCACACGGTCAGGTTTATGTGGCGTTAAGCCGTTGTAAATCGCTTGAAGGAATGGTGCTCTCATCACCAATTGCGGGCAAAAGCATTATCAACGACCAAAAAGTAAGTGGTTTTATCCGCGATGTGGAAGAAAACCAACCCGGCGAACAGGAACTAAATACTGCAAAACTTGCCTTTCAAAAAGAACAGTTGACAGAAATATTTCGTTTTTATCGCTCGGAAAATTTGTTGAGAAATGTTGCTAAATTGGTAAACGAGAACAAGGGAAGTTTCCCGGAAGTTACGATCATACAGCTGGAAAAAATTCGTAACGGACATGATAACGAGATTGTTGCCGTGGCAGCTAAATTTCATAACCAGATTACTGAATTATTGCGCCAGCAGCCCGATGTGTATCAGAATGAGGCTTTACAGGAGCGTATAAAAAAAGCGGCTGCCTATTTTGGCGAAAAGGTACAACATATTCTGGCCGATGGGATTAAAAAGGTCGATCTGGATGTAGATAACAAAGAGATAAAACGCCAGTTGAAACGTTACGTGAACGACCTGAAAGATGACACTCAATTGAAACTTACTGCATTTGAATCGTGTCTGGAAGGATTTGATGTAAAACGATTGATGGACTCGCGCGCCAAAACACTGGTGAAACAAAGCAAGTCTTCCGGAAAACAAAAGGCAAAAGAAATTACGGATTTTGAAAATATCCCAAATCCCGAGTTGTTTGAGCAATTACGAAATTTCCGTACCGAAAAAGCCGCCGAATTGGAGATTCCACCTTTTATGATCTTTTCACAAAAGGTACTGTACGCACTGGTAACTTACCTGCCAACCGACGCAGCATCGTTAAAACTGATCAATGGTTTGGGACCTCGTAAAATCACTCAGTTTGGAGCTGATATTGCAGCAATTATTCAGCATTATTGCAAAGAAAATGATATTGAAAAAAGGGAGATCCCGCTGCAGGAACCCAAAAAGGAAAAGAAGGAAAAGGTGGATACGAAGCTGCTTAGTTTTGAGTTGTTTAATTCCGGTAAATCCATTGAAGAAATTGCAAAAGAACGCGCCTTGTCTGCAAATACCATCGAGGGGCATTTGGCACATTACATTAAGTTAGGAGAATTAGAGGCTACACTTTTGGTTGAAGAAGCGAAACTGAAAAAAATAGCTGACTATTTTGAAAAAGCAGAAGACAAAGCCTTCGGAGTAGCCAAGTCGCATTTTGGTAGCGAGGTTAGTTATGGCGAGTTACGGATTGGCTTGAGTTATTGGGAAAACAAAGTAGCGGGTTCAAGTTAATGAGTTGCATTTTGTCCGATCGATAATATCAAATACAAACTGAGCTTCCCTTTATATTTCCATATAGTACTCCGGTATTCTAATTTATTTAGTTTAACTGAAATCTCGTTTTATTTGTATCATCAAAATCTGCATCAAAAACATGGTTGTGCTCTCCAATTTACTTGGAATTGGCCTTTTTCTACTTACTCTTAAAAAGGACTAAATAGTATTTTACTACGTAATTTTCGACAATAAAGTACGGAGTTTTACGGATTGACATGCATATGAATTATTTACTAACTTGTATATCCGTAATAAACTGGAAACAATCCTATCACAAACCAGTTAACCACATACGCTTTTTTAAAGAAGATTGACACTTGATTGCTTTTTATTGAAATCGGGAGTTTCAGAATAGAAATTAATCAAGGTACGAGAGAACACAACATGAAAATATTGTCTGTTTGAGTTGACAACTCAGGCGGATAGGGAGTGTATCCCTAAAAGTCGGAAGCCATGTGCAGAATAGCCATTTTAGAACAGTTTAACCTCTTTGGTTCAGGAATTAAATCAATACTCGAAGATGCCGATCAATTTAACGTTGTAATTCTGGCAGATTCAGTCAATAAACTACTTGCAGGTAAAGGGATAGAGAAGCCCGATGTGATCATTTTCGATATAATTCACGATGATAATTCGGGAATAAAAGTATTGAAACGAATTAACCGAACGTTTTCAGGAGTGCCGGTATTATTGATTGTAAGTAACCACTATGCCGATTGTTTTGAGGAATATATTCGCCTTGGGGTAAAGGGTTTTATATTTCACAACTCGTCGGGTAAAGAGCTGATAAAGGCAATAAAGAAACTGAAAAACGGGGAGGAGTATTTTGCCATGAAAGTTTGGGATATCTTCCGCAGCACAATAAGGGCGCGCAAGGCCAAAGCAAAAAATATAACAAGTAATAAACTCACCGAAAGGGAAATAACTGTACTAAAACTTTTTACTAAAGGCTTGTCGTATAAAGAGATTGGTGTAGACCTGAATATTAGCCCACGTACCGTGGAGACACATAAACGCAACATCCTGGCAAAATTGAAAATACGATCAACGGCTGACATGATAAAATATGCTTACCGTAATAATATTTTAGCCTAATCTGTAATATGCTTTTAATAAATGGTCATAAATTAATCAGATAACAGTAAGCTGATCAAATTTGGAAAGCTGGGGCAATTTGCCCCATTTTTTTGTCCTTTTATTTACAGTCTTTAATTTGCTAGGAGTACTTATATCTACTAATAATTCTGCTGCAGATACGCATAAAAAGGAAGGAGTATAATTCCACTATTCTGCATCAATAAATCAGTAAAAAAACCGATTGACTTCAGCACCGTCCTTTCGTAACTTTTTTTTGTAAAAATTGAAGCTAGAGAGGATTAACTCCATACCCCTGGAATTAATTCCGAAAAACCAATTTTATGAATAACACCTGTAAGGACGTAATTTGATTTTGAGGATGATTTGATAATGAGTAAAACACATTTAAAACTTTAAATTATCAGATTATGGGAAACAATTACGCTGACTTACCGGGCGACATAAAGATGTTACCCGAACAACAAAGGCGTTGGCTCCATTATTGGCGCTTATGCTTTTTTACGCCATTACTTGTAATGGCGATGCTAATGATTAATTATTCTTCAGTTGGACAGATTGCAACACAAGGAGCAGCAGTGAAAGCCAATTTCGGAATTGATGCTGACGTCTATTCTAACTGGACGATGGTACCAAGTAACAATATTGATGGTTTAACAGATGACTGGTTCGATGATGTTCATGATAATGGCTGGATCGGATCAGGAATGGGAGTTATTGATCAAGGGGGATGGGATACCCTTTTAACAAATTCAGAAGCCGATAAAAACTACGCATTCATTCGAAGAATGAGTGTTGATAGAAATACGATGTTCGGGGATATTTTGTGGATTGATGCTGTTTATGCTAGAGATCCGAATGCCACGCAAGGCCGAACTGATGCAAGCGTTTTTACTACCACCCAGGATAAAAACGGAGACAATCCACTTACCTGGAATTTAGGCGATGGAGGTACACCTCAAAAGAATGACCTTATTGATGTAATGGGCCATATGCGAATGGAAGGTGATACTTTGTATGGAATAGGAGGATTTACGACGATTTCCGCTGACGGTAATTCACATGCTGATTTTGAATTTTTTTCAGAACAATTAGGCTATGACGGTTTTGGATTTACAGGCTTGGGCGACGAAGCCGGTCACACAGCTTGGCACCTTAATCCAGATGGAAGTATTTTAACTGCTGGAGATCTCATTGTTAGTGTAGACTTTGAAAATGGAGGAACACAGCCATTTACAAGTGTCAGAATTTGGGTCTCCGATGCCGTTTTTGATTCATTGATGAATGACGCTCAAACTCCAAATCGACCTTTTGATCTTACCGGGGAATATGATAGCGGAGAGGATGCAACCGGCTACGGTTATGCCGGAATTCAGCCACTTTCAGGGGGAGATGATCCATCTGTTTGGGCTATTGTTAATACCGATTCAGAAACTCTTGGTGCACCATGGGGAAGTAGAGAAGGTTCGCAAGGTAAATGGTGGGAGAATATAAAAGAATTGCAGTTTACCGAGTTTGCAATAAATATGACTCATTTGGGACTAGATGCGTTTGGTGGCGATCCCTGTAATAAAAGACTTGGATCATTGATAGTTAAAACAAGGTCTTCTGCTTCATTTACATCAGAATTGAAGGATTTTGCCGGACCATTCCTATTTGGATTTGATCTGGTAACTGGAGTTGAGGTTCATGATCTTGCAGATTGTGAAGATGGAGAAGATGAACATGATTTTGATTTAACCACTGCTTTGGATTCGTCCTATGGAGGAAATATTTCTTATCATACCTCTATGGATGACGCTGTTCAGGGATTAAACGAAATTGTAAATACCGCTTCTTATACCAACCCTGTTGGAATTGATACAATCTGGGTTCGTAGTGAAAACCCACAGGATACGGGCTGTAATGCCGTGGATTTCTTTACTATCGAAACCTATGATAATCCGGTTTGCGATATCACTCCTTACCAGGCCACAAATTCATTCTTGTTTAATGGTGCGGCTAAGGTCAATACGCCAGATATTGTATCCTACAGTTGGAGTACATCAAATGGAACAATTGGCGGTGGAGAAACAACCGATTCAATTTGGGGACTTGAAGGAAGTTTAAGTGGAATTGAATATTACGTCAATCTGGTAGATAGTAATGGTTGTTCTGTAACCTGTACCACCAGAATATTTGCACCAACATATACTCCTCCGGGATGTAGTGTTGTAACAGTAGATGCAACTTGTGATGGTGATTCTGACGGGAGTGCTAAGTTAGCAAACGTGCCGCCAAATTATGCAAACTATTTATTCGAATGGTTTGCACTACCAGATACAATTACGGTGATTAGTAATGACACCATGGTTACTGGATTGGATTCTGGTGATTACAGGCTTGTAATAACCGATACTGCTTTAACCATACCTCAATTTGTAACTTGTGAAGGCATAGTTGGTGACCGTGATCCGGTTATTTTGATCTGTCCAAACGACACTACTGTTACAACTTGTATGACTGATGCCGAAATGAAATCAGCTTTCGATGAGTGGATGACAAGGGTAGTAGTGATTGGAAGTGATTCTTTGCTTACAACTGATTGGGATAGTACAAGCTATCCATATATTTGCGGCGATTCAGTATCCGTCATCTGGACATTGCATGATGAGTGTGCGATTCCACCAACGTGTACTGCATATTTCAAAGTTCCTGATGATGTGCCAGTAGATGTTGACGGTCCTGGAAATCAGAGCTACTCAAGTTGCGATTTCTTAACCGATGCAGAAGTAACCTCAGCGTTTAATGCCTGGATCGACAGTTTTGCAGTAGTTACAAATGAATGTGGAGCCGACACAATGGATCTGAGTGGCTACAGTGCCCCTGACCGTTGCGACGGAGGAACTGTCACGATTAATTTTGTGATGACCGACAGTTGTTCAACCGACAATCATTTGGCATCGTTCAGCATAAGTGATGCTGCTGATGTACAGGTAACCGGACCGGGAAATCAGAGCTACTCAAGTTGCGATTTCTTAACCGATGCAGAAGTAACCTCAGCGTTTAATGCCTGGATCGACAGTTTTGCAGTAGTTACAAATGAATGTGGAGCCGACACAATGGATCTGAGTGGCTACAGTGCCCCTGACCGTTGCGACGGAGGAACTGTCACGATTAACTTTGTGATGACCGACAGTTGTTCAACCGACAATCATTTGGCATCGTTCAGCATAAGTGATGCTGCTGATGTACAGGTAACCGGACCGGGAAATCAGAGC
>NZ_CAJXTC010000032.1 GCF_913060805.1 uncultured Draconibacterium sp.
AAAACTGAAAACCTAACGGTGCAAGACCTAACGGAACAACGTCGTCAGGAAAAAGTAGACCAGGACAACGAAGAATATAAATTGTTGCGCGAGGCTGTTGATACAGCTTACGAAAAAATTGTATCGCGAATTAATGCGCTGGTTGAACTGGAAATGAGTACTCCGGAAATTGATAATTTTATTCAATTAACAAACAACCAGATAACCGATTACGAAAATGAGCTGGCTGCACGCCAGGGACGTACCGACAGTGAGCCTGAAGAAGCGGAACCTATTCCTCCAACTTCGGGCGAAGAAGTATAACGTGTTTGATTTGTGGAGAACAAAGGCATCCTTCCTTCGGGTTGGGTGCTTTTTTTGTGGCAAAAAAAAGGGATTCTATCTCTAAAAAAAGATGGAGTCCCCCGGCATCCTGGTTATTGTGGCTTAGAAGTATGTAGTTATACTTGCTTCGCCAGCATAAATTCAATTCCATGCATCAATCCGTCCAGCTCAGCCAAACCTTTTAATCGCCCGATTAACGGATACCCCGGATTGTAATCGTGTTTGTAATCGTCCATAATCCGGATGCCATGATCGGGGCGAACCGGCATTTTCACATCGCTTCTGCCCGATTGAATTCTGCGTTTCTGTTCTTTTATCAGGGCGAACATTATTTTCATCATATCCTGCGAACCGTTTAAATGCCCCGATTCGTAGAAACTGCCGTCTTCAAGCAAAAGCGTATTTCGCAAATGCACAAAATGAATGCGGTCGCGGGTTTTTTCAATCACTTCCAGCAAATTGTTTTCTTTGCGTGCTGAGAGCGATCCGGCACAAAAAGTTACACCGTTGTTGGGCGAAGTATTCGCTTCAAAAAGCCACTCGTAATCCTCCAGTTGACCAATGATACGTGGTAATCCCAACACCGGAAACGGTGGATCGTCGGGATGGATGGCCAGCTTTACTCCGGCTTCCTCAGCAACCGGGATTACATCCTCGAGAAAGGCTTTTAAGTTGTTGCGCAGTTGTTCTTTCCCGATGCTCTTGTAACGGTCGATAAACTCCAGGAAAAGGCCTTTCGGATCCGAAACGGAACCGTCAATCACACCATCGATAAAACCTTGGGTAACCACAATAATATTGTAGGCCAACTCTTCGGCTTCCTGCTCTGTCATCTTCTCAAAAACGGCTTTTGCCTTTTCAACGATTTCCGCCGGATAATCAGCTTCGGCGCCCGGGCGTTTTAGTATAAAAGCATCGAAAGCCACAAAAGTGGGGAAATCAAAGTACATCGATTCTCCGCCATTTTTCATCTTAAAATGCAGATCGGTGCGTGCCCAATCCAACACCGGCATAAAATTGTAGCAGATCGTATCGATACCACACTCGCCAAGGTTTCGTACCGACTGCTGGTAATTGGCAACAAGTCGTTCGCGGTCGTTCGAGCAGATTTTGATGCCTTCCGAAACCGGAAGACTCTCCACAACACTCCAGCGCATTCCACGCTTTTCGATGGCTGTTTTCACCTTCAAAATCTCTTCAACCGGCCACACTTCGCCATTCGGAATATGATGCAGGGCGGTAACCACTCCTTCAACTCCCATTTGCTGCAAATCATCAAGCGTTACCATGTCTTTTTCGCCAAACCAACGCCACGTTTTTTCTAATGCCATTTTCCTTCTTTTACCAACTTTTTGAATAACGAAAGTGGCGATACCCAGCACAGGCACACCACTTTCTTTTATCTATTCTTAAAACAAATTAATTATGGTCGTGTTCAAATTTACACACCGCTAAACGAGCTGAAACCACCGTCAACAGGAAGAATTACACCTGTTATAAATGATGCCGCATCGGAGCATAAAAACTGCACCGCGCCGTTCAGCTCTTTAATGTCGCCAAAGCGCCCCATTGGTGTGCGGGCCAGTACTTTTTTGCTTCGTTCGGTGTACGATCCATCCGGATTGATCAACACATTTCGGTTTTGGTCGCCAATAAAAAAGCCCGGAGCAATCGAGTTCACTCGCACCTTTTCGCTGAATTTGGTCGCCATTTCCATGGCCATCCACTGCGTAAAAATATTAATGGCAGTTTTGGCTGTTGAATAACCCAAAACCCTTGTAATGGCCGAGTAAGTAGCCATCGACGAAATAGTGATGATACTTCCCTCGCCACGGTTTGCCATGGCCTCGCCAAACACCAGACTTGGGTAAACGGTTCCGTTCATATTCAAATCGTTAACGCGTTCGAAGTCCTCGATTTTCATATCGAAAACCGTTTGTTCCTCGGTTAATGTTGCACCCGGAAGATTTCCTCCGGCAGCGTTTATCAGGATATCGATCTGCCCCCATGTTTCGAGGATCGTTTCGCGCGTTTGTTTTAACTCGCTCATATCCAATACACTCGACACAAAACCAACGACCTCGCCCCCAAATTGTTTCAACTCTTCAACACGGTTATTTACGTTCTCTTCGCGAATATCGAGAATGGCCACTTTAACGCCGGCCTCGATTAAACTGCGGGCGATACTTCCGCCCAAAACGCCGCCACCGCCTGTAACGATGGCAACTTTATCTTTTAAACTAAACATTTCTTTACTTATTAAATTTATTCTGCTGTTCCTTCTATCGTAATAATTTTTCCTTCGGCATCATATTCCAGTTCCACAACTTTCATGCTGCGCAGCCAGGTTTTGCCATTTGAAGGTACACAATCGTGATGAAACAGGTACCATTTTCCTTTGAATTCAACAATTGAGTGATGCGTTGTCCAGCCCACAACCGGCGTTAAAATTACGCCCTGGTAAGTAAACGGACCATAAGGATTGTCGCCAATAGCGTAGCACAATTTGTGCGTGTTTCCGGTTGAATACGAGAAGTAATATTTACCGTTGTATTTGTGCATCCACGAAGCTTCGAAAAAACGTCGGTCGTGGTCGCCGGCTTTTATCGGCTTGCCGTTTTCATCCAGAATAACCAGCGCCTTTGGTTCTTCGCCAAATTCCAGCATATCGTCGCTGAGTTTGGCAATTCGTGCCGGCAATGCCTGCTCATCATCGCCCGGTTCCTGACCACATTCAATGGCTTTGTTGTTGCGGTAACGCTGCAACTGGCCACCCCACAAACCGCCAAAATACATGTAATGGCTGCCATCCTCATCCTCAAAAACACACGGATCGATGGAGTAACTTCCTTTCATCGGCGCTTCCTGCGGAACGAACGGCCCCTCAGGTTTATCGCTGATGGCCACACCAATCCTGAAAATATCGGTCTGGTCTTTCAGCGGAAAATAGAGGTAGTACTTTCCGTTTTTATAAGCACAGTCGCTGTCCCACAGCTGGCGGCCCGACCACGGAATGTCTTTCACATCGAGCGCTACGCCATGATCGGTAACTTCTCCGTCAATTTCATCCATCGAAAAAACATGATAATCGCGCATATCGAAATGGTCGCCCAAATCGTTTTCGGGAATACCCGACTCAACATCGTGCGACGGGTAAATGTAGATTTTTCCGTTAAAAACATGTGCTGCCGGATCGGCAGTATAAAGGTCATCTACAAGGTATCGTGCTTTCTTCATTTTACTATAAATTTTGCTTTCTAATCATTCAATTCTATTGCGTTCGGGAATTTCAAATAAAATATCCGGGAGCTGCCCTATGGTGCACCCCCCGGAAAAACTAACTACCTAACTAAACTAATTTATATTTTCAGGCTGGTTGGCCTCATTAATCAACTTTGCCACAATACTTTTTGGCTGGTAATCGCGATCGAACAACAGCGGGTAATCGGTACGTCCGTGCACCGGAAAATCGTTTTTCCACGAGGTAGCATCCGAAACGCCCCAAAGCGTTACACGCGAGATTACATCAGAGTGTTTCAGAAACAACTGAAAGAAATCGAGCATGCGGTTATCCCACAATTCCATTTCGTTATGCGGAACTCCGGCGGTGTACGGATTCAGTTGTTGCTGGTACTCGAAACTGGTTGAAATATCGGCACCAACATCCTGGCGCGGCTGTGGCAAAATCGACATATCCAGCTCAGTAATCATCACTTTCATTCCTTCGCCGGCGTATGCTTCAATCGCTTTTTCATACTCGTCAATCGAAGGGCCGTCCATTCCAATGTGTCCCTGCATGCCAATGCCGTCAATCCGGATTCCTTCGGCTTTTAAATCGCGCACCATTTGAACCACGGCGTCGCGTCTTCCAGGGTACCATTCGTTGTAATCGTTGTAATACAATTCGGCATCAGGATCGGCTTCGTGGGCAAACTGAAACGCCAGTTTTATAAAGTCTTTTCCAACAATCTGGTAGAACTTGCTTTCCCTCCAGCTGCCGTCTTCCAAAAACGCTTCGTTAACCACATCCCAGCCTTTTATTCGGCCTTTATAACGACCAACAACCGTGTAAATATGGTTTTTCATACGTTCGATCATCACTTCGCGCGAAACGTCGTTTCCTTCGGCATCGGTGAAAAACCATTTTGGTGCCTGCGAATGCCAGATCAAACAATGGCCGGTGATAAATTTGTTGTTGGCCTCGCCAAAATCCACAAACTGATCGGCCAGAGAAAAATCAAATTCGCCCTCTTGCGGCTGGATTTCCTCGCTTTTCATACAGTTTTCGGGAACAATGGCATCAAACTGACTTTTAATCACACCAACAGCCGCCGAATCCTCCCCGGTGATTTGCCATTCGTTCATGGCCGTTCCGATATAAAACTTGCCTTGAAAAGCATCTTTTAAAGTTTCCGGGGTTTTCTTTTTTGATGTGCTGCAAGCAAAGGTAACTGCCGCAAGCGCTATCAATGCAATGAATATTCTGCTGTTTCGCATGTGATTATTTTTTAGGTTTTTATATAAAATCAAGTTTATACTCTTTTTGATAAAAGGTCTTTCTGAATCTGAACTTCTTTGCTTTTATTGATTTCGTAGAAGAACAGCAATGCAACGCCGATTAAAAACGGAATAGACGGGTAAATACTTACCAGCATTTTTGCTCCCTGAGCCACACTTTCGGGCTGAACCAGTTCCTGACCGGCTGCCACTGCGTCTTTCGAAACGTAGCCGTACAAACCAAGAATCCAGGTAACAATGGCACCTCCAATAGCCAGTCCGGCTTTCAGTCCCACCATCATTGCCGAGAAGATTATAGCTGTTGCGCGGCGGTTGTTAATCCACTCCGAATAGTCGGCCACATCGGCGATCATCGCCCAAAGAATTGGTGTGGTTACACCATAGAAAAACATATGCAATGCCTGCGCTATAAACATCAATCGCACATCTTCAGGATTGTAAAAAATGAAAGAAGCAATAAACAGGGTGGCAATAAATAAAGTAATTCCGAACACATCTCGTTTTCCGAATTTATCCGCCAGTTTTCTTGACACCGCAATACCGATCATCGAAAAAATGATTCCTCCGGCGTTGAATAATCCAAAGCCTGCTGATGCTACATCCGACTCAAAAAAGTTCAACCCAATTGCCGAAAGCGAATCTAAAATTGGCTGGATAAAACTTTGCAATGCCGCCTCGTCAACGTAGTTATTAAAATAATAAACGTACGATCCGCCTTTCATGGCAAGCGTAACAAACACAAGAATTGTTAGCGTTAACATGATGATCCACGGACGGTTTTTAAATAAATCTCTCAAATCTTCTTTTAAACTTGCTTGTTGCTCGGGACGAGGAACCACGCGCTCTTTTGTGGTCAGAAAAGTGATCAGCAAAAGTACGGTACCAATGATGGCCATCCAGGTCATTACCGATTCAATTCCGGCCGCTTTATCGCCATTTCCCACGTGTAAAATGATCGGCAACATAAATACCTGCACAAAAAACTGTGCAAACATTACCGCCGCAAAACGGTACGACGAAAGGCTGTTTCGCTCCGACATGTCGCCGGTTAGCACGCCACTTAATGCCGAATAAGGCAGGTTACTTGCCGCGTAAGCCAGCAGCAACAAAGTGTAAGTTCCGGCGGCGTAAATCAGCTTTCCTTTGTACGAAAAATCGGGTGTTGTAAATGCCAGCAAAGCAATTACACCCAGCGGAATGGCCGTAAACAAAATCCAGGGGCGAAATTTTCCCCAGCGCGAATGCGTTCGGTCGGCCAAAGCACCAATAATCGGGTTAAAAGCAAAAGCTGCTACCAGTCCTACCACCAGCATAATTACTGATGCGTGTTCGTTCTGCAATCCATAAATGTCAGTATAGAAAAACGCCAGGAAAGTAACCAGGGTTTGAAACACCAGGTTGGCAGCCAGGTCGCCGAGGCTGTATCCAATTTTTTCTATTACAGAAACTTTCTGTGAGTTCGTATCCATTTGATTTGGTTTTTTATGTATTAATCTTTGATTTCTATTTTTGGCTCGTTCATTATTGAAGTTTTAATCAATAAGAAGAAGTTTCATTGTTTCAATGCGATCGCCGGCAACAAACCGACAGATATAAACTCCGCGATTCAATTTATTTCCGGTGTTATTCGCCGCGTTCCAGGTAACTATGTGCGTTCCGGCATCAAGGTTTTCGTCCACTAAAGCAGTGACTTCCCTGCCGGCAGCATCCAAAATTTTTATGCTTACATGTTCGCTTCGTTTTAAATCGAACTGAATTTTTGTAGAAGAACTGAACGGATTCGGGAAACTCTTTATTCGAACAGCATCCCGATAAAGTATATCTTCGGTTGCCGTAGTCAATACGGTTTCTTGTACATACTCGGCAAGCCATGTAAATGCAGGTCGCAAGGTTCCGTCGGACCTTACCAGGTAACAGGTTTCCTGCCACATATCGTTTTCGTAGTAACCCCACAAAGTGATGCCCTGAATGGCCGGATGTTCCCAAAGAAGCGGGAAAATTCGTTGATACAATTCCAGCTGCTCATCATCGTCAGGCGTTCCCTCATTATCGATGTTTCCAAGGTCAAGCTCAGTTATATAAATTGGCAAACCTATTGCAGCCAGCCGGTTTATATTAAAATTCAGCATTGAATTTGGCGTACTTTCCAAGGCAAAGCGGTGACCTTGCACACCAATTCCGTCAATCAGTCCACGATCGTTTAACAGCTTGATAATTTCAATGTAAGTGTTGGTTGCCGAAGTGCTGTTTATAATCCCGTAATCGTTGAGTAACAATTCGGCATTTGGGTAATATTTTCGGGCCATTTCGAATGCTTTTATCACCCAGTCCCAGCCGGTTTCGCCGTCGCCGCCCAGCGCCTCTTTGTAATTGGCTCTTCCGTTTTCACCATCGGGCGGATTGTGGCTTGCCAGCGGCTCATTTACCACATCAACTATATCGGTCTCCGGATAGCGCTCGGCGCATTTACGAATCCAGTACTCGATGTATTCCAGCTGTTTAGCCTGATCGAGACCCGAAATCCAGTACGGCTGCTGTGATCCCCAAATCAGAGTATGCTCCTTGAATAAAATATCATTCTCTTTTGCATAAGCGTATAACTCATCAAGTGCCGACCAATCCCAGGTTGTGGTATCGATGTTGTTGGCAATGCTTGCCCATTTCCCTTCATTTCCGGGCGTTAGCTGATTCCAGATATTTACAAATGAATAGTCGCCTGAAGCTTTCACGTTTCCAAGAAATTTAGGCTTTCCTTCGGCAAGAGGAGGCCCCGGATATACCGGATCTTCTGGCCAGTCTACTGATCCTGCGAGTTCATTATCCAGCGCTTCAACCGTATAAAATAGATCTGCTTTTCCAAAAGCTATTTTATCAAACTCAAGGCCGTCTTCGCGGCTTCCGATCTGAAAAGTAAGGCTTAGATTGCCTTCTTCAACCACAAAAGCATCCGGAAAATTTCCATAAAAGTTATTGGTGATATTTACCCATTTCCAAATTTCGGATCCGGCACCACCTGCATCGTAAACCACATTCTTATCACCTGTAAATCCGCCATCGGCCAATCCGTTTATCATTACCCAATCGGCAGCGTCAGTCAGGCTTTTTTCGCCAAATCCTGAGGCACTAAAGTAACTGTCATCCTCGAATTCGTTGGCACCTACACGCATTCTTACAAACAATTGATAGGTGCCCGCACTTTGAAAATCAACCTGGTAAATTATTACACTTTCGCTGCCTCCGGGATACGACGAGCCGGTGTAGTTAACATCGGTTGTTACATACGACACATCGCCATCGGTAAGCACCGAATAATTGCTTCCCACCGTACCGGATTCAGCTTCAATAATAACGGGTTTTGCTCCCGCATCGCTGTCCTGAGCAAGGCCGGTGTAATTAAAAAATGTAGTAATCAGTATTAAGGTAAAAATGTGCTTCATGTTCTTGATTTTTTGGTATAAATATTTTAAGGCTGTAAATCATTTGCAGTGGTGGCATATAAACCGATTAATGCCCCGGTAAATCCACCGGCAACATCGGTTGAAAGTATATCGCCCGAAACGGTACCACCCAAATTCACATAGTCAGTCCCGTTGGTTGAATAGGCAAATTCATAATCATCGCCATCAGCTTTCACCTGCAGTTTTACAGCACCGTTTATTTCAATTTTTTTGCTTGCAATATGCATCGATTTGTGTTCACCAACCCGTCCGGGCCACTCGTTACGTTGGAGCAAAATATAATACTCGCTGCCCTTTTTGGTGATGCCAAATACATAGTTCGATTTTTCGTTTTGCAGACAAACCAGCCCAGCCATATCTTTCTCCGATTCAGGAATATAATCCATGACAGTCGAGAATGAAAAAGTATTGTGCTGCTGCCGGTAAAAAAGTATTGAGGCAGGTTTTACCTCTGTAATATTTACCTCGAAAGGATTGATCTGCAGACCGTTTTCTGTTTTAGCGATAAAATCTTCGCGCGGGCCTCTTAATCCAATCCACCGGTAATCGAGTTTTTCTGACGAGAAATGGTCGGTGAACGTAAAGTTTCCGCTGGGTAAAAAGCCGTCCTTCCCGGTAAGGTTTTCAGTACCTTCCGGCATTTTTAATTTGGGTTCCATCGGGATCAATCCGTTTACAAAAACCGGGAAATCACCCGACCAGTCGACGGGTAAAATAAAGGTTTCGCGACCGGTATTTACACGTTGTTTTTCGTTTGGACGAACCGCCAGAAATACGCCGTAATACTGATCGTTTGGCCCGAGTACCAAATCGGCATGGCCGGCCCAATCCACTTTGTTGGCACGATCGGCAGGAAAATAGCGCTGCGTGAGTATCGGATTATTTTCGGCAGGAATAAATGGCCCGTAAGGATTATCGCTCGCAAAAATTACTTCGCTGTGCCAGCCTCCTGTACCACCTTCGGCGCACATCAGGTAGTAACGTCCGTCTTTTTTATAAAGGTGCGGCGCTTCAATCCAGATCGGCTTTTTGGTAATGTCAACACCACCGTCAACCACAATTTTATCGGTGCCTTCAATCACCTGATCGTTTTCCAAATCGTATTCCCATATTTTTATAACGCGGTGTCCTTCGTACAATTCTTTTCCCGGGTCGGGAGCATCGTTGTGCACCACGTAAGCTTTTCCATCGTCGTCGAAAAACAAAGACGGATCGATACCGTTGAAGTTCAACTTGTAAGGTTCGCTCCAACCTTTAAACGGATCTTTCGTTTTAACTACCATATTTCCCAAATCGCCGGCAACCTGGGTCGTAATCATATAAAACGTATCGTTGTGCGGATTGTAGCGGATTGCAGGAGCATAAACACCTCTGCTGATTCCGAGGTTGGCTATGCGCAACTGCGATTTGCTCTCCAACACATGACCGATCTGTTTCCAGTTGACTAAATCTTTTGAATGAAAAATAGGCACACCGGGAAACATCACAAACGAAGAAGTGACCAGGAAATAATCGTCACCTTTTCGGGTAATCGACGGATCGGGGTAACACCCCTGCAAAATCGGATTGTAAAACTCATCGGTTTCCAAAGGGTTCTCCTGATAAATTTTGTCGTTTCCCTGGTAAGTTGCTTCCAGAAAAACAGGGCTGTTTGTTGCCTTGACTTTTGTGTTGTCCTGCCCGCAAACTACAGCGGCGAAGGATAATACAAAAATGATGGTCAGCATCCATTTTTCCGGGCTCAATTTATTCTTCTTCATAATATTCTTTAGGCGTTTCCGGCGTTTAAATCTTCGTTTAGCTGCAAAGATGAAAAGAATAACTGCCGGTAAAGGCAGTTATTCTTTATCTATCATCAGTTTTAATTATTCACATCCACCGTCGTATTCGGCAATTACAAGATTATCGATATACATCGTTTGCGTAGTAGCTCCCGCATCAATCAACACCCGTACATCTCCGGTTGCTGTGGTTTTAGCCTCGAAAACCTTTGAGTAATAAGCCCATTCGGTTGTAAGGTTAAAATCAGGCGAGTAGAAGAAATCGCTACCCTGACCGTCGTATTGCGAAGCCGAGATTCTGAAGAAACCTTCTTCGCCGGCTGCTTTTGCCCAGAAACTAACTTTGTACTGCTGTCCAACGGTAAGCGCCACTGCATCGGTTGCAATTTGTACATCCCATGGGTTACCACCGGCTCCAACAACTTTTAGCGACTTATCGCCTTCGTAAGCTTCGGCTGCTGTAACAGAAGCATTATCCGGACCGTTCAGGATTTCCCAACCTGAAAGATCTTCTTCAAATCCACCGTTTGCATATTCACTGGCTTTTGGCAGATATTCTTTCAGACTCATTGCATCGATGAACATGGTTTGCGTTGTTGCTCCGGCATCAATAACGATGTTAACATCGCCGGTTGCGGTTGTTTTTGCTTCGAAAACCACCGAGTAATAAGCCCAGTCGGTTGTTAAAGCAAAATCAGGAGAATACAGGAAATCGCTTCCCTGACCATCGTATTTCGATGCTGACACGCGGAAGAAACCTTCTTCACCGGCTGCTTTAGCCCAGAATCCCAGTTCGTACATCATTCCAACTTCCAGTTCCAATGCATCGGCTGCAATTTGTACATCCCATGGATTACCGCCGGCTCCAACAACTTTCAACGATTTGCTTCCACAGTACGAATCGGCAGCAGTAACTTCGGCATTGTCGGCTCCGTTCAGCACTTCCCATCCGGTAAGATCCTCTTCGAAACCACCATTAACTAATAACTCAGGAGAGCTTCCAACAGGTGCCGAAGCGCCTTGAATCAGAGTAATATTGTCTACTACAAACGGAACGTCGGTGTGCCCCATATCCAGTACGATGCGGGTTCCGTTTTCCAGCTCCTGTCCGGTGAACGTCCAGGCATATTGTTGCCAGTCGGTTGATAATTCAACATCGTCGCCATAGAAATAATCATCAGGCCATTGCGATGCTGAAACCCTCATTATGGCTCCATCGAGTTCGGCTTTTGCCAAAATAACAACAGTATATTCGGTGTTTTCCAGCAGCTCAATAGGATCGCTGGCAAACTGTGTATTCCACGGATTACTTGCTGCACCAACCACATGAATTGCTCGTCCGTAGTAGGCATCATCGCCGCTAACTTCGGTCATTTGGTCGCCACCGTTCAGTTTTGTCCAGTTGTCGAAATCGTTACCGCTACCCTGGTCTAATCCACCATTTACAATCAGGTTTTCGCCTGCATAGAACAAGAACTCTGATTTTGATGTACCGTGCATGGTTGTTACTTCAACTTTTGCTTCTTCGTAAGCCTCTAAAGCAGGAACAGTAACTTTCAATTCGGTGTCGGTATTCGATGTAATATTTGCCGTTACGCCGCCAATTGTAACCGTTGGGCCGTATTCAGCATTAAATGACAAACCTTTAATCGTTAGCTCCGATCCGGGTGCCACTGCCGACGAATTAAGCGACTGAACAAGCGGTGTTGGTCGTAACAGAACTTCAAATCCGGTTACCACGCGGTAATCAGGATCAATAACCAGTGTAATAAACGAACTACCAATTTTTGCATCTTCAGGAACGGTTAAACTAATAGCCGTTCCATCGTACATAAACATCGCTTCTTCGGTTCCCACCCATGCAGACTGAACTGTTTCGAGGTTTGAACCGGAAATTGTTATCACATCGAGCGGATAGGCAGAGTCAACGCTCATTTCGGTGATATTTACAGGAGCGAATGCCTCATCTTCCTTACAAGCTGTTGTTAAAAGAAAGATTGACAAAGTGCCCAGCAAAAGAATTTTTATATAATTTTTCATTTTTATTGTCTTTAATCGTTCTATTATCAATCCTTTCTAGTTATATCCCGGGTTTTGGTATTCAGCTTTTTCGGCATCAGTCATTTCCAGCGCATCAAGCTGTCCCTGAGGAATAGGACGCAGGTAATGGTAATCGGCAATTTCACGCGAATATTCAACCGGTGTATGGTCGCTAACTTCACTACCGCAAATGGTAAATGTAGCGGCAACTTCGCCCCATTTTTGTGTACGAATTAAATCGTACCAACGGTAACCTTCGCCAAACAATTCGCGCGAACGCTCTTCCAAAACATAGTCGATATCGATAGTTTGCGGAGTTGCAGCAACCATTTCGGCACTGTAATCGGCAACTTTTTCTTCGTTGGCGCCATTGTCCCAGCGCCATTTTCCGGCACGGGCACGAAGTACATTGATCAACTCTCTGGCCGACATAGAACCAGAAGCACCTTTTACTGCTGCTTCGGCTGCCACAAGATAAAGTTCAGAGAATTTAGCCACATAGAACGGGCGGGTAAGTGCACCGTTTGGTTCTCCTAAACCACCATCGTTGTCGGTGCGGTAAGTTCCCAGTTTCCACAAACCAGGATAAGAACGACGACTAATTCCGCTAGGTGCTATTACATAGTCAGATCTGCCGGCCAGCTCGCCACCACCCATGTTACCGCCGTTGTTAAATGTTCCAGTGTAACTTGGAGTTTGGCTGTCGTCATCAAGGAAAGTAAGAATGGCATCGCCGGGTTGAACTTCCAATCCGTTTGCATTGTACATTACATCCACATCGGGTGCAGCACCGTCAAGGTTCCAGTTTCCACGGTAGCTGGTAACGAAAGTACCATCGTAGCGCGAATCGTGCGTTTTATCGGCAAATGTTTCGGTAAACACTTCAATCGGTGGAGCCATACGCGTCCATGGACGACCATACGACTGGGCAGCTTCACGCCAAACACTTTGTACCTGGTCGCCGTTTGAATCCAGTGCATTCATCACATAAATGTTACAGGTTACCATCCATACAGCAAAGTTATCAGGTGCAGCAGCACTGGCGTAAGTCAAACTACCATCAAGGTAATATTCGCTTTCTTCGGTACGGTCGGCGTATAAAAGATGCTCGCTGTTGCGGTCGTTCTCTGCTAAGTTTACATCGTAATATGTCTCTTGCAGTCCGTAAGGACCCGGATCGTTAATGGCAGCCATTGCAACATCGTAAGCCTGCTGGAAATACCATTGTGGATTGTGTCCATCAGGATCAACCCTGTCGGCAGCCGGATAAGTAGGAATGTTATTCGGATTTTCTAACCACCAGCCGTAAGTTAAATAGGCTTTTGCCAGGAACAGACGGGCAGTGGTTTTGGTTACAGCACCGGTTAAACGTGGTTCTGTAGGAAGATTTTCCACCGCATAAATCAAATCGGGGAAAACACATTTTGTGTATACTTCGGGCACGGTGTTACGCACCGATACACGGGCAGGAGTTGCGTTAAATTTCAACTCGCCCGATCCCAGATCAAGTGGAACTCCACCAAAAGTCTGTGTCAGCAAGAAATAGTCGAATGCACGGAAGAAGGTAGCTTCGCCAATTAAAGCATCAGAAAGGCCAACACCTGAAGCATTTTCGATAATACCACTGGCGGTATTAATGTTGGTAAACAGCGCATTCCATATTACATCCGAACGGCTGGTACTTGGCGTTAACTGGCCTTCGCCCGAAAGGTCGTGGTCTTTAAAGTTAGCATCGGCACTCTGTCCCCAGGTATACTCATCGGTACCTGTTTCGCACGAGTTGTAATAATATGCCTGTCCATAGATCCAACGCAGGTGAGCATACAACGATGTTAACCCGCCCATTACACCGGTTTCGGTTTGGAAAAACCCCGGCTCATAAATATTACGTGGATGTTCTTCAAGGATATCGGTACACCCAACAACCAAGAACAGGGCCATAAAGGCTGCTCCTATTTTTGTAATTATTTTTCTTTTCATTTTAGTATCTTCTTTAAGGTTCAAATTAGAATGTTAGGTTTATGCCAATCAAATAATTTTTGGTAGCAGGTGTATTTGTACCAATCGTTAACAAGCGCGATTTGTACGTTTCTGTTACAGCGGCATTTTCGTCGCCAAACGAGTTGGTTTCAGGATCCATTCCCGATTCGTCGTTATAAGGCGAGAAGAATACAAATGGATTTTGTGCCGAGGCATAAACACGTAGCTTTTTAATTCCTTTATCTTTTAACCAGTCGATATTTTCGAAATTATATCCTAAAGAAATGGTACGTATTTTCAGATACGAAGCATCGAAATAACCCAGTGTACTTCCGTATTTTGGGTTATCGTTACTGATGAGCCCTTCAGGTGCAGGATATCGTGCATCGTAATTTTCAGGTGTCCAGTAATCAACACTTACGTTGTTACGGCGACCGGTTAACATGTTTAAATAACCGTTTGAAGAGTACAAAGTACTGATCAGTTTTCCGCCAACTTTAAAAGCTCCAACAACACTCAGGTCGAAACCTTTGTAGGCAAAACGCGAGTTAAAACCTCCCTGCAAATCAGGCTCAAGCGACATTGGCTGACGATCGGCAGCTCCAATCGATCGTACCGGAGAACCGTCTTCATTGTATTCGCCGGTATATTCCACTTTAATCATTCCAGGGTTTCCGCCCGGCTCGTATTCATTCATGTATGCGTCGCCCAGCTGCCACAAACCAACGTATTTATAATCGTAAATTACATCGATCGGGTAACCAACAAACCACCAGTTTGCTTCGTCTTTTTCCTGACCCGAAGCCAGTGCTACCAGTTTGTTGCGGTTAGCATACAGGTTTACGCCGGCTTCCCAGGTAAATCCGTTCAAATCATCAATGATCACGCCGTTTAATGACAATTCAAAACCTTTGTTTTGCGTTTCGCCAATGTTACCCATGTAACTTCCCACACCCGATGTTGGTGGCAAGCTCAAACGTAAAAGAATGTCTTTAGTGTTGGTAACGTAATATTCGGCAGTACCCGACAAACGTCCATCGAATAAAGTAAAGTCGAGACCAAGGTTTACAGTTTCCGAATATTCCCAACCCAAATCAGTGTTTGGCAATTCCGAAACGTAATATCCTATTCCAAATTCTTCGCCAAAGTTGTATGGCCTTGTTGCCAAACGACCCAATGTTGCATACGGGCTAACCGACTGGTTTGAAGTTTGTCCGTAACCGGCACGAACTTTCAGTTGGTTAATGGCCGAAATGCCTTGCATAAAGCTTTCCTCACCAATGTTCCAACCTACCGAAACTGCAGGATAAGTGTGCCATTTTTCGCCATCGGCCAATCTTGAAGAACCGTCGGAACGTACAGTTGCAGTAATCATATAACGATCGTCGTACGAGTACATTACACGTCCCATGTACGAACTTAATCCGGTTTTATAATATCCCTGGTAATCGGGATTTATCGTGATTTCGCCATCGGCGCGTCCAAGATTATAAAACTGAAAATGATCAGCAGGAATATCTCTTGCAGCAATGTACGAACTGTTGTAAGAAGTTTCCTCAGCCGAATACAAACCAACCACATTTAAATGGTGTTTATCGGCAAAAACGCGGTCGTAAGTCAGCAAATTCTCAATGGCCCAGTTTAACTGAAGCGAATTGTTGATCGATGCTGTTGACTCGGTAGTAGGGTTGATTGAAAATACACCTTCGCCACGGTACGCACCACCGTTTACCGTACGCAGGTTTAAACCAAGGTTTGCGCGGTATTTCAGTCCTTCAACGCCGGGTATTTTAACTTCGCCATAAACGTTGTTGTAAGTACCGTATGCTTTGTCCTGGTCGATCCACTTATCGCCCAATCCTTCAATTATTTCTCGTGAATACAAAAACTGCTCATCCGAAGGCATTTTAATGGTTCTTTTCCAGGTACCATCTTCATTGTAAGGATCAACAAGAGGCGATGCACTTAAAGTGCTGTACAAGCCCAGGTTGTTACCATCGGAAATAGAAAAACTGTTGTTTGAAGAAAATCCTACGCGAATGTATTCTCCAATTTCCTGATCGAGGCTACCACGCAACGAAATACGCTCGTATTCCTGACCCGGCAAAACTGCCTCATCTTTGTAGTATCCCATTCCAAAACTGTATGCACCTTTTTCGGTACCACCCGAAACGCCAAAGTCGCTGCTGGTTACAATACCAGTGCGGTACATTAAGTCTTGCCAGTCGGTATCTACATCGTTTGATTCTTCAAGCGAGTTGGCATATTGTCCGCGAGCTTCTCTAAGCGCTGCAAACTCAGCTCCGTTCATCATCGGGAACTTTATAGCATCTTTTATACCGTAGTAGCTGTTAAAGCTAAACGTTGCTTTTTGACCTTTGTAACCTTTATTTGTAGTTACCAGAATAACACCGTTTGCACCACGCGATCCGTAAATAGCTGTGGCCGAAGCATCTTTCAGAATATCGATACTTTTAATATCGCTTGGGCTGATATCGCTGATCGAACCTGCAAATGGAATTCCATCGAGCACCACCAGCGGGTCGTTACTTGCATTTAACGAACGTGTACCACGAATACGAATTTGCATGGTAGCACCAGGTTTTGTAGATGTTTGCGACATTTCAACACCGGCAACACGACCTTGTAAAGCCTGTGTCATATCCGATGACGGAACTTCGCGCATTTGCTCGCCACCCACCGAAGCAACAGATCCTGTTACAGCTTCTTTTCGTTGTGTACCATAGCCAATAACCACTACCTCATCCAGCCCAACCAAATCGGGTTTTAAGGTAACGTCGATGGTAGTTCGGCCACCCACGTCGATGGTTTGTTGTGTGAAACCAACAAATCGAAAGCTCAGCTGTGCGTCGCCGGCAACTTCCAGTTCGTAAATACCGTCAAAGTTGGTTACTGTTCCTACTGCAGTTTGACCTACAACAGCAACCGTAACGCCAGGAAGCGGCTCTCCGTCTTCATCTGTAACGGTACCACTAACTGTAACATTTTGGGCTATTGCCACAGAATGTACAAGTAAAAAGAGCATTAGCATTATTGCTATCTCTTTAGTAAAAAAACAGATTTTCTTCATAGTTATTAAATTTGATTATTAGTTACTTTCTTATCAAAAGAGAAGTGTCATTTAGTTTCTATTAGTTGTGGTGTGTCATATCAAATTTTAAACGTTTGAGTTCGTCCAGCTTATGAACCGGTTTATCCAGTTCGGCCGGAATTTCGCGTTTCGAAAAGGTTTGGAAATAGAGCAAACAGGCATCGCGCCACCAAATGGCTTCTTTTACCTGTGTATCCAGCTTCTCGCTTGTTTCTCGGAATCGGCGTTCGTCAACATATTCTTCCATGTTTTGCCAGGTGGCCCTGAAACGTTCGGCCTGTGTTACGCCTTCGCTGTATTTGTAGCAGAGTTCGTCCCACAGTTCGCGGCCATTGCTCATGGTGTAATCCCACGGCAGGTGATGAAACCACAGCAGAAATTTCTCGGGACACAGCTGCGGATCGTCGAACATACTTTGTAAAGGCTCGGCATACTGCTCAACGGCATTACTTCCGGTCGACGAGCGGTTAAAACCAATGCCAAACGAATCGGCTTTGTGGTAATAAGTTGGTAACCAGTCGGGGCGTGCACCCGGAATTTCGCACCACGGCTCGGGTCCGTAGTGGTGACTCCAACCCATAAGATGATGCAAACCAAGCGGCGTCATGTAATTCACCACCGCTTCGCGCGATTCCATCATCACGCGGCTCATTTCATCAATAAAAGTTGTATTGTGCGAAAACGTTTGCTCCAGCCATTCGTTAGCAATTTCTTTGGCGTGCAAATCCGGATTCCAGGCCAAACGACCAAAAACATACCAGTTGGCTTGTGCCGAATGACTTCCGCACCAGTTAATATCCTGTCCAATGTTTGCCACACCGGCAATGCAGGTAATCGAGTCATTAAAAATCTGACCGTCGGTAACACGCGCCACAGTGGTGTTTCTGCCTTTTTGGTAAGTATCTGTTTGCAGGAATTCCTGAAACAATGTGCCCAGATAAGCCCAGTGATCGGAAAATCCCAGATATTCTTTTGTAATCTGAAGTTCGGGTATCAAAGTAGTGTGTTCCATGGCGCCAAACAGCGGGCTAATGGGTTCGCGCGGCTGAAAATCAACCGGACCGTTTTTCACCTGGATCATCACATTTTTGCGGAATTGTCCATCGAGTGGTTTAAACTCTTTGTAGGCTTGCTTGGCACGATCGCCACCTGAAGGATTGTACACGAATGCGCGCCACATTACTATTCCTTTGTACGGATTCAAAGCATCGGCGAGCATGTTTGCACCGTCGGCATGCGTTCGGCCATAATCCTGCGGACCGGGCTGGCCCTCGGAATTAGCTTTAACCAAAAAGCCACCAAAATCGGGAATGATTTGGTAGATCTCTGCCACTTTGTTTTCCCACCAGCTTTTTACTGCTGGTTTTAGCGGATCGGAATCCGGCAATCCGCCCAGTATTTTTGGCGACGAAAAATTCACCGACAAGTACACCTGGATTCCATACGGACGAAGCGCATCGGCAACAACCTTAACTTTTTGCAGGTATTCAGCTTTTAAAATATTGGGGCTGGCATTTACATTATTCAATACCGTTCCGTTAATTCCTATCGACGCATTTGCGCGCGCGTACTCTATTATTCGCGGATTTAGTTTTTCGGGAAGCTCGTCCCAAAGCCAGATGGAATGACCGGCATAACCTCTTTCAACTGTTCCGTCGAGATTATCCCAATGGTTCAGAATTCGGCGGTCGTAAGACGGGTTTTCTACAATTTCCGACGAAGTAATTGCCTGTGGATTTGTGCGCAACGCACGCAAAAAATGATAAGTTCCGTACAAACAACCTTTGTCGGTTTGGGCGGCAATTATAGTTATTTCCTCATTGGCCAGGTACTTTATAACAAAACCTTCGCTGCCACTGTTTTTTATGTTTTCGGCCGAAATAGCTTGGGCAATAAACTCATCGTTAAAAGTGCCAACGTAAACACTTCCGGCAACAGCTTTTGCTTTGCTTTTGGTTTTCTGGCTAAACAAGTTGTCCAAACTGCCTGTAAGTTCGTTGTGAATTAAATCGAATGTTGGAGACTTTTCAGAAATTACCACCGATGATATTTTCGGTCCGTTGTAGTTTGATGGTAAAGTGAAATTGGTGAACCACAGTTTTGATCCATCCGCAGAATTGGCTGCCATTACAAAATTGGCCACGGCAAAAAACAACGCCAAAACCACAGTTCGTTTTAAATTTAGTCTCATCAGTTAAGTTCTCTTCAGTTTGGTTTAAAAATTTCGATCGGGAGCCGACAAAAATTCTTTTGTAAAATTACAACAGAGAGTAGCCAACACATTTATCCGTCGGTTACGGGGTTTTTAGCCATTGTAACATCAGTTTTCTGTTGGTTACAAATAGTTGCGCAATGGTTACATCCCCCTTATTTTTAAACTATTTTGCTACCTTAGCAACTCTTCAGAAGTGGTACTTATGAACGTTAGAAATTTCATCGTTGCATTGGTTGGTTTGATCATTGTGCCGTGCCTTACACACGCGCAAAGCAATAATTTTTTCGACTACCGGGAAGGTTTATCAAACAGTTTGATAAACGCCATGCACCAGGATAAAAAAGGTTTTATCTGGGTGGCTACCGAAGATGGTTTGAACCGTTTTGACGGGATTCATTTTAAAACATTCTTTGCAACTCCAAACGACGACAATTCGCTAAAAAATAATTTTGTAACCGCACTTAACGAAGACAGCAACGGCAATCTGCTTGTTGGTCAAATCAACGGTTTGCAGATTTATCATCCCGAGAGTGAGTCGTTCACCGAAATACCGCTTTATATTTCCGACGAACGCATTCACCTTTACATCAGCTCGATAATTATGGATATCAATAGCGATATCTGGATGACGACTTCCGGGTACGGATTGATCAGGATTGAGCATGAAACGGGCAATGTTGATTACAACGAAACGCTGAATAAACAACTTTGCAGTCAAAACCTGAGGATCGTGTTTCAGGATTCGGACGGTGTTTTGTGGATCGGTTCAGAAAACGACGGACTGAATACTTACGATCCCATCAGCGGAGAAGTTCAGGTTTATACCGAAACATCAGAGGACGGAAAAACCCTGCCCAGCAACAACATCTCGTCGATTTGCGAAGATGACCTCGGCAATATTTACGTCGGAAGTTTAAAAGGTGGTTTGGTTCAGATTCAGAAGAACAGCGGTAAAATCGTTCAAATTCACTCGGATAAAAAAGATGAAACTGTGCTACCTGTAAAGAGTTTGCTTTTCGACTCGAAAAAACGTTTGTGGGTAGGTATCGATGGTTTTGGGTTGAAACGCTATAATCCGGCAAATCAGCTATTGGAAAGCTACTCGCCAAACACTTCGCCATTCGATTTTTCAAAAAGCAAAATCCACTCCTTAATAGAAGATAACGGCGGAAATATTTGGGCAAGCGTTTTTCAGAAAGGCCTGTACCTTTTTCCCGAAACACCGGAAATTTTCCAACATTACGGCTATCACGCTTTTGGCGAAAACAGTATCGGATCGAGCTGTGTAACCTCGATTGCCGGTATTGACGGAAAACTTTGGGTGGGCACCGACGGCGATGGTGTGTACCAGATTAACCGCCAAAACAACAACATTAAACATGTTCTTTTAAACAGCGCCAACCAGGAAGGAGATCCGAATAATATTCTTACCATCCACAACGGGAAAGACAATTACGTGTGGCTGGGAACCTACTTTAACGGCCTGATTCGCTACAACAAAAAAACCGGCGAGATCAAGAACTATAAACACGACCCCGAAAATGCGAACAGCCTTAGCAACGACAATATCACCTGTATTGCCGAAGACCGCTCGGGCATGCTTTGGCTGGGAACTTTAGGCGGCGGAATTTGCCGTTTCAACCCCAAAACCGAAACCTTTTGGCCGGGCTTAACCAACAACGAGAAGCTGAACAGCCAGCTCCCCATGTGGATAAACAGCATTTTTATCGACCGGAAACAAAACCTGTGGCTCGGCACTTATGTTGGGTTGCTTTATTACGACATCCAAAAACAAGAACTCCGGCACTTTAACACCGCCAATGGCACCTTGCAAAATAATACTGTTATCGCCATTCAGGACGATCGTTTTGGGAATATCTGGGCCGGTTCGTACAGCGGCCTGATCAAAATCGATGTCAACAACTCGAAAACCCGCTATTACAGTACCGAAGACGGTTTATGCAACAACGTTATAAGTGCCATTAACGAAGACGAATTTGGCAAAATATGGGTAAGTACACACAACGGGCTTTCGCGTTTTGATCCGGATAACAACACATTTACCAACTACTACGCTTACGATGGAATTCAGGCCAACGAATTTTATAAAAATGCCACTTACCGAAGCGAAAAGAACGAATTGTTTTTTGGCGGAATTAACGGAATGACGGAGATCAAACGTAATTACCTCGATTATTCGCGAAGAATACGCGACGTGCTGTTAACCGGATTTAACCGCTTTAACCAACCCGTTGAAATTGGCGACAAGTCGGGGAAACATGTTATTCTGAAAAAATCGATCGTACTGGCCGACACCATTCAGTTGCACGAGCGCGACAATGTTTTTTCCATCGGTTTTACATCGGGCGAGCTGGCCAGCCAGTCGCGGATAAGTTATGAGTACATGATGGAAGGTTTCGATGAAAACTGGATCAGTACCACCGCACAAAACCGACGCGCCGCTTACACCAACCTGCATTACGGAACTTACATTTTTAAGGTGCGCGGCGTGGATAAAGGATTGTACTCAACCCCCCGTGAACTCACCATTATTATTTACCCGCGTTGGTACAAAACCGTTTGGGCAAAAATACTGTGGACCTTGCTTTTGGGTACGCTGTTTTTCGGCGTTGTGCGGCTTTATCAGGAGATGATTCAGCGCCGTCATTTGGAGAAAATGAACGAAATGAAAATGCAGTTTTTCATCAATATTTCGCACGAAATTAAAACACCACTTACCTTAATTATCGATCCGATTGAGAAGCTGATGCTGCAAAAAACCGACCCGAAAACTTCGCGTTTGTACCATATTATCGATCAGAATGCCAACCGGATATCGCGTTTGGTAAACCAGCTGATGGATGTTCGACGGATTGATAAAGGGGTGATTTTAGTGAAATTCCAAAAGACGAACCTTTACAATTTTATCCGCGAAATTGCGCAATCGTACGAAATTCTGGCTACCGAAAAGAACATCAATTTTAGTATTCATGCACCCGATGAATCGATTGAGGTTTGGATCGATCCTCTGAATTTCGAAAAGGTGATCCTCAACCTGCTCTCGAACGCCTTTAAATTTACGCCTGCCGAAGGAAGTATTGAATTGAACATCTCGCGTACGGTGATGAAAACCGACGATAAAAAACATGTTGATGCCGTTAAAATTGTAGTTAGCGACACCGGAGTTGGGATTAAAGAAACGGAGATCGAACGTATTTTCAACCGCTTTTACCAGGTGGAATCGAAAGATCCGTCGCACCGCGGTGGAACCGGCGTTGGACTGCACTTGTCGCGGGCGCTCGTAAACCTGCACAATGGCGCGTTAAATGCCGAAAACAGAAGCGATGGCTCCGGCTCGCGGTTTATCATCGAACTGCCATTGGGCAATGCACACTTACCGGCCGACGACCTGATAACCAGCGAAAGCTCATCGCCGGCACCTTTGCACCGCATTCACCGCCAGTTCTTCCCAAATAGTTCCGAAACGATATCAAAAGATAAAAAAGGTGGCAAAAAAATCTGCAAGATTCTTGTGGTCGACGATGAGCAGGAAATCAGGGATTACCTCATCAGCGAACTTTCCGAGAAGTACACAGTAATTAGTGCCGCCGACGGAAAAGAGGCCTTTGAACTGCTGATGGAGGAAAAACCAAGCCTCGTAATCAGCGATATTATGATGCCCGAAATGGACGGAATTACCCTTTGCAAAAAGATAAAAGGGAATGTTCAAACCAGTCATATTCCGGTGGTGTTGTTAACGGCATTGTCGAGAGACGAAAACCGTGCCGAAGGTATTGAAACCGGTGCCGACATGTACATTGTAAAGCCGTTTAGCAGCGAATTCCTGAAAAAAATCATCGCCAATATTCTGGAGAACCGCAAGAAAATTATTGAGCAATTACAAGCCGAAAGCGGGCAATTTGATGTGGAGCAAATTGAGCTGAAATCTCACGACGAAATTCTGATGGAAAAAGTAATGACCATCATTAAAGACAACATTTCGAACGAAAAACTGAATGTGGAAATGCTGGCTGAAGGAGTTGGTATCAGTCGTGTGCACATGCACCGCAAATTAAAAGAACTGACTAACCAGTCGGCGCGCGATTTTATCCGCAACATCCGCATGAAACAAGCCACTTACCTGCTCACCAATAAAAAGTTAACCGTTAGCGAGGTGGCTTTTTCGTTGGGTTATAGCAACCTGTCGCACTTTAGCAACTCGTTTAAAAGTTATTACGGCATGTCGCCAACTGAGTTTGCGAGCAAACAGCAAAGCAGTTAAACTTAGGTGTTATACGCTAACGTTTTGCATACTCGCTGGGTGACATCCCAAACTGATCTTTGAAACATTTGGTAAAATATGATGGCGATGAAAATCCAACTTCGTAAGCAATTTCAGCCATTGTTTTTCCGCTTGTCTTTATCAGGTTTAACGAGAGTTTCAATTTTACCGATCTCACAAATTCACTAACCGACATTCCCGTTAGTTTTTTAATCTTTCGGTATACATGTACGCGCGACAGGCCCAACATCTGGCTCAACTCTTCAACCGTAAATTCTTCTTTTTCGCGGTGCTCTTCAACCAACTGCGAAATTTTATTCAGGAATTTCCGGTCGAGACGCGACAGATCCTTATCATCTTCATTAATAATTAACTGCCCTTTATAACGCTCCTGCATTTTCTTCCGGAGTTCGAGTAATTTCTTCACCCTGATTTGCAAATGTTTGCTGTTAAACGGTTTCGGAATGTATGAATCGGCACCTTCTTCCAAACCTTCAAACTTTTGCTCTTGCGAAGTTTTTGCAGTAAGCAGAATAATTGGAATGTGGCAGGTTTTTAAATCGGTTTTAAGCGTGCGGGTCAGTTCCAGCCCATCCATTTCCGGCATCATAATATCGCTCACAATCAGATCCGGTTCTTCATCGCGGATTATTTCCAGAGCCACTCTTCCGTTTTCCGCCTCCAAAATGCGGTAATAATCTCGCAGACTGTCTTTTATGTATTCTCGCACATCCTTTTCATCTTCAACCAACAGAACGGTCGGCTTCTCATCAAAATCCAAAGCAAGCGCTTTTTCGTCCATGTCAGTATTCGGATCGATATGAATTTCTTTACTCCTTTTTATTTGCTGATCAGCCGGGTGGCTCACCGGCGATTCTGTTTTTTCAGCATCGCTTAAATGTGCATCACCCAACGGCAAACGAATGCTAAACGTTGTGCCTTTGCCAACTTCGCTTTTCACTTCAATTTGTCCGTGATGCAGATCGACAAATTCTTTCGAAAGCGAGAGCCCAAGGCCGGTTCCCAAAAATCCGTGCGAACTTTCGGCCTGGTAAAAACGATCGAAAATATGCGTGACCTCATTGGGAGGAATTCCGTTTCCGGTATCAGCAACTTTTATTTCGAGCTCTTCATCCCAAATTTTATTTACCACCGATTTTGACGTGGTACAAGAGATTTTAATGCGGCCATTTTCGGGCGTAAACTTAATGGCATTCGAAAGCAGATTAAAAATCACCTTATCCAGCTTATCCAAATCGAACCAGACATTTATACTTCGCTTTTCAGGTTCGAACAATAGCGAAATCCTTTTCTTTTCAGCCAAATGATAAAAGGGCGTTATCACTTCATTCAGAAAACCAACAACATCGTATTGCGCCGCCTGCAACTGCATTTTATTGTTCTCTATCTTTCTGAAATCCATTAACTGATTGATGAGATGCAGCAAGCGCAAGGCATTTTTGTGCATCAGCGAAACCTGCATTTTAAAACGCTCGGGTATGTCGGCCGAGTCGATCATATTCTCCAGCGGACCAACGATAAGTGTTAACGGAGTTCGGAACTCGTGCGACATATTGGTAAAAAAGCGAAGTTTAGCTTTTGTGGCTTCCTCCAGCTCGTTGCTTAACCGCACCAACTCTTCATTTTGCGACGATATCTCATTTTTCTGTTTTCCTAAATCAATATTCGACTGCTTCAATTTTTTGTTTGCAGAAAGGTACATCACAAGGAAAATGATCATTACCGTAAACAGCACCAACAATACAAACAGAAGAATTTGCTGTACATGATACCTTCCATTAAGTATTTTCAGCATGTCCATCGATTTATTGATGTCTAACTGCAGCTCCGAAATATTTTGAAATTGATGCCGGGTGATCCGTACATTCGATTCATCGACAACGGTAGAAAAAAGTGAATTGTATTTTTCAAAAGGCTCACCATTAAGGATTTTCGCTGCCAGTTGAATCGACTCCTTTCCGCCTGTTGGGTAAATAATGGTTGCGGTTAACATTCCGTTCTCAACCATTTCAATTCCTCCGCCCGGTGTTGGAAGCCCGTCAACGCCAACCACAACAAGGTCAGTCGGAAGGTTATTTGCAATCAGCACTTCAACTGCATCCTCCGCCAAACCGTCGTTAAAAGCAAATATTGCTTTTATATCAGGATGTTTTGATATTCCTGACGGTAAACTGTCGGCAACAATATTGGCACTCCAAAAAGAGTGGATTTTATACACATTATTGAGGTTGGGATATCGGGCCAGCGCATCATTAAAACCTCTGCTCCGTTCTGCCGCTGCCGATATAGTTTGCGCCCCCTGAATTTCGAGCACATTGCCTTTGTAGTTCAGTTTTCCACCAATATATTCTGCAGCAAATTGTCCAATTTCGTAATTGTCGCCACCAACATAGGCCGTAAAATTTTCCGAATCAATTCGCCGGTCAATAAGAATAACCGGAATTCCCTGCTGGTAAACCTTCTCAATAGCCTGTTGTATGGGATTGATTTCATTGGGTGAAACAATCAACAGGTCAATGCCCATATTCATGAGTTCATCGATCTGTTTAATTTGCGTTTCACTATCGTCTAAAGCTTGTTTTATAACGATCGACAAATCGGGGTGAAACAACAGTTCCCGCTCCATTTCGGCCTCCATTTTTAGCCGCCAGTCATCTCTTTGCCCGCATTGCGAAAAACCAATAATGTATTTTTCTTTTGCAGAAAGACCACAGATGGAAATGAAGAGGAGGAAAAGAAAAAGGATGGTTCGTTTCTTCGTCATATAGTTCAGTCCGATAGTAATGTTGTTGTGAAATTAAGCAATTTCAAACGATCAATCACTCAAAACATCTGCGAAAGTGAAAATAAAACAGAATTTAATTTGTAGGTTGTATCATAGTTTACAGGCATGTAACATAGTTGCAAACCGATTCATTATCAGCCCGATAATGTTACATGATTTTGAGAATCTGTATCATGTCTAAAAGCTAAAGATTCTGTTGCCCCCTACTTTTGATTCAGAGTTTTAAACCAATAATTCTGAATCTAAATGAGACGACAAAATGTTCTTCTGATAGCCATTATTATAGCCCTCGGAGGTTTTCTTTTTGGCTACGACATTGCGATGATGTCGGGAACCACCACACAACTTGAATCACTTTATAATTTAAATAGTTTTTGGCTGGGATTTACCACTGCCGTTGCCATAATCGGTACCATAGTGGGTACTATTATTATAGGTAAGCCCGCCGAAAAATTTGGCCGCAAAAAATCGCTGATCCTTTTATCGGGCCTGTTTGCGGTTTCTACACTGGGAAGTGCATTTGCACTAAGCTGGGGAATGTTGCTTTTTTTCCGTTTTGTTACCGGTATTCTGCTGGGATGTGTTACGGTGGTAACGCCCATGTTTATTGCCGAAATTTCGCCGGCTAAAAAGCGCGGTCAGTTGGTATTGCTCAACCAGTTTTTTGTGGTTACCGCCATTTTTCTGGCTTTCGCAGTTAATTACCTTTTAGCTAATATTTTCGAAAGCGGATCGTGGCGTTGGATGATCGGTGTTGAAGCCATTCCGGCCACGATCTTTTTTCTGTTGCTGAATTTGGTTCCTGAAAGTCCCCGTTGGCTGATCAACAAAGGACGAACCGAAGAAGCACTGGCCGTTTTTCAACGCATAAAAGCAGAAAATCCGGAGGAAGAAGTACGCATTGTAAAAGTAGCTGTTGAGCAAGAAGAAGCTATTGAACACGGAAAGTTATTCGTTCGAGAAAATCGCTTTCCGGTAATGATAGCCATTTTAATTGCTGCCTTTAACCAGTTGGCCGGAATTAACGCCATAATGATTTATGCACCACGCGTTTTCGAGATGGCGGGTTTTGGAACCAACGCTTCACTGTTGCAATCCATTTCGGTGGGTGCCACAAACCTTCTTTTCACTTTTGTTGCGCTGTTTCTGATCGACAAATACGGTCGCCGCACTTTATTAATGGCCGGATCGGTTGGTATGGTCTTTTTCCTGGGCATGCTTTCAAAATCGTTTTTCACTCAGAATTACAGCGACCTGGGCGGCTATGGCGTAATGATCTACCTCATGGGATTCATCGCCTTTTTTGCCTTTTCGCAGGGAGCCGTGCTATGGGTGGTTATTTCTGAAATCTTCCCCAACAAAGTACGCTCAAAAGGTCAGGCCCTCGGAACATTTACACACTGGATTTTTGCAGCCGCTCTCATCTGGGGTTTCCCGATATTGAACAACACCGTTGGCGGCGGAATCTCCTTTGGCTTTTTCGCAGCGATGATGGTACTGCACTTCTTCTTTGCCTGGAAAGTATTGCCCGAAACCAAAGGTAAATCGCTGGAGGATATTCAAGAGGAGATCAAAAAACGAATCAAATAAAACTGAACAAACATGGAAATTAAAAACAACGAAATACTGTGTTTTGGCGAGGTGCTTTGGGACCGTTTACCATCCGGAGCAAAAGCCGGTGGTGCACCAATGAACGTGGCGCTTCATCTAAATGCTATCGGTTTGGATGCTACCATTGCCAGCAGTGTTGGAAACGACGAGCCGGGAGCAGAACTAAAAAAATTCCTCGAAGATGCGGGAATGTCAACCTCGTTGGTGCAAACCGATGAAGAACTGCCAACCAGCGAAGTACTGGTTCATTTGGACGAAAACAACAATGCTACCTACGAAATCTGCGAACCGGTTGCCTGGGATGATATTCGTTTAACCGATTCGCTTATGAAGAAAGCCAAACAGGCCGGATTGTTTATTTACGGATCACTGGCGTCTCGCAACCCACTAACCCGTGAAACATTATTGAGCCTGTTGGATTACGATGGCGTAAAACTAATAGATGTAAACTTTCGCAAACCTTACGATTCGCAGAAAGTAGTTGAACCATTACTGGAAAAATCAGATATCGTAAAATTGAACGATGACGAATTGGAGGTTTTTGCAGAATGGCACAATCTTTCAAACACCGATGAACACAGCCTTGTAGAATGGTTTGTAAAACATTACAATATTGAAATGCTGTGTGTAACCAAAGGCGAAAAAGGAGCATTGTTGTACTGCAATGGACAATTCTACGAGCACCCCGGATTTAAAGTAAATGCCGTTGATACCGTTGGTGCCGGCGACGCTTTTCTTGCCGGACTAATTGCTTCACTATTAAATAAAAAGAAACCTGCCGACGCATTGGCATTTGCCTGTGCAACCGGCGCTTTTGTGGCATCGAAAGCAGGTGCTACCCCAAAATACGACATGGACGAGATTGAAAAGATCTTATCGGCTGACCAACAGCCTATAGAGAAAAATACTCTTTAATTAATTAAACTATCTAATTATGGTAAAACAATTCAAATTTAGAAATGTAATTCAGGGGATTCTGATCGTCCTCTGTGTAATGATCACCCCCGCAGCATTTGCCCAACAGGTAAGTGTTTCGGGTACTGTGAACGACGCTGCCGGCATGGCTTTGCCCGGAGTAACGATTGTTGAAAAAGGAACAACAAACGGTACCATTACCGACATTGATGGTGTGTACGAGATTACAGTATCTGGTGCCGATGCAGTGCTGCAGATTTCTTTTATCGGGATGAAATCGCAGGAAATTGTAGTGGGCGGACAAACCACCATTAACATTAGCATGGAGGATGAAACCATCGGTTTGGCCGAAGTGGTAGCCGTAGGTTATAGTGTTCAGAAAAAAGCCGATTTAACGGGTGCCGTTGAAGTGGTTCAGATGGACGCTATTGAAAACGTGAGTTTAAGTTCGGGTAACCCTATGCAGGCTTTGCAGGGACATGTTCCGGGACTTTATATTGAAAAAACAGGTACGCCGAGTGCCACCAGTAGCCGAATCCTGATTCGTGGTGTAAATACGCTGGGCGACAATAATCCCTTGTATATCATCGATGGTGTTCCAACCAAACGCCCCGAAGTTTTCCAGGGACTGAGTGCCGGATCAATCGTTTCTGTTCAGGTGCTGAAAGATGCTTCGGCTTCTTCTATTTATGGAGCGCGTGCATCAAACGGTGTTGTAATTGTTACCACCAAAAACGGTTCGGACAGAAAAGGCGAAGTGAAAGTTCAATTTAACTCGAACTTTTCGGTTCAAAGCGAAAAACCACAGCGTTATGATATGCTAAATGCTGTTGATCGCGGACGTGCTTTGTGGCAGGCATCGGTAAACGATGGTATAGACCCGACCAGCGGATACGGCGAAATTTACAACTTCGACTGGAACGGCGATTACAACAATCCTGTTCTGAACGGCGTAACTGTTCAGCCTTATGTTGGCGGAGACATGAACATGCCGGCCGGTGACACCGATTGGCAGGATGCAACTTACGAAACTGGTTTCGTTATCAGCAACGATCTTACCGTTTCCGGTGGTACCGAAAAATCATCGGTATTGATGAATGTGGGTTACATCAAAAATACGGGTATGCTGAAGTATACCAATTACGACCGTGTTACAGCCCGTATTAACGGACAAACCAGCATGCTGGATGACAAAGTGAAATTTGGTATCAACACACAGGTGGTATCGTCGAACGAAACTTTGGAAACTCCCGACTTGGGTAGTTCACCAACTCCGGGACTGGCGATTACTTTGGCGCCAACAATTCCGTTGTACGATTCAAACGGCAATTATGGTGGCCCTCTCGGATCAGGTTATTCCGACCGTAATAACCCGGTTATGATGCAGGATATCAACCGGTAGGACAATACCAACAGACGATACTTGTTCGGAAGTGTTTTTGCACAGGTTGAACCTGTTAAGAACCTGGTTTTACGCACGACTTTAGGTATCGATTATTCCATGGTGAAAGACAAGGATATCGAGCCTGCATTTACCAATGGTTTTATTGCACGATCGGTTAACAATTTAAGTATCTATAACAGCGATTTTACCAGCGTAACCTGGTCGAATACAGCGCAATATCAACTTAATCTGGACAAAAGCAAGTTTAACTTCCTGTTTGGTATTGAAGCTGTTAGCGACAATTTCCAGGACTTTAGAGGTTACAAAGAAGGTTTTTCAACACAAACAGAAGACTTCTTTGTGCTGAGCGCCGGAACCAGCAATGGTAACAGCTTTGGAACTGCCACCAGCAGTCGTTTATTCTCTCAATTCGGTAAAATCGATTACAACTACGACGAGCGCTTTTTAGCCTCCTTGACATTACGTCGCGATGGTTCTTCACGATTCGGAGCTGATAACCGTTACGGCTTCTTCCCTGCAGCTACTTTCGGATGGCGTTTGAGCCAGGAATCATTTATGGCAGACATGGAAAAGCTTTCGAACCTGAAATTCCGTGCCGGTGTTGGTCGTGTTGGTAACCAGGATGTTGGTGATTTTGCCAGTCTTGGATTGTTTGAACCTCGTTACGGAGCAGTGGCCAGCCAGGTTGATGGTATATTCCACAACGACTTTTTTGATGACTACTGGAATGTTGGTTCAGCTTATGCTTTAGATGGTCAGGATTCAGGAAACCTGCCTTCTGGTTTTGTTTCTGTGCAAGCCGGAAACCCTGCCTTGAGATGGGAAACAACAGATGAATTGAACCTGGGTATCGATTTCGGATTTTTCGATAGTCAGTTGGTAGGAGCATTCGATTGGTATACACGTAAAACAACCGATATTTTGATTCAGCCACCGGTAGCTTCGGCTTTAGGTGAAGGACAATTACAGTTCCTGAACGGAGCCACCAAGAAAAATACAGGATGGGAATTTGCGTTGAGTTACAGAAAACAAGTGAACAGCGATTTCTCTTACGAAGTTGCAGGTAGTGCCAGCCACTTTGCCGATAAGATCACTGAACTTCCTGAAGAAGTTAGAACCGCTTATCCGGGTAACTCGGAACAAACCGTTCTTGGTCATTCTGAGCTTTCAATTTTCGGATATGTTGCCGACGGTATTTTCAAAAGCCAGTCGGAAGTTGATGCACACGCCAGCCAGGTTGGTGCTGCTGCGGGGCGTATTCGCTGGGCCGATTTGAATGATGACGGTGAAATTAACTCGCTCGACCAGAAATTTCTGGGAACATTACTTCCAAAATTGGAGTATAGCATGCGCGTTGATATGAATTACAAAGATTTCGATCTTTCGATATTTGGTTCGGGTGTTGCCGGAAAAACCGGTTACGATCCTTATACTTTCTACAACGACTTTATTCGTGGCCGCGACAACGTTGGACCCGGTGTTTTCGACGCCTGGACTTCACAAAATCCGGATTCAAACGTACCGGCTTTAACATTGTCTGACAGCAACAACGAAACACGTACTTCAAGCTATTTGAACGTAAATGCTTCTTATTTCAAATTGCGTAATGTGCAGTTAGGTTACTCACTGCCATCAAACGTAACGGAAAGAATTCATATGGACAAACTGCGCTTTTACGTAATGGCTGAAAACCTTTTCTGGATTAAAACCAATGAATTTCAGGGACCGGATCCGGAGCGTACCGACGTAAATGCAATACCAATTCCGAGAACTTTCTCCGTTGGTGTAAATGTTTCATTCTAATCAATAAAACTTAAAATATCATGAAATTGAAAAATATTAAAACATATATAATTGCACTGATAACGCTGTTCGCTGTTTCGTGCGATAATTACCTGGAGACTGAGCCGCAAGGATTTATCTCTGCCGGAAGCCCAACGGCCGAAGGCGCTGAAGGTTTGGTTACCGCGGCGTATGCTGGAATTGGTAATAACGATATGATTGGCCCTATTGCCAGCATGTGGGTTTACGGTAGTGTACGTTCTGACGATGCTTACAAAGGAGGCGGTGGTGTTTCGGACGTTGAGCCTTACAACTTTTACGAGCAATACAACCTTACGCAACCTTTCCAAAGTTGGTTGGCTGGTTTGCCTTACACCTGGGAAAATTATTACCGTGCAATTTCGCGTGCCAATTCGGCATTGCGTACACTAAATGAATTGACTGATGAAGACTTTGACCTGCGTCAGACAAGAATTGCTGAAGCTCGTTTCCTTAGAGGACATTCGCATTTTATGCTGAAAGTATTGTTCAAATACGTTCCATATATCGACGAAAATCTGAGCAACGAAGAGATCCTTCAAACTTCAAACCGCGAATATTCAAACGACGAATTGTGGAACAAAATCGCAGAAGACTTTGAATTTGCAATGAATAATCTGCCGGAATCTCAATCGCAGGTTGGTAGAGCAAATAAATATGCTGCCGCTGCCTACCTGGCAAAACTGAGATTGTATCAGGCCTACGAACAGGATGAGAACAACCAGGTTGTAAATATTAATCAAAGCCGTTTGCAGGAAGTGGTTGACCTTTGCGAAATGGTAATTTCATCAGGTCAATACAGTTTGCAAGCCGATTTTGGCGAGAACTTTACAGGCGGATATGATAATGGTCCTGAGTCTGTTTTTGCCATCCAGTTTTCGATTAGCGACGGAACTACTTCCGGCCGTCTGAACTTTGAGACCGGTTTGAACTACCCACACGGTGCACCACAATATGGATGTTGCGGATTCCACCAGCCAAGCCAAAACATGGTGAACGCTTTTGCCACCGACGCCAGCGGTTTACCAAAATTCGAAACTTTTAACGATGTTGAATTGAGTGCAGCAGATATTACTCCTGATGGTGTAACTGTTGATCCGCGTATCGACCATACTGTTGGTATCGACGGTCACCCGTACAAATACCGTAACGAAGATGCTTATATTTTCAGCAACAGCTGGGTGCGCGATCCGGGTGTTTACGGCTATTTCCAAAGTATGAAAGAGCAACAGGCTGCCGATTGTTCGTGCTACAAAAAAGAAGGTCCGTTTATGGGCGTTTCAAAAAACATCGATATCATTCGTTATGCCGATGTACTGTTGATGCAGGCTGAAGCATACATCGAACTGGGACAGCAAGATATGGCCCGTCCGCTGATCAACCAGGTACGTAAACGTGCATCGGAAAGTACCGACAAAACTCGTTTTGCCGATGGTACAGCACCATCAAATTACATGATTTCGGAATACGACGGATTGAATTTAGCATGGACACAGGATAACGCACGTAAAGCTTTACAATGGGAACGTCGTTTGGAATTTGCTTTGGAAAGTCCGCGTTTCTTTGACCTGGTTCGCTGGGGAATTGCAGAGCCTGTTTTAAATGCTTACCTGGAAAAAGAGAAAACCAGAAAAGACTTCCTGAACGAAGCACATTTTACTGCCGGAAGAGATGAATATTTCCCGATTCCGCAGCGTGAAATAGACTTTACCAAAGGTTTGTACGAACAAAATGTTGGTTATTAATAAATAACTCAAGATCATGGTTGGGAGACATTCTCCCCGCCATGATCTGTTTTTATTTTCGAACAAAACATAAATAACATGAAAAGTCCGGCCACAATTTTATTGCTGATATTGCTTGTTTTCTGGGGATGCAAACAGGAAGCTGCTGATTCTCTGCATTTCAGTCTTGAAGATTCGGAACTACAGAATCCGATTGCTTTGATCTACTCCGAAAACAGTTATCAATTGTTTTTCGACTACACTGTTGACGGGCAAAAAAAGTGTGGACTGGCTGAAAGCAAGGACTTGGTAAATTGGAGCGATAAACCAACAAAATTTGAGTCGGAAGAAGCTGGAAATCAGAATATAAAAACCGTTGTAGTTGATTGGAATCAAACAACTGAATACAGTGCAGAAACCTCAGCATTAATCGCTTTCGCAACAGTTACCAATCAACCCGGAGAATTGACAGTTTTATATAGTGTTGATAATGGCTCAACGTGGCAACAGGACACCGAAAACACAGTTGTTCTTGCCGATTTTTATGAGCCCATCCAGGACCTGAAAGTGTTTTGGAACGACGAAGCACAGACATGGATCATGTTAACGCTTTCAGGTTATGAAGTGCGTTTTTATTCATCGCCCGACCTGAAAAACTGGGAGTACTTAAGTCAATTTGGTGATGATGTTGCCTTGAAATCGGGGCAATGGACAAGCATCGATTTTTTCCCGATGGAAATGGCTGAGACCAATGAAACAAAGTGGGTACTTTTTATTAGTGCCGACAGTGGATCGCCCAACGAAGGCAGTGGCGTTCAGTATTTTGTTGGCAGTTTCGATAGCTATGTTTACCAGGCGTCGCACAATAAACCAAAATGGATCGATCATGGAAGCGATCTTTACCAGGCTGTTGTTTTATCCGATTACCGGATTGTCAACAAAAAGCCTTTTTTGATAGGAACTTTATACAATTCCATCTACGAAAAATTCAGCATCCCAAATAATTCCTCAACAGAATTTTCGCTTGCCCGCCAATTGACCTTAAAAGAAAAATTTTACGATTATTATTTAATCGCAGAGCCCGTACAAGCCACCGCAAAAACAACAAAAGAAACAATTAACGAAACTGAATTAACTGACGGCAAATCAATAGAAAAGAACCTTAATCTGCCAATCCGAATCGACCTGACTTTTGATGTTAATAGTCGATTATATCTGGGTATGGCGGAATCTTTTGGCGTCAATATTAAAACAAAGGAAGGCAAGGAGTTGATTTTGGGCTACCAGGCCGAACGACGTTATTTTTACATAGCTGATCCATCGATACAGCGCGATTTTCCCGATAGCTGGGATGGATTCTACTACGCGCCTTATGTAACCAATGAACCGGAGCTGGATATGACATTGATTATCGACCAGAATTCAGCCGAATTATTTGCCATGAACGGACTGATTTCGGTATCAAGGAAATTCGATTTTAAGGACAATTCCGTGCAACTTCAATTATTTGGCGAGCAAGGAAAAGTTAATTTACAGGAAGGATCAATCACACAATTTTAAACGAATAATAAACCATTTAAACATATACAAATGAACCACAACAATTTTAATTTTCTGGCTATAATAGCACTGTTTTTTGCCGTGGCCTGTTCTTCAGGTCCTCAAAAAACAGACGACACTGGGGATGCCACGAAACCATACACCGAAAAGTATCGTCCGCAATTTCATTTTTCTCCGGATTCTGCCTGGATGAATGACCCTAACGGAATGGTTTATTACGATGGCGAATACCATTTATTCTATCAATATTATCCCGACAGCACGATTTGGGGACCGATGCACTGGGGACACGCCATAAGTACTGATTTGGTGCACTGGCAACACATGCCCATCGCCTTGTATCCCGACAGTTTGGGATTTATTTTCTCCGGTAGCGCTGTGGTCGATTGGAACAATACCACCGGATTTGGCTCAGTTGGAAATCCGCCATTGGTAGCAATTTTTACGTACCACGATCCTAAAATTGTTGAAACGGGTGGTGTTGATGTAGAATCGCAAGCCATTGCTTACAGTTTGGATAAAGGTCGAAGCTGGACAAAATATGAGGGAAACCCGGTGATTCCAAACGATGGAAACCGCGATTTTCGCGATCCGAATGTGATTTGGAATGAGGAAATTCAGCAATGGAACCTCGTGCTTTCTGCGTACGATCATGTTCAGATTTATACTTCTGATGACCTTAAAAGCTGGAAATATGAGAGTGATTTTGGTATCGATGCCGGAACACACGACGGTGTTTGGGAATGCCCAGATTTATTCCCGTTGCAAGTTGAAGGAACAAACGAAACAAAATGGGTGCTAATCGTGAATATAAATCCCGGCGGGCCAAATGGTGGCTCCGGAACCCAATACTTTTTGGGCGATTTTAATGGATATGAATTTACTGCCGACTCGAAAGAAACCAAGTGGGTAGACTGGGGTCGTGATAATTACGCCGGTGTTACCTGGTCGGATGTGCCACAAGAAGACGGCCGCCGGATTTTCCTGGGCTGGATGAGTAACTGGGCATACGCAAATGTTGTACCTACTGAGGAATGGCGAAGTGCCATGACTTTACCCCGCACACTTTCTCTGGTTAAAAAGAATGATCAATATGTGCTCAAATCGACTCCTGTAAAAGAGACAGAGCTGATTGCGGACAATTCAACCACGGTAAAAATCGACGAAGTACTGAAAATTTCAGGAGTTAGAGAATTGGATATTCAGGGATTGACACTGAATCAAAGTCGCTTGTCGCTTGAGTTGGAGATAGGTGAAACGTTGCCTGAATCATTTGGAATTCTGCTTGAAAATGAATTGGGCGAGAATGTAACACTAAGTTATTCTGCATCGGCAGAGCAGTTTCAGTTCGATAGAACACAATCAGGAGACATGAGCTTTTCAGATAAGTTCTCAGGAATCTCGGTTGCTCCATACAAAATCGGAGCGACTGTAAAACTTGAAATTTTTGTGGATGCCGCATCTGCCGAAGTTTTTGTAGACGGCGGTGATCTGGTAATGACAGAGATCTTTTTCAATTCTCAACCTTTCAGTAAACTGAAGGTTTTTGCCGAAGGGCAACCGATAACGCTAACAAGCGCCAAAATGGCCAATATAAATTCCATCTGGTAAAATATAAGACATGAATAACTATATCAAAATAATACTTTTCAGCCTTTTGCAGATCGTTTTACTCGGCTCCACGTCACTAGCTCAAAACTCGGAAGTAATCGAAATAAATACCAAATCAACGTCGTTGGTTTATGCGGTTGATCAGAGTGGCCGACTCATCTTTCAGTATTACGGAAAGAAAGTAGAAGCAACCGAAAATTTCAAACAGCAACATACCTATTCGAAACCGGATACCGACCGCGATTTTTCATACGAAGCGTATCCAACTTTTGGATTGGGCAATGTAAATGAACCGGCTTTGGCTGTTATTCATGCCGACGGAAGTTTGAATACAGAACTGGCTTTTGAAACTGTTGAAACCAAAAGTAATGACGATTTTTCGGAAACTGTAATTCACTTAAAAGACCGTGTTTTCGATTTTTCGGTAGAACTTCATACAAAAGCGTATTTCAACGAAGACGTAATCATCCAGTGGACAGTAATAAAGAACAATGAAAATGGCACGGTAAAGCTGAATAATTTTGCGTCATCGTTTTTGCCACTAAAAGCTGAAAGTTATTATCTAACACACTTTTACGGTGCCTGGGCTGGAGAAATGAGTGTAGCCGAAGAAAAGCTGGAGAATGGCATTAAAGCGATTGAATGTAAAAAAGGTGTTCGTACTACACAAACCGAAAATGCCTCTTTTATTCTGAGCTTGAATCATCCGTCGCAGGAAAATTCCGGCGATTGTTACGGTGGGGCGCTGGCCTGGTCGGGCAACTACCGACTGGCATTTCAGGTGGATGAATGGCGAACATTGAATGTGGTTACAGGCATTAATCCATTTCTATCGGCGTGGAACCTGAAATCGGGCGAAAGTTTTACCACTCCTGAAATGATCTATACGTTCAGTAACGCTGGTCGCGGACAGGTTTCCCGGAATTTACACGATTGGGGCCGAGAATACGGCATGACAGGCGGAAAAGAAATCCACGATATTGTGCTCAACAGCTGGGAAGGTGCCTACTTTACATTTGATGAAAATACACTGACCGGAATGATGGACGATGCTGCCGAAATGGGCATCGAAACCTTTGTGCTGGACGATGGCTGGTTTGGAAATAAATATCCGCGAAATAACGACGATGCCGGATTAGGCGACTGGCAAACAAATACAAAAAAATTACCTCGCGGACTTGATTATCTGATCGATTATGCCCATTCAAAAGGATTAAAATTTGGGCTGTGGATTGAGCCGGAAATGGTAAATCCGGAAAGCGAACTGGCAGAAAATCATCCGGAGTGGATCGTTCAGAGTAATGGTCGTGAGAAAATAACCTGGCGAAACCAGTTGTTGCTCGATTTGTCGAATCCAAAAGTGCAGGATTTTGTCTTCAATGTTTTCGACAGTTTGCTTACAACTCATCCCGGAATTGAGTACGTTAAATGGGATGCCAACCGTCATGTTGAACAAGCCGGTTCTACTTATCTATCAGACGCGGAACAAACGCATTTGTGGGTAGCTTACACCGAAGGTTTGTATGCTGTTTACGACCGGATTCGCGCAAAATATCCCGATTTTGTGATTCAGGATTGTGCATCGGGTGGCGGACGTTTGGATTACGGCGCACTGAAATATCACAACGAATACTGGACTTCGGACAACACCGATCCTTTATCGCGGATTTTTATTCAATACGGAACCACATTGATTTATCCGCCTGTTGGAGCAGCTTCGCATGTTTCAACAAGCCCCAACCACCAAACACAACGTATGACGCCACTGAAATTTCGTTTCGATGTGGCAATGACAGGCCGTTTGGGAATGGAACTGCAACCGAAGGATATACAGGGTGACGATCGCATTTTTGCTGAAGAAGCCATAAAAAACTACAAGCAGTTTGTTAGGCCATTGGTAACAACCGGCGATCTATACCGCTTAAAATCACCTTACGATGAAGGCGGATGGGCATCGCAAATGTATGTTTCCAAAGAAAAAGAATCAGCTGTATTGTATGCATTTAGCATAGAGCCGCATCTACGAGGTATTTACCCCACTATAAAATTGAACGGACTCGATGCGAATAAAACATATCAAATCACCGAGATCAATAAAAATGACAAAAGCCGCTTTTGGGGTAATGGTCATACTTTTTCGGCCGAATACCTGATGAACGTTGGTGTGGAACTAAAAATCGCCGATCAGTACGACAGTGCAGTGTTTATGCTGAAAGCGGTGGAATAGGTTTGAATTCGATAAATGGAATAAATTAAATCGTAAGGCAAAATTTCCGAGATTTCATTCCATTTAATAACCATAGTGATAAACCTGAGTTCAATTTTAAAATATTTTCACAGAAAGTCATAATTGCGTCAGATTTGCATTTAAAATTTTGTAGGAATAGCGGGTTATTTCAAAGAATTTTAAATGCAAAGATGGCGTGAGAAGGACTTTCCTTTCAGGCTTTGCTCTTTTTGCCATAAACTTCCCCCAATTTTCTCGAATTATCCCGATAATACTTCGAAAACCGGTGAAAGTTTCTGACTAAAAATAACTAAAGCTGTGAGTTATTTTAAAGTCGAACTCAGGTTTTAAAGTTTGGTTAGATGAATGGCCCGGCGGAAACGTCGGGCTTTTTCGTAAATCATACTCCCTCAAAAAATGAAAGGTGAAAGTATTAAATTGCAAACAGTGCCTAACATAAGTTTTTTGTGGCTAATTTTAACAGCTCAAAAATTCAATAAAACAATATGAAAAGAACACTTTTCCTTAAGGTAATCATTGCACTGATTGTGGTTACCGGTACAGTACTGAAAACCGAGGCGGCCAAAGTTCAACACTTATCAACCCACAGCCAATCGATGAATAAAGATATAGAAGCAGTGGTAATAACTCCGGAAGGTTATTCTGAAGACAATTCGTATCCGGTTCTATACCTGCTCCACGGTTATAGTGGCAATCAAAACGATTGGATAAACAACGTGCCAGAAATTAAAGATTATGCCGATCTGTATCAGTTTATCATCGTTTGTCCCGACGGCGCCTTTTCGAGCTGGTATTTCGATAGCCCGATCGACGAAAGCATAAAATACGAAACCTACGTAGCACATGAATTGGTTGACTGGGTTGACGACTCTTTTAGCACAATTGCATCGCGCGAAGGACGTGCCATTACAGGATTAAGTATGGGCGGACACGGTGCGTTGTATCTTGCTTTCAGAAACCAGGATGTTTATGGTGCCGCAGGAAGTTTGAGCGGAGGAGTTGATATTCGTCCCTTCCCAAACAACTGGGATATTTCGAAAAGATTGGGCACTTATGCCGAAAACAAAGACAATTGGGAAGAGAACTCGGTAATAAATCTTGTTTATAAGCTAACACCCGGATCACTTCAAATTGCGATTGATTGTGGTGTGAGCGATTTCTTTTACGGCGTTAATTGCGACTTACACGAGAAACTCCAAGAGCGAAACATTCCACACGATTTTACCACACGACCCGGAGGACATACCTGGGAATACTGGCAAAACGCAATTGCTTTTCAAAGTGTATTCTTTCACCACTTTTTTGAAAAAGGGAAGGAAGAATAAAATGGATAAAAAACAGTATAAAAGCCTGATAATCTTTGCGAATATCAGGCTTTTGTTTTACTGTCAATTATTCTTTTTTCCAACTCAAATTGCAATGTTGTAAGAAATATTCATTTTTGTATTCCTAAAGTCCGGAAAATGATGGAACACAATCCGAAATACGAACCGCATGCCTGCGCAAAATGTGGCAACTTGCATACCTGCACCGGCAACTATCACTGCTGGTGTGCACAAGTAGATATGCCCGAAAAAGTGCGCGATTACATCATGGCTTGTTTCGATGGCTGCCTATGCCCCGACTGCATTGAGAAATTAAAAAGAACTATTATTTAGAAGATTAAAAAACAAACAATAAAAAAGCCTGATACTCTTGTCGAATATCAGGCTTTTGTTGTACCCCTAACGGTTCTTTTTTCCGAACCATTTCTTCGTGATTTGGAGTTGCTGTGGAGATTAAGAAAAACCATAAGATTTTGAATATTAACCTTGTGTGCTTCGGAGAGTAACTACTTATTCAGCGTTCTATTTGCAAGCCATAGCAAATACAAACCAACAAAGAAGACGATTGGTAGAAATATGCTGGAGTTTATTTGGATGGTTTTCTTCCAACCAAACAGACGTGTTTCTTCTTTAATGATTGCATAAGTTGCTTTTATATAATGGAAGGTACTGTCCATTTCCTGTTTTATAGTATCAATATCAGCACTTACTTTTTCAATATTCAAAGGTTCGAAATCTTGTGTGCTATTTTGTGAAAGTGCTATTATTGAAAGCAGAAACAGTAATAACAATATTGCTGATTTTTTCTTATATACTTTAATGCTTACTGTGCTCATTTGTTTTCCTTTCCGGCAAAACTATTGTAACAGAAAGACACACGCTGTCTTTAATGATGGTTTTATTTGAATTTGTGTAAATAGATTCACAATTTTGTTTTAAAGAATACGATATGTTTGATGAGATAAAAATCCAGCGACTAGAAACGTTTAAAACAGTTTTAAAAGGCGCAAAAGATGGTGTATTGAAATCAACACTTGCTGAAAAGTTGGGTTCTAATACAAAAACCATTGAACGTTATGTAAACGATTTACGAAGCTTTGGTATAGCCATTCAGTCGCTTGGCCGACCTGTATACTATAGCATTGATTACGATAACAGCGAAAGCCTGGAACTTTTCGAGTACATTCTAAACAACCAATTTTTATCGACACATCTTTTAAGCATTATAAACGAAAAAGACCAAAACAAACGGTTCTTACTCGACTATGTAGATTTTGAGCATCACCACGAATTCAGAGGAATCGACTATTTCGATAAATTGTTTAGTGCCATTACCAGTAGTAATTGCATAAGGTTTAGTTATAAAAGCTACTATTACAACAAAGAATTAAACGTTATTCTTAAACCCTTTTTAATTAAAGAATACAATTACCGCTGGTATGTTACCGGATTTAAAGATAACGGCGAAATTAGGATTTACGGCTTGGACAGGATAACATCGGAAATTAAATTTACCGGAGAACACTTTAAACTACCAGACGATTTTAACCGAAAAGAAATTTACGAAAACACAATTGGTGTAACTATTTCGAAAGAGCACGAAACCATCGAACCTGTTGAAATCGTTTTTGAAATCGACAGTACCATCGCCAACCATGCCGAAAGTTTAAAAATGCATCCTTCGCAAAAAATACTCGAAAGTGGCAACCCGGATACTATCCGGTTTTCAATTTATGCCCGTCCCAACTACGAACTTTGGCACACCTTTTTACAATATATTCCACACATCAAGATACTATCTCCTGCGCCTGTAAAAAGTTATTTTATTACGCTTCTACAAAAAACCGTCGAAAAGAATCAGTAAAACGATTGGGATAAAACTACACCTTTCAAAATAAAATTTACGCTTCCAAAAAGAGAGACAGTGTTTGTCTGCCTGTTCCTTTTCCTTTGCACAATAATAATTTATAAAGGAAAATGCCTATGAATAAAAACAGAATTTGGTGGAACAACCTGAATAATTCCTGGAAAAGAGAACTGATTGAAAATTTGCTGGAAAACCAAAAATATCAGCGTCAGAACATAAACAAAGACGATATTCTACATTTTGCCGAAGAATCGGATGCCATAATTGAGGACATTGAAAACTTAACCTGTGTGCATGTATCTGAAGAGGTTGTAGATAACCTGAAACCACTAAACTTCCTTAATAACATTAATGATTTTCGAATCAAACCACTCTTCTATAACGATGAGTTGCTTGACTACGACATTAAACACTATCCTAAACACCTGCGTGAGAAAGTACTTTTTTTAGAAGTAAAAGACACATACCTGGGTGACGATTTAACCATTTTACATGATTTCGTAAACCTTGAACATCTGGTATTTGTCAATTGCGAACTCCAATCTCTAGAAGGAATTCAGAAATTAACAAAACTCAAACGTGTTGACCTATCACAAAACCCTTTTACTGATTTAACTCCTTTAAAAAGACTCCAAATTCAGAAATTAAATATTAGCAGAACAAACGTAAGAGATACCAGTCCGCTAATATGCCACCCATCTATTGAATGGATTAATGTAGAAGGCCTCGACCTCGATATTCCCGATAACCGTAATTTTTTTAGTATCCCCAAACTAGAACTTATTGTATATACAGAGTACAATGAAGCACTATTCTTCGACGAAATTCTGATTAAAAACAACGCTCCTGATCCGAATCGGGAATGGTGGAAAGAACTATCGACAGAATGGAAAATTAGACTTATTTCAAATCTACTAGACACCGATGAGTACAAAGACTTTGGAATTGACATTGAGGGCTTATATCACTTAGTTGAAAATTCAAACAAATACTTGCCGTTTATTGCAAGCCTCGAAACAGTAAGAATCAATTCAGAATGGCTGAACGATTTAGCGCCATTAGACAACCTGAAAAAGCTTAAAAGAATTGAAATTGATTTTGATGAAAAAAGTAAGCAAAACGCGCACAAAATGTTAGCAAAATGTCCCTGTCACCTTCGCCCGAAAGTGAAAGTTATAAACTTAAACAAAGTTCCTTTCTCTGCTAATTTTACGCTTTTATCAAAATTTGAGAATCTTGAAAAACTATACATCGGAAATTGTGGTTTTACTTCCTTAACCGGATTAGAGAAGTTGAAACACCTGAAACATTTAGCTGCTTCCGGTAACTATTTTTCCGATTTACAACCTTTAGCATCTTTATCCTTAGAACTTTTAGATTTACAAGACACACCAGTAAAAGATTTAAGTGTCATCGAAAAAATGACAAGTCTCGAATTTCTGAATGTAAAATCGATAATCGGACTGATTAATTATTCAGCCATATTTTATTTGCCGTTTCTAAAGCTAGCCATTTCCTACGAAGTAATTAAAACAACGCGAACAAGTATCAAACGTCAACTACATCACGAAATATCAGAGAAATTGCAGAACAACAATATTATCAACCTGAATCCTGATGTTGTGCCCCATAAGCTTATAAAAAATTCTTCTTTCAATAAAAACTGACACAGACTTCACTTAGAAAGACAGTTCGTGTCGTTCTTCTGAAGTTTCTTTGTACACAAGATAATATTAACATGTTTTGCCTATGAACAGAAGTTGGTGGAAGAGTTTAAACGATGACTGGAAAAATGAGTTGATGAGTAACCTGTTGATTAACAATGACAATGGTTGCTTTTTTCCTGAGCTGATAACAATATTTCAAACAGATAAACTTTCGGACAGAAATATTGCTGCAATCCAGACTCTATCAGAAATCCATATTACAAGCCGGGTTTTATACGATTTATCGCCACTAAACAAATTAAGTAAGCTAAAACACCTTCATATTGAAGCTAAAGGAAACGATTATCCAGAAATAAAAGGCCTGTTAAAGATGATTCCTCATCATTTATCGGTCAAGGTAAATTCCGTGTTTTTCGAAGACATTACTATTGGCGAGGATTGTTCTGTTCTTTCCCGGTTTTATAATATTGAATCGCTGCATTTAAAAGCCTGCAACATAAAATCATTAAAAGGTATTCAGAATCTGAAGAAACTACAAACGCTGGCCATTCCTAATAACCAATTCCCTTTATATCTGCGTTACCTGGTTGGTTTGCCATTAAAAACGCTTATGCTGGAAAACACACCGATTAACAACTTAAATCCTCTCCACTTTATACGAACTTTAAATTGTTTAATGATTAGCTCACTCACCGATATTGCAGATTATTGGACTTTGTCGGGCTTACGAAAAATTGAACTTATTATTAACGGCGAATATGTTGAACAAACACTCAGTAATTTAGAAACCATTTTGAAGAAAGAGACCAAAGGTAAAGTTACAAACAGTTACAAACAGCAGTTGGCCGAAGTTGACATTGCCAATATTAATACCACATTGCTGCTTGATAACCTGCATACTTTTTTACCATTGCCAAACCGATACAATTAAACACAGAAATATGATAGTAATTAACGTATGCATAAACCAAAGCAGTGGAATGAATATTGCCGAAACCGAGAAGTTTATTAAAAAGATAAAGACTATGGGAGTTGAAAAATACGAGGTTGTTTTCACCGTTCCTAAGTTTTTAGAAGCTCTGGAAAAACACAAAAACAAGAAGGTTTTACTTTTTAGCAACTTTTCGCCCGACTATTTTTATAGAAAAAACGGTATTGAAGTAAACCATTATAACGAAGAACCAATGCCAGGTTGGCCGATAAAAGAATATGCCTTTAGTGCAGCTCTTTATTACCGCATTTGCCGCGAGTATTCATTTGTAGCCATTCATTTTATTACAGCAGCTTACACCAGCATGGTTCCCGATTCGCTTTTTTTTAGCATTACCGGAAATATACCAACTACTATAAAACGAAAACAGGATTGGACAAAACCGGGTATGAACTACGAGCTTTTTTGAGATTTTATTTAGAGGATAGAATAAAAGATTCTTTTAGTATGAAACGAACATGAATTTTCTTCATTCTAAATTCACAAAAAAGAATGATTAAAATTTATGTGAGTTCCTGAATGTCTTCAAATTTTTTGAACATTCAGAAACAAAAAATTTTTAACAGATGAAACATTGATTCCAAAACAAGATGAAAAGGCTATATTTATGTCTACAATACTGAACAAATTAACTTATGGAAATAAACTTTAGTTTTAATCGTAGCTTGGAAATAATAGATGAAGTCTCTACAACTTTTTCTGAATTTGAATCAAATTGCCCCACCATTGTTTTTTCAGATGAAATACCACCACTATTAGCAGGGAAAAATAATGAAATTGAAAAATTTCCTGTATGTGGACTATTGGGAGAATATTGCCTTAGAACAAAGAAAATAATAATTTATTTACAGGGAATAAACTTTGTTCACACCAAGTTAGGTTCTAATCCTCAAAGTTCGAAGCTTTATCAAAACTTATTAAAAATTGTTATTATCCACGAGTTAGGTCATTATTGGCATTACACATGCATGAATAAAAGCAATTATGAAGGTTCTATATGTGATGAAGAGTTTAGTGAATGGATTGCTCAAATGTTCACTATGTTTTGTTTGTCCAAATATAAAACGGCTACTGAAATTTTATTTAATCTTTCCAAGAATCAACCTGATATTTACAAATCATTTGTTGATTTTAAAATAATGTTTAAAGAACATTTCTATGAAATAGTTAGAGAACTTTGGTCTTCTTATCCATCGGAGATAACATTTTACTCCCCAGGGAATGAAACAATAAAATTTTTATTTTCACTTTATACCTTAAAGGAAGAAAATCAAAATAACATGATTGAGATACTTTCCAGCTTGGGTGATATATCATACAATTCAATTAAAGATAACAAGGATATAGAAATAATAAAAGACCGAGATTCATATAACATCTAATAAGGTATTCATTAACATTATTATAAAACAAATTAAAATGAAGGGATATTTTAAAAAAATTGACCGCTCAATAATGGAGTGGGGTTTTGTTATTCCAAAGGAATTTGTGAATGATTTTTTGAATGGTCAAATTTTAGCCGTTGGAGATAGCCGCGATATCGAATTGTTATGGAATAGAAAAAAATATTCAGCTAAAATTCGTCATAAAAAAGGAAAAAATCCACAATACCTCGTTCAATGGAGTTCAAACAATGAGCTTCTTAGCAAACTTAGAACAACTTTCGTTCAAAGCTATATTGTATTAAAATCTCAAAAAGAATTATTTGATAAAAATTCATCTAAAGAGGGGAAGCATTTTCGAACAAAATTAGCAGGTGGTCAGCAAGAAGTTATTGTTTTTACGCCAATAGGTGTCAACATAGTTAAAGTGGACGAGTTTATTGTAATTGAAAACGAATGGAATGAGTTGTTTAAACGACTCATTACCGAAAATGTATTTGGTTGGATATTTGAAAAAAATGACAAAGAGTATCTAATTCAGAGGAGTACAGATTGGATGGATGTTAGACACTTTCCAAGTCATCAAAATGCAGTAAATGTTATATATTATTTGGCTAATACAGAAAAGAAGTTATTGTATATAGGTAAAGCTAAAAACTTAGGTACGAGAGTGAAACCTGGCAGAAAACATCAAAATATGCCGGGAGATTGGGACCTATTTAAATATGATATTATTCGAATAGAATTTGCAAATATTCTGGAACGAATAGAAGACCATACTATAAGAACCGTTGCTTCAATCCTTAATAATCAAAAAGGATATTCAAGTTTAAACCTCAGCGAATATACATTGGTTAATGACAAATGGAAGAAATTATAGAGACAAATTTGTTCCCCTAAAATTAACCGGTTGATTCAAATCCATCTCAGCCTTAAACAATATCCCCTTTTCAGTCAACCCAACAACTTTAGGCTCTTTATCGCCTGTGTAGGTTTTGGTATAAATCAGTTCTTCTTCCAATAATTCGTCAATTATCTGGTCGAAATACAAGCGGTGTGCCGGTGCAAGCATGGAATGTAATAACGATTTATACGAAGGAACGGTGGTGTAATTGTTCCAGCCTTCGCTTATTTCGCAATTGGTGCTGTTATAAAGTTGCGATACAATTAATTCCTTGGCTTGCTGGATTATCGCATCTTTTAGCATTTTCTGTGGGGTTATAAGGTATTTTTCCTGGAGGTAAATTTTCAGTTCGCTTTCAACTTGTTCTGTCGTAATTTCGCGTTCTTTTACAACCTCCTGAATAATTTCATTTAATTCTTTTTCTTTCATAATCTTTAAAATTGCTTTTGTTGTGTAAAAATGAGGCTTTAGTACGACACGGAGTGTCTCCAATATGCTGCGTTCCGTATTTTGCTGAAATAATTGGTTGCATTCTCAATCAAAGTAAAGTATTTGCTACATTTAAAACTTTAAAAACCGTTTACACATCATGCGCTACCTTACCAAATCGAGATTTAAGTTGGCTGAAGAGTGCCCCACCAAACTTTACTATACACGCAAAAAGGAATATCCCGATAAAAGTGTCGAAGACCCCTTTTTAGCAGCTCTTGCAGAAGGAGGTTTCCAGGTAGGAGAACTGGCCAAATGTTATTTTCCCGGAGGAATCGATATAAAATCATTGGATTACAACGAAGTTTTGGAACAAACAAATGCCTTGTTAACCAACGAAAACGCTATTATTTACGAGGCAGCAATTCGATACAAAAACCTGTTTATCCGGGCCGATGTTTTAGTGAAACAGGGGAACAAATTTTACCTGCACGAAGTAAAAGCCAAATCGTGCGACTTTGATGATGAAACCGGTTTTTTAAGTACAAAAGGATTTCTGGCACCGGCGTGGAAACCTTATGTACACGATGTAGCTTTTCAGAAATACGTTTTAACACGGGCATTTCCGCAAATGCAGGTTTTTTCTTACCTCATGTTGGTCGATAAAACCAAAACGGCAACTGCTAACGGTTTAAATCAGAAATTTCAGCTAACTAAAAACGACACAGGCAGAACCGAGATAAACGTAACAGGAGATACGAGTTTACAGGCACTTGGCGAAAAATTACTGATTTCGATTAACGTCGATAATTTGGTTTCGAAAATATGGAGCGGAAGCGCTTCTAAAACTCCACCGGCAATTTCTTTCGAAAAATCAATTCTTCATTTTGCCACCAACTACGAAACTGATACTAAAATTGATTCACCCATAACACCAGATTGCTGGAAATGCCAGTTTACTTGTACACCGGAAGAAGAGGCCAGCGGTTTAAAATCGGGTTTTAAAGAGTGTTTGCAAAATAGATTGGGGTGGAACGATGCACAATTTATGCTTCCTACAGTAATTGAAGTTTGGGATAATCGCAGTAAAAAGAAGCTTTTCGAGAATGGCAAAATTTTTATGCACCAGCTCAGCGAAAACGACCTAAAAGATAGTGCGGGTGGTACAACTCTTTCACGCACCGAACGGCAGTGGTTACAGGTGAATAGAACAGTGAATAAAGACAATACTGCCTACCTGGATAAAGTTGGTTTAAAAGACTTAATGGACTCGTTTGCTTATCCGTTGCATTTTATCGATTTTGAAACCTCGATGGTGGCCATTCCTTTTAATGCAGGCAGAAAACCTTATGAACAAACCGCGTTTCAGTTTTCACATCATACAATGGATGCAGATGGAAATGTAAAACATGCCGGACAGTTTCTTTTTACCGAAAAGGGCAAATTTCCCAACTACGATTTTTTAAGGTCATTAAAAAAAGAACTGGAACAGGATGAAGGCACTATTTTTCGCTATGCTGCTCATGAAAACACCGTGCTTAACCAGATTTATATCCAGCTCATAAACGATGATTCTATATCTGCGACTGAGAAGGAAGAACTTAAATCTTTTATTCGGGAAATTACCACTTCTTCAAATCAACTGGCAGAACAATGGGAGGGTCCCCGAAAAATGGTGGATATGCTTCAATTGGTTAAAGAATATTACTACGACCCATTAATGAAAGGGTCAAATTCCATAAAGGTTGTCCTGCCTACCATTTTGCAAACTTCAGACTACATTCACGACAAATACAGCCAGGCGATTTATGGTAAAAATTCAGCAATAAAAAGTCTAAATTTTGAAGACGATTGGATTTGGATTCAAAAAGATGCTAATGGAAAAACAATAAATCCATACAAGCTGCTACCCGCACTTTTCGAAGGTGTTGAGCGTACCGAGGACTTTTTAACTGATAGTGCCTATTTAGCCGATGGCGGTGCTGCAATGACTGCCTATATGAAAATGCAGTTCTCGAATATGACAAAGGAAGAACGCGAAGCATTAATACACGGATTACTTCGCTACTGTGAACTGGACACTCTTGCAATGGTGATGATTTTTGAAGCCTGGAGGGAGTGGATAAAAGAAAGTGATTAAAAACATCGAACCACTTCTTCAAAAATCATACAGGCTGTATTCTAATAAGTTATGGAAAATAAAAAAGGAGAAAACAGATAAAAATTCTGATTTCTCCTCGTTAGTACCCGGGGCGGGAATCGAACCCGCCTATCTGATATTCAAAGCTTGTTATACGCTGTTTTTCAGGACAAATATATAAAATATTTCAATCTTTTTGGTGGGACTTTTGGTGGGAGTTTTAATTGTCCGTTAGAGATAATATATTTCTCGAACATCGTCTTTCTCCGTTGTTAATAATTTTGGATAATCAATACTTTGCATACATTTAACTGCACTTTAATCCATCATTAGTTATAACATTTAAGTCTTTGTAAATTAATGCATAATTTTCAGGGCGAACATTGTATTCTTTTTGGGGTTTTAATGCAAAAACATTTAGTGATAGAATTACCAATAATATGGATAAAGTTTGTTTCATAATTCTTTATTTATTCTACAGTATTTGAGTCAGTTTATTTTTGTGCATAACGGTCACTTGTATGTTTATACTGTGGAGGACGGGCTATTATCTTGTCAAGTTAAGCATAACGTTGATGCGAGCCGAGACTTTGAGAATTTACACGAAAACCACAGTTAAATATACAAATTGTTAGCGTTTCGTTGTTTATTTTCAGTCAACTTGCTTTGAAATTAAATCTTTAACTATCATCTCCTGGTGGGAGGGGTGGAAAGGCTCTTTGGTAAAATTAGGATGCAGAGTTGGCTTTTGTGAGTTTTACCAATGTGCCTTTTAGCGGGGGTATGAGACGCTTTTAATAAATCTTTTCTTCTTATTTTTTAATAAATCATTTTACATTTGCAACATTGTTGCATTTGAAATATATTTGCACCGATGAAAGCAATTGATATATTAACTACAAATAAATTAAAAAGAACCAGTTGTCGCGAGGGAATTATTGAAATTGTCATGAATGCCGGGCAAGCTCTCTCGGAAAACGAAATAAGGGAAAGGTTAGCTGGCAACTATGACAGAACAACTTTCTACCGGTCGTTTAAAACACTTGAAGAGCACCACATTATTCACAAAATTGTAGTGGACAACCAATTGGTAAAATATGCACTTGATAATTCGGTTACCAACAAATACGAGCATGCACATTTTTATTGTGGGAAATGCAATACAGTTAGGTGCTTGGATGATGTTCCTGTACAAAATTATCAGCTACCGAAAGGCTATTCGAACAAAGAAACTGAAGTAATAATAAAAGGAACGTGCCCAAGCTGTGAAAATCAGGAATGAGAAATGCCTGGATTAAAAAAACATATCGCAATACTTTTGTTTGGAATTTTCTTTTTTCCGATTGCATACCAGCCATGGCATGTGTTTGTACATCAATCACAAAAGTCACATTGTAACCACGGTTGCTCTTATTCAAATCACGAGCATTCATCGGAATTAGAGGTTTGCAAAAATAACCAAGGCATAAATGTTACACCGGAGAAGGAAGAACCTTGCCCCATTTGCGAATATCATTTCCCTTTAAATGTTGTACCGGAGGTTTTCTTTTACAAATGCAACCAAGCAGATATTGAGAACTCATTAGTAGAACTGAAAATTAGACCTCCTTCTCGACAGATTGTTTCAATAAAATCCCCCAGAGCACCACCTGTCCTTGCTTAAAACCAATCAGATTTTAGTTTTTGGAAGTTTAATCTCAATAGTTTTATATGAGCAAATTTTTCATGCTCTTTTTATGCTTTAGCATTTTTTATAATTTGACGTTCGGACAAAACTACTATGTGCTTAATGGTGTAGTTGTCGATGAAAACAACGAAGCTTTAGCTGGTGCTTTAGTGGTATTGCATCCCTCAAAAAAAGGTGCTGTAACTGATGAATTGGGCAAATTCACCATTTCAGAATTACAAGCTGACAATTATGTAATTGAAATATCTTTTATCGGTTACAATACTTATACCGACTCACTTGAAATAATTAGTAATCAAACTTTTAATGCCCAACTTCAGGTTGCAAATCTTAACTTGCATGAGGTGATAATTACCGATAATTATGTTGAAAAGAGAAAAAAGGAGGAATCGCTGAACATTGAGATTGTAAACGACAATTACCTGAAACAAAATCTTGGTGGTAGCTTGATGAACTCGCTGGAGAGGTTGCCCGGTGTTTCAACTTTAGACATTGGCTCAGGGCAGTCTAAGCCAGTAATTCGCGGGCTTGGTTTTAACCGTGTGGTTGTGGTTGAAAACAACATAAAACACGAAGCACAGCAATGGGGCTCTGACCACGGACTTGAAATTGACCAGTATGCAGTTGATAATGTTGAAATTATTAAAGGTCCGTCTTCTTTGATGTATGGTTCCGATGCTATTGGTGGTGTAATTGACATGAAAAACAGGATTTTGCCAACAAAAAATTCGTTTGGTGGGGCTGTTAATTTAACAGGAAAATCAAACAATGACCTGTTAGGAACCTCGCTTTCATTGTACGGTAGGAAGGATTGGTTTTTTGTCAATCTCAGGACAACCTTTATCGATTATGGCGATTACAAAGTGCCAACCGATAGCGTGGATATTTACTCCTATCGTGCGGCTTTATATAAAAACCATTTGCGCAATACTGCCGGATACGAAAAAAACGTGCATTTAAATTTTGGAATAATTCAAAACGGTTTTCAAAGTAGATTTTATGTAAGCTCGGTAAACAGCAAAAGTGGATTTTTTGCCAATGCACATGGATTAGAGCCTCGGAACGTGGATACCGAATTGCACGATAAATCGAGTCGCGATGTTAACTATCCGTATCATAAGGTGAATCATTTTAAGGTAATCAATACAACACAATACCAGTGGGAAAAATCGAAGCTGGAATTCGATTTGGGTTTTCAACGCAATTTCCGTCAGGAGAGAAGTCAATATGTAAGCCATGGTTATATGCCACCAGTTTTCCCCGATACCCTTGATTTCGATTCCGACCTCGAACGTGAGTTTGATAAGTTTGTGTACTCAGGAAATTTAAAATTGTATCATCAGTTTAGCGAAAAAACCAAACTGGTTTTTGGAATGAACAGCGAATTCCAGAACAACCGGATTGATGGGCGAGGATTTATTATCCCGGCTTACAAACAGTATACAGTGGGTGGTTTTGTTTTTGCCCGGCACAATTTTTCGTTAAAAAGCGGGATTCAGTTGGGTTTGCGTTACGACTATGGCAATATAAAAATTGTTGATTATTATGACTGGTTTCCATCACCAGTAAAAGAAAATGGTAATAAACCAGAAGAATACCTGCAACGGGCAGAAAGTATCAACCGTAATTTTTCAAATATTTCATGGTCGGTGGGTTACAATTTTAACCCTGAAAACTGGTCGATTAAAGCCAATGTCGGAAAAAGTTTCAGAATGCCCATTGCCAAAGAGTTGGCTGCAAATGGTGTTAATTATCACAGTTTTAGCTACGAAGTTGGCGATTCTGAACTTTCGCCTGAAATATCCTATCAGTTTGATGCGGGTTTGGAATACCATTCGAAGAAATTGGCAATTGGAGCAACCCCTTTTGTAAACTACTTTTCGAATTACACTTATTTAAATCCAACTGCTGAGCACGATAGGCTTTACGGTAACGGGAACCAGGTTTTTTATTACACCGAAAGCGAGGTTATTCGATATGGAGGCGAAATTCACGCCCACTACGAACTATTGAAAAATGTTCAGCTTGGGATAATTGGCGAATATGTTTATTCCGAACAATTATCTGGCGAGAAAAAAGGTTTCACCTTACCTTTTTCGCCACCGGCTTCAGCCATTTTCAATGTAAAATACCAGAAAAGAAAACTTGAGTTTATTAAAAACGCATACTTTTCTTTCGACTACAGAATTACAGCTTCTCAAAACAATATTGTCCCACCCGAAGAACCAACAGATGGTTTTCAATTAATAAATATTGGCTTTGGTGGCGATTTTTCAATGGGAAAACAAAACGTAAACATTTCAATGCAGGTGCAAAACCTGTTAAACACAAAGTATTTTAATCACACCAGCTATTACCGGCTGATAAACGTACCTGAACCGGGAAGGAATTTTATTGTGAATATTTCCATCCCGTTCTCAGGAAAATTTGAACATCAATAATTATGCATAAAAAATAAAAATTATCGTTATGAAAACAAAAGCATTTTTTACATTTTTAGTAATTACAGTTATTTTCTTTGCAGCATGTCAAAAAGACCCTTCACCACCCGTAATTACCATATTAGAACTTGGTGACGGCGATACTCATGGCAATGACCATACTGCAAAAATTGGCGGTGACCTTCACATGGAAGTTGAGGTTGTTGCAGAGGGAAAAATCGATAAAATACAGGTACGGGTTCACCCCGAGGGCGAACATCAAGAGGAGGGTGAACATGAAGAATGGGAAATCGATACTACTTATACAAAGTTTTCAGGATTAAAAAACACAACTTTTCATGAACACCTGGAAATTGACCTCTCTGCCGAGCCGGGCGATTATCATTTTGATTTTATTGTTACCGATATGGAAGGTAACCAGTCGGATGCGGAAGCTGATTTGAAAATTATCGAAGAGTAGTATCATTAATTAACAAAAGTCTGGCAGGTGTTTGATTCTGCCAGACTTTTATAACACAGTGAATATGAATAAAATTAATCTATTGCAATTATTCGCTTTTTTCATTTTGGTTTCTACTGCCTGTAGCGATGAAAGCGGTATTGATACTGAAAAACCAACTATCGACATAAGTTTTGTCGGTGCATTTCCAACAAATTGCGACACCATTTATTTTGGTGAAACTTTTGAGTTAAAACTACAATTTTCAGACAATATTGAACTGGGGTCATTTAGTATTGATATCCATAATAATTTCGACCATCATTCGCACAGCACTGAGGTTACAGAATGCAACCTTAATCCGAAGAAAGACCCTGTTAATCCCTTTGTTTTTATCGACGATTATCCGATTCCATCCGAATTAAAAGAATACACAACGAACAATTCGATTTCTGTTCCGACCGGAAATGGTAATGGCAAATTTGATGATGGCGATTATCATTTTTACATCAGTCTTACGGATAAAGAAGGCTGGTCAACTCAAAAAGGATTAAGTATAAAAATGATTCACAGATAAAATCAGGTGCGTTGGCATGAAAGCATGTGTGTGGCTGCGAAGGTACGATTGCAGGGAAGGGCAGCCATACTCTTGCTTTTGTGGGCTGGATTATTCATTTTTCTATGTTTTATCAACAATCTTTTTAGTCAAAAGGTTAATTACTTGTCTCTTTTACAATGAACGCTAACGGTTTGTACATGTTGTCGGGGCGGATTTCGGAGAGCGTTCCTGTCCGAAGGACACGGAATTGCGAAACGAGAATCCGCAGTTGGCGTACCACCGAACCCGCCCTGCAATATGTACTTTGTGTGTGCCCAGCATGAGCATGTGCACACTTTACTGTAAGCTCTGAAAAAATGTTTAAAATACAAATTTTTATTGTTAAACGTTAAAGTGTGCATGAGATTATTCCAGAGGGTGTAAGTCCCTTATGCGCCATCCGCCAGCTGGCGGCCGGAAGCATTAGCAAGTGGCAAGTTGGTTGCGGGTAACTGCAGCAGTGAAGGAAGCCAACCGGCAAACTCCGGTACTGACGAACAGGAACGGCATACGAGGCTACTGAAACATGGACAAGCAAGCACATCATTGTAACGTCCTATAAACTTCGGTTATGTTCGGTAGTAGATGTCGCAGGAATTGGAGGAAGGAAGATGCTCTTACCTGGGGAGATCCTGATGTCCGCCAGCTGGCTGGCCGTCAGGAAGTCAGCAGAAGCCATAGTAGGGTCAGGAAACGAGCCGTCAGAAAACGGCGGAGGTCTCACCGATGAACTGAAGGGCTGAACGCATGAGTTGGCCCAAATGCTGTAAGGAAGCTTTTCGAAAGATTCTAGCCTTACAATAAGCGGGACAGGGAAACAAATGAGAATTAAAATGATTGAACAAATTCTATCGCGGAAAAACCTGTTACAGGCTATGTACAAAGTCCAGCAGAACCACGGTTCGGCAGGAGTTGACCACATGCCGGTAACTCGGCTATCAGAGCTACTTGCCATCGACAAGGAAGAACTGACAGCCAGGGTTCGAAGCGGGAAGTATTTGCCACAAGCCATTTTAGGAGTAGAGATTCCGAAAGGAAAAGGGAAAACCCGCTTACTGGGGATTCCCACTGTTACCGATCGCCTGTTACAACAGGCAGTCTTACAAGTGATCACAGCACGATTCGAGTATGAGTTTTCTGATTCCAGCTTTGGATTTCGTCCCAACCGGAGCGTGCAACAGGCAGTGCAAAAAGCACAGGGATACATCAACGAAGGGTTTCAGCATATCGTGGATATCGATCTGAAAACTTTCTTCGACGAAGTAAACCACTGCTACCTTCTGCAACTGCTTTACCGCAAAATCAAGTGCCGCGAAACGATGCTCCTGATCCGCAAATGGCTGCGTTCCCCGATACAAATTAAAGGGAAACTGGTCAAACGCAGAAAAGGAGTGCCACAGGGAAGCCCAATAAGTCCGCTACTGTCAAACATCATGCTACATGAACTCGACCGGGAACTGGAACGGCAAGGCTTTCGATTTGTTCGTTATGCTGATGACTTTAGTATTTACCTAAAAACTAAAACATCTGCACGAAAAGTAGGCAACAATATCTATCGTTTTCTGAAACGAAAACTGAAGTTGCCCATCAACCGGGAGAAAAGCGGCATCCGTCGCCCTGTACATTTTACCATTCTCGGTTTTGGCTTTGTGCCAACCTACCGGAAAGGTGAACGCGGAAAGTATCAACTGGTAGTATCAGAAAAGAGCTGGAGCAGTTTAAAGTACAAACTTAAATCCATCACCCGCAAAACCACCCCGATGAGTTTCGACGAGCGTATCGAAAAACTGGTCGAGGTTCAGCGCGGCTGGATCAATGCTTTCCGTATGGCAAGCATACAGATCAAACTCGCTGCCCTTGACGGGTGGCTTCGCAACCGTCTCCGTTACTGTATTTGGCATCACTGGAAGAAGCCAGAACGGAAAAGGAAAAACCTGATTCGTTTAGGCGTTGATCCGGAAAAAGCCTATCAATGGAGCCGATCGCGAATGGGTGGCTGGGCTATTGCCCAAAGCCCAATTCTTGGTACTACAATTACTGTTGATCGGTTGAAAATGCGGGGTTACGTTCCTTTGCTGGATCTTTACAACGAGGTGAAACCAAAATCACTGTTGTTTCCTATGACTTAGCGAACCGCCATATACGAGACCCGTACGTACGGTGGTGTGAGAGGTTCTCCGGTAGGCTTTACAGCCTATCGGCTACCTACTCGATTAGGCACTGGCGTTTTATTCTTTTTTTATAAAATTGTCAAACATCGCTTGTAATGAATTAGTCAGTTCTTCTAATTCAATCCTTATTTTGTTTAAATTGTCAATAGGTGTTGGGAAATAATATCTTTGCTCAAAATCAGCAGAAATCTGATATTCGAATTCTCCTCGCTTAATAACATTCTTTATTTTCGGTGGGATAGAACCAAGTTGGTCCTTTAATGAGAAAATTCTTTCGATAATTATATCCGCCTCGTTATCTAAAAATTTCCGAACAGTCAAATTATTTTCTATGGACAATTCAAAGTCAAAATTTTGATTGAGATAGAGTTCAATTTTATCAATGATTTCATATGAAGCCGAATCATTTTTTCCACTCCAAATTTGTCTAACAGTTGAATCTGTAACACCAATGATTCTTGCAACTTGTGGCGATTTCAAATGACCTACATATTTTTGTAGACCATTACGAATCCTTAAAGTTTTTTCGCGTCTGTCACTCAAAATGACAGTTTCCATTCTTAATATTTCTTCATTTGATGGTCTCCCATGAAGGTATTCTTTTATTGATTCAACAGGAATTTGGGCAATATAAAAGAGAATCTGTCTCGCTTTCAATTGGCGTCTAAGATGATTCCATTTGTTCGTCAAATGCTTGTCATCTTTATTTTGGTCTTCTTTCATAAGTTTATGCTTTTAGGTAACTTCATTCACGCTTGTGCCTAACGTAAAGTGCATGTTTGCGTACAAAGTGCCAGCCTTAATGTTTGTACCGGCCTGTCAGTATGAAATATGCACATTGTTGTGTTTATGTTGTTTGCTACCACCGCCTGTTCCTCTCCCAACAACAGTAGTTGTGAAAACAGTCCGCTTATAAGAACTAAGATTAAACAGCCACTTTAAGATACAGCTGATTAAATTTATATCCGTATAAGTTTTGCCGGCTGCATTGCCAGTATTTTAGGTATTAACGGTTTAAAATTTTTTCTTTTTTAGTGTTTATGGTTTTTCTAAATTTTAAATGATTTTATCTATTCAAAACTCCTCTAAAACTAACTATATTTTTTGAATTTATGTAAAATGTTTTTTCTTTCATCCATTGAAAATCATAAAGTTCGCAAATCACAAAACTTGACTTTGTCATCGAAATTCCCGAACTTCGCTTCAGTCGTTGCAGACGTTGATTACGTCAAGAAGCCAGCTTCAACGGTACTCTGCCGTTACAACGACTGGATTCAAATGCCGTTTAGGCATTTTTTATTTTCAATACCTTTTAAAGAACATTTTACCAAGCCTGAAAACCTGTAATCGTGGCTGTTTTTTAAGCCGCCTGGTTTCACAATTAAACACAACGGTTGGTACATGTTGTCGGGGCGGATTTCGAAGAGCGTTCCTGTCCGAAGGACACGGAACTGCGAAACGAGCCCCGAAGCTTCGGAGCGCAGTTGGCGTACCACCGAACCCCGCCCTGCAATATGTACCGTGTTGAACGAAACCTAAAGGTAGCTAAAGTGCTCAGGCTCGAGTACCTTTAGGTTGCTAATCATAAAATTCGTTATT
>NZ_CAJXTC010000033.1 GCF_913060805.1 uncultured Draconibacterium sp.
TTAACTAAAGAATCAGCTCAGGGTCACATCGACGCAGGTGCTAAAAAAGTTGTAATGTCTGCTCCATCAAAAGACGATACTCCAATGTTCGTTATGGGTGTTAACAACAAATCATACTCTAACGATATGACTTTTGTTTCTAACGCATCTTGTACAACTAACTGCTTGGCTCCTATCGCTAAAGTATTGAACGACAACTATGGTATTGTTGACGGTTTGATGACTACTGTTCACGCTACTACTGCTACTCAGAAAACTGTTGACGGTCCTTCTATGAAAGACTGGCGCGGTGGACGTGGTGCAGGTCAAAACATTATTCCTTCATCAACCGGTGCTGCTAAAGCTGTAGGTAAAGTAATTCCTGAATTGAACGGAAAACTTACAGGTATGGCATTCCGTGTTCCAACTCCTGACGTATCAGTTGTTGACCTTACTGTAAACTTAGCTAAAGGTGCATCGTACGAAGAAATTTGTGCTGCAATGAAAGCTGCTTCAGAAGGTGAATTGAAAGGAATTTTAGGTTACACTGAAGACCAAGTTGTTTCTAACGACTTCGTTGGTGAAACTCAAACTTCTGTTTTCGATGCAAAAGCAGGTATTGCTTTAACTGACACTTTCGTAAAAGTTGTATCATGGTACGACAACGAAATGGGTTACTCAGCAAAAGTTTGCGAACTGATCGAGTACATGGATTCAGTAAAATAATTTTACAATTATATACTGTATTAAAAGGGATGTCGAAAGGCGTCCCTTTTTTATTTGTTGAAGTTTGAAGAATTAAAGGACTGATCATTGAAGAACTACATACGTAGATTTTCAGTTGATGAGATTGATGTAGATTGAATTAAGATTGATGAAGATTGAATTCGTATCAGTACTAACAGATCTCTCGCATTCGCTTCGAGATGACAATAACTTTTGCTCCTGACGCTACGCTCAACTTTTGCCTTTCAACTTTTTACATTTGCCTTCTCTTCTACTCGTAACGCAACGATTCTATCGGATCGAGTTTTGAAGCTTTTTGTGCCGGGTAGTATCCTGAAATAATTCCCACGATAAAACACAGTACAACACCCAAAATTATCCAGGTCCATGGAATAAAGAAAGGCGAATCGATAAGGCGGGCAACGCCATTTCCGGCAAGAATTCCCAGAATAATTCCAACAAAACCGCCCATTTGCCCTACCAGAACTGCCTCTAGCAGAAACTGTTGCTTAACGGTTGAGCTTTTGGCACCGATAGCTTTCCGAACTCCAATTTCGCGGGTACGTTCAGTTACAGTAACCAGCATAATATTCATTAAGCCAATAGCAGCACCAAACAAAGTTATCAGTCCAATTATGGTTGCAACAAGCGTAATATTCTTAATATTTTCTAAGAGCATGTTGGCGAGGTTGTCGCTTTTTTCGATGCTAAAATCAGAGTCATCGAGCGGATCAAGATTTCGCACAACTCTGAATATAGCCTCGGCCTGACCGACTGCTGCATCCATTAATTCCGGTCGGTCGACTTTTACCTGCACATCAAAATTCATATTCGGACGGGAGAAATAAGCTCTCGAATTGGTGTACGGAATAAAACAAACCATGTCGCTGTTCATTCCAAATCCACTTCCCTTTTCTTTTAAAACACCAACTACTTTGTATTTTCCACTACCTATACTCACCACTTTCTGCAGCGGATTTTCACCTCCTTTAAATAAGCGGTTAGCCAAACTACTTCCCAAAAGGACAACACTCCTTCCATCAGTAATATCGTTATTGCTAAAACTTCTTCCGGTGCCAATTTCGTAGCCCGCTGTTCCTAAGTAATTCTCGTCGATACCACGAACAGCAATATTTGGATTGGTTTTTTCCGACTGGTATTTTAATGTAGCTGCCCCGGTGGATGAAACCGAAATCGACGTTGTAGCCGGAAAATCGAAAAGCTCCTTAAATTCCTTTGCCTGGTAGTACGAAATGTACGAGTAGTTTTTTGTGCGATAACGAATATTTCCCTGCGTGCGCAAGCCTCCACTTGTTATTGAAAAAGTGTTGGCGCCCATCACGGCAAACTCTTTGGTAATCGAGTTTTTTATCGAATCGATAGCCGTTAAAATCCCAACCAATGCGGTTATCCCCACGGCAATAATCATAACGGTTAGCGTTGTGCGCAACAAATTGCTCTTCACCGAGGTGAAAGCAACTCTCAAATTTTCGAAAAATAACGTGGTCGATCGCATCAGACTAATTTTGGCTTTAATTACGGTATCAATTCATTTGTAAAGTTAAGCAGCTAATAATTACCAATAAAGAATATTTTTTTTGAATTTACAATCTTTACCACATTATAAACCTTCAAACAGCTTATTACCAAAAAATTAATTTATCTTCGCCCTCTTGAATTCAGAAAAAAATAAAATGGCAGATTTCGAATTAAAAGACGATTTACAAAAGTTTAGTTATGCATTAGGAATGAGTATTTCTGCAAATCTCATCCAGTCAGGAGTTAAAACCGTTCATCCAACCGCTTTCATTACAGCTTTGCAGGATGTATTTTCAGGTGTTCCACCAAGAATGAAACCTGAAGAAGCCAACCAGATTCTCGAGTCGTTTATGGCCGAATCGCAAGCCGCCGACGGTAGCAAAAACCTGGAAGAAGGTACAGCCTTTTTAGCCGAAAACGGACAAAAAGAAGGCGTAATTGAATTGCCCAGCGGATTACAATACGAAGTAATAAACGAAGGCGAAGGAGATATTCCAACAGCCAGCAACCAGGTAAAATGTCACTACCACGGAACATTGATCGACGGAACTGTTTTCGATAGTTCGGTAGAGCGCAACCAACCTGCTACATTCCCTGTAAACGGTGTAATTCCGGGATGGGTTGAAGCATTACAACTGATGTCGGTTGGCTCAAAATGGAAATTGTATATTCCTGCAAACCTGGCTTACGGACCAAACGGAGCAGGTGGAGTTATCGGACCAAACGCTACTCTGATTTTCGAGGTAGAATTATTAGAAATTGTAGAATAATAAAAAATACGGCCGCGTTTAGGCCTAAAAAAATTAACAGATGAAGAATAGTATTATTTATGTATTTGTAGTGGCATTGATTGTTGCTGCTACATCGTGCCAGCAAGGTGGTCCGGCAGCTGTAAAACTGGAAACCAGTGCCGACTCAGTAAGTTATGCAATTGGTGTTTTGGTTGGTGCTAACAACAAACAACAATTGGAGACAGCTCCCGGAAGTTCAGAAATGAACATCGAAGCAATGGCAGCTGCTTTCCGTTTAGCATCGTTAGGCGAAGAAGTAGAAATTGCTGAAGAAGATGCAAACGCAATTGTACAGAACTTTTTCCGTCAAGCTGCTGATCGCGAATCTCAGGCAAACCTTGAAGAAGGCAACAAATTTTTGGAAGAGAACAAAGCACGCGAAGGTGTTACAACTACCGAAAGCGGTTTACAATACGAAGTTTTAACTGAAGGTACAGGCGCAAAGCCAACTGCAACCGACAGAGTTCGTGTACACTACCACGGAACTTTAATCGACGGAACTGTTTTCGACAGCTCGGTTGATCGTGGCGAACCTGCAGTATTCGGTGTTAACCAGGTAATTCCGGGTTGGACTGAAGCATTGCAATTGATGCCAGTTGGATCAAAATGGAAAGTATTTATTCCTTCTGACCTGGCTTACGGTCCTCGTGGTGCCGGTGCCGATATCGGTCCTAATTCAGCTCTTATTTTCGAAGTTGAACTACTCGAGATTGTAAAAGAATAGTAAGTTTTATCATTCCGAAAGAGGAACAACTGAGGCATCTCAGAAACAGCGTTTTGCTGTAACCGGTTTCTCTCTTCGTTCGAAATGACAAAACTTGTTGAAAAAAACCCTTTGTCTGTTTTTAGGCAAAGGGTTTCTTTTTTTATCTTCGTTCCTGAAATTAAAAATTAGGAAATGGCATTAAGCGTAAAAGGAAAAATTGAGCAGATTTTAAAACCTGAATCTGGTGTGAGCCGGGCAGGAAAAGAATGGAGCAAACAAGAATTTGTAATTGAAACAGACGAGCAATATCCACGTAAGGTTTGTTTTACCTTGTTTGGCGATAAAGTTGATTTGGTGAAGGGAATATCTGCAGGAGAGGAAGTTGATGTATCTTTCAACCTAGAGTCGCGCGAATATAACGGACGCTGGTTCCATAACATTAATGCCTGGAAGATCGATAAAGTAAGTGCCGACGGCAACTTGCCAGAGCCTCCTCCGGAATTTGGTATGGATGATATTCCACCAGAACCATCGGAAGATTCGGCCGGAGATTTGCCGTTTTAAGGGATGAAGGATTAACGATTAATAAAAAATGCCAGTTGAGTTTTCAGCTGGCATTTTTGTTTGTTGTCGTTTCGACGAAGAATGAGGAGAAATCTGTTACAGGTTGCAGGTTACAAGTTATCAGTCGCAGTGTACAGTCTCAGTTCCGGCGTCCGGCGCCAACATTTTAGCAATTCAACAGTTTGACAATTTCTCACAGTCGCAGTTCTCATTGTCTCATAGCCCAGTGACTAATGACCAATGACCAACCAAACTAACCCCTCGTAAACAACGGATTACCTGGCTTCGATAAACGTGGATTATAAACGTATCCCTCAGCGTCAAACGCCTGCAGGTCGTCCACATTGTTAATGTCGTTCTCAACAATAAAACGTGTCATCAGGCCACGTGCTTTTTTGGCAAAGAAGGAGATCATTTTGTACTGACCATTCTTCATGTCCTTAAACTGAGGTGTTATAATCTCTGCATCCAGTTTTTTGGTGTCGATACTTTTATAGTATTCGTTCGATGCCAGGTTGATCAACACTTTACTCCCCGACTCATCAATGGCTTCCTGCACTTTTGGAGTAATCTTGTTTTTCCAGAAAGCATACAGATCAGCCGAGCGCTGTATTTTAATCTTTGTTCCCATCTCTAGTCGATAGGGTTGCATCAAATCGAGCGGACGTAATACTCCGTAAAGACCGGACAGAATCCGCAACTTCGATTGTAACTTTAGCAGTTGTTCTTCACTCATTGTAGGTGCTTCCAGTCCCTGAAAAACGTCGCCGCTAAAAGCCAGCACAGCCTGTTTGGCATTTTCGGGAGTAAACGGCTGGTGCCAGGTTTGAAAACGGTCGTAATTCAATTGCCCAAGGTTAGCCGAAATCCTCATTAACTCCGAGAGTTGTTTGGGTTTCATTTTCCGCAGTTTCGGAAGTATCTTTTCCGACTCGTCGAGCATGTCGGGCATGGTGTACGTTGTGGTTACCGGCGGTGTTTTATAATCCAGCGATTTGGCCGGCGATATTACTATTAGCATATGTTCTGATTTTGTTTTTCAAAATTAACAGCTTTTCTTTTTTAATGTTCAGTACGATGGTATTTATTAACCTACCCCGGGTTTCACCCACGGTTATTTATATTTTATCCCTTCAGGAAATTGGCGCTGAAAGCGGCGAAAGTGAATAACCCGGTGCATAGCGCCGGGGTTAAACGGCTGAATAAAAATCGTCCGGCGAAGTAGGCAGATCGAAGCCAAGTGGTTCTTCCGGACGAAATGCAAATGGCAATTCTTATAAAAAGATGGCGACTTTCAGAAAATAGACAACAGTACTGCGACTTCATTTTACCAAATAATTGTGTTTTTGGAGAACTCTCGAAGACCGTTAAATTAAACCAATGATGCGGAGTCATTAATTGTAGTATCTTTGCCGCGGTTTAGAACAAAAACAGAGGGGAAGCGTTTTGGTAGCAATGTGCTCTTTATCCACGGTTATTATTTTGTGAGCCCTTGTTTACCATAGAAAACGATAATGAAATTTGAAGATTTAAAATTGCATCCTGCCATACTTAAGGCATTAAAGGATGAAAACTACTCGGAACCAACCTCCATTCAGGCGCAGGCAATTCCACTGGTATTAGAAAGAAACGATGTTTTGGGAAGTGCCCAGACCGGCACCGGTAAAACGGCTGCTTTTGCCATTCCAATCATTCAGCATTTAATAAACACTACCCGCCACGAAAAGGGTAAACGACAAATAAAATCGCTGGTGGTTACCCCTACCCGCGAGCTGGCCATACAAATTGGCGAAAGTTTTAACGCTTACGGCAAATACAGCAACCTGCAAAACACGGTTATTTTCGGAGGGGTGCCGCAAAATCCGCAGGTACGTCAACTGCAAAAAGGTGTTGATATACTGGTTGCCACTCCCGGCCGTCTGCTCGATTTAATCAGTCAGAATTACATTTCACTGCGCGATGTGAAGTATTTTGTGCTGGACGAGGCCGACCGCATGCTCGACATGGGTTTTATTCACGACATTAATAAACTGCTGAAGCTATTACCCAAACAACGGCAATCGTTGTTCTTTTCGGCTACTATGCCAACGAAAATACTGAAGCTTTCGCAACAAATACTGGTGAATCCGAAAAAGGTGGCGGTGAACCCGGTTTCCTCAACTGCCGAAACCATACAACAGCACATCTATTTCACCAACAAAAGCGACAAAAAGAACCTGCTGTTGCACATTCTTAAAAATGAAGAACTGGAGCAGGTACTGCTTTTTTCGCGGACCAAACATGGTGCCGACCGTATTGTACGCAACCTGAGGAATAAAAATATCGAAAGTGCGGCCATTCATGGGGAGAAGAGTCAGAACCAACGCCAAAAGGCCTTATTGCGGTTTAAAAAAGGAGAAATACGCGTGTTGGTAGCCACCGATATTGCGGCAAGGGGAATTGATATTGACAAGCTGCGGTATGTGATTAACCACGACATACCCAACGAGCCCGAAACCTATGTACACCGTATTGGCCGATGTGGCCGGGCCGGCGAAGAAGGTGTGGCGATATCGCTGTGCGAACCGGAAGAAAATGCCTATGTAAAAAGCATTGAGAAGTTGATAAAACTACGGATTCCGGTAGCCAACAACAATCCTTTTCCGCAGACCGACAAGCCAATGAACGCCAGCGAAAAGAAAGAGTTTGAAGCAGAAAAAAAACGTAAACGACAGGAGTTTTTTGAAAACCGGAATAAGAAGCGCGGAAATCAGAATCCGGGTTTTAGACGGAAGAGACGGTAACGTTTGGTGGTTCCGCTGGTGCGGATTTATAATCCGTACCTCAGCCACAGGCTGATAAGTTCATATTAATTCTGTCGAATTGCACACCGATTGCAAATCGACGCGAGCAGGGCGAGCGGAGATATAAAAATGTTAGCTTTGGTTCTTTCTTAGTTTTCTCATCGCATCTTTTACCGCTCCGAGCTGATATTTCTCTTCATTAATCTTTTTAACTACATAGTTTAAAAGGACATCAATACTCTCTGACATTTCAAGACATTCAATATCCGAGAATTCATGAATTCCTCCAGACAACTCTTCGTACAATAATTTTATTGGATTATCCCCCAACTCCTGCATTGATATTGGAAGGTGTTTATTTACAATAGATATAAGATTTGACATTTGATGATCTTGTTCAAATTTATCAAAAGCTTCTTTTATTTGAAATGATCCTTCAAAATCTAATTGGGAAATATCTTTAATTATTCTTTTAATTTCATTCTCAATGATTCTTCTTAAATATGAGTAGGCTCCTATTCCATAACTATTTGACAAGCATATCAAAGCCTTCTTATAATTCTCTTGATCTTCACTATTTAGATATTTCTTCAAATCATTACTCAAGTTAATTTCATAGCTTGGGTATTGTCCTACTTTTTGAATATAAATGTTTATTCCATCCTTTCGTAAATCCCAGGTATTATCTGAGAATACACGTAGTAAAAAGTCAATCTTCTTATTACATGATTGACACACTCCTTGCAAATGAAATGTTAAATCAAGTTGTCGACTATTTTCGTCGAACATATAAGGAAGTTGATCCTCACTTTGCATTATGATTCTGGACATCCTCATGTGATGGTCTTCGGGCAATTGAGTTCTAAAAGTCTGAATATCGTTTTCATGCGGACATTTATATTTAAAGGCTATATCAGTATAGTTGTGGTGAGCTAAAAAAGAATTGCTTTCAAATTCTTTTAAATCTTTAACTGCGGTAAGTTTATAGTATAATGGTTTTGACTGTAATAATTCGACAAGTTCTCTGTTGGTTATTTTTTTCATCTTATTTAGGTATGGTATTCTTTAATCTTGAATAATTCGTGCCGTATGAAGAAAGCTAACTGTTACTTGAATATGCCGAGCAATCCCGGTTAAATCGGGAGTGTCAGACCGTCAATACACCCGCCTGCCATAAATAATTGGTTGGCACACGTAGTTTTCATTGAATCAGATTTGACAACCTGACAGCAAATTTTTCAAAATAATCTTTTAAGAGAATATAGTTAACAATATCAAACGCTTGTAAAATTTCAATTTCCGAATTGAAAAAAGAAATTAATTCTTTTCTATCAAATGAGTCTTCAGGATCTGCAGAGAAATACAAGAATGGACGTGAAAGACCATAATGTTTACAATTCATGACGCGTTTTATCTCGTCATATATTTTTGAAATAAAATAATTTTCAAGAACGAGACCTTGATTTCTTGAAATTGGAAGGTCATATTTTACATCCATAATTGATGCTCTCATTTCATAAAACATTTGAATTAGATAATGTCTAATCTCAATGCTCGCCTGTGGATTTTCAATTTCAGTTAATTCTAAAGCCAATTGTTCTCGAGTTGCAATTAATTCTGTAATCGAAGATTCAATTTTAACTATTTCTGCATCATCTGTACAAAATTGAAATTCAATTTTTTGCTTTCGAATTTGATTCTCAGCAGCTAATAGACCTCCAATTAGTTTGTATTCTTCTTCTTTTGTGATTGCTTTCATATCTCATTTTTTTACGACGTGTACTAACTGATTTATCATCCCAAAGTGATTTCGTTTTCATTATCTCATTGCCCGAGGTATTGTTATCCGCCCAAAATGGAGGTATAACAACACCTATTATGCTTAGTATTTTCTCTTGTTATTTCAGGGTATGTATTCAACGGGTTGATTCTTTTTTGTTTAAAGTTACAATTCTGTTTAACAAAAACAATATGGCTTCGGCGAAAAGTAGGGGTATACAAAAGTAAGGGCTAAAGCCCATTTACTGGTGGGAGTTCACTAACCCCGGGCTTAAGCCCGGGGTTAAGCAGCAAGCCTCACCGGGGTTTTAACCCCAAACTCCCGCTCCACGCGGTTTTTCGAGGCTTCCGCAATCTGCAAAATCCATAACTATCTGATTTTAAAGCTCCCTCAGGTGACAGAAGTTGGTTTCAAACGCGTTTTATTGCATCCCCAGGTGACCGATATCAGTTTCAAACGTATTTTTTTGCTTCCCCAGATAACAGAAGTTGGGTTCAAACAGGTTTTCTCGCTTCCTCAGCAGCTGGGGAAGCTTTCAAACGCATTTTTTTTCATCCTCAGGCAACAGAAGTCGGTTCCAAACGCGTTTTTTTACACCCCCAGATGACAGAAGCGGGTATAAAACTCATTTTATAGCGCCATCAGGTTCGCGAAGTAGGCATAAATCGTGTTTTTTCTTATGCCCACGGCTCAACTGGTGGTTCCAAAATCATGTTGCAGGGGCATTAACTTGGTGAGCATACAAACAAATGCGTTTGTGATAGGGAACCGATCCATTTGGATGCCCTTTAAATTTGTGCGTTAATTAGATTCCAGTGCGATTTCTCACGCGAAAGGATTCGCACGACAGCAGGGATTAGATTACTTCTCCCGATTCGTTTACTCATCGGTATCGTAATGACACACAATTTATAGGTTCAGTGCAGCGGACAGTATTGAATCGTTCCGGAAGGATTTATCTCATTGTCCGCTGCCGGATTTCGTTAACTAATTTCGTAGTTGCGAGCGAGGAACGTGAGAAGCCAGCCTACCGGCATGCAAAAAGCCCGGCATTAACTACCGGGCTTTTCATCAATCAATTATTCAATTTAAAACCAAATGCATATGCTTTTATTTTAAAGTTTATCGTTTCCGATACTCATTCCGCTTTTCATTTTATGATCATGTTGTTTTATGATGGCAATTTGGTTTAATACGGCCAATATCATCAAAGCAATTCCAACTACCATCATAAGGATTGAATGGTTTCCTGTTCCAATACCGAATAAAATTGATCCGGCAAAAAAGGTGATTATCTGTAGTACATCTAATATTTTCATCTGATTGTTTATTTGTTCGGTACAAAGATGTGGGCTTTCTTTCCGGCATTTTGCTCAAAAAGGTTCAGATATTATCCCAAAAGGTTCAATCTGCGAAATTCTTTAAATGCTGATTATTATAAGGATAGTAGCAAGGGTATATTTATTTACAATGAATTAATCACTCGCTGGCGCAGATTTGTAATCTGTACCTCAGCCACAGGCTGATAAGTTGATTTCAATTCTATCGAAGACACACCGATTACAAATCGGCGCGAGCAGGAGAGTTCACTAACCCCGGGCTTAAGCAGCAAGCAACTACCTTGGGCTTTAGCCGTGCATAAGCGGCGCGATAGCCGTTGCTAATGACTAGTGACTAGTGACTAGTGACTAGTGACTAATGTCTTAAACCGCCAATCTCCTGAAACTGCAAAAAATAAAATTCTGAAGCGTATTTGATGGCGTTCTATGGTCGATGGTGATACACCTGATTTTATTGAAGAAATCCGTTAGCAGACTCGTCATTGTATTCTCCGAGTATTGTTTAATTTCTATGCCGCTGCATTTTGTCGGGCCTTGGTCCGAGAAGGTGCCCAGCACCAGGTAACCACCCGGTTTTACATACGAACGGATCGTATCTACATAATTACTGATCTCCTGCTTATCGGTCAGGAAATGAAAGGCTGCCCTGTCGTGCCAAAAATCGTAGGTTTCGGTTGGCTGAAATCCTGCAGCATCGGCAACGATCCATTTCACCGTTTTGGCTTTTTCACCTAATCGCTGCTGAGCTTTTTTTATGGCCGTTTCCGAGATATCGAGCACGGTAATGTTTGTGTATCCCATTTCCAGCAAACGGTCTACCATAAAACTATCTCCCCCACCCACATCAATAATTCGGGCCGACAACGGCAAGTTAAACTCCTTAACAAATTGTAGCGATGTTATTGGCGAAGCCTGAAACCAGCTCACCTCCGCGGTGTCCTTACTCTGATAGATATCTTCCCAATGCTTTTTTCGGTCCATAATCGTTCTCATTTACTATTCATTTGCCCGGGAAGAATGGCAGGAAAAATAATAATTATCATTGGGATTCTCAACCAATGGGAATTGATATATAGCATGTTCATGCTCCTTCAAATCACCTATTGGGAATTGAATATTGATCATTGGGTATTGGATATTGGATATTGGATATTAAAAACCCGGCGCTTACGCACCGAGCTACCGATATCTCGTCCCTACGGGACGTTTTGCCAATTGTCATTTGCCGATTGCCAACTCCTTCAGAATTCGGAATTCGTTAATCATCATTCTACATTCATTCTTCCGACATATTAAAACCCGGCGCTTACGCACCGGGCTATTTGATTTCGCCCCGTTGGGGCTCTTTGCCTATTGTTATTTGACTGCTGCCAACTCCTTCTGAAATCAAAAATCGTTAATCATCATTCTACATTCATTCTCCGCCTGCTACTCTACTTCATTAACCTCCAAAATAACACTGGTGCTGTTCAGGGTTACGTGCGGATTAATGCCCACTTTCATCAGGAAATCGCCGGAGTACACTTTTTCGGCATCGATCCATGAGCGTCGTCCCGGGTACACGTTCAGTTCTTTTATGGTGTATTTTTTATCCGCATCAAGACCCGCAAATTTCACCGGAAGAACAGAGGCCGTTTGCATGTATCTAAAGTTCGAGAGGTAATTGAACACCACTGCCCTGCTTTTTTCTTCGTTAACATACATCAGCGCGGCAAAATCGTTTTCGTACGGATTGACCAGACGATACTGGTCGCCATGCCACACTACATCTTTAAACGAGTTATAATTCTGCACCGCCTGTTTGGCAAATGTCAGATCGTTTTCGCTGAGTTCATGCGCTACGATATCGAAACCTAGTTTTCCCATGCTGGCCACATCAACGCGGTATTTCAGCGGAAGACCACTCCAGTCGGTTACGTGGCAATCGGTCACAATCGACGGAAAGAAATACGAATAATTCCACTGCATAAACACGCGTTCCAACGGATCTGTATCGTCGCTTGGCCAAAACTCGGTAAAGTATTTAAACATTTCGTAGTCGCCGCGGCCGCCACCACCCGAGCACAACATGATCGGCACTTTCGGAAATTTCTCACGCACACGCTCCATCACATTGTACAGGCCTTTGGTGTATTCGATGTAGATATGTGTTTGCGGAAGTCCTTCTTTTTCGAGATAAGCCGAATGTGCATTGTAAATTACCGAGTTGCAATCCCACTTAATAAAGGCCAGTTCCGGATTTTCAGACAGGAGCTTATCCACCACACCAAACACAAAGTCCTGCACTTCGGGATTCGACAGATCCAACACCAGTTGGTTACGGAAATATTTCTCGGGGCGCTCCGGCTGACGGATCACCCAATCGATATGATTCTCGTACAATTCACTTTTGGGGTTCACCATTTCAGGCTCAATCCATATACCGAATTTTACGCCCGCTTTAGTGGCTTCCTCTACCAGATAACCAATTCCATGCGGCAGTTTCTTTTTGTTCTCCTGCCAGTCGCCCAAACCTGCATTGTCACCGTTACGTGGATATTTGTTGGCAAACCAGCCATCGTCGAGCAAAAAAAGATCAACACCCAGTTCTTTGGCATCTTTAAAAAGGGCGGTGAGTTTATCTTCGTCAAAATCGAAGTAAGTCGCTTCCCAATTATTCAGCAGCGTCAGGCGTTCGCCATTTCCATCCAGAACGCGGTAATCGCGTGCCCAGCTGTGCAGGTTTCGGCTGGCTTCGCCAGTTCCTTTGTGCGACACCACGTAAACCAACCCGGGAGTTTTGAACACCTCGCCAGGCTGCAATACATATTCCGATGCAAACGGATTGATACCGGCAATAAAACGAACATTGCCTTGCGGATCTACCTCAAAATCGTAGCGGAAGTTCGAAGTCCAGGCCAGTTGCCCCAACACCACTGTACCGTTGTTTTCGGCAGCTTCGCCATCAAACGAAAGAATAAAATTGGGCGATTGCAACAAATAAGCACGCGTACCCAGTTTCGAGTCGATCGATTTTATTCCGCGGGTGAGTTTCTCCTCGTTGCGCTGCATTTCTTTGGCCCACTCGTTACCATAGGTAGTGAGGTAAAACTCGTTGCCGGTAAAAAACAGGTTTGCTGACGCAAACTTTTTCAGCGTTACAGCATCTTTTTGGTTCTGCTCAATCTCGGTCCATTGCTCAATTACATTTTCGTTGGTCCACGCTTTGTAAAACAGCTTCACCTGAAACTCGTATTGCGCATCTTCCAACACAATGGTTGTCAGTACTGCATTATCCGAAGTATTTTCGGCGGTGTGGCTCACGTATTTCAACTCCAAAGAAGTATTTCCATCGCTTTGAATCACCTCCATGGCCGGCTCCACAAGGTTCCATGTTCCGGCAGTGGTGTAGGTAGCGTTGTTAATTGCTCCGTTGTTATCGCTCAAATTGTAGCCTCGTGCCACCTCGGCATACTCCGATTCATTTTCCAGCGGCTCGCCAAAATACACGGTATTTAAACGGCCGTCGGGCGATGTTTGCAGCAACATCAGGTTATCTTTGGTTGAAATGGGAATAATCGTTTCCTGCGCATAAACAGCGGCAGACAGCAATAAAACGATCGTCAACAGGTATATCTTTTTCATGATTGTAGATTTGATTGTTTCTATTAGAAAGACGAAGATAAGCAGGAAAGTACCTACTCGGAAGGATTTGGTTCAGAGTTTAAGATTCGATGAAAAGATTAACACAGGATTGATACAAATTGGGCGATTAAAAATCAATCTATTCGATGGTATTCGACCGATTCGGCATCAAGAAAACCCGGCGCTCACGCACCGGGCTATTTGATTTCGCCCCGTTGGGGTTTATTGCCTATTGAAATTTGTCTATTGCCAACTCCTTCAGAATTCGGAATTCGTTAATCATCATTCGTAATTCATTCTAACGATTTATTGAATCCCGGCGCTTACGCACCGCGCTACCGATATCTCATCCCTACGGGACGTTTCGCGTATTGATTATTGGATATTGGATAGAAAACCCGGCGCTCAAGCACCGGGCTATATGATATCGCCCCGTTGGGGCTATTTGCCAATTGTGATTTGCGTATTGCCGATTCCTTCTAAAATCATAAATCGTTAATCGGCATTCTGCAATCTGTTTTAAAGTAACAGATCTCTCGCTGCGCTTCGAGATGACAGATACTTTTGCCTTTTAACTTTTGCTCCCGACGCTTCGGTCGGGATTTCGCTTCGCTCAACTTTTGCCTTGTTCCCCTACATACTCTGCTGCAACATGGTTATCGATTGCTGGATAGCGGCTCTTTCCTGTTCTGAAATTCCTTCAACCTTGAGGGCATTTTTATACAGTTGCAGTGCTTTGTTTCGGTTTCCTTCGGTCAGGTAGATCTGCGCCAGGTAACCTGTTGCCGAAAGATACGCGGGTGATATGCTTATCACATGCTCCAATGTTTTTTTCGCTGCCGGTATCTGACCATTCTGCATTTGAAAGTAGGCCAGTGTATAACCATAATCCGGATCATCAGGGCGTGATGTATAGGCTATTTCGGCATATTTTACAGCTCCCGCCAAATCGCCACGTTGCGCCACGATCACACTCAGGTTTTTGGCTGCAACCGGTTGGTTTTCAGGATTCGCTTCCAGGGCAGTTCTCAACGCATTCTCTGCCTCATCCATACGTCCCTGCTCGGCCAGCAACAATCCCAGGTTCAGGTTGGCTGCTTCGTTCTTTGGTTCGTATTTCAGTACCTTTTGCAGATTCTCCTCAGCTTTTTCGTTATTGCCCACATACGAATACAACACACTGCTGTTGATCAGCGGCAAAACTGACGGCGGATATAAACGGGCAGCCGTTTCGTACGAGCTCAACGCCTCAGTCATCTCTCCTTTATTCTGATGATACAATCCAAGATTATAGTGATTGCTCCAGTTATCCTCACGCGAGGTTAACGATGCTACGTATTCCTTCTCGGCACTGGCAATTATTGTTTTTTGCTCTGCCGTGAACTCATCTTCAGGGAAAGTTAAAATGGCATTGGCAGCCTGTATCCGCACCAAACGAATATCATCCTGACAAGCTTTCAGCAGGGCCGTTTTCACCTCGTCGGTAAAAATTCCTCCCAAACCATATGCTGCCGACGAACGCACCAGCTCTGATTTGTTATTCAGCGCATCGATCAGCACTGCCGCTTTCGATACATCGGGGTAATTACCCAACAAGCGGATAAATGAATTTGCCACAACATCGTCGGTTTTTGGATTACGGATATAGGCGAACATCTTATCCACATTATCCCACTTCAATTCGCGGGCTTCTTTAATCAGCTGTGCCCAACGCAATGTTTCCTCCTGATAGTTGCCATTGGGGCGCGCTTTTACAATTGCATTGGCCCACTCGGGCGATTTATCTTTATGACACAGATTACACGCATTTGGCGAACCAAACTTAATGGTTGCCTCGGGCATTGGCGGACGAAACGAGTGATCGCTGCGCAGGAAGCGGCCAACAAATTCGCGCTTTGGCATGTGGCAGTTTAAACAGGTAAGCCCTGCCGAAGCCGGGTGCCCCGTGTGTGTTGCCATATCTTCGGTGCGCTTATTATGGCATTTCAAACAAGCCTGGTTAGGGTTATCCTTATAGCGGTCGCGGCCACTCGATGTATGGCAGGTAACACAGTGCAGCTCGCTGTTATCGGCACACGCATTCATCATCCACTCGGTAAGGGTGTAATTCTCTCCTAACGAACGGCCATCGGGGTAAAAATCACGATCCTCAAGTGTCGTCAGATTATAATTATCGAAATACTTATCGCCGGGCATATAACTTGGTGTAATCGGCGTCATTTTGGCATGACACGGCGAACAAGATGCAACGTGCTGCTCTTGTGTAAATACTTTTGTACTGATCAGTCCGAGCTCTTTTGCCTTTTCGCCTTCTTTCAACGATTTGAAAATACGAACGTGCTCGCCAGCCGGCCCGTGACAAGTTTCGCAGTTAATTCCCGGCTCTTTCCAGGTAGTGTGATAAGTATCGCTTGCCAAATCGTAATTGGTATTCAGCTGGCTGATGTGACAGCTGTAACAACCGGTGTTAAAAGCAAACATATCGTCTTTCCATGGCAAAGCCTCATCATCCGGCATATCTCCACCAAAATGGCGCATTCCGGCCATCGGGTAATTGAACCACTCTTTGCGGTTGGCATCAAAAGCCAGTGGAATATTCTGCAGTTTCCCTTTCTCAAAGGGTGTGAGAAAAGTATACACATTATGTCCGCCCATGGCCCAAATTACGTCGTAGGTTTTTACCAACTCATTACCATCACGTTCGTACAGCACCATCGTCGAATCTTTAAACTCTACCTGAAACTGGTGTCCTTCCACATCGATAGGTTCACTGTTTGGTAACTGATGCTCCGCCATAAAAGCTGCGTTTATCGGCATCATTGCCTGCGCGTGATACGACGGCTCCCAGAGCTTATAAAAGTTTTCGTGACATTCGATACAACTTTCCGATCCGGAAAATTCGTTGCTTACCTCTTTGGGTTTTTGCTTACAGGAAATGGCCATTAGCAAAACGGCAGCAAGTAGTAAAATTTGAGCTTTCTGGTGTAACATAATCGAACGTTTAGATCCTATTGTTGATAGTGGCAAGATACAAATTTCAGTTTTTCAAACACAAAAAAGCAGCTTATCCATAATGAGAATAAACTGCCTTTACTATAGTTAGATAATGTTAGTTACTTGGATAAAATACTGAATCGAAGAAGTTTTCCATTTCACCGATATACTTTATTCCGTATTCTGCAAAAGTTGCTTTGGTTCTGTCATCAGGTTTCCAATCAAAAAAGGCATGCCCCGCACCTTCTACCTGATCATATTTCACACGCTGTCCGGCTGCTTCCAGTGCATCGGCATAAACCTGCACCATCTCGTCTTTAATCAACATATCGTTAGTACCGCGAGTTAGGTAATGAGGAATCTGACGCTCTTCAGCATTCGGAATATTGCTCAAAGGTGCAATTCCTTCTTTCCATGTATCGTCGGCTTTCGGGTCTTCAGAATAATGATTCAGCATATCGCCACCAAACACACCATAACTTGGTGCCGCAACCTGAATGGCTGCCATCATCTCTTCTCTCACCTGGTCAACAGTTTTGTTTTCGGGAATATACGAAGGCATAAATTCGAATACCCCCGGAGTTTTACCAAAACCACCATCGCCAATTTTGTTAGGCATTGTTCCTGCCACTGCCGATAAATGTCCTCCGGCACTGTCGCCTGTTACCGCAATTCGTGTAGGATCGCCGCCATAAGTTTTAGCATGTTCCATAATGTGTGCGATGGCACCAAAAACGTCTTCGATTAAATCGGGCATGGTATTTCCAACTTCGTCGCCATCGCCTTTTCCGGCCCAGCGGTAATCGATACTGAACACAACATATTTACCGTCTTTTACCAATTCACGCGCCATTCCTCGCATAATGTCTTCTGTATTCGAAACCCAGCCTCCCCCATGAATAATAACAATACATGGCAGGTTTCTGGCTCCCTCGGGTGCAAACACGTCGTATTTCAATTTTTTCACGCCGGGTTGCGCATATACAATATTTGAAGCTACCATCAGGTTTTTCACCTCTTCCTTATCGATAAACGAAGCCCCAAGGTTTTTATCCTGATCGATAACCACCTTAAAAGTGGGCGCCGTACATTCGTGATACATTGCTCCCCAACGTCCTTTTACCGAATAGTAAACAGCATCGAGAACGTAGCCTTTATCGGCTTTTGCAGTAATCGTTAATTCAGTTCCTTCCTTTACCTGCCCATCTTTCGGGATTGCAGGCTGAACTTTTATTTTTCCGTTTTTTACTTCGTCAACAGCTACTGAAAATGTGTTTTGCGCTTGTAGAATTCCTGAACACGAGAACACGATCAGAAAGACAAGAATAATTGATTTTTGAATCATTGGATTTAGTTTTAGTTATTAGAATATCAGCATCGGTCTTCTTTTTCGGCCATTTATGATCATCCTGTTAAATAACAAGCAAACATAAAATGCTAACGTTCTATAAATTTAACTTTTCAATAGCAATGATCTATAGTTTTGGGGCTGTTCTTGAACATCTAAACGATTGTACGCAGAAATTGATGGATAAGTACTACTACCAGTATTTCCAATATTCGATTCGCGGATTGGCTTTTACCTTTTCCTTGTATTCATCGATAAATTTCTGGTTCAGTTCGTCGTTATCAGCATACTTTTCACGAAGCTCTTCCAGCTGAACATGCAACTGTGCCTGAACGTCGGCGTAAGCCGGATCGTCGTAAATGTTATGCATTTCCATCGGATCTTTTTCCAGATCGTACAATTCCCAGTCGTCGATATCGTAGTAAAAATGGATGAGTTTGTATTTATCGGTGGTAATTCCGTAGTGGCGCATTACCGCGTGCTCCGACGGATGTTCGTAGTAATGGTAATAATGAGCTTTGCGCCAGTCGGCAGGAGTTTCGCCTTTTAAAATCGGCAGCAGACTTTCTCCCTGCATTTCTTCAGGTACTTCAGCACCGGCAACATCAATCAACGTTTCAGCAAAATCGAGATTTGATACTAAATCGTTGTTTACCGATCCGGCTTCAATCACACCGGGCCAGCTAACCAGCAGTGGTGTATTTAACGATTCTTTGTACATCCAACGTTTGTCGAACCAACCGTGTTCGCCCAGGTAAAAGCCTTGGTCAGACGAATATATTACAATCGTATTATTGTCTAATCCCGATTCTTTCAGGTAATCGAGCAATTCCCCAACACTTTTGTCAACGGCCGAAATACACGCCAGGTAATCGCGCATGTATCGCTGATATTTAAAGCGTACCAAATCTTTTCCGGTAGGATTTTCTTCTTTGAACTTTTCGTAAATGGGCTGATAAACGGCATCCCACTGCGCTTGCTGTTCTTCGGTGAAGCCTCCGCGGGGTTTGTCGGTCATTTTCAAATCACGATCGATAAACATCGTATTCGCAATGGTCATGTTATTTTTTGCCGCAGCATCACGGGTGTCGTAATCGTCAAAAAGTGTTTCCGGCTCCGGGAACGTGGTGTTCTCGTACATTCCCAGTTCATTTGGCCCCGGTTCCCACGGGCGGTGAGGTGCTTTGTGCCACATCATTACCATAAACGGCTGCTCCGAATCTTTCTCGGCCTCGAGCCAGTTAATCGTTTTATCGGTAATAATTTCGGTAGTGTACCCTTCCATATTGTACTCACCTTCCTGGTTAATAAAACGCGGATTATAGTAGCGTCCCTGGCCCGGCAAAATATCGAAATAATCGAAACCGGTTGGCGTTCCACCAAGGTGCAGCTTACCAATTACTGCTGTCTTATAACCGGCTTTTTGAAGCACTTTGGCGTACGAGTTCTGGCTGAAATCGAAATGCGAACCTCCGGTGTTATCGATAAATCCGTTTAGGTGACTGTATTTTCCACTCAGAATTGTTGCACGCGACGGACCGCAAATCGAGTTGGTAACCATACACTGGTTAAAGCGCATTCCGCCCTCGGCCAGCCGGTCGATATTTGGAGTTGGCGCCAGCTCGGCTAACGGACCACCATAAGCACTAATGGCCTGAAAAGCGTGGTCGTCACTCATAATGAATACGATGTTTGGTCGCTGCTGGCTTTCTTCTTGTGGCTGATTGGCGCAACCCAAAACAGTGAAAGCAACTAAAGCAAGGATTAAAATTCGTTGTGAAATAGTTTTGATAGTCATGTTTTGATATTTAGAAAGATTAGTTGATTTGCTGCTAAAAATAGTGATTCTGTTTTGATCGCCAATTCAACTGCCACTTCTTTTCGGGCATTGTTGCCCCGTTATGTATCCGAATATTTAAATTTTCGTACATTCGGAAAAATTTCACAAACCATGAAAGTAGGTATTCTGAGAGAAGGGAAAACACCTCCCGATAAGCGTGTTCCGTTAACCCCGCAGCAATGTGTGGAAGTGCAGCAAACATTTCCGCATGTTTCAATTGTTGTTCAGCCCAGCCCCATACGAAGTTATAAAGACGAAGAATACAGTGCTTTGGGCATTCCGTTACAGGAAGATCTTTCGGATTGCGATGTTTTACTGGGCGTAAAAGAAGTTCGTATCGAGGATTTTCTGCCTGGAAAGATTTACCTGTTTTTCTCGCACACCATAAAAAAACAAGCGTATAACCGGAAGTTGTTACAAACGGTTTTAGAAAAAAATATTCAGCTGGTTGATTACGAAGTTCTGACTGACAAAGAAGGATTTCGCATCATCGGATTTGGGCGTTTTGCCGGATTGGTTGGCGCCTACAACGGCTTCCGTGCATTTGGATTGAAACACGAATTATTCAACCTGAAACCGGCGCACGAATGCGAAGATCTGGAGGAAATGTTACAACACCTCGACGCGGTTACTCTTCCACCGATAAAAATAGCACTCACCGGCGACGGACGTGTGGCACAGGGCGTTCTCGAAATATTGAATCACATGAATATTATGCGGGTTTCGCCCGAGGCTTATTTAAACGACGAGGAACCGGAGCAAGCCATTTATGTGCAGTTGCTGCCACGGAATTATGCCAAACGTACAGATGGGGAACCGTTCGATTTGATGCATTTTTTCAATAATCCAACAATGTACGAGAATAGTTTCCACCCGTTTGCAGAGGCCACCGATATGCTAATCGCCTCGGCTTACTGGGATCCAAAATCTCCGGTTCTTTTTACCGCCGACGAGATGAAAGACGATAAGTTCCGCATTGGTGTGATCTCGGATATTACCTGCGATATTGAAGGTTCTATTCCATCGACAAAACGTGCAGCAACCATTGCCGATCCGTTTTACGATTATAACCCGCAAAGCGGAGAGTTGGAAGAGGCTTTCTCGAATCCGAATAATGTGTCGGTGCAGGCGGTGGATAACCTGCCTTGCGAGTTGCCGAAAGATGCATCGCTTGATTTTGGGCGTAATCTGATTGAAAAAGTGTTCCCAAGTTTATTTGGCGAAGATACTGACGAAATTATCGCACGCGCTTCCATTACAAAAGATGGTGCGCTTACCGAGAAATTCTCCTATCTACAGGATTTTGCTGACGGGGAATAGTTTCTCGCAGATTGCGCGGATTTGCGCAGAAAAAAAAACGATCATGATTCTCAGGAATTACCAATAGGAATTAATCTTAATTGATTTTCAGCTGACTCTCCCTCACTCCCTCTCTGCGTGCAGAGAGGGACGATTGTGTCGTAGGCACAATCAGGGTGAGTCAACAATTATTGATTCTACCCTTAATAATAAATTATAACACTTCAAGAATTTCAGAACTAATGCCCCGGTCTGTATTTATCGTAAAATATACAGACCGGGGCTTTATTTTTATCTGCGTGAATCTGCGAAATCTGCGCGCAAAAAAAACAAACGCCGATCCAAAATTCATGGACCGACGTTTTACTCACTCTCCCTTCATAATCCGCCTAAACGGATTTCTCACACTACTTAATCAATTCAACACTGCGCTTCACAAATTGATCAAGGTCGGCACCTTTTAACAGGCCATTCGCCAACAACGCCAAGTCAACCATTTGTTTCGCCAGTTTATTCTTTTTACCAAATCCGGCCAGCTCCTCGCGTTTTGCTTCTTCAAGTTTTGCCAGTTCCGAATTCAGGGTTTCCAGCTTTTCTTTATCTGCTGCAGGAACTTCCTCTTCTTTTTTGCCTTCTTTTGCTTTTTCCAATCCGGCAATTTCTTCTTTCTGAGCCGAAATTTTTCCTGTCATTTCTTCCAGTTTGCTACCCAGTTTTTTGTCTTTGGCATCCAACACTTTTTTCACCAGCGGGTGAGCAGTGTTTACAACCAAATTCAACGAATCAGGAAGATCGCCATACATGCTCATTCCTCCCTGGGCGGCGCTCATATCTTTCATTCGGCGCATAAATTCGCTACGGGTAATTACCATTGGAGAACCACTTTCTCCCAAATCCTGGAAATCAACAATGTAGGTATGATCGTTATTTTGTGGACAAACTGCCTGGAACACCGGCGACAATTCTTGTTTTTGCTCCCAGCTCCATTCTTCTTTTGCCGAATCCTCTTTTTTAATCAGGTTTTCAACCACGTCAGAGTCAACACGCACAAAACGTTTGTCAGTGTATTTCTGCTCAAATTTGTTGATCAGGTGAGGTGCCAGCACGTCATCCATAATCAGCACATCATAACCTTTGTTTTTCGCAGCTTCAACAAAAGTGAATTGTTCTTCAACATTGGTTGTGTACAGGTAAATGGTATTGTTATCCTTATCTGTCTGGTTTTCTTTTACCAGTTTTTCATATTCTTCCCAGGTGAAATACTTGCTTTCAGTATTTTTCAACAGGAAGAAATTCATTGCACGATCGTTGAATTTTTCTTCGGTCAACATTCCATACTCGATAAAGATCTTCAGGTCGTCCCACTTGCTTTCAAAATCTTCGCGGTTGTCTTTATAGATCTGGTGTAATCGGTCGGCCACTTTTTTATTAATGTGGCTGCTGATCTTTTTCACATTCGAATCGCTTTGCAGGTACGAACGCGATACGTTCAACGGAATATCCGGTGAGTCGATCACACCGTGCAGCAATGTCAAAAATTCAGGAACGATTCCTTCAACCGAATCGGTAACAAAAACCTGGTTGCTGTACAACTGAATCTTGTTTTTCTGAACTTCGAAATTGTTTTTGATTTTTGGGAAATACAAAATACCGGTCAGGTTGAACGGGTAATCAACATTCAGGTGAATATTGAATAGCGGCTCATCGCCCATCGGGTACAATTTTCGGTAAAAATCTTTGTAATCTTCGTCTTTTAAATCGGCAGGCATTTTTGTCCATGCCGGAGCAACATCGTTAATCTGGTTGTCTTCATCAGTGTCAACCTGCTGCCCGTCTTTCCAGTCTTTTTTCTTTCCGTAAATTACCGGAACAGGAAGGAATTTACAGTACTTATTCAGGATCTCCGAAATTTTTGCATCATCAAGAAAACCTTTTTCCTCTTCGCTGATGTGCATTACAATGTCGGTTCCAACGTCTTCTTTTTCTACTTCTTCCAGCTCGTATTCAGGGCTTCCGTTACAACTCCATTTTACCGCCTGCGAACCTTCTTTATGCGATTTTGTGATCACATCCACTTTTTCCGACACCATAAACGAACTGTAAAAACCCAGTCCAAAATGGCCGATAATCGCATTTGCATCGTCTTTGTATTTGTCAAGGAATTCGTTAGCGCCCGAGAAAGCAATCTGGTTGATGTACTTCTCCACCTCTTCGGCAGTCATCCCGATACCGTTATCCGAAACTATAATTGTTTTGGCTTCGGTATCCAGTTTTACAACCACTTTTGCATCGCTTACATCACCTTTGTACTCGCCTTTTCCGGCCAGTGTTTTTAACTTTTGTGTTGCATCAACTGCGTTTGATACAATCTCACGCAAAAAAATGTCGTGATCAGAATAGAGAAACTTTTTAATAATTGGGAAAAGATTCTCACTGGTTACTCCAATTTTTCCTGTTTGCATTTTTCTATATTTTAAATTTTACTATCAATTTTTACGCTCGCCAAAAGTCAAACGCTGTGCCATTCGTTTTTTGTGACGATTTGACAGAAACCAGACTTTTATGAATGTTATTAAGACATACTTGCACTTTTTATTCTTACCTTTTTGTCCTAATTTTGAATTATGGAACTGGTATTAAAATTAAATCGAAAGCAGCTTAAAATTTTCACCGATCTTGCCAACAAGCTCAACATTAAACATTTTGTTGTTGATGATGAAAAAGAAGATGCGGCAATTTATAATGCGATGCAAAATGGCGACCAACAAGTTGTTGAAGAGCCGGAAGCCGATGCTTTTGACAAATGGTTGGACGAATGAAAACCCAATACTCCAAACAATTTATAAAAGATTCAAAAAAATATCCTCAGTATAAAACACTACTCAGGGAAGCCATAAACAATATTAAGAATGCATCATCACTTTCTGATATTCCTAATGTTAAAAAATTACATTCGCCGAATGACGATTACCGGTTAAGAATAGGAAATTTTCGTATTGGATTTTCAAAAATTGGCGACACCATTATTTTCAAACGATTTCTCCACCGAAAAGATATTTATAAATACTTCCCCTAAGTAAAATGAGGCTCCCAAAAGGATTTCATGATTTTTCCCCTACATTTTATCACTTAAAGTCACTTATTTTGTGGCATTAATAAAAATACAGAATGAGCAGTCTGGAAAAATACTTCGAAAAATTCAGGAAAAATATTGTTGGTATCGATCAGGAATTTGAAACTCCCTATGGCACAATGAAAATCAATTATGGCGACTGGATTGCCAGTGGCCGATTGTATCGCCCTATCGAGTGTAAAATTACTGACGAGCTGGGACCGTATGTTGGTAACACCCACACCGAAACCAGCGAAACCGGGCTGCGCATGACACATGCTTACCACAAATCGCACCAGCTGATAAAACAACATGTAAATGCCGGGCCAAACGACATTATTATTACTGCCGGATTTGGAATGACTGCCGTAATCAACAAATTTCAGCGTATTCTGGGATTAAAATACTGCGGAAAAGTGGCAGGAAAAACCTGTATTGCCGACCGTGAAAAGCCGGTGGTTTTTGTCACCCACATGGAACACCACTCTAACCATACTTCGTGGTACGAAACCAGTGCCGACGTGGTGGTTGTTGAACCCGGCGAAGGCTTGTTGATCGACACTGACAACCTGCGAAAAGCGCTGGAAAAATATAAAGACCGCCCATTTAAAATTGGTTCGTTTACGGCTTGCTCGAATGTAACCGGGGTGCGCACGCCTTATCACGAAATGGCGAAGATTATGCACGAATACGGCGGTGTTTGTTTTATCGATTTTGCTGCCTCGGCACCGTACGACGAAATAAATATGCACCCTGAAGATCCGATGGAGAAACTGGATGCGGTTATGTTTTCACCTCATAAATTTTTGGGAGGTCCGGGATCATCAGGCGTAATTGTTTTCGATGCCAGCATGTACAAAAATACGGTTCCTGATAATCCCGGCGGCGGTACTGTCGACTGGACAAACCGTTGGGGAAAATATAAATACGTTGACGATATTGAAGCCCGTGAAGACGGTGGAACTCCCGGATTTTTGCAATCGATACGAACAGCACTTTGTTTCGATTTGAAAGATCAGATGGGGATTGAAAATATCCGGAAGCGGGAAGAAGAATTGCTGGAGCGCGCTTTTAAAGGGCTCGATTCCATTAAAGGATTAAATATTCTGGCAGATAACGTGCGCGACCGATTGGGTGTAATCTCCTTTTATGTTGAAGGAATTCATTACAACCTGTTGGTGCGTTTACTCAACGACAAATACGGTATTCAAACGCGCGGAGGTTGTGCCTGCGCCGGAACTTACGGACATTTTCTGTTGGAAGTATCGCTGGAGCAATCGGAGGAAATTACCGATAAAATCAACCACGGCGACCTGTCGGACAAACCGGGTTGGGTGCGCTGGTCGCTTCACCCGACGATGACCGACGAGGAAGTTGATATAATGATCGACGCCTTAAACGATATCGTTTCGAACATTAAGGAATACGAGAAAGATTATAACTACGTAAATCGCACCAACACTTTCTGGCACAAAGATGAAAAAGATGATCAGGAATTGCTGAAGAAGTGGTTTACGCTCGAGCACGAGTAAGCAAAAAACCAATTCTATTTACGATTCCCCAACTTAGTAGCAACAAAACTGATTATAAGTATCTGTATCGGGTGGAAGATCATTATCGGCAGCAACATAATTCCGGTAGTTGCCGACTGCTGAAATAATATTTTGGCAAAAACAGTTCCATGTACCAACGACTTTTTTGTTCCACAAAATTGCGCTGTAATCTGATCTTCGATATTAAACCGTAACAGCTGCGAAAGTTTTAGCGTCAGGAAATAAATCAGATAAAAAAGGATAATAACAGCCGTTACGATCAGCGATAGATCGACAATATCAACAGCACTAAAAACCTTGTTCTCGAATGAATGAGAAAAACTTTTGAAGATAATCAGCAGAATCACCGATTTATCGAACAAGGTAAGGTAACGACTGTATTTACGTGCATAATCGCCCCAACAACGTTGCAAAATCACACCAAGAATTACAGGAAGCAGAATTTCGGTAAGCAGTTTGAAATAAATTTCGCCAAGGTTAAAATCAATTGTGGTTTGTTTTAAAAACAATCCCATCCAAAGTGGCGTAATCACAATACCGATCAGGCCTGAAATGCTGGCATTAAAAATGGCCGCCGGAATATTTCCCTTTGCAATGGAAACCATCACCACCGACGAGGAAACAGTAGACGGCAACGCTGCCAAAAACAAAAATGCCAGCCAAATCGTTTGTCCGTTTTCGGTTTTTATAAATGGATAAAAAGCGAGTGTAATTAGTGGAAAAACCAAAAAAGTAGTAGTTTGTACCACCACATGAAGCTTCCAGTTTCTGAGCCCCATTTTTATATCGCGCGGGCTGAGTTTCAAACCATAAAAGAAGAAAATCAGCGAAATACCGATACTCGCAATTAAATCAAGCGGCACACCACTTTCCGGACTTCCAATGCCGGGGAAAAACCAGGCCAGAATAATTACGCCGATAATGGCTAAAACGAATTTATCTATCTTCATTATATAATAGTAACATGATTACAGCATGGAAACATGCTTTGCTACGTCAGTAAAAATACCCCCGAAATTTTCTTTTCCAAAATAAATAGCGAGCGAAGGATTTGAAATCTCTTTTTATTAACACCATTTCAATTGATTTTCTACCTTTGAGAGGTATGACAAAGAAATACGAAAACGGTCTGGTTTTAAGTGGTGGCGGCACACGTGGCTTTGCCCATTTGGGCGTTATTGCGGCACTCGACAAACTGGGTATTCAACCCGATGTAATTTCGGGAGTTAGTGCCGGTGCAATTGTTGGTGCTTTTATTGCTGCCGGAAAATCGCCCGAAGAGATACGCGATAATTTTAAACGCGGCTGGTTTTTTCAATATACCAAAATTCATTTGCCGGTTGATGGTTTGCTTAAACTTGATGGTTTAAAGGAAATTCTGGAAAAGGAAATCACGGTTAAAAACATCGAAGACCTTAAAACACCGTTTTATGTTTGTGTGTCGAACCTGAACAAAGGAACTGTTGAATACCGAAACTCCGGAAGCCTTGGCGATACGGTGCTGGCCTCGGCATCTATACCTGTTATTTTTGCGCCGGTTGAGTTGGGCAGGTATTTATATGTAGATGGCGGATTGATGGACAACATCCCTGTTGCGCCGATCCGGAAAGATTGCCAGCGTGTTATTGCATCAAACATCAGCCCCATTAATCCGAAGGCAAAAATGAAAAACCTCATACAAATTGCCACGCGAACCGTTTATATGAGCGTAAACCAAAAACTGGAGGAAATAAAAAAACAGGTTGATTTTTATATTGAGCCAAAGGGAATTGACGAATATGATGTTTTCCAACGAAAACACGCCGATGAGTTATTCGATCTGGGTTACAAAAAAACGCTGGAAGTTCTGAAATAAAAACAGAAAAGATGAACTGTCATCTCCAACAGAGCAGATAGAATAACTGACTCCTCCTAACCTCCCCAAGGGGAAGGAATAAGTTCTTAGTTTTAAATATCGTCCGCAACTGTTATCAATAGGCCAAAAGTCCCCTTCGGGGATTTAGGGGGCAAAATATGAGCCGGAAAGTAGGTGAATGAATAATAATGTACATGATTTAACGAACCGGTTCTGAAATAACAAAGCCGCTCCGGGAACTTCCGAAACGGCTCAGCCTATATTTAGTTCTTATTACTTATTCAAACAAGTTCTCATCCCTGATGATCATCAGTATTGCCGAATGTGGTAAAATGATGTACTTCTCATTATTAAACTCGATTTCATGCCCGCTTTTATTTAAATAAATAGCCAGGTCGCCAATGTGCGTTTGCAGCGGAACATATTTCACTTCTTCTTTTTTTTCTTTCCAGGCTTCGTCTTCTTCGCTCACTGCCGGAATCGGGTAACCCGGTCCTACTTTTACAATATAACCGCTTTGCACTTTCTCGTTCTCCTGAACCGATGGCGGCAAATACAATCCCGACTTGGTTTTTCCCGACGGATTTTTTGGTTTTACCAAAACACGGTCGCCTACCATTATAAATTTTTCCAGATCTTTTTCTTCAATTACTAACGACATAAACAATACATTTTTTCTGTTGACAAAGATACAAGTTTTCGAATTTGCAGTAAAAAAAGTTGATCGCTCAAAAAATTTTTTTCTTCAATATTGAAACGTGCTAGCAGATAATCATTCGCTATTTTTCGTCTTATTTAACGTATAGTTCGAATATTTCACAAACCCATAAAACACGTATAGTATTCATTTTCTGCTATTTACATATTTTTCTCAAAATTATTTTCAAAAAATATACTACTTTGTTTTGCATAGTACCATTTTTTGTCCTTATATTTGCAATACAAAGTTCAGGTTTTAAACCAGTACATTTTTAAAAAAAGTTCTAAATTTTTGTAACGAATCAATTTTTTGGTCGTCTTAATATCGAAAACGAGAAAACAAGAAACAAAAAAGTCGAAGCAACAAAAACAAGAAAACAAAAGCAGGAGGAAAAGTCATGAAAACAACAAACAATGTTCAGAAAGCAATCACAAAAACAATGGCGGTTATTATTAGTTTGGTTTTGATCAGCATTACAGTAAATGCACAGGACTTTTGGAGAACCGTAATGGAAAACAACAGCTTCAGCCAAATAGCCATGGCAATGACAGATAACACTGAAGCTAGCTCAGCATCAGCCGATGCATCATCAACAACAGATATGAGTGCCTATGCCGAATATGCAGCAGTTGAAGCAGAAGAAGCATTAGACGTAGAAAACTGGATGCTTGCCGAAAACAATTTCTTTACAACAGTAGAAGTAGCAACTGAAGCAGAAAACGCACTTGAAGTAGAAAACTGGATGACCAACGAAAGCTACTTTGATGGAATGGCAAGCTACTTTAAAGCAGAAACTGAAGACGCATTAGAAGTGGAAGAGTGGATGCAAAATACCGACTACTTCGGAGTTCAAACAGTAGACGTTGAAGAAGAAACAGAAGCAGCTTTGGAAGTGGAAACATGGATGACAGATGCAAAAACATGGAACATCTAATTACGAATAACTCATTTTAATAAAAAAACCGCTGCTCTTTAATTAGAGCGGCGGTTTTTTATTTATTCTATCTGTCATTTCGAACGCAGTGAGAAATCTATAGCCTTTATTTATACTGTTACAGATTTCTCCTCATTCTTCGTCGAAATTACAGTACTTATTTTATGAGCTATCTAGCTTATCGGATAATCATTATGAATATCGGTTAAAACTTCGCAGCCGGTTGGTGTTACAAGTACTGTATGTTCAAACTGTGCCGACAATTTATTATCAATTGTTCGTGCTGTCCAGCCGTCGTTTTTATCAATTACCGCTTTTGGTTTTCCCTGGTTGATCATCGGCTCGATGGTAAAAATCATTCCCGGTTTCATTTCCGGTCCCGAGTTTCTTCGTGAGGCATGATCTACCTGCGGCTCCTCATGAAAATCGATACCAACACCGTGACCACAAAACTCGTAAACAACACTGTAACCTTGCGCTTTTGCGTAGCGTTGAATAACAAATCCGATATTTCCGAATCGGTTTCCGGGTTTTACCTGCTCAATTCCAAGGTCGAGACAGTGACCGGTAATATCAATCAAATCTTCAGCCTCGCGACTTACATCTCCCACCGTAAACATACGCGAGGTGTCGCCGTAGTAGCCATTTAAAATGGTGGTGATATCAATATTCAGAATATCTCCTTCTTTTAAAACCGTTTGTTTTGAAGGAATACCGTGGCAAATCACATTATTTAACGAAATACAACTCGATTTTGGATAACCGTTATACCCTTTAGTTGCAGGAACAGCTCCATGGGAACGAATAAATTCCTCCACTTTATCGTCGATATATTCTGTGTTTACTCCCTCTTTTACAAACTGCTCAGCAAAATCAAGCGTTTTTGCTGCCAGCCGGGCACTTTGCCTGATGCCTTCGATCTGCTCCGGAGTTTTAATTATTATTTTTCCCATAAATCAGTTATATTTTGCTGCAAAATTGAACATTTGTTGTTGATTTTCAAAAACCGAACAATAAATTTGCGAAAAAGTTTACAAAAAGAACGAAGTCGGAAGTACGAACAGAAAGTCGACTTGCAACTTCGCCCTTCAAGCTTCAAATCGTTTTAGCATGAAACACAAACAGGAATTATCTACAAAATCATATTTCGTTAGCCGTTTTGGGCAACTTTCAACTTCATTCCTTTTTTGGCAAATTCAGGACATTGCCTGGGAACATGCCGAAAAATTAGGTTTCGGATTCGATAATCTTCAAAAGGAAAAACAGTTTTGGGTGTTATCGCGCCTGTTGGTGAAGATAAAACGCCGTCCGGAATGGGGCGAAAAATTTACGGTTGAAACCTGGCCCGCCGGAATTGACGGACTGCTGGCACTTCGCGATATTCATTTTATCGATGCCAACGGAGAAAGTATTATAAAAGCAACTACCAGCTGGCTTGTACTTAACCAGGAAACCAAACGTATTGTAAAACTCGAACTGGGTTCCATTCCGTTACACGACGAACGGGTTTTGGAAATGAATGCCGGAAAAGTTAAGCCGGTGAAATCGGAAGATGAAGTGGTTTTTACTCCTGTACTTTTTAATGAGATCGACGTTAACCAGCATTTTAACAGCGGTCGCTACCTTGAACGTATTATCGACAGTTACGATTTTGAATTCCACGAAACGAATGAACTCATCGAATTTGAGGTGAATTTTGTAAAAGAAGGCACACAAAACGACCGACTGGGAATTAAGAAGCAAATACTGGATAAAAATAATCATATTTGTAGTGTAGTTCGCGAAAGCGACGGAGCCGATCTGATTCGCGCCCGACTCGTTTGGAGCCCGCGGAATCAGGCGTTCTAAAGAAACAGTTCTTTTAAACAATCAAAGTCTCTTTTCCTTTTAGGAATAAGTAAGACGAAATGATCAAAAAAAAATCAGGCAATTTCAAACGTTTGCATTGATTTTTAGCAGCTTATTTTGAATTATTTATACTAACAGAAGCCAATAATTAAAGATTTATTAAGGCTACATTACTTAAAAGGAAATGAAGAGATTACTATTGATTTTTGTGCTCGCCGTTGGCACATTCTTTAGCCAGGCTGAAGAAATTACTTCTCCGAACGGAAAAATGAAACTTTCCTTCGATTTATCGGATGGAACGCCGGTTTATCAACTTCAACTCGAAGACAAAACAATTATCAAACCCAGCAATCTTGGCCTCGAATTAAAAGATGCTGAACCTCTGTTAAGCGGTTTTACCATTGCCGACAGTAAAACTTCCACTTTCGACGAAACCTGGAAACCGGTTTGGGGCGAGCAAAGCGAAATTCGCAATCATTACAAAGAGCTGGCAGTTACCTTAAACCAATCGGCCACCAACCGAAAAATGATCATCCGTTTCCGTGTTTTTAACGACGGATTGGGTTTTCGTTATGAATTTCCGGAGCAAGACAATCTGATTTATTTTGTGGTGAAAAACGAACGCAGCGAGTTTGCCATGGACGGCGACCACACTGCATTCTGGATTCCGGGTGATTACGACACGCAGGAATACGATTACACCAAATCGAAATTGTCGGAAATTCGCGGATTGATGGACAAAGCCATTACGCCAAATACATCTCAAACACCAATTTCGGCAACAGCTGTACAAACCGCTTTAATGATGAAAACCGACGACGGTTACTACATCAACCTGCACGAAGCTGCATTGATAGATTACTCGTGCATGCACCTCGAGCTCGATGATAAAAACATGATTTTTAAATCGGTTCTAACACCCGATGCACAAGGAAATATGGCCTACATGCAGGCACCTTGTACTACTCCTTGGCGTACCGTAATTGCCGGTAAAAAGGCAGGCGACATTTTGCTTTCGAATATCACGCTTAATTTGAACGAGCCGTGTGCTTATGAAAACACAGATTGGATTAAGCCGGTTAAATATGTTGGCGTTTGGTGGGAAATGATTACCGGAAAAAGTTCGTGGGCATACACCAATGTGCCAAGTGTAAAACTGGGTGAAACCGATTATTCAAAAACTACTCCGAACGGAATTCATGCTGCCAACACCGAAGAGGTAAAAAAATACATTGATTTTGCTGCAGAAAATGGTTTGGATGCTGTTTTGGTAGAAGGTTGGAACGAAGGCTGGGAAGACTGGTTCAACAAATCAAAAGACTATGTTTTCGACTTTGTAACGCCCTACCCCGATTTTGATGTTGCCGAACTGCGCGACTACGCCAAAAGTAAAAATGTACACCTGATGATGCACCACGAAACTTCGAGCTCGGTGCGTAACTACGAGCGTCATTTGGATACTGCTTACCAGTTTATGGCCGACAACAACTATAACTCGGTTAAAAGTGGTTATGTGGGCGATATTATTCCGCGTGGCGAATACCACTACGGACAATGGATGGTTAACCACTATTTATACGCTGTAAAAAAAGCAGCTGATTACAAAATTATGGTGAACGCGCACGAAGCTGTTCGCCCAACCGGATTGAGCAGAACTTACCCGAACCTGATCGGAAACGAATCGGCACGCGGAACCGAATACGAAGCTTTCGGCGGGAATAATGTTGATCACACAACCATTCTTCCGTTTACTCGTTTGGTTGGTGGACCGATGGATTACACTCCGGGTATTTTCGAAACGCATGTTAGCGCATACAATCCCAATAATAATTCGCAGGTTCGTACAACCATTGCACGCCAGTTGGCTTTGTATGTAACCATGTACAGCCCGCTGCAAATGGCTGCCGACCTGCCAACTACTTACGAGAAATACATGGACGCTTTCCAGTTCATAAAAGATGTGGCGCTTGACTGGGACAAGTCGTTGGTTTTGGAAGCAGAACCGGGCGATTACATTACTTACGCCAGAAAAGAAAAAGGCAGCGAGAACTGGTTTGTAGGTCGTACAAACGATGAAGAAACCCGAACTTCGGAAATCAGTTTCGATTTTCTGAATCCGGATCAGAAATACATTGCAACGGTTTATGCCGATGCAAAAGATGCCGATTGGAAAACCAATCCACAAGCTTATGAAATCAAAAAATATGTGGTTTCAAGCAAATCGGAGCTAAAACAACAATGTGTTCCTGGTGGCGGTTATGCAATTAGCATAATTCCTGCTTGTAATAAAGAAGAATTGAAAGGATTGAAGAAGTTATAAGTAAAAAGCAAGTCAGGATCTCACTCAGAGTGAAATCCTGACTCTCTTCTATCTCAAGTGGTACTGCTGCTTTATTTCGGCACGCTCGGCGTCATCCAATGACTTCATATACCCTTTCCAGCCCGGACACCAGTTAATGTGCCAACGCCAAAAGCGGCCGGCAAACGATTTCGGTTTTTCATCGTACTTGGCGCGCAGTGTACAATCTGCACAATTTGATTCAGCCATGATAGTTCGGTTTAAATGATTATTGATTGTTATTTTTTCCTTTTTACGAAGGATTTTGTAACAGTTTCAAAATCTCACCAACTTTTTCTTCCATTGGCAAATGGCCATTTATCCAATAAATTTTTGTTCCCCGCTTTTCCATTCCCCTGAACCAGGTCATCTGACGCTTTGCAAACTGATGAATGGCAATTTCCAGTTTGCTGAACATTTCATTAAAACTCAACTCGCCAATTAAATGCAGCGTCAGAAATTTATATTCCAATCCGTAGTAAATCAACTGTTCGGGTGTTAATCCTGAATCGAGTAACTTTTGCACCTCGTCTAACATTCCCTCATCCAAACGCTGCTTTAAACGGGTAGTAATTCGCTGGCGGCGCATTTCGCGATCGAAATCAATTCCCACATTCAAGCTGTTTATATCCGGCATCTCCGAATCTTCCTGCGGATGTTCACGATAATAATATTCTATTTCTATGGCCCGAATCGCACGTCGGTCGGTTTCCACATCAGTTTCGTTGTGTAATTCCGGTTTAAGCTCTTTTAGAATTTCGGTGAGTTCCTCCAGCGATTTTCCTTCTAATTCTTTACGCAATTCTTTATTCGGCGGCACCTCAATTAAACGGTAGTTTCGTAACACCGCCTCAAGGTATAAACCACTTCCTCCACACAACACCGGAAATTTGCCTCGCGATTGAATCTCATTAAAAACCTCAATAAAATCAGTCTGAAAACGATAAACATTGTAATGCGCACCGGCATCCTCGATATCTACCAAATGCGATGGCACTTCCTCGCCATCCACAAAATAATCCTCGTAATCTTTACCGGTTCCCAAATCCATTCCGCGGTACACCTGCCGCGAGTCGGCCGAAATAACTTCTCCGTTTAACTGTGCGGCCAAATGTGCAGCCAATCCGGTTTTCCCGGTTGCTGTTGGGCCAAGTATCGTTACTAAATTGGTTTTCAAAATTCCGTAGTTTTAGCTACAAAATAACAAAATATAAGTGGCTTATCCATTCATTAACTACTTTTTAAATTTTTTAATAAATAGTTTTTCTTTTTATAAATTATTATCAAATTGCTGTAACTTTGAAGCCATTTCATACCAAAAAGTAAGCGGATGATTAAGGAAGCATGTGTTGAATCGTTTTTAGAAGCCAAAGTGGCACAAGCCAAAGGAGCAAACCGAATTGAGTTGTGTTCCGATCTGGCAAATGATGGTTTAACTCCGAATTTTGAGATGATGAAGAAAGCCTGTTCAGAACTGGAGATTCCGGTAATGGTAATGGCTCGTCCGCGTGGTGGCAATTTTGTGCATTCGGCCCATGAAGTTGAAGCAATGAAAGCGGCCATCGATCAGGCAAAAGAAGCCGGTGCTGCCGGTGTTGTTTTTGGCTTGTTAACGCCCGACAATAAAATCGATGAAGCAAATACACGCTTGCTGGCCAAATATGCTGAGCCACTTCCGGTTACTTTCCATAAGGCAATTGACGAAATGGAAGATCCGGTTGAGGGCGTCCGCGTTTTAAAAACCATTCCGAATATTAAACGAATTCTTAGCTCGGGCGGAAAAGCAACAGCACTTGAAGGACAGGAAGTGATCCGCAAAATGATTGCCGAAGCAGAAGAAAAAATCATCATCCTGGTTGCCGGAAAAGTAACCGTTGAAAACGTCAGCGAAATTCAGCAAATTACAGGAACCACCGAGTTACATGGTCGCAAAATTGTTGGCGATCTTACTTCTGAAGAATAATTATAATAGAAATCAAATAACTACTACGATGAAAAAACTAATGGTGTTGATACCGGTTTTTCTGGCATTTATGGTAAATGCGCAGTTAGAACATGAAATTACAGACTACGTGTGGCCAACCGACCAGGCAGTGTTGGATAAGCTGGAAGACTGGCAGGATTTAAAATTTGGATTGCTTATGCACTGGGGTGCTTACAGCCAGTGGGGAGTTGTGGAATCGTGGTCGATTTGCCCTGAAGATTATGGTTGGTGCGAACGTAAAAAAGGCAGTAATCCCGACGATTATTTTACCTACAAAAAGGAATACGAAAACCTGAAGTTGTCATTCAATCCTACCGGTTTTAATCCTGATGATTGGGCAAAAGCAGCAGCCGATGCAGGAATGAAATACGTGGTATTTACCACAAAACACCACGACGGATTTTGTATGTTCGACTCGAAATACACCGATTACAAAATTACCAGTCCCGAGTCGCCATTTAGCTCAAATCCAAAAGCGAACGTAACCAAAGAAATTTTTGATGCGTTCCGTAACGAAGGATTATGGGCAGGTGCCTATTTCTCGAAACCCGACTGGAACAGCCCGTATTACTGGGATCCAAAATTCCCGCCACTCGACAGAAACGTAAACTACGATCCAAGACTTTATCCTGACAAATGGGACAAGTTTGTGAACTTCACCCACAACCAGATTATGGAGTTGATGAGCGATTACGGAAAAATCGATATCCTTTGGTTAGATGGTGGCTGGGTGTGTAAACAATCGGATGAAGCGCTGGAAGCATATTACAAAGGTCGTCATGCCGAAGCTCCAAGTGGTTTTATTAAAAACCGCGTAATCGATCAGGACATAAAAATGGATGAATTGGCTGCCAAAGCGCGCGAAAAACAACCCGGATTAATTGTGGTTGACCGTGCAGTAGAAGGTCCTAACCAAAACTACCTGACACCGGAAAATAAAGTGCCGGAATCGCAATTGCCATACCCATGGGAAAGCTGCATTATAGCAGGCGGTGGCTGGTCGTGGTCGCCAAACGCTACTTTTATGACGCCAAAAGAAGCGATTCATATGCTGATTGATATTGTGGCAAAAGGAGGAAACTTACTGTACAACATTGCTCCCGGACCCGATGGAAGATGGCCCGAAGGTGCCTACGAACTATTAGCTGCAATGGGCGACTGGATCGATGTAAACGGTGAGGCTATCTACTCAACTCGTGCAATTGCCCCATTCAAAACCGACAATATTTGTTTGAGCCAGCAAAAAGATACAAAAGCAGTTTATGCACTTTATCTGGAACAAGAAGACGGTAGCGGACTACCTGCATCGTTTACCGTTAAAGGAATTAAGGCGGCTAAAAATGCCAAACTTACGCTGCTGGGTGCCAAAGGCAACCTAAAATGGCAAAACACCGACGAAGGGGTGAAAGTTACTATCCCCGCCAGCATCAGAAAAAACCTGCCTTGCGATTTAGCATGGGCGGTTAAAATATCGGCTATTCAATAGCATCAAGAAAGGAGGCGTATTCGAAACGCCTCCTTTTTTATTTCTCCTTCATCATCTTACCCCAACATTAACAATCCCTTCCCGAACATGCTCTACAATATACTTTCTAAAAATTTGCTCTATTTTCGCGCGCTTTAATTGTACAAACAATTAAACGAATAGTCTTTTTGAATTTTTATTAATAATCCCCCGGGACGAGACTTCAGGAGCATGCAGAGACATCTCCTCCAACCAGCTACGGAGCTGGGGTCTCCCACCTTCCGGGTTTTTCCACAACAGAAAATAGTAGCACGAATGAAGTTTGAATTTAAATTTATAGATAAGAAGCAGGGAAGCATAAAAGACGATATCCTTTCGGGATTAACCGTGGCATTGGCACTGGTACCCGAAGCGGTGGCTTTTAGTTTTGTTGCAGGCGTGTCGCCAATTGTTGGTTTGTACGGTGCGTTTATGATGGGACTGATCACCTCAATTTTTGGAGGCCGCCCCGGAATGATATCCGGAGCAACAGGAGCAATGGCCGTTGTAATGGTTAGCCTGGTGCAACAAGGTAACGCCATGGGCGACGGACAAGGTTTGCAGTACCTGTTTGCCACTCTCATTTTGGCCGGAACAATACAGGCACTTTTTGGCTTTTTCAAACTCGGTAAGTTTATTCGTCTGGTGCCACATTCGGTAATGATGGGCTTTGTAAACGGATTGGCTATCGTTATTTTCCTTTCGCAGCTGAATATGTTTAAAAACGGTGGCGAATGGTTAAGCGGAACGCCGTTATACATGATGCTTGGCTTGGTAGTTCTGACTATGGCAATCATGTATTTTCTGCCAAAATTGAGTAAAGCAATACCAGCCGCGCTGGTTGGAATTTTGGTGGTTACGGCCGTTGTAATTTTCGGAAACATCGAAACGGAAACAGTACGTAGTTTTATCCAAAGTGGCGGTGGCGACAGCATTAAAGCCGGCCTTCCAACCTTTGATGTGCCTGTCATTCCTTTCAATCTTGAAACCTTAAAATTGATCTTCCCATTTGCACTGATACTTGCAGCTGTTGGTTTAATTGAATCGTTAATGACACTGAACCTGGTTGACGAGCTAACCGAAACCCGAGGTAGTGGAAACCGCGAAGCTGCAGCGCAGGGATTAGCAAATATCGTGAACGGATTTTTTGGAGGAATGGGCGGTTGTGCCATGATCGGACAAAGTATTATCAATATAAAATCGGGTGGTCGCGGTCGCTTATCGGGAATTGTTGCAGCTGTAATGTTGCTTGTTTTTATTTTGTTTGCCTCAACCTACATCGAAATGATTCCGATTGCAGCGTTGGTTGGCGTAATGTTTATGGTGGTAATCGGCACCTTCGCCTGGAGTACTTTCAAAATCATCAATAAAATTCCGGTTTCCGATCTTATCGTGATTATCCTGGTTACCGGACTCACTGTGGTTTTCGATTTGGCAATTGCAGTTTTGGCAGGTGTTGTGGTTTCGGCACTGGTATTTTCATGGGAAAACGCCAAGCGTATTCGTGCACGTAAAAGTGTTGACGAACATGGCATTAAACACTACGAGATTTTTGGTCCACTGTTTTTTGGATCCACTGCACTTTTCCAAAGTAAATTCGATGTGCAAAACGACCCGAATGAAGTGATCGTTGACTTCAAAGAGTCACGTATTGCGGATCAGTCGGCCATTGAAGCGATTAACAAACTGGCCGAGCGTTACCAAAAAGCCGGCAAAACAATTCACCTGCGTCACTTAAGCAAAGACTGTATTAAACTGGTGAAAAAAGCGGAAGCCATTTGCGATGTGAATGTGGTGGAAGATCCAAACTATTTTGTGGCCATCGACCACTACAACACCTTAATGAAGTTGCAGGCGAAATTGAATAAAAATGCAACCACTTAATCCAACTCTTGTCTTTAAATACTGAAAAGCTTTTACGGAATAGCTTTAAAGCAGCCTGAAACAATAACAATGTTCATCTTTCAGTTTTAGGCTGCTTTTTTGTTGTAGGATCTAGAACACTGACGACGCAGATTTTTCTGATGCTCGCAGATATTTTTCTAAAAATCTTCAGCGAAATTCTGCTAAATCAGCATTATCTGCGTTCCATTTTCTTTCTTTCTTGAAAATGTTTCGAGTCGCCCCACTCGCCATATCCAATTTCGGAACCGGACATATGAATTCGGGCTTCCAAACAATTGCGACACAACTCGGCATCCTCATCCAAACAGGGTTTATTTTCGTAAAGTTGATACTCTTCTCTGTACGAGGTTGGCGTTAAGTTGGGCATAATTACATTGGCACCAATGGCAAGTGCTTTTTCACGTCCGGCAGGATCAATGGCCTGCAACGCTGTAGCAGCTGCAATATTAATATCCGGCATTAACAAACGCAAAACGGCAATCATATTAAGTGCCAGATCAAAACGTTCCTGCTTTGTTTTTAGCAAGTGGCGATATTGATATAACGGCGTGTCTTCATGCTCGAGATATGGTCCCATTCCGCACATGTCAATATCCAACTTTTTGAAAAACAAAAGATCGTCGGCAAGGTGTTCGTAGGTTTGAAAAGGCAATCCAATCATCACTCCGGTTCCAACCTGGTAACCGGCAGTTTTTAAGCTGCCCAGTGCTTCAATTCTCCGTTCAAACGAATGCGTATCATTTTCAGGATGAATTTTGTAATAAAGCTCGCGTGTTGATGATTCGATACGCAATAAATAACGATGCGCCCCACTCTCGAACCAGCGACGATAGGTTTCCAGAGTTTGCTCTCCACAACTGAGCGTAATTCCTAATTCACCATTCGAAATCTGCTTTATCTTTTTAAGCAAACCATCTACCCGCTTTACAAATGCCGGCGACGATAATTCGCCCGATTGTAACACCACCGATGCAAAACGATTCTCCCAGGCAAATCGGCACGACTCCAAAATCTCGTCATCGCTTACATCGTAACGAATAACTTTGTCGTTTCCTTTCCGAATGCCACAATACAAACAGTCTTTGGCACAGATATTCGAGAATTCCACCAATCCACGGAAATAAACTTTATTCCCGGTTTCTTTTACCTTCACCTCCTGCGCACGTTGTAACAACGCAGTTCGCTCATCACCTGTGGTTTTTAGTAATTGTATGATTTCCTGTTTATCCAAATCAAGCATTTTGTGCCACAAAAATATGCTTTTCTGTGCAATAAAGCTCAAGAACGAAATGGTATGTTATGTTTTAGAACTAGGTTGCATAACATTCGCACTTTACAACATTTCTCATGTTCGGAAATTGAAATTAAATTTACTTTTGTAGCATAATCCTGCGGGAAGGCTACGGCTGACTTTAGGGAGGAATATAAAAGATGAAGGATTAATCAATTATCTGCTTTCCCTGTATTTCCCGTAGAATTTTTTGTAAAACCAAGTTGATGTTTGTTGACTGAAAAAACTTCGGTCTTCCAACAACCGACTTCTAACTTTTATGTATGAAACGACTGGGTTTTGTGGGAATAATAATCGAAAACCGCGAGAAATCTTCGGGCAGCGTAAACCAGGTTCTGAGCCAGTACTCTGAACTTATTCTGGCGCGCACCGGCCTACCCAACGCAAAAGAAAATTATTCAGTTATCACACTGGTAATTGATGCCACAACCGACGAGTTGGGCAAATTAACCGGAACACTGGGAAACATACCGGGCGTATCTGTAAAATCTGGTCTTGCAAAAAAATAGTAGAATAAAAACCGATCTTTTAACGCAATAAAATATGTACAACGTACCTGCCGATTTTATCAACGAAGCCAAAATTTGGGAAGCACTTGAGCAAAACAAAAATCCCGAACCGGCACAAATAAAAGAAGTACTGGCAAAAGCTGCTGAAATGAAGGGTTTGAACCTGAATGATGTGGCACTTCTTACCGCCATTAACAATCCGGAAATGATGGCCGAATTGTTTAACACGGCAAACACCGTAAAAGAAACAATTTACGGGAAAAGACTGGTGTTGTTTGCGCCGCTATACGTTTCGAATTTGTGTAAAAACGAATGTTTGTATTGTGCATTCCGCGCAAGTAATAAAGGAATTGTACGTCATGCTTTGTCACAGGAAGAGATTGCAAAAGAAGTTGAAATACTCATCAATCAAGGGCACAAAAGAGTTTTGCTGGTGGCCGGAGAATCTTATCCTGACAAAGATGGTTTTCAGTATGTGCTCGACTCCATAAAAACAGTGTACAGCGTTAAAAACGAACATGGCGAAATTCGACGTGTAAATATAAATGTTGCTCCGCTTACGGTTGAAGAATTTAAGCAGGCTAAAGAAGCGAATATCGGAACCTACCAGATTTTTCAGGAAACCTACCATCGCGAAACGTATAAAAAAGTACATGTAGGCGGGAAAAAACGCGATTACAACTGGCGCACCTGGGCATTACACAGAGCCATGGAAGCTGGAATCGACGACGTGGGTATTGGCGTATTGCTTGGGTTGTTCGACTATCGTTTTGAATTGCTGGCCACAATGCAACATATTTTTGAGCTGGAAGATAAATTTGGCGTTGGACCGCACACAATTAGTGTTCCGCGAATGGAACCTGCAACCAATAGCGACATGGCATCGCACCCGCCGTTCCCGGTTTCAGATATCGATTTCAGGAAAATGGTAGCTATTTTACGATTGGCAGTGCCGTACACCGGCATTATCATGTCGACCCGCGAAACAGCCAAAATGCGCCGCGATACTTTTGCGTTGGGCGTTAGCCAAATTTCGGCGGGAAGCAAAACGAATCCGGGTGGTTATGGCGAAACTTCAGAAGATGATCCATCAAGCCAGTTTAGTTTGGGCGATCACCGTCCTTTGGATGAAGTGATTCGCGATGTGGCATCAATGGGTTACATTCCGTCTTTCTGCACAGCTTGTTATCGTATGGGAAGAACCGGTCAGGATTTTATGGATCTTGCAAAACCCGGCGACATCCGCTTGCATTGTGCACCAAACGGACTCAGTTCGTTTAAAGAATATCTGCAAAACTATGCATCACCGGAAACCCGCGAAATTGGCGACGAGTTAATTCGCGAAACCATTGCAGGAATGAGCGGAATTGCAAAACAACGCGCCGAAAAACTGGTTAACCGGGTTAAAGCCGGACGCGATGATGTTTATTGTTAAAACAGCGACGAGCAACGAGCGTTAAGCGACGAGCAACAACAAAATCATGTAATCCGATAATCAAGCAAATCATGGTCAACACAAGAGAAGAAAGTGACTTTATTGGAAAGAAACAAATCCCTGCCGATGCGCTTTGGGGAATCCATACAGCTCGTGCGGTAGAGAATTTCCCTATCTCGGGGCAGCGGGTGCATCCGGAGTTGATTAAAGCTTACGGCGAAGTAAAACTGGCCTGTGCACAAACCAATAATACACTCTGCTTCTGGGAAGATAAAACAAAAACAGAGGCAATTGAAAAGGCAGCTTTTGAAATGAGTCAGGGTTTACTGAATGAGTACATTTTAGTAGATGCAATGCAGGGTGGAGCAGGAACTTCTACCAATATGAATGTGAACGAAGTGCTGGCCAATCGTGCACTTCAAATTCTTGGAAAAGAATTGGGCGATTACGCTGTTGTTTCTCCGCTTGATGACATCAACCTTCACCAAAGTACCAACGACACTTACCCCACTGCTCTTAAAGTTGCTGCTATTCGTCTGTTACGTCAGCTGGAACAAAATGTGCTGAACCTGCAGGAGGCTTTTCAGCAAAAAGAAAAGGAATTTGCACATATCGTTAAAATCGGGCGAACACAGTTACAGGATGCTGTTCTTACAACATTAGGGAGAGAAATGAGCGCTTATGCCGAAGCATTGAACCGCGACAGATGGCGCATTTATAAATGCGAAGAACGATTGCGCGTGGTAAATCTGGGGGGCACGGCAATCGGGACCGGTTTGGGAGCGCCAAAACAATTTATTTTTCGGGTGGTTGACAAACTCCGAGAAAACACTAACATTGGCTTGGCACGCAGCGAAAACCTGATTGACGGCACACAAAACGTCGATGTATTTGTTGAAGTTTCTGGTATACTAAAAGCATGTGCTGTTAATTTACTTAAAATCAGTAACGACCTTCGGTTACTATCGAGCGGTCCCCATGCCGGATTTGGAGAAATAAACCTCCCGCAACTTCAAGCCGGCTCATCGATTATGCCGGGAAAAGTAAATCCGGTTATTCCGGAGGCTGTAGCACAGGCAGCCATAAAAGTTATGGGCAACGATCAGATTATAGCACAAGCCTGCAGTGCCGGGAATCTCGAGCTTAACCAGTTTATGCCGCTAATTGCGCACAGTTTTCTGGAGTCGATCGATTTGCTAAAAAATGCAAGTAAGTTATTCAATGAAAGATGTGTGTCGTGCATAACCGCTAACGAAGATGTGTGTAGAATGCACGTAAACAACTCAACCGCTACCATAACGGCACTGGTTCCTGCTATTGGTTACGAGCGCAGTTCGGAGATCATAAAATTGGTTGAAAATGATGGGCTTTCTATTAAGAAAGCAGCCTTAAAATCAGGGTATTTAACTGCCGATGAGTTCGATCAGTTGATTACACCGGAAGCAGTTTGCAGGTTGGGCAACTAACTCTTAACATTTTTAACAACACATTAACACGCACACAACTGACTGTTTTTCTGTCAATTACAAATCACCAATCAATAAAAGACTGATTTATCTCATTCTCTGCTTGCTTTTAATCATATTAGTTATTAATATTGAGTCTAAATAAAGATAGAAACAAAAAATTTCTTTAATAACTAAAATTGTAAATCATGAAAAAAGTATTATTTCTATTAGCGTTTGTTGCAGTTTACGGAGTATCATTAGCAATGACTGAAGCAACAGTTGTTACCAACGATGAGATCGTTCAGATTGTAGACAACGCAGATAAAGTAGAGAAAGAAAAAGAAGCGAGCAAGAAAGCCACAAAGTCTGAAGCTAAAGCTGACGGATGTTCAGGAACTGATGCAAAAGCTAAATCAGCAGCAAAAGCTGACGGATGCTCAGGTGAGAAATCAGCAGAAAAGAAAAGTGACTGCAGCAAAACTTGTGGTGGCGAAAAATCAGGTAAGTCATAATTGATTACCACTCATAAAGGAAAGTCGTTCATTAACAAATGAGCGACTTTTTTTATTTAGCAATGCAAAATGTAACCCACTTTCACCACATTTACGATTGAAATCGAAGGGTCCCCGGAGAAATACTTTCTTAGTTTCGAAATGAATACATCAAGGCTTCGTCCGGCAAAATAGTCGTTCTCGCCCCAAATGGCAGTCAATATCTGCTCGCGCCGAACCACATTCTTCTTTTCCTTACAAAGCATAAGCAACACTTCCGCCTCGCGCGTTGTAAGTCGCTTTATATTTCCATCCAAACTAAGCGAAAGATTTTCATAATCGAATTCGTACGCGCCAACCTGGTAAACCGTTTCAGTTTCCTCCTGGATAAAATCGCTGCGTTTACTGATCGCCACAATTTTACACCACAACTCATCCTCATCAAAAGGTTTGGTAATGTAATCATCGGCGCCAATATCATAACCTTTCATTTTATCCTCTTTCATAGCGCGTGCCGTCAGGAAAACCACGGGAATTTCGGGCTCAATAGCTTTCACCTTTTTGGCCAGCGAAAAGCCATCCATTTTGGGGAGCATTACATCGAAAATGCAAAAGTTGAAATCTCCTTTCTTTTTGAATCCTTCCAAGCCCTCTTCTCCGTCGCGATAAAGCGTAACTCCTACCCCACGGCTTTTCAAAAAATCCTCCAACAAAAATCCAAGGTTAAGGTCGTCCTCAACTAAAATAATGTTTAAGTTTTTTTCGTCCATCTTTACGATTTTTCTAGTGGCAGTTGAATCCTAAAAACAGTCCCTTCATCGCTTGTGCTTTCAACAGCAATGGTTCCGTTATGTGCTTCTACGATTTGTTTTACGTAGGCCAGCCCAATTCCAAAACCTTTGGCGTTGTGCACATCGCCCGTTGGTACCCTGTAATATTTATCAAAAATATACTTTTGAAATTTAACAGGAATACCAATTCCGTTATCTTTTACCCAAATTACCAGATTATTGTTTTCAACACGGGTAGATATATCGATGTTAGGATTGCGTTTGGAGTATTTTATCGCATTCGAAAGCAAGTTAACGAATACGTTTACAAAATGCAGGCGATCGATAAAAACCGGGGTTTTACCGGCTTCAAAATCATAGGTAATTCGCCCGTATCTTTCGTTTAGCAACATTTCGCAGGTTGATGCGGCTTCTTTTACCACATCCTCTACCAAAGTTTCTTCTTTGTTATAATCAAATTCGTTTCTTTCCACTGCTTCCAGTCGCAATAAACTTTCAACCAGGTTTTGCAGTTTGCGGTTCTCTTTGTTTATCAGCTCGGCATAACTGGTTAATTTTTGCTCATCTTCGCCATACCGCTTTTTACGAATCATATTCGATGCCAGAGCAATCGACGACAATGGTGTTTTAAACTCGTGGCTCACGTTATTCAGCAACTCTTTGGTATGTTTGGCAATGCGAATCTCGCGGTTGTAAATGCGTAACAAGTAGAGCAACGACAGAATGAGCAGCAAAATAAGAACTACCGAGCCCACAAACATGTAACCGGCTGTAGCAAAGAAAAAGCGGGTTCGCGACGGAAATTCCACCACCAACTGATACCCTGTTTGTCCCATTATGCCGCCCATACAACGCGAGTAGTACAGCCCCTTATCGTAGTCGGCTTTTAGCACGTCCAACTCTTCCGAATCATTTTCGAGGATGTACATTTCAAACTCCAGATCGATGTCGTATGATGTTAATTCATTCTGAATGGCATCGTGAATTTTTTGCCAAACACCGGATGATGTTAGTTGTGTTTTCAGGCGAACAGAATCGCACTCAACACAAGCTTTAACTTTGTTACACAATGGCTTATCGGCCGTAAGTGTTGTCATGGTTTCGCTAAGTGCCAGTTCCACACTTTTCTCAAAAACCTTGTCCTGAAAGCGAATGGAATAAACAATCCATTTTATTTGCGTTGCCAGCAGTGCCAGAATAATCAGTAATGCCAACAAAAATGTATATTTTCTGAATACTGTTTTCACGTATAATTTTTCCTGTTTCTAAACTATTCAATGTTTATTACCATAACCACATTGATAACCAATTGTTTTATGGTGATTATAAAAGTCAAAAATAACCATTAAATCAACAAGCACTCCGGCTGTTAAAACCATTAACCTCGCATTAACGCTTAGTTTAATCAGTAAACAATATATTTGTCACAACGATCACAAAAAAAACTAAAAAATCATGAAAAGAATTCTCATTGTAATCACTCTTATTGCTGCTTACAGTGTTGCTATGGCAAGCACAAGTGCAAAGGTTAACACAGTTAAAAAATCGGAAGTTACTGTAGTTGCCGACGATAACACTGTTGTAATCAACAAAGAAGAGGACGAAAAGAAGAAGAAAACAGAAAAGAAAGCCACAACCGCAAAAACAGCCGACAAAAAGGCAACAGGTTGTTCCGAAGCACAAAAGAAAAGTTGTGCAGCATCGGGCAAAACCTGTGGTGACGAAAAAGCCGCTACTGAGAAAAAAAGTTGTTGTGGAGGATCGAAGTAAGATCAACTTCAAATAAATCAATTAAAGGGTGCTTTTGCACCCTTTTTTTATGCCTTGCCGCAGACAAAAAGTAAATTTTCACACGAAAAAATCGATCATCCCTGACATTTTGTAAAATCTCCCGCGGGAGAACCGGACAAATGTAAGGGAGAACGACCTCCTTGCATGGGAGAACTGGTCTCAGTCGTGGGAGAAGCACTATTCCTCATGCGAGGAAGACTGTTTTTTCGCAGCCAAGAACTTTTCTGCAAGACCAGAATTTATTTTTCATTTCAATAATTGCTGAAATTGGATTGAATTTGTACTTTCAGTCGCGCAAAACAGAGAACATGAGAGCACCAAAATCATTTCGTTTACACATTGGGATTTTTGGCCGCAGAAATGCCGGCAAGTCAAGTATTTTAAATGCACTTACACAGCAAGATGTATCCATTGTTTCGGATGTTGCCGGAACAACAACCGACCCGGTTGAGAAACCGATGGAATTGCTTCCGCTTGGGCCGGTACTATTTATTGACACGGCTGGTATCGACGATGTTGGGGCGCTTGGCGAAAAACGCATTGCCAAAACACTTGCCGTTTTCGATCGAACCGACTTAGGTGTAATTGTGTCGAATTTTAACGATTGGGGAGAATACGAAGAGTCATTGATCGGCGAATTCAACGAACGGGAAATTCCGTTTGTAGTGGTGTTTAACAAGTGCGATCTGTACGATGAAAATTTTGAAATTATCGGTGCCCTCGATGGTAAAAAGATAAAACTGGTTCAGACTTCGGTAACTGAAAACAAAGGATTGCTCGATCTGAGACAGTTATTGTTGAATTCTGCACCGGCCGATTTTATTAATCGACCAAGTATTTTGGGCGACCTCGTTGGCGCCGGAGAAGCTGCAGTGTTGGTGGTCCCCATCGATAAAGAAGCGCCAAAAGGCCGGCTGATATTACCGCAGGTTCAAAGTATCCGCGACTTGCTCGACAACGACGCCTTTTGTATGGTCGTTAAGGAACGTGAATTGCGCGAGGGACTTTCGCGGTTTAACAAGCCACCGAAACTTGTGGTTACCGATTCGCAGGCCTTTTTAAAAGTGGCTGCCGACACACCACCAGAAATTCCGTTAACCTCGTTTTCCATTTTATTTGCGCGTCACCAGGGCGATCTTAACGAAATGGTTCGCGGAGCAATGGCCATCGACAAACTAAAAACCGGCGACAAAGTTTTGATTGCAGAAGCCTGCTCGCACCATCCCATTGGTGAAGATATTGGCACCGTAAAAATTCCACGCTGGCTTACCCAGTATGTGGGCGGCAAACTACAAATTGACAGTACCCGCGGACACGATTTCCCGCCTAATATTTCCGATTATAAACTCATCATTCATTGCGGAGCCTGTATGTGGAACCGCCGCGAAATGTTGAGCCGCATTATGAAAGCAAAACAAATTGGCGTTCCGATTACCAATTACGGACTTACCATTGCTTACTCGCTGGGAATTTTTGAGCGTGCATTGGAACCGTTTCCGGCAGCACTGGACATTTATAAAAACGGAACCGGGAATTAGATTCTCAATGTTTTATCAAACCCGGGACAAAGCTGAGTTGTTGAAAGTATAAAAGAGAAAAATGAGCCGTATACTTTTTATATTTCTAATGTTTGCAGGCCTGGCCTGTACCGACAAAGAAAATCCTGTAATTATGCCTGCACAACCGGAACCAAGTGATTCCAATAACAACGTCAACCAGGATTCTACCTTTTACTACCTTGCTTTAGGCGATTCGTACACCATTGGCGAAAGCGTGGAGGAAAACGAACGATTCCCGGTTCAATTGGTTGAAAAATTAGAAGCCGAAGGTTTTGAAATGCAGCCGGCAAAAATTGTAGCACGTACCGGTTGGACCACCGATGAACTGGCCGCCGCCATTAAAAACGAAAATTTAAAAGACTCATACAACCTCGTAACTTTATTAATTGGCGTGAATAACCAGTACCGCGGAAGAAGCGCCGATGAATACCGGGGAGAATTCAGGAACAACCTGCAAACCGCAATTAAATTTGCCGGCAACAAAGCTCAAAATGTAATCGTAGTTTCTATTCCGGATTATGGAGTTACTCCTTTTGGACAAAGCCGCAACCCTGAACAAATTGCCAAAGAAATAGATGAATACAATGCCATAAATTTTCAGGAAACGCAGCAGGCCAATGCGCGTTATGTGGAAATAACTACCATTTCGCGTGAAGCACTTAACGATGAAACGCTGGTGGCTTCCGATGGTCTACATCCATCGGGAGAAATGTACCGGCGCTGGGTAGAAAAGATTCTTCCTGAAGCAAAAAAAATACTCGAAAGCCAAAAATAAATGACGACTGACCAAAACTTTACTTTAGCTGAACAACTTGACAGAGACGATCAGTTACGTAACTTCCGAAGCCGGTTTTACATCGAATCAGAGAATACGATTTACCTTGATGGAAACTCGCTTGGCCGCCTTCCTATAAAAACCAAAGAGTTACTTTCTGAAGTGGTGGAAAAACAATGGGGAACGGAACTGATTGAAAGCTGGAACCTACACTGGTACCAAAAACCTGCTCAGCTTGGCGATAAAATCGCTCCAATTATCGGTGCTACAAAAGGCGAAGTAATTGTTTCCGACAGTACATCGATCAACCTTTACAAACTGGCGCACGCAGCGCTGAAATTGCAAAAAGGAAAAACAACAATTGTAAGCGACGATCTCAATTTCCCAACTGACCTCTACATTTCACAGGGACTTTTAAAAGAATTTGGCCCTGATTACAAACTCGAGCTGGCAAAAACAACCGACGGTATTACCATTGAAACGGAAGAACTGAAATCGAAGATCACAAAAAATACAGCTTTGGTTGTATTGTCGTTGGTGGCATTTAAAAGTGCCTTTATGTACCAGCTTGAAGAAATTACCGAGCACGCGCATAAAATGGGTGCGGTGGTTCTTTGGGATCTCAGTCATGCTGCCGGTGCCGTTGAAATTGACTTGAATAAATGCAATGCCGATCTCGCTGTTGGTTGCACTTATAAATACCTAAACGGAGGTCCGGGTTCGCCTGCATTTTTATACGTTCGGAAGGATTTACAGGATAAGTTGTCATCACCAATTCAGGGGTGGTTTGGCGATGCTTTACCTTTTGAATTTGATCTGAACTACCGGCCGGTAGAGGGAATTCGGAGATTCCTAACGGGAACTCCGCCAGTGCTTAATCTTATGGCAATTGAGCCCGGTATTGATATGGTTAACGAAACTGGAATGAAAAACATTCATCAAAAAAGCACACAGCTGTCCGAGTTCTTTCTTTCTATGGCGGATTCGGAATTAAGTGATTATGGTTTTGAAGTAGGTTCTCCAACTGAACCAGAAAAACGGGGATCGCACGTTTCTTTAAAACACGACGAAGCTTACCGCATTTGCCAGGCTTTAATTCATCCAAAATCATCAACACTGAAAATCATTCCCGATTTTCGCGATCCGGACAATATTCGATTTGGATTTACACCGCTCTACACAACTTTTAAAGAAGTATGGCAAACGGCTCAACGACTTAAAGAGATAATCAGGGATAAAGAGTACGAGCAATTTTCAACGCAAAGATCAGAGGTTACTTAGATTTTTGTATTGGGTGGTGAAAAAAGCCAAAAAACTCGATCTTTCCCATCGCGTCCTTTTTCAGCAGTTTCAAATTCCCCTTTTCAAATGCAAACTGAAATTCAATATTGTTTCTGAAATCTTTCGGGTTAATTAATGTAATAAAGTTTCGGGCAACGCTCCAGTTGCCTTCAGTCGTTCCCTCCAACAATTTTACAGGCGCATTTCCGGCCACAATAAATTCATGATTTTCGAGAAATGAAAGAACAAACAACAACTTGTTTTTTTTCAGTGCATCTTCATCAAAATGTAACAGCTCCTCTCCCTCATCTACGTAATACTCAAACAAATGCCACTTGCCGGGAATCAGCTTCTTTTTACTGCCAAACACCTCGGGAGATTTCAGCCAGTCGACAAATTTTGTAAAAATCGATTTTAGTTTCATAACGAGCCTGTTACGTTTGGTAAGACCAAAACCCGACCAAAAAGTTTAATGCTTTGCACTATTTTAATCTGTCACCGCTCAGAAAAATTCCATATCGAAATCAAATGCAACAATAATCAACTTCCTACGTATTTTGTGGTATGTGAAAAAACCACGAATTCATACCTTAACATAGATGAACCATGATTCTATCCAAAAACTAACCCAAATTGTTCAGGAAAACCTGGCGAATGAAGATTTTGGCCCCGATCAACTTGTACACGAAATGGGTGTTAGTCATTCCACTCTTCATCGCTGGTTAAAACAATACACCAACAAAAATATCAGTCAATTCATTCGCGAAATCAGGCTCAAAAAAGCCAGCGAATTACTTCTAAACGAAGAGCTCACCATTTCGGAAGTTGCCTATAAAGTTGGTTTTGGAAGTGCGACTTATTTTAACCGGTGTTTTCATGAGCAATTCGGGTGTTCGCCGGGCGAATTCAAAAAGCGGGAACTGGTTGCGGAAACCGAAAACACTCAATCCAAAGAAAGAAATTTTTCAAAAAAATACCTATTTATTGCCGCGCCAATACTGGTACTCTCAATTCTGGCATTGTTCCTCGTCGAAAAATATGACTTGTTCAACAATAAGTCTCCGATAGAAAAATCAATTGCCGTTCTTCCGGTTAATTACCTGGGAGATCCGCAACACAAATACCTGGCAGATGGTGTTTGCGAAGACATACAGAATAACCTGGCAAAAATTAAAGATCTGCGCGTAGTCGACTTCAATTCGGTAAAGTTGTATCAATCTACCAAAACGTCCGAAGAAGAAATCGTTGAAGAATTAAAAGTTGGTGCTTTGCTAAAAATAACGTTTCAGGAAATAGAAACGAACATTGTACTTTTTGTTCGACTTATTAATTCTGATGATGGAACAGTCCTATTTTCGGAGATATACAACAGCGATGAAAACAGAATATTTATAACTCAAAGCGATATTGCGCTAGCCATTGCGAACGAGCTGGAAGCCAACATTACCACCGAAGAAAAACAACGAATTGAAAAAATACCAACAGTAAGTTTAACTGCCAACGATTTTTACCAACGTGCACGCGAACAACAATGGAAATACTGGATAAACGAAGATCAGCAAGCGCTTAAAAATGCAAAAGAACTTTATTCAAGAGCCCTTGAATACGATGCCAACTTTGCGCCGGTTTATACCGGAATGGCACTTCTGGAATGGAACCAAAATAGTTGGAAAAGCAACATCCCCGAGCAATATCTTGATTCGGTACTTTGGCTGGCCGAAAAAGCACTTTCGATAGATAAAAACAATTCCGATGCCTATTTTATTAAAGCAGAATATAATCGTTTAAAAGGTTTTTACAATGATGCGCTTTCGGAATACGACAAAGCCATTCAAATCAATCCGAACGACTGGATGGCCTACTTCGGAAAGGCACAACTGTTTTATTTCGAAGACCTTTCAAAGACTATACAGTATTGCAATATGGCGGCATCGCGGCATAAGGGAATTATGTTGCCAACAATTTTGCGTCTTTTGGCAACTTCTTACCAGAGTACGGGATTCCCTGAGAAAGCGGAATATTACCGGCAGGAAGCGTTAAGTCTCGATTTCGATTCCGCACAGTACCTGCTAAATAAGGAATCGCTTCAAGACATCCCGACATCAATTCATCTGCTAGAAAAAGCGCTTACCTCTAATTCTTCAAATCCGGGAATTCTATGGGACCTGGCCTTTTATAATTCTTTTGCGGCTAATAACGACGAGGCCTTTTCCTATCTCAAAAAATACATGGCTTTAAATAACTCTCCTGCAGATCTTCCGGTTAATTCAATGCACCGCATTGCGTACATTTATTACCAACAAGGAATGAAGGATTCGGCAGCCTATTATTTTCAGTTGCAGGAAAAATCCTGCCTCGAAGCGATTGAATCCGGAAGGTATTATTCCAATTTTTTGCTTTACGATCTTGCCGGTGTTTATGCCTTTAATGGAGAAAAACAGAAAGCTTATTCATGGCTGAATAAATTTAACGAGTTGGATAAAATGCCCGGTTGGATGGTTGAGCTTATAAAAACAGATCCCCTATTTGAAACCATCAGGAAAGAACCTAATTTTAAAGAGATAGTTGCCGAAGTAGAGACAAAATACAAGGCTGAACACGAACGAGTAAAAGTATGGCTCGAAAACAACCATATCCTGTTACAATAATCAAGGGCCAAACCTCGCCATAAATGTGGTTTTGCAATATAATTTCAATTTTTGCAATATAACTTCAACTCATAAGCTATAGATTCTAACTTCTGATGCAGTATTACTAACATAAGTATTGTTTTATTCCCGAACTTTGAATTCACTAAATGTCATTTCTTCATCTTCTGTATTTAGGCCATGAAAGTTTAGTAATGTTATTAGTCCTTATCGCCAACATATTTACAGTCTCACAACATGAAAAGGAATTTGAAGAAGTGCTGGGTATTGCCTGCCTAACTAACCTACATAAAATTCAGGCAATCACCTAAAGCCTCCTTAGATATTAAGTTTTGGGCCACCTCTAGTTGTAGAGGTGGTTTCTTATGAAGAGATGTGTAATGGTTAATGCAACAATAATCTTTTATTAGTAGTTATATAAGCGAACTCTTGAATGGAAAAACAACGTAGATCATTATTCCAATCCCCCAAATTCCGGCTGCTGATAATAATGTGAAAGCAGTGTTAAAAAATTTCAACATTCTGTAAACTAGGTGCTATGCCTCGCCACCTTTTTATACCGAAATTTATTTGACATAAAAATCAAAATTAAAAACTATTTAAAACCCAAGAATTATGAAAGCATTAAGAATCATTTTAGCAGTCATTGTAGTAACTTGTTTGTTTACTCTTCCAACATCGGCTCAAAACAACCGAGTTATTAAAGAAACCCAAACTATAACTGATGTAAGCATGCAATTCCCTTGTATGGAGGAATCTATTACCGGGACTATTGTGCTGGAGTCTAGCTACAAATACTTCACCGACAATAATAACCGTGTAGGATTAATACTGCAACATTATAAAAATACAGGTACGTTTATTGGCGATATAACAGGAACCGAATACACATTGATAGATAGAAATACCGCACACGACATAGCAAATATGACATTTGATAAGGAAACAGTAAATGTAACATCTATGAGTTGGCTTCTTCAAGATGGGAAAAAAGTAGCACGCATAAAATATTATTTTCATCTAACATTAGTTAATGGAGAACCTAAAGCAACATTTGACATATTTGATGTAAAATGCTTTTAAACTTCAGCCCAGATATGTAAATAATACAACCAAAAATCAAACATCATAGATTTTAAGTATTGCCACCTCACACAAAAAGCGGGAACGTTCCCGCTTTTATAGTTTTATAACTACCAGTTGTACAAGCCATTATTTCTTTGTAATTTGAATACTATTAAACTGATTACAAACTAAATGGCAAATGAATCAACAAACGGAAATGCTTTTATTGAGAAGATAAAAGGGATTGTTGATGCCAATTTAGAAAATGAAAAGTTTAATCTTTCATCTCTTGCCCGGGAAAGCGGTTTAAGCAAAATTACACTCTATCGTAAAATTAAAGCGGCAACCGGAAAAACAACCAGTCAATTTATTCGCGAAATCAGACTTACAAAAGCTAAAGAGCTACTACTCGATGAAGAACTCACTGTAGCAGAAGTTGCTTATAAAGTAGGTTTTGGTAGTGCAACCTATTTCAATAAATGCTTTCATGAATATTATGGATGTTCGCCGGGTGAATACAAAAAAACACACCAATATCAGGATACAAATCAACCGAAAAATAAGATCTTAAAAATATTAGCTCTAAGCATTTCCATCGTCATTGCTGTAGTAGCTGTTTTTACTCTTAAGCACGAAGCGCAAACTGAAAATGTTATTGAAATAATTGTATCACCTATCGAATTTTCAGGAAGCAGCGAGAATGAGTTTTGGGCTATTGGAATAAACGAAGTCATAATTAATGAGCTATCGGCAATTAAGAACTTTTTAGTTTTAGACCAGAAAATAATAGATGACTATATATCGACAACCGGTAATGAAAAGAAATTAAACAAAAAAGCAGTGCGTGCTTATACGCTGAAATTAACAATGTTTGAAAAGGATGGAATCAGGATAATCGTGTGGCGCTTAACAAGAAACCACGACGGAGCTGTTGTTCATTCGCAAAAAGATACTATCCCTAAAACTGTTTCCTATGTAACAGAAAAACTGATTGTTAAAACCATTGCCACCAAATTAGATATTCCAATAAGTGACGAAACAAAACAAAGACTTCAGATCAATGAGCCGATTAATCGTACCGCTGAAAAGTATTATCTGCAAGCACTAAAAATTCTCAACGGGAATGAGATTAAAAGAAATCAGGATTTGTACAAAGCAGCAGAAAATTATCTATACAAAGCATTAGATGCCGATTCGTTGTTTTACAAAGCTTACGAAGAACTTGCATCGATACACGCCACCAGAAATTACTGGCTTAACATTCATCAAACCAACTTTATGGATTCCTCGCTCTACTTTGCTAATAAAGCCATTCAGATCAGCCAGAATTCATACAAAGGACATTACATCCGCGCTTCGTACTATTATCACCGAAACGACACGAAAAAAGCGCTTGAGGAGTTGGATGCGGCAACCAACATAAATCAAAGCTATGTTTATGCTTACGAACTAAAAGGTAAAATTTACCGATATATTGATTTGGCAAAGTGTATAGAAAATTACCATTGGGCAGTGCAATTAAGTGGCGAAGTTTATCCTCAAATGCTCCACTCCTTATCCTTTCATTATTCAGAAGCCGGCTTTTTCGATGAATCGAAATACTATGCCAAACTGGCTTTCGAAATTGATAACGACTCCGTGTTGTGGTACATGTCCTTGGCAGGTTACGAAAACGCCAATCGAAATAATCAAAAAGGAACAGCCTATTTTTTGAAAGCCTATGCCATAAATCCATTGAATTCAAACCTGCTTTTATTGTTGGGCAAAGCCTATTCCGATGCCGAACAATACGAACAGGCAGCCCGGTACTTTGATGAGTATATTGATTTTTTAGAACAAAGAAATGCCATCGAAGGACTGGGTGTTGTTCATCGGCCAGCATACGTGTACTGGCAGATCGGCAAAAAGGAGGAAGCTGCTTATTATTTCGATCTGCAAATTAAAAACACCTTAAAAGATCTCGACCTAAAACGCCCGTTCCATCAGTTCCGATTAATAGATATTGCCGAGGTTTATGCTTTCAACGAAGAAAAAGAGAAAGCCTACAAATACCTTCAATTCATTATCGACCAACCGGTGTGCATTCCGTTTTGGCTTTATGATATTGTGAAAAACGATCCTCAGTTTGATAAAATTCGCAACGAGAGTCAGTTTATAGCATTGGAGAAAAGATATAGAGACAGATTTGAAATGGAACACCAGAAAGTTAAGAACTGGATTTCCGAAAATTCGAAATTTAATTAATTTATCTGCATACAAAATCCGCTAAACCTATGGCATGCAACATCATTTATATAGCTGCAAAATAATTTCAATTCAAAAGTAATAGCTTACACCAACTGATAAAATGGTTCTACCTTGAACATGACTTTAATTCGGAACTTTGATTCAACAATGTTTTTCAAAAATTAAAGTTCAAAGTCATGAAAACAATTACAATTTTTATTGCAATAGTGCTGGCCGCGTCATCGCTATTAGCTCAGGACATGAAGAGTAATATCGAAGAAATTAAAGTTACTCCACCCCGATTTACAGGAATAATTCAGAATCCTCAAATTTTAGGAGAGGACGATTTTGTATCATTCGAAAAGTACCTGATTAATAACTTGCAATACCCGCAAGAAGTTATCAATAGCGGAGCCGAGGGAACAGAGCTGGTTAGGTTTGAAGTGAGTGCCGATGGCAAACTATCGTCGTTTGAAGTTTTAAACAGTGTTGACCCTGAAATTGACGAAGCCATTCACGCCATTTTACTAACCACCTGTGGAATGTGGAAAGCAGGTGAGGCAAACGGTGATCCGGTGTCGATGCCTAAAGAAATTGCGATCGAATTTAAATGGAAACAATATGAATCGCTAAACAACACCCGCGATTTTGATGCGCTTGCCAAACTCTATATGACCAAAGGCACCGAACAATTAATGCATAAAAACAATGCTAAAAAAGCATTAAAGTTTTTCAACCATGGAATTAATTACCGCCCCAACGAAGACTGTCTTTTAATGGGTCGCTGTTTATGCAAATACGAATTAGGCGACGAAGAAGGCGCGAGGGCAGATTGGGCAAGAATACAAAGTTCAGGCGTATCAGACGAAGCAATTTCACTGCTCGACAACTATAACAACCTAAAAGGATCAACTGATCTGGAATTACAACTGGGTTTAAAATAACATCTCAGCACTTTCACCGGGTCCAGTTGACTAAAACCACCATATATTTAAGCGAAAAACCACCTCATTGACTTGAGGTGGTTTTGTATTTTCATGAGAAAGAAAAAAGGGCAGCCCAACGACCACCCCCTCACATTCGTAAATGTATAATGATAAAAAATAAGGGTATAACAAGTTTAAGGATTCGCATCCGGAAAGTTCATTTTTTAGTTCGCTACTTATCAACAACTTACCGTGGATAGCGTTCCATCTTTATGGTCGAATTAAAGGAAATCTCTTCAATCCGAAAGTTCCTAACCCTGTTATTAACTTTTTCAAATTATGGTGAAAAACGTGCTATATTTGCCACTTCAGCGCTGCTTAATTACTATTAATCAGTAAAAAGCACCAAACCTTTGTCAATCAGAAATCTTTTATTTACTTTTGCGGCCAATTAATTTTATGCCGTTTCTATTGAAAGCGATGTTGCGGCGTAAACATTGTATAACAAATAG
>NZ_CAJXTC010000034.1 GCF_913060805.1 uncultured Draconibacterium sp.
TCCGCCCCGGAAAAGTTCCGGCAGGCCTTATCAAGAAAAGATTTGGAACAGCTGTTTTGGTTGAAGAGGTAAATAAATTGATCTCTCAAAACCTGTCGAAATACATGATTGATGAAAAACTTCCTGTACTTGGCGAACCAATGCCAAACGAGGAAAAACAAAAACCAATCGACTGGGAAAAAGACGAGTCGTTTGAGTTTGCTTTCGACGTTGCTTTAGCTCCTGAAGTGAAAGTTTCGCTCGACAAACGCAACAAATACACTTACTACAACATTGCTGTTTCTGACGAAATGGTTCAGCAACAGGTTGACATGGCAGCTTCTCAACTGGGAGAAAACGTTCCTGCCGAAGAAGCAAAAGAAGACAGCACTGTTCGCGGTAACTTTGTTCAGCTCGATGCTGAAGGTAACGAAGTTGAAGGCGGAATTGCTCCGGAAGGAGTGCTTTTAGCTGTTGACAAAATCAAAGACGAAGAAGTTAAAAATGCATTTGTTGGTTGTAAAAAAGACGACATCATCGTTTTCAACCCGATAAAAGCTTTCGAAAATAACCACGAAGTTTCGCACATGCTGAACATCAAGCATGAAGAAGCCGATACCTTGGAAAGCGACTTCAGATACACAGTTACTGAAATTCTTAATTTCGAAAAAGCTGAATTGAACGAAGAGTTGTTCAAAAAAGTTTACGGCGAAGAAACTGAGGTGAAAACGCTTGAAGATTTCAAAGCAAAAATTAAAGAAGACCTGGGCAAAAACCTGGTATTCTCATCTGATCATAAATTTGCATTAGACACCCGCGACGCGTTGGTTGAAAAAACGGATCTGGAAATGCCGGAGGAGTTTTTGAAGCGTTGGTTGGTGGCTGTAAACAAAGAATTAACACAGGAGCAAATCGATAACGAATTCCCTGCATTTATTCTTGATTTGAAATGGCAATTGATTAAAGATACGATAGCAAAAGAAAACGAACTGACAGTTGAAGCTGAAGAAGCTGAAGCGTTTGCCAAGCAAATGGCGGCGGCACAGTTCCAACAGTACGGAATCAACAATGCACCTGAGGAGCAGCTGGAATCGTTTGCTAAAATGATGCTTGAAAAACCTGAAGAAAAAGAACGCATCTACAAAAAATTGTTGGAAGACAAAGTAGTGGAAGTAGTGAAAGAAAAAGTTACTATTCAGGAAGAAGAAGTATCGCAGGAAAAATTCAACGAAATGATGCAAGCCGCTCAATAAGCGCTGTAATCATCTGAAAATATTTTGCTGAGTGCATCAGCATGAATCTTTTTTATAACTTTGTGAATCGTGATAAACGTATTTGCAAAGTTATTTTTTTACACAAGCACTTATAAAAAATGGACAACAACGAATTTAGAAAATACGCAACTAAGCATGCTGGCATCAGCAGCTTAACAATGGACAGATACACATCGGCATACGGCAATTATATTTCGCCAACAATTATCGAAGAGCGCCAGTTAAACGTAGCATCAATGGATGTGTTTTCGCGTTTGATGATGGACCGTATTATTTTCCTTGGCGTACCAATCGACGATACTGTAGCTAACATTATTCAGGCACAATTGCTGTTCCTCGAGTCAACCGATCCGTCGAAAGACATTCAGATCTATTTTAACTCGCCCGGAGGTTCTGTTTATGCAGGTTTAGGTATTTACGATACCATGCAATACATTTCGGCCGATGTGGCTACAATCTGTACTGGTATGGCAGCCTCAATGGCCGCTGTGTTGATGACAGCCGGACAAAAAGGAAAACGTTCGGCGTTAACACATTCTCGTATAATGATTCACCAACCGATGGGTGGTGCTCAGGGACAGGCTTCTGATATTGAAATTACAGCTCGCGAGATCCTGAAGATCAAAAAAGAATTGTATACTATTATTGCTAACCACTCGGGACAAACATTAGAACAAATTGAAAAAGACTCAGACCGTGACTACTGGATGACCGCACAGGAAGCAGTTGATTATGGTATGATTGATGAAATTTTAGTTAGAAATAACAAATAATGTCAAATAAAGAAAAGATGGACAAGTGTTCGTTTTGCGGACGGGAAAAGAAAGAAGTGAATCTTCTGATTGCAGGGATTGACGGACACATTTGCGACCGTTGTGCCGAGCAGGCTCATTCAATTATCCAGGAAGAGGTGAAAACTTCAAGCTCTTTCGATTTGGATGACATCAAGCTGCTTAAGCCAAAAGAGATCAAGGACTTTCTTGATCAATACGTTATCGGGCAAGATCGCGCCAAACGTGTGCTTTCGGTTTCGGTTTACAATCATTACAAACGACTGACACAAAAAGTCGATGATGATGAGACCGAGATTGAAAAGTCGAACATCATCATGGTTGGCGAAACAGGTACCGGGAAAACGCTTTTGGCACGCACAATTGCAAAAATGTTGCATGTTCCGTTTACTATTGTTGATGCAACCGTGCTTACCGAAGCCGGTTATGTTGGCGAAGACATTGAAAGTTTGTTAACACGCTTATTACAAGCTGCCGACTACAATGTTGAAGCTGCCGAGCGCGGAATTGTATTTGTTGACGAAATTGATAAGATCGCACGTAAAAGTGATAATCCATCGATAACACGCGATGTTTCAGGCGAAGGTGTTCAGCAAGGTTTGTTAAAACTGCTGGAAGGTTCGATTGTAAACGTTCCGCCGCAGGGAGGACGTAAACACCCGGAACAAAAGCTGATTCCTGTTGATACCAGAAATATCTTGTTTGTTTGTGGTGGCGCATTTGATGGTATTGAACGCAAAATTGCCAACCGATTGAATACAAAAGTTATTGGTTACAGCGCTGCTAAAGATGCCGACCGCATCGAGCGCGAAAACCTGCTTCAATATGTTTCGCCACAGGATTTAAAATCATTCGGTTTGATTCCCGAGATCATCGGTCGTTTGCCGGTGCTTACTTACCTCAACCCGTTAGACAAAGAAACACTGCGTAACATTTTAACTGAACCTAAAAACTCGGTTATCAAGCAGTACAAAAAGTTGTTTAAACTGGATGAGATTGAGTTGGAATTTGATGAAGAAGCTTTGGAATACATCGTTGACAAGGCAATTGAGTTTAAACTCGGTGCTCGTGGTTTACGTTCGATTTGTGAAAACATTATGAACGACGCCATGTTTGATGCTCCTTCTGATGAAATTTCAGAATTGCGCATCACCAAAGAATACGCCGAAAGTCAGATTGACAAATCGGGTATCCGACGATTAAAAGCAAGCTAATAGCTTATAAGATATAGTATTAAAAGCCGGACTTTTCAGTTCGGCTTTTTTATGCCTACAACCCAAGTGATGGTCTCACTCTAAGTGAGGCTATCACTAACGAAGTTGATCGGAACGCTGATAACACCGATTCGGCTGATTTACACTGAAAAGAAATTGCTCGCAGATTACGTGGATTAACACAGAATGATTTTCGGGGTCAGCGGTTTGTAACCGCTGTCAATTTATGCCCCAAAAAGAGTCCAGGGCTGTATATACTTAATGTATACAGCCCCGGACTTTTGAGTTTACACCCCAAAAGAACAGCTTTACTTTTTCAGCCTTGTAGGCTGAGGCACGATTTACAAAATCGCGCCAGCTGGGTTGATTCGAACATTACATCAAAATTCTTTTTAACTTTTATTAACACATAGCCATAAACCCTTACAGAAAGCCACATCTAAGACATATATTGATTTAAATATCAAGTTTTTGTTTACCCTTTTAACTTTTTTATTAAACATTATTTAAAGAATTACTGTTTTTCAGATAAATACTTTTTAAAACTCATTAAAATCTACAACAATGAAAACAGTAAATTTGAAAAACATGTTGAACTTAAGAAGTTTGGCTATCGCCGCAGCAATAATTGTAAGTATGGCATTTGTTAGTTGCGAAAAAGAAAACGATGATTACATCTCTAACTCTTCAGAAGAGGTTGAGTTAAAATCATCGAAAGCAGTAAAAAAGAGTGGAAGTACAATAACCGAAACTGCAATAGCCTTGGCTACAGCAAATGAAGGTGCAGAGTTCACTCAACTAGTTGCTGCTCTATCTTACGTTTCGGAATACTACGAAGACGAAAATGGTATGGGCCTTGATTTGGTCGCCTTTTTTAATGGAACCGACCAATACACCGTATTTGCACCAACTGACGCAGCTTTTCAGGCATTGTATGACAACGCCGATTTGGAGAACTTGTTAGGATATCCAGTGACCGGAATTATGGATATTCCTGTAGGAATTGTAAAGGATGTACTTCTATATCATGTTACCGAAGGTCGTCGGGCAGCAAACAGTGTAGTGCCGAAAAATAGTCCTCGAATGATAGAAACTCTTCTTGGAGCAAGTTTTTCAGTAGACAATGAAGGGAAAATTTGGGCCGTTGGAAATGAGGCGATGATTACCGGAGGAAACGCAGTATCAGCATCAAATGGAATTGTGCATGTTATAAACGCGGTAATTCTGCCAATTGAGTTGTGATAGAAAATAATTTGAAACGCCATGAATACTGAAAAGAAGCGACCTGTACAGGTCGCTTCTTTTTTTTTGTTGACGCAAATTAGTGTTAATCTTTCTTCAAAAACCTTAAACAGTAGGTTAAGCCTTATATTTTTTCTATTTTTCCGAGTATTTTTTCGAAAACAAGAAAATGAGCAATTTATCACGCAGAAAATTTATAGGCACAACAGCAACGAGTATTGCTGCAGCCACTATTCTTCCCTCGAATGTTATCGCAGGTTTGGGGCATAAAGCTCCAAGCGACAAACTCAACATTGCCGGAATTGGCGTTGGCGGAAAAGGTTTCACCAACCTGAAATTTATGGAGACCGAAAATATCGTTGCCTTATGCGACGTGGATTGGGAATACGCCGGGCGGAATGCTTTTGAGCGCTGGTACCGGGCCAAGCAATACAAAGATTTCAGGGTGATGCTGGAAGAGCAAAAAGATATTGACGCCGTGATGATTGCGACTCCGGATCATACACACGCCCTGCCGGCATTGATGGCCATGCGCGAAGGCAAACACGTTTTTCTGCAAAAACCATTAACGCATTCGGTTTATGAGTCTCGGATTATGACCGAAACAGCAGCACGATACGGCGTTGCCACACAAATGGGTAACCAGGGAAACTCTGCTGACGGAATCCGCCAGATTTGCGAATGGATTTGGGCCGGAACAATTGGCGAAGTTACTCATGTGGATACCTGGACGAACCGTCCGATTTGGCCGCAAGGATTAACACGTCCCGAAAAAGGGAAACGAGTACCGAAAACTTTAGACTGGGATTTATTTATCGGGCCGGCAAAATTTACCGAATACAACCCGATTTACCACCCGTGGAACTGGCGTGGCTGGTGGGATTTTGGAACCGGAGCACTCGGCGATATGGGATGCCATATTCTTGATCCTGTTTTTAAAGCACTGAATTTACAATATCCGAAAACGGTTGAAGGCAGTTCTACGCCTTTTAACAACGACTCGGCACCTAATGCAGAGTTTGTTCGCTACGAATTCGATCGTCGCGACAACCTGCCAAAAGTTGCCATGCCCGAAGTTACCGTACACTGGTACGACGGTGGTTTTATGCCTCCCCGACCCGATGAATTAAAAGACGGAGAACAAATGGGCGATGATGGCGGCGGTTGTGTTTTCTACGGAACCCGTGGAAAAATCATGTGTGGCACTTACGCGGCAAATCCAACGTTGTTGCCAACTTCGGAGATGGCACATTTCCAGGAACCGGACAAAACCATTCGACGTATTTCGAATGCCATGGAAGGCGGGCACGAACAAGACTGGATACGTGCTTGTAAAGAAAGTAAAGACGCACGTGTTGAAGCCTCTTCGAACTTTTCATACGCCGGACCACTGAACGAAATGGTTGTTATGGGAGTACTGGCCGTTCGATTGCAAAGTCTTCAGCGCAAACTGGAATGGGACGGCCCGAATATGCGTTTTACAAATATCAGCCCGTCGGATACGATTCGCGTATTGAAAAAAGACAATTTTGAGGTGATAAACGGCGATCCTACATTTGACAAAGAATACGAAACTTTACCGGCACAAAAAATGGCCGAAGAATGGATCAGACACACTTACCGAAAAGGTTGGGAACAGATATAACGTCACCCTGAATCTACTTCAGGCTCTGCATAGAAAGATTCTGAAACAAGTTCAGAATGACGACAAAAACAAAAAGGGATGCCGATAAACGACATCCCTTCTTTATGCTTTTATGCGCTAAGCGGCTTTGAACCGCTAAGCGCTTAGCGAATTATCTTTAAATCAATCCTGCTTCTTGCAAAAGCACTTCCATTTCTTGCTGAACTTCTTCAGCTGCAGCACCGGCTTTTTCTGCAAAATCAGCTTCCGACGATGCATAAATGATTCCACGTGATGAATTTACCAACAAACCACATTTGCTGTTCATTCCGTTTTTAGCCACTTCCTGCAAGCTGCCACCCTGCGCACCAACGCCGGGTACCAACAAAAAGTGATCAGGAACGATCTCGCGAATTTCTTTCAGTTTCTCTGCTTTTGTAGCGCCAACCACGTACATCAGGTTTTCTGTAGTTCCCCAGTTTTGAGATGTTTTCAGAACAGTTTCAAACAACTTGTCGCCTGTTTCTTTGTCTTCAATAAACTGAAAATCGTAAGCTCCTTTATTCGATGTCAATGCCAAAAGAATCACCCATTTATCAAGGTACGTCATAAATGGCTTTACTGAATCTTCGCCCATGTATGGAGCAACTGTTACCGCATCAAAATCCTGGTGATCGAAAAATGCACGTGCATATAAATTCGATGTGTTACCTATATCGCCACGTTTGGCATCGGCAATCACAAAAATCTCAGGGTATTTCGATTTTACATACATTACCGTTTTTTCCAGGCTTTCCAGTCCTTTCGATCCCAAACTTTCGTAAAACGCCAGGTTGGGTTTGTACGCCACCGAAAATTCGGCAGTGGCATCAATAATTTCTTTATTGAATGAAAAGATCGGATCTGAAGTATCTTTCAGGTGTTGCGGGATTTTTTGAATATCGGTATCCAAACCAACACACAGGAAACTGCGCTTTTTTTGGATCTGCTCAAATAGTTGCTGTTGATTCATGATAAAAAAGTCGGAAGCCGGAAGACCAAAGTCCGAAGACTCCCATTTTATTGTTTTTAAATTTCTGCTTCTTTTAGTTTTGCGGCGTTCTCTTCAATCATCAGTTTTTCAATGATCTCATCGATTTCGCCATTGATAATTGCCTGCAGGTTATACAACGTAAGGTTGATACGGTGATCAGTTACACGTCCTTGCGGCCAGTTGTACGTACGGATTTTTGCCGAACGGTCGCCGGTAGAAACCATCGTTTTACGTTTCGACGAAATCTCGTCGATGTATTTCTGGTACTCCATATTGTACAAACGCGTACGCAATTCTGCCATCGCTTTATCGAGGTTTTTCAGCTTCGATTTCTGATCCTGACAAGTCACCACAATTCCGGTTGGAATGTGTGTTAATCGAATTGCCGAATAGGTAGTGTTCACCGACTGTCCACCAGGTCCCGACGAACAGTACTCATCACGACGGATATCTTCTGTTTTCAATTCCACGTCAAACTCATCAGCTTCCGGTAAAACCGCCACTGTTGCTGCCGAAGTATGCACACGCCCCTGCGTTTCAGTTTGTGGCACACGCTGCACACGGTGCACTCCCGATTCGTATTTCATAACACCGTAAACACCTTCGCCGGTAATGTTGGCCACGATTTCTTTAAAACCGCCAGCTGTTCCTTCGTTGGCATTGGTCACTTCCATGCGCCAGCCCTTTTGCTCGCAAAACTTGGTGTACATGCGGAAAAGGTCGCCGGCAAAAATACTTGCCTCGTCGCCACCGGTTCCGGCACGGATTTCAAGAATTGCATTTTTGGCATCTTCCGGATCAGCCGGAACAAGCAGCATTTTAATTTCCTGCTGAATCTCAGGAATGCGCTTTTCCGATTCTTCGATTTCCTCGCGCGCCATTTCGCGCATTTCCTCATCGCTTTCCTCAGCAAGCATTTCTTTCCCGGTCTCGATATTATCTACCAGGTTTTTATATTCCTGAAATTTAGCCACCAACTTCTGCAGGTTTTTATATTCCTGGTTCAGTTTTACGTAACGCTTCATATCAGCGATCACCTCAGGGTCGGTAATCTGCTGCTCTACTTCCGAGAAGCGGTGCTTTATCGATTCAAATTTTTCTAATAATGCGTATTCTGCCATGGTTTTCTTTAATAAATGAACTCGCCTTTCTCCGACTTAATTGTTAATTTCTTACCGTCGAAAGGTTCAACTTTTCCAATAATTTGTGCGTCGATGTTAAACGATTTCGAGATTTCGATGATCTCTTCGGCCACATCGGCACTGCAGTATATTTCGTATCGGTGCCCCATGTTGAACACCTTGTACATTTCTTTCCAGTCGGTTCCCGATTGCTCCTGAATTAATTTAAAGAGCGGTGGTACTGGGAACATATTATCTTTAATCACATGAACACTGTCGACAAAGTGCAGCACTTTTGTTTGCGCTCCACCCGAACAATGAATCATGCCCGAAATTTTTGAGCGGTATGTATCCAGCACTTTTTTGATTACCGGAGCATAAGTTCGTGTTGGCGAAAGTACCAGTTTCCCTGCGTCAATATCCAAACCTTCAACAGCCTCAGTTAATTTCTTTCCACCAGAATAAACCAAATCTGCAGGCACTGCAGGATCAAAACTTTCAGGATATTTCTCGGCCAGGTAATTGGCAAAAACATCGTGGCGTGCAGAAGTCAATCCGTTGCTTCCCATTCCGCCATTGTATTCTGTTTCGTACGTTGCGGTTCCCGATGATGACAAACCAACAATAACATCGCCGGCAGCAATTTTATCGGCCGAAACCACATCGGCTTTTTTCATTCGGCAGGTAACAGTTGAGTCAACAATAATGGTACGAACCAAATCGCCAACGTCGGCAGTTTCGCCACCGGTTGAATAAATGCTCACTCCCATTTCGCGGAGATTGGCCAGCAATTCTTCTGTTCCGTTAATAATGGCTGCGATAACCTCGCCAGGAATGTTGTTTTTGTTGCGGCCAATAGTCGACGACACCAAAATATTATCGGTGGCTCCCACACAAAGCAGGTCGTCAACATTCATGATAAGTGCATCCTGTGCAATTCCTTTCCACACCGAAACGTCGCCGGTTTCTTTCCAGTACATGTACGCCAATGCCGACTTTGTTCCTGCCCCATCGGCGTGCATAATATTGCACCATTCGTCGTCGCCCCCTAAAATATCGGGAACGATCTTACAGAATGCCTTTGGAAAAAGACCTTTATCCACATTCTTAATCGCTTCATGCACATCTTCTTTCGAGGCCGAAACACCCCTCGCACTGTATCTTGATTCCGTTACCATTTACTACGTGATTTTTGTGGCTACAAAAGTAACAAATTCTAATAGATTGTCCCGAATTATTCTATTTGCACCTACAAAAAAAGGAAAGACTTTACAAGACTTTCCCTTTTTATTAAATATCGTGATTGCTAAGCGTATAAAAAGCGCTTAATCTTTCGTGTTGGCGTACGTTCAAACGGATTTGGCTGCAACACCACCTGGTTGATCCGTGAAAATTTATTTACTTCCTGGTTCACTTTCTTCATGATCTCCTGAAGAATTTCATCCGACCGCTCAGCAATAAACTGTTGAGCTTCCTCTTTTAAGTGTTTGAAATGCTCATCAATTTCCTCGGTGTTCAAGTGGATCATCGCAACCAGTTTACCTTTTTTCTCCACTACCAGTGACTCCAATACAAAACGCATTTTGTTGATCACTGATTCAATTTCTTCCGGGTAGATATTTTCGCCGCTAGCTCCAACGATCATTGTTTTTATGCGGCCTTTAATGTGCAACAAATTGTTTTTGTCAAACATTCCACGGTCGCCGGTACGGAACCAGCCATCTTCGGTAAACACGTCTTTTGTAATGTCCGGAGCTTTGTAATAACCTTTCATTACATTTTCGCCTAAGGCCTGAATTTCGCCCTCGCCGGTTGCAGGATCGGGATTTGCAATACGCAGCGAAACGCCTTTCATAGCAATTCCGGTTGAACCTACTTTGCGGTTTTTCCCAACTGCTCCGGCCAATAGCGGTGCGGTTTCTGTTAAACCGTAACCAATGGCGTATGGAAATCCTCCTTCAAAAAGGAAGCGTTCAACAGTTGGGTCGAGTTTTGCTCCTCCGATACCGAAAAAGCGCAATTCGCCACCAAATGTTTTATGCAATTTTTTCGCTGCAACTTTGTGCAACAATTTGCGTGTTGGTGCAAACGACGTTAAAAAGCGCATCGTTCCGCTTTTCTCGAAAGTCGGCTGAATTTTTCCTTTGTATACTTTTTCTATAATCAGCGGCACCGACAACATTATAGTTGGTTTCACCTGTTGCAATGCGGGCATTAATACCGACGCTACCGGCGGTTTACGCAGGTAATGCACCGATGCACCGTACATCATTGGCAACAAAAATCCGACTGTATTTTCGAGCGTATGCGACAATGGCAGAATCGAGATAAAACGGTCGTCAGGAGTAATTTCCTGCAGCGTGCGGCTTTGTTGTGCTGTCCACGCAAGGTTTTTGTGCGTTAACATCACTCCTTTCGAACTTCCTGTAGTTCCCGATGTATAAATTATCGATGCCAGTTCTTCTTCCTCCACATTTACCGGCAAAAATTTCCGGGTTGTTTGTGGCACCGAAGAAGTTAGCTTCTTTAAATGATCGGCCGGAGTTTCTTTTGGAATAACCGCAAAATTATCCACCAAAATCATGTGTTCAACAATTGCTGCAACTCCCGGACTCACCGATTTATACAAACCTTCGGAAACAAAAAGTAATTTTGATTCTGAATGTTCTATAATCGTTTCAATTTCGTTCGAATGAAAATCGGGTAAAATCGGAACAGCAACGGCACCAATCACCGAAACTGCGAAAAAGGCTTTTCCCCAATTGGGCATGTTGGCGCTTAAAATGGCCACCTTATCGCCTTTTCCAATGCCTAACTCTACTAAAAGTTCGGCCAAAAGTTCCACATCCTCTCCCATTTGCCTGTAGGTGAAATCCTCCTCACCGACAAATTTTATCGAAGTATTATTCGCAAATTTCTCCACCGAATTGTAAAACAATGCCGGCAAAGTCAATCTTGTTTTGTCAATCATATTTTTTCTGTCCCTCTTAAAGCAAGTCTGTCTGCTCAAATAAACGCGGCAAAAATAGCAAAAAAACAATTGTTCTATGTGACTTCGATAACTAAGCACCAAAACACACCCTTTTGCAACATGCTGATTTAACGAATGTTGCGAAATTCAAAATGAATTATTAACGTTTTTTATGGTTTAAAACATTAGTTTTAACAGCTAAAATTCGAATTATGGGGTCTAATATTCCACAAAAAGAGCTGATTTCAGCCACGGAAAACTTTATAAAACAGCACTTTGCAGATGATAGCTCGGGGCACGACTGGTGGCATATTCACCGGGTACGAAATATGGCAGTTCACCTGGCAAAAAAGGAAGGTGGCGATCTTTTTCTGATTGAAATGGCAGCTTTGCTTCACGATCTCGACGACTGGAAACTGAGCGACGGAGAAAACACTTCGAAAACAAAAAGCTGGCTAAATCAGATTGGCCTTGCGAAAAATGACATCGAAAAGATTGAAGAAATCATTGAGCAGGTATCGTTTAAAGGAGCCGGCGTAGAAACAAAAGCGGTTAGTCTTGAGGCTCAAATCGTTCAGGATGCCGACCGGCTGGATGCCATTGGCGCCATCGGAATTGCACGAACATTCGCTTACGGAGGCAACAAAGGGCGTTTGCTCCATCATCCGGACATCGAACCACAACTTCACAACAGTTTTGAAGAGTATAAAAAAACCACAGCGCCAACCATCAATCATTTCTACGAAAAATTGCTGTTGCTGAAAGACCGTATGAATACGAAAGTCGCGCAGGAAATTGCTGAAGAACGCCATCGTTTTATGGAGGATTTTCTGGCGCAGTTTTTTTTCGAATGGGACTGTAAAAAATAACCGTAGCTATTGTTTTTTAACCGTTTGCTTTCGTAAATTTATGAAGCCTAAAAACAATTATGTATGAAAGTAGAACATCTTGCCATCTGGACTTATAACCTCGAAGGAATGCGCAGTTTTTACATGCATTATTTCGATGCTTCGTCGGGCGACGTTTACCACAACCACAGCCGCGAATACCGTTCTTATTTTCTGTCGTTTAATGGCGATTGCCGCATTGAATTGATGGAAATGCCGGGTATTCCGAAATCGAAAGATAATCCGCTAAAACAGTTTACCGGCCTTATTCATTTTGCCATAAAAGTGGGTTCAAGAAACAGCGTAAATGAGCTGACCGAAACCCTTCGGAAGGATGGATATAAAATAATCAGTGAGCCGCGTTCGACCGGTGACGGGTATTACGAAAGTATAATTTTGGATCCGGACGGTAACCGCGTGGAAATTATGGCGTAAAAAAGTTGCTCGCAGATATCGCAGAGTTGCGCAAATGATTTTACTGTATTTCGATTAAAAAACAAAACTCGATAAATATTATCAATCCAGTTCATCACCACACTGCCAAATCAGAATCGGGCGGTGTTTGTTGGCATCAAAATCAGCAGGATCGACTGTAACGCCCCACTCAACAAGTGTTCCATCGTAGTGGTACACTTCGCAATTGGAGCACGACCAGTAATCGCAGTACAGGTGATAGAAATATTCTTCGTTGTAAGTCCAGCGCTGCACCCGGCAACCGTAACAACTGTCTGAGTTTTCCAACTCAACCAGACGTGGTTTTATCCAGTTGGGTACAATTATTGGCTCCGGCTCACGGTCTTCGCAGGCCAGCAAGGCAACAACAAAAAGTGCTATGTAGAAAAGTTTTCGCATGTGATCGGTACTTTTTTCACGTCCGTTTTAAGGAAGAACGTTTTTCATCCAATAAAGTTAATCATCGTAAATGGTAAAAACCACATCGGCTTCAAATTCGTTGGCTCCCAACGACAACGACAGTTCATTGATTCGAAAGTCCAGCGGGATGTTTGAGATCAATCCCATTCCCCGGAAAAAATAAGTAGGATTGTCTTTTATTTCCGCAAAAGTTGATCCGTCGTGAACGTTGCCGCCGCCCTTTTTATTTAGCTTATCGCCATCGCCCTGGCGCCTAACTTCCAGCTTAATATCATCGGCCCACTCTACATTTGTTTTATGCACATAAATGCGCCATTTTTCATTTTTTTGCTCCCAATAATTCAGCGATTCAACGGAAAGCTGAACACCCGAATTGGCAGTAATTACGGCTTCAATATCTTCGCCGGGATCGCTGACATTTATCTGCACCTCGTTAAAAGTTACCATGCCTGTTAACGACAACTGCAATCCCTGGGCACGACTGCCGAGAGCGAAAAAACATAGCAATATAAAAAAGGTATATCGTTTCATATTAGTTGTCGGTTAAGGTATACATAATGGTAAAATCGTGTGCTCCGCTTGCCGACACCTTCTCCATCTGGCTGATATCGATCTCGAAATTTAGTTGGTGCCCATTACCAATTCCATTGCCCGTGTAAGCACTTCCAATACCGGTTATTATTGGCCGGGGATCGCTCCCAACCTTCACTTTTCCAACCGACGCTCCGGTTTTTCCTTCTCCGTTTCCCGAATAATCGGTGGCTTGAATGTACAATTCCAAACCTTCGGGCAGTGTTCCTCCCGAAATTTGAGCAACAATTGAACGATCGGGACTGAATTTACCCAATGCTGATGAATAATTGATCCAGAATTCCTGCGATGTTAACTGACGAACTACCGGCGATCCTCCTGATTCGGCTGACGGAGAAAGTTCGAATTCGATCGTTCCGTTTCCAATGTATTCAACATCCATTAAAGCCACTTCGGGAAGCGAAAATCCAATATGAACAGTTTCCTCATCAAGCTGGGCACTGGCCTGTTGACACAGCACCAGACTCATTAACAAAGTCGCCAATATGGTAGTTATAATCTTCATTTCTCCTGTCCTACTTTTGGTACTGGTACAAGTTAAAAACCTGCCCCTTATCAAATACAACAATAAACAAATTATTGAATTTAAGCTTTAAGCGTTCATACTCTTTTTTCGCTGTTTCTTCATCCGGATAGCGCCCGATATAATATTTGTGTAAGTTATCAATTTGTTTCTCGAAATAAAACTGCTCATCCTGAAAAAACGGATCTCCCTCAGGAATCTTCCGGCTAAATGCCCCAACCTGAACACTATAGAACGTTTCCGCCGTTGAAACTTCAGTTTCTTTCTTTTTCGTAGTGGACTTTAGCTTTAATCCCAAACCACTTTTAAGCGTTGTATTTCCTGCCGGTTTAAAAATAATATTGTTCTTTTTGGTTGGCAGTACAATATCCAATTCTTTAATTTCCCCTTCGGTAAGCGAAAACTTGTATTCCGACTGGTCGATTTTATACCCGCCCGGAATTGAATTGGCGTAAATCTTAAAAGTAAACTCACCTGGTTTTAACAACGGAAATGCAAACGATCCATCTTTTTCGGTTGTTATCCGGTATTCATCCAACGCCGATTTTGCCTCGATAATGATATTCGCCGGAGTGGCATTCTCATCTGCTGCAGCCTTTAACTTTGCTTCCTCCAACACAATTTTCCCCTTCAGCACGGCACCTTTTAAAATTCGCACATCGATCGTTGACACCTGATCTTCAAAAACATTTACCTCAACCGGATTGGGAATATTCGTTAATTCATCGAGCTGAAAATTACTTTCATCAAACGAAACCAGATGCGTTCCGGGGCGCACCAAATCGAATGAATAATCGCCGTTTTTTTCGGTAACCGTTGTTTGATTTAACAGCCTCACCCAAACACCCTCAACCGGCTCGCCCTGCTCGTTGCTTACCTTTCCACTGATAACACCGGCTTTTATTACCTGCTTTAACGGCACACCGAATTTATAGGCATACGTGGCCGAAAGGGTAAACTCGGCCTCTTCCAGCTCGGTTTTAAAAATGGTGTAAAAACTGCGCAGCGAAATACTGTGACTTTTCAGGAAATTATAATTCAGGCTCAGCTGCATCAGGTTACGGTTTTTATAATAATCGTCGATATCATAGGCATTTTGCACGTAAAAATTGGCATTGAAATTATCTGATATCTGACTTGATGCAGACAAACCCGCTGTGAGATTTTGCTGCTTCCCCGACACAAATTCGTTGATATTCGACCAGGTTCCAAAAGCGCTGATGTAATGCCGCGAATTGATTTTGATAGTAAAATCACCTGTTCCACGGAAACTGTTTTGTTCATTCTCGCCGGGATCGAGTAAAAAGTTGGTTGTTTTTCCGGCCTCCCCGGTTAAACTGTACCTGAACCAACGGTATTTCTGGCTGAAACGAATATTTGCTGAGCGAGTTTTATAATGAAATTTGTTAAAACTCAGGCGGTCTTTTCGCTCGTACTGCCGCACAAAAAGTTTCAAATTGCTCTGCAAGCCTACTTTGTAATCAACACTTCCCTGGTACGATTCAGTAATCGGTGCCGTTGCAAAGAAAGTGTCGAGCTGCGCATTCATAAAATCGCGCCGGGCGTAAACACTTAAATTCAATTTCTTGCTCACCCGGGCCGAAACATTGGCCGAATAAAACTTTGAGTTATTGTAATAACCCGGATAATTCTTCCCGGCATTGTAGTAGTTTCCGGAAACATTAAACACCGAAAACTGCGAGTTGATATTCAGCCGGTAAGCATTGTCGGCATCATTATTAAAATAACCGCGCGAAAGTTCCAGTTCAACATCAGTACCTTTAAACGGCGAAAACTCCGACATCAAACTCACCAACTGCGCCCGATCGTCGCTAACCGCAAATTGTTTCGAGATATAATACGCCTCAACTTTATTATCCTCATTAAAATGATAACCCAGCACACCAGCCATTTCATCCTTTATCTCTTCAAAAAATCGCGGATCGACATAGGTAAATCCTAACTCCAAACCACTATTTAGCCGCACCCTGCTTTCAACTCCCATTCCGTATCGGGAAGACTCAGTTAACGGCGTGAACATATAATTCTTCTGCCCCCCGAAAAGCATAAAATTCGGATTTTGGTACATCACATAATACTGGTCGTACAACCCGAGGTAGCTCAAATCGTTACTGCTTGGGCCGCGCGCCAGAAACTCCAGCTGATGTTTCCCTGATTCATCCAAAGCTCCCTGGCCCTGAACCTGCAGCTGGTAAGTCGACTCATATTTTTCGTCCCTGTTAACTGCCAAATAAGTTCCCGATACCGAAACCGGAAACCGAAGAAACAGGTCCTTTTTCATGTTCTTCGACGGGAACACCTGCGACCAATTATTAACGCTTTGCAACACGCGATTTCCGGCATTTACCCGAATGGTATAATATTCCCGCTCGCTATTGATCAATTCTTCAGAAGTGGATTTTACAACCGTTATGGTTTTCGACTCGCCAACTTTAAGGCGAACTTCTGCCCCGCCTTCCACCTCGCAATTCTGGGTTTCTATAAAAAAGCTTTTATCGGTATTCCCCAGGTTTTGCAACAAATAGCTGGCGCGAATTTCTTCGCCGGCATAAACATAGTCGGGTTTGTCCAGTTTTTGGACATCTATTTTTTCGACCTCCAAAACCTGCACTTTTACGGAATCTCGTTGCAGAACATCTCCGTTTTCTGCCGAGATAAATTCTGCCCGAACCGTATAATTTCCCACGGCATAAGTTTCGGGAATTTGCAACGAAAGAATAAGAAATTTTTTTTCAGATGGTTTTAGCTGAATAGTACTGGTTTGGGTCACCAGTTTCCACCCGTCAGGCAAAGTATAATCAGGTGTCGTTTGCAGCTCACTTTCCGAATTGTTCTGAATAAAAAAGGCCAGATTACAAACTTTCCCCGGCTCGGATTGGGCTTGTTTTTTTACGAAAGTTGTTTGTACAATTTGCTGCGCCAGCAACTCAAGAGGCAAAGTCAGAAATAATAAAAAGATCAGCTTTGTCCCCAAGCGCATAATTATAGCTCTAGTGTTAAGTTTGTTCCAAAGATGTTATCCTCATCACAATCAGCGATCAGTACTGCAGCATATTCGCCGGGTTTTACTCCTTCCAGCGGCAACGACAACAAAACAGAAGTAGTTGGATAAGTTTTTCGGCGTTCTGCTTTAAAAACGCCTATCGATTCTCCTTCAGCGTTAAATAACTCAAGATTTAGTTCCGGTTTTAAAATTCGTTCGCCGGTATTTTCGATGGCCACATTTAACACCTGTGTTTCATTCTCATTGGAGGTAAGTTCCATCCCCAAAAACTGGAGATCGCGCTTCCCTGTATTTCCAATATTGGTAATTACCTGCACAGCATAACGAATGGCGGTATGAATTTTTACACCCGATGATGCAGCTGTATCTTCCGGTTGTATTCCTTCCACCATAATCACGCTCCAGTAAGTTCCTTTCAGTGTGTCATCGGCCGGAACGCTCACTTCGAAATCGATCATTGCAGTTTCGTTGGGTTGCAGCGTAAGCAAAGTCGGACTGTATTTTATCCAGGCTGCATTCGATCGTGCCAGCGTGCCGGCTTCATCGTGGCGGCTTTCGCCCGAAAATGCATACCAGTAATCGCGTTGATACACTTTTACACTTTGCGGCTCGGTTCCAGCATTCTGCACCTGAATAGCTCCCCGGTATCCTTCTCCGGCCTCCGCTATGTTTTCGTGTGTTAAGCCGTTAAGCACAACGATATTCGCATAACTTCGATTCGAAAAAATGCTTGTAATAAATAATAATGGTATAAAAAAGAGGAAAAACCTTTTCACTGACATATTAGCTGCTTATAAGTTTCGGCTAAAAATACTAATGAAAAACTAATTGTCGTCGGTTAATGTGTACAATATTTGCAGGGAAGTTTCCGACTGCTTCAATTTGGCGTACTGATCAGCTTCATCATCCAGCTCAATTTTATAGCTCAGCAAGTGGCCATTTTGAGCTCCGCGCCCGGTATAGCAACTCCCGATATTCGAGATTACATCAACCGAACCATTCCTGAGCGACACCCACGATAACGACTCGCCTAATTTTCCTTTTCCGTCTCCTCTACTTTCCGAAGCTTTAACTTTCAGAGTCATTCCTTGCGGTATCTCGCCGACAACCGTTGCTGTAACTTTTCGTTTATGGTTTTCTCTTACAATCGAAGAATAGTTAACCCAGATTCCCGACTGCTCTTCTTTGTTTGTTTTGATTTGCTGACCGGCAGTATTTGGCGGTGTAGCATGAAGATTTAAATCGGAACTATTTTCCGCTTGCAAAGCCAACAGTGCCACCTCCGGAACGTCAATCCCAAGATTATGGCTGGTACTTTCCTGCGCACCCGCAGCCAATGAAAACAGCGCCAGAAAAAGAAAACATGATATTGCGTCCAACAACTTCATGCATTAAATCTACGGCGAAATCTGCGAAAAAGAAATAGCTGAGCAAAAAATCAGCAAAAAAGAACGGGCCAATCAGTAGATTGACCCGTTCGCCCCTTATTGTTTATCTCTGTCCCTTTATTAATTCTCGTCTGTAATTGTGTAAGTCACGATTAAACTTGGACTGCTCGCTGCAATATCACCATAATTGTCCTCGTTCGCAGACACACTGTAAGTCAATTCGTGTCCCAGTTCTTCTCCTGCTCCTGTATAACAGCTACCAATTCCTGTTACTACATCACTTTCAGTTGAAGTTAGAATTATTTCACCAGCACCTGTTCCTGTTTCACCTGCTCCTCCAGTTGATGCTGAACTTACATTAACTTTAACATCCAGACCGTCATGGGCGTCACCAGTTACCTTTGCCGTTACTTTATAAGTATTTTCACCTTCTGCAATTGCAGAATAATTTAACCACAAAGAAGTTGAACCACTTGACTGTGTGAAAACCACCTTATCTCCGGCAACTTCCGCTGCACTTGCTTCAAACGCAAGAGCTTGATTTGATCCGGCCAAACCGATCATAGAGTATGATGAAATACTAATGTTCAAAGCATGAGCTGCTGTTGGATCTTCTTGCGCAGGAGAATTACCATTACCGTTGCCATTACCATTATTTTGCGCTTTGGCAATACTTGAAACCCCCAGAACTAAAATCGCTGCTAATAAAAATGTTACTTTTTTCATGATGTTGTGTTGTTTATTTGTTTGTAATTTTTTCTTCAAAAAGCTGTTGTATCCTTTAGGGTCAGATACGCCTTTTAATAAACAACACTGATGCCCAAATATGCCAATCACTGATTGTCAACAACTTAGCATTCGTGCCAAAATAAAATCACATCCCACGCTGGGACAACAATTAACCAATTGGGACACTTCGGTATTTTGGGACAATTAAGGCTGAATAAAATTAATTGGGAATCCTCCTACGAAAAAGGCTATTTCCCGGACAGAATATAGTCGGCTGCAATTTCGAGCTCTTTGTACCACTCGGCACCATATTTTGCAGTCAACGGCTCTTTTAAGAATCTGTATAGCGGAAGTTTTTCTGATGCACCACATTTACGCCCGGGCTTACAAATATCAAGCTCCTGGTAGTTCACAGCATCAAAACGTTTGTATTCGGTAATACGAATGGGGAATAAATGACACGACAAAGGTTTGCGGAATTTGGTCTTTCCTTCGAAATGAGCCTTTTCGATGGCACATTTTAAAATACCCTGTTTATTATAGTAAGAGTACACACATTGACGATCGTCAACAAGTGGCGTTACCAAATCGCCGTCACTGTCAATTACAGAGAAACCTTGTTTCTCCACCTCGCGTTTGTGTTTTTTGGGAAGCAGATCTTCAAAAGTGTGATAATCTTTCTCTATAAGAATAGCCTCTTCATCAGTAAGCGGAGCACCCGAATCTCCCTCAATACAACAAGCCCCTTTGCATTTTAGAATATCACAAAGGAAATGCTTCTCAAAAACATCACGACTTACTATGGCACGACCAATCTCAATCACGTCTTTTAAATTTATGTGGTACAAATATTAAAAAACAAACCTTACTTGCAACACAAGTAAGGTTTGAAATTCTATATAAAGTATATTCTTATTTCTTAATAAGATTTTTACCGGTCATTTCAGCAGGAACTTCAAGTCCCATGTCGGCCAACAAGGTTGGAGCAACATCAGCCAAAATACCGTTATCCAATGTTACGCCTTCTTTTTCGGTTACGAAAATACAAGGAACAGGATTCAGCGAGTGAGCAGTGTTTTCTGATCCGTCAGCATTTACTGCATTGTCGGCATTACCGTGGTCAGCAATGATCATTACATCGTAACCACCTTTTTGAGCGGCAGTAACAACATCTTTTGCACAATCATCGACAGCCTGAACTGCTTTGTAAACCGCTTCGTAAACACCGGTGTGACCAACCATATCGCCGTTGGCAAAGTTCAGACAAACAAAGTCTGCCTCGCCATTTTCCAATTTAGGGACAATAGCATCTCTCACTTCAGGAGCCGACATTTCCGGCTGATGATCGTAAGTAGGAACTTTTGGCGAAGGAATCAAGATACGGCTCTCACCATCGAATTCTGCCTCGCGGCCACCGCTAAAGAAGAAAGTTACGTGAGCGTATTTTTCAGTCTCAGCAATACGAATTTGTTTTTTACCAGCCTTTTCAATGATCTCGCCCATTGTATTGGTTACGTTCTCTTTTTCGAAGATTACGTTAATACCTTTAAAATCGGCTTTATAAGTTGTCATGGTATACCATTGCAAATTCATGGTGTGCATGTCGTATTCATGCTTGTCCTCTTGAGTAAATGCAATAGTTGTCTGACGCAAACGGTCGGTACGGAAGTTAAAGCAGATCACTACATCATCTTCCTCGATTTTTGCCAGTGGCTCACCGGCTTCGTCAACCATTACAACCGGTTTCAGGAATTCGTCTGTAACACCAGCTTCGTACGATGCTTTCATTGAAGCCAGTATATCAGTCGATTTTTCACCTTTACCTTGTGTATACAAATCGTAAGCTAATTTCAAACGATCGTAGTTATTGTCGCGGTCCATTCCGTAGTAACGACCAATCAACGATGCAAATTTACCAACTGTTCCTTCCAGCGCTTTCAAGTCGTTTTCAATAAAACCGTAACCTGAACGCGGGTCAGTATCACGACCGTCAGTTAAACCATGAATGAAAACATCTTCCAGTCCCATATCGGTAGCAATCTGACAAAGCGCTACCATGTGCGAACTTAAAGCATGAACTCCACCAGGGCCAATTAAACCAATCAGGTGAACTTTCTTTTTATTGTCTTTTGCGTAGTTGTACGCTTTTAAAATTTGCGGATGCTGCCACAACGACTTGTCTTTTATGGCACGTGTAATTTTTACCATATCCTGGTACAAAACACGTCCTGCACCAATGTTAAGGTGACCCACTTCCGAGTTACCCATCTGCCCGTCAGGCAAACCAACATTTTCGCCACTTGCCAACAATTGCGAGTGTGGGTATTTTTCCATTAACGAATCAATAAAAGGAGTTGGAGCAGTTGCTACAATGTCACTTTTCGATCCATCACCGATTCCCCATCCATCGAGAATCATCAATAAAGTCTTCTGATTATCAGCCATTATATTCTGTTTTTATTAAATAACAATTTTAGAACGGACAAAAATATCCTTTTTTAAATCATTAAGGAAATTACAGCCGATATGTTCAGGTTGATTTAACAATCTTTTGGAATTAATTGTCACTATTAATTTAATTTTGCAAAGTGCGCTTTGCGAAACTTTGTTCACTACTATTTGTTTTGCGCATGCAACTTCTAAAGCCTGAATCCGTTTTAGTTGTGAAGTAGCCTTTTATGAAACGAATTAAAATTGAAATACCGGTTATTCTGCTTACCATCGTAATCATCTCGTTGCTTGGATTTTCGGGGAATTTTGTGTACAAAAGTTTATCCGAAATTGTCAATTCAATGCTTTCGGAATCAAAACCCGACAACACGCTCATTTTGGTAAAAGATGTGGCGATGGATTTGAACGAGACCGAGAACATGGTGAGACTTTATTCGTTGAGTAACGACAACGATTACCTCGAAAATTACAGAAGCGTAAATGAATCGCTCGAAACAAAATTTGAAGAATTACAAAGCATTTACAATCCAGATAGCAGCCGGCAAATATTGGTTGATTCGGTACTGATTCTGGCCCAGCAAAAGGTCGTGGTTTGGGAAAAGATTTTAAACCTTCACTTTTCGCGCGGGAATGAGCACGAAGCTTTTAACCAATACGTTGAAACGCTCGACACTGTATTAACGGTGCAGGATACCATACATTTTGAAGAGCCTGAAAAACGAGGCTTTTTCAAACGCCTTCTTGGGAAAAAGCAGGAACCGCCCGAGCCAATAATTGTTGACCGCACCGTGGAAAAACAGCGTCTGCAACAAGAAATTGCAACTCTTGAAAAGGAGCTGAAGCAACGTAATCAACGAATGAGTTCGGCCGAAGCGGTTTACATGCGCAAAAACTTTGAGATCAGCGAAAATCTATCACAAATTATTACCGAACTGGAACGGCAGGAAGAGGAAAGTTTTCTGCAGCAATCGCAGGAAGCCGAGCTGTTGGCAAACGAAACTTACGAACGCTTATCGTACTTCGCCTTATCGGTATTCTTGTTGATGCTTTTGGTTTTGATATTGTTTTTCCGCGACCTGCGAAAATCGCGCTCGCATCAAAAAGTGCTGAAAAAAGCTAAAACACACGCCGAAAATCTGGCACGCACCAAAGAACTATTCGTGGCCACAGTTAGTCACGAAATGCGCACGCCTGTTAATGCCATTTACGGATTGAGCGAACAGTTGCTGCAAAAACAACACGACGAAAAAACACAGGAAGATCTGCGAGTGATCTTCGACTCCACCAAACATTTGGCGGAACTGGTAAATGACACTTTCGATTTTTCACGACTTGAAAAACAAAACATTCAATTGATTCCGGTGCATTTTTCGCTGGAAGATCTGCTTCACAAAATTGAGCTGTACAACAAACCAAGTGCAGAGGCTAAAAACATCAGTTTTAAAATTGAGAATAATGTAGAAAACGAGCTGGTGCTGTTTGGCGACGAAGGCCGGCTAAAACAGATATTAAACAATTTACTTACCAACGCACTGAAATTCACTGACTCGGGAGAAGTTAAATTAGCCGTTACCGCCAAAGAACAGAAAAAACAGATCCTCCTCGACTTTGAAATCTCGGACACGGGAATTGGCATACCAAAAGAAAGTCAGGACAAGATATTTGATGATTTTGTACAACTGGATACCGACATCAATAAAAAAGCAGGTGGAACCGGTCTCGGACTTTACATTGTAAAAAAACTGGTTGATTTGCTTGGTGGCAAAATATCAGTTGAGAGTGAAGTCGATAAGGGAACACACTTTTTTGTTTCAGTTCCACTAGAAAAAGGTGACAGCGAGAAACTTCAGCAAATCTTTAAAAGTTTCGACACACCTGAAGTATTAAAAGACAAAGCGGTACTAATTGTAGACGACGAAGCTTTCAACCGCCACTTGCTTAAAAGCATTTTCACCAAGTGGGAAGTTGATTTTGACGAAGCAGAAAACGGACAGGAAGCAGTTACTTTGGCGGCACAAAATAACTACGCACTAATTCTTATGGACATCCGAATGCCTGTGATGAACGGAATAGAAGCTATTCATAAGATTAAACAAACAGGACACAAAGCGCGAATCATTTCTTTGTCTGCAAATTCTGATTCTACAAATCCCGACGAAAAAAGTGCTTTTGACAGCGCGCTGAAAAAACCTTTTGACGAAGCTGCATTGTACAATATTATCTGCAACACCGTGGAAGAAAAACCTGCACAAGAAAACACGAAACAGGAAACAACTTTGATTTATCGCCCTGACCTCAGCGAACTAAAACGAATGGGAAATGGCGATCCCGAATTCCTGAAAGAAATGATCGACTTGTTTTTAAAAACCAGCGCTGCCAGCATGCAGTCGATCGACGAAAACCTTGAAAGTAAAAATTACGACGCTATCGGCGAGCTGGCACATAAACTGGCATCTCCGGTAAAATACATGAATGTAACGGGAGTTTACAACACAATTAAAGAGTTGGAGAGGCTTGCAAAAGAAGGAAACGATTCAACGAAAATCGAAGAAAAAGCGGCTCAGTTGCATACAGAAATTGCAGCGCTGAACGAAGAACTTGAAGCACTTCTCAACGAAAAGTTCGAATAACTGATATATATTACTTCCGAATCCGGGCAGATTCAATACATTTGTTTTTTACTGAAAACCAAATCAGAATTTATATGCACGAAAAACAAGTTACAATACCAGGATGGCTGCGTTGGGTAGCTCTGGTAGCCGTTAGCCTTACCATGTTCGGGAGCTACTATATGTACGACAGCGTTGCCTATGTAGCCAAAGATTTTATTGAATTACTGGGTTTTAGCCAAACGAACATCGGCCAGTTATATACCATGTATAGTATTGCTGCGGTGATCGTTCTTTTTTTCAGCGGCGTTTTTATCGACAAATACGGCACACGTGTTTCCATGGTGTTGTTTGGTGCTATTTGCAGTTTGGCCGGTTTTGTTACGGCTTTTAGCGACAATTTAACCATTATATTAATCGGCAGATTTATTTTAGGATTTGGAAGCGAACCCTTAATTGTGGCGCTAACGGTGGCACTGGCAAAATGGTTTAAAGGAAAAGAGCTTGGTTTTGCACTAGGCATCAACCTGCTTATTGGCCGGGGCGGATCTTATTTTGTTGACCGCTCGAATACCTGGGCCAGCTCGATTTACGACATGGGATGGCAACCGGTATTATACCTTGCCGCCGGAATCGGATTACTCTGCTTCGTTGGTGGTGTTATCTATTATTTTATCGAACGCTGGACACAAAAACGATATGTACTTGGCAAAGCTGACGAAACTGAAAAGCTCGATTTCAAAGGTTTATTTAAATACAGCCCTTCGTTTTGGTATGTGGTAATTCTTTGTTTAACATTCTATTCGGCTATATTCCCGTTCCGCGGATTTGCTCCTACTTTTTATCAGGATGCCCACGGTGTTTCAGAGCAAATGGCTGGGAAACTTAATAGCGTTCTCATTATGGCAACTATGTTTGCCACTCCGGTCATCGGATTGCTTATCGACAAAATCGGACGCCGCGCATTGATGATGCTAATCGGTTCAATAATCATACTCCCGGTATATTTGATGTTCTCCTATGGAAACATGTCGTTATACATTCCCGTAACGTTAATGGGAATTTCGTTTTCGCTGATACCGGCGGTTATGTGGCCTTCGGTGGCATACATTGTTGAAGAGAGCAAACTGGGAACTGCTTATGCATTAATGACCTTATTGCAGCAACTTGGAGTAGCAGCAATGGCATGGTTAATTGGTGTTACCAACGACATTTCGGGAGCATCGGCAACTAATCCGGAAGGTTATATTCCCGGCATGTGGATATTCAGCATACTTGGTTTTGTTGGTTTGTTATTCAGTTTTCTGTTGCGCCGGGCCGAAACAGGACCAAAAGGCCACGGACTGGAAGAACCAAGCGGCAGCAAAGAATAATTATAAGCGAACAATACAAAATTCGATATTGAGTTTAGAACTACAGAAAAGTAGTAAGTAGCCAAAGATGGAAGTTAAGAACATTAAAATATTTGTTGTTGAGGATGATGAATGGTACCGTCGTTTGCTGGTACACAATCTTTCGCTGAACCCGGATTACGAAATACAAGCTTTCGGAACCGGGAAAGAATGCCTGAGCAATTTACACGAACTTCCTGATGTTGTTACGCTTGATTACCGCCTGCCCGATATGAAAGGACTCGAAGTGCTTAAGCAGATTAAAGCAATTAACGAGGACATTCAGGTTATTCTCATTTCGGAACAGGACGATATTGAGGTGGTGGTTGACCTGCTAAAACATGGCGCCTACGATTACATTGTAAAATCGAAAGATATTCGCGAGCGCCTGCTGAACACCGTAAATAATATTAGCAAGGAATTTAAACTCAAAGATGAAATCCGTTCGCTGCGCCAGGAAGTAAAACAAAAATACAGTTACGACAATACCATTGTGGGCAACAGTCCGGCTACGCAAAAGATTTATAACCTGATTGAAAAAGCTACCCGTACCAATGTTACCGTATCAATAAGTGGCGAAACCGGAACCGGAAAAGAACTGGTTGCCAAAGCCATTCATTACAATTCGTCGCGAGCCAAACAACCGTTTGTACCGGTAAACATGGCAGCCATTCCGAATGAACTGATCGAGAGTGAACTTTTTGGACACGAGAAAGGTGCTTTTACAGGAGCCGCTGCACGGCGCATCGGAAAATTCGAAGAAGCACACTCGGGCACCTTGTTCCTCGACGAAATTGCTGAAATGGATATTTCGCTACAGGCTAAGCTTTTACGGGCTCTACAGGAAAAAGAAATTATACGAATTGGAAGCAACAAAGCGGTAAAAATTGATTGCCGCATAATTATTGCCACCAACAAAAACCTGTTGGAAGAAGTAAAAAAAGGCAACTTCCGACAAGACCTTTATTATCGTTTTTACGGCTTGCCGATCGATCTTCCACCGTTGCGCGACAGAGGAAATGATGTTATCGTACTGGCAAAAAGTTTCATTCAGCAGTTTTGCAAAGAGAATAAACTGGAGCAAAAACTACTGTCTCCGTCTGCCAGTAAAAAGCTGCTGGCCTACCCTTTCCCGGGTAACGTGCGCGAGTTAAAATCGGTTATTGAACTGGCAGCAACGCTTGCCGATGATAAGGAAATTACTGCTGACCATTTACTCCTCGAAGACGCAGAAAACATTGAAGGTCTGCTAACGGAAGAACTAACCTTGCGCGAATATAACCTCCGACTGGTAAAACGCATGCTCGAAAAATACGATAACAAACCCAAAGTGGTTGCTGATAAATTAGATATTGGCGTTGCTACTATTTATCGTATGCTTAAAGAAGACTAGAGTAGAGTCAATTATAATTAGTCTTTCCGTCATGCTGAATTTATTTCAGCATCTCTCCTTTTGAAAAGATTCCGAAATAAATTCGGAATGACGAAGCTATATTTTAGGCGCAGCAGGAAACGAATACTACATTCCCGAAATTATCATTTTGATAATCCCCCTATCATATTGATAGACTTCTGAATTCCTCCCATTTCATTTACCCCTCACAATCAGCTAATTATGAATTTCAAATTTTAATGGCACAGCAATTGGCTATTAAGAGGCAGATTATTCATAAAAAAACTAATTACGGAGGAGATAATCATGAAAACGAATAGAAAAATACAAAATGCAATAAGCATTGTTTTAGTGGCGATAATAGTTGTTGCTGCTTTGGTTGGTATTTCAACTTACACCCAGAAGAAAACTGAGATAACTGACCTGCAAAGCCAAAACGCGAACATTAACCAGGAGCTACAAGAACGCGACTCTATGGTAAATGAGCTGGTTGGTGCTTTCGATGAAATTGAGCAGAACCTGAAATTTATTAAAGAGAAACGTCAGGTTTTATCAGTAGAGTCACAGAAAGAAGGCAACTACGACAGAAAACAAGCGATTGTTGAAGACATCACCCTGATGAATGAAATGCTGGAAAAAAGCAGCGATCACATTGCAGAGTTGGAACGTAAACTGAAAAACTCAGGTTTCCAGATCAGCTCTTTCAAAAAGAAAATTGCTGCGCTTAATGCAAGCATCGATGAGCAGAATACACAAATTGTGGCACTTCAGCAGCAAATTGAAGAGCGCGATGTAATGCTGGCCGATATGTCGCAAACAATCGACACAATGCAAATCGTTCTTCAGTCGAAACAAGATACTTTACTTCAGCAACAACAGCTGATCGACGAAAAAATTTACCAGTTAAACAAAGGTTTTGTTGCCTACGGAACTTACAAGGAGCTGGAAGAACATAATGTCTTGACAAAAGGCGGTGGTTTCCTGGGATTGGGAAAACAAGTGAAGCTTAAACGTAATCTTGACCAAGACTATTTTACCGAGCTTGACATTCAAGACACTAAAAGTATTCCATTGTTCTCGAACGAAGCTACAATCATCTCGGAACACCCGGATAGTTCATACTCATTTGTTGAGCAAGACGGTGTAATCGCCTACCTGAACATTGATAATCCGGACGAATTCTGGAAGATCTCGAAATACGCGGTAATAGAAATTAAATAATATAGGTTTGCTGAAAGCAGAAGCGCGTGCAACAGAGGTTGTTCCCTTCTGCTTTCGTTTTAACGCACAAACTCCCACACCAACGACAGGAAAACAAACAACTTTTACAGGAAAACACAAACAGAAAAGTAATGAAGAAAATTGGATTAGCACTTACGACGATTGTATTTGGAATTTTAATGATGGTGGCTTGTACCGACGACAACGGAACCACAAATTTTGCGGAGGGAAACGGCAAAGTTAACGTCTATCTTACCGACGCACCCTTCCCTATAGGGCTGGTGTCTCAAACCATTGTAACAATCGACAAAGTTGAAATTAGAAAACAGGAAAACGATACAACCGGGGCTTCGTTCATTACCATTATGGAGGAACCTTTTGAAATTGATTTGCTGAGCCTTTCGAACGGAATTACCGAGCAACTGGCATCTATTGAACTGGAAGCCGGAAGTTACGATATGATGCGAATGCATGTTACCGATTCGAAGGTTATTTTGACCGACGGAACAGAATTCGACCTGAAAATACCAAGTGGATCAAGCAGTGGTTTAAAAATTAAAATAGAGCCGGCATTAACTATTGAAAGTGGCCAAACTTCTGATGTATTGCTCGACTTCGATGTAAGCAAATCGTTTGTAGCAAAAGGAAACTGGAAAGGCGGCGACATTAAAGGCTTTAACTTTAAACCGGTTGTGCGCTGCGTGTTGCTCGACCGTGCCGGAAGAATTGTGGGATCTGTTAGCGACACAGCTAGTGTTCTTTTACCTAATTCGGCTGTAAATCTTTGGACAGAAGTTAACGACATTGAAGAAGACAGTTTAATTACCACTGCCTTTACCAATGAGATGGGCGAGTATCTGCTAATTGGAATACCAGAAGGAACTTATTATATGATTGCGGAACAGGATAGTTTCCTGACCGATACGATTTGGAATGTGGATGTATTAAAAGGAGAGTCAACCCAGATTGACTTTATGTTGACTCCTGAACCTTAAATGGTTGCAAGAGTGAGGATCATACTGTAATCAATCAGTTTGGTTAAGCTTAGTGGTTTTCAAGTATGGGCTGTCCGTTAATTCGGGCAGCCTTTTTTCATGTTTAAAAGTTAGACTTCATTAAATGGTGCTGAGATTGCTTCGCACTGCTCGCAATTACAGGCATCATTATTAATTAGGGGTTGGCTGGCGGCAAAGCCGCTAGCCAACCCCTCTCCCTAAATGTTCATGAGCCAGAGTCATTGCGAACGAAGTGAAGCAATCTTTATTTGCAATTTCTATTTTATAAGACCTACTAAATAATAACACCCTGTCAGCCTACAATTCATCCCACAAATTCCACAGTTCGGTAAAGCAAATTTCATGACTTGGTGTTTTCGCCGGAATTTTGAAGCAGAAAACAAAACAAAAACAAGTCATGAAAACAATTATTACAATCTGCTTCATTTTTATATCTGCGCTTGCCTTTGCGCAGGTAACCATTTCCGGAAAAGTAGTTACCAAAAACGGCGAGCCCATTCCGGGAGTGAACATTTACATTGAAAACACTTACGACGGAGCCAGCTCGGATAGCGAAGGAAATTTTAGCTTCGAAACAACGGAAAACGGACAACAAACACTTGTCGCTTCTTTTATTGGCTATAAAACCTGGAGCGAAACTATCGATTTGCAAAATGATGTGACTCTGCAAATTGAATTACAGGAAAGCGTAAACAGCATTGATGCTGTTACCATTACTGCAGGAAGTTTTGCCGCCGATGATGAATCGCGGGCATCGGTTATGAAATCGCTGGATGTGTACACTACGCCAAGTGCCAACGGCGATGTAATGGCAGCCATTCGCACGATGCCGGGCACACAGGCTTCTGCCGACGACGGGCGTTTACTGGTGCGCGGTGGCGATGCCTATGAGACTTCAACCTACATCGACGGGCTGGTTGCTTCAAAACCTTATTATTCCAAAACTCCTGATGTAGCTACCCGCGGACGATTCGCACCATCATTATTCAACGGTGTACAATTTAACACAGGAGGTTACTCAGCTGAATATGGACAGGCACTATCTTCGGTTTTGGTGTTAAAATCTACCGATCTTGCTGAAGCTGATAACACCGGTATTTCGTTAATGACCATTGGCGCCGAGGCAAACCGCACCGAACGCTGGGAAAATACCTCGCTAAATGTGTCGGGTGGTTATACCAACCTGAGTTTATACGATAAGGTATTTAAAAGTAATGTTGACTGGGAGAAACCTGTTGAATCGGTAAACGGAACTGCAGTTTTTCGTCACAAAACAAGCTCAAGTGGTATGTTTAAAGCCTACGCTACTGCCGATTATGGCGACCTCGCTTACCTCGTTCCGGCCGGTAACGACGGAGAAAACATGAAGATCAGCAGCAAAGGAGGAACCGTTTATTCCAATCTCTCGTACCGCGACTGCTTTTCAGAAAAATCGTGCTATCGTATCGGAGTTTCTTCCACTTATCAGGATAACCGTTTGGGATTGGGATCCGACGATGTGAACACCAAAGAGCTCAATGTTGAATCTCGCTTTGCCATTGTACACGATATTTCAGAAGGCATAAAATTAACCTGGGGAGCGAACGAAACTTATAACAAATACGATCAGGATTATATAGAAAATGAAGGTGCAACATACAATGGTTCTTTCGACGACCATTTGTTGGGTGCTTTTATCGAGCCGGAGATCAAATTCACAAAAAACTTTGGTATCCGCCCGGGATTTCGCACCGAATACTCGTCGGTGATTAATAAATGGAATGTAGCTCCACGTTTTGCACTGGCGTTGAAAACAGGAGAAAAAGCACAACTGGCCGGAGCATGGGGCTTGTATCATCAAACGCCACAGGCCGACTACCTGAAAATAAACACCGATCTCGATTTTGAACAGGCCACGCATTATATCCTCAGCTACCAGTTTGGCGACAACTCAGAACGTTTGTTCCGTACCGAAGCTTACTACAAAAAATACAGCGACCTCATAACATATTCGGTGGGTGAAAACGGATTACCGGAGAATCTGCAAAACGATGGAAGCGGTTATGCCGCCGGTTTCGATATCTTTTGGCGCGATCAAAAAAGTATAAAAGGATTCGACTACTGGATTACCTACTCGTACATCGATACCAAACGAAAATACCAGTACTACCCTGAAAAGGCCACGCCTTACTTTATCTCCGACCATAATTTTTCGGTGGTAGGAAAATATTGGGTGAATAAAATAAACACACAGTTTGGCGCTTCGTTTACTGCCGCCAGCGGTCGTCCGTTCAATGATCCTAACTCTCCAAAGTTCAACAGCGAGCGCACAGAAATGTATTCCGACCTGAGTCTGAACATGAGCCATGTCTTTTACATTGGAAATCAATATTCAGTGCTGTACTGCTCGGTAAACAATGTGTTGGGAAATGACAATGTGCTGAGCTACCGCCCTACAAACGTTGCCGATGCCCAGGGAAATTACTCACTCGTTCCGGTAAAACGCGACATGAAACGATTTGTTTTTATCGGTTTGTTCCTTAATTTTTAAACAGTCTCAAAAAAGCTGTCATTCCGACGAAGAATGAGGAGGAATCTCATGATTGAAACAGATTTCTCACACCTCGTGCCTCGGTATTCGAAATGACAAAAAAAGAAACCTACAATTCATCCTAAAGAATCAACAGTTCGGTAAGGAAGAATTTCAAAAATGCCCGTTTCAGCGGAACTTTGAATCAGCAAATAAATCAAACAGTAATAATCATTAATACTCAAAGTCATGAAAACAATTATCACCATCTTACTCGTAGCAATTTCAACTACCGTTTTTTCTTCGAAGTACGAAGAAACCATGAAAACAAACATCGACAAATTGTACCAGTTGCACACTTCTGCCGAACTAAAGTCTCTAGCCAACCAGTTTGAACGTATTGGCAATGCCGAACAAGACAAATGGCTGCCCAACTATTATGCAGCGTATTGTTTTATCCGCTCTACCTTTTTTGATGAAATGGATGCCGATGCCAAACATGCCCAATTAGACAAAGCGCAGGCTTTGGTGGATCAACTGATGAAAACCAACGATGACGAATCAGAGATCTATGCATTGCAGGCTTTGTTGTTCCAAATCAGGATTACCGACATGAGCAAAGGTGCCCAATATTCGATGAAAGCTGCCGACGCCATTAAACAGGCAGAACGATTAAATCCGGAGAATCCTCGGGTATATTACCTGCGCGGAAGCAATACTTTTCATACACCTAAATTCTTTGGTGGTGGTTCCGAAAAAGCCAAACCCGACCTGGAAAAAGCTGCCGAAATGTTTGAATCAGCGCAACAAAGCAATCCGTTACTACCAACCTGGGGAAACGTTCATAATGCGCAGTTGCTTAGCCAGTGTGAGGAGCAGGCTGAATAGATTGAAAAAAGATTGAAGAGATTGATGGAGATTGAGGTAATTTACTTCGCTCCATCTTTCTTTTCCGTTTAACAATATTATCTTCAACTCATTCGTAATTTTACTATCTTGAAAACTCAAAAATCAAATAAAACAAGCTACATGCGTAAGCGCGTAATCATTAACTGGCTGGTAGCCATCGTCGTTTCCATTCTCATTGGTATGGTTACAACTGTTTTAATGGGCGGCTCGTTAAAAGTTCCTTTTATGCAGTTTGTGTGGAATGCCGGTTATTCTTTAAGTCTCGGACTTCCGTTGTTTGCCAACGGGTACCTGTTTAACTGGTACGAAAAACGTTTTATCGACTGGGTAAACCGACCGATTACAAGTGTTGTTCGTGCCTTGCTGATGCATATTTTTTATTCCAGTTTTGTCATCTGGACCGTCAACTGGTTCTGGTTTATAAAAGTTATGGATCGTGAATGGGAGTCATTTCTGGAATATAACCGCGGCACCATCATTTCCGAGTATATCATTTTTATCATTATTGCATCGATCATTTATGCCATTTCGTTTTTTAAAGCCTGGCGCACGGAAGTTCGCCAAAAGGAAGAGGTGAAACGCGAATCGCTGGCCCTGCAATACAAAGTACTGCAGGATCAGATCAATCCGCATTTTCTTTTTAACAGTCTGAATGTGCTGGGCAGCCTCATTGATATAGATGTGGAAAAAGCCAAACAGTTTACGCGCGAACTCTCGAAATTTTACCGCGATGTGCTGCAGTTTAAAGACCTCGACATTATATCGCTGAAAGAAGAGATCGATTTTGTGATGAAATACATTTACCTGCAACAAATTCGTTTTGGCGAGGCGCTTCAGGTGGATATTATTGCCAACGAAAAGGTGGAAGGGAAAGTTATTCCGTTGTCGGTGCAGGCACTGGTGGAAAATGCGATTAAACACAACGAAATATCGAAGGCTAATCCGCTAAAGATTTTGGTGGCTATTTCCGACGATTATGAATTGGTGGTAGAGAATAACCTTCAGCCAATAAAGCAGACAGAAGACAGCAGCAAAACAGGCCTAAAAAACCTGGCAGGACGCTATGAATACCTTACCGGAAAACAAATGGTCGTGTCGAAAAACGGCGGTTACTTTCGGGTTAGCGTTCCGCTGATAAGAGTTGAGGGAGGAAATTAGTGAATGAGGGATTGAAGAAGTGAGGAAATGGAATTTCGATTGAAGAATGATGATTAACGATTTTAGATTTTGAAAGTTTTCAGTCGCAGTTTACAGAACGTCATCATGAGCGGAGTCGAAGAATAGACGAAGAATAAACTTAGCGAGACTTTGTGAGTACTTAGTGGTCTTTGTGGTTAAGAATTAAACCTCAAAGTTTCTCAAAGAAGGCACAAAGGAACACAAAGAAAGACTGAATTTTGAATGAGGAATGTTGGTTAACGATTGTAGATTGAAGGTTTACAGTCGCAGTTTACTGAAAGTCATCCTGAGCGGAGTCGAAGGATGGGAGGAATGAGTGATTGAGGAATTGAGGTGGTGAGTTATTGAGTTATTGAGGAAAAGCTCGAAGCTCGTGACTCGTAACTTGAAGAAAAAATGAAAATACTGATAGTAGAAGACGAACCATTGGCAGCGGCACAACTGGCTGCACATATTTCTGCTTTGCAACCGGAGGCGCAGATCCTGGCGGTGTGCGATACGGTAAAAGCTACGGTTGATTGGTTGCAAAACAACGAAGCGCCTGAACTGGCGTTTTTTGACATTCAGCTGGGCGACGGACTGAGTTTTGAGATATTTGAGCAGACGAACTTTAACCAGCCCGTAATTTTTACCACCGCTTACGACGATTATGCCATTCGTGCTTTTAAAGTGAACAGCGTGGATTATTTATTAAAACCCATTGAACGCACTGAACTAAAAAAAGCACTCGATAAGTTTGAGCAAATGGCCAAACCGGCAACCTCTTCTTTTACTCCCGATATTCTGCACGAGGTAGTAGCCTCGCTGAAAAAGAAAAATTACAAAGAACGTTTTTTGGTGAAAGTGGGTATACACCTTCGCGTAATTGAAACCTCCGAAGTGTTGTATTTCTACAGTTTTGAAAAAGGCACTTACGCCAAACTTTTGGATGGGAAAGATTACCTGCTCGACCAAAGTCTGGAACTGGTGGAAGCGATGATCGATCCGAATGTGTTTTTCCGTATTAACCGCAAATATCTGGTTGCCTTAAAAAGCATCAGCGATGTTATTGCCTACAGTAACTCTCGTTTAAAACTAAAAGTACAACATGCCAACGAAGATGATTTCCTGGTGGCCCGCGAAAAAGTAAAAAGCTTTAAGAGTTGGCTGGAAGGTGATGATTAGTTGGCAGTTTTCAGTCGCAGTAGACAGTTTTGCTGCCGCACCCCAAAGCTTCGGGGCGCGATTGCAGATTTCCATTTTTTGTTCGGGAAACTTTGCTCTCAAAACAAGGTGTATCCGAGCGAAACTGAGAACGCTTCATACTTCCCGTACCAAATTGTATAGCCGTTTAAAATATCGCGCGTTGTATAATACCGAAATGTCAGATCAATCTTATCTTTAAATTTATAACCTAATCCAAATGCAATATTCGAACTCGATTCTATATCAAGGTTATTCTGATAGTTCGAAAAATCAACATAAGAGTCCAAAGCAAAATCCATAACCAAGGCCATATCTACGAAAATCTTTGAAACATCATTCAGGTACATATGGTACCTTAAACCTATTGGCATTTCTATCGATTCATATTTAACTTCTCCTTCGATAACTCCTGCAGGCCAGCGGGCCGGATTAACCTTTACAGATGATTCGGAATTATATTTTTGGTAGGTCGGTTCAACAAAAAAGCTCCATTTATACTTTTTTATCGGAAGTAAAAATTCTGCCTCAACTCCTAACCTAAAATTTGTCTTATTGTCGAATTCCGCCCTTTCAACCAAACTATTGGGATTCGTTACCGTAAAGCTGTTTGCATTAATTCCGGGTTTTATCGACATATGAACCTTCAGTTTCTTTTTCATTTCAAGTTCATTATAATCGGCGTTTGTGCTCTTATGATAGGTTATAAATAGCTTTTTCAAATCACTTCTGAAATAATCGGTCCCGGCTACGTTTTGCTGAGTTATTTCATCACACTTAAGAATTGATGACAGCTGGTTTCTGAAATAATTGTTTTCAGCTACCTTATCGTTGGTCATATACCGTTTATAAACCAACTGAACGACATCATCATTTAAGCCATAAAAATACCGGGTTAAAGTCCGGTCTTTATACTCGAATAAAGATGGCTGCCCTTCAAGAATTACTTTAAGAAATAATTGCTTTTCCTGATATTCGGGATTTCGTACCAGGCTAAGTTCATTTTGTTTATCGGGCGAGGTATCAATTTCAACGTCCAACCTTTTGTATTTTACACTCCCGGGAATGCCAAACTCCTTTACATTTTGAATCGTTGCAGTCTCTACAGGGGCATTGTCATTTTTTTTGTATTTAAAACTTGATGGTGTAATTACCCATCCCTCATTTTTAATGAGACATTGAATTTTTTGATTGGAATTGTCGATAAAATAACCTGTTTCGAATTTAATTTGTGCGAATGTCGTTACACAAACAGACATAATTAGGGCAACAAAGAAGATCTTTTTAAGCATAATAATCTTGTATTGAAAATTGATTTAATGATTTTTGGTTTATCCTAAAATTTATATTCGGGATTTAAAAAGATACCTAGCCTATTTAACCCGGTTTTCGGCCAAATGTATTTATTTTTTTGTTTCCCTGAATCAATCTTTCGCCCTTTTTGTTGGCAAAAAATAAGTAGTAAAAAAGGGATTAAATGGGTGCATTTTTAAACTACTGTATTTGTGTATGGTGTGGCTTTTCCCTTTTCTTTTCCCATACGAAACTATTTTCGCAAAAGCTGCTGCTGAGGCTTTAAGCAACATTGCTTCATCAATATTTTCTATGGAATTATCTTGCTGCTATTTGGAATATCTATGATTCCATAAGGAATTATGTCTCGGAGACCGTGCTAAGGCTTTCGGCAACATTGCATTATCGATATTCTCTATGGAATTACTCTTCTGACGTTTGGAATCTCTATCATTCTCGTTGGAATTGTCCTTCGGAGTTGGAGCTTTATGGCTATTCCTTTTGGTTTTACACGTGGAATCCGTGTTGTACCGGTTTTCCGTGATGCCGAAGGCATCAAATGTTTATAGAACTTGTTTGAATATGAATATGCGACTCCGGCCGGAGTCGTATTTGTTTCCAATCTGTCTTTCTATAACTATTCGAATCCTCCGGATTCTTTGCAAACCAAGAATGGAGCTCTTTCTTAATCGCGGTAACGTTTCAAAAGATCGTTGTAGGCATCAATGCGGCGGTCGCGGAGGAAAGGCCAGATACGGCGTACATCTTCGGTGCGTTTCCGGTCGATTTCCACCACTTCTATTTGCTCGTCGTGGGCAGACAGTTGTTTGATAAATTCACCTTGCGGACCTGCAACAAAAGAATTCCCCCAAAACTCGATGCCATTTCCCATTCCGGTAACATCGGGTTCAAAACCGGTACGGTTAACACTGATTACGGGCAGGCCGTTTGCAACAGCATGTCCGCGTTGCGAAATGATCCACGCATCCAGCTGGCGGGCTTTTTCATCGTCGGTATCGGCCGGATCCCAACCAATTGCGGTAGGATAAATAAGCATTTCTGCTCCGCCCAATGCCATTAAGCGCGCTCCTTCCGGATACCACTGATCCCAGCACACCAACAATCCCAATCGACCAACAGAAGTATTGATGGGTTCAAAACCCATATCGCCGGGAGTGAAATAGAACTTTTCGTAAAAGCCGGGATCGTCGGGAATGTGCATTTTTCGGTATTTACCTGCCATCGATCCGTCTTTCTCAAAAACCACGGCAGTATTGTGGTACAGTCCGGCAGCACGTTTTTCGAAAAGCGAAGTAACCAAAACAACGTTATTCTCTTTCGCGGCTGCGGCAAATATTTCAGTATCCTTTCCCGGAATCGGTTCAGCCAAATCAAATAGATCTACATCCTCAATCTGACAAAAATAGAGACTGGCATGCAGCTCCTGCAACACCACCAATTCAGCTCCCATTTCGGCACATTTTTTAATGGCCGCCAAACTGTTTTGCGTGTTCTCGTCTTTGTTGCCCGAACGTTTTTGCTGTATGATACCTACTTTCAATTTGCTCATGATCTTTAATTTTCAATGTTTAACCCAACCGCTTCCGGATACTGCATGGTTACGCAGTGCAACGATCCGTGTTGTTCGATCAATACCCTGCAATTTATTGGAATTATTTCTTTTTCGGGAAAAATCCGCTGCAAAATATCGACGGCCTCAGCATCTTGTTTTAATCCGTAAACCGGAAGCAGCACCGCACCGTTGATAATGGTAAAATTTGCATAGGTTGCCGGCAAACGGTTTCCTTCGTCATCGAAACAAGGATCGGCAAACGGAAGTTCAACCAGATTGTAAGGTGTTCCGTCTTCGGTAGTAAACTGTTGCAGTTCGGCTTTCATTTTTTGCAGCGCCTCGAAATGCTCATCTTCCGGATTGTTACAGCCAACGTAAGCAATCGTATTCTCGTTACACAAACGAGCAATTGTATCGATATGCGAATCGGTGTCGTCGCCGGCCAAATAACCGCTGTTGAGCCACAAAATACGTTTCGCTCCAAAGTTCTGTTTCAGAATATCCTCAATTTCCTCTTGAGTATATTGCGGGTTGCGGTTTTCTTCCAGCAAACATTCTGTAGTGGTAAGAATCGTACCTAAACCATCGCTTTCAATGGAGCCGCCTTCCAATACAAAGTCGAAACTTTTTAGTTTGGCATGCTGAAGAAAACCCTGATCGAACAAACTTTTTGTGATCTGATTATCCAATCCTGCTTCGAATTTTTTCCCCCAACCGTTAAAAATATAATCCTGAACAACGGCTTCCCCATTCTCTATAACGGTGATTCCACTGTGGTCTCGCGCCCAGGTGTCGTTCGACGGAGCTTCGGCAAAATAAACATTCGTCGTATTTCTGAAATAAGCACGAACACGTTTTACATCGTCGCAAACCACCAATACTTTCTGAAAGCGGGCGGCGGCCTCAATGATATCGACAAAACATGCACTGGCTTCCTCTAAAAGATAAGCCCAATCGCTGTCGGGATGTGGAAACGTAAGTTGTAAAAACGACTGCGGCTCCCACTCAGCGGGCAAACGCAAACTTTTATCGGACGAATTATTCATGCTTCTTTCTAAGTTCTTTCGGCTTCAAAAATAAAACGAAATTACATTGTTTCAGCTATTGGGTAAAAGTTTCTCCAATCTTGCACGGGCAACATTCATATTCGTAATGATCAGCTATTTGAAATGCTGCTCCCGATCATAATCAAAACGATGATTTATAACAGGTTGAAGAGGAGTAGGTTTTTTGAGAAAATGAATTAACTTTTAAACCGTAAAATTAAAGAGCCAGGAACAGAAGACCAATAAAATTGATACTAACCTTAATACTAAATTATGCGAATAAACATCGTTAGCTGGGTTGAAATTCCGGTAAAACAAATGGCACGCGCCATTAATTTTTACGAAACAGTTTTTAGTGTTGGATTGGAAAAAAATCATGGCAGAGAGTTCGACATGGCGTGGTTCCCCTACTCCGAAGGTAAATACGGATCGGGGGCGGCACTGGTTCTCCACAAAGAGTTCTACCAACCTTCGCCGAACGGAGTGGTTGTTTACCTGGCTTCGCCTGCAGGAGATGTAAATGTGGAATTGGAGCGGGTTGAAGATGCCGGAGGAAAGATACTTCAACGCAAAAACAAAATTTCCGACGAATATGGATTTTTGGCTGTTATCCTCGATACCGAAGGAAACAGGGTTGCGTTGCATTCGAAAGAATAAGGGATTTCTTTCCAGATGCTGGATACCCCGAATCGATGGCCTGGATTGCGTTTCGCTTAACTGGTTGCTGGTTGCTGCATACTCGTTACTGGTTACTGGATACTGGATATTTGTGACTTGTAGCTTGAAACTTGCAGCTAGTGGCTAGTGGCTAGTGGCTAAAATTCCATCAATTTTTGATTTTACTATTGAACACCCAATAAAATACATAATTGCCGAAAACAGTAATCCAATAATCGTTGAGATTAGTATCATCGAACTGGCCAATAGAGCAATCAATCCGAATAGAAGTCCAATTGAGATGGATAAAAACACTAATGCATCCAACTTAACTTCCCAAAATATTCTGATTTTCTTTGTACCTACTCTTTCAATTCGAATTAAGCCTTCCCGTACTAATTTCATCGCTTCGATTTTATTCCGACCGGAATGCGTTGTAATTCTCACAATTCTTTTGAATGTAATCGTATCGTTTTCAATTTCTGATTGGGCGTCAAAGTTTCTTAATGCTTCCTGAATTATTTTCTTGAAAGAATCAATATATACATCCGGATTTACCTGAATTGACCTTTCTTCTGTGCTCGAATATTTTAGTAAGCTCATATACTTTCACTATTTAGATTGACTTGAAATTTTTCCCCTTGTTGCCATGTCCCAAAGTTTCGGGAGGTGTTAGCGGAGAATTGATATTGGAACGCTGATGACGCTGATTTTGCTGATTATCGCTGAATTTGTTTACCACGCGAAAGCCCAAAACTTCGGGGGCGCGGTGGCGGAGAGCGGTGAAACTATTTCGAATCCATTCTTTTAATTATTTCTTTTAGCAGCTCGTTATGTTCCTGTTTTAGTTGAATAAAAGTATTTACCCATTTAAAAATGAAATACAAAATGGTAACTACAAGTGCTACATAAATAAGAATTGGAAGAAAAATTAGTGGTGCCATTTTTTTGTTTTATTGTTTTTGAATTGTATTTGTTGTGTTTTGTTGTTACAAACGATAGCTTGTTTTACCCTTCGTTACAAACGAGGGGAAGTTAAGGTGGATTCTTTACTAAATAAGTTGTCTAAAATTGGTTTAAAATCTTTCCATTGAATGATAATAAGCCAGACTCCAATGTTTACTATAACATCTGCTACATTAAAAACCGGAAAATTATATTCATAGAAATAGTGAACATGAAAGAAGTCGGTTACAAAGCCATTTAACATCCGATCCAGAATATTTCCATAGGCACCGCCAATCAAAATAAAAAAGGGAAGCAATAATCTGAATTTCTTATTCCTGATCTTCCAAACCATTACGAAAGCAAATAGTGTTGCAGAAATAGTCAGAAGGTAGATTAACGGAAGTCGGATACTTTTTTCAATTGACCCCAGAAATCCAAAAGCAACTGAGTGATTCTCCACATATCGAAGATCAAAAGCATTTTCAATCAAAACTATTGATTTCTTTGGTTTTTAAATCAGCGGAACATCCAGAAATCATAAATGCTATTAAAATCAAGTATTTTAGTATTGCTTTTCTCATGTTATATTATTTGTGTTTTTCCTGCGTTGCCGCACGATTCTATCGTGTAGCTTTTAGCTTTATCTTTTACCACGCTAAAGAATTCGCGCGGTAGCGGGGAAGAGTATGTTTCTAATATCTCTTTAGTTCATAACTGATTAAAACCATGTGTTCTATATTCTCTAAAGATTTGTTTTTCATATCTCTTCCAACGGATTCGCCCCAACAAAACCGACGAATCTTCCTTCCCTGTAGTTCAGCTTCCCATGCCTGCCCGTAAAAAAACAGCGGTGTTTTCTTTTCATACTCTATTTTTCCCTGCTCTATTTCCATCCAGTAATGTGCATTTCTGAATTCAGGCGCAACATCAACGCGGGTTACTATTTGCATTTTCGGATGAATCAGGTTTAACCAATAGGTTTGGGCAGTGTCAGCACTTACCTTCGATATCAATTCAAATTCCTTATTCTCGAGTTCTTGGTTCCACGAGCCAAAATTATACGGCTTAGAACTCACAAGCGAATCCTTGTTGTATTCATCGACAAAAATGGTAAGACCGCAATCCGGTTCTACATCAGAAAAGTCGTACTTAAAAACTTCAATTCCCAGAAGTTTTAATGATGACCGGAGATCTTTACTGTTTAATTCGGTTATTGATTTCTGACCAAAACCAAGTAGCGGACTAAGAATAGTTAGAATGAAGAGGATTTTTTTCATAACTGATTTTTTAATGTTTTGATATACGGTGATTGTTTTATAATCATTTGCTTTGCCTCTGCTGGTGCGGATTTGTAATCCGGCCCCCGGCCATAGGCCAACAAGTTTTTTTCAATTCTTTAGAATTGCCCTAATATCCTAGTTACAACTTCGCTTCCAGAATGTCCCTTACATCATCGGCCGAAGGATCGAGCGCCAGCACTTTCCCTGTATTATCCACCAGTATCGTTTTGCCGCCTTCCAGTTCAGTTCCGTAATGTTCGTTTATGCGCGAATCTATTTCCGGTTTATCCAGCAGGCTTAGCCAAGGATACTTATCAGTATCGAGGCGTTCACTTACACTGGCCGTATCGACGTATTTAGTTACAATTCCCACAACCGTAAAGCCTTTGTCGCTGTATTCGTCGTAAACAGGCATCATGGCGCGGCTCTTGGTTATACACGGTCCGCACCAAGGCGCCCAGATATCGATCAGTGCATATTTCCCGGCTATTTCTTCCGAAAGCGTATGTTCCTCGCCGTTCAGGTCGGGCAAGGTACAGTCGAAATATACACCACCGGGTTTCAGATTCTCGAAGCGCCAGGCAATCTCGTTACTGTATGTTGTGTACGAATGCTTTTTAAATTTCTGAGCGTAGATTTTTTGAACGGCCATCAATTCGTCCTGATCATATGATTCGTGGGAATACTCCGAGTTTTTCATATCACGGATATGCGAATAGTAATTCGGGATCGAAAGATGCTCTTTCCTGTACTGAAATTCTTTTGCCTTCTGGATCTTCACAACAGAACTACGTTCAGAATTCAGTTTCTTCGCTGCTTCACTAAGTCCTTCCCCTGAATTATTCAATCTGGCCATCTCCACATATAATTTTGCTTTCTCTTCCTGCGTTTCTGCCTTCTCAATAGCGTCAAATACCGCCTTCATTTTTTCGCTTTCGTACTCATTGTTATCCATTAAAGTCTGAATCCTTTCGGTATTTGATTTTAACTTTTCCTCCAATGCATCAGACTCTTTCTTTTCGTGTGCTAAAAATTCATCATTCATTTCTCCGCCCGAAACGGTGTTCTTTTTGTACTCCTCCATCGGGTACAACTCAAACTCTATAGTATCGGAGTCTAAGAAAAAAGTAACGGGTCGCCAACGGGCATGGTTATATTCATCTTCAAAGATCAACTGATAGGCCTCATTCTCGGTGTACGCCAGTTCGTAATAAAACGCGCTGTTCTCTATTTGAATCATTACCGGCTCTCCCGCACGATCGTCTTCAAATGGTTTCGAAAGCATCAGTTGTGTGCTTTGTGGCCGATTGACCACTTTCCCTTTAATGACACAGATTTTTTCTTTTTGTGTGCATGCTGAAAAAACAATGCCGAGGCAAATCGATAGGAGAAGGATTTTACTTTTCATAACTGTTTTCGTTTTATGGTATCTAGTTCTGAATTAGGAATAGCAATACGAAAGTGAATTCTGTTGTAATAAAATAGCAATCAACAGCCATTCAGGTTTCATTAAATATCCAGGGTGAAAATCTCTCGCTGCTAATCGTTCTGGGTGTCACCGGATTATGGGCATCTAATTTAACAAAAATAATGTTAAGATGAAATTCTAGTGTAGGGGCGTCGAATTTTTCCCGAAGTTACAAAGCTTCGGTAGGTGGGTTTGCCGGATTATAGTCTTGGAATTAGCGGGAATTTTTAATTACCGGCAACACCGTTAACATGCTTTAGAATTAATTCCTCGATTGCGCCTTTGTTAAAGGGTTTCATTAAATATTCAACGATTTCGCCATTATCCAATGCCGATAAAATTTCGGGACTTTGCTGGTAGCCCGACAATATGCTGCAGGGAATATGCTCGCATACATTTTTAATTTTCCGGATAAACTCCAGCCCGTTCATGGCGGGCATTCTCATATCCGAGATTACAAATTTTATGTCGGGATCGCTGTTAAATATCTCCACGCCTTTCGCGCCGCTGTCGGCAGTTAATACCTCAAAAACTTTTGAGAAGGTCAATTGAAAAACGGTGATATTAATTTCCTCATCGTCCACATAAAGTATTTTGGGTTTGTTACTCATGTTTTATTCCTTTTTGTGGTAGTATAACTGTTACAGTTGTTCCTTTGTTTACTTCCGACTCAAATTCGAGGCTGCCTCCGTGATCCTTAATTATGCCGAAAGCAATCGACAGGCCTAAACCTGTTCCTTTCCCCGGGTCTTTGGTCGTATAAAACGGGTCGGTAATCTTCGTTAGTTCGTCCTTTTCAATTCCTTTGCCGGTATCGGAAATAGCAATGATTAAATGGTTGTCCTTTTTCGATGTTTTTATGGCTATCTCCCCTGCCCCTTCGATGGCCTGCTCGGCATTGGAAAGAATATTCAGAAATACCTGATGAATATTTCCAACATTACCAAAAGTAATAAATGTTTCGTTTGAATAGTTCTTATGAACCTGAATTCTATTTTTTAATTGACTTTGTAACATTACAAGGCTGTCGTTGAGTATTTCATGGATGTTACATTCTTCGTTATCCGACGGTGTATTGCGGCTAAACTGGTTGAGGCTTTTTACAATACCTGTTACACGATCGGCCCCGGTTTTAATGGCATTTAACAGCGTTTCAACATCTTCGTCGCCGGCATGTATTCCCTGCAATTTTAATCCTTCGTAAGCGCCAATAATGTAGTTTAACGGATTGTTAATTTCGTGGGCAACTCCGGCAGTAAGCACACCCAGCGAAGCCATTTTTTCGGCCTGAAACAGCTGTGCCTGTGTTTCTTTTAAGTCGTTAAGAGCGCTTATTAACTTCGAGTTCTGCTCGTTAATTATGGTGTTTTTTTCTTGTAAGGCATCGTTTATTATCTGCAACTCGGCATTGGCCGTTTTTAGCTCCGTTGTACGTTTGTCTACAATGTCTTCCAGGTTCTTTTTGTGTTTCTCCAGCTCCAGCCTCGTCGATTTTACCTCGGTAATATCGCGCCCCTCGCCAATTAAATAAATCAGATTATCGTGCGAATCGTGAATCGGTTTTAACGAAAGGTCGATGTAACGAATATTTCCATCTTTGTCGATATTGGTGGTTTCGAATCGGACGGTTTTTCCCAGCCGGGCCTTTTCAATCGCCACGGTCAGTTTCTCTCTTTCTTCGGCCGAATGTTTCCACCATCGGGTTTCGGGGAATAATAAGCCCTTGTATTCATCTTTTCGATACCCGATAAATTCGCAGGCGGTTGAGTTGGCTTCCAGCAGTCGTCCTTCACCATCAAGCAAACCAACAAACGAAAATGTCTGGTCAAAAATACCTTTAAACTTCTGCTCACTTTTTATACGGTTGCGCAGCTGTTCGCCAATGATACTTTCGTAAATGGCAAATATTAAAATGGGCAGAAAAAGGATGCTTAGAATCTGTTCAAATTCTTCGGCATTTTCCTGAACTGTTGTGTGCTGATAAATATTGATGATAGAGCCGGCCAGCAAAATGAGCAAGGCAACGCCAAATAATATTTTGTATTGAACCCGGTTGCGATAGAGCCGCACAAAAACAATTACTGCCGAAAGCGAAAGAATAAGTGCTGATAATATGTTTACGGTTACAATATAATTTTCCATTACAGCTCCCTTTTTACGATACTTATAAATAAAAAGACACAGGCAATGAAAAAGAAGGTGTGCTCGACGATATTAATTTCGGTGGAAAAAATAAGCCCTTCCAGCACACTGTTTACTTTCGAGAATAAAACAAAAACGACGCCCCAAAACCAGTAAGACCGCTGGTAGTTGGTGCTTTTGCCAATTAGTGTTAACAGGTAAAGAAAAAGTAAGGTGCTAATCGAAAAGTCGAGTATTTCGCTAACATTTTGCATAAAAATCGGAAAAATAAAAGCAAAGATATTAAATCTCGTATTACAGGTTTGAATTATGCTACTTTATTACTTGCTAACTGACATTAGTTAGCCTTTTTAGCTGAATGAGTTTTGTTGTTGCACTCAATTTTGCCGCTTACAATTTCGAATTATTAGTGTGAGGATTTATTCAAAATCTCCATCATATTACCGGGCTTTTGCAAGGGTGCAAATCCAAATTGTTTGTACAGCCCGTGTGCATCGTCGGTTCCCAATCCCCAGCGGCGCAGTCCCTGCAAATCGGGATGTGTCATTATGGCTTCCACTAACTTTTTACCGTAACCTTTTCCCTGGTATTCGGGAAGGATAAAAACATCGAGCAGCCAGGCAAAAACGGCATAATCGGTAATTACCCGCGCAAATCCAACCTGCTTGTTCTCGCTGTAAATCCCAAAACACAGTGAATTTTCGATGGAACGCCTTACGGTTTCCAACGAACGACCTTTTGCCCAATACGATTCGTTCGACAAATAATTGTGAATAACCTGAATGTTGAGCTTTGCCTTATCCGTTGAAATTTCAATCATCGTTTTCTGCTTTTGCGGGGTTTTAAAATCCCATTAACTGCCGCACTTTTTCAACATTCTCTTTGTTGGTTAACAACTCCAGCAGCAAAAAAGCCACACCAGCAGCAGTGGATGGATTCCACGAAGTAATTATATTATCGTCGATAACAATGGGCTGATCGAGTACATTTACGCCAAAATTTTTCAATGCCTCGCGCCGCACTTCACTTCGGTAGGTCGTTCCGTTTTTACCTTTTAAAATACCACTTTTACCCAGTGGCAGAGCGCCCGCACAAATGGATGCAATAAATTTACCGTTTGCCTTGAAATCCTGTATCAACTTGGTAAATTTATTGCTGTAGGCATCGTTGTAAAAATCGTACACCTCAAAACCTCCGGGAATTGCCAGCGCATCAAAATCGTTTACATCAACCTCATCAATAAGGTAGTCGGCAATTAATTTATGACCGAAAGCGCTCTTAATTTCTTTCGTTACGCCGCAGGTGTACAGTTTTGTTGAACAATCGCCTTCCTCCATGTTCCAGCCGATAACATCGATAAATACACTTGCTTCGAAAAATTCGAATCCGTTGGCCAATAACAGTAATACTTTTTTCATGGGTTTAACTTTTGGTATGAGTTGACTTATAATCCGTGGAGACTTTCGCCCGCTACTTATCCACATGAGGCTCACCGGGATATGGTGCGAATTTAACAAAATTATCAGGATAAAGGTGCTGATAGAATCAATGTTAAATCAGCTCACAAAGTATTATGCTCGTGCCGGAGCCAGTCTTCTTCGAGTTCCCAAATTCAGCATATAAATAGTAATTATCAGCAACATCCCGCTGATTACGGAAAGCAGTACAAAGTCGAACTGATCGAGCAGAAAACCGTAAAGCGCAAAAGCAATGGGCAGCGTAATATCGCCCACCAAAGCAGAAATAGCTGCAACACGGCCCAGTTTTTCGGGTGGGGTATCAAGCTGTATAAAGGTTTTCCAATTGATGGAAGCATAAACGATACAGTAACCGATAACAAAAACAGGAAGGGCAAATAAGAAAAGCGGCAAACTTTTGAAAAAAGCGATAACGCCAATAGTTATTATACTAAATCCCACAACGATAAAAATCTTTGGTAACGCATCAATTCTGAACGTCTCCTCGCTCCTGCGGCTCAACAGTAAAGCTCCTAAAACAAATCCTGCTCCTAAAACGGTTTCTAAAATTCCGAGCAAGTTGAGGTTATCATCCGACACAAATTTGGCCATAACCGGAAGCATTACCGATAAAGCACCAATAAATAAATGTGCTGCAAAAATGTAGAACAAGAGGTTCAGCAAGCGGGTATTTGATAACACATATTGTAGTCCGTTTTGTATGTCGTTGATTAGAGCCTTACTTCTGTTCCATTTGTTTTCGTTTCTTTTTCGCCAGATCGAATGGGTATGGGAATAAGAAATAAATCCTTCGAAAAAAGCAGAGAGCAAAAAAGATATCCCGTTTATAAAAAACGCGCCTACATAACCTGTTGCTGCAACAATTGCCACACCTGCAAAAGGTCCGGCAACCTTAGCTAATCCATCAACCAGTTGAATAAGGGAATTGGCTTTCCCGTACTTGCCTTTTGGTACAATGTGCGGAACAATACTGGTAACTGCCGGATTAAAAAATGCCGACGCCAGCGATACCACCACCGTAATACCAAAAACCCAAACGGGCGTTAGCAATTCCTCCAGGTAGAGTAAACCCAATACTGTTATTCCAATGCCACGCACCACATCGGCAACCACCAATACGCGTTTTAAATTCGAGTTATCGATTACCGCTCCGGCTACAATTCCCATCAGCACCGTCGGCAAAGTGGCTGCCAGCAGATACAATCCCATCATGGTGGGCGAATTCGTTACTTCAAGTATCCACCAAGCAATAGCGATAGCATACATTTTATCTCCTAAAGCCGATACCAGTTTGCCGGTCCACAGCAGCATCAAATTTTTGTTTTGCATTCTTCTTGTTGATTAATTTACAGATGCAAAGAAACCAACCAGCGCAAAGCTTTTCATTTACATTTGTTGATAAAATCCTTCCGTGCCCGGCTTAATTGTGTGGGTGTAATTCCTAAAAAATTGGCAATATGATAGTGAGGTATTCGGTTGATCAGCCCCGGAAATTCGCTCAGGAAAAGTTCGTATTTCTCCAACGAATTGAGGTTTAACAGAGCTACGAGCCTCGATTGTAACTGTTTGTTCAGTTGCTCAAAAGCTTCAGTGATCACCTTGGTTATTTCCCGGTCTTTGTTTACGTGTGCCATTATGGTGGCGTAATCGGCTACCGATAGTTCGCAATCATCAAGGGCCTGAATACTCATTTGTGTTTGCACATTTGGAATATAGCTGCCAATAACCATGTCGCCTTCGCAATAAAAGTGGGTGGTTATTTCGTTTCCATCAACATCGAGCACAAAGCCTCTCATCACGCCTTTTACAAGACGTCCTATTTTACGGCAATGACTTTCCTCTTTTAAGAAGAAATCGCCACTTTTTAACCGTTCTGTATCGTGTAAGGAATCAATCAGCATATTCTGAAACGTTGATATTCATGAACTCTATCTCTACGAAACTAATCAAAAAATATGGTTGTAACGCATAAAATATCGCCGGCTTCATAAGCAGAAAAAAGTGATATCGAAACTCCTGATCAATTCTAATGGCATAAAAAAAGGGCTGAATTCATTTTACAAATTCAGCCCCGGACTCTGGTTTTACCTTTCGGTATATCATCATTTCAACTAAAACTCAAATACAGGTCTCCCGTCAGCATCAAATTTAACTTCCATAACGCGTGCATGACGGTTTGGATCATACAACGGGTCTTCAACAATTTCTTCCAGCGGTCGTTTATCGCTTGCGGGAACAACTGCAGGATCGCCAACAGCCTTCTCATAATCGCGGGCATGGTAAATGCACAGTGGCGTTTTATCATCTTCAGCCACGGTAAAACAGTTGTGCCCCGGGCCGTATATTTTCTTTTCGTAATCGGTTTCCAAAACCGGGTACCTTGATTTCTTCCATGAATTACGATCCAGCAGATCGGCATTCTCATCGGCTTCCATCAATCCCATACAATAGCAGGCGCCGGTGGCACTTGCCGAAAATGTAATATAAATTTTGCCATTGTTTTTAATGGCTGCCGGTCCTTCATTTACCCAGAAACCGATTCTTTCCCAATCGTAATCGGGAGTGGTAAGCATAAACTGTACAGTTTTTAACTTAACCGGAGTTTCCATTTCTGCCAGGTAAAGATTTGATGCAGCAAACTGTCCGCCGGTTTTTTCGGCCCAGCAAAAATAACGCTTACCGTTATTTTCGAATACTGTTCCATCCAGCGAGAAGTCGATGAATGTTTTTTCATCGCCATCGGCAGGCTGCATTTGTCCCAGCTCAATCCACTCGTCGTTTAACGGATCCTGACCGGTACATTCCAAAACATAAGGTCGTAACGCCCAAATGTCTTCTTCTTCGCTGGCAGCAAAGTAAACATACCATTTGCCATCGAGGTAATGAATTTCAGGAGCCCAGATATGACGGCTCATTGGGCCGGTTTCGTGTTTAAACCACACATCAAAAGTTTCAGCCTCTTTTAAGCCCGCAATCGTTTTACTTTTTCGTAATTCAATACGATCGTAAGTTGGCACCGAGCCGGTGAAATAGTAGTAACCATCAGTATGTTTGTACACAAACGGATCGGCGCGCTGCTCAACCAATGGCGCATTTTTATCTGTAGTGTCCATCTTAAATATGAATTTTTGCTTTTATCGTTTCGTAAAATTTGTCGGTGATTTTGTAGCGGTAGATCAACATACCATTGAGCACATGAAAAACACCCGGAATTAGAGTTAGCATCAGTGCAAGCCCGATAAGTGCTGTTTTTGATTGAACAGCATCAGGAATGTATCCGAATGCATCAAGCAACAAACCAACCACGGCTCCGGCAACTCCCATTCCTGCTTTTTGTGCAAAAGAAATACCTCCGAATGCCAATCCTGAAACACGTTTTCCGGTTTCAGCATGACCATGATCCACGGCTTCAGCAATAGCCGACCAAAATACCGGGGCATGTACATCAACCACTAACGATAGAATAAAATAAAGTACGTAAGCCAACAACACACTATCGGGTTGTGGTTTCACCAAAACAAACATCAGCACGCTAAGCACTCCCACACCAAACTGCGACATCCAGAACAGTTTTACTTTGCAAAAACGTTTGGTGATAAGCGTTGACAAAGGCATGGCCAAAATAGCCGCTGCAACACCGGTTCCCATAAAAGTGGATTGCATTCCGGCATCTCCGCCCAGGTAATATTTTGCATAGAAGATAGCCACCGAACTGCGGATTACATAACCAACAGTACCCGACAGGCAAGATCCCCATAAAATAAGCCACTGGTCGTTTTTTACCAGGTACCTTAACTGCTGAAAAAATGGTGTTTTATCTACTACGTGTTCGATTCGCTCGCGGGTAGTAAAATAGCTGAACAAGAACAACAAAGTTCCCATCAACGCCATTAGTCCCATAGCCAGTTGATATCCTCTTCCCATGTCATCGCGACCTAGTTTTTCGGCAAGAATCGGAACAACGATCGACACCATAAAAGCAGCCACCTTTGCAAAGAAAAGGCGGTAACCGTTTGCCGACAGACGTTCCTGCGGATCGTTAGTCAACACCCCGATTAGCGAAATGTATGGAATGGTGACCGATGTGAACATCAGCGTTACAAAAATATAGGTAATGTATGCGTAAATCAGTTTTCCGGCATAATCGAAACCAGGTGTGGTAAACGTTAAGAATACCGAGATTCCGAAAGGAACCGAGAGAAATAAAAAGTAAGGACGGAACCGGCCTCCTTTAAATTTATATTTGTCTGTTATCAACCCCATCAAGGGATCGCTGACAGCGTCGATCAGTCGAACCAGTAAAAACATAAGGGCAACATCTTTGGGCTTTAGTCCAAAAATATCAGTATAAAAATAAGTGATGATAAGGAACATGGAAGATATAACCACGTTTACGGCAGCATCTCCCGATCCATAGCCGATCTTTTCAAGTACGGTTAGCTTTTGAGCTTTAGAGTTCATTGATTTAAATTAAAGTTTGATCTTCTATTGTTTGAGCCAATTCATTCGATCCATGTTGCACGAAGCTTTATGTGGATATTCTGCTCGATGCAAATATAGGTGCTATTGCGGAAATCAGGTGGAGTTTTGAATATATGAGGTGGACATATTGTATTATCGCCCGGAGATCAATACTGCTGAATCGAAAAGCTTCTTTATTTTTGTGGCAAACAACCATTATGAAACAACTGCTTCTTTTTATCGCCGTACTCACCCTGTTTGCAGGATGTGCTCCAAAAACAAACCCGCCAAAAGTATATCTGTTTTCGTATTTTAAAGACAACGGACAAGATGGTTTGCACCTTGCTTATAGTAAAGACGGGTATCATTTTCATGCGCTGAACAACGATTCTTCCCTACTCGCACCACAAGTTGCCGACGATAAATTAATGCGCGATCCGTGTATTATTGAGGGGCCGGATAATCGTTTTCATATGGTTTGGACGGTTAGCTGGAACGACAGAGGAATTGGATATGCTTCGTCGGAAGATCTGATCAACTGGTCGGAGCAACAATTTGTGCCGGTGATGCAACACGAACCTACTGCCAGAAACTGCTGGGCGCCTGAGATTATTTATGATGATGAAAAGGAGCAATACATGATTTACTGGGCCACCACAATTCCCGGACGTTTTGAAGCCGGCGAAACACAGGGCGACAGCGAATACAACCACCGCATGTATTACACCACCACAAAAGATTTTGAGGAATTTACGACCACAAAACTATTGTACGACGAAGGCTTTAATGTAATTGATGCGGTTATAAAAAAGATAAACGACGAGTACCTGATGTTTTTAAAAGACGAAACCCGTTATCCACCAAAAAAACACATTCGTATTGCCAAAAGCAATTCGCTTTACGGCGGATATAAACTTGCTTCTGAAGCCATTTCTCCCGATTGGGTGGAAGGCCCAACAGTTGCACAGGTAAACGATGCGTGGGTGCTTTATTACGACGAATATACCCGACACCACATGGGCGCCATGCGATCGACCGACCTAATCAACTGGGAAGTTATAAACGACAGCATCAGCTTTCCCGAAGGAACGCGCCACGGTACTATTTTCAAAGTTGACGAATCGGTTTTAAACAATTTACTGAATGAGTTTGAAGCAACGAATTAGTTATTATTTCGTTGCCTGATCGCTCATTTCAAATACCAAATCTCCTCCTTTTATTAAATCGAAATGTGAGATTTTTGTGCCGTCAATTTCATGACCGTTCAACGTAACTTTACTAACGTACACATTTTCTTCGCTTTGATTTTTGGCTGTTATTGTAAGCTGGTTTCCATTTTCAAACGAAACGACTGCTTTTTTCACCGAAGGACTCCCCAATTCGTAGTATTCCGATCCCGGCGCCAGCGGATAAAAACCAAGGCTATTAAAAATGTACCACGCACTCATTTGGCCGGCATCGTCGTTACCACACAAACTGTTTACCTCGGCACCATACATGGTTTTCATGATCATGCGCACGCGGCTTTGGGTTTTGTGTAGCTCGTCGGTGTAGTTGTACAAAAACGGAATATGATGTCCCGGTTCGTTACCATGCACATAATTACCGATCATTCCGTCGCGGGTAATATCCTCGTTCTTCTCAATGTATTTATCGGCCAACTCCATGGTAAACAACGAATCCAACATCCCCGACAGACGTTTTTTACCGCCCATCAGCTGAACCATATCTTCCACCTGATGCGGCACATACAAACCGTAATTCCAGGCATTGCCTTCAATAAATCCCTGTCCGTGTGTATCCAGCGGATCGAATTCTTTTCTGAACTCGCCATTTGATAGTTTCGGACGCATAAAACCAATCGAAGGATCGTAAACTTTTTTATAGGCGTTCGAACGTTCCAGGAACTCTTTTTCGGTAGCTGCATCGCCGGTGTTTTTGGCAATCTGCGCAATACACCAGTCGTCGAAAGCATATTCCAGCGTTTTCGACACCGAGTACGAACTTTTGTCTTCGGGCACAAAACCGTATTTCATATAATCGCCAACGCCATGAAAATAGGGAACTTTTGCCGTTGTAACTGCAGCTTCCAAAGCCCGTTTTCGATCGAAATCGCCAACTCCTTTTACTACAGCATCGGCCAAAACTGTTGTTGAGTGATAGCCGATCATACACCAGTTTTCGTTGGCATAGTGGCTCCAAACCGGTAACATGTGGTGCACACTCTGGTCGTAATGCGCCAACATCGACTTAATCATGTCGTTATTACGCGACGGCTGAATAAGGTTAAAGAAAGGATGCAAAGCGCGGTAGGTATCCCACAACGAAAAAATTGTGTAGTTGGTAAAACCTTCCGACTGGTGAATATTCTGATCGAGTCCACGGTAACTGCCATCTACATCTTCGTACACAATCGGACTCAGGAAAGTGTGATACAGCGCTGTGTAAAATGTTTTTTTGTCGTCATCAGAAATACTTTCTACCTCTATTTTTGCCAGTTCGTTGTTCCATTTCTGTTGTGTTTCGGCTTTTACACGTTCAAAATCCCAATCCGGAATTTCGGCCTCCAGGTTTTTTTGTGCACCCTCCATACTTACCGGCGACAGGGCAAATTTTACTTTTAGCTTTTCGTTATCGGCAGTATCGAAATTAAAATACGCCCTGATATTTCGTCCGGCCATTTCCGGGAAATTATTCTCCTGGTCAAAATACCGGTAATGCCCATCATAGTTATCCGCGTCGTATTTTTTATGCCCGTAACTTTTAAACGGTTTTGAAAACTGCATGGCAAAAAATACTTTTCGCGTACGCCCCCACCCTTTCGTTTGGCGGTAACCGGTAATCAGCGAATCGTTCTCAACGCGCAAAAATGTCCACACGTTTTTCTCATCGTAATGGTAAATGTTATAAACCAGATCAAGAATTATGTGCGCGTCATCTGATTTCGGGAATGTATATTGATGAAATCCGACCCTTTCCGATGCGGTTAATTCAGCATTTATATTGTAATCGTCGAGTTTTACGCTGTAAAACCCGGGTGCTGCCTTTTCGCTTTCGTGCGAGAAAACCGAATAAAAACCTTTGTTTCCATCATCGTTTTTTATGGGGTCGAGCACCAAATCGCCGGTGGTTGGCATCACCAGAAAATCTCCCAGATCGGAGTGACCGGTACCACTAAAATTGGTGTGTGCAAAGCCAATTATCGTGGTGTCGCGATACTGGTAACCGGCACAATATTCGTACGTTTTTTTATTGTAGCTGCCATCTGGATTAAAATACGGCTGCATATCGGTTTGCGGCCCCAGCTGCACCATTCCAAAAGGAGCAGTAGCTCCGGGAAATGTATGGCCCATAGTGCTTGTTCCAACCATCGGGTTTACATACTGGCAATAATTTTCGGAAGAACTGCTAACTGCAGGATTCTTTTCACTCTGATTTTGACAAGAAATGAACAGCACCAAAAGTACGGCGCAATGAAGTAGTGGTTTCATGAATACAATTTTTGTGGTTTGCCGAAAACAAAAACGCTTTCATTCCCGGCTTTGCAAAACCGGTTAAGCTTTGCAATAAATTTAGTTGCTGGTTAAAGGCTGCTAAAATAAAAGATTTCGGGGGATAAACGTGCCACTACGTCCAATTTATGCGATGTTTAATTAATGGAGCTCAATATCCGGCAATAATCGCACCGCATTCCGGAAAATTAAACAAAGCGCTGCAATTCACTGTAAAAGCGATTAAAATTGGGGGAAGAACAAACAAATGAGTAGCTGATTAATCCAAAAATTTTGAATACGTGATCCTCATATCAACGCCATCTTGTTTTGCCCCTTTAAGAATTACGCGGTTGGCAATATCGGCACGACGACCTGTTGTCAGGTAAAAGCCCTGGTTTCCAACAAAATCATCGTCATCAGGATCGGTTACATCGATAATACGCTGAACATGCTGCGTAATATTAAAGGTATACGTGTAATCGCTGGTATCTAGAACACCGCCGTAAAACAACGGATTAAAGAAATAATCAATCGGGCGGTATTCCTCTTCGTCGGGCGCCACAAACGTAAACAACAGCTCGCTTGGCGGCGGATAATTATGAATATCGCTTGCAATGGTATCAACATGGAAAATGATCTCCGCTTTATTGATACCCATATTTGTTGAATCTTTCCAGCTTTCAAGACCGGAAACTGTAATACGTGATTTTAATCCTCCGGTTGGCTGTACATAAATCAGGTCGCTTTCCTCTTCTTCCTGATCAAGATCAGCTAAAAACGGCGCTCCGGTGTAATCGTGTTTAAATTCGCTAACACGAGCACTGAATTCAGTAATCAGATAGGCTTGCGATAAAGTATCCGGATCTTCGTCCTCTTCAAGCAATATGGTATTTTCGTCGTTGTTATAATACACCAACAAGGCCGATCCCTGGAACGAACTGCTTGCTGCCGTATGTAAAGTTACCAATGAACCTTCGCCGGAAACATCAGCACTTTCGAGTAAAAGTCCTTTAAAATACTGAAGAAAAACATCGTTGTTCACCATATCGAGCGAATCGGCACTGATCAGCTTTTCGCCCAAAGCAATATCCAACGGAATCGTCAACATCTGGTAGTTGGTATCCTGTGATGCAGAATCCAACACCACTTTTGGCGTGTAATCAAACTCGGCAAGCGGAATATCAGATGCCATCGATTTCAAATCAATATCCTGGGTGTATTCAGCATCCGGATCAAGCAACGTTTCCATTTCGTACACTTTAATGTGCTGAGTTGTAATTGTGTCGCCGTAAATGTTTCGGTAAAACAGGTACAAACGAACCGAGTCAACAACGGTATTGGTTCCAAAATCAGGAAACGAAGTTAAACGGAACTGCGTTGCATAATTTGCAGTTGTTTTCCCAAAAACCGGATCGTTCAGTGTTCCCAACAGGTTCGTTGTCGACTTGTTGGAAATAATTCCATTTTCAGTAAAAGTGTAAGATGCAATTTTATCCGAAACAGAAATATTCCGAACATTAATCAAGTCTTCGTCCGGAAGAATGCCTAATCCCAAATCGTTTTGCTCGCTATTGCAGGCAACCAAAATGTTCAACAGAACAAACAAACCTCCAAATATCTTTAACAACTGCGCTGTATTGTATTTCATGTCAACTATTCCAATTTATTTTAGGAAGCTTACCTACTGTAACCTAAGCAAATTAGCCTATTTAAACAGTCTGGATTACTTCTTCAATTTTCTGATTTCCGAAAAATTACACAAACATAGAAAATTACAACGAGAGCTATTCTGAAATCGGAGTAAAATTGAACTTTTTAAATTTAATTTTGATTCTTTAACACCGAAGCCTTACACTTTATCGTAAAACTCGTTGTAGGCATCAATGTATGTTTCTTTTGGTTGGAAATCGAGGAATAACTTTTCGCTATCCTTAATATAATTTTTAACGTCAGCGTTAATATTTTCAGCTCCCTGAATAACCGCATCCGAATAATCGACAGCCATTTTGCTAACATTGGCAAAAGTTGGTTCTTCTATCGTTTTCACATCGTCGGTTGTAATACCTTCGAGCAACAGTTTTTCGTTAAACTTGCTATCGAGTGGTTGTTTAAAATCATCGTCGTAAACCGAATAAACCAGTTTCGAGTTCTGAAATAACGGATCGTTATAATAGTACTTTTTAATGTATAAAGGCACTAACGAAGTTAACCAGCCATGGCAGTGAATAATATCGGGTGCCCAGCGTAACTTAATTACAGTTTCGAGCACACCGCGGGCAAAAAATACCGCACGTTCGTCGTTATCTTCAAACTCTTTGCCGTCATCATCGTGCAAAACGGCTTTGCGTTGAAAATAATCTTCATTATCGATAAAATAAACCTGCATACGAGCAGCTTGTATCGAAGCTACTTTTATGATAAGTGGGTGATCCGCATCGTTAATCACCAGGTTCATACCCGACAAGCGGATTACCTCGTGTAACTGATTTCTACGCTCGTTTACGCAGCCATACCGCGGCATAAATGTTCTAATCTCTCTCCCTTTCTCCTGAACGCCCTGTGGCAGGTAACGTCCGATTTCCGACATTTCGCTTTCTGGTAAATAAGGGGTAATCTCCTGTGAAATATAAAGGATTCTTTTCTTTTCCATGAACCT